>JBAZZG010000001.1:0-423246 GCA_041658905.1 Bellilinea sp.
ATGGTCACTTTACCTGCTGATTCCCTCGGGAAAACGGTTCACTTTTAAGGTTTGGTTCAAGTTTAGGTAAATCCCATGGTTCACTTTTGAAGTTTGGTTGAGTTCACTTTTAAAGTTTTCCTAACAGACCTGAATTGTGTGTGTAAGATACCCATGCCCGTAGCGAGTACAGCGAGGACGTACATTACGCCAGGGTCGAAGAGAAGTTAAGGGTAATACGCCGACGAGGCTCATGCGAATCGGACTTATGGCGAGGCTGCCGGAGTATTGGAGAATAGGCATTGCTCTTTTCGCCTCGCCGCTACCGCCGGGTTTCTGCCTGGGGAGATACACAGGGCAGCGGTAGGGGCGAGCAGTGCTCGCCCGTTGATCTTGAACCATGGGCCAGTGCGAGCCAGTCCTCAGGCGAGGCTGCCGGAGTATTGGAGAATGAGCATTTCGCTTTTCGCCTCGCCGCTACCGCCGGGTTTCTGCCTGCGGAGAAACACAGGGAAGCGGTAGGGGATTACCCCACAAGCGAGGTTGTCCTAAAAGCTGGCGGGCATGGAAATCGACCCGCAAATTTGGGGGACAGCCCGTTCAGGTAAACTTCGCGGCTTATTTCAGGTCGCGCGGACGCCACAATTTTTTCAAATTGACGACGAGATCTTTGGATAGAGCTTTCCAGGAACGAATGGGCAGTTCCAGGTAGGCAATCGCGCCGGTCGGCAGCGATTCGACGTGATCGGTAAGAATTTGCAGCAAGGTCTCCAGACCGGGGTTGTGGCCTACCACCATCACCGTATCCAGCTTATCGTTATCCAACGCGCGCAGCGCTTCGAGGTATACCTCGGGCTCGCCCAGGTAGAAACCTTCGACATAATTGATTTCTTTTTTATAGCCGGCTTTTTCAGCCACGATTTCAGCCGTTTTGCTGGTTCGGACAGCCTTGGAAGAGAGAATTAAATCGGGGACGAGGTCTTTCTCCTTGAGCAGCTTACCCATGCGCGGCGCATCTTTTTCTCCCCGTTTGTTGAGCCCGCGCTCAAAATCTGATGCCTGATTGTCTTCAAAGCTAGATTTCGCATGGCGCATCAGCAGCAATATTTTCATGTTTCCCTCCGAACGATCCAAAGCCGCTCAATTTAAGCCGATCTTACCCGTATTTTGAGTATATCATAGCCGATTAGCGTAAAAAAGGCTCTTGAAATCCTTTACAAGACGTTAATGTAACGATCTCGTCACATCTTTTGGCATAGCCGCTGGATTCTAAAATTTCCGTGTTCCAATTTATAATCCATGGCAGAGGACGAACACGATGCCCATTCCCGAGCCGACCATGCGTTTCATCGACGAGCCGATCGAAGTGCAATTCGATTCTCCGCCGCTGCTGGAAAAATCACCGCCTTGCCCGCAAGAATTCACCTGGCAGTCGGAGACTTTTCGAATTGTCGAACTGCTGGCAGAATGGAAGGATTTTCGCCGGCGCGGACGCATGGGACGCAATATGATTCCACCGCATCTATCGCGGGCTGAGCGCATTGGCTCCTGGGGTGTGGGGCGTTTTTTCTTCCGCGTGCGTACTGACGGCGGGCGTATCTTTGAAATCTACTTCGACCGCGCACCGGCGGATGCCGGCGACCGCAAGGGAAGCTGGGTGTTGTTCGGCGAACGGCTGGTGGATACCCCCTGACTTTAATATATTGAAATAATAATCAATAATATAAAGTAATAACTAAATATAATTCATAAACCTATTGACAAAATTAAATCCAGTGCTAAAATATTTTTAGAAAACTGGAATAAGCTGACACATGGGTCGAAATTGGGTTGACCCATGGGTCAACCCCTACGAGTAGATCGTATGGTTGCGGAGGTGGTATGAATCAAATGTTGAATCAATGTCCGGTGTGCAAAAGCGAACTGGTGGTCACCCGCTTGTTTTGTCTGAACTGCAACACCACCATTGAAGGGCATTTTCACCCGGAAACTAATCCATTTGCTTCCCTTTCTCCGGAACAAATGCAATTTTTGCTGACCTTTATCCGCTGCGAGGGGCGCTTTAACCGCATGGAAGAGGAGCTAAGCCTTTCCTACCCAACCTTACGCAACCGGTTTAATGAGATCTTACGCTCTCTGGGCTTTGAGCCCGGGCGCGAAGAAACCCCCGTGCGATTGACCGCCGAGGATCGCATGCGGATTCTGGACGAACTGGCTGAAGGCCGCATCTCCTCAGAAGAAGCCCAACAGCGCATCCTGGGTAAAAAGGAGGAAGCCGTCGAGAAATAAGCGGCGGTAGAAGGTGAGAGCGCCATGGTCAATGGACAAGAACGCCTTAAAATATTAAATCTTTTGCAGGAAGGCAAAATCACTGCTGCTGAAGCGGCCAGCCTGCTCGAAGCGCTGGAGACTTCAGCCGGCGCCAAAGGAATGCCCCGGCCGCCGTTTGGAGCGCCTGTACCACCGGCAGCGCCACATACTCCCGGGCCGATGGGCGGAGGGAAGTGGCTGCGGGTACGCGTAACCGATACCAATTCCGGCAAGACGCGGGTAAATGTGCGCCTGCCGCTCAATCTGGTTGGGTCTGGCATCCGTCTTGGAATGAAATTTTCACCGGAAATCGAGGGTCTTGACCCGAACGCCCTGATGGAATGGATTCAATCCGGCGAGATGGGACAGATCGTGGATGTTCTCGACGAAGAAGATGGCGAGCACGTCGAGGTCTTTATCGAGTAGTTCTTAACGGCTGGAATTGGAAAGATTATGTGAGCTGGAACCACTCAGCGTTCCGGAACGTATTAATGTTGCTTAAATCCGTTGTTTGCGGAAGAGACTTTATGGACAGCACAATATCGATGGAACCGAAAATGAAACACTGGTTGCGCCGTTTTGCGCCGTTATGGGGCGGACAGGCTTTTTCTCTGATGGGCAGCAGCCTGGTTCAATTTGCTTTGGTCTGGCATTTAACCGTCCAGACCGGCTCGACGACTGTTCTGGCAACCGCCACGCTGGTGGCACTGCTGCCGCAGGTGTTGTTGGGTCCATTTGCCGGCGCTTTGGTGGATCGCTGGGATCGTCGTAAGGTAATGATCTTTGCCGACGGATCGGTTGCGTTGACCACGCTGGCCCTGGTATTGTTCTTCCTTACCGGCACGATTCAAATCTGGCACATTTACGCGGCCATGTTTCTGCGCGCGTTAGGAGGGGCTTTCCAATGGCCAGCGATGCAGGCTTCGACCTCGCTGATGGTGCCACAGGAGCACCTGTCACGCCTCTCGGGCGCCAACCAGGCGCTTAACGGGATGCTGACCATCGCTGCGCCGCCGCTGGGCGCTTTGCTGCTTTCCTTATTGCCTGTTCACTGGGTGCTGGCCATCGACATTGGCACGGCTGCACTGGCGATTCTGCCACTGCTGTTCATCGCCATCCCGCGGCCGGTGCACAGCGATAGCGGAGAATTGGTCACGCCGAAAAGCGTCTGGCGGGACGTGCGTGCCGGTTTGAAGTATGTGATTCGCTGGCCTGGTTTGATGGCCGTCATGGTAATGGCAATGCTGATCAATCTCCTGGTCAATCCAGCTTTCTCCTTTCTACCCCTGCTGGTGACACGCCAGTTCAAGGGCGGAGCGGTCGAACTGGGCTGGCTGGAATCCGGCCTGGGTGTTGGCGTGATCGTCGGTGGGCTGTTGTTAAGCGTATGGGGCGGGTTTAAAAGAAAGGTCATCACTTCCATGTCGGGTCTGATCGGCATGGGCGCTGGAATCACGGTGATTGGCCTGGCCGGCGCAAATGGTTACTGGCTGGCGCTGGCCGGCATGGCTATGATTGGCCTCATGAATCCGCTGGTGAACGGGCCGCTCTTTGCAATGCTGCAAACCAAAGTCGATCCGGAAATGCAGGGTCGAATCTTCATGCTGGTAATCAGCGGGTCAGGTTTTATGTCCCCGCTGGGTATGCTGGTGGCAGCGCCTGTGGCCGACTGGTTGGGGATTCAAGCCTGGTATCTGGTTGGTGGGTTGGCTTGCGCGCTGATGGGTATATCGGGCTTCCTGATCAAATCGGTCATCACTATCGATGAGCAAAACCCCGGTGGGAAGGCGGCCAGTCGGGTTAATCAACAGGTTGCACCCGTGGTGAGCGATTGAACGTCTGCTTAGGCCGGGGGCGTGGGGTAGACAAATTAAGCAAGGATAGGCCAATCGGCAAAGGCGCCAGATCGCTCACCAGAGAGGCTTGCCAGGGTTAAATCTGATTGGGAAACCACAGGCGAATGGTGGTGCCGCGCCCAACAATGGACTCAGCGGATACTTTTCCGCCATGTGCCTCGACCAGTGCCTTGACGATTGCCAGCCCAAGCCCGCTTTCATTGCCGTCGGCGTGCCGTGATTGATCCCCCCGCTGGAACCGGTCAAAGATCAAGGGCAGCGCATCGGGCTCTATGCCGCTGCCGGTATCGCTTACGCTGAATTCGATCCCGTTCTTTTGCTGGCGAGCGCCCAGGGTTATTACGCCACCTTCCGGGGTATAGCGCAGGGCATTGCTGATCAAATTGTCCATCACCTGCATGAAGCGCGCTTCATCGACCCGAATAACCGGCAGTGCACTTTCCACCTCTACTCGTAAAGCCACGCCTTTTTGGCTGGCATGATGCTGAAAAACTTCCGCGGTATGATCCAATGCCGCCGCCGGATCAATTGCGACTGGTTCGAGAGCTAACTCGCCGGCATCGGCCTGCGAGAGCATGCGTAAATCGGTCACCAAGTGCTGCAGCCGGCCGATTTCGGTGTAGATCAGATCCAACCGCTGGGTTGTGGGTTGGAGCACCCCGTCGCGCATCGACTCTACGTAGCCGGAGATGACGGTTAATGGTGTACGCAGATCATGGGCAATGTCAGCCGTCATTTGACGTCGCTGTTGGTTTACCCGCGCCACCTCGCGGCTCATCTGGTTGAAAGCGGTGCTCAGTTCGCCTATTTCATCGTCAGACGTTACTTCGACATGCTGATCCAATTGCCCACCGGCAATTTTCCGGGCTGCCACGGTTAACGCCTGCAAAGGACGGGTCAGATTTCTCGCCAGGACCAGCCCGATCAACAGCGCAACCAGCAATGCGCCAAACATGGCCAGGATCAAAGCGCGGTTGGTGCGCTGCAAAAACAGGGTTTCCGCCGCGTTATAGACCGGCAGGCTGCGCGTGGTAAGCAGCACCCCCACCCGTTCACCGTCCACCATGATGGCGGTCCCGGCGCTCACTTCCCGCCTGGTCAGTACATGCCCGATGACGTCAAACTCCCCGACCGGCACAATGACGTGGCCTTTCGCATCTGCCAGCCCATATAGACTGCGCCGTTCCATACCCATATGCAACCCATTGCCCTGACCCATCTCGCCAGTACCCATTCCCATTCCGCCTTGCAGGCTTTCAGGGGCAATATCCTGCCAGTTTTTCAACAACCCATCCCACGAACCATTTGCCTGGTAATAATTTGCCAGGATGGTCTGCAAGTTCTCCCGCTGCTGGTCCAGCACCAATTGGGTGAGACGGTCAGCGCTGGTGGCGCGAATAAAGACTGCGACCAGGGCAGCCGTAAAAAAAGCCACCAGAACGAAGGCCAGCGCGATTTTCCAGTAGAGTGATTTGTTGAGCATGATCAAGCTGTTTTCTGAAAGCGGTAACCAACCCCAAAGATGGTTTCCACGTATTTCGGGTTGCTCGGGTCGGCTTCGATCTTCAAGCGCAGATTGCGGATATGCACATTGAGAGTGGTATCCACCCCGGCGAAACCGCTGCCTGACAGCAGGTCAACCAGTTCATCGCGCTTGAAAACCCGGCCCGGCGAGCGCATTAACAGGGCGAGCAGGTCAAATTCCAACGGGGTCAGCGACACTGGCATGCCGCGCACTGCCACCGAGTGGGTGCGTTCATCCAGAATCACATCGCCCAACCGCAGCAGCTCAAAGCGTTCCGAGCTGCCGTCAGCCCGGCGCAGTACTGCCCGGATGCGCGCGAGCAGTTCACGCATCCGAAACGGCTTGGTCACATAATCGTCTGCGCCCAGGTCCAACCCCAGGACGGCATCCGTCTCCTCCTCGCGGGCGGTGATGATGATGATCGGCGTCTGGCGTTCCAGGCGGAACTGGCGCAAAAACTGATAGCCGTCCATTTTGGGCATCATAATATCCAGCAGAATCAAGTCAGGCTGCTCATGCCGCGCCAGGTATACCGCAGTTTGCCCATCCGGGGCGGTTACTACCCGGTAACCCTGTTCGGTGAGATACTCCTGCAACAATTGCCTTACGCTGGACTGGTCGTCCACGACCATGATGGTTTCTGCCATAAATTTTTGCCCTTCCAGACACGCCTGTTTCTATACTTTACTCAGCACAAGATTAACACAATTTTATTTAGATTTGATTAAGAAACCGCCTGGATTTTATATACATCCTATCTGCCATCCAGTTATGGCAAGCATTCTATGCTGGCAGCAAAACCAGAGCGTTATAATCCTCCTAAGCGACAACGGAGATTAACGATGCGCGTTTGGATGGTTGAGATTGCACTGGTTTTATTGCTGCTATTGGCCGCCTGCCAGCCGGTTCTACCTCCGGTTGCGCTAACTGCAGCACCCACGGCGATCCAGACGTCCATCCCGCCTCTACAGCCCACCCTGACCAGCCAACCTGCCGGTTCCAGCCCGGATCCGTTGAGTGCTTGTGACCTGTCGCTGCAGGCCAGCGCACTGCGTTCCAACGCTGTGCCGGACTGGAGCACACTTGGCATCGATACTTGCTACAACCTGACGTTCGACCTGACTTCTGGCGGGCCGGATTACAGCGGCAGCACCCGGATAACCTTCACGAATCCCGGCAGTACAGCCTTGCATGATCTGGTGCTGCGAACTTATCCCAACGCGCCCTTATTGTACGGCGGCCAGTTGGATGTCACTACGGCGCAGGTGAACGGCTTTGACCTGCCCGTCAGCGTTTTTCTCGAAGATCGAACTGCTGTACGATTGCCGCTCGATCAGCCGTTACAACCCGGCGAAACACTCGAGTTGGACTTGAAATTTAGCGGGAAACTGCCGGTCGATTTCGGTTCAGACCAGGTTTACGGAACTTTTAATATTTCCAGCGATGGGCCGGTAATGCTGATGGCTAACGCTTATCCGCTGCTGGCGCTGCTCGAGGACGGCAAATGGCGCGCCGATCCTGTTTTGCCCGAGGGTGACGCGGTCATTAGCCGAATTGCACTGTACCAGGTCGAGGTGCGCGTGCCGGCGGCGTGGCAGGTCGTGAGTTCCGGACGTGAAGTGAGCCGGGCAGGCAGCAATAATGACGCTGTAATCCAGATCGCCGGCGGCCCGCTGCGTGAATTTATGCTGGCTGCCAGCCCAACCTTTGAACTGGAACAGATCTCATGGGAGGACATCACCATTAATCACTGGGGGCAACCGGAGTCAGAATCATCCCGTGCGGAGGTCATGCAGGTCGCGGTGGATGCACTCAGTTTATTCAGCCAGACCTTTGGCCCGCTGCCATACAATGAACTGGACATCATTGCCGCCCCATTGAATAACGCCAGCGGCGTGGAATACCCGGGCCTGATTCTGGTGGGAGAAGCGCTTTACAACAGCCAGTCCCTGCCGCACATACTGCCGATGGTGACCGCCCATGAAATCGCGCACCAATGGTGGTACGCTGTCGTGGGGAATGACGTGCTGCGGCATCCCTGGCTGGACGAAGCCTTGGCAACATATTCAGCTCAGTTGTACCAATTGAACTATGATCCAGTTTTTTACTGGGGAGCATTGAGGGAGTACCGCAAGCAGGTTACCGACCTGGAGACTGAGATTGGCGTTCAGCCGCTCGACCAGTCAGTTGCTGACCTTACCGATGTAGAGCGCGCCTATGCGATTGTGGCTTACCTTAAAGGCAACCTGTTCTTTGAGGCGCTGCGGGAAGAAATCGGTGCGGCGGAATTCAATGCGGCGTTGCAAGCTTACTACCGCGAAAATAGCTACCAGATCGCCTCACCGGCTGACCTGCGGGACAGCTTTGAATTTGCCTGTACCTGCGACCTGAACCCGCTGTTTAGCGAATGGGGCGTTCAGCCGTGACCGGCAAGCTCTCAATCCTTTAGTTTTTTTTCGTCTTCTTCCCAATCCTGGTGCAACAGCGAGAAGACCATGTCGTCCTGGAACTTACCTTTAATAAAATCGTGCTCGCGTAAAACGCCTTCCATGCGAAAGCCCAGCCCGGAGAGCAAATTATGCGACCGCGTGTCTTCCGGATCGACCAGTCCTTCTATGCGGCGCAGTTTCATTCGATGGAAACCATAATCCAGGATTGCCACCAGCGCTTCGCGCATATAGCCGCTGCCCCAACTATCAGGAGCCAGGTCATAACTGAGTTCAGCCCGAAAGCGCCGCGTATCCCACTCTTTATAGCCACAGGTTCCGATTAATTGACCTTCCTCCAGGGTAAACACCCCCCAGCGCAGTCCGCGTCCGCTTGTGAACAAGTCTTCGAACGTGCTGATCAGCATTTTCGCCTGATCCAGGCGTACCATGGGTTCCTGGTCAATGAACCGGACGACCTCGGGTTTGGCATACAGTTCGAACAGGCCCGCAGCATCGGTCTGGGTCATTTGGCGCAGGGTTAGTCGTTCGGTTTCTTGGGTGGGGAAGGGTTTCGGCTCCATGTTATGATTTTACATGATAACGGCCGAAAAATTGCAACCATAGAACTTTATATCCGGTTTCAGCGTCTTGTAATCTGTAAACGGCCTTACGGAAATTCAAAAGGCCTCAGCGTGGCAAGGTTTCCAGTCACCCTGGGTATCCGTCCTGGATCAGGGCCGATGGTCAAACCGATTTTAACAGGGTATACTAACCGAAATTCCACCGGAATCTCCAGGGCATTGCTCTCTTCGACCTTGATAACTTACCACCCCAACAGGTATTTTCCATTATGAAGACACTCAATCCCCGCATTAGATCTGCGCCGCTTGTTCTGGTAGTGATTGCAGCGCTGCTGCTGCAAGGCCAGACGTACTATTTCCCGCTTATTTTCAAAAACGGGCCGGCGCCGTTATATTCGACCAGTTACTATATCCAGAATGGCGACCCTGCTAAAATGTACGACCTTGGCTGCCAGTTGGGTACGCGTGACGCGGCCACCCCCGGTGCACAGGATTCTCTGGTCATATTGGATTTTGGCAAGATGTGGGTTTTAAATGGGGTCTATGGGGTAAGAACTTTCAGCGATCCCACCAATGGCTATGCACGTCAATTCCTCAGCCTCGCCGACCTGGAAAACCGCGCTCAATGGTATGCACAGGGCTATTGGAATTGCAGTGGAAATGACAAGGCTTCCCATGTGACCATTGGATTGGGAACGAATAATTATGATTCATTCAATCAGACTAATATCACCCAGGACAATTTACGCGGGGTTGCAATAGACTTTGGCAGGAACTGGGCTGGCATGATTAATCGTCTACATGCCTGGGGGGTGCCTACTGGTTATAACAGTCAGATTTTGTTCACCGGGGCAATCGATATCGAATGGGGGCAGGATAGTGACGGAGTTTTCCGCTGGAACACACCCTATGTGACCCGTGGTTGGACGGATGCGTTTGACGGCAATGACGATAATGGCAGTAGTATCTATTTCAATTACGGCGCCTGTGTTGGCTGCCCCACTGGCCCAACCTTAAGCTGGACATATAACACTGCTTTACCCTGGACTCAAGCTGATGTTTGGTATGTGTCGTGGGGGGCTGAACCAGCCCTTGCCGTCCCCGAAATTTATAGTAACAACGGCGTGCTTGCCCGTCAATGGGCAGCAGTCAGCAAGTACGGGTCGTTATACCTGGGCAGCCGCATTATTTTCACCGGGACGATGACCCAGATGCAGGCCTGCCAGCAGCGCGGCGGAACAGAATGCAATACATTGGACAACACTCCCGCCGAAGGTTGGGGACAGTTGTTCGATGCTGTCAATGTGGAGACTTTCACCGCTCAACCTTTCCTCCAATATTCAACCGATATCAGGTGGCAATTTAAATAGAGCATGGAGTTCCCATGAAGAACTGGTCAAAAAAAATCCCGAGTGTGCTGATCGCTGCCGCAACGTTGTTTTTGCTGGCGGTGATGGTCAAAATCCTGTCAGCGCCGCAACCCTCTCCGGCAGCCGGGCCGGCCTGGGTCGAGAACAACATCCAGGCGTTGCAGGCAACCCTCGCCATCTCGACCAATCCGACCGAGGAAGCCTTCATCCAGGGCAAGCTGGATCTACTTAAACGCATCCAGGCCACCAGTGCTGGGACTTTGCAAAATGTACCTGAAAAACCCGCCGACGCCTGTGATTTCCGCCCCACCGAGCTGCCAACACCGCAGCGCACGCCCGGGGTCGAGCAATTCACGCCCGAGTTGTATGAAGATTTGCAGGGCAAATTGAATAGCCGCTGGCAGGCTGAAGTTAACGGGCAGTGGGTGACCGTGCTGGCCGGGACGCTGTATACCGAACCGCCGCAAGCAGCCTTGTGGGTGTTTGTCGAAAACACGGCGGACGACGGCGTACTGCCAGCCCCGCAAGCAGCCGGTATGCTACAAATCATATCCGCCAATCAAGCGCGCTTGACGCTGCGGGATGAAGTTGGAACAACCTTCTACTTCGACGTGGCTGGACGCGCCTTTGTCTCCAGCCCGGACGAAATCGTCCCGACTCTGGCGCCGCTGCCAACCCACACCTCCACCGCCGAAATTTGTCCGCCGTAAAAGATTTTCACCACGGAGCACACAGAGGTCACGGAGAAGACCATTTTGGATTTTTCACTCCTCTAAAATCATATTTTTGATTTTGGGGGAGGTGATGCCTTGAGCCTGCCGAGGGGTTGGAGGGGGCCGGCTGCTTTGTTGAAAATACTTTTCCCTACTGCACGGTAATCTCTATTTCCTTGGAGCGGGATTCGTTGCCGGCTAAATCGTACGCGCGCACCTGCAGGGTATGCCTGCCAACCGTTCCATCCCAGATCAGGGCATGGGGTGAGGTGTTGCGTTCGCCGATTTTTCGCCCATCCAGCCACCATTCCACCCGCGCCACGCCTACGGCATCCGAGACGTCCGCTTGCAGCGTGACGGTACGTTGATCCCGCCCGGCAAACACCTGGCCTTGCAGCGGATACGGGATGCTGGTTGTTGGCGGGGTATTGTCCGCTGTGACCTGGAGGTACGCCAGCTGCACCCGCTGCCCCTCATACACGACCATCAAACGGACGATATACAGCCCGTCCAGGCCAGTGGTATCCAGTTCGCCCAACAAACCGTTCTCGACCGGGTTGGTTACCGGCTCGCTGATGTTCTGCCACTGTGTGGGGTTTATGCCGCGTCCAAGCTGCAGCCGGTAAGAGACAAAGCCTTCACCGGAAGCCGTCCCGGTCAGCGGCAGTACGCCGCGAACAAAAGAGAATTGGGCCGGGTTGGTGAAGTGCGCCACGGGATTCAATTCAACCGGCGGGATGTTATCGTATTCCAGCGGCGGTACCGGCAGGTTGGCCAGGCGGCTCCATTCCTGCGCTTCGGGCGGAACCACCAGGAAGGTCTTTGCCTCGACCCACTCCTGCGGGGTAAATATGGTCGCCAGACGCCCAGTCTCCCGGTTGATTTCCAGGCGCTGGTACAGGTTATCCGCGATGATCGGCTCGCTGCCGGTCAGGAAAATCTCGGTCACCACATTCGGGCACTCGGCGGTCGGCAGCAGCCCGGAAGGATCGCAGACCACCGTCTGGGTCACGCCGGACGGCATGTTCCAGCCCAACACAGGCTGATCCTGCGAAGCAACCTGCATCAGCGCGTGCCAGATGCCGGCAGCCGCCCGGACGTCCAACGGCGCAGCGGCGGTGTCAGTCTGTTCATAGCCCAGCCACACAACAGCCGCAAGCTGGCGGGTATATCCGGCCGCCCAGGTGGAGCGTCCCTGGTCAGCGCTGCCCGTCTTGGCGCCAGCCGGCCGGTCAAGCTCCAGCGGGTTCGCCTGCCCCAGGTTTGGCCAGCGGGCCGGTTGATCCGCCAATATGTGATGAACCAGGTAGGCTAATTGCGGGCTGACAATCTGGCGGGTTTCTGTGGTGAATTCACCCAAAACTGCTGTTCCGGCAGCATCTTCGACCGATAGGATCAGCTGCGGCTTCAGGCGGTTGCTGTCTGCTACTTGCGTTCCAGACAGCGTACCCAGCGTGCTGAAAACGCTAAAGGCCTGCGCCAGCTCCAAAGGATCGAGCGCCGGGCCGCCGGTCAGCGTTTGACTGACATTGTTCGGCAGGGTGTAATCCACCAGTCCAAGCGAGCGGGCGGTGGTCGTCACTGCTGCCGCGCCGACCTGTTCGAACAGGGCGGTAAGGCCGGTCAAATAGTCATTCGCCAGGGCGGTACGCAGCCGGACCGGTCCGTAATAAGCAGCCGCAGGCTCCCCCACTCCACCGGATGGGATATCCCAGAGCAGGCTGGCCGGCCCAAGGCTGCGGGCAAAGCTCGCCAACGCCAGGAATGGGGTCTGCAATGATCCGGACGGGTGACTGCCAAGCACATTCTTGCCGCCAGATAGGGAGATGTCGCCGGTCAGCGCTAATACCTGCCCGGTGAGCGGATCCAGCAGGACGGCGCTGGCTGCCAGTGGGCCAGGTGCAGGGTTGGCACTGGCAGCCAATGGCAAGTTGGGTAACTGTTGAGCCGCAGTGCAATCCGCGGCATCGAACGGGCTGGCCGGCCCCTCCAGGCGAGTTAACTGGGCTTGAAGGGTGCAAATCGCCTGCTGCTGCAAGTCATAATCCAGGCTGGTGATGATGCGCAGGCCGCCGCGCTCTAACAACCAGCGGCCGTGCTCGCCAGCCAACCGCTCGACCACCAAGGCGGAAAAAGCCCGGGCAGCCGAGGTATCTGGAGGCTGCTGCGGAACATTGAGGGGAGGCATGCTGGTCACAGCAGCTAAATCTGTCTGGTTGATCAAGCCGCCGGCTGTCATGCGCAAAAGCACGTCCAGTTGGCGCTCCCGGGCAGCAGCAGGGGCATCGATTCCATTAAGGGCGGGCGCCTCCAGGGCAGCAACCAGCACGGCGGCATCGTATCCATCCAATTGGCTGGCGCTCTTGCCCAGGTAAAGTCGAGCTGCGCTGTCGGCCCCAAAGGTTAAATGACCGAACGAAGCGCTATTCAGATACCACTCCAGCACCTGAGCGCGACCGTAGCGCTCTAATACCCGGCTGGCCAGCAGGCGCACACGCAGCCGGTTGACGAATTGCTCATTCGGCTCCTCCAGCAATAGGCTGCTCACCAGCCGTTCGGCGATGGTCGGCGCATGTTCACCGGTCAGCGATTGCCAGGTCAAAGCCGGGTGGTTCCAGAAGTCCGGCTCGAGGATCAGCACAACGGCTTGAGCCAGCGCGGGGCTGAGCGCCTCCGGAAAGGCAGCGTTTAACGGCAACATGCGCCGTTCGATACCGGGATTTTCCAAGGTGGCCAGCAGGTGCTCGCCAGTGCGATCATAAATACGCGTGGGCTGCAACAGCGTCCCGATTTGCGGGTCGAGCATCACCGGCAGCGAATCCACCGCCGGCAGGCTGGCGGTCAGACTGGCATAAGCGGTTCCCAGCGCGACCGCAGCGAACAGCAGGCCGGCAAGGAGGACAACTGCCAATCCCTGCAACCCCCCCGTCAGCCGGCGCAGCGCGTGTGACTGGCGCGCGAACTGTCCGCGGCGGCGGCGCTGCACCAAAAGAATACGCTGATACGAATGCAAGTTGAAATCTCCGGCCAGGAAAACCCCACCCGACGCTGGTTTGATGTTTGGGTGGGTCAGCGCCAGGGTAGTCCTTCTTTATTTTATCCGCACTTTGGCCGATCTACGGCGTAGGGGTTGCCGCAATCCCATCGGCAGGCGGGGTTGGAGTTTGCAAGACGCCCAGATACTGGCGAGCGGTTTCGAACCAGGCCGCCGGGGCAGAACTTTCAGGCAGGGTCAATAACTGCTGCCAATCCGCAATGGCAGCGTTCTGATCGATCGGTTCCAGCGCCTGCGCCCGCCAGAAGAAGAGCATCGCCCGCTGGGTATCATCCTGGGCGCGCTCGGCAGCCAAGTTTAGCTGATCGACTGCGTCCTGGTAATCTCCCTGCTTGAAATAAGCCCAGCCAACCGCCGCGGCAGCCTCGAACGATTCCGGGTTGAAGTCCAGCGCTGCGTTGATATCTTCCAATCCACGGGCAGGGTCGCCGGTTTCCACGTAGAGCAGACCGCGCTCCAGCAATGCCGTAAAGCTGTCCGGCACCTGCGCAAGCGCTTTATCGAGAGCCTCCAACGCGGCCGGGAAGTTGCCGCCCGCCCGGTAAGCCCGGCCTATTTTGACGTAAACCGCCGGATCCGGGGTGAAAGTGATGTATCGCAGGTAAATTTCATACGGTGGGATCGAGTCAGCCGCCCGCTGATTGGCCTGCAGTGCATCGCCCAGGACCAGGTAGGCGTCCAGGTAAGTCAAATCCAATTGCACTGCCCGGTCTGCGTCAGCCAGAGCCGGAGCCGGATTCTTCATCTGCAGAAATGCTTGAGCCCGGTAAAAATAGGCCAGCGGCGCATTTGGATTCTGGTTAATGGCGGCATTCAGGTATTCCACTGCTGCATCAGCCAGGCCGGTTTGCAGGTACAAACGGCCCATCAGGGTCAGCGTCTCCGGCAAATTGGGGTCAGCCGCGCGCGCGGATTCCAGATCGGCGCGAATTTGATCGACCTGCCCGGCGTCGATCGCCCAGACCGCTTGCGCCCGTCCGAGGAAAGCTGGCCCAAAGGCAGGATTAATTTGCAGCGACTGGTTGTAAGCAGCTACTGCCTGGTCGTAGCTGCCGGAAAGGCGGTATGCCTCACCAAGCAGGTAGGGCAAATCGGGTGATCCCGGTTCTGACTGGATGGATTGGCTTATGTATTGGACAACTTTGTCCCATTCGCCCCGCTGGAAAGCGCCAAATCCTAACCGGTAAGCCTCGCTGATCGGGTGAGGCGTATTCACATAAATTGGCGTTGGGGTGTATGGGGCAGCCAACACCTGCCACGGCGGGGTGGGACCGCTTGGCACCGGGGTAGCGGTTGGGACGGGGGTCGGTGATGAGGTGGCGCTGGGATAGGGGGAGGGAACAAATTGGGCTTGTCGGGTTCTCAGGTTTTCCGTCCCAAAAATAGCATAGCCCACCAGCGCGAGTACAGCGATCCCAACGCCGCCGTACAGGAAGACCTTTTTTCCCGGTAATTTCAGGGGCGGGCGTTCCGCCTTGTCGATATGCGCCTGCCAGTTACGTCGCGGCATGAGCTGAGGTTCGACCGTCTGTTCCTCCGGCGCAAGTTCTCCCATCATAGCCAGGCCGCGTTTGGCCGCCCGGTTTCCCGGGTCGATCCGCAGCGCTTCGCGCAGGCAATAAGCCCGCTCTTTGGCTGTATCAACTACGGCACTCATCCATAACCACACTTCAGGATTTTCCTGATCCCGCCGCATTTGGCGGGTAAGTAAATCCTTGGCGCGAGCGCGGTCTCCCTGCTCGATGGCCTTGCGCGCTTCTCTGATTATTGATTCATCAACAGGCATGGTAACAGTTTAGCATAGCGGAGTACATGCGACAAGGACGCTGAATTTGCAGTCACATTACGGTTTTGATAAGAATCGCCAGCCTGCGCCTTACCCAGGCTAGCCTGAGACTGGCGGCTGGCATAATCCCAATTCAGCAGCGCGTTGAATGGCCTCGGCAGTAGACACAGCGCTCAAACTGTGCCGAATAGCTGCCAGATGCAAATAGACGGTGCGGCGCGACATTCCCAGGCGGGTCGCTACTTGCCGGGTAGTCATCCCCTGCGCCACGCATTGCAGCACTTGCATCTGGCGTTGTCCGAGCGGACCCGTTGGGTGGGAGTCCAGTGGGGTCAACTCATTTTCAAGCGGTTGAAAAATGAGAACGGTGCTGCGGCCTAAACGCACGGCCCGCAATCCGGCAACCATCTTATCCCGGCGGGGAATACCATCCGGAGGGCGCCATCTGCCGCTATTGACCGCCAGAATTAACCGACCCGGGGGCAGGCTGGAATCCAGCGTATAGAAAGCGCGTTCAGAGGGGAGGTACAAAATACGAGTCATGTCTTAGAATATTTGTTCTATTATCGTTCTATTTAAAGTCCTTGTCAAGATGCAAAAAGGGGGTGATTTGCGTGAGGTATAATCGCCAGCATGAAGATGATTCTGCCGCTGCTGGCGCTGGCGGTAATAGCCGTAGCGCTGGCAGCTTGCTCGCCGTTTGAACCTGCCGTTACCCCGACATCCCTACCCACCCGCACCGGCGCCTTAAAACCGTATACCGGCCCGGCGGCATCCGTGACGCCCTCACCGACCAATGCCGCCACAGTCACGCCGCTGCCAAGCGCCACCCCTACACCGCGCACGCATGTGGTACACGCCAAAGAGGACTTATGGGGGATTGCCCTGCGCTACGGCCTGACGCTGGAAGATTTATTGACTGCCAATCCGACCGTGGATCCGCGCTTTTTGAGCATTGGCGCCAACCTGATGATCCCTGCGCCGCTGTATACCTCTACACCCGATGCAGCCCACCCACCGCTGCCGACTCCGGTTGGCCTGGACCTGGTCACCCCAGTTTGTTACCCCTCCAAGGAGGGCGGCTTGTGGTGTTTTACGACTGCCGCTAACGGGCAGGAATTCAGCATCGAAGCGCTTTCGGTGGCCATTCGGTTGTATGACCAGGGCAGTGGCGAAATCCTGTCGCAGACCGCGTATGCGCCGCTTAACCTGGTGCCGCCAGGCGGCGTGATGGCGCTTTCAGCCTACTTCCCGGCTCCCGCGCCGGTTACCTTTGACGCCACCGCCGAGCTGCTCACATCACTACCGGTGCCGCCAGCCGCCGGGCGCTTTTTGGCCGTGCAGCAACCGGGCACAGACATTGAAATCAGCGCAGATGGGTTGAGCGCGGTTGCCAGTGGAACTTTTCAATTGAGCGTCGCACAGGTGGCGGCCAGTCGCATCCGGGCGGCAGCCATTGCATTTGATTCGCAGGGACGAGTCACAGGTATACGTCAATGGGAGTCACTCGAACCGTTGAGCGGCAGCGCGTTGGTGGACTTTCAGTTCACGGTCTATGCCGCCGGCTCAACTATCGACCGCGTGGTCGTGCTGGTAGAGGCGTATCCATAAGGGCCCCATGTCGAGTGCGATGCACCGTCAGGTGCGTTGCACTTGCCTTTGCATTTCAGGTGCATCGCTCCTCACGTCGTTGAGGATCGGTTAATCGGTTAACTCAGGAGCAACGCCCCCGAGAACGTATTATTGAAAATTCCAGATCAAATAGCTGTCCGACGTGCACACCACGTCAACCGCCGGGGGGTCCAGACAGACTTTGAATGAAATCACCGTACCATTGACCGGCGCCGGCTCGATTGGAGGGACGATCAGGCTGGCGCGCCCCTGGGTATCGGTTGGCGGTAACTGGTAGATCGTCTGAGCGCCGTCTGGCATCGTCAGGGTCAATTCAGTTTCGATGTTGGGAACCGGCTGGTTGTCCGCCGCCCGCACTACAAACAGGTCAAAACGCTGCGGTTGGTCAGCCGGGATGCGCGGGGTGCCAGGATTGGCTACCATGTGAATGGCTTGCGCTTCCAGTGCGGCCGGCGTGTTCTCAACTGCCGGGGCCGCCTGAGTCTGGTTGAGGTAGTCCAACCCCAACGGCGCCATGCGCACCTGCAAGCTTTCCGCAGCGCTGCTGTCAAAATACAGGCAGTAATTCTCAAAGCATTGGCGATATAAGGTGCCATTGAACGGTGAAATTTCCCCCAATGGCTTGCCGGAGATCTCGCGGCCACCGTGCTGCGCAATGAAATAATCGAACACCAGCGGTACATGATAGCCCAGGTCGCCGTCAGTCGAGTAAAAAACCACCCCCTCCGCTTGGCTGCGCAATTCTGGTCCTGGCGGATCGACTGGCACTCCCAGCATCAAAGCTACCGGACGCAGTTGTAAGCTGCTGTTGTCCTCTTGTGGCGAGTAGAGCACCACATTCTCGTAAATCTGCTCCAGGTTGCCGTCCGGCGCCACGTAGGGTTCGGTGAGCGGCATGCCAAAAACGTTCAAACCGCCCAGCCGCGCCACTTGCGACAAATACGGCTGAGAGGCGCTGGCCATATTGGCATTGACAACGGCGGTTTGCGGCGGAGTGAAACGGCAGTCGGTTGAACACGCGAAAACGCCGTAGGAAAGCAAATGCACCTCACCAGGCGCAGCATTGACGCTGCGGTAAAAGCCAACATTCTGGAAATACTGCTCGATACGGCTGCCATTAGCGTTGTAGCGTGGCTGGGTGAGCGGCCGGCCAACATACAGGGGCCCGTAAAGGCGGTGGTAGATTTCCTCGAACTCTTCGTAGATCGGGTAGCCGTCCACCACCAGATTGCCTGCAGCAGACATCTCGGGGTCCTCATAAATGCCAAGGGCATCCCCCAGCGGAAAAAGCGTGAAGCGGGCAATGCCCTCCGCCTGGGGATCAAAGCACATCATTGCATTCTGAACGTACTGGCACTGTTTACTGCGGTAATTGAACAGGGCACTTATGGCCGGCCCCAGTGTTTCACGCCCGCCCAGTGACGTATAAAATTCGCGGAAAACCGTATCCACCGTGTAAGTGCCAGTTTCCAGCTGCGGGACAGTATTCGCTGCGTCGCAGCCCGCCAGCAGCAAGGCTGCCAGCAGTAAAATGACACAAATGGAAGGGGTTCGCAGCAGTTTTGCCAGCATGAGCCACTAGGTTAGAAATTGGACGGCGACTGTCTGAAACAGCAATCCAGGGAAGGATTCACGGCGGCTACGGCAGGAACAGACTGCCATAAAGGGTAATGCTACCGTAAAATGAATTGCGTATAGAATAATTATACACTTTTATCCACTGCGGAATAGTGGGGAATTCAGCAATCCCTCCAATTCCCCCATTTCGTAGAAGAAAGAGAGACCGCTAATTTATTGTGCCGGCGTGCTCTATTATCGCACACGCAGCCGGGTGTCGCGCTCCAGGGTCAGGCGCAGACCGGTCTCCAGCCCAATACTCGGCTTATAGTTGAGCTTGTCAGCCGCCAGGGTCAGGTCAGCGCACAGGCGCGACGACCCGCGGTCTGAGCGCGGATTGTAAACTACCTCGGGATTGGCGCCGGTCACGGAGATCACCAGCTTGGCCAGATCGCGCACGCTGGTCTCCCGCCCGCTGCCAACATTGATGGTCAACTGGTTGACCTCCGGCGCGGTGGATGCCGCCAGCATGGCATTGACCGCGTCGTCCACATACACATAGTCGCGCGTTTGCTGGCCGTCGCCGTGCACTACCAGCGTGCCGTTGTTGAGCGCCTGGCGCAGGAAGGAAAGCACCACCGGCGCATGCACCGGCGGGAAATGCTGTCCAGGCCCGTAGGCATTGAAGACGCGCAGGCAAAGGGTTTCGATCCCCCACAAACCCCCGATTGTTTTGACATAATATTCCGCCGCCAGCTTGGAGACGGCATATGGCGAACGCGGGTTGGGCAGCGCGTCCTCACGCACTGGTTGCTGCTGCTGATCGCCGTACACCGCTCCAGACGAGACAAACACCACCCGGCGCACGCCAACGTCGCGCATGGCTTCCATTAAGCTGACCGTGCCGCCGACGTTGGTCTGGTTGTACTCGCGCGGATAGAGCACCGATTCGGGCACCAGTACGCGCGCTGCCAGGTGATAGACGCAGTCCACTTCCTGCAGCAGCGTCCACAGCTTGGGGCGGTCGTTGACGTCGCCGCGGGTGAAATGCACTTCGGACGAGAGCACCGCCGGGTCGCCGGTGGACAAATCGTCCAGGCCGCGCACCTCGTGGCCTTCACGCACCAGGCGGTTGGCCAGAGACGAACCGAGGAAACCGGCAGCGCCGGTAATGAGAAATCGCATTTTTGAGTTTTCTCTAATAAATCAGGTGAGTATGGGGATTATAGCACAGGGTGAAAATCACGAGGCGCCTTACCAACCCACCCGGCCAAAGCGTACCATTTACCGGCTTAACCATGGAAAAAACAAAACATACAAAACACTGGCAGCCGCGCAGGTCGCCAGCATGACTGGCAGCCCGCGTTTATTCCAGATCACCGGTGTAATTGGATGCCGGGTGCGCTCGGACAATGAAGCGACAACCACATTGGCAGTCGAACCAATGATGGTACCGTTACCGCCGAAGCCAGCGCCAAAGGCCAGCGCCCACCACAGCGGGTTGGGATTGATGCCAGCCGCAGCCAGATCGAGCACCACCGGGATAAGGGCAATGGTGATGGGAATATTGTCGATAAATGCCGAGGCAATGGCTACTACCCACAGCAGGATCAAACCAAGCACCACCGGAGGCAGTGATCCCCCTTTGGTGATCAGCGAAGATAACCCGCCCATCACCCCAGCCTGTTCCATGCCGCCTACCATGACGAACAACGCACCGAAGAAGAGCAGCACGTCCCACTCCACCCTTTTGAGCAGTGCGTTGATATCTGGCTGAACCACGATTAATCCGGCCGCAGCTGCTCCCAGAGCGATTAACGACGGTCGGATGTGCAAGAATTCCTCGAATAAAAACAGAAGGATTGCGCCCCCAATGACGATCAGGACTTTTATGGCTGTCTTGCGGTCTTTGAGGGCCTCGTTGGGGTTAAATTCAAGGACAGCGTCAGCATTCTCGGGAATCACAGCCAGTTCTTTTTTGAATAGCAACCGGATCACCATCAGCGCGATTAACCACACGACAACAACGATAGGCAGCGCATGGGTCAGGAAATCCATAAAAGAAAGGTTGGCAGCTGAGGCAATGAGCACGTTGGGCGGATCGCCAACCAGGGTCGAGACGCCAGCCGTATCGGAAAGTAGCGCCTCTGAAATGAGAAATGGCTGGGGGCTGAGCCCCAGTATCTCGCAGATCAGGATGGTCACCGGCGCGATTAACACCACAGTGGTGACATTGTCAAGGAACATCGAAACGACGCTGGTCACCACCCCCAGCAGCACCAGTAAACGCATAGGGCGACCCTTGGACAACCGCGCCACCCAGACCGCCAGATATTGGAAAAATCCGGTTGGCTCGAGCAAAGCCACCAGAATCATCATCCCCAGCAACAGCCCAAGGGTATTCGTGTCAACCGCAGCAACCGCCTCTTCTTCAGAATAGAACCCCATGGCAAGCCCCAGCACCACCATCAGGACGGCGCCGCCCATAGCAGCAATCGCCCGGTTGAGCTTGTCGGTAAAAATCAAAACCAGGCAGATGATAAAAATCAGTGTGGTAAGGATGGATTGGAAGATCATAGGCCGGTATCCAAAGGGGACCCAGGTAATTCCCAGCCGGTCATCAAGGCAACACCCAGATCTACATGCGAAACCAATCCAACCAACGTGTTATCCGCGTCAACCACCGGCAGATCGCGCAAATCGCGCAGATGAAGGAGAGCAGCGGCCCGTAAAACACCGCTGTCGGCCAGCACGCTGATCGGTTCCTCCATAATGTCCCTCACTGCCCCTTTCAAGGCAGTTGGATCAGGTTTCACCTGCTCCAGGTAGCCAAAATCATGGGCAAATTCGAAATGCTCAACCAAGTGAACGAAGTCAGGCATTACCAGTGCCAGAAGATTTTCCAGGCGTAGCATCCCAACCAGCTTTCGGGCACGGTCAACGACCGGCAATGTGCCGATATGGTGTTTCCGGATGATAGCAGCCGCTATTTCAAGGGTTGCATCTTGCTGGACTGAAATAACTCTTTGTTTCATATATGCTCGAACAGTCATAATTACTTCCTCCTTATGGGAATTCGAGTCCGATATGCAAATTGATTTAATATTATTTCATAAAATAGCAAAAATGCATCACCTTGGAATGGAAAATCGTCCCCAGGGGAACCGGATTGGGGTAATTTTATGGTTTTTTCAGGTCTTAGGGACGTATTCTTTGTTGCTGCCCCCGATGGATAAATTTGCTATGTTGCCAGTGCACCTTATCCTTGTGTGTCAACCGCAACCGTCTCATCCAGCCTGGTTCTTGCCAGCAGCAGGAATAACCCCGTGCTGACCAACCCGGTCACGCCGCCGCCATACCACATCGTCCGTGGGCCAAAAGTATCGTTGAGAAAACCCCCACCCACCGGGCCAATCCCCTGCGCAACATTCCAGGTCAGGCCGTAGATGCTCATATAACGTCCGCGCATGTGTGTTGGTGCAGAGTTGGCGGCATAAGTCGATGAGGTCGGCACCAGCACCAGCTCGCCAATGGTCATGATCACCATGCTCAGCCAGAAACCCCAGAAACCACTGCCGAGGGCCACGCTGCCGACTCCCACCGCATAGAAAAAGGCACCCAGCGCCATCATCGCCTGCGGTTTATGCCGTTTCGTCCACTGGGTGACAGGGATTTGGAACAGTACCACCATCAGCGCGTTTGTCATGGGGATCAACCCGTAGCGGCTTTCCGGCAGGCCAAAATTGGTCTTGGAATATACGGAAAGCATCACCCACAGGATGGACGCGCTGAACTGGGTGAAGAGAAAGGCGAAGACAAAGGAGCGGTAGGGTTTGTCGGAAAGCACTTTGCCGTAGCCGCCAAAACGTTCGCTTGTCGCTTGCGCAGCCTGAGCAGGATGAATCGCGGGCAGAGTTTCTTTGGCGCGGAAGGCCAGCAGTAGTCCGTAGGTTGCCAGACCAGCCGCAGCGCCGAAAAAAGCCAGGTTGTAGGATGCCGACGCCAGGAATCCGCCAACTGCCGGGCCAATGGCCACGCCAACGTTGTTACTCAGGCGCATCAACGAATAGGCATCAGCCCGTTCTTCGGCGGGGATCAAATCCGCCATCATGGCGTCCGAACCAACGCGGTAGAGCGGGTTAACCGCACCCTGCAGCGCCATCAGCGCCGCAAAAGCCAGCAGCGTGTGCGCCTGGCTCATTAATAGAAAGCCAACGCCGTTCAGCAGCAGGCTGATGACCATTACCCATTTCCGCCCCAGGCGGTCGATGATGGGGCCGGCGATGAACGAACTGATCAGCCCCATGACCGAATTGAGCGTCAGCAGCATGGCGGTGAAGGTCAGCGGCAGGCTGAGGCGCTCGCTAACATAGATCATCAGAAACGGCCAGATCATGCTGGCGCCAATGGTGCTGATCAGCATGCCAAGGAACATCAGCCAGAACTGGCGCGGGAAGTCAAGTTTGAATAGCCGGCGCATAGGAAGAAATACGACCTTGTGGGGTTGGAGAAAGCATTGAATTTTACTATCAAATGGTCAGAGGATCAGGGGGAATGTGGGGTAAGCTTCAGCTTGCCCATTTGTTAGCCTGTTGGCTGCACTGGACAAACTAAAGTTTGTCCTACATGTGCTTAGCAAACAACCATTAATTCTATAGGTAGGGTAAGCTTCAGCATACCCACGCAAACGTCCTGTTACGCCACTCGTTTCATTTGGGACCAGGTAAGATTGCCGAGCCCAACGCGCAGCAATAAAGGGCGGCCTTTCGGCCGCCAGGCAAGCTAAAGCTTACCCTACAAAAAAATCGGGCTGGCGCGCGCTACGCGCGCCTACAGTCGCCTGACAATCTCCCCGGCCCAGGCGGCAGCGCGTTCCAGCTCCCCGTCCTTCAACGGCCCCTCTTTGTCCACAACAAAGAACCCGGCGGGCGCGACCACCTCAGCCCCGCCTCTGGCTTTCAGCCCCTTGGCGATCTTTTCCGCCGCATAGCCGAATGCCCCCGCCATAAAGGTCAGCGCCTTCGAATTGACCTCTGCCACCGGGATGCGCGTGTCGAACGCCGCCACCTTCATTCCTTTCAGCGCGTGGACAGGCAAAGTCTTCAAGAATTCCTTCGTACCGGCAATCGGGCCGAACGCCTGGGTCGGCGAACCGACCACCAGCAAGTCCAGCCCGGTCAACTGCTCCGGCTTGGCTTCAGCCGCCGATACGACCAGCACCTCTCCGGCGGCCGCCAATCCCGCGCCAATCGCCCGGGCGACCTTTTCCGTGTTGCCATACACCGATTCAAAAATTACCAGCGCTTTCATGAAACATCCCTCCCCGTCTTTCAAAATGCCCCAAACCTTTATTATATTGACCCGTTGTCACCGGTGCAAGCGCGAAAATCCGATTTTTGGCTCGTGGTAAAATAGAAGGCGTATAAACACGTCCACTGGGAGTTGCAATGGTCAATCCGGATTTGCTCGAAATATTACGCTGTCCAAACTGCGTGCGCGAAAAAGATGGCCTGCTGGATCTGGTCAAAGAATCCTGGTTGGTGTGCCGCGACTGCGGGCGAAAATACCCGATCGTCGAGGACATCCCTGTGATGTTGATCGAAGAAGGCGATAAATGGGTGGAGACCGCGGCCGATGCGCTGCCGGTTCCGCCCCCACCCGTTCAATAGTGATTTATAATATACGAATTAATTTCGGCTGGTATTGATCTTGCAACCTCGCGTTGCAGACTTAACGCTGGAGCATGCAAGAAAAACTTATGGAAAATCGTCGTTTACCAATGGCCAAAAAGCGCGGCAAATTTGACCGCACAACCATTATCGTTCTGGGAGCGTTTGCCGTCCTGGCAGTAATCACCGCTATCGTGGCCTTCTCTATCGCGCGGGACCTCTTCAAAAGCTGGACCACAACCGACATCGAAGGCATCCCGGTGGAAGCATCCAACGGTGAAGCGAATAACAACACCATTCCTACCGTCCCGATGGATCAGCAGCTACAATCCGACGGCCCAAACCCTGACCCGTGGGATGGCAAGAGCCGGGTTACTGTGCTGGTAATGGGGCTGGATTACCGGGATTGGGAAGCCGGCGACCCGCCGCGCTCTGATACGATGCTGTTATTCACGCTCGATCCGCTGACTAATACAGCTGGCATCCTTTCGATTCCACGCGATTTATGGGTTAATATCCCCGGTTATGATTATGCCAAAATCAACACCGCTTACTTCCTTGGCGAAGTCAACAATCTACCCGGCGGGGGCCCTGGCCTGGCTGTCGAGACGGTAAAGCAATTCCTGGGTGTACCGATTAATTATTACGCCCAAATCGACTTCAATGCTTTCGTGCATTTTATCGATGAAATCAACGGCGTGAAAATTACCGTCGAAGAACCCATGACCATCGCCATTCTCGGCTCCAACAAGAAGGTGGAGCTGGAGCCGGGAACCTACACCCTGCCCGGCGACCATGCGCTGGCTTACGCCCGCAACCGCAAAACGGACGGCGGCGATTTTGACCGCGCCAAGCGTACCCAGCAGGTCATCATTGGTGTGCGTGACCGCATTTTGGATTTCAAAATGCTGCCAACCCTGGTGGTCAAAGCGCCCGTACTGTTTTCCGAACTGTCTGCTGGCGTACGCACGAATATGACGCTCGACCAGGTGATTAAACTGGCCTGGCTGGTGCAGCAAATTCCATCCGAAAACATCAAGCAGGCCGTAATCTCACCGGACATGGTGCAAAATGCCTTCTCGGCGGATGGACAGGACATCCTGATCCCCATTCCGGATGAAATTCGGCTGCTGCGCGACGAAATCTTTTCGTCGGCCGGCGCGGTGGGCCCTGCGGCAGTCAGCCAGGATGACGCTCAGTTGATGCAGGCCGAACAAGCACGCATTTCGGTGCAGAACGGTACCACCACCGAGGGTATGGCCAGTCGCACCGCTGAATGGTTGCGCAGCCTTAACTTGAACGTGGTGGACGAGACCAATGCCGACCAGTTATACGACTCAACCACCATTTTCATCTACAGCGGCAAGCCATATACGGTGCGCTATATTTCGAGCGTCATGGGGCTGGAAAATCCGCGGGTGTACAACCGCTACGACCCGAATGCCCAGTACGACATCGCTGTTGTGGTTGGCGCTGACTGGGCCAATAGCAATAATATGCCGTAGTTGTTTCCCGGGTTAAAAACGGTAGAAGCGAGGCGGGACAACCCGTCCAAGTGAAGCGTCACCCGATAGCCTCGCCCGTCAAACCACGCTATAATAACCACATAAAGGCGCTGCGGATCCGCAGCGCCTTTCTTGTTATCCCTTTGGTGACCACCTTCCCAGGCTGGGTAAAAAAGTGCTAACAGCCTGCATCACAAAGGCAAACTGGTCGCGGTGGATGTTATGACCGGCACGCGGCACATGAATGACCTTTCCCTTACGCCACAGGTGCTCAATTTTGTCTGCCAGCGCCGGGGTGATAATCGCACCGTATTCCGGGTCGCCGGTAATCAACAGACCGGGGCAAGCCAGCCGCGACGCGATTTCCTTCCAGGGGAAGGCGCGGATCATGACTGAATTGAGCGCCTCCGGGTTGAACTGCTGCCTGGCTTTGGCCCATTGGATAAATTCGCTCTCATCCCATCCGGGGTTTTCGACTTTTGCCCTGGCCATCAAGGTCTGCAGATCGGTTTCTTTGGCTTTCCAGAATCCAGCCCGGGTAGCCTCATCCAGGCGCTCTTTACCATTCGACGGTATGATTTCCGCCTCGTCACGCCAGGGTGGATCGATCATAATCACCCCTCGGATGACTTTAGGCAGGCGGGCAGCCACCAGCCCTGTCAGCGCCGCGCCCATCGAATGCCCGATCAACACCGGTTTCACCAGATTCAGCTGCGCGATGAGGGCTGCCACATCGTCTGCCTGGACATCCAAACCAGCTCCCAGTATATCCAATCCGGAAAGCCCGTGTCCGCGGGCATCCATCATCACCACGTCGTACTCCACCTCCAGCAGCATCGGAAGACGGTTCCACATTAGGGCGTTATCTGACAGGCCGTGCAGCAGGATCAGCGGCGGTTTTTCGCCGCCGGTGCGGTAATATTGGATGCGGACTCCCTCCCGCATGATGGACCCATAAAAAAGCTGCGGCATCCGCGCCTCCTCGAACAGGGACTAATAAAAGTGTACCCAGTGTACCCTTGCAAGTCAATTGTTTTGGCGGCTGGGGTGGGTGTATACTAACCCCAACCCTAAAACGAACAACGGAGAAATCAACCATGAAGTTACTAATCGCCGTCGACATGGAAGGCATCTCAGGCGTGGTCAACTGGGACCAAGTGGATCCTTCTCACGCCGAGTACCAGCGCTTCCGCGCCATCATGACTGAAGATGTAAATGCTGCCATTCAGGGGGCAGCCGCAGCGGGAGCCGCTGAGTTCCTTGTGGCAGACGGCCATTGGAATAGCTCCAATATCCTGATCGAAAAGCTGGACGCGCGCGCCCATTTGAACTGCGGCACACCCTCCCCCTTCTCCATGGTGCAGGGGGTCGATTCGGGCGTCGATGCCGCCTTCTTTATCGGTTACCATGCCCGCGCCGGTTCGCTCCATGCCATTTTGGATCATACCTGGTCAAGTGCGCGGGTTGCCAATGTCTGGTTGAACGGCCGGCTGACGGGTGAGTTTGGCCTGAACGCCAGTGTGTGCGGCTATTTTGACATACCTGCCTTAATGGTCTCCGGCGATCAGACGGTCTGCGCCGAGGCGCGCGAATGGGTCGCCGGGGTGGAAACCGCCCAGGTCAAAAAAGCTGCCAGCCGCTGGGCGGCTGAATGTCTGCCGCTGGAAGTCTCCCGTCAGGTGATCCGCGAAACCGCCGAACGAGCGGTGCGCAGCTTCATGGCGGGCAAGTACCCGCCCCCACTGAAGATCAAGACTCCGGTTACGGTGCGGGTGGAGTTCCTGGCGACGCAAATGGCGGACAGCGCGGCGATCATGCCTGGCGCGGCGCGCGTGGATGGCCGGACGGTGGAATTTTCTGCGCCGGATATGCCGGCAGCCTACCTGACGTTCCGTTCCGCAGTGGGGTTGGCGCTACGGTAGTCATGTAGCGCAAACTTTCAGTTTGCGTCGGCAAGCTGCAAGCTTGCCATTTTGCTTAGAGACCCTTCACTTTATTCACTCACAGAGTGCCCTGCGGGCAGGGTGACAAATGCGACGAACGGAGGGTATGGCGTCGTTGGTTGAGTCGTCCCTACGGCTCTACAATTTAATGCAAAACGTCATTACCATCAGAGCGTAGAAATTACATCCCGATAATAATCGCAAACATCCTGCAGCGGGCAAACCGGGCAATTGGGCTTGCGCGCGTGGCAAATCTCGCGCCCCAGCCGGATCAGGTTGAGATGTGCCGGGCCGTACTCCTCTGGCGGGAATAATTTTGCCAGATGCACATGCGCCTGCTCCACCGTCATCTTCGGGGGACGCAGCCCGAGCCGCCCGCTGACCCGGTAAATATGCGTATCCACCGGGAAAGCCGGGATTCCCAACGCAAATTGCAAAACGATGGCGGCTGTCTTTGGGCCAACGCCTTTGAAAGCAGTCAACCACGCATGCGCCTCCTCAGCTGGCCACGCTTTGAGAAAGGTCAGGTCGAGCGAGCCGCGTTCCGCGCCGATCTGCTGCAGCGCCGCCTGAATGCGCGGGCCTTTCTGATTGGCCAGACCGGCCGGTCGAATAACCTCGATCAGCGCCTGCGGCGCGGCGTCGCGCACCGCCTCCCAATCCGGGAAGGCCTTTTTGAGCGCAAAAAAGGCCACGTCGCGGTTACGGTCATTGGTATTTTGCGACAGGATGGTCGAAACCAGCTCATCGATGCCGGTCAGCGGCAGGCGCCATTCTGGCGCACCATACATGTCCATCAAGCGGCGGTGGATAAGCAGCGCTTTCACCGCCACCCCGGAATCGACGGCGGGTGAATCGCTCATGCCCCTCGTACCCATGCGCTGAGGGCCGACCAGTCCAGATGGAATGCGGGACGCATTTCGCCTACCTTGATTTCGCGCCAGTTCGTCACCGGGCGGGCAGCCAGGTGCGCCAGCGGACCGGCGATGTCCGCTTGGGTCACCAACCCGAGTTGGCGCAGGATTTCGACGCCGATCACCGGACGGGACCGACCGTTCACATCGCCATCGGCGACCTTATAAGTGATGCCAAGCGCCGGACTGCCCGGTCCAAGCGCTCCAGGCAGGATGCCAATTGCCTGGTAACCTTCAGCGCCGCCTTTACAGATGAAACGTCCGCCGCCAATTTCCATGGCAAGGGTATCGAAGCGTTCAGGTCCGGCCACCATAAACGGGTATGCGGCCATGGCGCGGGTGACTGTCTGGCAGGCTTCAGCCCGGGCGGACGCCAACTCGGTTGGGTCGCAAAGGCGGGCAAAACCCAGCGCAGCGTTGAAAAGCGGGACGGCAAAAACCGGCGCCGAGCAGCCGTCGACGCCAATGGCGATCTTTTCGCGCGGATACTCGATCATCTCGGCAAAAGTCTGGGTAATGGTTTGCTGGATGGGATGATTCGGGTTGATGTAATCTTCTTTGGTTTCACTGCGCAGCACAGCATGGGCTAAAAACCCGGTGTGTTTGCCGGAGCAATTGTGCCGGTTGGCGGTGAAGACCTCACCGCGCTGACGCATGGCCTCAGCGGTAGCGGCGTGTGTGGGCGCATGGACGCCGCATAGCAGGTCGCCCTCGCTGATCCCAATCTTGGCCTGCAGCGCGGTCACTGTGGCATAATGTTCATCCGTGCCCGAGTGCGAGGCGCACATCAGCGCAATTTCTTTATCGCTCAAGTCAAACGCCTGCACGCCTCCTCGTTCCAGTAACGGCAGCACTTGCAGCGGTTTGGACGAGGAACGCAAGTAAGTAACCAGGTTGGGGTCGCCGGCGCTGGCAATCAATTTGCCCTGCGCATCCACTACAGCCAACGCGCCTGAATGAACTGATTCGACCACCGGGCCGCGCGTGACTTCGACGAGAGGGGCATACGGAGATGACGGCATGGGTTGTTCCTTTTGGCTTTATTCTTCGATTGCTTCGCCAGCAGAGCGAAAATTGCGGGTGAAACACTGGGCCAGCCCCCATTTAAGCCGGTTGGTATATTGTTCGGAACGATCTACCGTAAATTCAAAGAATTTCAATAAAACTGGAACCAATGCGGCAGTATCGGAAGCGGTCGCTCGTGAATCAGACAATTCCTTGAGCATGGCCTGCGTTTCCTTGAGGAAATCGCGCATGTGGTGCACATGTTTCTGCGTGACCAGCCCATTCCGTCCATTGACCAACAGATAGTTTTGATAGGTTGGCGAGCTCAGCAGTTCCAGCGTGGTTAACCAGGCCGGCAAGTCGGCAGCAGCCAGGAAAGGCGGTTGGCCAAACACGACCGCATCCCCAATGAAAGCCAGGTTGTGCCCGGGCAGAACCGCCCAGATGGCGCCACTGGCAGGGCCAGGATGAGACTCCAGCACCAGCAGCGAATCGCTCCCATGGATTTGCATGCTGGTGTTAAAAGTGATCTCGGGGGGCGCCCAGCGAATGCTGCCCAGGCCGTTGTACATCTCCCATTCAGCGCCAGTCTCTGGACCCTGCGTCTTGAAGGTCACCGGACGGTTGCGGAACACTTCGGCCATTCGCTCATGCCCGGCGATGGTGCATTCCATTGCCCGCGCGCCCAGGGTACGATCCACGTGTGCATCCAGATTGATCAGTAACCGGTCCACTCCGCCGCCCAGGTTTAACAAACTGGTACGCCAGGCGCGGCAGTCCTCAGCGCGGAAGGGGGCGTCAATTAGAATCAGCCCATGCGGCCAGTTGATTGCTCCCAGCGTGACTCCAGGGTAACTGCGTTCGATGAACACATGCTCGGAAATTTCTTGCATCATTTGTCCTTGCTGCAGGGATATTGGAAAGCGGCTTATGCGCCAGCCGGCAGAGTAAAGATGAAGCGGCTGCCCGCGCCTAATGAACTTTCTACCCAGATTTTACCACCATGCGCCTGCACTGCCAGCCGGCAGAATGCCAGCCCCAGTCCAATCCCCTTGGGGTAGCGGTCGGTTTGCAGGCGGCTGTAGCGTTCAAAAATTACCTCATGGGACTCTTCCGGGATACCCGGGCCGGTATCTTTGACCCAGAAGCGGGCTGAACCAGCCTGTTCGGCCAGTCCGGCTTCAATCGAACCGCTGTTAGGCGTAAATTTGATCGCATTTTCGAGCAGGTTGATAAAAACCCGGCGGATCATGTCGTAATCGCCCTGGATGACCGGTCCGTTCCCGACCTGGGCAAGGGTGAGCGTCTGGTTTTTGCTCTCAGCCAGCAACTTGACCACTTCCACACTGTCCCGCACCAATTGCGCACAATCCACATCCTCCTTGCGCACGATTGCCTGGCCTGATTCCAACCGGTAGATGTCCAGCAGAGAACTGATCAGCCGCTGGAGGCGGTCGGTGGAACGGGAAGCAATCTGGAAGACCGCAGCAATGGCGTCATCTTGTTCCGCCGGCAGCAAGGTACTGAGCAGGTCCAGGCTGGAAATGATGTTGGCCAGCGGCGAGCGCAGGTCGTGGTAGATCATAGCCATCAGGTCATCCCGCAGTGTATCCAACTGCTTGCGTTCGCGGATATCGCGCAGGAACCACTGCAAGACGGTTTCGACGCCCAACTGAACCCGCCGAACGTGCACTTCGATGGGCATAGTGGTTCCATCCAGGCCATGCAGGCTGGATTCATAGGAAACAGTATCACCATTTTTCAGCGCCGCAAAATCAAGCCCCAGGCGCTCCGGCGGAGCAGCGTGCAAATCCAGCATTGACAATCCGGTGAGTTGATCTGGTTCGCTGCCCAGGCTGCGGGCTGCCTGGCGGTTGGCCGCCTGGATGCGCCCGTCCCAACCGGTCAACAGGATGGGGTCGATGCTGTCTTCAAACAGTTCACGATAACGCTGCTGGGCTTCCTGCTCGGACACATACAGGTGTGCATTGCGCACCGCCATGGCCGCCAGCCCGGCGATGGCTTGAGCCAGATCCAGATGCTGCGCGGTAAAGAAATTCGGCTGGGCATGCACCAGGGTCAGCACCCCGGTTAACTGGTCGAGGACCAGCAGCGGTACGCACACCGCTGATTTAGGTCCGCTGGCGCGCAGGTCGTCGTCCGGCCGACGCATCCAGCGCGCATCCTGCGAGGTATCGCTAACCAATGCGGGTTGTCGTTTGGCCAACACCCAGCCAGCCAGCCCGTGATCGAGAATTTCAGCCATTTCGTCGGTTGACGGGTGAACCAACTGATCTTTAACAACAATGGCAGCTTCAACCGGCTGTCCTGCGGGGTTTAAGGCAATCAACGTCCCGCGTTCTGCGCCAATCGACTCGGTGGACAGGAATAAAACGCGTTCCAGCACCCGGGATAAATCCAGGCTGGCGGAAAGTTCGCGGCTGATGTTGAGCAGTAATTCTAGAGATGTTTGAGCTGGATCCTGAGCCATAAAATTCCCCAATGGATTTGTGGCTTTGAGTATAGCACGGTACCGTTTCACGTGTCACGTGCCAAGGGTCACGAAGATGGCAGCTCGCGAGCCGCCTTCCCCCTGGCACCCTGAGCTTGTCGAAGGGCAGCCACCGGGCTAAGCGTAGCGATGTTTTGTTTCACATGATAAAACCTGCCACGTCTTCTTTACGCGTGACACGTGGCAACTGGCGCTCGGCGCGGGTATAATTCGTCTTATTGGTTAAGGATAACCAGAAAGGCAATGACCATGTTTAATCCCTTCCGCCGGAAAGAAGATGAGGATGAGGCGCGCAGCCAGGGCCGGCTGCCGCCCGGACAGTCCCTGACCAACCGCTTCCCGGTGCTGCACTATGGCCCCGTCCCGCGCGTCAACCTGGATACCTGGACGTTTCGCATCTGGGGCGAAGTTGAAAAACCGGTCGAACTGACCTGGAAAGAGTTCAACCAATTGCCGCGCACAACTTTAAAGATGGATATTCACTGTGTCACCCGCTGGAGCAAGGTCGATACAACCTGGGAAGGCGTTTCCGTGCGTACGCTGATCGATGAAGGCATTTTTAAGCCGCTGCCTACGGCCAAATTCGTCATGCAGCATGCCGAGTACGGCTTTACGGTCAACATTCCGGCAAAAGTAGCCCTGGCGGAAAATTTTCTCATGGCCACCCACTACGACGGCGAACCCATCACGCCCGACCATGGTTTTCCGCTGCGCGGCGTAGTGGGCGCCATCCCTGGGCGCGATGATTTAATTACGCCTTACTTCTGGAAAGGCGCCAAATGGCTGCGCGGTCTGGAGTGGATGCGACAGGACCGGCCTGGCTTCTGGGAGGAAGCCGGGTATCACAACGATGCCGACGTTTGGAAAGAGGAGCGCTTCGGGTAAGGTTAGGTGGAAGCCAACCAGGTGCATCGACCCTTAGGCTTTGCTCGCCACCAGTCTCACGCCCGCAGGGCGTTCTGTGAGTGACCGAGTGCGTTCCACACGGGGCAGGTCAGGAGACCTTGCCCCATCAAATTATTAGGTATCCCCCGGGCACATGGCGAGGCTAATGGGTACAGGTTCGTCTGGCCGAATCCCTCTCGCCTCGCCGCTACCGACAATTCTTGTGTTGGGTGGGAGGCACTTTGGCAGTGCCTTGCACCTGCATTTGACAGCTTAAGAGCAGGTGCATCGCTCCTCGAATGGGTGATGATTGGCCGATCTGCAAATCCAGGAGCAACGCACCCGACAAGATTTGGGGGCGAGGCTAACAGCGACAGGTTCGTCTGGCCGAATCCCTCTCGCCTCGCCGCTACCGCCAATTCTTGTGTTGGGTGCAACGCACCGGCGGTTGGTTTCCATGATATACTTTCACCCATATTCATTAAATGAGTATAAATTAACCGCCCCATGTCCCCGCGCCAGCAAGCTCCGCTTTCGACCGAATACATCCTGTTAGGCCTCGCCGCCAAGGGACCGGTACACGGCTACGACCTGCACAAACAACTCGGCACACTGGACGGGCTGTCTTCGATCTGGCGCGTCAAGCAGAGCCAGGTTTACGCGCTGCTCGATAAACTGGAAAACATGGGCTACCTTCAAGGCGAAGCCGTTCCAGGAACTGCCGCCGTCCAACGCAAACAATATCAATTGACCGCCGCAGGCCGCCAGGCTTTTGAAGCCTGGATGAACAGCCCGGTGCAGCACCCGCGCGAAATGCGTCAGGAGTTCCTGGCGCGCTTGTATTTTGCGCAGAAATCTGGTGTACCTGTAACCCGGCAATTGATCGATGCCCAATACGCCACATGCCGTGCCTGGCAGGAAAACATCCGGGCTGAATTGGAGCACAGCGCGGAACCGCAGGACTTTCAACGCGTGGTAGATGCCTACCGCCTGAACCAAATTAATGCCATGTTGGACTGGTTGGATCAATGCAGGACGACACTACTGCCGTAAAAGCTGAAGCTAAATTATCGCAACGCTTCGATCGCGCTTTCCTGCCGCTGTTAGGAATGCCGTTGATCCTGTTCATCGTGCTGCCGCTGGTTGCGCTGCTGACGCAGGTACCCTACCAGGACATCTTTAAATCGGTGCAGGACCTACAGGTGCGGCAGGCCATCCAACTCAGCCTGTTCACTTCCACCATCAGTATGTTGGTAACTGTGGTATTTGGCACGCCGGTGGCTTACCTGCTGGCGCGCAGCCGGTCGCGCACGGTCCATTTGATCGATACGATCGTCGACCTGCCAACCATTCTGCCGCCAGCAGTTGCCGGCGTGGCGTTGTTGATCGCCTTCGGGCGGCGCGGGGTGTTTGGCGCCTGGTTGTCCGCCATTGGCATATCCCTGCCTTTCACCCAGGCCGCAGTCATTATGGCGCAAATCTTTGTCGCCTCGCCGTTTTTTATCAAGGCGGCAGCCATCGGGTTCAGCGGCATCCGCACCGAGCTGTTGGAAGCCGCGGCGTTGGACGGCGCCAGCCGCTGGCAAACCTTCTGGCATGTGACCCTGCCACTGGCGCGCCTGTCGATCCTGACCGGCAGCGTGATGACCTGGGCGCGGGCATTGGGCGAGTTTGGCGCAACCATCATCTTTGCCGGCAACTTCCCCGGACGCACCCAGACCATGCCGCTGGCGATCTATGTCGGCTTCGAGATCGACTTGAGTACAGCCTTGCTGTTGTCGTTTATTCTGATTGGTTTTTCGTTCCTGACCCTGGCAGCAGTGAAATTGATTTTAAACCGCACTTCGGAGCGGGTGGAACGCGGCGAAATATAGCCTGCCGGCTTTACTGCACCGGCGTGGCGGTGGTCTGCGGGTAGGGGGTGCGGGTTGGCAGCGCAGCTGGATCGATCGCATAGACCGCCAGATCCGAAAAGCTGACGGTCACCGGCGTTTCACCGCTGGCACGGGCAAACACCCCGAGCACCCCGCCGGTGTACAACGGTTCGCGCGTGCGAAAGATTTCCACCCCCTCGACGTAAAAACGCATCTCGGCGCCGGACAGCCAGGCGCCCAGGCGCAGCGTCACCGGTGACCCGGGCAGGATGAACGGGCTGCCGACCCAGTCTTCGACCAGCGAAGCCTGAAAGTCGCGCACGCGCTCCAGGCGGGTACGTCCGTCACAGGTAATCACCCAACGGTAGCCGTAACCCTCGCCGCCAGAGCGTAAAAACAAGCCGTAGGAATCGGTGTTGCGGCACAGGCTTGGGCTGGCGGTGATTTCAAGGTAAAAATCGGTCAATTCCGGCGCGCCGCGCAGGCTGAGCAGGTAACCTTCTTTGGCAGAAACTGCCAGAGTGAAGCGTTCCTTGCCATAGCTGGCGCTGCCGGCAGTGTCGCGAAATGTCGCCCATTGACCCTCGCTGCTGAAGTCGTCGCGCAGCAATTCCGCCCCCAGCGCCAAAGCAGGCGTGGCGGTTGGCTGAATTTGCTCCGTGGGGCGCATGGTGGCCGTCGGCGTCGCCGGAAACCAGTCGATGGTCGGCGTAAGCGTTGCGTTTGGCGCACTGGTCGGAGTACCCAACGGCGCTTCTGGCTCACTGGCAGCAGGCGTGCAGGCAAAGGCCCCCACCCCCAGCAAGAGCAAACCTAGAATTAAAAGACCAATTTTCAATTGTGTACTTCTACCACCTGATCCCGCTCGGGGCCGACTGAAACCCGCCGGACCGGTACACCGCAGTATTCTTCAATCCGGCGAACGTAGGCGCGCGCCTGGGGTGGCAAATCCATCCAGCGGCGCACCGCTGTGATGTCTGCTTCCCAACCCGGTAATTCTTCGTAAACCGGTTCGAACGGCGACAGGTTCGCCGGGCCCAGCGGTAATTCCTGATAACCCTCATCACCTGATTTATAGCCAACGGACAACCGCAGCGTGGTCAGGCCGCTGAGAACGTCCATTTTCGTCATCATTAATTCGGTCACGCCGTTGACGCGCAGCGCATAACGCAGCAGCACGCCGTCCAGCCAGCCTACCCGGCGCGGACGCCCGGTGGTGGTGCCAAACTCGTCCCAGGGATTTTTACCGGTGCCGCGCAGCCGTTCGGCGGTCTTGCCAAACACTTCGGTCGGGAACGGGCCGCTGCCGACGCGCGTCTGGAAGGCCTTGGTCACTCCGACGACCCGGTCAACCGGCGTGATGCCGATACCCAGGCCGGTATAGACAGCCGGCGCCACGGCCGATGAACTGGTCACGTAAGGATAAGTGCCGTGGTCGATGTCCAGCAGCGTGCCCTGCGCGCCTTCAGCCAGTACGCGCTGACCGTTTTGCAGCGCCTGGTGAAGGAGCAGGCCGGTATCACTGATGTATGGAATGATATGGTGGGCGCAGTTGGTGTATTCGCGGGCTACGGCGCGCGGGTCGAGCGGCTCGGTGTGGTACAGGTCCACCAGAATCTGGTTGACCTCCTCGACATGCGCCTGCACCTTTTTCATGAATGTTACCGGGTTGAGCATGTCTTCAATCCGCAGCCCGTTGCGCGAAACCTTGCCGGTGTAAGCCGGGCCAATGCCGCGTCCGGTCGTTCCAAGGTTATCCGAACCCCGGGCAGTTTCCTGGGCCAGATCCATGGCGCGGTGCGCCGGCGTGATCAGATGGGCGGCAAAGGAGATGCGCAGCCGGTCGGGTCCTACCTCAACGCCGGCATTTTGCAGCATTTCCACTTCGCTGAGGAAACTGGAAGGATTGACCACCATGCCATTGCCCAGCACCCCAACGGTATGCGAGTGAATGATGCCGGAAGGGATCAGGTGCAGTTTAAAGGTGTGATTGCCAACCGTGACGGTATGCCCGGCATTGTCGCCGCCGTTGAAGCGCGCCACAATATCCGCCTGAGCGGCCAGCAAATCGACGATCCGACCTTTGCCCTCGTCCCCCCACTGCGTGCCAATGACGATGTCAAGAGGCATAAACACCTCCGCTGATGTTTTTAGAAAGATTGAAATAAATTATACGCATACAAAATGATTATACAACCCGGACAGTACGGTTATAAATGGCTAACCGGGCTGGAGTGATAACCAGAGCTAAAATCAGGATGGATGTCATGCCTTTTTCAGCCCGGGATGATCACCTGCACCGCTGGCCGGCCGGTCACAACGGCTTGAAATAAAGTGATGATATAATCTTTTCGATGGTAGGCTGCATGAACAAATCACGCTGGATGCTCATCGGACTGTTAAGCCTTATATCGCTGACAGCGCTGCTTTTGACGGCTCCCGTCAAGGCCAGCCCGCAGGCACAGGCGTTCTACAATACGCCGACCCCCAACGCTGAGGGACGGATTATCTACAAAGTCAAAGCCGGCGACACCTGCATCAGCGTCTCGCTGCTCAACAATATTTCACTCGACCAGTTGCGTACGCTCAACGATTTGAGCGAGGCGTGCGTGCTCAACCCTGACCAGAATCTGCTGATTGCCACAGTCGCGCCGCAAGCCACCTCATCCGGCCCGGCGCCGACAGAGACCTCCGCGCTGCCCTCGCCAACGCCGTTCCGCGGCAACGGCGAAGTGTGCGTGATCTTGTTCAACGACGTCAACGGCAACGCGGTGGCGGAGGAAGGCGAAGCGGCCATTTCTGGCGGAGCTATCAGCATCACCGACCGGCTGGGCCGCGTGTCCCTCTCCGGGCAGTCCAGCGCCAGTTTCGACGAGCCGACCTGCTTCCCCGAGATGCCCGAAGGCGACTATAACGTCAGCATGGCCGTGCCCGAAGGCTATAACCCGACAACCCGCATGAATTATGCGCTGGCGCTGAAAGCCGGCGATAGCTCCACCCTCGATTTTGGCGCCCAGCTCAACTCGCAGGCGCTGCCAACCCCGGTTTCAGAGGGCGGACGGTCGCCATTGATGGGTATTCTTGGCATCGCAGTGGTGCTGGCAGGCATCGGGTTGGGGATTTACGCCCGCATGAATTCGCGCCGCTAAAACCGCCGGGCGGCAAGAATTGACCCGTCAGTCAGCCCACGCGCATGGACGCTCTGCCCACAGGCGTAGGGTGCGCTTTAGCGCACCGTCGATGGCATAATATTGTCAGACTTGCGTTTTAATGCATGATGCAGTCCAAGCTGTTCGCTTGCCACGCAAATAAACACCTTACCATGCACCCGGAATGTTTATTTTTTGGTGCGCTTCTCACAGAGTCCTGCAGAAAGCGTACCCTATACACTTATCCACGCAAATAAATACCTTACCATGCGCCTGGGATGTTTATTTTTTTGGTGCGCTAAAGCGCACCCTACAAACTCCGCACTTCGACTCAGCAACCGGCGCCCTGCAGACGCGCGCCGCCGACTAATCCTGCTTCCGGGTCTTGAGCCGCTCCGTGGCTGACCCATCTACCGGAAGAGGATCTGAAGAACCATTCACAGCGCTGCTGGACAGGGCTGTCGAGGTCTCGAACGAGATGTCGTCCAGGAAAACATTACTATTTAATGACGCATCTGTGCTAACCATGAACCTGATAGTCTGTGTCGTTCCTGCATAAGCGCTCAGATCTACCGGCCGATGTATCCAGGCGTTTGTGGCATTCAAACTACAGAGAGTCTCTGATAGTACAGCAGTGCCCCCAACAAAAACCCTAAAATAATCGAAAGTGCAAGTGTCAACCGATTCGCTGTAGAACCAGTAATGAAGGACGCTTCTTCCAACGGGTATGGCGACGCTCTGTGAAATCGATGATGTTTCGTCATAGTACCCGCCCAGCCAGACCGCCCAGAAACCCGTATGCGGTGGCACTGGTAGGCCTGCAGCGGCATCCATGATCAGATCAAAGGTATGCGATGAAGATTCAACCCAGGCCACATGGCCCGACTCGAAGCCGCCATTTTGAACCGGGTTAGGCGGAACACTACCACCGTAATTTTTCATGACCAACGGCAAATAAGTCTTGTACCAATCAATGCATGTCCCTACTCCGGCCTGGAACACATTCAAATAGCCATAGCCATAGGTGTAATTGCCGCCGCCCGAAGCCGGTGCGCCGCACGACCCGGCTGGAGGTATTCCCGCACTGTTCTGCAGTAACTGAAAGGTCTGGTCGATCTGGCCGACCAGGCCAGGATTGCACGACCACAGCAGCGCCACTGCCCCGGAGACATGCGGGGCAGCCATGGATGTGCCCGAATAATTACCGTTATAAGTATTGATGGGCACAGAGGAGTAAATGTTGACCCCCGGAGCTGAAAGATTGGGCTTGGTATAAGGCATCTCTCCAAAGGTAATTGGACCTCTACTGGAAAAATAAGCTATCGAACGGTTTTGATCATGCGCTGCGACTGCAAATCCTTCCGGGTAATCTGCTGGGGAACCCAATGTAGTACAACCACTACTCCCTTTATTTCCTGCGGAAAACACCGGAAACATCCCGGCAGCCCGCCAGGCTTGTACATATGACCGGAACCAGGGATCCGAGGCGGTCGTTTCACCTCCCCAGGAGTTGTTAATCACGTGCGGCCGGTTAGCAACATCGCCCCCAGGCGCTACCAACCATTCCGCGCACGCAATAATGTCAGTATTATACGCATTTCCATTCTGATCAAAAGCTTTGCAGGAAATCCATTGCGCGCCCGGCGCCATTCCTATGTTATTGGTGAGAGCGGGATTATTGCTCCCCACCATAGTGCCCATTGTATGGGTCCCATGTCCATTATCATCACATGGGGTACCTACCGGGCAAGTTTCACTTGGAACTAAATTTTGCCAACATTTTGGATCTGCGGGATTACCCCCAGCGCAACGGTAGGCCCCTGCCAGCGCCGGATGATCGTACTGCACGCCCGAATCGATATTGGCAACGATAATCCCCTCTCCCTGTTTACCAAAGGTGGACCAGAATGCTGGCGCGCCGGCATCCGTCAAGCCCCAGGTGGGCGTGCCGGTCAATATCGCCTGCGGCAATTTGATCTCCACCGCCCGCCGCAGCACCTCTTCGACCGGCTCGAGCCGCACCACCACCGGCGCGCGCACCCGCGCCACTCCCGGCAGGTTCTGAACGGCATCCAGGGCGTGCTGGTTGCCGCCCCGCACCACGATCACATTGCTGACGAAATAGGAGGTGAAACGCGCTCCCTGGCGGTTTAGCTGGCCGATGGCATCCTTCTGGCTGCGTTCTGCGGTGGCTTTAAGGGTATCCACCACGTACTGGCCGCGTTCATTCCAATCGCTGATCGCGTAAGCGGCGCTTAAATCGGCCTGCTCGGCCATTTCGATCACAAAATCAGCGCTGCCGGAGGCTGCGAGCGTTTCCAGCACCTGGCGGTCGACCCGCTCCCCTTGCGGTGGGGTAACCCCCTGGGCTGCCGCTGGCCGCGGTAACGCCAGGCCAGCGCCGACCGTTAATAACAATATTGCCGCGCTCGCGGCGAAAATAAGATATTTTAGTCTGCCCATGCCAGGATGTGCTTTCAAATGAGGGTTAATTCGGATCAGGGGTTAAGCCCAACTGGTGGGCCTGGTCGTAGGTCAATCCATCCGGAGACTCAACCGCGCCGGTCATATCCGCCAGGCCTTGCTCCCAAAATTCATCGGCCTTTTGCGGGTCCACAGCCTGCTCAGAATTTTCAAATACCTCGCCCAGACCTTCGAGCGCGGATTCAGAATAATCGGTAAACGGCCCGACCGGTCCATCGACCGGCGCCAGACCCGGCGCGGACGTTGGTTCTGGCAGCGGGGCTGCCACAGGTTCAGCGGAGGGCTCAGATTTCTTCTCAGCCGCTGGTTTAGCTGCTTTATGCAGCGGTTTGCTGGGGATCTCCCTGGCTGCGGTTAGTTTCACGACCGCGGGCGATTTGACCGGGGTTTTCGCAGCTGGCGGCGGGGTAATCTCTGCCGGCGGAGCCGAGATAGCGGTCACGCCGTGGAAGGCAACGCCCATTCCGTCCAGAATGCGCACCAGTTGCGCCTGTGCGGTGAGGGCTTCTTCCAAGGCCAGAGCGGAGCGCAGTCCCCTGGCATCCGGGCCAAGCACCACCACGAAAGCATAATCGCCCACCGGCGCCAGAATCAGTTGCTGCTCATTGCCGCGCAGCACCAGCGCGCCCTGGGGGATGCCGCTGTTCACCAGGCGGGACGCTTTTTGCGCCGCGCTCAGAGCAGCCAGGACGGCAGGCGCCCACTGCGTTTCGAAATCGAAGTCCGTTCGTTCGCCGGTCTGGGCTATTATTCTCCCGCGCTCATCGGCCAGCAGCACGAGCGCCGCTCCCAGGCCCTTCCTCACGCGCTGCAGCACCCCCGAAAGGTCCACCCCCGGAGCCGGTGTCTCTGGAACAACGGGCACAGCCTGCGGCTGCTCGTTTTCCGGCTGGTTTAGGCCAAGCAGTTCACTGGCGGCTGCCATGAACTCCGACATCAGAAACGGTTTGCGTAAAAATCGATCTGCGCCGGCGGCGCCGGCTTTGGCGTCCAAATCTTTGGCAGTGAGACCGGTAATGAGTAGAATCTTGATCTCATGGTTGCGCTCGCGCAACCGCCTGGCCAGGTCCAACCCGGTGATGCCTGGCAGCCGGATATCCGCAATCAACAGATCGGGCGGCAGGCGGGTGGTCTCCATCAGTGCTTCCTCCGCTGAAGGAAACAATTTGACTTCCAGCCCGGCTCCCAGGGTTTCGACCGCGGCGCGCAGCATTCGGCCTAATTCGAGTGCATCATCGACTATCAGAATCCGTTTCACGGATATGTTCCCTCGTACTATGAGGTTTCTTGAGATTAATTGATTATAGCAGGGGATTAACTGAAAAGAAGCTATAACATCTATCAACCTATTTTTACGGGACGGAATGGAACTCGTCCCCTACGGGTAGATGCTGGCTGCCAGAAAACAGTTGCCGGGGAGCGGGGGTTTAATGGTTTTCGAGTATTTTGCCCGACATGGCGCAAAATACTCGATTAATGAATTGCCCGCTTACGGGCAGTCGTTGCCGGACGCCAGGTCTTCCAGGTTCCAGAATTCACTGCGGGCGCTGCTGTCCACCTGCAGGTTGCAAATCTCAGGGCGAGCAGCCGTCAGGTGAATGGTGTAATATAACGGCAAGACCGGTAATTGCTGCACAAATTGCTCCTGTACCGCCCGGTTGGCAGAATAAACCAAGGCCGCATCGGCCGGGTCTGCAGCCAATGCCGTCTGACAGGCAGCGTCATAGGCCGGGTCGCTCCAGCCGGTGATATTGATGCCCAGCCAACCGTTATCGTTGGATGGAACCTGCTCACCCGTGTACAGGAAGCAGGGTGAACCGCGGCCGGACTGCCAGGCAAACTGCGCCAGGTCAAAGTTGCGGCCGAATAAAATGCCCTCCGGACCGGGCGCGTACAACGTCCCGGCATCCAGCGGCTGCACGGTTACTTTTATCCCGCAATCCCCGAGCATTTGGGCAATGCGGCTGGCAGTCGAAACGCGTAATTTTTCAGGCGTGGTGTTGTAAATGACAGAAAACTCAGTACCATCCAGAACATTGGCAACGCCTGCTGCCTGCCGCGATGTGGTTGGGTCGCCATCATGATCCAGCCAGCCTGCCTGATCCAGCAACTGCGCGCCGTAGGCGGGGTCATAAGCGATTTGCGGGAGATCGGCAGCATGTAGAGGGTGATCCGGTGGGAAGAAGCCCACGGGAACCTGGGACTGGTTGTAGAGCAGCTCACTGACCAGCGCCGGCCGGTCGATGCATGCGGAAACTGCCTGCCGGACGCGCAAGTCGCTGAAGAAGTCCTGGCGTGTCACCAGAAAGGGATTCAAGCCGGCGTCATACGCAGCCGGACGAACGCCAAAGTCAAGGTGCTCCCAATCCGGGCCAAGGCTGATAAAAGTCTGAATGCGCCCGTTGAGGGTGGTATTGCGCACGGATTGCAACTGCTCTTCCAGCAGCGTTGTCTCGTCCACAATGTCGCATTCGCCCTCCACCAGCGCGGCCAGGTTGTTATCGGCGTGATCGCCGATGAAGCGGTAAGTCAAACGGTCAAAGCGGGGCAGCCCTTCGCCGGCGCGAAAATAATTGGGGTTGCGCGTCAGTTCGATCGTTTCGCCGCTCGTCCAGGACTCGATGATGTACGGTCCCCAGCCCAATGGCGTGCGGCTCGCGTGTTCGTCGGTTAGCATGTCTGCCGCCGACAATGTGCCGTAGGCATGCTGCGGCAGTGGAATGAAAAAGTAAGCCGAAGGCTCAGTGGTACGGTAACCCGGTACGCCCGTCCAAACGACCGTGGTCTCGTTGAGGGCTGTGTAGCTCTCGGTGCGGTCGAGCGCCAGCGGATTGACCGGGGTAGCCGGGTCGGAGGCAACCTGGAACGAGTAAACCGAGTCGGCGGCCGTCAGCGGGGCGCCATCCGACCATTTGAGCCCGTCCCGCAAGCGGAAGGTCAACTGCTGTTGATCCATCTCCAGGGCGGTCGCGCCATCCCAGTCAACTGCGCAGGTTTCGTCCGCGCAGCCGGCGGGCAGAATGGTTAGCCCGGTATCCAGCGGCGCGACGTTCCCGTCAGCCGTCAGCACTATCTGGCCGCGCTGCACGGGCACCGCAGTGATCTGGTCATCGCCGTTCTCGGCAGAAGGCAATTGGGTCAGAATCACAGGTTGGTCGGTATAACCGCGTTGATCGATAGGCCCGTCATACACGGCTTCGAGCACGCTCCACTGCGCCCGCGATGATCCGCCGTACAGGTACAGACCCAGCGGCTCTTTGCCAAGGCAAACGGTCAATTGGCTGGGCGGTTCCGGCGTTGCTGTGGGGACGGGTGGGGTAACAGGTACCGTTGTGTTTACGGTTGGCGTTGCGGAAGGTGTTCCACTGCAAGCAGCCAGAAGCACAGCAGCCAACAGGAGAATGGCGATGATTCGATAGCGGTAAGGCATGCAAGATTCCTTTGGAGCCCGGTAAATTCTGCCGCGGCAGGATGGTTTCCATTATAACCAAGAAATGTTTTGGATGGCGCCACTGCATGCCGACGCTGTAGAGAGCTGCAGTCCTATGTAGGGTGCGCTTCAGCGCACCATTTTCTGCCCACGCATTCTTTGGCGAGCCGAACAGCCGAAATTTTCAATCGTCAGTAGGGTGCGATTCAGCGCACCATCCTGAATTGTGGTCGGTTTTGTATGTGCGCTTCAGCGCACCATTCTGAATTCCTATATAATAATCTCGTGCGGTTTTTCCTACACCTTGTGAGCTGCGCACGATACCTCAATCGATTAATCACCCTGATATGCCTAATTACAAGCGTCATTTTCAACCGGGTGGGACATTTTTCTTCACTGTCGTTACCTACAATCGGTTCCCATTATTCAAATCTCCTTCCGCTCGCGAATTATTGGGAGAAACTTTCCACGTTGCGATAGAGCGCTATCCTTTTACGATGGATGCTATCTGTTTACTCCCAGATCACTTGCACTGTATTTGGACGCTGCCGGAAAATGAAGCGAATTATTCTTTACGCTGGAGCTTCATAAAATCGTTCTTTACCCATCGTTCCAATGGCAATTTCATGATTCTAGCCGGCTTAAATGAATCCCATGAAAAGCGCAGGGAAGGGAACGTTTGGCAGCGGCGATTTTGGGAGCATGTTATCCGCGACGAATTAGATCTCGAAAAGCATTTTGATTACATCCATTACAACCCGGTGAAGCATGGCCTCGTTCAGCGCGTCGAGGATTGGGAATGGTCCAGTTTTCATCGTTACGTAAAATTGGGATGGTTTCCCATGCATTGGAACGATCAAGATCAGGGTAAAAAATTAAATTTTTCGGATTTATGGGATTGATGATGAAAATAAATCGGCAGATCGGCGCGCCGACGAGAGGGAATCAGAAACGGTGCGCTGAAGCGCACCCTACAGTTGGCTACAGTTGGCTACAGTTGGCGCAATTGCCGTGCGAACTCTGAGCACACGTCATGACCGGGAGTTTTTTGTTTTTTTCGCAGGGTGCAGTTCGACCCGGTACAAAATAAACTGCTCGAGGGATGTCACGCCTGACCATCGCGGCCTGGGTCGAACGCACCAATGATTAAAATGGTGCGTTCAAAAACCGAACGCACCCTACGGTTGGCGCTCACAGAGCGCTCTGCGAGCGGAGCGCACCCTACGGACACACCCATACAACAAAAAGAGCAGCAGGATTTCTGCCGCTCTTTTGCATTTTTTCGTCTCGAACCTGTTACTGCGTGCCCTGCAGGCGAGGATCCAACGCATCGCGCAGACCGTCACCCAGGAAGGTGAACGCCAGCACCACCAGCGACACGGCAATGGCAGGCGCCAGCAGCAGCCAGGGCTGCGCGTTGATGGCTGTCTGCCCTTCCAACATCGACGCACCCCAACTGGTGATGAAGAAATCATTCGGGTTGGTGGACGGGATCAAACCCAGACCAAGGTAACCCAAAATGGCTTCGGTGATAATGTAGCCCGGGATGGATATGGCCGTCAAGATAATGACCGGGCTGAGCGCATTTGGCAGAATATGGCGGTACATGATTCGCGTGTCGGTGGCGCCCATGCAGCGCGCCGCTTCGATAAATTCTTTTTCTTTCAAAGAAAGCGTTTGGCCGCGCACAATTCTGGCAAAACCTACCCAGCCAACCACCGCCAGTGCGCTGAACAACAGGAATAACCCGTTCAGCAATTGACCAATGTATGTCTGCCGCAACGTAACCATGACGATAATAAAGAACAGCAGGTCCGGGAAGGCGTAAAACACATCGGTTAATCGCATCAGGATGTTATCAATTCGGCCGCCGCGGTAACCGGCAAACAATCCGACAATCGTTCCGATTATAATAACGATGAAGGTTGGTAAAAACCCGACCGTCATGGACACGCGCGCGCCGTAAAGCGTGCGGCTGAGAACGTCACGGCCGAGGGTATCGGTGCCAAAGAAATAGGCCGGGTCGCTGGCCTTACCATTCGGACCAACTCCGAGCCAGGCTGGCGGCAAGAAGCCCTTGCCATCATTGATTTGAAGCGGGTTGTGCGGGGCGATGACACTGGCAAATAAAGCCAGCAGCGTAAAAGCAACAATCACAACCATTCCTACAACAGAGGCTCTATTTTTTATCAATCGCGACCAGGCGTCCATCCACAGACTGCGCGGTTTGACAGACATATTGGTCAAATCGGCAATGTGCGCCTGTGTCTGACCGGTCGAGGGGTGTGAAACTTGGGTTGTCATTCGGATACCTATTAATCCAGCCGAATCCGTGGGTCCAGGAAGACATAGACGACATCCACACTGACGTTAGCAAGCGCTACCAGAACAGCGTAGATCAACGTGGTGCCCATGATCATGGAGTAGTCACGCTGGCCGATGGCGGTAACGTAAGCACGTCCCATTCCTGGGAAACCAAACATGGTTTCGATAATGAATGAACCAGTTACCAAACCAGCCAGAGCCGGGCCAAGGATGGTAACGACGGGAATTAGCGAGTTTTTAATCATATGGCGGATGATAACCACACGTTCAGACAGGCCTTTCGACCGGGCCGTGCGGATATAATCCTGACGCATGGTCTCCAGCATGGAGGCGCGTGTCAGTCGGGCTGTGCGCGCCATGGTACCAAACCCTAAAATCACGGCTGGTAAGACCCACACGCTTATCTCATCCCAACTTCGTGGAACGATACTGACCATATGCAGCGTGGAAGCAAAAATGATGATCAAGAAGATCGCCATCACAAAGTTTGGCACCGAGATGCCAATCGTGACGATAAAGAGGCTGACATAGTCAACCATTGTGTTTTGCTTAAGGGCCGAAATTACCCCTGCCGGAATGCCAATGATAATCGCAAACAACAAAGAATAAATGCCCAACCGCATGGAATAACCGAAGCGGCTGTAAATAACACTCTTTTCTTCAGGCGGCATGAACAAAATTTGCTGGATGGTCAAACCCCGCTGGCGGTAAGACGGACCAAGGTCGCCGCAAATCAGGCCGCAGTCAAATTTTCCTTTACTATCGACGTCGCCAATGAGGTAAGCTGTAAACTGCCGCCAGAGCGGTTTATCCAGCCCGTAATATGTATTAAGCATCTTCTGTGTTGCCGGGTCCACCTGGCGCGCGCTTAAATCCCGGTCCCAGGGGCCACCCGGAGCAGCGTGCATCAAGACGAATGTGATGGTTGAGACAACCAGAATCACCGGGATGAGCCATAACATACGGCGCAGCAGAAATTTACCCATAGAACGTGGTTCCTAATTTCTAGATTTTCTGCAGGTCTTTTCCTGCGGGATTCTGGCCGGTTCCACCCGTTGCCAGGCAGAACCGGCCAATTGACTAACTTGATTTAGCGATGCCTTCCGTAAAGATTACGGGAGCATCGAGGTATCGATGGTGATGGACAGCGGAGCTACGTCGCCCGGCCAACCAGCATCCTGCGGGGTCTGGACGACGCCCTTGACCCACGGTTTCACCAGGTAGGAGTTGACGTTGTTCCACATGAAGGCCACCGGGGCGCCGTCAGTCAGCATCGTCTGAGCTTCGGCATACAGGGGCATACGGGCCACGGGATCAACAGTCGAGTCAGCTTCGACTAACTTGGCATCCAGGTCAGGATTGGAGTAGCCAATGCGCTCGCCAAAGGCGCCGGTCTTCCAGTATACGGAGAGCCAGTTCTGGGGATCGGGGTAGTCTGCGCACCAACCGAGGATGAACAACTGCGGGGCAGTGTTGACGTCTTTGGTCAGAGCGGTGTAGGTGGTGGATTCAACCGGGTTAAGGCTGATATCCACGCCCAGCACTTCCTTCCACTTGGCAACCAGCCACTCATGGCGGACGCGGTTGCGCGGAGTGTCGGAGAAGGTGTCAACCATTTCGACCACAGCGCCAGTCGGGTCGAGCAACTGGCCGTTGTTGACGGTGTAACCGGATTCGGCCAGGGCAGCCTGCGCGGCGGCAGCATCAAAGCCCCAGCGGTTCTCTTCGGCGTCATAACCCGGGAAGCCCTTGGGGATCCAGGTCAGGGTCGGGGAGCCTAAGCCCTTGAGGACATCGGCAACCCAGGTTTCGCGATCGAGCGCCATAGCAAAGGCTTCGCGCACCTTCTGATTGGTGAAGGGTTCCTTGAGTTGGTGGAACATGACAGCGAAGGTGCAGGAGCCGGGGTAGATGTTGGCTTCCGCATTCAGCGTGGCATCGTTCTGGACGGTGGCCAGGTCTTCAGCCGCCAGCGGAACGATATCGAATTCATTGTTCTTGTAGGCTTCGAAGGAAACCGCTGAGTCGGTGATGTAGCGGAACTCAAGGTTGTAGGTAGCTACGCCGCCCCAGTAATTGGGGTTCGGCTCGAAGTAACCGCGCACATAGGGTTCCAGCGATTTGACAACGAAGGGGCCGTTACCCACGTGGAACTTGGAGGAAGTCCACCAGATGTCTCCGCCTTCAGCAATGTTTTCTTCTTTGGCGGGGAAGGTTACCCACAGGGACATGACCGTGTGGAAGTAAGGAGCGGACTGGGCAAGGCCGATCTTAAGAACACGGCAGTCTGCCTGTTCGTAATCAACGCAGGCATTGCCGGCCATGTCCAAAGCCTGAACCTTCAAACCAGCTTTGAGTTCAGCAAGCTGTTCTTCGGTGGGTTCTTCAGCATAGCGCCATTCTTTCGCGCCGGCGATGTCATCGGTGATGGCAGCGTACTCACCAGCGGTGGCGGGATCGACGTTGCGGAAAATCGAGTACTCGAAGCGCTTGGCGTTCAGCAGGGCGCCGTCGGAGTATTTGAGACCGTCGCGCAGGGTGAAGGTCAACTCGGTGGCATCGTCATTGTATTCCCAGGACTCAGCGGCACCGGGGACGGTGTTGAGCTCAGCATCCAGGGTGGTCAGACCTTCGTACATCATCTTCAGGTGAGCAATTTCGTTCACGAAGGATGACTTCTGCGGGTCGATAATATCAGGCCAGGAGCCCAGGTTGACGCGCAGGGTCGGCGTTTCAGCAGCTTCCGCAGCCGGGGTTGCAGTCACGACGACGGTCTGGCCTTCTTTCTCGATGACAACGGTCTCCACGACTTTTTCGGGAGTGACCGCTGCAGGCTGGCATGCTGCGAGAACGAAGCTGGCCAAGATCAGGAACGACACGAACACAAACAATTTGGATCGCATGTGATTCTCCTCCTTACAGGATAAATGGGAAACAAACAGTGGTCGAAACCAATCTGGTTTCTTTGACGCAAGAACTTCAATTGCTTAACCAGTTACCACCTCCTCTCGAAGAATACCGCACCGCTATTGTTCGATGATTAAACCATGTGACAGGCTACCCAGTGACCCGGGGTAACCTCGCGGAATTCAGGTTTCTTCTGTTTGCAAATCTCAGCCGCGATCGGGCAGCGCGTACGGAAACGGCAACCGGACGGCGGGTTGACCGGAGAAGGAACATCACCGGTCAGGATGATGCGTTTGCGGTTGGCTTCAATAGCCGGGTCCGGGATGGGCACAGCCGAGAGAAGCGCCTGCGTGTAGGGGTGCAACGCATGGCTATACAACTCATCACGCGTGGTTAATTCGACGATAATGCCAAGGTACATCACCGCGACGCGGTCGCTGATGTGGCGCACCATCGACAGGTCGTGGGCAATGAATAAGTAGGTCAGCCCTAATTTGGCCTGCAAATCTTCCAGCAGATTAACCACCTGGGCCTGAATGGACACATCCAGTGCGGAAATAGGCTCGTCGCACACGATCAATGCGGGCTCCAGCGCCAGGGCGCGGGCAATGCCGATACGCTGCCGCTGTCCGCCGGAAAATTCATGCGGATAACGGCTGGTATACGCCGGGTTGAGACCCACCAGTTTGAGCAGCCGTTCTGCGTGTCCCTGGGTATCTTTCTGCGTGGTCATGTCGTGAATCAGCATCGGCTCGGTGATAATTTGACCGACAGTCATACGGGGGTTCAGGCTGGCGTACGGGTCTTGGAAAATCATCTGCATACGGCGGCGCGTCTTGCGTAAATTTTCGCCCTTCAGCTTGACCAGGTCCTTGCCTTCATAAAATACGCTGCCAGAGGTTGGCCGATGTAGCTGTAAAATTGCGCGTCCGGTTGTGGATTTTCCGCAACCCGATTCCCCCACCAGACCAAGCGTTTCACCCTTTACAATATCAAAGCTGACGCCATCCACGGCGTGAACGGCGCCGACCTGCTTTTGAATCAGCACACCCTTCATGATCGGGAAGTGCTTGACCAGATCAACAACATTAAGCAAAACCTCATTGGCTGCCATTAACGTTCTCTCCCGGTCTCAGGATTGACCCAACAGGCTGCAGTGTGATCCGGAGAGATCTGCATCAGCGGCGGATTCTCTTTCCAACAGTGTTCAACCACATACTTGCAACGTGGCGCAAACGGACAGAAATTGGGTTTTTCCAGAAGCACAGGCGGCAATCCATCAATTGAAACCAACCGCCGCTGGCCCGATTCGTCCATGCGCGGCAGGCTGCCTAACAAGCCAAGGGTATAAGGATGGCTGGGGTGAGCGTAAACGTCCCGAATGGGAGCGGTTTCGATAATATAACCGCCGTACATCACTGCCAGGCGGTCAGCCAGACCGGCGATGACCCCCAGGTCATGCGTGATCCAGATGATCGCCATGCCAAGGTCATCGCGAATGCGCTTGGCTAATTCCACAATTTGAGCCTGGATGGTGACATCCAGCGCAGTGGTTGGCTCATCGGCGATCAGAATTTGCGGCGTGCAAACCAGGGCCATGGCGATCATGACGCGCTGGCGCATCCCGCCGGAGAACTGGTGAGGATAATCATTCAGGCGGTCGCGCGGGTTCGGAATACCCACTTTCGTAAGCATTTCCACCACGCGGTCATCGGCCTGCTTGCGGTTCATTCCCATATGAACCTCGAGCGGCTCCGAGACCTGACGGCCAATCGTCAACACAGGGTTGAACGAGGTCATCGGATCCTGGAAAACCATGCTGATTTGTGATCCGCGAATATGGCGAATCTCGTCATCGCTCATTTTCAGCAAGTCTTTGCCCTGAAACAGAGCCTTACCAGCACTCACTTTGCCCGGAGGCGATGGAATCAGGCGCAGCATGGACATAACAGTCACGCTTTTGCCGCATCCACTCTCACCAACAATTCCGAGGGTCTCACCCTCTTTTAACCCGAAAGAGACACCATTAACTGCATGGACGATCCCTTCCCTGGTACGGAATTGGGTTTCCAGGCCTTGCACACTTAATAGTTCGGACATGCAATTGACCTCTGAGTTGTTCGGATGGCTGCTTAACAGCGGGAGGGGGATAATGCGAATTTTACCTGTTTGCAATTAACCTGAAGTTTATTCTACCTGAATACCCAGGGGATGTCAAACAAAGGGTTGAGATTGTCAGGTAAATAATGGACAAATATTATAATATGTGAATGGAAATCGACCCGATAATTACCGCTCTAAAACAGCAAAATCTTCAATATGCTTTCTATTTTAAACACCAGGGGCAACCCGCTGTGCTGGAAAGCAACTGCAACCGGTTTTCCTCCGCCTCCATCATTAAGATCCCTTTACTGTTGACCTGGGTACACCTGGAACGTCAGGGGCAATTGGACCGCGGTGAAATCTGCAACCTGGATGCGGAGCCGCAGGTGCGCGGCGCCGGTTTTGCTTACCAAATGGCTGCGCGCAAGCTGCCTTACCAGGATGTGCTGCTGATGATGATGGCGCTCTCGGACAACCTGTGCACCAACCTGGTCATCCGCCGTATCGGGTTGGAGCGTGTACAGCAGGCGTTTCGCGAAGCACTTGGCCTGCACGGCACCGAGCTACAGCGCAAATTGATGGATTTTAAGGCACGTGACCGTGGGTTGGATAACTGGGTCAGCGTTGAGGACGCAGTGCATTTTTTCGACCTGTTCGAACAGCTCGCGCCAGAGGAAAAAGCCTGGGTGGAGCCGTTGCTGCTGGTGAATATCGATGATTTATTGCTTAAACGCAATATTCCGCGCGACCGGTTGGATTTTTACCATAAGACCGGCTCGATCGCGGGCGTGTTTCATGATTGGGGCTACACTCGCGATTGCCGGATTTTCCTGTTCACCAACCAGGTAAAGGATGTCCGCGCGGCGTATGAGGTGTTCGGTCAGGCCGGGGAGTTGTTGGTTAACAATTAATAGCAGAATGATCTGTCATGGCGAGGAACGAAGCCATCTGCGCCGAACGGACAGGGCAATTGTGCATGGAAATGACACAGGTTAACGTGGCCTGGATTGCTTTGCCGCTTCGCAGCTCGCAATGACCGTTAACTTTTACTTCCGCCGGTTATATTTCACGTACATGGAGGCGCCGGCGATGCCCAAAAACGTTCCGACCAGGCCGATCACATACGAAAAAAAGTTCAAAAACAGAGTCGACTCAAGCACTTTTACCACCATCAGCAGCGGTAGAACCACCCCCGCCAGGACGAAAATAGCACCAATCACCAACATGCGGATGGGGGTAAAAAAGCTCATTCGTACAACCAGCAGGAAGTCAATTGACCTGGTACCGGCTCGACTTCAGGCGGTATCTTGACTTCGCACAGGCCCTTAATGATTTTCGGGCAGCGCGGGTGGAAGCGGCAGCCAGATGGCGGATTTACCAGACTGGGCGGCTCACCCGGCGGCACTTCCTTCATCACCGTCGCGTTATGGGCATCCGGGTCGGAGGTACCTTGCAGCAGCGCGTACGTGTACGGGTGCAGCGGATTATTGACCAGCAAATCCACCTGCCCCTTCTCGATCACCTGCCCGGCGTACATCACGAAGATGCGCTCCGAGAAATAGCGGACGGTGGAAAGATCGTGCGTGACGTAAATTACTGCCAGGTTGTGCTTTTCCTGCAGGCCGCGCAGCAGTTTTAGGATTTCGACGCGAACCGAAGCGTCCAACATCGAAACGGGTTCATCTGCCACCAGCAGCTTGGGATTCAGGATCATGGCGCGTGCAATAACGATGCGCTGCTGTTGGCCACCGGAGAGCTGGTGGGGGAACTTGGGCAAGAACTCATTGACCGGAGTCATCTTGACTTCTTCCAATACCTTGCTGATACGTTCCAGCCGTTCTTCCTTATCTTTCACGCCGTTGATGGTCAACGGTTCTTCCAGTATGCGTTGAACGGTCATAAACGGCGGCAGCGCGCCGTACGGATCTTGTTGAACAAAGCCAACCTCAGACCGGTAAGCCTTTAAATCAGCGCCTTTTAGCGTGCTGAGGTCCTTCCCATCAAAAATGACATGTCCGGCGGTGGGCTTATACAACGCCAGGATGGTCTTCATCAGACTGGTTTTTCCGCAGCCGCTCTCGCCCACAATCGCGATCGATGCGCCGTGTTTCAACTCAAAGCTGACCCCGTCAACAGCGCGGACGTAGCCGGCATGGCCAAAGCCAAATTTCCGCAGCTCAAAATGCACACGTAAATCCTGGACGGATAATAGCGCGCCGGTGCTGACCTTATTGTTGTTGTCAGGCGCGACAAGTTGATCTTGTATTTTGTCTTGTTCAATTGTCATTATTCACCCCACCCTACACATACAACCAGCATTTAACTAAATTGCCATCCAGTTGAACCATTGGCGGTTCTTCGACGCAGCGCGCAAAGCGCTTCGGGCAGCGGGCAGCAAACCGGCAGCCTGTCGGTGGATTGATCAGGCTGGGCGGCTGGCCGGTGATAAATTCAGGAATCGCATTGCCGCGCAGCTTGGGCACGCTAGCCATTAGCTTGGCTGAGTACGGGTGATGCGGCTGGCTGAAGAAAGTCTTGGCATCGCTCACCTCTACAATTTGCCCGGCGTACATGACCGCAGCCCGATCGGCCAGCTCGCTGGAGGTGGCAATATCATGGGTGATCAGGATAAAGCTGGTAGCCATTTGCTGCTTGATGCGTTTGAGCAAGTTGAAAATATTCGCCTGGGTCAACACATCCAGCGCTGAAGTCGGCTCATCCAAAATGATCAGATCAGGGGTGGTGACCAATGACATCGCCAGGGCTACGCGCTGGCGCATCCCGCCGCTTAGCTCAAAGGCATAACGGTTGATGAAGTCCGCCGGCACGCCAACGTGCTGAAACATTTTTTGTGCCTGAGCAAGCGCCTCTTCCTTCTTGACTCCAAAATGAACCATCATCGGTTCAGCCACCTGCTCACCGACTTTGAGTACCGGGTTGAGCGCGTTCATGGCTGCCTGCGGCACCATGGCCATCTTGATCCAGCGAATCTGCTGCCGGAATTCTTCTTCCGATAGGCCCATCAACTCTTTGCCATGCAGGTAGACCTTGCCAGAATATTCCTGGACGTTACGCGGCAGCAAGCGCAGAATGGCTTTAGCCAGCGAGCTTTTACCGCAGCCCGACTCGCCCACCACTACGATTGCTTCGTTCGAATTCAGGGTGAAATTCACCCCATCCACAGCCTGTACGGTGCCGCGGCCTGTTTTGAAATGCAGTTTTAAATTGTCCAGCTGCAACAATGTTGTGTCCGCCATGTCGCTAAATCCCTCTCAGTCTCGGATTGAAGATGCGGTCGAGAGCAAATCCCAACATCGCGAAACCCAGACCAGTGACCATGAGCAGCACAGCGGGTTCCAAAATCCAGTAATAAAAACCTTTATACAACGCCCCATTGGACTGGGCATCGTTGATCACTTTACCCCAGGTCGGCAGCACCGGGTCGCCCAGCCCGAGCAGCGCCAGCGATGCTTCCAGGAAAACGTAGGCCGGCACAGCCGAAACCAGCGTCGGGATGAGCAGCGGAATCATGCGCGGGATCAGGTAGAAAAACACGATGCGGAAGTTACTCGCTCCGTAGGCCTTGGCTGCTTCGATATAAGTCGATTCCTTCACCTGCAGGAAAACCGCGCGGTACGACTTGACGGCGCCGGTGAAAATGCTGAGCAAGATCGTGACGCCCAGAATAGTCCAGATGCTGGTGGTATAGAACGTACCGACCATGATCAAAACCGCCAGGAAAGGCAGCACCAGATTGATCTCGGTGATGCGCTGGATGAGTTCATCCAGCCAGCCGCCAAACCAGGCGCCGATGGCAGCAATCGCCATCGAAAGAATTGAGGTAGCCAGAGCCGCCAGTAACCCAAACGATAGGGCGATTGGAGCGCCCCAGAGCAGAGCCACCATCAGGTCGCGGCGGGCGTGATCTGTGCCAGCCAGACCGTATGACTGGCCATGGAATACAAACTCAACATTGATGTCTGAGCCAGCCTCAAAGGTTTGACCATTGATGACCAGCTTGTAGGTGCCTTTTTGCGGCACCGGCGGCTCAGTCTCGGGAACCGAGAAGAGCCCTATCATCGGTTTTTCGTCGCGCTTCTCGCGCACCAGCCGCCTGATCAGTTTCTCATCCTGTGAAAAACGGTAGGTTTGCCTGGCGCTGATGCCAAAGTCAGTGATGCGCAGTTCCTCGCCGTCTGGAGTAATCAGATAGATGGAAACGAAGGGGTTTTTACTCTGGTAGGTCGAGGTGAAGTACAGCATCAGCTCCTGTGGATACACATCATAATTGAAATCGAAAGCGTACTCGAAATCAATCGCCGATGTATCCGGGCTGCTCGGCGTGACGGTTTTGGTGAAGCCCTCTTCCCCGCCTTTTATAGCAAATGATTCGGGTAACCTGGTCTTCCTAAAAGTGTTAAACCAGGCGGGTGGGACATTCTTAGGGTTCATATACCAGACGTCTTCGCCGCCGCGCCACAGGCGAACAGCCTCGGAATAAGGTATCTTAACTACAGCAAAGATTGCCAGCGCTACCAGCAGAAAAATAATAAATAAGCCAAAAACAGCGGAAGGGTAGCGGGAAATCTCGGCGAAATTTTTTTTCAAGTTTTTCATGGCTATTTTCCACCACCCACTTTTACGCGCGGGTCAACCAGAACATAGACAAAATCGAGGATGAATACTGTAACGGCAAGCAGGTACGCATAGATGATCGTCGACCCAACAATCACAGGCGTATCGAAGAACCCAATCGCCCGGTACAGAGTTCGGCCAAGGCCTGGCCACAGGAAGACGGTCTCGGTAATAATGGCGCCCGTCCACAGGCCGATGACCAACAGGGCAAAGTTGGTGATGATGGTCGGCAAGGTTGGGCGGAGGATGTAACGCCGTTCGATATCGCGTGAGGGCAGGCCTTTGGCTTTGGCCATATCCACGTAATCTTCGCTGGAATAAATCAAGAAGAAGGTACGCCAGTTATAGATACTAAGAAACAGCGAACTGATGATCAGTGAACCAGCCGGCAGGATCAAATGCTTCAACACGTTCAAAATGTAATCAAACGTATTGTCTGGCACGGGAGCATCCACCATGCCGCCAAACGGCAGAATTCTAAAAACTGCCGCAAAAATCAAAATGAAGAAGATACCATAGAACCATGGTGGCGCCGCGGAAGTTGGCGAAAGCGTAATCACCAGCTTGTCCCAGAAACTACCATACGAACGGGATAAAGTCAGCGCGATAAACACGCTAAAAAAGAACAAAAATAGCTGCGATGTTCCCATTAACAACAAAGTAGCGGGTAAACGCTCGAGGATGATGTTGCGCACCGTGCGCGAGCCATTATCACTGACCATATTCTGAGCCCGGCCAAGATCCAACTGCAGTGAATCCGTAAGATAGCGGAATGAACGGATCGCAAACGGTGTGTTCAGACCCAGTCGGTTTTCTTCCAGGGCGATCAATTCATCGGCCATTTGGCGGCGGGTCTCCGCTGAAATATTCTGGTTGGCGGTCGAGGCTGCCACACGCTGGTTCACCCGTTCACGAATGTCGTTGCGCATGATGGTGTCGACATAACCGCCCATGTTGGCGATGAGGATGGTGGTATATACCCCGATCACCACGGTGAAGAACAACGTAATCGCCCGGATCCCCATGAAACGAGCCACCCTGGCAAACGCTGAGGTCGTTTTCTTCTTTGGTACACCGAGGACGCCTGCCTGAGTATCCTGTGTCATTTTATGCCCTCAAAATTAGGATAGATAGGGGCAAGTGAGACACTTGCCCCTATCGTTATGCTAAAAACAGACGAACAGGTTCCGCCTTACGGAGCCGTCACGAATTCAACGGACATGAAGGTCGGTTGGGAGACGGTGAATGGAACAACCGCGACCTCGAGCTTGTTGGAACCAGCTTCGAGAGCAGCCGTGGTTGCGGTATCCAAAACGACGCTGTATTGACCGTCTTCAACAGCAACGGCTTCGGCAACTTTCACGATCTCGCCTTGCGCGTTGTAGAGCAAGAACTTGACCTGCTTGATTTCGGCAGCCGGATAGGGGGCATCCTTGAAGGTCACGAACACATCGAACGTGGCTTCTTCACCAATCTTCACCTGGCCGGGGCCATCCAGTTCAACAGTAGCCAGCTTGGGCTCGCCAAAGTTCGCCCAGCGGTTTGCCAGATCAGGATAGTCGGCGAAGTGCTTGAGGGTCAAGGTCTTTTCGGTCAGGAAAGCCTGGTCCACAAAATACGGGCCAGTGCCAACCATGAAGTTGTTGTGCTCACCGTACCAGGCCTTGAGGGCTTCGTAGCGGGCAACCGCTTCATCGGCCGTCAGGTAAGCGCTCATGGTAGGAGCATAGGGGATGGTTTTGTCAGCAATGGCGGTATCCAGGTATTTAGCCAGGACCTCGAGGCTCGGGCCGCCAATGAAGCTGGTCTGCTCGATCTCTTTTTCCAGGGCTTTGTCCACGGAGTAAGCCAGTTCGCCGCCGGCTTCAGCAGCGTTGGCGACGGCCATCGTATCCCAGGAACCCTCACCAAAGGTGTAGGTCGGGAACATGAGCGGGATGTTCAATTCAGCATCCAGCGTGTAGGTGTCGGAGTAGTACTCGATCACCAGCGGTTGGGTGGAGACGATCTTGAACCCGCGGAAGTTCTCCTGGAAGGGCAGGAACTGAGGTTCAGCCTGTGGGTCGTAGATGGCGCTTTCGGGTTTGGCGCGGTCGAAGGTCATGATCATGCCAAAGACAAAGTCCGCGACGGACAGGTTGGCGCCGTCATGCCATTTGACTGTTTCGAACAAGTCCGCCGGGTAGGTAAGGGTGGTCTTGCGCAGGGCAGTCAGACCTTCGGGGTTCTTCTCGCCGACGGTCACGAAGACCTGGTTGGCGGCATCCCAGTCGATCCAGGCATCCGCCGGAACCGTAATTTCGGGGGCGAACTCGAGGGTCACCCAGTCAAGGGTCTTACCAACAGGCAAACCTTCCTTCACAACAACATCAGCTTTTTCGATGCGCAACGGCCACAACAGACCGGTGTAGGGATCGTACATGATGTCGCCGCTCTGGGTGGCGCGGATGGCGCCCTGGTCAAATGCCCAGTTGGAGCCAGCGATGGGGTTCCAGGGTTCTGCGAACAGATCCTGGGTTGCCCAGCGAACCGTGCCGCCTTCCTGGTCAGCGAAGCGCAGGGTGTAGGGGTAGATCTGAGCGCCTTCGATACCGGCGGCCAGATCAGCCGTGGCAACCATGCCGTTCACATACGGAGTGAACTGCTTGCCGTCGATGAGGAAGACCTGCAGCGAGTCCTGGAGCGAGAGCTCGAGGGCGCGGGCCATCATGTCGTGGCGTTCTTGAAGAGTCGCGAAGTCCGCGGTGGCCAGGCGGTCACCGAGTTCTTTGAACTCAGGATCAGAGACGTTGTCCAAGAAGGCCGGGATACCCTGAGCACTGGAGTCCAAGTACATTTCTTGGAAGATGTTGCTCTGGTCGCGGTCGAGAACGGTGGCGGACCAGGCAGCGGTGTAGAGGTGCCACTGACCTTCGATGGGATCAGAACCAATCCAGATCGGGGAGGCTTCTGAGCCCTTCTTCATCTGGCGGTCAACGGTGAAGCCAAGGGCTTCGAACTGAGCGGCAGTATATTCGCCGATGGGGATGCGGGTGCCGTCTGAGTCGTTGCGGATAATATAGACCAGGGTAACGGGAGCATCTTTGTACATCCACTTGCCGTCAACCAGGGTGGCGCCCATGCCTTCCATCTCAGCCGTGATGACTTCCTTGGCTTTGTCGAAGTTGTAGGCGTAGAAGGATTCAAGCTTGCGCGCAACATCCGCCAGATCAGCATAGTCAGGGAACTGGGTGGTGATGGCGAAGAATTTGGCCAGACCGCCGCCGGCATAGACTTCCTGGTTGATGTAATCGCGATCAAACAGCCAGTTCGTCGCCTCGCGGATCTTGCGATTGGAGAACGGATTGAGCCGTCCGTCGGTGAATTCGGGGCCAGCGGGGTTGTAGAGAATGTCGTAATACAGACCGCTGGAGGTCGAATAGCTCACGCCGGCGTCCTTGATGGCGGGCAGGTCCTTGGAGGACAGACCGTTGGCATAAATGTCAACGGCGCCAGCCGTAATCTGGGTTAGCGCAGAATCGGAAGCGACCACCGAGAACACGATCTCATCCAGCCAGCCACCCTTGCGAGTGGTTTGGACAACTTCGGGGGTAGGAACTTCAGTGGGGACGACTTCAGCAGTCGGTTGTTCAACCGCTGTCGGTTCGACAACGGGGGCCTCTGTTGGGGTCGTCTGAGCAGGTTGGCAGGCTGCCAATACCATACTGGCAACAATCAGAAGTGCAAAAGCGAACGTAAAACTCTTCTTAAACATTCAAACTCCTCCTCGTGCAAATAGTCGGTTTAAAAGGTGACATCGACTTCATCATCATTGATTGTTGTAAAACCACCTCCTTCCAAAGAATAAGCCAATTTAAAGATAACAATTAATTTGGCTGTAAATAACGGTCGATCCTAGGTAAAGTTTACCAGATATACCACAAATTATTCGATATCACCATGCTTTCGTGACTTTTTTTGTCACATATAACCTGGTTGGTTATCGCTCTGGAAACGCCTTATCTCCCGTTAATTTCTCCTTTGATTGCAGGTAACGCCTGATACCTGACCTGCTTATGTCTGCCCCGGGTGTTTCAGCGTATTTTCCAAGGCACAAAAGAATGACGGATATACAAAAACGGCTGGATTCAGGATTTCAGGTCCGAATACCCAGCCCATTTACCGTAACCCACTTCATTATAACCAATAACGAATTTAGAGATTCTGTGGCAATCTTGAACTGGAGTAAGAACCTCTTCTGTTGAAAGTTTGCCTTTCATTGGCATGTCGTGATCAGCCAGTCAAGCTAAGCTAAGTTTTGCATCCCTGAGGGTAAAGCGCCGCATAGCTGATTATCTGGCAGAATCATTATAAATATATTCCGCGCATCTGTCAAACGTAGCCACGGATAGTTGTATAGTCATCGTACCCACAACTATCGGGTGCGTTGCTCCTGAGTGAACGAGGATACCAGTCAATCACGGAAGCAAGAGCGATGTACCTACTCTTGGATAGCCAAATACAACCAAATTTAGGTGCAACTCGCTTTCAATGCAAATATTCCACAGTAGTGGCGAGGCGAGAGAAGTCATCTTTTGCCTCATTACCTGGGCAGCCTCGCCCAATATAGGACGTCGGACAAGGCTATCCGGTAGCGATTCAACCCGCCAGATTCCTCTCGCCTTGCCCCTACCGTTGTAGGATCAGGATTTCCAGGAAGTTGTGTATGGGTCGGTACAGGCATGGTGAAAGCTGCCCGTTAATGTACACCAAATACCCGGTAGTCCCGCCTGTTGTACTACTCTACAGAATATGATCCGGTAGACGTCTGGCAATCCCCCTCACCTAACCTCTCCCCAGTTAAAAAACCACTGGGGAGAGGGATTAAAAGCATGACACGCGGTACACGTTACCCCAAATACGTCGCCCCGCCGGCAAAGCTTTCACGCAGACCCTGCACCGCCTGAATATTATCCGGGTACACCCCGTTGCGTGAACGGGATGAATGGATGATGTCCCAGCCGCCCAGGCTGATGCCCACATGAGTGATCGTGCGGTGGTCGCTGCCTTCGCCAAAGAACACCAGATCGCCGGGCTGCAGTTGCGCTTGCTCGACCGGTTTGCCGTCCGCCATTTGCATATCGGCGTCCCGCCGCAGGGTGATGCCCGACCAGCGGTGCACCAGTTGGGCAAACCCCGAGCAGTCGATGCCCAGCGCAGACGAACCGCCCCATAAATACGGCACGCCGATCATGCGGAATGCATCAGCGATCATTTGCGCCCGCCGCTGTGCGGTCTCAACGGGTATGCTCTGTAGATTGCGCAAATCATCCGCTGGCACCCATCCCTTGCGGTTGGCCTGAATGTTGGCCCACTCCCCCTGCAAGCTGAGCAAATGCACAAACGTGCCGCCCAGCACGCGGGTAATCTTTTCCGCATCCTCGCCCGGTTCAGCCGACATCAGGCTTACCGGTGCAGTCACCAGATGAGTAGCCGGCGGCTGCCATTCAGCGGTCATATAGGGGAGGTAAGCCCAGCCCAGATAGCCGTCAGCGCAGCGCACATACGCCCATTTTTCGCGCTCTTCCAATATTTCAAGCTGCGCGCCGTACAGCATTTGACTCAACTGCTCGGCCAGCCAGGACGGCTCACGATGCAAGCTGGTAAGGTTGGTCGCAACAAACCGCAGACGCGGTTCCGCCAGGCGTAGAGTCTGCACCTCTTCGTCGTCCACCGTTAGCGCTGGCAGATGGGTATGCAGCGCCTGACGCAACGCCTGGCGGTCGGCCTCAGCCAATACCCGTCCACTGAGCGCCACCTGCTTGTCATCTAGGGCAGCGATATGGACATCGAACACATGCTCACGGCCGTCCGCATTCAGCTTTTTCAGATCAACCAGGATCGCCTGGATTTCATCGTGCATGTTTCCTCCTATGACCCGCTCGTAGGGGCAGACCTGCGTGTCTGCCCTGTTTTAGCGTAGACACATAGGTCTACCCTTACTCATTTCTTAATTGTACGCCAATCCCGGGGCGCTCCGGTACGAACAGGTCCAGCGCAGGGGAATAGGTTACGCCGTCAAACGGGTCATTGCTGACCAGCAGCGGGGCGTCCAGATCCAGCCAATCCGCCAGGCCAGCCAGATGCGCCATGGCGGTTGTGCCAAGCGAGGTCTCCACCATGCATCCCAGCATGACCTGCAATCCCAGTTCACGCGCGCGCTTGAGCATGCGCAGCCCGGGCGTCAATCCGCCAACCTTCATTAACTTTAGATTGATGCCGCGCACTCCGGCGGCTGCCAGACGCTCTACATCCTGCAGGGTCTGTACCGATTCATCCGCAACCAGCGGCAGTCGGGTGTGTTTTTGCACTTCACCCATGGCTTCGATCTGGTCTTTGGGCAGCGGCTGTTCGATCATCTCCAGGTCGTAGCTTTCAAGCGCCTGCATCTGATGGATTGCTTCTTCCAGCGACCAGCCAGCATTGGCATCCACCCGCAGACGGGCATCTGGACGGGCAGCACGTATGGCTTTCAAGCGACTTTCGTCGTCATCGCTGCCTAGCTTGACCTTGATGATCGGCATGTGACGGTTTTCAGCGGCCATGCGTGCCATAGCTTCGGGCGTGTCAATGGCGATGGTGAACGAGGTTGGCATGGGCTCCGGTTTAGGCAAGCCCAACAGTTTATACAACGGCAAACCGCGCTGGCGGGCAATCCGGTCATACAACGCCAGATCCAGGGCGCAGCGTGCCGGCGCGGGTCCCAGATCGCCGACCCAGGCTTCAATTTCCGCCGGATCATCGGGCAATTCGCGCCCGGATTCAGCCGCAGCGCGCCAGACGGCTTCCATGGCAGCGTCAGCAACACCGTAATACGGCGGAATGGTGCCCTCGCCCCAGCCCTCATCCCCCGGCAAACGCAGCCAGAACGCCTGGCGCGTCTCGGAAACGCCGTAAGATAGGCGAAACGGATTGCGTAACTTGAGAACGATCTTTTCCCAGCGCAGACCAGTCGACGACGTCATTATTCCTCCCCAAAGCGCAGGCGCAAATACGATTCATAACGTTCGTGTGACACGGTCCCCCGGTTTACGGCTTCGATCACCGCGCAGCCTGGCACATTTTGATGGTTGCAGTCATTGTACAAACATTCCTGCACCAGGTTGCGCAGCTCCGGAAAATATCCGTCCAACTCCTCTGGCTGGATGTCCCACAACGACAGCATGCGCATGCCGGGCAGGTCAGCCACGTAACCGCCGGCGTCCAATGGAAATAGCTGGCGAATGACCGTGGTGTGGCGGCCTTTTTCAGTCGCCTGGCTTACTTCACGCACTGCCAGACCCAACTCGGGTTGAACGGCGTTCAGCAGGCTGGATTTACCCACTCCCGAAGGCCCTGCCAATGCCGACAGCTTGCCCACCAGACGTTCGCGCAACTCGTCGATCCCCTGGCCGGTACGGGCTGAGGTGAAGATGACCGGATAACCCAACGGCGGGTAAGTTTCGAACTTTTGGATGACTTCCGGGGTCGCCAGATCGATTTTGTTGGCCACCACCAGCGGAGGAATCCCCTGTTGCTCGGCTACGATCAAAAACCGGTCGAGCATGCGCAGGTGCGGCTCGGGCTGCGCACAGGCGAACACAAACACCGCCTGATCCGGGTTGGCCAGCAACACCTGACGATACACCCCGCGCGCAGTGGGGGCAGAACGCACCAGCGCCGTTTGACGCGGGGCGATCTCTTCGATGGAGCCAGTGCCGTCATTTTGGAGTTGAATGCGAACATGATCGCCCAGGGCGATGATATCGCCAGCCGACCGGTGTTTTTTTAGGCGGCCGCGTAACTGACAGACAACCGTACCCTGTTCGGTCTGCACGCTATAAAAACCGGAGAGCAGCCGGGTAATCCAACCCCAGACCATTTTTTCATCCATGCGAAGGCGTTCCTGTAGCGATCAATTAAGGTTGGGGGGTTTCCTGGGCAGTCTCGTCAAATTCCGATGTCGGCGTGCGGGTAACGTAGAAACTCGATTCCCACGGGTAAAGCCGCGACGGCTTGCCGAAGAAGTAGGCTTCCACCACCCGGCGGAAGATGGGCGCCGCCACCTCCGACCCTTCGCCGGCGTTCTCGGCGATCACTGCGATGGCGATATCCGGCAAGTCTTCACGCCCGGCATCGGTGTAACCGGCGAACCAGGCGTGCGAGGTGCCCGTCGAATTGGTGGCGGTGCCGGTCTTGCCATAAATCGGCACCTGAAGGCCTGCCAGGGCAAAATGGGCGGTGCCGCGGTTATCGGCCACCACGCTGCGCATGGCATCCTGAATAATCTGCAAGTTTTCAGCGGAAACCGGCAGCGTACCCTGGGGGTCCGCTTTAAAACTGATCAGCGGCTCGCCGTCGGGGGTGGTTACCTTCTCGACAATCTGCGGGCGATACAAGGTGCCGCCATTACCAACGGCTGCGATAAAGCGCGCCACCTGAAGCGGGGTCGCCAGCATGGCGCCCTGACCGATGGCCAGTTGTACCGCGTCATTGTCATTGACCGGCATGGGCATATTACCCGCCACCTCGTCCAGCTGCTCGATGCCGGTAGGCGAACCCAGGCCAAAACCGCGCGCCATCTTGGATAAGTCTTCGGTATAGCCCAGCGTATAGAGTTCCAGCCCGATATGGTAGAACCATGGGTTGCAGGAACGCATCAGGCCCTCGGGCAAGGTCAAAAGCCCGCTTGTAGGTCGCTCTTTTTCATAAGTCCAGTCGTACAGCGTCACGCCGGTGAGTTCAGTGAAGGTATGGGTGCAGTTGTATTCCGAAAATTCAGTGAAAACTCCGGTCTCCAGGGCGGTTGCCATAGTGATGATTTTGAACACGGAGCCAAGCGGGTAGGCGCTTTGGGTAGCGCGGTTGAGCAGCGGCACGGTATCCTGATTGAAGACATCGCCCAGCATCCAGTCGCTGTTGAAGTTGCTCGGGTCGAACAGATTAGGGTCGAAAGTCGGGCCGGAAGCCATAGCCAAAATACGGCCAGTATCGCGCTCCAGTACCACAATTGCGCCGCGGAAGCCTTCGATGGCGCGCTGTGTTTGTTCCTGTAGGTCCTTATCGAGCGTGCTGTAAACCTCATCAGCCGGTTCAGACTCACGCTGCCCCAGCCGGGTAATCACGCTGCCCTGCTGGTCAACGACGTACAGCGAGGCGCCGCGCTGACCGGTAAGATATTCCTCCCCCCAGGACTCCAGGCCAGCCATGCCAACGCGCTCATCCACCCGGTAACCCCGCCGCCGGTATTCATCCATGGTCTCTGGAGAAATGGGTTGGACATAGCCAACCGCATGCGGAGCTGCCTGGTTGAAATAATAGCGTGTGTTGTACGAATTCATCACCAGCCCATCCAATGACGACAGCACGTCGTAGCGGCGCTCCACCGCCTGAGACGAGACATCTCCCACCGGGATGTACCAGTCGGGTTGGGCAAATTCGTACAGCGAGGCAATGTAATCGGTGTTGAGATTGGTCAGGTTGGAAAGCTCGACCAGCAGCGCGCTTTCGGTATCCGGATTGATTTGCCCAGGGATGATGCCCAGTGCCACCGCGTCCGACTGGGCAGCCAGGGCGCTGCCATTGGCATCGTAAATGTTGCCGCGCGCCGGCACGGAGATGTCCATGCTCAGGTGATTGCCGCCGCGCAGCTCGGGCAGGATCATGCCGTCTTCCCATTGCACTTTCCAGTCGCCGTCCTGCAGGCTCATATTCATCACGGTCTCGCGCTCGATATCGCCCACCAGCACGGTATGGTAGGTCATACGGTAAGCCACCTGCGCCTCGCTCGGGTTTTTAATCAACGATTGCAGGATTTCAAAATCCAGCGATTGGAGTGACATGGTGGCGCTGACGTCTTTGAGATGGTTGGAGAAATCGCCTTCGATCAGCGCATCTTTCGAAAGCAAAGTCAGTTGCGCGTACATGGCAGCGTAGTTATCCACTTTCCAGGCTTCCAGGAAGGCCCTGGCAGCCGTCTCGGGTTCCGGGACGGTGGTGGTGTTCACGATGGGGTCGCGCAAGGTTGGAGTGGCAGCGCCGCCGGGGGAGTTTTTAGCGCCCGGAGTGCAGGCTGACAGCAGCACCATAATCATCAAGATCGCTGATCGCAACTTCATTGTTTTATTTCTCCATCTGTCCAGCCTTGCGGCTAGCCAGCTTGCTCGCCCCGCAGCACTGCAGCGGTAATGGGGCAGTCATAGTTCAAATTAGATTGGCATTCGGCTGGCACGTCGCTCAACGGCTCGACGCCAAAAAAGCGCGCCGTCCGCACCAGGTGGCACAGCGGCAGACCCATCACGCTGGCATAGCAGCCGGCAAACCCCTCCACCGGGTGAAACTCGGCATGCTGGATGGCATAGGCGCCGGCTTTGTCCAACGGGTCACCGGTCGCGACGTAAGCCTCGATCTCTTCATCGGTATACTCGCGCATGGGCACCTGCGACACGCACAGGTCCGTTTCCAGCATCTGGGTGACGGAGTCAAACAACGCCAACGCAGTGTAAACCTGATGGGTACGCCCACGCAGGCGGGTAAGCATCTGGTGCGCCTCTTCAGGCGATGCGGGTTTTCCCAACAAATCATCGCCATCCACGACGATGGTATCCGCAGCCAGGATGACCTGGCTGCTTTCTGTTTGTTCTGCCACTGCGCGGGCTTTGGCACTCGCCAGGCGCAGGACGTAGTCCGCCGGAGGTTCACCCGGCAGCCGCGATTCATCCAGGTCGGCAGGCTGGACGGCAAAGGTCCATCCTGTCCATGAGATCATTTGCTGGCGGCGCGGAGAGTTGGAGGCCAACAGGAGCATTGGTTGTGCCATATGGGTCTTATTCTAACGTCCATATGGAAAGCTGACAAGCCGGGGGGGAAAGTATCACCACGGTGAAAACCGAGAAAAAAGGTTTTGTAGGGGAGCGCAGTGCGCTCCTCAGCTTCGACTTGCCAGGTGCCACGTATAGACTACTCTCCTAAAATCCGCAATTTACGGTTTTTGCGCCCTGTGGGTGAATTTTAGGGGAGACAACGGCATTTTCATAGAAAAGGGGGCCATGTCTTTGTGGCGACTTTTTACTCATACTTCAGCGCGTTGACCGGCACCAGGGTGGCGGCGCGCAGCGAGGGATACAACCCCGAGATGATGCCGACCAGCGTGGCGAACACCAGCGCGAAGAGCGGCAACCACCCTGGAGTGGAGGTCGCCAACTGGGTGCCGCCGTAGGGGTTGGACGGCATAAAGGTGGATGCCACCATATTGAGCAGCAAACTGCCGCCCCAGCCGATGATCACCCCGCCGATGCCGCCGATAAAGCCAATGCCGGCAGCTTCACCCAGGAAGATGCTGAGCACATCCTTGTTGGTGGCGCCAACCGCTTTCATCAGCCCAATTTCACGGGTGCGTTCCAGAATCGCCATGGCCATGGTGTTGGCAATGCCGATGGCTGCCACCAACAGCGAGATCGCGCCGATGCCGCCAAAAACCACCTGCAGCACGATAAAAAACGAATTGATCCCCTGTACCACCGACTGCGAGGTGTTGGCCTGATAACCCATATCAGTGATCGCATCCGCAATTTCGGTCGCCTGGTCAGGGTTCTCGGCGCGCACCACCAACTGATTGTAGCCGTCGCGGTTGTAATTGATGCGCGAACCCATCATCCATTCATTCCAGGCGGTCAATTCATCCAACCGAACGAACATGACGCTGTCCTGCTCGGCCTGGGCTTGCGACATGATGCCTACGATCTTAATATTGACCGTTTTGTTGATCATCACGCCATCTTCCGTCCATTTGGTGAGCACCAGCCGTAGCGTTTGGCCCAGCACGTCCGGCTGTACCGGGGGATCCTGCCCGGGGCGTTGTTTGGGATCGTAAAATTGCTGGGCGACCCAACCGCCAATGATCGCCTGACCGCGTTCCAGGGTGGTAACGCCGCCCTGCATGGGATATTCGAATACCCCGATATCGTCCAGATCGACCCCTTGTATCCAGGGGTAATTTTCCAGCCGGCCAGACTTTAAAACCGCCTGGCCGTAGATGCCCTGCTTTGGTGAGACCAGGGCCACACCTGGCAGCGCCTTGATATCTTCGATGGTCTGCGGGGTCAGAATTTTCATCCCAGGCGGGACGTCGCCTTTACCCGAGGATCTGCCAACTTCCATCATAATCGGGGTTTCGCTATAACCGGGGTAAACATCCACCCGGCGCAGGTCGCTGATGCCCCACAGGTTGGAGGTGGCGCTTTTCTGCAGGCCAATTGCCAGCGAAATGAGCAGGATCACCGAGGCCGTGCCAATCACCACACCTATGGCCGTCAGCATGACGCGGCCTTTGCGGCGTCCCAGGTTATCCAGAATTAACCGTAACAAATCGATAAATCGCATGAGATACCTCGTTCACTTTCCCACGCGCACAATTGCGTTCAAGCGCGCTTTATCCCTTGGGCCCGGGCTGAATGGGTTTGGAGTTGCCGGGCAGCGGTTCAATGGGGATTTCTTCGATCGGAGTCTCGGGTACCGAGGGAGAGCTATCCAGCCCGAACAGGCCTTTGAAAAAGCGGACGATCTTTTGCCAGAGGGTTTCATTGCCGGATGAACCATTGCCGTCAGTGGGGAAATTAGGGTCCTGACCTTCAGGCATGGGTTCAGGGGCCGGCATTTCCTGAACTTCGATCGACATGTTTTGTACGATCACCCGCTGCTGGTTGAAGTCGTCGGTGTAATTGACCGTGACCTCCAGGTCGAGCGGTCCGGCCTGGTACGGCATGACGTTGGCGTCCAGGGTGAAATAGCCGCCCGGTTCCAACGCGCCGACCAGCGAGACGTTGTTGGTCACGTCCGCATTCTGCGCGGTCACTTTGATATTGCCGAGCACGGCGGACTTGCGGCCCAAATTGGTGATCTGCAGCGGCAGCATATTCATGTTGCCGGTCATGAACACGCCCGGGTCGCGGTAGAACCCGATTTCGACCTGCGGCAATTGGAAAACCAGCAGGGTGATGATTTGATCGTTGCTCTGGCGCACGCCCTTGGTGTCATCGAAGACAAAAGAAATCTTGAAAGCATAGGCTGCCGGGTTGGCGGTCACATTGACAACCAGTGGCACGCTGATTTCTTTGGATGCGCCGGCGGGCAGGTCGCCAAGGAATACAAGGTTGGAAGAACCCAGCGGCGCAAAGGTGGAAAGATCGCTGCCCCCGCCGGAAACGCCGCCCGCCCCCGGCGTGCCAGTATCCGCGCTGCCGCCGCCGAGCACCATCGTCACAGTGCGGGCATCGGCGTTACCCAGATTGGTCACGCTAAGGTCGAGAGTGAACATCGAGCCAGGTTGCAATGGCTCTACATCCGTTTCATAATTGCTGACGACCAACTGCGGCCGACTGACCGCCGTTGGGGTGGCGGTCGGACGAGCGACTCCACCCGAGGAAGACGGCTGGCTTAGGCTGATGGTGATGGTAAAGGTTTCGGTATAGGACGCGCTGCCAGCCAGATCGGTGTAACTCACATTAACGGTGATCGAGCCGTATTTCACTCCGAAAAGCGATGAACTGGCAATGAAGGGCTGCACCACATCCAGGCGTTCGCCGGGGTCGATCTCGCTCAATGAGCGCACACCGCCGGTCTCGACCGGCATGAACTCGCTGCCGCTAAAGGTGAGAACGACATTTTTGCCAAAATCTTGCCCGTTATTGCGCACGCGCAGCGTCAGATCGAATTGCGACCCGGCCTTGATGGAATCGGCGCCAATCGAGTAGGAATCGAGCACGAGGAGCGGACGGCCGGACATAGATGGGCTTGGGGTAATGACCGGAGCAGCCGCGGTGGTGGTTAAGGTAGATCTACCCAGTTCAGTCGTTCCATCACTGAATATAACGGCGGTTACATTCATTGCACCAGGTGCCACATCGGGAACAGCCACCTTTACATCCACGGGTTTTGTTTCACCAACAACCAAACTCAGTGAAGGTTGATTCACCAATACCGACCACCCGCTCCCAGAACCCGAGATGCTCGCGGTAGTTACAGCCAGAGTAATGGGGGCTGTGGTGTTGTTGGTGACTTGCAGAGTGTAGGTAACGATTGTACCTGGCACACCACTTTTGGCATCTGTACTGGGCGCCACCAGGATCCCGGTTTGGTTCAACCCTACAGTCGGAGTTGTATCCTGGGCGTATCCTGGTTGGACAACTGCCATACCCAAAAATAGCGCGATGAGCAGGACGATGGATAAGAATTTAGCTTTCATGGGTCATTTCCCCTTCCGAGGTTTCTGCGAAATCAAAGGTGGATGCTGCCTGGTATTCGGCTTCGCTGACAATGCGGCCGTCCAGCAGGTAAATGGTATTGGTGGAAAAATGCTGCATGCGCGGGTCGTGGGTGACCACGATCACGGTATGCCCGGCTTTATGCAGCACCGACAGCAGTTGCATGATGCCGTATCCACTGGCAGTGTCCAGGTTGCCGGTTGGCTCATCCGCCAAAATAATCTTGGGCTGATTGACCAGAGAGCGGGCAATAGCCACCCGCTGCTGCTGTCCCCCGGACAACTCAGTAGGTTTGTGCAGGGCGCGATCGTCCAACCCCACCCGCTTCAGCAATTCCATGGAGCGAGTACGCCGTTCCCGGTTGGTGGTGCGGGCAAAACGCATCGGGAAACCGACGTTTTCGGCCGCGTTCATGGTCGCCACCAGGTTAAAGGATTGGAAGATGAAGCCGACCATCTTTCGCCGGTACTCGGCCAGTTGGTTTTCATCCATCTTTTCCAGTGTTTCACCTTCCACCGCAATACTGCCGGAGGTTGGGCGGTCCAATCCACCAATCAGGTGCAGCAGCGTGCTTTTCCCAGAACCGGATGGACCCATGACGACCGTGAAGGAGCCGGGAACGATATCCAGATCGATGCCATCCAGGGCATGCACCGTGGACTTGCCCATTACGTAGGTTTTTCGCAGGTCGCGAATTTGAATGAAGATGGTCATGCAGCCATACCCCTAAAAGAAAAACCCACGCGTCAAGGACAGGCCGCCCAAAAGGGATGCCACATAACCAGGGACCGATTGCAAAATCAGCAACAGGACCGCCGAGACCAGCACCGCTGTCCAGGCTTTGCCGCGCGCAAGCCCGGTGAGCGGCAACACCCCGATCATTAAAAGCGCCACCTGTCCGATCCAGTAGATGTCCACAAATCCCAGAAGAGTGCGGATGAATGCAGAGAAACCCTCTGCATCAGCGGCAATAAAACCGGATACTCCGGCAGATTGAATCAGGCTGTGATTGGCAGAAATGGCAATCGCTTGTACGATGAATCGCAATGCAATCGGTATGCTGGCCCAGGCCACCAGGTTGATCGCCTGACCGCTGCTGCCGCGGCTGCCGCTCAGCGTCAGAGCCAGGTGCAGAATGCTGCCAAGCAAGAACCAGGACAACCAGATGCCGATTAGCGAACCCAGGGCAGGGAAAAGGTAGATAAAAATGGGATTGGCCTTGTTGCCTTGCGCGGCCAGATACTCTTCCTGCTGCTCGGGTCCCCAATACTGAAAATCGGGCGGCAGTTCACCAACCTGCTGCGCCTGCTCAGCACGGATGGGTGCGCCAACCAGTACCAGCACAATTGCCAGCAGGCTCAAAATCAACAGCGGCGTCAACCAGACCGGATGGTCACGTTCGACGATCGTTTTTAACGTCCGGGTCGGGCGTAAAAACAACGGCAGCACCCATTCGAAGTGCAAGACGCGCGGCTTTTTTACATGGTTGATAGTGGCTTCCATTTCAGCTTCGGTCATCAGTATTCACGATCCTTTCGAACAAACCTTCCCTGAACCTAATTTCAGCAATAATTCAAATCGATACATACCAAGACAATATCCTCATCCGCAGAGGACACACCCTAGACGGACACTGGTTGGAGAAAGTTCCTGGAGAATTGATTATGGATTAAGCAATATTATAGTCAACAATCCAACGCTCTTCAGGCACAATATAATTGTGAGACATTTCGAGCGGCTTCGGGCTTTTTGGTTAAAATAATCCGGGAAAAAACATCGTGGCAATCAGAGAAGGGAGTGGAGATGCAATTGTTGGTTGGTCTGGAAAATGGGGCGGATGGCAGGCCGCTGGCCTGGGCGCTCGATCACCCTGGATGTTATGCTTACGGCGGCGATAGCGCTGAAGCGGTCGCCAACCTGGCGCCGGCCTTTCTGGAATTTAAAGCCTGGATCGGGCGCCACACGGGTGAAAACTGGCTGGCAGATATTCGGGATGTCGATGTGCGCCTCAGCGAAGTATGGGGGGTGTATAACATCGATGAGAATTTCGAAACCACCCCGGACGGCAGTTACGAGGTCAATGCCTGGTTCCGCCATGACTGGAAACCGATCACCCGGGTGGATGTCAGGCGCGGGCTGCAAGTGTTAGCATTCAGCCGCGTCGACCTGTTGGAGCTGGTGCAGGGCTTGCCGGATGAAATTCTCGACCGCACTTACCCCAGGGAGCGCTGGAGCATTCGCGGGGTGTTGGGGCACATTGCCAAGGCCGAGTGGTGGTACATGGACCGCCTGGAACAAGCCGGTGCGCCGCGTAGCAGCCTGCCCGCGAATATCTTTGAGCAACTGGCAGCGGTCAGAGCGCAGCTGGAAAAGGTGTTACCTACATTGGAAGGGGTTAACCTGGTACGCGGGGTGGCCGGGGAATTTTGGAGCCCACGCAAGTTATTACGCCGCTCCATCTGGCACGAACTCGACCACATCGAGCATATTAGCAAGTTACTGGCTTTTCCTACGGCCTAGTGCCATGGCGTTAGGAAATTTTTCACCAGGAAAATCACGGAAGACACCGTGAAAATTGCGGTTTAGAACGAGCCTTTCGTAGGTTGGATCGATTATCGCCCCTTTATCCGGCCTACAGAAACTTACTTCGTCGTTTTAAACCCGATCAGGCGGTGGGTTCCGTCACAAAAGGGTTTGTTCTCCGAATGCCCGCAGCGGCATAACGCCAACCGCGTGTCCTCCCGGATTACATGCCCGCCAACTTCCACAATTTTCAATGGGCCGCGTACGAACAACGGGCCGTTCGGACGGGCGTCGATAATCGTCTCGGCAGGGGCTGATTCCTGTGCACCGCCATCCAACCGCTCATAATGCAACGCACCGGTCGGACAGGTTTCGATCACCCTGGCAATCCGATCCGCCGATTCAGCATCGACAGCCACCCACGGGCGGACTTGCGGGTCAAACACTTTTGGCAGCCCACGAAAGCAATTGCCTACGTGAATGCAAAGACTCGGCTCCCAATAAATCGCGATCTGGTCATTTTTATACACCCGCTCCACCCCCTGCTGACCGCGTCCTTCTTTTCCAGTTAGCGTTTTGTTTTCCATCCGGGCATCCTCCTCCACCCGCTCTACGCCACCACTTTGATCAGGTGGTAATTCTTTTTGCCGCGCCGGATGACCAAAAAGCCACCTTCCAGCAAGTCGTTGACCGTGACGGTCTGGGCAGCATCACTTACCCGGCGGTTGTTAAGGTTAACCCCACCTTCGGTGACCGCCCGGCGTGCTTCGCCCTTCGACTGGGTCACGCCGCTGTCTGCCAGCAGGTCGATCACCGCCATGCCGCCACCCGAAAGGCGTTCCCGCGCCAGGGTGCTGGAGGGAACGTCCGCAAAAATGTCTTCGATTTCAGCCGCGCTCAAGCCGTCCATCGCACCACCAAACAGCACCTGGGCAGCCTGCTCGGCTTTGGCCAGAGCAGTGTTGCCGTGCACGGTCAGGGTCATCTCACGAGCCAACCGCCGCTGGGCCTCGCGCTGCTCAGGGCGGGCAGCCACTACCTGCTCCAGCTCCTGAATTTCAGTCTGGGTCAAGAAGGTGAAATATTTCAGGTACGGCACCACGTCGCGGTCATCCGTGTTCAGCCAAAATTGGTAGAAGCGGTACGGCGATGTTCTTTCAGCTGACAACCAGACCGAGCCCGATTCCGTTTTGCCAAATTTAGAGCCGTCGGCTTTGGTAATCAGCGGGTACACCATGCCGTAGGCGCTCCCGCCAATCGCGCGGCGGATCAGTTCCGCGCCCGCCGTGATGTTGCCCCACTGGTCTGAGCCGCCGGTTTGCAGCTTGCAACCTTCATGCTGGTAGAGGTGCAAAAAGTCGTAAGATTGCATCAGCATATAGCTGAATTCGGTGAAGGAAAGCCCTTCCTCGCGTTCCAGGCGGGTCTTCACCGACTCTTTATTGATCATGGCGTTGATGGTGAAGTGCTTGCCAATATCGCGCAGGAAATTGACCAGGTTGAGTTCCAATAACCAGTCGGCGTTGTTCATCACCCGCGCCGGGTTGGCTTTTACGTCAAAATCGAGGAAATGCGCCAGCTGTTTTTTGATCGAATCCACGTTGGCTTCCACTTCCTGGCGCGTGATCAGCTTGCGCTCGGTAGCCTTGCCGCTTGGATCGCCGATCATGGTTGTCCCGCCGCCGGCCAAAGCGATGGGATGGTGCCCAAAGCGTTGCAAACGTGCCAGCGCGATTAGCGGCACCATGTGCCCGATGTGAAGGGAGTCGGCGGTGGCGTCAAAACCGTTATAGATGGTCACCTTTTCGCGAGCCAACAGGTCTGACACGCCTTCGACGTAGTCGTAAATCATGCCGCGCCATTTTAATTCTTCAAAGACATCGGGGGACATAACATACCTTCCAGGGCACACAAAATGAGCAAACTGTTCCCATTTTAACACGGTTTAGCCGTGTATCATTTCTTCTCGAGGCGGACAGGCAGATGCTGACTTGCCAGAGAACAAATGTTTTCCCAGAGGGACCAATCGCTAAGGTAATAAATTTGGTTTTGCCCCTCACCCCCTTCCCCTGCTCCCCGTTTTGTTTAAATCTCTCTTGACGGCCAACTTCTCTAGGAACGGGGGTTTAATGATTTTTGAGTGTTTTGCGCCGACACGGCGCAAAACACTCAATTCATAAATAACCGGCCCCAAGAATGGGGCGGGTTGGTGGGGTTGATGTCCCTGCAATGGTGTTGGAGATCCGATAATATCGAGATCAAGCCACACGGTCACGGGGTCAAGTTGTAGCAATATGTCCGCTGGACCACCCGTGCCCCACAAAAAAAACCAGGGTTTTACCTCATATGCTCTGCCAGCAAGGTCCGGGCGCGGGCAATGATGCTCTCCATCCAACGCCCACTACTTTCCGATTGCAACTGAGCTGTAGCAATGGGTGGTGCATAACTGATGTGCGGGGAAACGTCCGGCTTTTTGCCGGTGATAAGCTGCCAGATAACCTGAGTGAACTCGGCAATGCGCCGGCGATCGATGGGGTGCCTGCGCAGGTAAGTCAGTGGATGGCGGGAAAAACGCTCCATCAATACCCCGCTGACCATCGCCAACGTCAACTGCGTTTCTGGCACTTTCCGCAGCATAATCTCCAGGCTGGGTGACCAGTTCTGCAGGTTTTCAACGGAACCTGCCTGCACCAGCGGGTCAGGGTCGATGCGTCCCGTGCCAAATTGGATCAAGGCCCCACCGGTTCGCAGGTGTTCGATCGCAGCCCGCAGCGCGCTCATGCGCAGATCTGGATTGGGATTGACAAAAATCATGTGCTGCTGGATGTACTCCAGCGCATGGTAGAAGGGGATTTCATAGACGATAATTTTCACGTCCGGGCGCGGGATGCTGGCAGCCAGCGCAGCCGAATCGTACGCCCCGGGATGATTGGAGGCGACAATCAATGGACCTTCCAGGGGCAAATTCTCCAGGCCTTTGGCATAAATCCGCACCGAGAGGTTCTTCAGCAGTTCCTGGCCTGCACCCTGCAGGCCTCTATCCCGGGCAGCCTGGTCCGCTGATGAAAAAATGTTGGCAAAACGCTGCGTCGGCAGGCGCAGTAACCAACCCAAATTACGGCGCAGCAGACCGTTTTTCGGCATACCCAACGCCAGGAAGATTTCGTCCGTAATACGTTCGCGCAGGAGGCGGACCTGTGCGGCAGTGCTCATTGCTGCCCTCCTCGAATGTGTATACCTATTAACAGAAAGAACCATTCTTGGTTGCGCGCGCAAACCAGACTCCTGGTCATCCCCCATAAAAAAGCTCCCGGAAGGAAAGACCCTCCAGGAGCAATAATCAGAAAGAGACCAACAGGCACCCATACCGGACGCTGCCACCCGGTTTACCGGCGCAGAAAAGTATCCCGCTTCTGAGAAGGGCGCTTCCCATTAAGGGGTGTGTTCGATGAGCAGTTAGTTGAATGGGTCATGCCTGGGTGCATTATTTATCTGAGGACTGGAAGGTAACCAGACTCAGCGCCAGGAACACCACGCCAACTCCTGCCACTACCAAATAAACCACAGTTGCCATTTTGTACCTCCTCCTCCTGAAGGACGTAACTCCGCAGGCCAAAACGCGGGGAGAAACCAGCGCGTCAGGAGGTTCGTTAAATAAAACCCTCACTATGCGAATAAGCTTCGCAAATTGGAAGGCGAACCTGATATCTGGGTGGGAGCGTTTTTCCGGCCGGCGTGCCAGATAATCTGCTCAGTTTCGCCCCCTGAACTTGCGCTGTTTCTTATGATTATTATACAACGTTTGTTCTATAATGCAACTAACAGTTCTGCAAATAGAACCGTCAACAGCGCTTATTCACACACCGTCCCGGCATCCTTCGGGAGGGCGCCCAGAAGACAGGGAACCACTGTATTCCTTTGCTATATATACGCTTGGAATCGCTGAATAGTTCCCGAATCAGATAAAATTCAAAATGGATCATTAAGTACAAGGGGCGGCTCGCGAGCCGCCCCTTGTACTTAATGATCCCATTGCAACCGTACTCACACAGAGCACCTTTCGGGTGGAACGCTCTGTGAGTGCGGACGAAATCCTACGCTATGGAACCCCTTTAGCCGTTGGATTTCGGGCTAATATTCTGTTTGCTTAATTCAGGTAATTCGCACGCCCTCACTCGCAGAGTGCCCTGCCCACAGGGCACCCTGTGGGTGTGGGCAATCCAACCTACAAATTAAATTTATTTCCCGCATCCAATGCTTACTCGGCGGATCGATAATCTTTACCAACAACAGTTATGCATGCGCTCCCGGCGGTTGCGGTGCTGGCTAAGGAATTATTTTTATTTCCCATAATCCACGGCCCGGCTGGTTCAGGCAGCCAAAAAAAGAGCCGGTTCGGCGCCGGCTCTTTTTGCTGATATCCAGAATGCTTACTTCTGTACTTGCAGGTAGGAGGTCATCCCATAATCCCGGTCCGGATCATAGGTAATGTTCAAGAACGAGGTACCATTTATTTTGACCACGTTCCCGATGATGGATACGAACATATTCGTTTGCGAACTGGAATCCGAAGTGCCGTTAACCGTGACATCGCTGGATGGCATATACATCGTCCCGGCAAACACATTATTGGAGCCGCCATTGATCTTCACGTCTGCATTGACCCCTGGCGGGATATATAACAACACATCTTCGATGGCGCCGCTGGGTGGAGGATTAATAGGGTCCTCATAACCATTAGGGGCTGCAAGTGTGGAGTCGGCGCCGCCATTAATTGTCAAGCTGGTGCCGGTGTAGTAAAGGGTAACTCCATCGCCAACGCCACCGGGTTGTTCAGGTCCTACAATCCATGCCGCGGCAGTCATGCTCACGGTTCCTTTGATGCAGTACAACCCGGCCTTTAATTCTACGGGGACCTTAAAATCCCAGTCGTTATAATTACCGGGCTCAATTACCCTTGGATCATTGGCAGGATCGATGGTATTGAATTTCAAGTCGTCATAAGGATCCGTCTTCGAGCATGAATCTTCAGGATAAGGGATGAGTCTGGCATCTGTCAGCGGGTGATAATCGGGCTGCGGTGCTGGAATTGGGTTGGATATTCCGGTCACATAACCCGTGTGATAGTAATTGACTCCGCCGCCATTAATATCGATCTTGGCATTACCGTTCCGCTCTACGCAAGAATTCGACCAGATTCCACCATTAATTAGAAAGGTTTCGTTGTTACCCGAAATCCAGACCCCAGCTGCATTGGCCTGGCAATCCTTGCTCAAGGATACGATCGCCGAACCATCACCGGCATTGATACCGGGTTTAACCCTGGTAACAGATGAAATCGTGTTGCGCATGGGGGCGCCGGTAAAAAGCTGCACGAAGGAAGTCGTAGTATCGCGCGTGAGCATCACAAACACATCGACATATTCGCCTGTAGCGCTGCAGTTGATATCAACTCCATTATCATGTCCACCGGTTCCCAGGTTGTTGTCCTTTGTAATGGTAAAGTCGTTCGCCGCAGCCTTAGCGATGGCTACCGCATACCCATCCGCAATGCCTGAAACCAGTGGACTGCACTCAAACTGGGCGGATGTCATATTCAGGCCCTCAACCACACTTGCCACAACCCCTGCACCTGCCAGGCTGGCTGCGTCGGCGGAACTTTGCATATACCGGCGGTCCGCATAGATCATGCCCCCATCCACAGCCAGGGCAGTAAAACCTAACAGACCCACTAAAACCAATGCCATAAGCACCAGGATCTGACCTTTCTCGGAAAAATGTCTCTCATTCATAATAACCCTCCCGGAGGGGAAATTAATTGCAGGCAGGCCGCACAATGCGGTCCTTGATTTCAACGTGCATCGGCACCGTTGGTCCGGTAAAAGCGGACAACAACGGCATGGTGATTTTAAATTGGTGAGTGATCGATACAAAAATTTCTTTACCCTCACAACCATGAGTAGGACGGGGTGAGTTCTTGTCCGCATCCACCGCCCATTCCCAGGCCTCTTCACAACTCATCCCATCCACCAGGACAACTAGGTTATCCTCATCACTATCAAAAGAAGGCATGTTTTCTAGCGTACGATCCTTTATTTGCTGGCAGTAACTTGGGTACACAGCTCCGTAACCGGCTCCTTCCTGAGCAGCATCGCGCATGGACAGGTATTCAAACATCATGCGTCCAAGGTCGACGACTCCCGCCAGGAGAATGAGGATAAATACCAGCACCAACGCCAGTTCCATCAGGCTCTGACCTTTTTCAGTAGTTCTTACAATCTTTTTCATCTTTTCTCTCAAAGTTACCAGACCTGGCACGGCACGCCGTTACCATCTTTCATAATCAAGCTCACGCCCGTAAATTTTGCGTTGTTTTCAGAAAAAACAAACTCAAATTGGGTCGTACCCGTACCGACCACCCAATCTGGAATTGCGACAGTGGCAGGTGAAGTCAATAAAAGGCCGGATATCGGGTCATAAATACCGCCTACGTAGATCACCTCATTTAGCAAGGGATCTTTCTTCGCCCAGGTGACAATAATCGAGGTTAATGTGTATTGCTCGCCACTATTGTTGGTGAAAGTGGCGGTTGAAGCGCCATTTGTGCCTGCCGTCCAGGTTATGGTCCCGTTGCATACTCCCGCTGTCGTCGGGGTGGATGTTGGAGGTGGGGTTGGCGAGGCTCCTGGGGCCGAGGTAGCCGTAGGTGCTGCAGCGGTCGAAGCGGGCTTGGGGGTTGCAGTCGGGGCGTCTGGGGGCGGCAGAGTCCAGACCAAATGGACCTCCCTGATAATCGTACGTCGGGCGACCGACGTGAGCGTAAGATCAGGAATGATGCCGGTGACGGATTCATAAGGTATGGAAGCGGTTACGATTATGCGCTCGCCTAACATTGTGCCACAGCCGCTTGCCACGGGTGAACCGGGCCCAGTGTCATGCTGGATCAAGACATTCAAATTCCCGGCAATAAAACCGGCGCGTTGGGCCTGCGCCTCTACTCCCGCACATGAGTTAACCACATTTTCAACTGCTGCGCCGAATCGAGCACCTTCACGTGCAGCGGCATAAATTGAGGTGTATGTGATGAAGAGCCGGCCAAATTCGAAAACGCCTAAAATGATCAATAAGAAAACCGGGAAAGCCAGCGCGAATTCGACCAACCCCTGGCCGCGCTGTCCCGGGCGATGACGTTTATGTCTGAATAAGTTCATTGCAACGAACCTCCTGCTGTGCGAAACAAGGGGCAAACCCGGCCATGCCTGTGTTTGCAGAGACGCCAAAGTCGCCCCCAAAAAATAATTAACAATTTAGTTACCTTATTCTAACCTCTGCCAGCCCGATTCGAGTTAATAATTATGCAAACTAAACGGGTGACTGCTGCAAGTCCTATCCGCTGCATATTTCCGCGGTTTACCCTGTTGCAATAAAAAGGCCAGCTTTGTTCAGCTGGCCTTTTTATGGATAAATTACGAAGATTATTTGATCAGTTGCATGGATGCTGGCACACTATAATCCATATCTTTCTCATACGTGATCGAAAGGTTGGCCGTTCCGCCAACGGTAACATCATACCCGATGATCGAGGTTTTAAACACCACTTCTTTATCGGCATCGACCAGATCCGGGGTGCCGCCGATAAAAATATTGCTGGACGGCGCATATACTGTACCGGCGAAGTACGACCCGCCATTTCCTTTCAGCTCGACCCGGGCATCGGAATCCTTGCCCAAATAAATCAACATGTCTTCAACGGAACCGGGGCCGCCTGGCGTGACCACCACAGGCGCTTCATTTTGCGCAACAAGTTTAATCAGGCCGCCGGTAATGAAAATTCCATCCCCCGACTTGGGTTCCGTATTGGTATAGTAAATGGTGATGCCTTCCCCGCTCATCTCGCCATCGCCAACCGTAATTTCCTCAGAGACGCAATAAAGACCGGGATTCAAGGTTAATTTTCCCTTGCCTGTCATTCTAATACTGCCGTAATAACCGGGATCAATGGTCGTATCATCACCTGTGCTTACAGAGATGTTTTTTACGGTTGGGTCGTCAGTGCTATCCTCACAAACGGGAGGCTCAATCGTTGCAAAAGTGATCGGGTGGTACTCTGATACCGGGGTCGGTTCAGGCGACACCATACATTTATCCGGGTCGGGGCATGCACCCGTTTTAAGCCAGTATGAATCTTCGTAATAATTGATATCTCCGTCTTTTACATCCACATAGGTGCTGCCTTTAAATACCGTGCAGGAATTCGAATAAATTCCACCTGCGTTTATGATGGTTTTAGGAGTGCCCTCGAACTTCACCCCGCCTTTGTTCGTCGCGCAATCGAAACTGGTGGAAATAATTGCAGCCCCACTGCCTGCCGTAAAACCGGGTTCCGCTTCGGAAATCGATCGGACCGTGTTTCTCATCGGCGCGGAAGTAAATAATTGCACAAAAGATGTATCCGTTTCTTTTGAGATCATAACCAGGACTTCAACTTTATTGGTGCCAAAATTACAGGTTGCATTGATTCCGTAATCGGGGCCGCCCACTGTCCCTACCGTATCATCGATTGGGATATCGATAAATCCATTCCCTTGCGCCTTCAATTGCGCAGTGGCTTCCGCATCGGCCAACATGCCTGGAACTACACTCAACGAGCAATTAAAATCCAGGGTTTTATAACCATGATCTTCGATATATTGCGCAGCCACACTAGCGCCGGCAAGACTGGAAGCATCGGCTGCGCTCTGCATATAGCGCCGGTCTGCATAGATCATTCCGCCATCGATGGCCAGGGCAGTAAAACCCAACAGACCCATAAGCGCTAAAACCAGAAGCACCAGGATTTGTCCTCTTTCGGACGGTAATTCCTTGTTCATTTGCCACCTCCCATCAGGGGTATCAATTGCATTTTGGTCGAACAATGTTGTCTTTAATCTCGACATGCATTGGAACGGTTTGCCCGGTAAATACGCTGATCAGCGGCATGGTTATCTCAAAATCATGGTCAAGAGTGACTTTTACCTCTTTCCCTGCACAGCCATTATCGATACCATCTCCATCTGAATCTAATAAATCTGAATCCGCAGCGGCTTGACACCCCATGTTGTTAATCCACACGAAGACCGAGTATTTTTTATCCGGCAGATTTTGAAAGACGCGGTTAACGGTCTCATCGCAGTAGTTGGGGTAGATGGCGGCATAACCAGCTCCCTCCTGAGCCGCATCGCGCATCGTCAGGTACTCGTACATCATGCGTCCCAGATCAACCACACCCGCAAGAATGATCAACACAAATACGATAATTAATGCGAGTTCAACCAGGCTCTGGCCCTTTTCATTGTGGGAAAAAAGTCGATGTTTCATACTTCGCCCTGATATCATGGAAGGGAGCATTTCTCTCCAGAGGCATTGGACAGAACCAGGCTGACGCCTTGAAGCTGCGCATTATTTGCGCCGTCGAAATAAATATATAACCCGTTGGATCCAACACCAACCGGCCATCCCAGATCGTCTTTTGTCAAAGTGGCAGGCGAATCAGGCAGGTTCCCTTCCCAGACGTTCGTACCCATCGTTACTTTAACAAAATCGGCGGATTCTTTTGTCCACCAGACTGTGATGCTGTCCAGAGTATATTCCTCTCCGTTATTAACCAGAGTAACGGTATAGGGGGATGTGCCGGATGTATCTATCGTTAAGGTGCCATCGCAGGTAGGCAAAGGCGGGGTGGGGGTCACACCGGGTTCCGGCGTTGAAGTAATAGTAGGAGTACCCCCTGCAGGAGATGTTTCTACTGTGGGTGTTGGTCCTGACACTGACGTCGAAAGCGGGACCGGCGCTAAGGTCCAATTCACATAAACTTTCTTAATAATAGTCCGTTTCGCGGTTGAGGTGAGCGTAATCGGACTGCCGCCTGGCACCGGAATAAAGCCAGTGATGAATTCAAAGGGCGCGGATACCTCAACAACGACCCGGTCGCCGGCTTTAGCATCTGCACAATTGTTGCTAACGAGCTGCAAATTCTTATCAAAGACCTCATAGCTCGTGGAGATGGACAGATCACCGGCCAGGAAACCGGCTCTTTCAGCCTCCGCTTCGATTGCGGTGTTGCAAAGATTGTCGACAGCCGCTCCATAGCGAGCGCCTTCACGAGCGGCCGCATAGACGGATGTGTAAATGATGAACAACCGCCCAAATTCAAAAATCCCCAGCACAATTAATAAAAACACCGGAAAAGCCAGCGCGAATTCGAGAATTGCTTGCGCCCGATGTCCTTTTCGATTGTTTTGATTCAGCTTAACAGATGCCATTTTTTGCTACCTCCTCGTGCCGGTATCATTCCCCCGGCTCCAGCCGAAATGGGTGGCAAATGATTCCACTCCTGCTGAATTCAAGAATACTCAAAACGCGCCCCTAAGACTATCCGTATTAGTACTTAATTCTACTTTTTTTACCCGTAGAAATCTTTAGTATTTTCATAGATTTTACCAACAACTGTTCGTTTCCCCCTGTTCCCTTTACTTACAGTCCTGCCCATCTCCCGCTACTTATCCAGCGGCAGCAGCCCTTTTTTCATCGCCAGGCGGATCAGGTCAGCTTGCGAGTGAATATCCAGCTTGCGATTCAGGCTGGCGCGGTGCGCTTCCACCGTGCGTGGGCTGATCGACAACCTTTGTGCGATCTCAGCAGAATTGCGCCCCTCTGCCACCAGCTGCAAAATCTCTCGCTCGCGGGTGGTCAAGGTATCGTAGGGTTCCAACGAGCCGGTCTTGACGCGTTGAATATACGCCGAAATGGCGCGTTCAGAAAAGGGGGAGCTCAAGTAGCGCTGACCGGAAGCGACAATCCGGATGGCCTGGATCAATTCATTGGCCGTGGCATCTTTGAGCACATACCCGGACGCCCCTTTGCGCAGCGCCTCGATGACATAGGCTTCGTCGGCATGCATCGAAAGAATTAAAACCTGGCTGATGCGCCACACCTGCCGCGTAACTTCCAGGCCGCTCAAACCGGGCATCATTAGATCCAGCACGCTCACTGCCGGCTTTTTCTGATGGATCATCTCAAGCGCCTCATGGCCGTTGCTGGCCTCACCAATCACTTCTAAATCTGTCTGTGAATCGATCAGCGCTCGCAGGCCTTGCCTCATCACTATATGATCATCCGCCAATAACACTGTGATCATTGCCACTCCCTTCCACTGGCTGCGCCATTGCCGGCAGTTCAACCAGTATGGATGTCCCCCAACCGGGCACTGAATCTATTGTAATCGAGCCGCCAACCAGTGCAACCCGTTCCCGCATTCCGCGTAGTCCGCGGGTGCGGTTGTTGGTAAGTTCAGTCTCTGCCACGAACCCACCGCCGCGATCCTCCACCTGGATGCTCAGGACATCGTCCCGATGCAGCGCCTGGACCGAAGCTTCCCCCACGCCTGAATGTCGCGCCACATTGGTTAGCGCCTCCTGGATGACACGGTAAGTGGTGGTCTCGATCTCCGGGCTGAAGCGGTTATCCGCCAGTCCGTTCTGTGAGAAATTGACCTTCACTCCGGTCAATGAGGTGAACCGGTCGAAGTGCCAGAGCAGTGCAGGCAATAAGCCAAGGTCATCCAGCATTGTCGGCCGCAGATCCAACGACAGGTTGCGCACCTTTTGAATGAGACCATCTGCCAGGTCGCGGGCCTTAGTCTGAGCAGCCCCATTTTCCGCGCTGGTGTCCAGCTGCAATTTGAGACCGGTAAGAAGCTGCCCAATTTCGTCATGCAGCTCCAGCGCGATCTTACGGCGTTCAGCTTCCTGGATCTCCACCAGGCGGTGAGACAGCGCCTGCAGATTAGCCAGCATCCCGTTAATCTGGCTGCTCACCCGGGTCAATTCATCGCGGCGGTCTACGGTCACGCGCGCCGAGAGGTCGCCGCCTGCACCGATCCGGGTTACCTCTTTGCCGAGTTTACGGATACGGGCCAAAACCAGACGGTCGAGCGCCAAAAAGGTCATGACGCTGAATAACAGCGCCCCCATCACGATGGCAGTGGTGAGATACAAAAGAACCAGTTGGCTGTTGCGGTAGAGCGTGCGCCCCTGTTCCACCTGCAAAATATACGCCGGTGAACCATAAAAATCGTTTAACAGAGCATAGCCAGCCATCTGTGTCTCGCTGGTGGAAACGGCAGCAATGGGATCTTCGGCAGTGATCGCCAATTTGGCGTCAGCAAATTCCCGTGGCAAATCCGCCTGGGTGTATGGCAGTATGGTCAACGGGAGGCGCACGATCGTGGAGATGCGATTCAATTGGTGAGCATCCAGGTAACGCCCGATGATGAGCGTACCGGCGGTTGGTCCTTCGCCGCTGCTTTTAAGCAACGGTGCTGAAACGACCAGCAGCGGTCCGCGGTCGGTGGCAATCAATCCTGAACGCGGCTCGCGGTCATTGCTGGTGCGCAGCAGTGCATCGCCGGGGCGAATCCGCTCGCGCAGCCCGGCAGGAAAATCGATTTCCGGGTCGGCCTGCCCACCAGCAATCTGCGCATGGACGATCCCACCATCCAGGGAGATAAATGCCATCAAGTCAATGTTGAGCCCAAGTAAGACGGAATCACTCAGGTTGCGTTGAATATAATCCGAGCTGCCGGTACGGATGTAGTCATAGCTTTCATCACGGCTGGACCAGGTGTGAACGGCATCTGTCAATGTGACGCGCTCGTTTTCCAGGAGACCCAGCACGCGCTGAACGTTCAGCACAGCCGAGCGGTTCTCTTCATCGCGGAAATGGGGTACAAGGATACCTTGCAGACTGACGGAGAGAATTAACACCAGGCCGACAAAGGTCAGGAGGATGACACCCAGAATGGTCCAGCGAAGATTCAAAAATACTTCCAATCAGGCGGTGGCAGCTATTTAATGAAGAGAGCAGAAGCCGCATGAAGGCGCTTCAACCTGATTATACAGAGATTCCCACCTGAGGGATACGGACTTTGATCTTGGTGCGTTGCACCTGCTCTTGACCTTCTTTACCCTTATGCTTGGCGAGGCTCCCAGCCTATTTTTGGCGCGAGATCATTTCTTTCGCCTCGCCGCTACCGTAAAAAAGCCATCAAAATTCAGCGGGAATGCGAGCCGGCTAAGCCGCGGACTCCGTCACCTGACTCCTCGCCAATGCCCGTTTGGCACCCCACTCATTCAGCAACAACGCCGCCAGCACAATCAACCCGCCGATCAGCAGGTGCGGCAAGCTGGCTTTTTCGCCAAAGAAAATCAACGAGACCGCCACTGCCAGCGGAATTTTGAGGTCGTTGAACACCGCCAGAGTACCGGTATGCACCTTGCGCGCGCCGACATTCCACATAAAAAAGCAAACGCCAGAGGCAATGGCGCCCAGGTAGATCAGCGTCAGCAACTGACTACTGGTCAATGCCAGGGTCTGCCAGGGGGTGGTGAAAACTGCCGGTAAGCCAGACGCCAGCGCGCCGCCTAGATACAGCAGCCCGAAGATGCGGGTGTCACTCAATTCGGGGTGTGTTTTTAGGGTCTCTTTGTAATCCACCTGGCCAAAGGCGAAAGCGAGGTTGCTGACCTGTACTACCAGAAAGCCGGTCAAAAGCTCGGGGCGCAGCAGGTTACCTTCCTTGACAACGGTCGTGCCGGCGATCGCCAGTACCGTTGCTGCCAAACTGATGGGATGGAAACGATGCTGGTAGGCATCATTGATCAATGTGACATACAGCGGCGTGAAAATAGTAAACAACGCCACCTCGTACGCCTGCAGGTATTGGAAGGCATAGGTGTAAGCGATATACATCAACCCGTACTGAACGGCGCCCGTCAAGATCAAACGCAGGCGCAAGCGTCCGGGCACATTGCGCAGCCGCAAAAATGGCAAAAATACTGCCAGCGAAATCACCAGCCGGGCCGCCGCAACAAAATTAGCATCCAAACCGGTCAACTGGCCTTTGATGAGGCCAAAAGAAAACGCCCAGATCAGCGAAACAACCAACAAATAAATCATGTGCACCACCAGTTTGGTTTTTTTTATACCTTCGATTATAAGGAAATTAACCCGGATATTCTACACAAGGAGCGCGGCTGGTGTTGTTTGTCCGCTGAAATCGGGATGGTTGTCTGACAAACTCGCTTAAATTATGACCTTCCTCCTCATTCCGCAGCCTACCTGCTTAAGTTTGATCACGCCCCATAGTCGTTATGGTATAAAGTGGAAGCTTTCCGAATCCCCCTTTTACCCAACTTAATTATTTTTCCTTCCGGTAGATCGGCATCCTACGAGAGCAACTATCCATTTGAACAAGGAGAACCCTGGTGGACTGGTCATTTATTGCCATAGTAATTCAGCTTATCTTTTTGGAGGGAATTCTCTCCATCGATAATGCTGCCATCCTGGGGGCGATGGTGTCCGTTTTACCAGATCATGAACCGATTCCCTGGCCTAAAAAGCTGGCAAAACTGGGGCATATTCTGGATAAACCACTTGGCTTTCAGCGTACTGCAGCGCTGCGGGTAGGCTTGATCGGCGCTTACGTTGGCCGCGGACTCATGCTGCTGGCAGCCAGTTATATCATCCAGAACCCCTGGCTTAAGCTGATCGGGGCAGCTTACCTTATCCGTCTGGCGCTGGACGATTTGAGCGCTGCCGGCCACGGTGGCGAGGAAGGCGATTCGGACCGGCAGCTCAAACCGGGCAGCTTCTGGCTTGTGGTGTTGAATGTTGAGTTGATGGATCTGGCTTTCTCGCTGGACAATGTGGTAGCGGCGGTGTCGCTCTCCGACCATATTCTAGTTGTGATGCTCGGCGTTGCCATTGGCATTTTGGTCATGCGCTTCGCCGCCGGCATTTTTAGCGTGGTTGTGCTGCGCGCGCCGATACTCAAGACAGCTGCCTATATTTTGGTTTTCAACATTGGCGTCGAGCTACTGCTGGAAGACTTCCACATCATGGAATTCTCCGACTGGGCGCGCTTTGGCATTTCCATTGCCACCATCGGGCTCACCCTGGCATATGCTTACCTGCCGTTCATGAAAATTTTCCGCCCGCTGCTTATCTGGCTCAGCCAGGGGCTGCGGCTGGTCAACGGGATTATTTCCTGGGCGTTGGAACCGCTACGTGGCGTCTGGTGGCTAGTTAGCCAGATCTTTAAAAAGAGACCTGAACCCTCTACGTCATAAGAGAATATTAATTAATACGGGCGGCTTGCAAGTCGCCCGTATTTTGTTCGCAATGACGGAAAACAGTTGTTATCACGAGCGAACCCAGTGAGCGGGGTGATCTGGGATGGCCCATCCCATGCGCTATCCACAAGCATTTAAACGGAATGGCCGAGGTGGATTGCTTCGCTTTGCTCGCAATAACAAGTAAAATTTACAACTTCTTTTCCATCCAGACCACCTGGGTGGTGCCAAAATAATGTGTCGGCAGCCCGGCGATCTTGTAACCCGCTTGCTCAAAGTAAAGAGTAGTGTTCAGGCGTGAAAAGCAGCCTAAGGTATGGTAGCCCATTTCGTGCGAGTGAGCTTCAACGGCGTCTATCAGCAATTTACCAATCCCTTGCCGCTGTCGAGCGCTGGACACGGCCATGTGCGAATAACAACCCACGCCGGACTCTTTTTCGTAAATCTTAATGACGCCAACGACCTCATTGGTCGCGGTATCCACTGCCATAAAGTGCTTACTGATCGGCTCGTAGTCATCTTTTTCGGTTCCTCTCACCTGAGCCCACGGTTGGCGCAATAGCCGGTAGCGTAAATCATAATAAGCCTTGAAATCCTCGCGGGTTTTCGGCGTTCTAATTTCAATCATGGCAGGAGTCTCCTTAAGCTTGCCTTGTGGGCAGGTGCGGTGGTTTTTTTATTATACGTCCAAGGTTGTGCCGGATGCAACCTGTTTGGTGATTGCTACGGGAAACCAGCGCGGGGCAGAGGTACCTCTGCCCCGCGCTGGGAACTTTAGTCTTGAGCGGCGCTACAACGAGCGCTTTTCCCGGTCATAATTATTGCCAAGGAAGCCGGGCACCCGCGTTTTGCGGAAGGTGAACATCATCACCAGGATAGTGGCAAGATACGGCACCATGAGCAGATACTGATACGGAATGGCAATGCCACCCGCCTGGAAGCGGTATGAGGCCACTTCGATACCCGCGAAGAACAAGGAGCCGTACAGCACGGGCAGTGGGCTCCAACCCGCAAAGAAGGTCAGGGCAATCGTTAACCAACCACGTCCCTTGACCATTCCTTCGGTGAAGGTGCCGGTGTAGACCATGGGCAGATAGGCGCCTGCCAGGCCAATCAACATGCCGCCGATAATGGCGGTCATGTAGCGGTGTTTGCTGGTGTTGATGCCCAGACTGTCCGCGGCGTTTGGGTTTTCACCTACTGAGCGCAATTCCAGCCCAAGCTGGGTGCGGAAGAGGAAATACCACAACCCGATCGAAAGCACGATTGCAAAGTAAACCAGGATGTTATGACTGAACAAAACCGTCCCAAGAAACGGGATCTGGCTCAACAGCGGAATGGGCAAATCCTGCAGCGTTGGAATGAGCGGCTGCGACAGAGTCACGCCAATCACCAGCTTCGGGATTAAAGTGGACAGTCCCGTGCCAATGAATAACAAAGAAAGACCGATGACGAACTGGTTCATTTTCAATGTTGTGGTGAAGTACGCCAGCGCCAGACCAAAGATGCCGCCAACCAGCACTGCAGCTGCGATTCCAACCAGCGTGCTGCCGCCAGCCAGATAGCTGCCGATAAAGCCAAGGGAGGCGCCAACCAGCATGATGCCCTCCTGGGCAACGTTAAATACGCCTGTTCGCCCGCCCAGCATGGTACCTTGTGCCGCAAGAACGAACGGGACCATCGATAAAAGCGTAAGGCGCAAGAAGGTGACGAGTGATTCCATAGTTGTTTACCTCCTGCGGAACACATCTGAAAGCAGCACAAAGAGTAACACCAGCGCTTCCACGATGAAAACCATCTCGATCGGGACATTCATGGTGCGCTGCATCGCGCTCGCGCCGATTTCCAGAATAGCAATGAAAAATGCCACAAACGGAACTGCCAGGTTATTTCCCCGGGAGATCAACGCAATGATTACGCCCAGTACCAGAAAGTTATGCTGCAGGCCGACAATTAATCGGTGCTGCACCCCGGCGACCTCGATAACACCCGAAAGCCCGGCGATAGCGCCTGCCAGAACGATCGAGAACACAAACATACGTTTGACATTGATGCCGAAGACCGCAGCTGCGCGCGGGTTGGCGCCCGTAGCGACTAGCTCGTAACCGCCGGTAGTGCGCGTGGTGTATAAGTAAACCCCCGCTGCCACCAGCAGCGCCAGAATCAAGCCGGCGTTCAAAGGTGGATTCTTGATCAGCATGGGTAAAAAGCCGCCCTGCCCGATCTGTACCGTGGTTGGGTGACCAGCGACCGGGTCGCGTAAGGCGCCGGTAGCTACCAGGTCAATGATCTGAAAGGAGACAAAGTTCAGCAGCATCGAGGTCAAGATTTCGTTGATGTTGAATTTGTACAGCAGCCAGGCCGGGATAAAACCCCAAATTGCACCCGCCGCCACGCCCGCCAGGACGACCAGCGGCAGCAGGATCACCGCTGGCAGGTCAGCGCCGAGAATGCCGACGACTGAAGCCGCGATTGCGCCAACGATCATCTGTCCTTCGCCGCCCATATTGAATTTACCGGCGGTCAAAGGAATAGTGAACGCCAACGCCTGCAAGGTGAGCGGGATGAACTTTAGCAGGGTTTGCACAAAGCCGTTTGGCGTGCGGAAGGATGTAAACAGGATCGTTTCATACGCCTGAAACACGTTCGCGCCAGTCAGGGCAATAAAAATGCCGGCAGCTGCGAACGAGGCGATGATTGCGATCACATAGGGAACCAGTTTGCGTACAATCGTCATGATGCAGCCCTCAGATCAGCAGTTTCTTCCGCCTGGATGCCGCTCATCAAGCGGCCGATGGCGTATTTGTCGAAATCCTTGCGGTCGAGAATGCCCACGATTTGACCGCGGTAAAGCACAGCAATGCGGTCGCAGATCAGCAGCAATTCATCCAGATCCTCAGAGATGAGCAGGGTCGAGGCGCCGGTTTCCTTGCGCTCGAGCATTTTGTTGTAAACAAAATCCATTGAGGGGATGTCCAGCCCGCGGGTGGGGTTATGAGCAACCATCATATGCGAATTCATAGAGAATGCCCGCGCAATCATCACGCGCTGGATATTGCCGCCGGACAGGTTGCCGCCCGGGTCTTCCGGACCGTTGGTTTTGATTTTATATTCGCCGATATAACCGCGAACTTTGTCGTAAACCGTATCCCATTTGATAAAGCTGCCCTCGCAATACGGTTTCTGGCGGTGGTAGCCAAGAATCAAGTTTTGCGCTACATTGGCTTTAGGGAGAAAACCGTCATGCAACCGATCTTCAGGAATATAGGATATCCAGTCCTTCAACAACTCGCAAACTGAAACCCCCGTCACGTCCTCACCTTTCATCAAGATCTTTCCTTCGGTGGGAATGACGACTCCCGTGACGCATTCAGCCAGTTCGCGCTGACCATTGCCGGCTACGCCAGCGACGCCAAAGAGCTCCCCTTGCCTGATCTGGAAGTTAAGTCCGGCTAAGCGCGAGATGCCTTCCTTGGTTTTTAAGCCTACATCGTGCATTTCCAGCGCAGGGATTGCACTTTCATCTACTGCGGTATTGGCCATCGAACCATGCGAGAAATACACGCTACCTTCGATTTTCATCTGGTCGCCGACCATCGCCCGCACGAAAATCTCTTCCGAGGCTTCGGCACGGGTGAGCGAGGTGATGTTGCGCCCTTCGCGCAGCACCGTGATGCGGTCGCAGACATGCAAAACTTCACGCAACTTATGAGTAATGAAAACAATGCTGAGACCTTCATTGACGATGACCCGCAATGATTCAAACAGGTCATCGACTTCCTGCGGGGTGAGGTTGGTGGTCGGCTCGTCCAGAATAAGCACTTCGACGCCGCGATAAAGCGCCTTTAAAATTTCGACCTTTTGCCGGGTCCCGACTGGCAATGTATCCACCACGGCGTTTGGATCAACCGGCAGGCGAAAGCGATTACCCAAATCAATGATCTTCTGGGCTTCGGCGCTCAATTTCATAGTAACTGGATGAGACACATCCGTTCCGAGAACAATGTTCTCCAGAACCGTGTAGCTGCCAATCTGTAAAAAGTGTTGATGCACCATTCCAATACCGTGAGTGATCGCATCTTTGGGGCCTTGAATATTCAATTTCTGGCCGTGGAAATTTATGTCACCATCATCTCTGCGGTAAAGGCCGTAAAGGACATTCATCAGCGTTGTCTTACCAGCGCCGTTGCCGCCCAACAACCCGTGGATCTCGCCGGGATATAACGAGAAGGACACGCTGTCGAGCGCGACGTTTTTGTCGAATACTTTACGGATATTGCGAAGTTCAAGGATTGCTTCTTTTTCCATCTGGTTCTACCTTAAAGTTCAATTTGGACTTCAGAAACGCAGCACAAACATACATTCATCATACCGGCGGGAATCTACCATCCCGCGGATTTACCGCCATGCCTACTATTAAGAAAAGGGTTTCCGGCGCCCCAACCGAATGGTGTGCCCCCGGAAACCCCTTTTCGTACAGCGTTGCTTTAAAAGACTGAGCGGGTACTACTTAACTTCACTGATGTCTTTCACGACATTGATTTTGCCGGCAACCAGATCGGCCAGAATGGCTTCGACCTCAGTGACGACCGCAGGGTCGACATTGCTGATCGGAGTCTGGAGAGCTACACCCGTGTCAAAGCCAAGGGGATAGTAGCCGCCGGTCTCGCCAGCCTGGATCTTTGCGTAGATGTCTGCCAGAGGGCCTGCGAAGTCGTAAAGTAATGCGGTGACATAATTGTCAGGAGCGTATTCTTTTTTGTCGGTGTATTTCACGGTTACGAGGACTTTCTCCGGGGCAGCTTTGACCGCCTCAAAGACACCGAACATGCCCAGGTTGAGTGCACCCATCAGAACGTCAGCGCCTTCGGCGATCAGCGCATCGGCTACCTGACGGCCTTTGGTTGGGTCATTCAGATCGCCCGCCCATACAGCCTTCAATTCAACATCCAGTCCTGAGTCATCAATAGCCTGCTGGATTGCATGCGCTTCGGCATACGAGAACGGCAGGGTTACGCCGCCGATGTACCCAATAACGCCAGTTTTGGTGGCGCGGGCGGCCAGGGCGCCAATACCGTAGAAACCGACATGGAAGTTGCGGTCGATGAACCAAAGATTGGCAGGCGGATTCTCGAGGGGAGCATCGCCTTCAGCGATGAAGATAACCTCAGGGAACTGAGGAGCCAGTTCAATGGTCTGGTTGACAAACTGACCCCCGTGGGTCCAAACAATATTGAATCCCCCATCAATGTATTCGCGCATAACGCGGTCAACGTCCGGAACGGCAACGCTTTCAGAATAAGCGGTTTCGATGCCGGTCTTTTCCTGCAGTTGGGTTACCCCAACGTAAGCCAGGGTGTTGTAATCGGCATCAGTGATGACGCCGGGGAAAATTGCAGCCAATTTATAAGTCTTGGCCGCCGGCGCTTCCGTGCTGGTGGTCGCAGCAGGAGCGCATTGAGCTGCTAATACGGATACCAAGAGCAGCACGAACAAAACCATGTAACGTGACTTTCGCATATCTACCTCCGGGGGATTAAATTGAGGGGATTTGGGGATGGTTGCCTGATAAACCAAGGCTACTTAATGTTAATCGCATCCAGCACAATGTCAATTGTAATATATCACCCTTTAGGACACATAGTGTCACTGTCTGACAAGTCATTCGATTATTCCTCCAAATTCTGGCTCAAAGATCGCCTGTCGCAGGGGCGCTCCAATCGGTTAGCCAATAATTGGCTAGATCAAATCAAAAAAGATATCACTATAATGGTATAAAAGAGGCTTCTATATGGCGCTGCTCGTTGCCTTGCTCTCAGCTTATCTTCTGGGGTCCATTCCAACCGCGCTGCTGGTTGCGCGAAAATTGGGAAGCATAGACATCCGCACAGTGGGCGACGGCAATATGGGCGCGCACAACGTCAAGGCGCAGTTTGGCTGGCGAGCAGGTATTGTCGTGGCTGCGGTAGATTTTTCGAAAGGCGCTCTCGCCGTAGCCATCGCGCAACTGCTTTCGCTTGAATTAGGCTGGCAGGTATTGGCATTGACATTTGCGGTATTGGGTCATGACTTCCCCATTTTTGCCGGGCTGCACGGCGGTCAGGGTTTGGCAACCACGCTTGGCGGGCTACTGGTGCTGGCTAATTTTGAAATGCTGGTGGGCTTGCTCATCTATGGGGTGTTGTATTTGATCACCCGGAATTCAGACCTGGGGGCTGGAATCGGCACCGGCACGGCAGTGCTTTTAATGTGGCTGCGCGGACAGCCGCTGCTATTGGTGCTTGGGGCAGTCATGGTTATTTTAATCATCCCGGCCAAATTCATGCTCGACCGCCCGCACCGCGCGCATATTCATTCTAATAGTTTATAAATAACGCGCCGGCACTTTCAATGGGTGGTGGGGTGGGTCGGATGATGGCTGGCAGCAGTTTCATGAGTGTAGATTACCCTGTCAGCATTCTATATCACGCCATCAAACCCACACCGGTTGCTGCCCACAGGGCAATCTGTGATTGAGCCTGTCGAAGCACCGGTTGCAGTTGCAGCGCCTGTCGAAGCACCAGATGTTGTACCCGGCGAAGCACGGGCGCGCATTGCGCGCCCCTACATCCGGAAGGTCGATGGTTATTGGCAACAAGATGCCCTTATGTAGCGCAAATTTGCAAATTTGCGCGGGCAAGCTGTGACCTACACTAACCTTTTATCGATTAAAATCATTCCATGACTGACGCGCTGGCGCTTTACCGCAGCCTCGTTCTCATCCGCCGCTTCGAAGAAACCATCCTGGCCGAGTACCGCCGCGGAGCGTTCAGCGGCACCACCCACACCTATATCGGGCAGGAAGCCAACGCCGTGGGGGTTATCACCAACCTGCAACCTGATGACATTGTAGTCAGCAACCACCGCTGTCACGGTCATTTTCTGGCTTACGGCGGCGATCCGCGGGCGCTGTTCGGTGAATTGATGGGGCGGGTCAGCGGAGTGTGTGGCGGCCGCGGCGGCTCGCAGCACCTGCACTGGCGTAATTTCTATTCAAACGGCATTCTGGGTAGCACCCTGCCGTTGGCAACCGGAATTGCCCTGGCCGAGAAAATGCAGGGGCGCCAAACGGTCACCACGGTGTTTGCCGGCGATGGCGCGCTGGGCGAAGGCAGCGTCTATGAGGCATTCAACTTTGCCAGTCTGTGGGGCGCGCCTTTGCTGATCGTCATCGAAAACAACCATATCGCCCAGACGACGCCCATCGCGCTGGGATTGGCCGGCAGCATTGCCGGTCGTCTGGCGGCTTTCGGCATTCCAAGCCGCGAGGTGAGCACCTCCGACGTGCTTGAAATCTCTTCGACCGCCCAAACGCTGATCGCGGAGGTGCGCCACTCGCAGCGTGCGCAAGCATTGATCATCGATTCCGCGCGCTTCGGCCCGCATTCCAAGTCCGACGATACCCGTCCCGTCCAAATGATCGAGGAATTGCGCCGCACTCGTGATCCCCTGACTATTCACGGTAACCGCCTGGCAGTAAATGTCCGTCAAGCCGTAGATACTGAAATAGAGGCGCTGGTGCGCGCTGCCTTCGAGCAGGCCTTGAGCGACCCGCCCGCTGGAGGTGCGCTATGACCTCCGTGCTGGATGCCCTCAACAACGGTCTGCAGCGCGCGCTGACGGACGACTCGCGTGTGGTATTGCTCGGCGAGGATATCCTGGATCCCTACGGCGGTGCTTTCAAGGTGACGCGCGGGCTTTCGACTGCCTTCCCAGAGCGGATTCTGACCACGCCCGTTTCGGAGGCCGGCATGACCGGGCTGGCAACCGGCATGGCGCTGCGCGGCCTGCGGCCGGTGGTCGAGATCATGTTCGGTGATTTCAGCACCCTGGCAGTCGATCCGCTGGTCAATACGGCATCCAAGCTGCGCTGGATGTACAACGATCAGGTGTCGGTTCCGCTGGTAGTGCGCACACCCATGGGTGGGCGGCGCGGTTACGGGCCGACGCATTCACAATCCATCGAAAAACTCTTCCTGGGCGTGCCCGGGCTACGGGTGGTGGCTGCCAGCCATTTTGGCGACCCCGGCGAACTGCTCTACCGCGCCATTTTGCGCCAGGATGACCCGTTGGTTTTTGTTGAACACAAGCTGCTCTACGGCCTGCAGGTGGTTGATGCTGGGGCTGCCAGCGACTTCGAGATCGAGCGCACCGGCAGCGCCGAACTCTTTCCGGCCTACCGCCTGACTGTGCGCGGCGCACCCCCGCCAACCCTCACCCTGGCTGCCTATGGCTACATGGCTGAACTGGCGCACCAGGCGCTGGTCAAGTTGGCCTATGAGCGCGAACTATTCGCCGAATTGATCGTCCTTACCCAACTGGCGCCGCTGGACATCGCGCCCATCCTGGAGTCGGCCAGCCGCACCGGCCACCTGTTGACTGCTGAAGAAGGCAGCTTATCGGCCGGCTGGGGAGCTGAGGTCCTGGCGCGCTGCAGCGAGTCGCTGGGCAGCCGTTTGGTAGCTGCCGGACGAGTGGCCGCGATCGAAACGCCCATCCCGGCTGCTGCCGGACTGGAACGCCGTACCCTACCCGAAGTGGACGATATCCTCCGCACCGCTGAAAAGATTGGAGCGCAGCTACATGCCTGAACTGATCCCGGTTCTCATTCCTCAGCTCAATCCCAATGAACGCGAGGCGCTGCTGATCGATTTGCGCGTTCAAAACGGCCAAAAAATTCAGGCGGGGGATGCGCTGGCGGTGCTGGAAACCACCAAATCGACGCTGGAACTGGCGTCAGACTATGCCGGGTATGTGCTCGGACTGGCCTTTGGCCGCGGGGATACAGTCACTGCCGGCGAGGTGTTGTGCTACCTGGGCGAAACCCCCGACCAGCCGCTGCCGGCTGCCTCAAAGCCCTCCGGTACAACGGGGTCGGATGAACTGCCCGATGGTCTGCGCATTACTCAACCGGCGTTGGCGCTGGCCCGCTCCCTGGGCGTCGACATGAGCCAACTGCCTCGCAATACACTGGTGACCGAAGCCGTGGTGCGCAAATTCAGCCCTGCCGCGGTAGCTTTACCGGAGATTGCATTCGATGCCAACGGCTTGATCATTTACGGCGGCGGCGGCCACGGCAAATCGCTGGTGGATCTGGTGCGGCTGCTGGACACTTACCGCGTGGTTGGCATAGTGGATGACGGATTGCCTGCTGGCGCTGAGGTGCTGGGCGTACCGGTGCTGGGCGGGGGCGCGGTTCTGGAAGAGTTGACTGCGCGCGGCCTGCGGCTGGCAGTCAATGCCGTGGGCGGAATCGGCAATCTGGCCCCGCGCCTGAAAGTGTTCGAGCGGCTGGCTCAGGTCGGTTTTGGCTTTCCGACCCTAATTCATCCGACCGCAATGGTCGAAGCCAGCGCCCAACTGGGCGCAGGCGTGCAGGTTTTTGCGCACGCTTACATTGGCAGCGCGGCCCAGGTAGGGTTTGGCTGCATCGTCAACACCGGCGCGATCGTCTCGCATGATTGTGTATTGGCGGATATGGTCAATATTTCACCGGGCGCCATGCTGGCGGGCTCGGTGCGCGTTGGCGAGCGTACGCTGATCGGCATGGGGGTAACGGTCAACCTGGACGTCGAGGTCGGCGCAGGAGCGCGCATCGGCAACGACGCCACAGTCAAGTCCGCGGTTCCGGCTGGCGGCGTGGTCCGCGCCGGCAGTGTTTGGCCAGAATAACTTCGCGTTATTGCCCGTTAATCCAGCCCGTTTTTTACAGCCAGAAGGGTGTAAAATACCCTTTCCGTGGTGATGGAGTCCACCCTTAACCGCTTCGCGCTGATGACTCCTGCATTTCATCCGAATCGAGATTTCTTAACATTGGAAAAAATATTTCTTATCGGTACCGGCGGGTTTATTGGCGCCGTGATGCGTTACCTGGTCGGCAATGCCGCCCAGAGCTGGGGTAAAAGTCAAAATTTCCCAATCGGGACATTAATCGTCAACCTGATCGGCTGCCTGGTGATCGGGTTTCTTTCGCATGTCGGCGAAAACAGCCGGGTGATCACCCCGGAGGCGCGTTCCTTCCTGTTCATCGGCATCCTCGGTGCATTTACTACTTTTTCTACGTTTAGCAACGAGACGGTCAATTTGTTTCGCGAAGGGCAGGGGTTCTACTCGGCGCTTAACGTCGCCGCGCATATTTTCATCGGATTGGCAGCGGTATGGGTTGGCCGGCAAGCCGCTTTAATGATCTGGCGCTAAAGTAGACCAGCGCTAATGGGGGTTTTAGAGGTCGCCTCTGGATTGTGCGCAGGCTAATCCATAATTGTTTTCGCGGGCCGACACTGAGGTCGGCCCCTACGAAAAGATGTTTGCCATGCTGCACACCGGGCAGGTGACAACAAAAATGGGCGATTGCTGTTATACACGTAATGAGTGTTATCGCGGGTAAAAGCGAGGCTAAAGTAACGCGGCTGTGTAGGGTGTGTTCGACCCGGGCGATCAACCCTATCTGATGCGCGGCCACAGCCAAAAGGAAACTAGTGGGTCGAACGCACCGAGTGAACGTAGCGTAAGGGCGAGGCTAAAAACGGTTCGAATGACCTGGAGTGTTCTTTTTGCCTCGCCACTACCCATCCGGAATCACTCAGCAATAAACACCGAATCGACTAACCCCACAATCACCGATATGACCGGGGCATCGGGGTTATTCAGCACCTGGCGAGCGCCGTTGCCTTCGCGGTTGACCAGCACCACATCACCCACCCCGGCCTGGGTGTTATCCAGTGCGACAAAATCGGCGTCGGGCGGTTCGCCTTCCAAACCCAGCGGCTGCACCACCAGCAGACGGCGGTGCTTGAACGCCGGATGGCTGATGGTTGTTACCACTGTGCCCACCACGCGCCCCAGAATCATTCCCCCGCCTTTCCGTAGAATGGATTCCAGCCGCTGCGCATGATTAATTCCCCGCTGTCCACTGGCTGGACCGCCAGCTCATCCACAATGCCCACCAGCGCCAGGTCAACCGGCACAAATTTTACGTCCGGCATCGCCAGGGCGGCTTCGCGCGAGCGCACCATGACGCACAGGTCACCGGGACCGGCCTGCACCACATCCGCGGCTACCTGCAGTCCGCCTACCGGCTCCAGCCGCTTATCGAGCGGCTGAACCACCAGCAGTTTGACCCCCTCGGTGCCGGGATATTTGATCGTGCAAACCGCTGAACCCACCACTCTGCCAAGCAGCATCCGTTACTTTAATCCTGTGCTTGCCAGCACGCGCTGAATGATCGAATCCAGCAATTTCGGGTCGATTTGCGGACCCATGCGTGCCATGACCGCGTTCTTGATGCGCTGCTGCAAGTCAAGCTCACCTGATTTTAGTCCGACCGGGCTGTCCAGTTTCGGCAGGTAGGCGGCTGCATCCGCGGCAGTTGGGATTGGCTTGGCAGGCGACAAGTACGGCCGCACCGGAGCGCTGGGCGGGTTGTCAGGGGTTGGCTGCACCAGCCTCATGCCCAGGCGGTTGGCCTTTTCATAAGCCAGTTCGGTCAGCACAACGCTGTCGCTGAGTTCCAGCGACATGACGCCGCGCTTCCACATATCCTCGATATCTTTTTCGGTATAAAACTCTTTTGCCATCTTACCTCCACCGCGGCCTGGCCGCTGTTACGCGCCCTCGCGCCCGGCCAGGCTTTCAAGCGCCTGGATGGCGGCATTTTTAGCGGTCTGGATTTCAGCCTCGCTGCCGGAGAGCCACATGCGGCCGAAACGCCCAACCGAAGACACATGCACCAGTTTGATACTGGCTTTTTTCTCGGCCTCATTGCAGGCATAATTGATGTAGGCCGCCGGGGCGCATTCCAGCACCAGCAGCGTCTCGCCGGGCACCAGCATACTGCCGCGCCGGAAGCGGTTGATCAATTGCGCCTGGTACGGGTCGATGCGGGTGATCACCTGAGTGGAGGCTACCTCCGGTCGAATGCGGTCTTCGACCCGCAGCCCCAGCCGCTCCAACACCACCTCGCCAGCCTCGATTACGGCTGCCTGATTAGGCGAATGCACCTCGAACATGCCAAATTCGCGTTCCACAATCTGTGCACCCGGGCGGGCTTCGGTGGCCTTGACTGCGATATCTACCACACGGAAGACTTCGTTGCCGGGAGCCATTTCGACGTACAGCGCCGCCATGCCCTCGATCGGCAGGTCGCCCTGGGTAATGGTGCCGACAAAAGCGGCATACTGGGCCTGCATTCGGTCCAGAAAACAATAACAGCGCAGTGAAAATTCATCAGCCATACAGGCCTCCAATCATGAGGTCGCAGTCCGGGCGTGTGACCAGGTCAGCTCACGCGCAGTAGTGCAGACGGGATGCGAAAGTTGCGGCACGGATGCCGGCTCGACGATCGGCCGGCTCCGGGCGCATTCCCGGCCGGATCACCCGGCCAGGGAAATCTTATTTTTCTTTGGGTTCAGTTGCCCGGCCGCCGAAACCACCTTTGCTGGCCTTGGGCAGGATCATCTCGACATCGACATGCGGTCGTGGGATGACATGCACCGATACCAGTTCGCCAACGCGTTTGGCCGCGGCAGCGCCAGCGTCCGTGGCAGCTTTGACCGCGCCAACGTCGCCGCGCACCATGACGGTCACGTAGCCGCCGCCAACATATTCCGAGCCGATCAGGACAACATTGGCTGCCTTGACCATGGCATCGGCGGCCTCGACCGCGCCGATCAACCCGCGGGTCTCGACCATTCCTAAAGCGATAAGTGAGGTGTCTAAAGCCATTGTGGGGATTCCTTTCGTGGAACAAAAAATGGGTTAAAAGGGATTCTTCTTCTGCAGAATTTCTTCCAGCACCTGGCGTACCAGGCGTTCAACTTCGGCCGGGGACGGACCCTGAGCGGGTTCGCCGGGCGCGAAGGCCTCGGGGGGCGGCGCAATCGTTTCATACGCCAACCTTTTTACATTGAGCAAATGGGTGACGGTGATATTGTCGCCGGTGATGGCGCCGCCAACCCCGCCAGATCCCAGCGTCATCGAAGGCGCCACGCCAGAGGTATAGCCGATCGCTCCCAGCGTGCCCATCGTGTTGACCAGAATACGGAAAACAGGTTTTTCCAACCCAAAAGCCATGATTACACGTTCGTCGGTGGCATGTATGATCTGCGTGTGCCCGCGTCCGCCGGTCTCGATCAAGGCAATTGAGGTGTCGCAGCCCTCTTCCCAGCCGTCCACCACATACCAGGCCAGCACGGTGGTCAGCTTTTCGTGCGACAACGGCTCGTCCTTGCCCACCCTGGTGAGCGGGGTTACCAGGATGCGCGTGCCGCGCGGGATTTGAAACCCGGCGAAACCCGCCACGTAGTCAGCCGACTTGCCCACCACGGCGGTGTTCATGCTGCCGTCCGGGTTGAACACCGACCGCCGCAGCGCTTCGGTCTCCTGCTCGTTGGTGAAATAAGCGCCTTCTGCGCGCATCAAATCCGCCAGACGGGAGGCTATCGGCCGGTCAGCAATGACCGCCTGTTCCGTGGCGCAGATGGTGGAGTAGTCGAAGGCTTTGCTGGCAACAATGTACCGCGCCGCTTTTTCGATGTCAGCGCTGCGATCGACGTACACCGGGACGTTGCCCGGACCCACGCCATAGGCCGGTTTCCCGGTGGAATGCGCCGCGCGCACCATCGGCGAGCCGCCGGTCGCCAGGATCAAGGCGGTGCGCCGGTGAGTCATCAGTTCCTGCGTACCCGGCAGCGAGACCTGCGTCATGCAGGAAACCAGGCCTTTGGGCGCTCCGGCGCTTTCAGCTGCCTGCGCCATCGTTTGAGCCGCGTCGCAAGTGCAGCGCACCGCTGCCGGGTGCGGCGCTACCACAATGGCATTGCGCGCTTTTACCGCTGCAAGAATCTTGAAGAAAGCCGTTGAGGTCGGGTTGGTGGACGGCACCAGCGCCACGATCACGCCCATTGGCCAGGCAATTTCGTACAGGCGGCGGTCAGGGTCGTGGCGGATCACGCCCACTGTTTTTACGTCACGGATACTTTCCCACACCACCCGCGAGCCGAACTCATTTTTAATTTTTTTGTGCGCCGGAACGCCATAGCCGGTTTCTTCCACCGCCAGCCGGCCTAACCGTTCGGAGGCATGGTAACCGGCTTCCGCCATCGCGGAGCAGACGCGGTCAACCTCCACCTGGGAGGCAGTGCGCCATTTTTGCCAGGCGTCGTAAGCGGCAGACGCCAGATCGCGCGCTTCTTGAATGGAGGAAAGATCTTTATCCATCGAACCGGGATCCTCTCATCCGATCCGCCGGTCAGGCAGATTTGCGGAAAACAACCTCGCCGCCGACTTCAAGGGAATCGATAACTGCCATGATAACCGCATCGACCGGAGTATCCTTGGTGATATTGGTTTGCCGGGCTGACGAGCCCGCGGCAGTCAACACCAGGTCGCCAATGCCGGCGTCCACGCTGTCGATGGCAACATATGGTTTACCGGACGGATTGCCGTGCTCATCCGCCGGGCGGCAGATCAACAACTTGCGGCCGGTTAATTTCTCGTCCTTGATGGTGGAGACGGTCGTGCCGATGACTTTCGCAATAAGCATGGTTTCGCTCCGTCTTAATAACTCTTGGCAGGTACGGGTGCAGCCGCCGCAGCTGGTTGTTGGACTTTATCGGCTGCCGGCCCCTGAATGATCTTGATGCCGGCGCTGGCGCCGATGCGCGTTGCCCCGGCTTTGACCATCGCCTCAGCGTCTTCGAAGGTGCGCACCCCGCCCGAGGCCTTGACGCCCATCTCCGGCCCAACCACCCGGCGCATGAGGGTCACATCGTGCACCGTCGCGCCGCCGGTTGAAAAACCGGTCGATGTCTTGACAAAGTCGGCTTCGGCCTGCTTGCTGATCAAGGACGCCAGCACTTTCTCCTCATCATTAAGCAGCGAAGTCTCCAGGATCACCTTGACCAGCGCACCGCGCGCGTGGCCGGTTTTGACCACTCCGCGAATGTCTCGCGCGACCAGTTCCAGATCGCGCGCCTTGAGCGCGCCGATATTGAGCACCATATCAATTTCATTGGCGCCCTGGTGTAGAGCGTTCTGGGTTTCGAATACTTTCACATCCGGAGCGGTGGCTCCCAACGGGAAACCGATTACCGTGCAAACCTTTACGTCTGAGCCTTCCAAAAGCTTGGCACACAGCGGCACCCAGGTTGGGTTGATGCACACCGAGGCGAACCCGTACTTGCGCGCCTCGTAACATAACTGAGCGATCTGGTCGGGGGTGGCATCAGCTTTGAGCAGGGTGTGATCGATCATCTTGGCCAGGCTGACGTCTTCGGGAATGACCCCCAGGGTCGAGGTCAGCCGTTCCGCGCCGGCAGAAATCACCTGACCGGTGCGGTCGAAGCAGGTCTTGACGCACAGACCGTCGGCGCAATTAAACTTGCACTGGTCGCCGTCATGCGGGGTTCCTGGGTGCTGCTGTTCCATCATGGCGATCAGCACTTCACGCGTAATTATTTCTACCAGTTGCTCTACCTTTTGCATATCCGGCAGCATCACTAACCTCTACTTCCCGTACTGCTTCTCGACCGCAATAATCTTGTCAATTCGCTTTTGGTGGCGTCCGCCGCCAAATTCGGTGGTCAGCCAGACCTTGAGAATTTGCTTCGCCAGGGCTACACCGATCAATCCGGCGCCCAGGGTGAGCACATTGGCGTCATTGTGCTCGCGGCTGTTGGACGCGCTGGCATAGTCGTACGCCAGGGCAGCCCGCACGCCGGGCACCTTGTTGGCCACCATGCAGGAGCCGATTCCAGCGCCGTCGATCATCACGCCGCGCCAGGCTTTGCCGCCGGCTACCAGGCGGGCCACCTCGTGGGCAAAATCGGGGTAATCCACCGCTTCCTTCCCGGTTGTGCCGACGTCGATGATTTCATAGCCCCCTTCAGCCAGGTCTTTTTTGAGGATCTCTTTGAGCTCAAACCCGCCGTGATCCGCGCCAATGGCCACCATGTGGGCCGATGTAGGCTGGGCAGCAGGCGCCGGCGCGGCAGCTTGTGGCGGATCAGTGGCGGGCTTCAGGCCCATGGCCTGGTTGAGCACGCGCTGCACGATCTGGCGGATTTCATCGTCAGGAACAAGCGGAGGTGGGGGATTTTGATCTGTCATGGCGGGTGAAAAGGGTTGTTTTTACAACTGGTAATGACCACATTACCAGATAGATCATAGCATAGCAAAAGGCAAAAGTCAATTATCAAAATTGAGAAATTCAATACTCATTATACATGTTGCGGAACGAACAGTTCTCTTGGGTAGGGCACGAGGTTTGAGATAGGGCCTGGGTCTTTCGATTCCCCTCGTGCCCGATGGTTGAGCAAACATCATTCCGGGCACGGGGCATAATTTACGATTTTTGTTGCTTTAATCATCCCCGTGCCCCTTGTAATCACGGATTCTCTCTGTGTCTTGCGGACTATGTACCCCCTCCAACCTCCCCCAAAAATCTCGATTTGGGGGAGACACAGAACCGGACCTTCTTTGTGTCCTCCATACCTCCGTGGTGAGAACTGTTTACCGCGTCAACTTGGCGAAGTACTGGTAGCGATCGGCACGGTACAGGATTTTTACATACTCCATCGCCCGGCGATATTGCGAGTAGGTCACGCGCACGCTGAGCAGCAGCGGGCTGCCCGCGGCGATCTGCAGCAGTCCAGCCTCGCGCGGGGTGGCCAGCACGGCCTCTAACGTCTCGTCCGCTTCGGTGGGGATCAAGTGAAAGCGCTCCTGCAGTAGGCTATAGATCGAGCCTGCAGCTTCCAATTGCTCGCGATCCAGCGTCAGCCCCTCAGGCAGCACATGATACGAGATCATCAGTCCCATCGGCACGCCGTCACCCAGGCGCAGACGCTCGATGTACAGCACCTCGCCGCCGTCCGGCGGCAATTCCAGACGCTGGCGCACTTCTTCCGGCGGGAGCGCCATTTTTAACTCCAAAATCTGCTGCCCGGGTTCGATGCCGCGGGCACGCATATCCTCGCTGAAACTGGTCAGTTCGGAAATGCCCTTCTGTAGTTTTTGCGGCGAGACAAAGGTGCCGCGCCCGTGCTCACGGTAAAGAAAACCCTGGCGCACTAATAGATCGATCGCCTGGCGGATGGTGGGCCGGCTGACCGAGTAGATTTCCTCCAGTTGGCGCTCGGAAGGAATCGGTTGGTGCGGTAGCAGTTCGCCGCTGGAGATTCGTTCGCGCAAGATGGTCGCGAGTTGGAAATACTTGGGGGTGTAGTCGTTGGGATCTACAATGGCGGGCATGGCTGTTCCGTTACCGTGGTGCTAAGACATCATGTGGTTGTTACCAGTATTATCAGAAAAAGCAAGGTGTAAGTCAAGCCCGCGCCCCTTTTCTCTGAGCAGCCTGCGTCATAGCCGCGAAATTGTCATTGTTAACCGATTCGGGTAAAATATCTCTCATACCATGGTTAACGCCAATTTTCTACAATTGACCCGCGAACAACTGGAAGCTCGCCTGCTGGCGCTGCATAGGTCCAGTCTGGAACTGGTACAGATCACCGCGCTGGATACGCTGCTGGAGCGTATTGCCGCCCTGGCCTGCGAACAAGCCGAAGCGCGCTACGCTGCCGTCGGTGTGGTCGGTCCAGGGGGTGACCTGGAAGCCTTTATCCCGGTCGGCATGAGCGAGGAAGAAGTTGCGCGCATGCCAGCCCCGCCGCGCGGGCTGGGGTTGCTGGGTGTGCTCATGCACTCTCAGGAATCGATGCGGGTGGCGCGCATTTCGAAGGATCCGCGCAGCGTAGGTTTCCCCAAAAACCACCCGTCGATGGAATCTTTCCTGGGGGTACCCATTCGTCACGGCGGGCGGCATATTGGCCAGATCTACCTGACCGATAAAATTGGCGCGCCCGAGTTCACCGAGTCTGATCAACTGATGATCGAGATGCTGGCGGCTTATGCGGCAGTAGCCATTATTAACGCGCGCATTTACCGCGAATTGGTGCAGCGCGACCGCATTCTCACCCGCCGCAATGAAAACCTGGCCCTGCTGAACGAATTAAGCTCCACCCTGGCCACCTCCACCGATATCGAACAAATCCTGGACAAGGCGCTCACCCAGGTGTTGGATTATTTACAGTTGGAAATCGGCGAGGTGTATCTGCGCCCGGAGAATTCCCGCCAGCTCAAACGGGTGATGCACCGCGGACATATTGTCAACGCCTTGTGGGCCAAGGATAAATACAACCTGGGTGAAGGCGTCATTGGCAAAGTCGCCAAGACCAACCAGGCGCGCTTGATCTCGATGAACAATCCCGACGGCAGCGACCTTCACCCGGATGTGTACAACAACGAGTTCCATCAGGTAGCCTGTCTGCCCATTACCGGGCGCCAGGGGGTAGTCGGCGTGTTGTGTCTGGCTTCCTGCCACCCGCGCCCGCTGGACGAGTTGGAAATGCAGTTTTTGGCGACGATCGGCTCGTGGGTCGGCACCGCCATCGAGAGCGTGCGCCTCAACTTGCAGGGGCGTCGCCTGGCAGTGCTGGAAGAGCGCGAACGCATTGGCATGGATTTGCATGACGGCATTATCCAGTCCATTTATGCCGTGGGGCTGACCCTGGAACATGCCCGGCTGCTGGTCAAAAGCGATACGGGCGGCATGGTGCAGCGCATCGAACAGGCCATCAGCGACCTCAATCACACCATTCGCGACATCCGTACTTATATCCTCGACTTGCGCCCGCGGCAGTTGTACAACGAAAGCCTGATGGAGGGGATCCGGCGGCTGGTGCAGGAATTTCGCGCCAATACTTTGTTGAGCGTCAACTTACAGGGGTCCGAAGAGGATCTGGCAACCATCCCAGACACCCAAGCGCTGGCGCTGTTCCACATCTGCCAGGAAGCGCTGGCAAATATCGCCAAACACGCCCGCGCTCGCACCATCGGTGTTACCCTGTGGAAAGCTACCGACCGTTATTTAATGGAAGTGGTGGACGATGGCCTGGGTTTTGATGTCGAGAAGATGCGCCTGACCATCGGCCATGGCCTGGCGAATATGCAAACGCGCGCGCGCAATGTGGGAGGCGACGTCGATATTTCATCGGAGCCGGGCGCCGGAACCACCATCCTGGCCTGGGTGCCTGCCAGCGATGAAAACTGACTTGTCCGCTGAAAACAAGGGGGCTTATGTGCAAAGCATGTTCAATCGCATCGCCCCGCGTTACGATTTAATGAACCGGTTGATGACTGCCGGGCAGGATTTACGCTGGCGGCGTGAGGTGATCCGCCGCGCCCGGCTCGGACCGCACGCCCGCCTGCTCGACCTGGGCGCCGGCACCGGTGACCTGGCCCGCGAGGCGCTGCGGCAGTATCCCGATTGCCATGCGCTGGCAGCAGATTTCACGCTGGGGATGATGCGCGTCGGTCAACGGCACGCGCCGCCCGCGCCAGACTGGTCAGCCGCCGATGCAATGGCATTGCCCTTTGCCAGTCAGTACTTCGACGCAATTGTTTCAGGTTATTTGCTGCGCAATGTGAGCGATCTGCCCCTGGCGTTAAAAGAGCAGTTCCGCGCGCTCAAACCGGGTGGCTGGCTGGTATCGCTGGACACCACCCGCCCCGTGCGTTCCATCCTCACGCCGTTCATCCAGTTTCACATGCGTACGATCATCCCCCTGCTCGGTGCGCTGATCACCGGCCAGCGCGACGCCTATACCTACCTGCCGAGTTCGAGCGAGAAATTCCTGGACGCCGAGACGCTCGCGGAGGCGCTGCGAACTGCCGGATTCGAAGAAGTCGGCTTTCAAAGGCGCATGTTCGGCACCATGGCCATTCACTGGGGCCGCAGACCGGCCTGAGCAAGGCGGGCTGACGCGGAATTTATGATAGGATTGGGCGGTATGGAAATGGACGAGCGTCAACTGCAAAAAGCCGCCGAACGCGGCGAGCCTTCGCACGTCTGGCGCGCCGGGCAGGAACGGCGTTTGAGCATGATCCGCGAAGCAGCCGGCGACCGCCTGAATGGGCGGGTTTTTGTGGACGGCTGCGGCCTTGGCACCTATTTGGAAAAATTGGCCGTAACCGCTAATCCCGCCATTGGGCTGGATATCGAGCACGAGCGCACCGTGCAGGCCCGGCAGAAAACACCCCGGGTAGTGTGCGGCGCAGGGGAATATCTGCCGTTTCCGGCCGATTCCTTCGATTTGATCCTATCGCACGAGGTACTCGAGCACGTGCAGGATGATCAGGCTGCCATCCGCGAGATGGTGCGCACGTTGCGCCCGGGCGGCCGGCTGGTGCTGTTTTGCCCCAACCGCGGCTATCCGTTCGAGACACACGGCATGTACTGGCGCGGCAAATATCAGTTTGGCAATATTCCATTGATCAATTACCTGCCGCGCAAGCTGCGCAACCGGTTGGCGCCGCATGTGGAAGTTTATTCGCGCCGCGACCTGGAGTGCCTGTTCGCCGGGCTGCCGGTTCGGCTCGTCTCACGCAGAATCATTTTTGGCGCCTACGACAACATCATCGCGCGCGCGCCGCTGCCGGGCAGCCTGCTGCGGCGTTTCTTACAGGCGCTCGAGCACACCCCGCTGCAAGCCTTGGGCCTTTCGCATGTGTGGGTGGTGGAGAAAGAATAGCGTGCCAGGTGTCACGTAGTTTGTCCTTGAGGAGGCGCAGCGACAAGTGAAAGTTTCCATCAGATAGGGTGCGCTTCAGCGCACCACAAGAACAAACCTTAAAGGGCTACAAGTTCGCAAAGATTTTGTTTTAGTAATCAGCTGCCTCTATAATTAGCAAACATCATTAAATGGTGCGCTGAAGCGCACCCTATGAACTCACCCCAATATTTTTGTTAGGTGAGGGGATTTTAGGGCCACGACGCGTCTGGTATGGAGGTTTACTGCAAGGCCACGGCTTTAAAACCGCTGAAAGATTGGGGTATCTTCTCCCGCCTTGCCACTGGCGAAAAGCATCAAGGCCAGGTGCGATGCACCAAAACCAGTTGTTCTCGATCGCTATCCAGATATAAATCTGGCGTGCACAAAGCCCTGTAGCGCAAACTTTAGTTTGCGTGGCGAACTGAAGTTCGTCCTACACGTTCTAAAGCCTTGTAGCAGTAGGGTGCGTTCGAACTTCGCGGTTTTTGCGCCCTGTGGGTGAACGCACCATTCCCGCTTGCATGCCGCCCTTGCAGGGACTTGTAGCGCAAACTTTAGTTTGCGTGGCGAACCGAAGTTCGTCCTACACGTTCTAAAACCCTGTAGCGTAAACTTTAGTTTACGAGGCGAACCAAAGTTTGCCCTACACCTTTCCTCAATTTACCCGGAAGTTGTAAATCCCACCGGTAACCGGGTAACACCGCCCGCAGGACTCACACAAAACCTCTGTCGGGGTCTCCGTCAGGGTCGCGTTACCGCAGGCCGGGCATTTGAAAAAGGCGCCTTCGGCGGCTGTTGGCCCTTCCATAGAAGCGCGACAGGCGGCAAACACGCTCGGGCTGAACTGCCACCAGTCCCCCGTCAACTGCGCCAGTGAATCCATGACCACCAGCAACTTGAGCGGCAGCAGCTTTTTAAATACCCCCATGCGGAAATGCGACACGGTCAACTGTCGCTCGACGCTGAAACCGCTGGCTTTCAACCAGGCGCGCACCGCTGCCGGGTGAAAATCAAAATTGAGTTCGGCGAACTCGACCGGCTCCAGCGAAAACGGATTCCACTTCTGCCGCCCCAGCGCAAAGCGCAGCACCGCTTTCAAATTTTTTTTGTTGGCATATTCCAATATAAAGACAGCGCCTGGCTGCAGCACTCCGCGCACCTGGGCCAGCGCTGTGGGGGCATCGGCCATGTGGTGCAGCGTGCGGATCATGGTGGCGGCATCGAACAAACCGGCGACAAACGGCAAGCGGTACACATCGGCAGCGACGTACACGTAGCGCGGGCTGTCCCCCAATCTCGCGCGCGCCTGTTCCAACTGGGTACGCGAATAATCCAGCAGCACCACCCGCCCGAAGTTGCGGTAGCGCAGCGTGTTGCGCCCGGCTCCGGCGCCCAGTTCTAGCATCAGTTTCCCCGACGCGGGCAGCAGGCGGCGCAGCGCCACCGCCTCGACTGCGTCTTCGTAAGCGCGGCCGCCCTGATCCCAGAAGGATTGCTGGTAATCAGAGCCTTCGTAATTACAGACGGGAGGGGTAGTCATGCGGAAAAATTCCAAAAATTGGCAAGAAAAATGCGCCCGAGCAGGGCTTCCGGCGGCGCCCAGAGTGACCACCTTACTGCTGCTTCCTCTCGGACCTGACAGGGTTCGGCGGATTCTGCCGCGCCGGTCCCACCCGGACGCGCGGTAAGGATACCGCAGATGCACAGGGCTGTCAACGAAGGCGGCTAACACGAGGCGGATAGCCTGAAGACTTTGACCTTGCTTTAAACTCCAACCGGAGCCGTGAGGGTTAGCGAGCCCCGGCGGCCCCGGTTCTTGGGGAGGAGAAGATGAAGGCTTAGTTACCGCAATGATTTTATAAAATCATTCTATAAAACCAGGCTGAGAATATGCCAAGAAGGACCTGTTAAAATGCTGTGAATAGCCGCCAAATCCCTTTTCACAGCCATTTCTCAGTCAGTGGGGTTATGATTACGGCATAAAAACTTGATTTTGTTGAACGTCCAGGAAATTGTTTTTATGGCAACTGTCTTGATTGTGGATGACGACGTAAAGCTGCTCAAAATGCTGCAGCGCACCCTGACCTATGAAGGCCTGCTGGTAATTACCGCCTCCAATGGGATCGAAGCCCTCAAACAGGTGGACGCCTACCATCCAGAAATCATCATTCTCGACTGGATGATGCCCAAAATGGACGGGATGGAGGTCATGCGCCAGCTGCGTTCAGAGAACAACCGCGCCTCGATACTGATGTTGACCGCCCGGGATGCCATAGAGAATCGCGTGGAGGGGTTGGAAAGCGGCGCCGACGATTACCTGGTCAAACCATTTGCTCCGCCGGAACTGGTCGCACGGGTACACGCACTACTGCGCCGTATCGAAAGCAAGACCGATAAACGCCCCGTGACCTTTGCCGGTCTGCATCTCGATCCGACCGCGCATCTGGCAACGCTGGACGGTGCAGCGCTGGAGCTGACCCCCACCGAATTTGACCTGCTGCATTACTTCATACGCCACCCGCGCCAGGTGCTGGAACGCGCCCAAATCCTGACCAATGTTTGGGGCTATGATTTTGGCGGAGAGCAGAACGTCCTGGAAGTGTATGTGGGTTACCTGCGTAAAAAGTTGGAAGCCAACGGTCACCCGCGCCTGATCCAAACCGTACGCGGCATCGGTTATGCCTTGAGAGTTGAATAATGTCGATCCGGTTGCGGTTGACGCTGCTTTATACCGGTATTCTGGCGCTGACGCTGATGATTTTTGGCGCTGCACTGTACGCCATTCTGGCGCGTTCCACGCTTAATGCGATTAAAGAAGACATCGTGCTCAGCAGCGATATGCTGGTGAGTTCCATTTTTCGTACATATTTGAGTCCCTCCGTCCAGGAACCGCAGAACGTACCTCATACTACCATCCCATTCGAAATTCTTTCAGGCGAGCAAGCGCTCAAGGATTTACGCGAACGTGAAATCGTGCGCATTCTGGCAATGGATGGCACACTAATCGCCAGCCCCTTTGGGACGGTGGATGCCCTGCCCATTAGTGAAACCGGGATGCAAACCCTGAATGAAAAGAACATTTGGTGGGAGGTGGTGGCTCCTGAGAATGAAAGCCTGTTAGTGCTCAATAGCCCGGTTTCGGTCAACGGCGAGCCGGTGTTCATCATTCAGGTCGCCAGGCCGCTTAGTGAACGCGACCGTTCGCTCTCGGCGCTCAGCACAACCTTGATCATCGCCAGCCTGCTCACCACGCTGGTTGCATTTGGCGTTGGCTGGGCGTTTTCCAAAGCGGCGCTGCGCCCGATCAACCGCATCACCCAGACCGCCAGTGAAATTGGGGGCGAAAACGACTTGACCCGGCGGGTGGATCACCAAGGGCCCAACGACGAAGTGGGGCGCCTGGCGCAAACTTTCAATTCCATGCTCTCGCGGTTGCAGGAAGCTTATGCGCAGATGAACCATGCTCTCGGAATGCAGCGTGATTTCGTGGCGGATGTTTCGCACGAGTTGCGCACTCCTTTGACCACCGTCCGCGGCAACCTGGACCTGCTGCGCCGCCAGCCGCCCTTGCCTGAAGAAGAGCGCGCCGACATTCTGAACGACCTGGTGGGTGAAAGCGACCGCCTGATCCGCTTAGTCAACGATCTGCTCATTCTTGCCCGCGCAGATGCCGGCCGCAACCTGCTACAGGAGCCAGTTCCGCTCCATCTGCTGGTCGGCGAGGTCACGCGCCAGGTACGCTTGCTGGACCCGCAGCGCGACATTACTGAGACCGTAGAAGAAGTCACCGCTTTGGGGGACCGCGATGCGGTTAAACAAATATTGCTGGTGCTGCTAGATAACGCGCTTAAGCACACTCCCGGCTCAGTCAGTGTGGCTGCCAAAGCTACCGACGGTCGGGTTGAATTGAGCGTGCAGGATAGCGGCGCGGGTATCCCCCTCGAACTTTTGGGGCACATTTTTGACCGTTTTGACCGCGGCGAAACCGACGCAAGTGTCCCCGGCTTTGGCCTGGGCTTGCCGATCGCCAAGGCGCTTGCCGAAGGACAGGGTGGAACGATTCAAATCGAAAGCGAAGTGGGAAAGGGCACCAGAGTAACTGTTCTCCTGCCACTCTTTACACAATAGGATTGATTCAAATTTTTCAAATCGGTGAAAATTGAATATCCTATCACCAAGTGCAATGATATCGAGGCACAAGGGTGCTGCATGGGTTGTGTAATTTGCGTTGGCCTAGACACAATCACAGGTTAGTAAGTTTTATCTGTTTTTGATTTTTATTGATTCGAGGACATCTAAAATTGGGCTTCGCAATTATTCTGGGAAACACTATAATCATATTGAAATGGAACTTCATTCGGACACCAATTCTAAAATTGCTGCACTACAGAACACGCTTCTTCGTGAGGCCACGCCAGCCCGCAAACTGGCCATACTTGGCCAGATGAATGAGACGATCAAAATTCTGGCTTTGTCCGGGCTTCAATCACGTTTTCCAAATGAACCTCCTGAAATTCTCCAGCGGCGGCTCGCTGATCTTATACTTGAGCCCAGGGTTGCCAATTTAGTTTATGGCCCGCCACATAACCAGGGGTGATATGCTCACTGAACCCATTCGGGTTATCTTAAAGGTTGTAAAAGTATTTGAACATCTTGGAATTAATTACCTGATCGGCGGTTCATTGGCATCAGCTGTCTATGGCACGATCCGCGCAACGCTGGACGTTGATATTGTTGCGGATATCAACCCATATCAGGTGCCAAAATTTGTGTCTTTATTGCAGAGTGAATTTTATATTGATGGAGATATGATTCTGGATGCGATAAAACATGTAAGTAGTTTCAATTTGATTCACCTGGAATCCATGTTCAAGGTTGATGTGTTTATCCTTAAACAACGTCCTTTTGATTTAAACCAGATGCAACGACGAATTGCCCAAGTTGTAGGTGATCCAATTGAGGAAAAGGTTTATTTTTCTACTTCAGAGGACATCATACTGGCAAAACTGGATTGGTTTCGGGCTGGTGGAGAGGTATCAGAGCGTCAGTGGCTGGATATATTGGGAGTGTTAAGCGTGCAGGGTGACCGGTTGGATTTTAACTACTTACAAAAATGGGCCGGGATTCTAGGTGTAAAAGATTTATTACAGAAAGTTAGGCAAGAAGTTATTAGGTAAAGCGCCGCCTGCGTATTGGGTCGGTTTTGGGCAAAAATCCACATACTCTGTCAATATCACGGTTATTGGTCATTTATGCAGTGCTGCCATTAGAGCAACTGGATCGAGAATCGAACGCAACGAATAAATCTCGCCTTTATGGTTAAGCTCGATCGTCTGCCCTGTTTGAAGCGCTAACCGCCAAAATTCTTCCGGCGTTATGGCCGGTTTTACCTGAGCAACCAGCGCATACACGCCCGCAATGTAAGGTATTGACCAACTCCAGCCGCCTTCGCGATAGAAAACGTATTCGTCCGTACTACTCGGACCAGCAGTCGTTCGTGAATCCATGGGAACCAACAAACGGTCGGAAAAAGTTTTGTAGGGTGCGTTCCGTATTTGAACGCACCGTTTTTGCTGTTTCGGTGCGTTCGACCCCGGTTCAATCAAATCAGCATGCGCTGCATCGCGGGCAAACGCAGCGGGCGGGTCGAACGGCACCGGGCTTTGGGGAAAGGCACGAAGCTTATTATTGCGCCGAGCATGACATTTGTCATATAACAATAGTGTCATTTGTCGTTTCATTGCACTTGCATTGAAATGACTGCTATGCTAATCTAATCGTATTAATACAAAGTTGATCTGAGTTAGCTTTATTGTTACAACTTTCACAAATATCCGTCTTACAACTCAACTGAATATCGCCGCTGCTTCATCGCAATCCTGAAACCATGGAGGGGTCTATGTCATTCCAGGAATTAAGCATTAAGGAAACTGTATTTAATCGGGGGGTATCCCGACGCGATTTTCTCAAGTTTTGTAGCGTGATGGCTGGAGCGCTGGCGCTGCCGAAGAGCGGAGCTGCGTGGATCGAAGCCGCACTCACAGCTCCCAAACGCGTACCGGTGGTCTGGCTCGAGCTGCAGGACTGCGCAGGGTGCAGCGAAGCATTTTTACGTTCGAACAACCCAACCGCGGCGGATATCATCCTCGACGTTCTGTCGGTTGATTACCATGAGACCATCATGGCAGCAGCCGGCAAACAAGCCGAAGAAGCCAAAGCTGCCACCATCAAAGCCGGCGGGTACATCCTGGTGGTCGAGGGCTCAATTTCCCTGGGCGACAATGGGGTTTATTGCTGCGTCGGTGGACGTTCGTCCGAAGACCTCATTCGCGAGGCAGCCTCCAACGCAGTGGCGGTTGTAGCGGTTGGCAACTGCGCTGCCTTTGGCGGCATTCCCAAGGCCAAACCCAACCCCACTCAGGCTGTTGGCGTAATGGACCTCATCACGGACAAACCGGTGCTCAACCTGCCAGGCTGCCCGCTGAACCCGGTCAATTTGACGGCAACTGTAGTTCATTACCTTACTTTTGGCGCGCTGCCCGAGATGGACAAATTGCACCGCCCGTTGTTCGCCTTCGGCCAGCTTATTCACGACAACTGCGAACGTCGCGGGCACTTTGATGCAGGCGAGTTTGTGCGCGTCTGGGGCGACGCAGGTCATCGCGCTGGATGGTGTCTCTATCAGATGGGCTGCAAAGGTCCCATCAGCTCGCACAACTGCTCGATCGTCAAATACAACGATGGGACGAACTGGCCTATAGGCGCCGGACACCCCTGCATTGGCTGTTCCGAACCGGATTTCTGGGATATGGCCACCTATTCGCCCATTCAACTCAACGACTTCCTGCCGCCTAATACCTACCCGGCTGTCGGCGAGGTTAAGGGCACAGTCACACCGGAAGGCGCGGCGGTTACCGCTGGCGCAGTAGGTATGGTTGCAGGCGCGGCGCTGGCCTTCGGCTACACGGTCATGACTGGACGGGCAAAGGGCGTCACCCCGGAAGTGAGCCAGGAAGAGCCTTCTGAAGAAGGCCACGAGCATCACTAAGGAGGGTTGCCATGCCAATCAGCCGAAGAGATTTCATAAAAGTGGCCGGAGCTGGCCTGGGAGCATTAGCTCTGCCGGCCTCACCGGTAAGTGCAAACAGTATCGAAAAAAACACAGATGAAACCGCGTCCATGTTGTACGACTCGACCATTTGCGTTGGCTGCCGCGCCTGCCAGGTCGCTTGCAAGCGGCGCGCCGGCCTGGAGCATCAGGTCGACCCGTCGGGTCTGTACGAGATGCCGCACGATCTGGACTCCAGAACCTGGACGATCATCAAACTTTACAAGGATCAGGAAACTGATTCTTTTGTCAAAAACCAGTGCATGCACTGCGTCCACCCGGCCTGCGTCTCCGTTTGCCCGGTTGGAGCCCTGGAAAAGCTGGAAAGCGGCCCGGTTATCTACCACAGCGAGCGCTGCATTGGCTGCCGCTACTGCATGGCTGCCTGCCCGTTCAGTGTTCCGAAGACGGAATGGGAAAAACCGCTGCCCTTTATTCAGAAATGCGACTTCTGCGCCGACCGCCAGGAGAATGGCGAGCAACCCAAGTGCAGCGAAGCTTGCCCGACGGGCGCTTTGATTTACGGCACGCGCAAAGCCATGCTGGATATCGCCCGAACCCGCCTGGTCGGCGAAGACAGCTATGTCCAGCACATCTATGGGGAAAAGGAGGCTGGGGGAACCTCCATGCTGTACATTTCCGATCTTGACTTTACCAAACTTGGCTTCCCCGAGCAAAGTGATGTTTCGCTGCCGGACATCACCTGGCCGTATATGCAGGGCACGCTGGGCGTCATTGGGGTGATGGTTACCCTCAGCACTGCCATTTACCTGCGAACCCACCGCAAAGGCCAAAACGGCAACAACGGAAATAATGGCAACAACGGCGACAACCAACCACCGAAGGGAAAGGAGGCTTAACATGGCCGTGCGACTTGGAGAAATTCGCCTGCGCCGCTACCCGTTAGGCCCCGGAATGATTCTCGTTTGGATTTTGGGTGCGCTGGGGATGGGGGTAGCCGTTTACCGTTGGATATTCGGCCTGGGTGCCACCACCAATTTGAGCGACGGGCGTCCGTGGGGGTTGTGGATCAGCTTCGACATGATGAGCGGTATTGGGCTGGCTGCTGGCGCGTTTACCATGGCGGCCATTGTATACATCTTCAACCTGAAGAAGTTCTATCCGATCGTCCGGCCGACCATCCTGACCGGGTTTATCAGCTACACCCTGGCCGCCCTCACCCTGTTGGTGGATCTATCCCAGCCGCAGCGCATCTGGCACTTGATCATTTATTGGAATGTCCACTCGCCACTGTTCGAGATCGGCTGGTGCGTGATGCTCTACACGACGGTATTGGCGCTGGAGTTCAGCCCGGTGGTGTTCGAAGCCCTCGGCTGGAAAGTCCCACTCAAAATCATCCGCGCCATCACCATTCCGCTGATCATCGCTGGCGTCACACTCTCTACCATGCATCAATCCACGCTGGGGACGATGTTAACCATCCTGCCCGATAAGATTCACCCGCTGTTTTACTCGCGGCTGTTCCCGCTGTATTTCTATTTGACAGCCATCGCCGCCGGGCTGGCCATGACCGTGTTCGAGTCGTTCCACTCCTCGCGTACATACGGCTACCCGTTCGAGATCAAGATGTTGAGCCGGTTGGTGAAAGCCATCCCGTGGGTGCTGGGCATCTACTTTGTGATTCGCACAGCCGAATTGTTCATCACAGGAAATTACCGTTACCTTTTGGAAGGTGGAGCGCCTGCCGTGATGTACATTATCGAGATGGTTGGCGGGGTGCTGGTGCCCATACTCTACTTCAGCGATTCGCACACGCGCAACGATGTGCACGGTATCACCTGGGGCGCATTCTTCACCATGGGCGGGTTGATCCTCAACCGGGTTAACGCCGCGCTGATCTTCATGGACGGCTCCTTCTATCTGCCGTCCTGGCAGGAACTGGCGGTGACCGTCGGCCTGACCTGCCTTGGGCTGATCATGTTCGACGCGGCGGTGCGTTTCCTGCCCATGTTCCCTGAACCTACTCCCAAAGCCGTAAAACGCTTGTAATTCATCCATCCTAACGAAGGAGAGACCTCATGACTAAGATCGCCATTGACCCGATCACCCGCATTGAAGGCCATTTACGCATCGAAGTGGAAGTGGACGGCGGCCAGGTGACCAAAGCTTGGAGCAGCAGTACCATGTTCCGCGGGATCGAGCTCATCTTACAGGGGAGGGATCCACGCGAAGCGTGGACCTTTACACAGCGCATCTGCGGTGTTTGAACGACTGTACACGCACTCAGCTCCGTGCGAGCTGTCGAAGATGCCCTTGGGATCAAAATCCCAACGAATGCCCGTTTGATCCGCAACATTATCGAAGCCATTCAATATGTGCAGGATCATGTCATTCATTTCTATCACCTGCACGCGCTGGACTGGGTGGACATTGTCAGCGCGCTGGAAGCTGACCCGCAAGCTACATCGGAATTGGCCCAATCCATCTCGGATTGGAGCAAGTCGAGCGCGGATTACTTCAAAGGTGTGCAGGATAAACTAAAGCTTTATGTCTCCAGCGGTCAGTTAGGCCCGTTTGGCAATGCCTACTGGGGGCACCCGGCCTATAAGCTGCCGCCCGAAGCCAATCTGATGGCGGTAGCGCATTACCTGGAGGCGCTGGACTGGCAGCGCGAGGTGATCAAGGCACATGCCATTCTGGGCGCCAAGAACCCGCACCTGCAGACCTACCTGGTAGGCGGTATGTCCATCCCAGTGGACCCCAACAGCCAGGCAGCCATCAATGCCGACAAGATAGCACACTTACAGGCTTTGTTCGCCAAAGCCAAAGAATTCGTCGAAAAAGTCTATCTGCCGGATGTCCTGGCGGTCGCTCCCTTCTACCTGGATTGGACCACAGTCGGCGAAGGCCTGGGCAACTTCATGTCCTATGGCGACTTCCCACTGATCGACGATTTTGACCCCAACAAAGCCAGCGACCTGTTCATCCCGCGCGGCGTGATCCTTGACCGCGATCTGAGCACGGTGCACCCGCTCGATCCAGCCAGCATCACAGAATATGTCACGCACTCCTGGTTCAAATACGAAGACGAATCGAAAGCCATGCACCCGGCGGAAGGTCAGACCAATCCCAATTACACCGGCCCCAAACCGCCTTACGAGTTCCTCGAGGTCGAAGGTAAGTACTCCTGGCTTAAAGCACCACGCTACGATGACAAATCGATGGAAGTCGGGCCGCTGGCGCGCATGTTGATCGCCTACGCTTCAGGCCACGAGCGGGTGAAATTCTGGGTGGATGCGGTGTTGAATAAATTGAATGCACCCGCTACGGTTTTATTCTCAACCCTGGGGCGCGTTGCTGCCCGCTGCGTGGAAACGATGGTGCTGGCGGAGCAGTTGGCTGGATGGACGAACGAACTGGCGGCCAATATCGCTGCCGGCGACCTGCGCATCCACGAAAATGACCACTGGGCGCCGTCCACCTGGCCGGCTGAAGCCATGGGCTGGGGCTGGACCGAAGCTCCGCGCGGCGCGCTCGGACATTGGATTCACATCAAAGACGGCAAGATCGCCAATTACCAGGCGATTGTGCCCTCCACCTGGAACGGATCGCCGCGTGATGCCAACGGCGTGCCGGGCGCATACGAAGCCGCGTTGGTCGGGACGCCGGTGGCTGATCCCAACCAACCAGTGGAAATTTTGCGCACCATCCATTCGTTTGACCCTTGCATGGCCTGCGCTGTACACGTGCTCGACCCGGAAGGAAAGGAAATCACGAAAGTCATCGTGGCGGATTAGCGGTAAATGACGAAAACCTTGGTTCTTGGCATTGGCAACCTGCTCCTCACGGATGACGGGGTAGGCATTCGCGCCATCCAACTACTCGAAGAACGGTACATGCTGCCCGAGGAGGTCCAGGTTGTAGATGGGGGTACCTGCGGCCTGGATCTCCTCCAATTTTTGGAAGGCGTGGATCATCTGGTCATTATCGATGCTGCCAGATTGGGCAAGACACCTGGCAGCATTGCTCGCTTGGAAGGCGACCAGGTACCGGCCTACCTGGCGCTCAAGACCTCGCCGCATGAAATTGGTCTGCCGGAACTGCTTTTCACCGCCCGCCTGACTGATATCTACCCGCCAAAGGTAGTCGTGCTGGGCATGCAACCTGAGAGCATCGAAACGTCTCTTGGACTCACCCCGGCTGTAGCGGCGCATCTGAATGAACTGGTAGAAATGGCAGCCGTGGAGGTTGGCGCAGTTAAATGCTAAGGCTTTTTGCTCCCGACTATTTTTTCTTTGCGCACAGCATTAATCAACAAAGTAAATAATAATTTTATACCGATTCCCAGGTAAACCAGTCCGTTTATCAGGAAGAAGTATTCGCGCGCTAGATGCTTGCGGTAATACAGGTAGAAAGAATGGTGCCAGGCGTAAATCCCGCGGTAAGGGACGACCCGCGACCCGCCCTGCCCGCCATAGTGCGTGATCTGCGCCTGGGGGACAAAAAAAATCTTCCAGGCAGCCTTACGCGCCCGAAAACAGAATTCCGCGTCTTCCTGGTAGGCAAAGAACTGTTCGTCCAGGTAACCGATTTGCTCGATCACCGCGCGGCGGATGAGCATGCACGAACCGGAAACGGCTTCAACTTCAGCGATCTGGTCATCGGGTAAATATTCCATCAGGTAACGGCCAAAAAAGCGGCTGCCGGGAAACAACCGGGATAGGCCCAGAATGTATGAGATAGCATCCCATGGGCGGGCAGCTGAGCGGCGACATTGTTTTTGCAGCGTCCCGTCGCTGTTGAGCACCTTTGGCGTGCAAATCCCAACCTGCGGGTTGGCATCCATATAATCCACCAGCGTGTCGATCAACCCGGGATGCAGTAGCGTGTCTGGGTTTAGTTGCATTAAGTATCGCCCAGCGCCAGCTTGCAGCGCCTGGTTCATCGGCCGGGTATACCCCAGGTTGGTGTCATTCCTAATAACCTGCACCCGTGAAAACTCTGCTGCCAGCATTTCCTGGCTGCCATCGCTGGAACCGTTATCCGTAATGACCACTTCATAAGAATACCGTGTAGAGCTGGAATACAGCGAATTCAAACAGTCTCGCAACAGGTCGCGGGTATTGAAGGAAACGATGCAGACTGAAAGGTCCATGAAATTTTACCGGTACGGGACCCAGCGGGCTGCAATACGCCGCAGTGTGATCCAGAGTTGTTTGAGCAAAGTCAATACCCCCCGGGATTGTAATGAATACAATCCCATTTTCGCCAGGGATGGTGCATTTTCCCAAGCTACAGGCCAATTATATCGCTCCAAGGGCTCGCTGGGAATGGTTGAGAACTGCCATTGGTCGGCCCGCCCAAAATGAGCTGCGATTTGATTTAACAGCTCCACCGCTTGCTGCGCCCGGCATTGCGGGGTGTACAGCGTAAGTGCATCATTCCGCGCCACTGCGCCCAAGGCAGCCCGCCGTGCCGGATCAGCCAAAGCCGCCAACGCAGCCTGCCAATCTCCAGCGGTGCGTGCCAGCAGCCCGTTCTCACTTGGACGAATGGCGAACGCAAAGGCGTCGGTCGGACTGGCAATGGTTGGCACACTTACCAGCGCCGCTTCCATAAATTTGATTTCGCTCTTGGATTGCGAAAACGGATTGTCAAGCACCAGCGGTGCAAGGTTCACGTCAATTTGTGTCAGCCAGAAGGGAAGTTCGCGCCAGGGAACCGATTTGAAGCTGCGTACGCGATTCTCGAACGGCTGCCAGTCGGGTGTCAAGTCAAGGTGCCCGATGATCCATAATTCCGCCTCAGGAAAGGCCTTCAACGTTTCCATCAGGCCTGGCGCAATCATTGCAAAGTCGCGGTTGTGAGTAGGCGTACCGCTGGCGTAACCAATCACATATTTGCCGTCCAGCTGCCGTTTCTGCATCAACGCCCGGGTAGAATTTTCGATCATTTCCAGGTTGGCGGCGTTGCGATGCACCCAGGCGGGCTTGCCGGTCTTGCGCACAACTTCAGCCAGATAATCTGTGGAAGTGACAACTCCATCGCTAAGCAAGACAGTCTGCTTCTGGCGTTTCATCTCCTTTTGGTAGAGCTGTACGCGTATTGGATCCTGGAAATCCGGGCTGTCGATCCATTGGAAGGCAGCCGGATCGAAAATAAGATCATCATGGTCAACCAGAACCAGCCCAGCACGGCGCCGGACGGAATCGATCAGGCGGGCGACAATTGAGTCATAAGGAACGCGGTGCAGTACCAGCACCCGGCATTTCTCTGCCTGCGAGATGGCCCTGGCATCGGATATGTGGAATGCAAAGACTTCTCCCCCCGCCAAGCGCAACTGTTGGTACAGATGAAACACCCGGTAGCGACGCGTGTCGCCTTTGGCGCCGGTGATAATAAGGATGGGGGGGGAGAGGAGAGAGAGGGGCATGCGGTTTTGAATGAGGGTGGTTCAGCGGATATGGAAATCTAATGCCGTAAGAACGAAAATTCGCGTTTATAAAGCCAGCCAGCAATTAAGATATACTTGGGATTATATTCATCACCCTCACACAGCCATTATACGTGACAAACATATGATTAAAAAGCAAAAAATCCTGCTCATCGGGATATTTATATTGATCCTGGTTTTATCCGCCTGCTCACCGGTTGCTACATCTGGCCAAAGCAACGTTCTTAACACCCAATTTTCTATCCAAGCGTCCGTCTCGCTTGGCCAAACCTTTACTAGCCGGCATGACGGGCTGACCGGGATTCGCCTGTATTTTTCTACTCAGAATAACGCTCCGCAGACAGTAAACCTATCGCTCTATGATTCGCCGTTCAAGACCAAGCTACTGGCCAGCGGCAGCCTGACGCTTGAACCCGGCTCCAATGACAGTTATTATTCCATTCCGCTCGATTCGCCCCTGGCTTCCTACATGCAGGATTACTATATAGAGCTGGCAACCATTTCACTGGAACCGCTGGGGATCGGCACCGCCGGCCTGGAAACGTATCAAGACGGCACCCTCTACAAGGACAATTCACCGGTATTGGCGCAGCTCGCCTTCACGCCGTTATATGATCCGGTCAAATTGGCCTGGGGGCTTATCCGCCAGGGAGCAACTTGGTTGATGTGGCTTTTGGCTGCAATCTACCTTTTCCTTATACCCGGTTACGGGCTGCTTTTGTTATTCCGAAAAAGCACCTCAGATTGGCCGTTATTGGTCAAGGTTTCTGGGTCGGTTGCTATCAGTGTATCGCTCTACCCTGTTTTGATGCTCCTTACCCGGATTATAAAGCTTCAATTAGGGGTGTATTATGCAATCTTTCCCGGGGCGGTTGGGGTAATTTATCTAGTGGTTCGTTGGTACAGGGCTGGCCGGCCCCTGCCAAAATTCTCGTTCAAGCATCCATTTAAGGTCAATGACATTCCAACGATCACCAGCGCGATCGTCATTTTGGTAATTATTTTCACCCGCTTCTGGGCAATTCGCGCATTACCTCTGCCCATGTGGGGCGACACAATCCATCACACGATGATTGCACAGTTAATGCTTGACAATGGCGGACTGTTTGATTCATGGCGTCCTTATGCTGAAATGTTATCGATGAATTATCATTTCGGATTTCATTCAGCGGTTGCTGTGTTCGCCTGGTTAACCGGGGCAACTTCGCCAGAAGCAACCCTGGCGGTTGGTCAATTAATGAATATTTTTGCGGTAATTGGCATTTACGGGCTGGCTTGGAAAATGGCAAAGCGAAATCGTTGGGCTGGAATCTTTGCTCTAGTTGTGGCTGGTTTAATCTCTTTCTTGCCCATGTTTTATGTTAACTGGAGCCGTTATACACAGTTAGCGGGTCAGGTTGTATTACCATTCCTGATCCTGGCAACCTGGGAGGCGGTGGAAAATGCAACCTACAGCCCCACGGAAGCCATCCTAATCGGGTTCTTGGCAGCGGGATTGGCTTTAACTCATTACAGAGTCGCCGTTTTCTTCCTGGCGTTTGTGCCGATCTTGATGATTGCCTATACCCGAAAAGACAATTGGCGGTCACAGGTCGCCATTTGGGGTACAGCCGGAGGCGCCGGTGCGCTGTTTATCCTGCCATGGTTTCTAAAGATCTATGGCGGGCGTCTGTTTAACCACATGTCTCAACAAGTTGCTACTCCTGCCGGCAGCGTGGGTGATTTTACCCAACAATACAATTCTATCGGGTATTTTACCAATTACATGCCGGCTTATTTATGGCTGATCCTTCTGCTGGCGATCATCTATGGCCTGTGGCGAAAAGAAAAGGGGGGTGGCATTATGCTGGGTTGGTGGCTTGTAATATTGCTGCTCGCCAATCCCGCCATACTCAGTCTGCCTGGGACAGGCGCCCTCAGTAATTTTGCGGTTTTTATTGCGATGTATATCCCTGCAGGCATATTTATTGGCGCAGCGGTTGGATGGCTGATTGAAAAACCTTGTGAAAAGTGGCCTAAGCTGACCCAGGCGGTGATTGCAATCCTGATTATTGCGATTTCACTGGTTGCGGGTAAAAGCCGGCTCCTGGATGCTCAACCCGACACCTATGCTCTTGCTACTCGTGCTGACCTGAGGGCAGCTGGTTGGATCCGAGAAAACCTTCCAGCTGACGCTCGAATACTCGTAAATTCTTTTTTGGCTTATGGGGGATCGACGTTGGTTGGGTCAGATGCCGGCTGGTGGTTACCAACTCTTACCGGTAGGCAAACCAGCGCACCACCCATGCTCTATGGAACCGAGCAAGGCCCAAGTCTGGATTACGCTCAATCTATCAATTATTTACGATTGTTAGCCGAAAGCAAAGGTTTTACCCATCCCGACTTTCTTGCCGAATTGAAGGCAAGAGGGATAAATTATGCCTTCATTGGCCAAAAAAATGGAGGGGTAAATAGCGGCGGGAATATCGTTCTCAACCCGGACGAATTGATCGCGAGCGGTTATTACCTTCCCATTTACCACCAGGATGCAGTATGGGTTTTCGAGATTCGCAATACTGCGAATTGGACTATATCCAAGTAAAATAAGAAACAATTAAACCTGTCCTAAAATCCCAAATGAACTCAGATCATACCATCTACGACAGCGCATCCAAAATATCCCCCGCGATTGATGAATTGCGCGAGGCGTTTAAATATCGCGAGTTGGTTTATCAATTAACCCGCCGCGATATTTTAACACGGTATAAACGCTCGGTGTTGGGCATCGCCTGGACGATGCTCAACCCGTTGGGTATGATGTTGGTGTTGACTTTCGCTTTTTCAAAAATATTTCGCTTCGAGACGGCCGGTAGCTATTCGACATTTGTATTAAGCGGCTTGATTGTATGGAATTTTTTCTCGCAGACCACCACCGCCTGCATGAATAGCCTAGTGTGGGGCGGCGGTTTATTCCAACGCATTTACATCCCGCGCGCCACCTTTGCCATTTCGTCTATGTTCACTGGCGTGGTTAACTGGCTCTTTTCGCTGGTGCCGCTCCTGGCAATCATCCTGGTGATTGAAAAGAACTTACCCTGGACCGTAATTACCTTCCCGCTCGTGCTGCTGCTCCTGATCGCATTTTCCCTCGGTGTCGGGTTGCTATTATCCGCGATGGGTATTTACTTCCCGGACGTGGTTGAAATGTACCAAATCATCCTGACCGCCTGGATGTATCTGACCCCGATTATCTATCCGGAAACAGTCGTTCCAGACCAATTCTTATGGGTGTTTAAATTAAATCCCATGTATTATTTCGTGAAATTATTCCGTTACGCCGTCCTTGACGGCGAGCTGCCGGCTTCAGCAGATTTGGTTCCTGCTGCCGCCTTCTCCTTAGTGGTGCTGGTCGTCGGTTGGGTTATTTTTTCCTACAAATCCAAGGAGTTCGCCTACCGGGCGTAGCACATGGAACCATCTGACCACACCGCAGCTATTCGCCTGGAAAATGTCTCGGTCGCTTACCGCGTACCGCACGAGCGCATCGGTACATTGAAGGAATATGTGATCCGCTGGGCGCAACGCCGGGTGAAATATGAGAAGTTTCTGGCGCTGCACAATGTCTCACTGACCATTAATCGTGGGGAAATCGTCGGGCTGATCGGCCACAACGGCGCTGGAAAAAGTACGCTGCTCAAATTAATCTCCCGCGTTCTCACGCCGACTTCTGGGCGGGTGTGGGTTTGCGGGAAGGTCGCGCCGTTATTGGAACTGGGCGCCGGTTTTCATCCTGAATTGACCGGGCGAGAGAATATTTACCTTAATGGGGCAATCCTGGGTTATACTCGCAGGGAGATGGACCAAAAAGCGGAAAGGATTATCGATTTCGCGGAACTGGGCGAGTTTATCGATGCGCCCATCCGGACCTATTCCTCGGGCATGTGGGCTCGACTGGGCTTTGCCGTAGCCACCGACTCCAAACCCGATATTTTGATCCTGGACGAGGTCATGTCAGTCGGCGATGAAGCCTTTCAGCGAAAAAGCGAAGCCAGGATGAGATCGTATTTTGAAATGGGCGCGACCATTCTGCTGGTCTCGCACAATATGGACACGATCGAAAAGCTGTGCACGCGCGCTGTGTGGCTGGATCACGGCGTCATCAAAAGCGCCGGATCACCTCAAGAAACCATCCTGGAATATCGAGGGATGCAATTAGCATAGCAGAATATTTTGCCAGTCTTATTAAGCCTATATGTTTTGAAATTCCGAACCCACTATTAAAAAATCAGTCTCAGCAATTTAATAAAAGTTCTCTATACTCTGAAATCCCTTTGTGCAAAATCCGGTCAGAAAAGAGATATTGAGAGGCCTTCCTGGCTGTAGATTCACGCAAATCGCTGTCTCGATGCATTGAATTCAATGCCGTTAACCAGCCTTCGGCGGTATTGGGTACCAGCAACCCCTTAGACTGAACGGTAGGGCGATAGACCGAAATATCGCTGAATATCCCCGGTACGCCGTTTGCAGAGTAATCCAAAAACTTGATGTCGGATTTGTTTTGGTTAAATTCGTTTTCCTGGAGGGGCGCAATGGCCAAATCCCAGTTAACGGACGAAGTCCACCAGAGTACAAATAACGGGTATTCTGATTCATCGTGTTTCGGTGCAACGATCCGATATTTCAAATGATCGATCAGCGGAAGTCTTTTGAAATTTTGATTATTTTGCACGCCGATGAATTCAAAAACCACCTCCGGATGGGCGATTTGGAATTCATGGAGGGCTGGCAATACCATTTCCAAATCTTCATTATGGGTTGAGGTTCCCATGTACCCGATCACAAATGGGGTATTGGGAGCGATCCTTCGCCGGCTCCGAACGATGAGCCTTTCGTCCAGATAATTGGGGATGACGGCACAGCGTGAATGGTGAACGGCGAGCCTGCTTTTTAATGCCTCTGTTGTGACCACCGTGAGGTCAGCTGTTTTCAGATAATGGCGAAAAACAAGCGTGTCGGTGGGTGCGTACCCTTTCGAAAGAACCGCAGGGGATGATAAATCGTCATCGGCAAAAAATATGAATTGAGCGCCTAAATCTTTTATACCGCTCAAGAATCTTTCCGCCCTTTCCACAGAAACATTCTGTCTGCCGCCAAGGCGATCCAGGATTACCAAATCCGTGGGACGATTCAAGAGGGTGGGCGTAAAGACGACGTCCACTTCTTCTGCCAGGCCCGGGTGACTGAGGGGACGCAGCAGGCGAATGTATGAGCTCGAAAACGGCCGGTAATCTGGCCCGTGCTCATAGAGAACTTGAATTCGCAATCTTTTCATTCAGGTTCTCCAAAAAGGAATTTCAAAATGTTCAGCGCAGGCTTTTCGGGATAATACTGGCAGGAATCACAAATTGCCGTCCGTTGAATATTTTCGCGTAATGAATCATCCTCGATAAGTCGCTGCAATGCCTGCCAGACCGCTTCTACATGATTGGTCGTAAAGATGAGGCTGTTTTTTTCGTGGCGCGCGAATTCGACCGCGCCTCCATTTTGTGGGACGATTACCGCGGCGCCACACGCCATCGCTTCCAGAGCGGTCAACCCCATTGCCTGATGAGATGAAAAATCGATAAATATATCGGCCTCATTCAACAGATTGGCTACTTTCTGTTGGGGTAAAACACCGAATAACCGCCAGGGAAATTCTCGGGGGAGGTACACAAAGCCCGGATTGTCCAGATCGGTGCCAAAAATGCAAATATCAACCAGGCTGCCGTATTTTTCTGCTGCCAGTTTTAACACCTGCATGGTTTCTGCCGGCTGCCGGTATGGGGCTTCCGGCCTGATCATCGCCATGATCCGAATCGGCCGATTTCTGACGCTTGAGAATTTGCGGGGACGGGGGCGGAATAAAGGCAAGTTGACGCTTATCCCGGCGACTTCACAATCCATTCCGGTGTTATCCAGAACCGTTTGCTGTGTCCATAGCGTCTTCGTAAATCGGACCATATTGGAAATAAGGGAATAGGATTTAACTGCTTGTTCATAATCAAAACTTCCCTGCGGATACATTAAAGGTTCGTACCCTTGTACGTAATATCCAACAACAGGATTGCTTTTGGCGTGAAGGCTCTTCTTTATCCATCCAACAGACGGATTGTAAGTAGCAATCACTGCGTCGTAATTTTGAATAATGTTTTTTAGGTCGGTAATGTTTCCATAGATCACCGGTATGGGTAAATCGGGATAGGCTGCTTTGAATTGCTCCCGATTCATTTCCAGATTATAAAATTCGATTTGTACCCCCATTTTCATCATCGCCAGACTTTCAAAAATGACCACATTGGCTCCACCGCCGGGCGAACTTACGGGAAGGATAAATAAAATCCGCTTGCCCCGGTAGCGTGAGCCTTCGACAATACAATTGCTCTTGTCGATGCCTGCCATGGCCCGCGCCCTAATTCCTTCGAGAACGCGATCCTTGGAGCAATAAAGGACACCTTCATGGATCATACCTTCGCCATGCAAATTTCGCAGGACTTTCCCGGCTCTTTCTGACAGCGCCTTGCGCCGCTCATTCGAATAGCTGCGCGACTGGGTATGATAAACATAAACATCATCGGCAAGGAAAGTTTTCCAATTTGCTTTTCTTGCTCTCAGAACAAAATCATCTTCCTCACCATAACCGGGCCCGAAATTCTCCTCATCGAAATAACCGATTTCCTGGATTACGTCTCGATTGATCAATAAACAAAAACCGTTGAGCAAAGGCATGTAGGGGTACATCCGCGCCGAATTTTCAGCAATGATTTCTCCCATTTTATCGACGCTTATATGTGAAGGAAGCTGATTGTTCGCCCAGTCGCCGTTATCCTCAATCCGAGGTACCGATTGCCATGAGGCGGTATTGGATAATGGCCCGACAATCCCCACGCGCGGCTGATGTTTCATGCAGGCCACCAGCCTCACCACCCATTGAGGTGTGACAATCGTATCGCTGTTTAAGAGAATGACAAATGGCGCAATGGATGCCTGTAAACCTCGGTTAGCCGCGAATGTATAACCCGTGGGTTGTTCAGAGCGTAACAAAGATGCCAGGGATGGATTACCTTGCTGAAATTCGATCAGGAAGTTTTTGGTTTCTTCGCCGCTTCCGTCATCCACCAGAATGATGTGATAGGGCGGCGTTGTGTTTGCCAACACAGATTGTAAACACGCTTTCACATCATCCAACGCATTATGGATGCAGATAACAATATCCACCATCTCTGTATTTTCACGAATGGTTGGCGGGGGTTCTACAGCTTCGATTTCGAAAATTCGGGATTGATCAGCTATTTGTCCGGAACCGCGCGGCCTTTTCTTTAAATTTCGAAACCCATTTTTCAGGTACTCCCGAGTGAGGAATACAAACCGGCGTAATCCCTGAGCACGGATCACCATCAGGCTTAGTTTGAACAAATGAATTATTTTTTTTGCGAGGCGAATTGGACTGAATAAAATGCTTTTGGCTTTTTGTAAGAAACTCAGGAAACGCCAGGAGCGTGAAGCTTCAAAGGTCTGCCATTTGGTTTTCCAAAATTCCCTCTGCTCCTCGGCTATTTCTGCCCGTCTGACCATTTCTTTTCTTTGTTGCTCAATTTCAGAAAGAATCTGGGCAGTTTTTCGTTGTGTTTCAAATAACTGTTCCTGTTGGGAAACGAGCAGTGTTTTTAATTGAGAATCTTCCCGGCGCAGTTGGATCAATAATTGACGCTGCCTGGTCGATAATTCTGCCAAATGCCAGGTGGATAACTCGTACTGCGCTGAAGAATTTTTAGATGCAGGCCCATGAGACAGATGAGCGACATAATAATCATCTACCATCGAGGGAAGGTCCAGCCTGTTATTAAATCCGCTGCTGAGTAAACCGGTAATTATTTCTGGAAGCGCAATCCTACCCACATTTTCCTTTGAAGATGATTGCAGCAATAACAAATCGCCATGAAAGCGGTTGGCCAGATCGATCAACTGGGAGGCAATGGGGTCCTCCAGGGGTGTTTCGATAATGAACAAACTCGCCTTATCCAGTCGCGTTGAATCGATTTGCGTCGGGTCGTCTACTTTTTCCACGGGGATGCCCATGGACAAATTCTGAATCAAGGAGATTAAATCGTCGGTAGCAACAACGAGAAGTGATTTAGGCTCCAATGATGAAATTAATGACAGAATCTGCATCTTTAATGTCGAGTGACTTAACAAATCGCTCATCCCCACCTCTCCCACAGCAAAATAAATTTTCATAATGAATGATTGAATGATTTCTAGAAATTCTAAATCATTTTTAAAATAAATGGCGCACTGGGTTTACCCGTAGGCACGACCGTCTCTATCGCGAGAACAGGGTTGTTCGTTTTCTCCCTAGCTTCTGAATCTCTTGATTCCCGACGGCAAACCCCGCCCGACCAGGAACGAACCAGGGTCAAAATCGCAAGATTAATTAGGTAAATGGTTACGCCGACGCTTTCTTTCTTACCACCAAACGGTACGTCGTCATTCCAATCAGCGAACCAAAAAGTAATTTTATAAAGTCTCGAGGAAATGCCGCCTTGGATCCTGAATATGAATGCAAATATGAATCAATAACTTCGATATCATCCATGCCCTGGATAATCCGGATAATTTGCCCCGGTGACAAAAAATAAAAATTAATCAGCGTGCTTAGCTTATAACGCAGGTCAACCTTTGAGGTGGGGATCAGGAATAAAAGGATTTTTATGAGTGAATTTCGCAACCTCATCGGAAACCAATGAACGAGCAATAAATTTGTGTGTTGCTCAAAGACAAAACATCGATTGGGAATATCCAAAAACAGTATGCCGTTGGGCGAGAGTATTCGAGTGCTTTCCTGTAAATACAAAAGGGGATTGGTGGTATGTTCCAACACATGCAGGCTTAGGACAATATCCACTGCGCCACTCTTCAACGGCAGCGCGCTTCCTGCATAATCCACCAGAAGGGAAGGAATGGAAGGGTTCTCCTGTTTTAGTCGGAGTTTGGCCAATCTTGCCAGTTGAAAATCCACTTCAACGCCAATGATTTCTTTTGCACTGCGCTTGGAGAACTCATATAAATCTCCCCCTGAACCGCAGCCGGAACTGAGGATTCGCGAGCCCTTTATGGGTTTGTAGGTATTAACTTGCTTCATCCATGGCGAAAACCTGCTGGCATCCAGGTGCCCATGGAGCATTATTTCATAATTAAAGTTGTTCTCGTACGGTTCTAAATAATCCTTGACTGCCTGTTCAAAATTTCCGGCAGGAGGTTTTTTTATGGCGGCCTGGTTTGGGGAGGTTATTCCTTCCATCACAAAGCCGGCAGTAGTGCGCCAATCGGGAAGTCCTATCCCAAACCTTGCACTAAACATACTGCAATCTAAAGCAGAAAATAAGGGGCGCACAGCAGGTGTGGGAAATTCCGCTGTTTTTGCGGGAACCACCATAACATCATCCCTGCCAACCGCCTTGAGGATCTCCTTCACCCAATCATACCGGCTGACCGCACCAGCCCCTGCCAGGTGATAAAGCCCTTGCCGCTCGAGAACCCAGGATGGATCCATGCCATACCTGGCCAGCAATTGACTCGTCACTTCAGCCAACATTCGGCTCCAGGTCGGGCTGCCAATCTGATCATCCACAATCCGCAATTCAGTCTGGGTCTTCGCCCACTCCAAAACCTTGCTCACAAATCCGCCTGTTCGGTTGCTGTAAACCCAACTGGTGCGAAAGATCAAATATTTTCCCGCGAGTGCCGCTGCTTCTTCCCCTGCCAGCTTGGTCTTGCCGTACACATTCAGTGGGTTGGGTGTATCCGTTTCAACATACGGCTCGCCCTTCGTCCCATCGAACACATAATCGGTAGAAAAATGAACCAGCAGGGCATCCAGTTTCTTGGCCTCGCGCGCCATTTCAGCGACTGCATCGGCGTTCACCCGCCGGGCAACATCCGGCTCGCTTTCGGCCTTGTCCACATTGGTATATGCGACCGCGTTGATGATTACATCCGGCCTGGCTGCTCGTACGATATCGGGCAGAGCTTGCGGCTGGTTGAAATCGACATTCGGGTAATCAATGACGGTTAAATCGCCCAGCGTGATCAGGCTGCGGTTAAGTTCCCAGCCAAGTTGCCCATTTTTACCAAAAAGGAGAATCCGCATACGACAGTTTACTCCCGACCAGGTCCAGGTGATCTGAATTTTTTTAGCACAGTAAGAATTTCCCAGGTTCGGGTGCCTTCCAGCGCTTCCCAGCGCTTTTGGTATTCATCCGCCCGCAGCTCCTCGGTATGTAAGGCTTTCATTCTGTCCTGAAGATCAACCCGTAATTGCCGGTTCGTTGCAATCAGTTGCTCCAATTTTACGATGAACGGGTTGGCATCCATATCAGGCTGATCCTGCTCCAAAACAGCCTCTTGGTCAAGCTGCTCTAAAACTTGAATTATTTTCCTAAGCAAATGGACTTGCAGTTCCTGTCCCTGTACTTGTTTTCGCAGTTCATTGGATAGTAACCTTAGCTCTGCATTTTCCAAGGCAACCGGCCAAAACCGGCGTTCGTAATCATAAGTTAATTGATGTAGCGGTAGGTCAACCTTCTTAAAACACACAGCCCAGGAAGTAATAAAACTGGCATCAAAATCCACATCCCTGAAGAAACCATGACGGGCAAATTCCCTTGCCCAGTATTCGGGTGGTTGAACGTTAAAATGAGTTGTTTCTTTGTAATCAAAGGGGGTCGATGAAAAAAGAACACGATCGGTGTGCGCGCACATGTTCGCAATCGCTTTTTTCCCCATCTCAGCTGGCATATGTTCCACGACTTCTATGGTAACGATCAGATCATATTTCTGCGGGAATGGGTCAGTAATAGACCCCACTTTGCAATAAGGTTTGATGGTATCGAACACTTCTTGGATGGCATACTCGGAAATATCGATGCCCCATGCTTCAACCCCGCGATTTCGTAATCCCTCTACCAGAAAACCCTTTGCACATCCCGCATCCAACACGTTTTTAGGCTGCAGATCTGCAATAATCTGATCGGCGATCCCTTGAAAAAACGCTAACCAGCGTTCGTTGCGTTCGTAAGGAGAACCGCATCCCTTTGCATAATAAAACGCGTCAAAATCATTCTGCGGGTCGAAGGAATCGGTCATACCTTATTCCACCTTTTCATCTGCCAGACGCAGCAGGTACGCACCGTAGCTGTTGCCCGCCATCCTTACCGCTTCTTTGCGCAACTGGTCGACATCAATAAACCCCATGCGATAGGCGATTTCCTCGGGGCACGAAATCATCATCCCCTGGCGTTCTTCAACCGTCTGAACAAAGGTAGCCGCCTGCAGCAGCGACTCATGCGTGCCGGCGTCCAGCCAGGCCACGCCCCGCCCCAGCACCTGCACCTGCAGCATGCCATCGGCCAGGTAGAGTTTGTTGAGGTCTGTGATCTCCAGTTCGCCGCGCGGTGAGGGTTTCAGCCCCCGCGCACGCTCTGCAACATGCCGGTCGTAAAAATAGATGCCAGGGACAGCATAATGTGAGCGCGGCTGTTTGGGTTTTTCTTCCAGGCTGACGGCGTTGTAGTTGGCATCGAACTCGACCACGCCATACCGTTCCGGATCGCGCACCGGGTATGCAAACACCACCGCCCCATCCGTTAATCCTGCCGCCCTTTGCAGCGTTGTCGGCAGCCCGTGCCCGTAGAATAAATTGTCGCCAAGAATCATGCACACCGGTTCGCCGGAAATAAACTCCGCCCCGATGATAAAGGCTTCTGCCAGGCCGCGTGGTTCAGCCTGCTCTACGTATTCAAAGCGTAAGCCCCACTGTGCGCCGCTGCCCAACAGCCGGCGGTACCCTGGCAAATCCTCAGGCGTGCTGATGATCAGTATCTCGCGAATTCCCGCCAGCATCAACATCGAGAGTGGGTAGTAAATCATCGGCTTGTCATACACCGGCAGCATTTGCTTGCTGACGCCAATCGTAATCGGGTACAGCCGCGTGCCTTTACCTCCCGCCAGAATGATTCCTTTCATTTGATCCCCTCCGCCCGATTGGTGTAATTCTTCTGAATCCAGCCCTGGTAATCGGGCTGCTGCGCCACCGCCTGCACCCAATCTGGATGCTCCAGGTACCAGCGCACCGTCTCGTGCAGGCCGGTTTCCAGCGATTGGCGCGGTCGCCAACCCAGTTCAGAGTGGATCTTGTTAATGTCGATGGAATAGCGCCGGTCATGACCCGGGCGGTCGGCCACAAACTGGATTAACTGGCTGTGCGGATAGTAAGGCGAGTCCGGTTGCAGCTCATCCATGATGTGACAAATGGTGTTGACGATTTCCAGGTTGAGCGGCTGGTTGTCACCGCCGACCGCATACGTTTCACCGGTGCGTCCCTTTTGAATCACCTGCCAGATGGCATCGCAGTGATCTTCCACATACAGCCAGTCGCGCACTTGCTGCCCGTCGCCGTACACCGGCAGCGGTTTGCCATCACGGGCGTGCAGTACCATCAACGGGATCAGCTTTTCAGGGAACTGATTCGGGCCGTAGTTGTTGGAACAATTGGTAATGGTGATGGGCAGCCCATAGGTTGTGCTGTACGAACGCACCAGGTGGTCGCTGGCAGCCTTGGAAGCAGCGTACGGGCTGCGCGGGGCGTAGGGTGTGGTCTCGGTAAACGAAGGCTCTCCGGGCGCCAGTGTGCCGTATACCTCGTCGGTGGAAACATGGTGGAAATGCACCTGCTCCAGCGGAAGAAGTTTTTCGACCATCCAGGCGCTGCGGGCTGCTTCCAGCAGGGTAAAAGTTCCCACAATGTTGGTCTGAATGAACGTTCCGGGGTCCACAATCGACCGGTCCACGTGGGTCTCGGCAGCAAAATGGGCGATGGTGTCTATCGTGTAGCGCTGCAGCAGGTCATCCACCAGTGCGCGGTCGCAGATGTTGCCCTGAATAAATATATGGCGTTCCGGCGAAGGTAAGTCGGTTAAATTCTCCTGGCTGCCGGCATAGGTCAGCGCGTCCAGGTTAACCACCTGTACATCAGGCTCGGATTGCAACAGGTAACGAACGAAATTTGACCCGATAAACCCGGCGCCGCCGGTGACTAAAATATTTTTCATCCAGTCTCCTGAATTCCCCTAATCGAATGTTTCAGCCTGGCTCAAAAGCGCGCCCGCAGCATCCTTGGCTGACATCAGCGGGGATTGACCATCCACCAGCGGCCAATCAATGCCGATCTGCGGGTCATTCCACAGGATGGTACGCTCCAATTCGGGCGCGTAAAAATCAGTGACCTTGTAAAGGAACTCGGCCCAATCGCTCAACACATAGAATGCGTGGCCAAACCCGGGTGGAACCCAAAATATGCGCTTGTTCTCTGCCGAAAGCCGCAAACCAACCCAGCGGCCAAAATATGGGGATGAACGGCGCAGGTCAACCGCCACGTCGTACACCTCACCGACCACCACCCGCACCAATTTGCCCTGCGGCTTAACCAACTGGTAATGCAAGCCGCGCAAAATGCCTTTGCGGCTGCCCGAATGGTTATCCTGGGCAAAGTCAGTCGGCAGACCGGCGGCTGCAAAGTTGCGTTGCTGGTAAGTTTCCATGACGAAACCGCGGTCGTCACCGAAAATTTTAGGCTCGATGATGACCGGGCCGGGGATGTCAGTCGGAATGATGTTCATAAGCGGGATTGATAAAGCTCCTCCTCTTATTTTACCAATAGTTGCTCATAAATGAAAAAGGCCAGCAGGATCTACTGGCCTATCATTCTTCCTTTAACAATCACCTATAAATACTCTTTCAGTTGGCGCGAACGGCGCGGATGGCGTAAGCGGCGCAAGGCTTTGCTCTCGATTTGACGGATGCGTTCGCGAGTAAGGCCAAATTTCTGACCGACTTCTTCCAGGGTGTAAGTATGCCCGTTTTCCAGGCCAAAGCGCAGCCGCAGAATCCGCGCTTCGCGCGGCGGCAGCGTCTCCAGTACAGATTCGATCTTCTCGCGCAGCATTTTGGTGTACGCGCTCTGGATGGGCGACGGCGTCAACTGGTCTTCGACAAACATGCCCAACTCTGAGTCTTCTTCGTCGTCGTTGATCGGGCTCTCCAACGAGAGTGGCAGCCACGAAACGCGCAGCATCCAATCCACCTTGGTGACCGGCACGTTCATTTCAGCCGCCAGTTCCTCGGTGTTGGGGATGCGGCCCAGTTTTTGTTCCAGCTCATGGGTCAGGCGGTACAACTGACGGATGCGGTCAACCATGTGCACCGGTACGCGGATCGTGCGTCCCTGGTCGGCAATCGAGCGGGTGATGGTCTGGCGGATCCACCAGGTGGCATAGGTCGAGAAACGGAAACCGCGCCGGTATTCGTATTTTTCGACCGCTTTCATCAAGCCAAGGTTGCCTTCTTGAATCAAGTCCAGGAAGGGGACGCCGCGCCCGATGTACCGCTTGGCAATGCTGACCACCAGGCGGGTATTGGCCTTTATCAGGTGCTCGCGGGCCAGCTGACCATCCGCAAATTGCTGGTCCAACTCCTGCCGGCGCACCGCTGAGGCGCGTCCATTCAGGCGTTCCACCGCGCGATGCGCATAACGCCCGCGCTCGATGCGGCGGGCCAAATCTAATTCTTCTTCACACGAGAGCAGCGCCACCCGCGACATTTCTTTCAGGTACAGGCCAATCGTATCGTCACTGGAAATCGATTCGATGCTGGTAAACGGCTCCATGTCCGATTCCACATCGATCAACGGATCCTCATCTTTTAAAGAGGGTTCGGACTCGTGGTCGAGAAAATCCACCCCACGGCGACGCAGCGCAATCACCATCGCCTGCAACCGCTCGGCATCCTGACTCACATCCGGATACACTTCGATCAGGTCATCGGTGGTCAGGTAGCCCTGAACATCGGCTTTCTCCAACAGCAGACTGAGAATTTCTGAACTACGTTTGAGCCTACCCGGATTTGTCACTACCACCCTCCTCTACTGTGAACCCCCACATGAATACCGATTAGATAGTGCTTCCTAAACCTGCCTGTGTTCTGGAATCCAGAATGGACGCCGCCTGGTTCGCTGCGCTTTCCCGTTTAGCCCTTACGGGCCGGGTTTGCCACCTGGTGTCTTTAGTTGGTTGGAAATAATTGGAAATCCCCTAAGGCTAGATTCGGTCGATTACTCTTCGACGAGCTGGGCCTGATGTTCGCAAACCGTCTCGTTGAGGTTGACTCCGCAGTAGAAACAAAGCCCTTTGCACTCCGGTCGGCAAATTGGTTTGATCGGCTGCTCGAGGAGCAGGTAATCGCGCGCCAGCAGCGCCAGATCAATATGTCCGTCTTCGGGTATAAACAGTTCCGATTCTGCATCGCGGCGGTAACGAAAAGAAAACAGTTCTGCAAAATTGGCGGAAATGGACTGGTGGTACTCGTCCAGGCAGCGCACACACTCGAGCAAGAGATTCCCGGAAAAGTCCGCCTCTACCAGCAGTCCTTGCGGCGTGCGGCTTATATGAGCTGTCCCGTTAAACTGCGTCAGTTCAAAGTCAGAAGATAATTGGACCGCCGGGAACTCAAAAGTGAAATCATGGCTGGTGCCAATTGGCTGGTGAACTAAAAAGCCAACATTAATACGTAGTGGATAACGGGGAAGAGTCACTGGAACTGGTTTGTAGTTATAATACCGAATACGAAAATTATAGCATAGCGATTCAGACATGTCAATTAATTAAGATTAATTTTATTAATATTAAAGGAATTCAACCATGCGACTATTGATCGCCAGTTCGAATCGCGGAAAACTGCGTGAAATTCAAGCCGTCCTCGCCGGCTTGCCGGTGGAACTGGTGCTGCCCGCCGACCTTGGCCTGGAGATCCAGGTGGATGAAACCGGCGCCACATATGCGGAGAATGCCGCTTTGAAGGCGCGAGCTTACTGCCAGGCCAGTGGCCTGCTGACCCTGGCGGACGATTCCGGCCTGGAAGTGGATGCGCTTAACGGCGCTCCCGGCTTGCATTCGGCCCGCTTTTCCCCCAACCCCGGCGCATCGGACGCAGACCGGCGCGCGCTCCTGATTCACACCTTGAGCAACATCCCCGTGCCGCCGGACGCGCCAGGCTGGCCGGCTCACTTTCATTGTACCGTGGCAGTCGCCGAGCCAGGCGGCGCCTTGCACACCACCGAAGGGCGCTGCGACGGTTTTATCATTACTAAAGAGCGCGGGCATAACGGTTTCGGCTACGACCCGATCTTCTTTATCCCTGCCGAGGATGCGACCATGGCCGAACTCCCGGAGGAACGCAAAAATCAAATCAGCCACCGCGCCCGGGCGTTGCAGGCTTCCCTGTCGCTGCTACGGCAGATGATCAAAGCCGATCAATAAACAATGCACCTGATCGCACCGGTCTCCGCCCGCACCCACAGGGTGCCCTGTGGGCAGGGCGATCTGTGATCGACCGAGTGCGCTGACTGATCGAAGGTCTCCTACAGCCCGCTTCAGGAACCAGCGAGATCACGCACGAACTACCAGGTTACGGCCAGCCCGCGCTCCGGCGTCCAATCCACAACCTGAATCAAAGGCTGCGCTTCCAGCCAGTTGTTCGCCAGCCAGACGCGCTGCCCGGCAAGCGGGTCGTGACTCCAGGCTGCCCGCCCGCTGCGTGTGCGCAGCACCCCGCTGCCATCCAGGCTATAACGCCAGGCGTCCTCAGCCGGCTGATCATAGATCACTAACCGCCGGTCGGCCTCGATTTGCACCAGGAGCCGGCTTGCGTTGTCGCTGCCTTGCGCCAGCAGACTCTCCAATTCTGCCCGGCAGTCCAGAATGCCTTCCCGTTTTAATAGGGTGTCACCGCCGATGACGCTTTGCACCTGCAAGCCGCTCAAAAACTGCCCGCCGTTCCCTTGAGCAGCTAATTCGGCTAGCCGCGCAGACCGGGCGGTGTATCCGGTCGTGTAAAAATTGACATCGCCCAATCCGCCGGCCGAATCGAGCCAGGCAGTACCGCTCCAGGTCATCAGCTTGCCGTTCGGATAGCTGTTGGAATTGTCCATAAAGAGTTGATAGTAGTTGGCGGTGCTCAACGCTCCACTGCGGGAAAACACCAGCCAGTAGGGGGTATTGGCCTGGATTTCCACCCTGGGATCGAACAAAAACTTGACCCACCAGCGCGATCCACTGACCAGGCTGGCATCCACCGTCGCGCCGGTTAGCACGACCCCAGGTATCCCATTGGCATCGGCGCAAAGTTCACAGACTACCTGATCGGTGGCAACGCCCACTGCCCGAATGTTGACCACCGCCTCGCCGCACATCCAACTCCCGTAAGCGGTGCAAAAGCTCTGAGCAATTCGCGCATCCTGACTCGCCGAGCGTCCCAGGGCTTGGGTTAATTGCGCTGGTTTTACAAAACCTTCATAACCGTCGTCAAAACGGGCCATCTTCCAGGTCAGCGTTTCCCACCAACCGCGGCACTCCAGGCGCACCTGAGATTTCTGCTTGGCACTCCGGCTGCCGGCCAGATGCGGCTGCGGCCGGCTGTGCTGCGCCAGCAGCGCATCCCGCGCCCGCAGCGCCTCAGCCGCATCCATCGAGCGCAGCCGGAAAATGCGTTCTTTGACGCCGTAAATTTTCTGGCTTTCCAGGTCATCGACCCAGGGGGTGAAACTGCGTTCACCGCTCCATTCCAACTGCGGTTCCTGTTGCCAATATAGGACACATACCCGATTGGCAAGCTCGTCCAGGTTATAAACCAGCCGCAATCCGTCCTGGTCCACCTCCACCCGGTGGACATAACCCCACCAGGCATGTTCGCCAGCCTGATTCGTGACGGTCACGGGCCGGCGCAGCGCATCCAACGCCCACTGTCCGGACTGCGCTGCCCAACCCGGATACGGTTCAGCCGCGGTCACAACAGCTTCCGCCGGGCCGCCCAGAGCCTTCCAGGTTAACCGTTCGACTCGCAGATCCAACGCCGGTTGCAACCCGGCCGAAAAATCGCGCTGCGCCAGCCTGACGCTCATCTTTTCCATCCTGCCTCCTAAGGATTGATCCAGCGCGCGCCTGCTGTCATCCGCAGTTGGGCTGTATCCGAGATCAAAAAGCCTGAATTCGTTTCATACAACAGGTAAATGCGATGGTTGCATCCCGGATATAGAATCATGGGCGCGCCCGAGACCAGGTGGGTTATGGATTTATTTCCAGTGGCGCTGTCCGCGGTGTATAGTTCGCTGCTGGGCCAGTCCATGATCAGGCTGTGTTCCTGGTCCAGGCCGCTAACCGGCTGGAAATTAGCAAAATTCTCCAGCGGAAAAAGTTGAATGAAATCCAGGTCGATTTGTTTGGTTCCGGCGAACGGACATTCCAGCCAGCCTTCCAGGACAAATGCAGTGAACGGCGCCAGGTTGGTTTGCAGCGGTGGGAAGAAGGCTGGCAGCACCTGCAGGCGGCTGGCTGCGTCCAGCACTGCCGAGGTAGATTGATCCAGGATTTCGCTGCCGCCTGTCGGCAAAATTTTCCAGCGCCAGCGGGTATTGGCTGGCGGCGGCGTGTGAAAGCGCGCCACCGGCCGCAACCCGCGGCCTTTCAGCCAATTCAGCCGGGCTGTATCGATCGTCCAACGGCACACGGGTGTCTCCACTACGGCGCTCCACTGAAAATTCTGGTAGACGCCGCCGCTGGCGGTCAGGTTGGAGATGCTGCTCATGTCGGTGCACCCGGCGCCTGCGCTGGCTGACTCGCCTTCCAGTACATGGTCAAAACTACCGTTGGCATCCCACAGGTCTGCTCCGCCCGAAATCACAATTTTTCCCAGTCGTCTGACCGGTTCGTTGCCAACATCCAGCGTTAAGTGCACCGGCAGCGGCTGTGACCCGCGAATTTCGCTGCCCAGCACGTCACAATAATTGACATGCCCGGCATCTCCGTCCGTATGGTTCGACAGGCTTAAGCCAATCGTGTTATCGGACCCATTGGCATTTTGCAGCGGGACAGGCGTTGGCAACTCTGTCAGCCAATTGGCTCGGGCCAAACGCAAGCGCAAGCCCTGGTAGCCGTGCAGACGGTCCAGCGTTCCGCCGCCGAGTAATTCCACCGCTGCACCTGTGCGCCCACCGGCGCCGTGCCTTGATCCGCCTGGATCCACAGGTGCAGCGGTGGATTACCGGCCCTGGCCTGAGCCAGATGCTGCTCCAACCAGGTGACCAGCCCGCGAATATCGCCATTTTTGCATTCAAGGGTCAGCACTTCTTCCACCAACCCGCCCGCGAGCTGATCCGGCCTGGGTTGGCGAGCGGCGCCGCGTACCGGCGGGACTACACCTATGCCTTGCAGGTAAAGCGGATCCTGTTGCTTTTCGTCCGCGAAAAATAACGAATACATGGGTTACCCTCCCGCCCCATCCGACGCGTCAGGTAGCTGCCAGCCGGGTTGGGTGCTTTCATTCCCATCCGGATACGGCGGGACAGCGGATGTTTGCAGCCCGGCAGCCCGCAATGCCGCCAGATAAGTCATGGCAACCTCAAAACGCGCCAACAAAGCCGCCGCCGCTGCCAGCACCTCAGCAGGTAAATGGGGTCGGGCGCTAAAGGCATCCACGCGTTCTGCCGCCCGCCAGAGTAAGGCGTAGGCCGCCGCACCGCGCACCAGCGTGGCGAAATGCTGCACCGGCAAGCTGGTCACCAGCGCGCCGTCCAGGCCGCCAAGGCTGTATTCGCTCCCCGCCGCCAGCGCCATGTCCGCCAGGGCTTGCCGCAGGGACTCATCCAGCTCGCTGTTTTCCCACACCAACCCATTAACATCGATCAGACCGGCGCGCAGGCGCACCAGGATATCTGCGTAGTCGCTCATAACCACCTCAATTCGGGATGGGCGTCCCACAACCGGCTCAATTTTTCGGCGTCAGTGATTTCCTGGGGCGCTGCCGGCCATTCTTCGAGCCAGGCGCGCAGCATCGCCTCGTCGCCATTGAAGGAATTCAAATCCAGCGGCGAGGCCGCGCCCGGCAGTACAAAGCGGTCGCCGCTGAACTGCCAGAAACGCCAGTCCTTACAGCCTTGCGGTAAACGCGGACCGGCGATGCGCGGCGAGTACTTTTTAAACAGGTCTTCCCAACTGACCGTCACCCGCCCGCGCGGATAAGGGTAATAAGCCAGCCAAAGCGGCCATTCCGGCAGCCAGGTTTGCATCGGGCGGGCATAGTCCTGCACAAAGCTGGTGCGGGTATAGATGACCACTTGTTTCGCGATGGAAGCGCGCAGCGTTTCGGCTGTTTCGCGGGCATGCGCGCTGATGCGTTCCGGCGGAATGATGTGGACGATTTTTTGCACAGCCCACTCCTGCCACGATTGCCATTGCTGTTCGACATCCAGCGCCGCGAAGTCGTAATCCAGCCCGCTGCATGTCTCCAGGAAATGGTCCACCTGCTGGCGCGCCGCTTCGGTGGGATCCACCCAGTGGAACACGCCGGTCACCATCCCGGCATCTCTTGCCCCGCTGAAATGTGTCCGCAGCAACGGGTCGACCCCTTTTACGCCGCCACTGGCTTTGACGACGGCAAAGCACACCCCGGCAGCCTTCAACTGCTGCCAATCGACCGTCTGGTGCCAGTGGCTAACGTCCACACCCAATGCGTTCATCCTTCCTCCTTCCCGGTTTGCCCGGCTCGGGGCGCGAGAGGCTGAAATCGACCACCCGCGCCCCGGCTCGGTTTTTAGTCCGGGCTGACAACGAACTTCATCCCGTTGGCGCACAACAGTACCACGCTGCCATCCGGCCGCATCAGCCAACTGCGCAGCGCAGTTAGATCGATCCCCATGCGCTGCGCCGCAGCGGCGGCAAATTCCGGCAGGTCAACGGCAACCGTTGGTTCAACGTTGCGTTTGCTGCGGGGCATCGCCGCCCTCCGGTTTGGACGGAGCGCGCCCGGCATCTTCGATCGCCACGCCGGTAGAATACACCGCCAGCGCCGCAATGGCAGCCTGCACCGCCTGCCAGACATCGATCTGGCCGCTGCTCAGGCCAGCCGCCACCGCCGTCAAAGCGGCCAGCAGCGCCCAAAACTTGCGCGAACGCAATACTTTGCGAACTTGATCCCAGATGGTCATTCAAACCTCCTCCTGGTTCTGCGGTGGGGCGGGCAGGTAAAGGTAATAGCTTTCACTACCCGCCCCGCTCTTGCGGCAGGGCTAAGCTGCCACGTTGGACTTGTACAACGGCCGGTAATCGGCCACGAACACGCTGACCCAGTGGCGCACTTTCATGCGCATCTCGTCATTGGTGAACAGCGCTCCGCTGGTCTCGCTATCGGAGATATAAATTTCGGGCAGCAAGCCAAAGCGTTCGCCCAGGATGACGGCCGGCGCCAGCTTCGGGTCGGCCGCGGCTGCCCAGTCGTTGGCATCGGTCATCTCCGGGCAGGTGATCACATCGCCCATCTCGCCGCGCTGCAAATTTTCCGAGAAAATGGTTACCTCGCGCTCGAAGGACGGGTAAAGGATGCGCATGGCATTCAAGCGCAATGCCCGCGGTACGATCAGGTAGCGCCCGTCCAGCGCCAGTTTGGGCGGGGTGCCGCCGGTCTTGACCAGCATCGCCTGATCGTAAATAGCTTTGCTGGCAGCCTCCCAGGCGGTCGAATCGAGCGCGGCGCTGCCCAGATTGCCGTGATTGGCGGCGTTGAACACGTTGAAAGTGTCTGCCATCGCCGGCCCAACCCCGCCATTGGCAGTGAACACCGCCCCAACCAACGCGGAAATGCGCCGCAGGGCAGCCGAAGCCAGCTTGAAAGGATACTGGCGCAGTTTGTGGGTCTGGTCGCGCTCGAACATCTCCAGCGTCAGGCCAACATACCCGCCGTACTTACCCCACGCCCCGACTTCAGCCGAATCGTCCACGCCCAGCTCGGTATAGGCAGCCCCCTCCGCCACAGCCGGCAGGACGGTAACTTCTCCAACCAGCACGCCGGTGATGTCATGCAGGCTGGTGAAGTGCTGGACGGAAACCACCGGCTCCCACCAGCGGTAGCCGCTGCGTCCCAGTTCCTGCCAGCCCATGACCACCAGTTTGTTGAGCGCATTTTTCAGCAAACCAGGCAAATCGGCGCTAGCGGCAAACTGCGCCCGTTTGGCATCATACCCACCGTAAAATTCGGCGTCGCCGGTCATCAGGGTGTACAGCTCGCGGATACCGCTCAGCTTTTGCACCTGCAGGCCGTTCAGGTTGGCCGGGCGCTGCGCGCCGAGCAGATCATGCACCGCCGCGCTGATTTGATCTTCGCCGGAGAACATGCCACTTACCCGCCCGGGACCCTGCACTACGGTCGCGCCGGTCAATTCGCTCACCAGCGTGCGGCTGTCAGCGATGGCAGCCTGCAATTCGGCCGGGTCGAAAGCGCGCCCCGCAAAACGCTGGCGCACGCGCTCGCTCAGCGCCGCTGGCAAATGCGCGGCCGCCAGACTGGTCTCCAACAGCAGGCCGGATAGTTCTGCGCCCACATCCGAGGCTGCCGGGGTGCTCAGACCGGTTGATTTGGTGTTTGATTGGTTATCTTCCATGGTTTTTTGTCCTTTCCGATTCAAATAGGAGTGGCGCTGGTTCAACGCCCGCAGAAATTGACCGCCGCGGGCCGGTTCCAGCACCAGATCGACGCTTAACACGCGCAAAATGCGCGTAACTACCTTGCCATTGGCCTCGAAGACCAGATCGGCCGAGAAGCCCACCGCCGGTTTGGGTCCCTCCGCCAGCATGGCGCGTCCCAATTCGGCCAACATCGGTCCTGCCGGACCCACCGGCCGCACGCGCAGCCGCACGCCCTGTTGAGCGGGATCGAACTGCGGCGAGTGGCACACGCCCGCCAGATCGCGCAGCGAATGTCCCTCCAGTGCATGGTCAACGAAGCATTCGCAGCCATCCCAAAGGTTCAGCGAGCCGCTCAATACATTAGGCGAAAACAGCCAGCCGTTACCCTCGCCAGCAGTGATCGCCAGAATATCGAACTCACCCTGACCGGCCTGCGCTTCCAGCGTCATGCGCGCGCTGTGAACAATCCCTTCCTTTTCCAATTCCTTCATCCTCCCCTCCTCAATCCCATTTCGGTTCGCCGGTGACCAGGTCGACCTTGCCCGCCGGCTTCTGTCGGCTGCGTTTCACCGGCTCCGGCCCGGCTTTTGCCGTACCCGCCTCACGCCCGCGTTCCAGCAAAGATGCGATATCGGGCACCTCGCCGAAGAAGCGGTAAGCCACCCGCAGCAACTCGCTGTCATCGATCAGTCCGCGGTCGCGCAGATCGGTCAACACTGCCGAGATATGGTTTGCAGCCATTGCCAGCGCCACATTGTCGCGCGCTGAAAGGTCAGCGCCGTGCACCTCCACCCGCGCCTGCGGATCGATGCGCCTGTCCACCAGTGCCCGGCGGTTGAGGGCTGCCCGCAGCACGTCGCGTACCAGCCACAGGAAAAAGCTCTGGCGCTGTTCGAAGCGGCGGTAGGTCGGCCCACCGGCGGCTTCAGCGGTGGTGCGCGTGCTCGACTCGGGCTCCGCCAGAAAGTGCAGCGGCACGCCTGCCCCGGCAGCAATCATCTTTTTCAGCGCCAAACCGTCGGTGCTGGCCTCGTCCGATTCCAGCCGCGGCGCAATCACCTCCCAGGTCTCGTTTTCATCCGTCACCAGAATCGACCCCGGCGTTGGCGGGGCGGCGTTCAGCCGCTGCTGGCGCGCCAGCCGGTCGGACTCGCTGCTAAAGCGCGACTTGACCACGTACAGAAAGGCGGTGCGGAAGCGGTTCAGCCGCGCGCGGTCTTCCAGCCAGTTGGCGTAGCGGCTCAACCAGCGCAGAATCGGCGCAAGATCCGGTTCGCCCCACTGCGCCCCCACAGGGCGGTTGATCGCATAATGCAGCATGACTGGGGGAAAACTGCCGTCCGCACCCGGCGCGTCCTCGTGGGCGTTGTAAGCTGCCCACGGGACCGGTTGCAACTGTTCGAGCGTGGCGCGCGGCAAAAACGCCAGCGGCTGCTCCACGTCATTGGACCGCGTCTGAATTTCCGCCACGTCCGCAGCCGGAACCGCGCGCAGGTAACTCATCCCGGAGGCGTCGGTCGAAAGCAGCACGAACAGGTTACCGCTGCGCGACAGTTCATCGCACCACTCGAAAACCCGCACCGCCATCCGGTTGAGCGGGTGATGCCAGAACTCCTCAAGAAAACGCGCAGTCGGCGTGTGCTTGCATTGAATCGAAATCCCGCCGCCGACCACGTACTGAGTGGTCAGCTCCACCAGCCGGCGCGCCAGGGGGTTGACCCGCCAGGCTTCCAGCGCCTGCTCGAACACTTCCTGCCGGTTGGGAGACAAACGGTCGCGCTCCGTTCCAGCGGTTGAGGATGCGCCCAGCAAAAAGGTAGCGTCCGTTTCAGCAGCCAGTCCGGCGCGCACCTGGCGCCGGATTTCAGCGCCAAACACGCGGCCCACCGCCTTCATCCAAATCGAATCTTTCATAACCCTCCGATTTGCGGGTCAAAACCCGCTGTCCAGGTCTTTCAAAGGATCGCGCCCGGTTACAACCAGCGCCGGACTGGTGCTGCCCCACGGCTGGGTATCCAGCACCGCTGACAATGCTGCAGAAAGCAGCAGGTCGTCATGCACCGGCTCGCCGTTGGCCGGGTCGCGCGCGCCGTCCGGCACGCCCCAGCGCATGCGCTTATCCGGGCCGGTAGTAATTTCATATTGGCAGTGTTGCAACTGGCGCTGAAAAAGGCTGTCCAACACGCCCGGGTTACCTGCCGGTTCCTTCCAGCGGCCGCTGTCCACCACGCTCAAAAAATCCCAACCCAGTTTGCTTTTGCTGGCAGCGTTGAACTGGAACGGCGCCACCCGCCCGGGCAGCGACCTGCGCAGGAAGGCGGCGAGGCCAGCCCCAACGCCGGTGGCATCCACCACCAGCCAGCGCGCCTGCCAGGCATCCGCTAGGGACACCAATTCTGCATACAGGTCGGTGTGGCGCACCCCCTGCCATTGACGGCGGTGGACGCAGCGGTAGGTTGGCGCACGCAACTGCGCGTCCTCCAACGTCGTCAAATCCACTTCGACCACCGTCAACGCGGTGGCGTCCCGTCCGGGATTTTTTAGCATCCAGCCTGCCGGGTCGCCGCCCTGCTCAGCGGCTTCATCCTCGCCGGCCACATCCAGCAGCAGCGCATGGATTCGGTCGGGATGCGGTTGGTCCGACGCCGGATGACTGCCCTGCATGCGCAGCCGTCTTTCAGCCGGGAACATGCCGCCTTCGCCGTCGATTTCTTCGCTGTAGAACTGGGTGCGTACCAGCGGGTGGCTGCGACCCAGCCGGGCCACCTGCGCGGCCACGAATTTGCCGTAAGCCGGCACCTCGGCTGCCACCCGCTCAGCATCCACCACGAACACCCGCCGCCACCCATCCTGGTGTTCGGCCTTGCGGGATGTGCGCAATTCGCGCGCCAGCAGCGTCTGACTGGTCCAGGCAGTGCCCCAGAAGATGCGCGTGGCGTTGGTTGAGGCCGCCATAGGCGCGATGTCCTTATCGTATTTTTCGATTTCGAGATCCTGGGCCTCATCCACCTCCAGCAGCGCGCTGGCAGTGGCGCCGACGATGTTGGCTTCTGGCGCGCCGCTCAGAAAGAAGATGCGCGCCGTCCCACAGCGGTAGATGTAACCCGACTCCTTTTTCCATTCACCGTGCGTGAGTGCGTTTTTCTGCAGCACGCGCTCCAGCCGGCGCATGGCGTTAATCGACTGCGGCCGCCAGGTTGGCGAGACTTTGATGATCTCGGCATCAAACTCCTGCAAATAAGCCAGCAGGTAGGTCTCGATTTGCGCTTGCAGCTCATTCTTGCCGGATTGGCGCGGAAAGAGCACAACAAAGCTCAGACCGCGCTTGAAAATGACCGATTCGACCACTGCCCGGGCAACCTCCACCTGATAGCTGCGCAGGCTCAGCTTCGAGCTACGCTTGATAAACTCCACTGGATCGGTCAGCATGCCCCTGACGGTGTTAACAAATGGCTCTTCCGGCATAAGTCTCCTTTCTCATTGGGAGGTAGGGGCGGGCAGCCCAGGGCCCCGGCGCACGGTTGATACGCACAGGTAAGCGCTGTACGCGCGGGGATTTCCGTGGCGCAGCCCGCCCGGTGAAAAGAGGGTGCCCGCTACAAGCCCGAGGTGAGGACCGAATCGATCCCCTCGCGTTCCATGTCTGCGCGGATATCGTGCAGCGCGGCTTTGACATAGTCCGCCGCGGTCTGGCTCTCATCGAGCGCTTTCTCGGCCTTGAGCAGGTTGGCAAGGCTGGCGCTGGCGCGCGAAACCGTATCCAGGGTCGAAAGCAGCTCCTCGAGCGAGCGGGCCTCATCCAGCATGGTTCGCGCCTGCCGAATTAGCTCCCGCACGATGCGAATCTCTTCCGATAGTTTCCCGCTGCGCGCCGGCTTGGTCCGCGGCTCTTCCGCCTCCGATCGCGGCGTCGGATCAGCCTTCTGCATACGCCCATCCTTTCTGAAATAGATAATTTGTTCTATTTCATGAATAGCATAGTGGAAGGAGGGGATGCAATTCAATATGTCAAAAGGTGCAATTGCTCAGGCGTGGGGGTGAAGGGTTATTTGCAATTCAGGCGTGCTTAAAAACGTTTCACGCTAAATGTTTCACGGGGGTTTTCCAGGCTGCGTTTTATCGGTGCATTCTCCAATATTCCCCCAGACGTGTAGCGGCGAGGCGGGATCGATGATCCAAGTCCAGCATTACCTCGATAGCCTCGCCCGTCTCTGATAATCGACCCAGCTATCCGGCCTTTTGCACGCCAGTAAATGCAGATCGGTGAGCCGTAAGGTCGAACGCACCGACAAAACGGCGCATTCACTCACAGAGCGCAAAAACCGCGAAACATGTAGGATAAGCTTTAGCTTGTCCTTCTTGTAGTCGGTGCTGTTCGACCCAGCCAACCGGCTTGCCTGCGGGCCAGCAAGCGCAGATCAGTGAGCCGTACGGGTCGAACGCACCGACAGAACAGCGCATTCACTCACAGAGCGCAAAAACCGCGAAACATGTAGGATAAGCTTTAGCTTGTCCTTTTTGTAGTCGTAGGGTGTGTTCGACCCGACCATCAGACTCATCTGCGGGTCAGTAAGCGCAGATCGGTGAGCCGTACGGGTCGAACGCACCGACAGAATGGTGCATTCAGAAACCGAATGCACCCTACAAAACTGTTGAAGCGCAGGGTGCTGTGTGACCCAGCCATCATGCTTGCTTGCGGGTCAGCAAGCGCAGATTAGTGAGCGGAACATGTAGGATAAGCTTTAGCTTGTCCTTTTTGTAGTAGTCGGGTGCATTGCACTAGCAAGTGCCACGCCGCGGCTCGACACGTGGCACTTGACACATGACGCGCATTTACCCCTGATAAATCTGAATCAAATTCCCACAGGTGTCATCGAACACCGCCATGACGGTTGGCCCCATGGGTGTCGGCGGCATGGTGAACTTTACCCCCAGCCCCTGCAGCCGCTCGTACTCCTGCTGAACGTTATCCGTGGCAAAAGCCGTGAACGGTATCCCCAGGCCCACCAAAAACTTCTTATATGCCTGAGTTTCGGGCTTTTCACTCGGTTCGAGCAGCAGTTCGACCCCTTCCGGCGTTTCCGGCGAAACCACGGTGAGCCAGCGGAATTCTCCGGCCGGCAGGTCGGTCTTTTTCACAAATCCCAATATTCGCGTATAAAAATCCAACGCCTTTGCCTGGTCATCCACCGGTACACTGGTCAATTTAATTTTCATCGCTCTACTCCTTTCGCATGGTGCCAACCTGAAACCGCATCGTGCATTCCGCGACCCTAACTTGTCAATATTTTTCGCCGATGTTTGTAAGGGCGGGGCGAAGGCATTCTTCCTCGCAATCGATACCCCGCCAGCCCGCCCCACTTGGCACTTGACATTTGCCACCTTACACGCAGCGCTCCTTTTTTGCTACAATCAAACCATCGCACACTCTGTCGGAGGAGCCTATGCCTGGACCTTTAACCAATCTCGAGATTCACTCGCTGACCCCCGAGTATTGGGGGGATTTTGAAACCCTGTTCGGGCCGCACGGCGCCTACGGCGGTTGCTGGTGCATGTGGTGGCGCCTGCCGCGCTCTGTTTTTTCCCGCCAACAAGGCGAAGGCAACCGTCAGGGCCTTAAAGCGCTGGTTGATAGCGGCACCCCGACCGGATTACTGGCTTACCTGGACGGGCAACCCGTCGGCTGGATCGCCCTGGCTCCGCGCGAGGATTACGCCGCCCTGGAACGCTCGCGCGTGCTCAAACGCGTGGATGACCAACCGGTGTGGTCGATTGTCTGCTTTTACGTCCAGCGAAAATTGCGCCGGAAAGGGATGATGACCGCCCTGGTCGAGGCTGCATTGGCGCATGCCGCAGCTCACGGCGCCCGCATTGTCGAAGCTTACCCCCACGATACCGATGGTAACGCGCCACCGGTCACCACCTACATGGGCAACGCCGAGGTCTTTCGCAAAGCCGGGTTTGTCGAAGTAGCCCGGGTAGGCCCCCGGCATCCAGTCTTACGGAAATATCTCTCACCGGACCCATAAACCCGATTGCCGCCGGTGTTACAATCAGCCTAGATTCCAGCCTGGAGGTACGCCATGACAGAACTGCTCTATCAAATCGACAGCTATTTACAAGAGTTTGACGCGCAAGTCACCGCCGTAGATGCCGAGCACAGCGCCGTGCTGCTCGACCGGACAGCGTTTTACCCCGGCGGCGGCGGTCAACCCGCTGACACCGGCACTCTGACAGTTGGGGCTGCGGTTTACCCGGTTGCGCGTGCAAAAAAAGGCTCTCAGGGCGTCTGGCATCTGTTGGAAGGCAACCAGCCCCTGCCAGCCGTCGGCGCAACAGTCCACGGCAAGATCGACTGGGAGCCGCGCTACCAGTTGATGCGCACCCACAGCGCGCTGCACATCCTGTGCGGCGTGGTCTTCCGCGACTACGGCGCGCAGGTCACTGGCGGCGACATGGAGCCGCTCAAAGGCCGCATGGACTTCGAATTCGAGAATCTGAGCAAAGAGTTGGTCGGCGTGATCGAAGAAGCCGTCAACCGCGAGGTGCAGGCTGCCCGCGATGTGCATGTGCGCATCCTGCCGCGCGAGGAAGCCTTTGCCATCCCCGACCTGATTCGCACCAAAATCAACCTGCTGCCGCCTGACATTCAAGAGATTCGCACTGTTGAATTGGTTGGTCTGGATCTGCAAGCTGACGGCGGTACGCATGTCGCCAATACCCGCGAGGTGGGACGCATCCGCGTGGTGGATTACAAGAGCAAAGGTAAAATCAACAAGCGCATCTACATCGAAATGGAATAATTCCTCAGAGAAGGGATTTGCTATGCCAGTCACGATCCTGATTGTTGTTCTGGTCCTGCTGATTTTCTTAATCGCCATAATCTTGATCCGTACCAGCGCGTTTTTGCGTCCAAGCGAGCCGGTTGCGCCGGTCGAACTGCCGGAAGTGGACCCCGATTTTGTCGCCAACCATCTGGCCGAAGCCATTCGCTGCGAAACCATCTCCCACCTCGAAGGCACGCCGTCCGACCTTTCTGCCTTTCGTGAGTTGCGCCGGGTACTCGAAAGCCAGTATCCGCGCGTGCATGCCTCGCTGGAGCGCGAGATCATTTCGGACGCGACGCTACTCTACACCTGGCGCGGCACCAATCTTGAGCTGCCGCCGGTGCTGTTCTGCGCCCATCTGGATGTGGTGCCGGTTGACCCCGGCACGCTCGACCAATGGGAACATCCGCCCTTTGCCGGTATCATCGCCGACGACTATGTCTGGGGACGCGGTACGTTTGACGTCAAATGCCAGGTGATCGGGCTGCTGGAAGCGGCTGAATTGCTGCTCAAACAGAATTTCCGGCCCGAACGCACCATTTTCTTTGGCTTTGGTCAGGATGAAGAAATTGGCGGCGAGAAGGGCGCCAAACAAATTGCAGCCCACCTGGCTGAACGCGGCGACCGTTTCGAAGCTGTGTTGGACGAAGGCGGCGCGATCACCCAGGGAATCATTCCCGGCATCGAAAGCCCGGTCGCCATGATCGGCATCGCTGAAAAAGGCTCGCTCTCCCTGCGGATCAAAGCCGTTGCCAAGCCCGGGCACTCGTCTACTCCCGGTAAAACCACCGCTATCGGTATTCTGGCAAACGCCATCACCCGGCTGGAGAATCATCCCCTGCCAGGCCGATTGGACTTTATGCGCATCATCTACAGCGCGCTGGGTGGCGCAGTTTCACCCACCCTGCAGGCGGCTTTTGCCAACACCTGGCTGTTTGGCAGGTATCTCAAGCGCAAACTCGAAGCCAATCCGACCACCAACGCCTCGATTCGCACGACAACCGCGGTCACCATGGTTGCCGGCGGTATCAAGGACAACCTGCTGCCCGCCAGCGCGGAGGCGATCGCCAATTTTCGCCTGCTACCGGGCGACACTGTCGAAGATCTGGCGGAATATGCCCGCCTGGTAATCAACGACCCGCGCGTGACTGCCGTCCCCGTGCCGGAAAACGCCTGGGAAGCTTCGCCGCTCACCTCGCCCGAAGGCGCCGCCTTCCAGAGTCTGGCAACCACCATCCGCCAGGTGTTCCCTGGCGCCGAGACTGCGCCCTACCTGGTGTTGGGCGCCACCGATGCGCGCCATTATGCCGGGCTGAGCGACCAGGTGCTGCGTTTCACTCCGCTGGTTGCAACTCAGGATGACCTTTCACGTATGCATGGCATCAATGAACGCGTCCATGTTGGGTCGTTGGGACGCATGGTGCAGTTCTACATGCTGCTCATCGATGCCTGGGCTGGCGGCGAGCTGAAGCACACTCCCGTTGAATTGCCTGCCGAAGCGCCCGGGGTCTAACCGCATTCATGGAGACCCCCGAACAATCGCAACACCCCACCCGGCGCGATTTATCATTGCTGTGGTTACTTATCACCATCGCTGCTATCGTTGCGTTGACAGCATTGGGTCCGACCGAGCGCACCCTGGGTGAAAACCTGCGCCTGGTGGTGCTGCACGGCGCCTGGGTATGGACCGGCAAAATCTTATTTGCGGCAGCAGCCCTGGCCGGGCTGGCTGGTTTGCTCCTGCCGCGCAGCTTCTGGTCGACCCTTTCGCTGGCGCTCGGATGCGCCGGTCTGCTCTTCTGGCTGACTTACCTGCCCATGTCGCTGATCGTGCAATTGCAGAACTGGGGCGGCATTTTTTGGGATGAACCGCGTTGGCGTGTGCCTTTCACGTTTGGGGTGGTCGGGCTGCTGCTGCAGCTCGGCCTGGGGGTTATTAATCAGTCACGCGTGACGAACCTGGCCAATCTGGTCTACGGTATTGTGCTCTGGTGGCAGTTGGGCGCCATCACCAACATCCTGCACCCCGATTCGCCTATCTTCGGTTCAGACTCCACCGGCATACAATTCTTCTTCCTGGTTTTGCTGGCGCTGACGCTTTTCGCTGCCGCCCAGATCACCAGACTGCTGTACCGGTCGCTATCTCGCTCAAGAATGACCACTGGATGAAATCCGGGGATACGCTCACTCCGCTGCACCTCGGGCTGTTTACTTTAGCCCGCGCGGTGATGAACACCAGCTACCGTATGGTGTATCCCTTTCTATCCACCTTTCAGAACGGATTGGGAATGTCCCTCGGGTCATTTTCGCTGCTGCTTACGCTGCGCTCATTGACCGGGTTGATTGGTCCTCTGGCTGCCCCGCTGGCAGACTGGCGTGGACGTAAACTAAGCATGCTGTTGGGAATTGGCACCTTCACTGCCGGGGCGCTGCTGGTTACCATCTGGCCGAGCGTCGCTACCTTTTTTATCGCCGTTTTACTGATGGCGCTGGCGTACCTGGTGTTTTTGGCCGCCATGCAGGCCTATATCGGCGACCGGGTACCCTATCACCGCCGCGGCCGGGCCATGGGACTGACCGAGTTGAGCTGGTCGCTGGCTTTTATTCTTGGGATTCCGCTGGTCGGTTGGCTGCTTGGACGTACCGGTTTGTGGCAGGCGCCTTTTCCGCTGCTGGCATTCCTGGGAGTGTTGGCCATGGTTGCATTGGTCATTTTCGTGCCTGACGACCATGCCGCCCATGGGCACAGCAACACTGCTATGAATCGCAGCGGACTGCGTCAGGTATTACGCGTGCCGGCTGTGCCCATTGGGCTTGGTATGGCATTGGCGATGACGACTGCCAATGAAACCGTCAATCTGGTGTTTGGTCTGTGGCTGGAAAATTCGTTTGGCCTTAAATTGGCTGCTTTGGGAGCCGCAGCGGCGGTGATCGGGGTGGCTGAAATGGGCGGCGAAGGATTTTCAGCCTGGCTGGTGGACCGGCTGGGCAAGGAATGGTCGGTTCGCGCCGGGTTGTTGTTCAATTCCCTGGCAGCCGTAGGCCTGGTTTTCTCCGGCGGCGCCGTTTGGAGCGCTCTGCTGGGGTTGTTCCTGTTTTATTTAAGTTTCGAGTTCACGGTAGTCAGCGCCCTGCCGCTGATGAGTGAAGCGCTGCCAACCCTGCGCGCAACAGTCATGGCCAGTACGCTCGCCAGCTTTTCGATTGGTCGCGCCGTTGGGGCGGTGGTCGGGCCGTTTCTTTATACCCACTGGAGCTTCCCAGTAAACGCAGCCGTTGCTGTGTTGTTCAACATAGTCGCTATAGCGCTGCTCAGCCGGTTGAAAATTGCGCCGCACCTCGTCGAAGAAGAAGGTTGACCGCTGGTTAGCCTGGGTTTTTGAGTGATCACGTCAATCAGGAGGATTAAAATGGCATCGATTACCGATCAACTGGGACAGGCGTTTGTTTGCCCTCGCTGTCACAGCAAAGGCGCTACCGCCCAGAAACTTGCCATGTCCGGTACCGGGCTTTCGCGCCTGTTGGAGATTCAGCCCTACCGCTACGCGTTTGTCTCGTGCAACAACTGCGGCTACACTGAAATTTTCAATTTGAGAATCCTCGAAGGCCGCGACGATCTTTCCACTTTCCTGGATGTGCTGTTCATGGACTAAGGAATATTGTCTTGTAGGTCGAATCGCATAGCGGCAAGGGTACCCAACATTTGTCGGTAGCGGCGAGGCGGGAGGAATTTGACCCAATAAACCTGTATCCTGTAGCCTCGCCTGGGGACCGCAATGTCTCAAGCACTTATAGGGTGTGCTTTAGCACACCGATCTCTATAACAACATCACTTGAACGCCCTGCCAATGATGGGATGATCAATCCCACCCATCCCGCCCCAAGAATGGGACGTGCTTATTCTTAATCGCGTGTTTTTGCGCCGCAACGGCGCAAAAACACGCGAAATTCATTAAACCCCCGCTCCCAGATGGTTTTGTCGGCTGCGAAGATCGAACCAATTCCGGGGAGCGGGCGTAGGGGGTGAGGGGCAAAACCGCATCGGTCACCCTGGTATTGGGCGCCTCCCACAACGATATAGGTTTCCCACAAGTCGGTAACTATTCATATCGGACTAAGCATATCCTGAGATGGAATGCGCGTGGCGCCTGGCACATGGCACGCGTGACACGTGTCACGCGCACCGCGGTATAATCACACCACCAACATGCTTATCACAAACATTTCCCAACTCCTCACCCTGGCAGGCGGACCACAGCGCGGTAAAGACCTCGGTCAGTTAGGTATTCTGGCGGAATCGGCCGTCTTGGTGCAAAACGGAATGATCGAGGCGGTCGGTCCCTGTGATCGCATGCTGAAGGCTCATCCAACCGAAGAACAGTATAACGCAGCCGGCAAAGTGGTCATGCCGGGCTTTGTTGATCCGCACACGCACCTGGTCTGGGCTGGCGATCGTGCCGCTGAATTCGAAATGCGGCTGGAAGGCATGTCCTACCAGGAAATAGCGGAGGCCGGCGGAGGCATTCGGGCAACCGTGCGCGCTACCCGCAATGCAAGTCTTGACGAACTCAAGACCCAGTCACGCGCCCGCGCCCGCATGATGCTGCGCACGGGCACCACCACCGCCGAAGTCAAAACCGGGTACGCTTTGCAGCACCCCGGTGAACTGACTCAATTGCAAGCCATCCTCGAACTGGACAAAGAAGGCCCGCTGGAACTGGTACCTACTTACCTGGGCGCTCACGACGTTCCCCCGGAATACAAAGAACATCCGGAGGACTACACCAGCCAATTGTGCCGCACGCTGCTGCCCGAAGTGCTTTCCTGGTGGCAAATCAACGCTCCCAATCGTCCGCTGCCTTTTGTCGACGTCTTTTGTGAGCCCATCGCTTTCGGCCTGGAGCAGACACGCCGCATCCTTGAGGCTGCCAAAGCGTTGGGCTTCCCGCTCAAAGTCCACGCAGATGAGTTTGACAATCTTGGCGGCGCTGCGCTGGCGGCCCGGTTAGGCGCAGCTTCAGCCGACCATCTGATAGTCTCCTCGCCGGAAGACATTGCGACCATCGCCGCCAGCAATACCGTTGCTGTAGCCCTTCCCTGCACGCCCTTCGGGCTGGCTACCCAGCATTACATGCCCGCCGCCGCCTTCCTGGAAGCAGGCGCCATCCTGGCGATTGCCACCGACTTGAACCCGGGTACAGCCTGGTGTGAGAGCATGCAATTTTCCATCGCGCTGGCCTGCCGGTACATGCACCTTACCCCCGGCCAGGCCATTGCGGCTGCCACCATCAACGCTGCCGCGGCGATCAACCGTTCTGACCGCATTGGATCGATAGAGGTGGGCAAGCAGGCCGATCTGTTGATCCTGGAAGTCAGCGACTACCGCCACCTCGGCTACCGTTTCGGCGGCAACCTCGTTGCTCAGGTCATGAAACGCGGCGAATTCGTTGTTTTCTAATATCCCGTTAAATCGGAGCTGCCCTTGCTAACCCTTGAAACTGCTCGTCAATGGTACCCGTCCACCGACCCGGTGCACGGTTTTGATCATATCGAACGGGTATACCGCATGGCGGAACGACTGGCGCTGGCAGAAGACGCCGATCTTGAAATTGTGCACGCGGCTGCCCTGTTGCACGACATCGAGGGCAGCCACCCCGGCGGCGAAGAACGCGCCAACCATCATCACCAATCGGCGGATATCGCTGCTGAAATTTTATTGAAAGAAGGCTGGTCAACGGACCGGATTGCTGCGGTTCAGCACTGCATCCGCGCCCACCGCTACCGCGACAACCGCGAGCCACCCGGCACCATCGAGGCAAAAGTGTTGTTCGACGCTGACAAGCTGGATGTGCTTGGCGCGATCGGTGTGGCGCGTACCATTGGCTATGCAGTGCAGGCGGGACAGCCCATCTTTGCCCAACCTTCCGCCCAATTTCGCGCAACCGGTGAAGGCGAGCCGGGGGAACCGCACAGCGCATACCATGAACACCTGTTTAAACTGAGCAAAGTCAAAGATCGCTTATTTACCGAAACTGCACGCAAAATTGCCATTGACCGTCATGAATATCTGGACAACTATTTCAATCGTTTGATCGCTGAAATGAACGGCAATCTCTAACTGTTAACCTTTACCCAAAGCAAAGACACCTATGGAACCTACTTTAAATCAAATCATGGACTGGGCGCACGAAGCTGGCGCTATTTTGCGGGCCGGTTTTCGGCAAAAGTTTGCCATTTTCCACAAAGGCCCTATCGACCTGGTCACCGAGATGGACCGGCGGTCAGAGGACTTGCTGCTGGAACACATTCGCAGAACATTTCCCGACCACGCCATTTTCTCGGAAGAAAGCGGCCACTTGAATGGGAATCGCGCCTCCCAATGGTTTGTCGACCCGCTGGATGGTACCGTCAACTATGCCCACGGCATCCCCATTTTTTCGGTGTCGCTGGCCTACGCTTTTGAAGGAGAATTAAGGTTGGGAGTGGTTTTTGATCCCATCCACGACGAGATGTATGCGGCTGAGGTTGGGAAAGGCGCAACGCTTAACGGAGTTGCCATTCATACCACACAGGTTGATCGTATGGTCGATGGGCTGCTGGTAACCGGCTTCCCTTATACCCTGGGTCACCCGGACAAGCCCGACAATCTGGATATTTTCCCACGAATGGCCAGGCGTGCTCAGGGCGTCCGCCGTCTGGGTTCGGCCGCTCTCGATCTATGCTATGTGGCGGAAGGCCGGCTGGATGGGTATTGGGAAGTAGGGCTACAACCCTACGACCTGGCTGCCGGCGTATTGATCGCTCGTGAAGCAGGCGGTGCCGCCACCCGTCTGGACGGTGACTCAGAAGTGCTCACCCCGCCGTGCACCATCGTCGTTGCCAACCCCAAGCTGCACGCGCTTATGCTGGAAGTGATCGCATCCACGTAGGGATCGACGCCCCCGTCGATCTTTGATCGCGCCGGTCTCCGCCCGCAGGGCGCTCTGTGAGCGACCGAGCGCACAGGGTCTCCCCTAAAATCCACGATTTATGGATTTTGGGGAGGTTGGAGGGGGTATGCTCTTTCGCTTGGGCGGCACCGATCGCGCCGGTTACCAGCCCGTGCTTCGACAGGCTCAGCAAACGGACTGGAAACCGGTGTAATCAAGGGTGAAACTTGACCCCAGACACTTTCGTGTACAATTAGCCGTATGGAATCAGCAGCACTCCCCCTCGACCAGGTCCTTGTAGGCGACAGTCTTCAGATCATAGAGCAGCTTCCGCCTGAATCCATCGACCTGATCTTCGCCGATCCACCCTACAATCTGCAATTACGCCAGGACCTCTGGCGTCCCAATCTGACAAGGGTGGAAGGTGTCAGCGACGCCTGGGACCAATTCACGGGATTCGCTGAATACGACGCCTTCACCACAACCTGGCTGACTGCCTGCCGAAGGGTGCTCAAACCCACTGGCACACTGTGGGTGATCGGCACCTACCACAACATTTACCGCGTCGGTTACATCCTGCAAAACCTGGATTATTGGATTCTCAACAACGTCGTCTGGGTCAAAACCAATCCAATGCCCAATTTCCACGGGGTGCGCTTCACCAACGCGCATGAGTCGCTCATCTGGGCGCAAAAAGAACGCGGACAGCGCTATACCTTCAACCACCGGGCCATGAAAGCTCTCAACGACGGCCTGCAAATGCGTTCCGACTGGCATCTTCCCCTGTGCAGCGGGCGTGAACGTCTGCGGGCAAACGGAGTCAAAGCCCATTCCGCCCAAAAACCGCTGGCCTTGCTCTACCGTGTCCTGCTTGCCAGCAGCAATCCGGGTGATATTGTGCTCGATCCGTTCTTTGGCACCGGCACAACCGGTGAGGCTGCCCGGCGGCTGGGACGCCGCTGGATTGGCATCGAACGCGATCCCCAGTACGCAGAGCTGGCTCGCCAGCGAATTGCGGCGGTAGGCGCACCGCCGCCCGCTGAAGTGCTGCAAACGCATAACCCGCGCCGCGAGCCACGCCTGCCGTTTGGGACGCTGCTGGAAAATGGGCTGCTGACGCCCGGCCAGTTGCTCTATTTTGGCCGCGAATCAGCCATCAGTGCTGTGATTCAAGCTGACGGTCAGCTTCAATATGGTCAACAGCGCGGCTCGATACACCAAATCGCGCGATTGATACAGCCAGGGCCTTGTAACGGCTGGACGCTTTGGTACTATACCGATCCCCGCTCCGGGCAGCGTCAGCCGATTGATCACCTGCGCAAACTGCTGCAGGAAACCTTTTATTCACCTTTGGAGGATGAAGCATGAGCCTGGAAGTCAAAACATACCAGCAGGAACGCTGGAGTCTGACGGATTTATTCCCTGCGCCGAACAGCCCCGAACTCGAAACGGCATTCAAAAAGCTGGATGAAGCCGTAGCAGAATTTGAGACCTTTCGCCCGCAATTGACTGCTGACATTACGGATGCTGCATTCATGGGCATCGTGCACAAACTGGAAACAATCCAGGATCTTGGCAACCGCCTCTACGGGTTTGCCGGGCTGCTTTACACCGAAGATACCCAGAATCAGGTCGCCCAGACACTGACTGCCCGGGTCGAGCAATTTGTGGCCGAACTGAACAACCGCACCCTCTTCTTCACTTTGTGGTGGCGCGACCTGGACGATGTCAACGCCGTCCGCTTGATCGCTTCCTCCGGCGGTTTGCAATACTGGCTGGAGGCTCTGCGCGCCTTCAAGCCGCACTCCCTCACCGAACCGGAAGAGAAAATTATTAATATCAAGAATGTCACCGGGGTCGGCGCGATAAATTTGCTTTACAGCTCCATAACCAACCGCTACACCTTCAAGGTCACTGTCGATGGCGAAGAGAAGGATTTGACCCGCGGTGAGTTGATGGTTTATGTGCGTCAGGCCGATCCTGACCTGCGCGCAAAGGCCTATCAGGAACTTTACCGGGTGTACGGCAATGACGGACCCATCCTGGGGCAAATCTATCAGACCCTGGTGCGTGACTGGCGTAACGAACAGATCGGTCTGCGCAAATATACCAGCCCGGTTTCGGCGCGCAACCTAATCAACGACCTGCCCGATTCAGTTGTTGACACGCTGCTGGACGTGGCGAAGAAAAATGTCGAGCTGTTCCAGCGTTTCTTCCGCCTCAAGGCCAAATGGCTGGGCGTGGATCGCCTGCGGCGCTATGACATCTACGCCCCGGTCGTGAAGTCGGACAAAAAATATAACTACGATAAAGCAGCCCAGATTGTGCTCGACTCGTTCAACGATTTCGATCCGCAATTTGCTGCACTGGCCCAACGCGTCTTTGACAATCGCCACTTGGACAGCGAAGTCCGTAAAGGCAAACGTGGCGGCGCATTCTGCTGGAGCACCACCCCCAGCCTGACCCCCTGGGTGATGTTGAACTATCAAGGCCGGGCTGACGATGTTGCCACGATGGCGCATGAGCTGGGCCACGCGATCCACAGCATGCTGGCATCCAGCCACAGCGTTTTGGATTTCCAATCCAACCTGCCGCTGGCGGAGACGGCTTCTACATTTGGCGAGATGATGCTGGTCGATAAATTGCTTAAGACCGAAGGCGACGAATCGGTGCGCCGCGACTTGATTTTCCGCCAGGTGGACGATGCCTACGCCACCATCCAACGCCAGGTGTTCTTTGCGCTGTTCGAACGGGAAGCACACGAAATGATCGATAAGGGCGCCTCGGTGGATGAATTGGCCGAAGCCTACATGAAAAACCTGAAGAGCCAGTTTGGTGACGCAGTCGAGGTCAGTGACGAGTTCCGCTGGGAATGGGTTTCCATCCCGCATATTTACGAAGTTCCGTTTTATGTGTATGCCTACGCCTTTGGGCAGCTGTTGGTGTTTGCACTTTACAAGCAGTTCAAGGCTGAAGGCGAAGCCTTCAAGCCGCGCTACGTCAAAATCCTGTCCACCGGCGGGTCCATGGCTCCGGTCAAGCTACTCGCAGAAGCTGGCATCGATGTCAACCGGGCATCCTTCTGGCAAGGCGGTTTTGATGTCATTGCCGAACTGGTGGACCAGCTCGAGGCTCTGCCGGTTAAGCAACAATAACAAAACACGCCGTCCTTTAGAAAATTCCCGTAGGGGCGCAGCGCGCTGCGCCCTTTTGTATTTTCGGCGCCGCGAGGGGACATTTCTTTCGTAGGGGCGTTTGCCGCAGGACACTGTGCGCATGTTTTGTCAAACATAGATATTTCCTGCAAAGGAACAAGGGGCACGGGGTTTGTGGAAGAGCGCCAAAATATTCATCTACCCCGTGCCCGCGCCGACATTTGAAAAACATCCATGGCCAGGCACGGGGATATTCTTGCATTGGCGAACCGTAAAAATCCCCGTGCCGCTACTGCTGAAAACAATCCAAATACACCCGCACAAGACTCGCTCCTACTTCGAAGGATTAACTTTCTACGCCAATGTAATCTCACATTAATCAACCGGCTGTATAATTGCCCTCCCTCCTGGATATCCTCCACGCCAGAACCGGAAGGACGCCTATCAGCATGACCACGTCGCTGCAAGATCAAACCATTCTGATTACCGGCGCCACCAGCGGCATTGGCCGCATCACCGCCCGGGAATTGGCTCGCAAAGGGGCGCAGGTAATCATCGTCGGCCGCAGCTCCGAAAAAACACAAGCTGTCGCCAGCGAAATCCAACGCAGTACCGGAAATCCGCGGGTGGCAATGCTCATCGGCGACCTCTCTGACCTGTCCGAGGTGCGCCGCATTGCGACCGAATTCCGCCAGCGATACGATCGGTTGAGCGTATTGATCAATAATGCCGGGGCAGTATTTTTTACACACCGCATTAGCGCAGACGGGTTCGAGATGACCCTGGCGTTGAACCACCTCTCCCCATTTTTGCTCACCAACCTGCTGCTGGACCGGCTCGAAGCCAGCGCTCCGGCGCGGATCATCACTGTCTCTTCGCTGGCCCATTGGTCGACACGCATTAATCCGGACAACCCAAGCGGTACCCATTTTTACTGGGGCTGGCGGGCGTACAGCCAGTCCAAGCTAATGAATATTCTTTTCACCCGTGAGTTGGCTCGCCGAATCGGCAAAGGCGTGACTGCTAATTGTTTGCATCCGGGATTCGTCGCCACTAATTTTGGCAAAAGCAATGGCGGCATTTTTCGACCGCTGTGGAGTCTGATTGAACTGGCAGCCATATCACCCGAACAAGGGGCGCAAACATCCATATATTTAGCTTCTTCGCCCGAAGTGGCAGAGGTGACCGGCCAATATTTCGTCGATTGCCATCCCCGTCCATCTTCGCCAGAATCCTACGATGACGAAACCGCCCGCCGTTTGTGGGAAATCAGCCTTAAATTAACCGGTTTGGCGTAGATTTTGAACTTCGTGCCCTGGGAAGTGCAGGTGCATCGCTCCTGGCGCTGTGGGAGAAGCTTTTCTGTTGCCCCAGGAGCAACGCACCCTCTGTTTTTTGGTGCGCTATAATTACGCCATTATCGATGTATTGACCAGGAGGCTTGCATGAAGAATCCTGAAACAAAATTCCTTTTCGTGATCCTGCTTGGGGCGCTCATTCTGGCAGCCTGCCGCCCGGCCATTCCCACCCCGCTGCCGCTGACCGCCATCCCGCGGCCGACGGCCGAAGATATCCCATCGGCCGCGTTGGCCGCCCAGGCCGCGCTGGCACAAAAACTGGGACTCTCCACCGAAAGCGTCACCATCCAAAATGTGGAGCCTGCCCTCTGGTCTGATTCCTGCCTGGGTTTAGGCGCGGCAGACGAAATGTGCGCGCAGGTACTCACTTCGGGTTATTGGGTCACCCTCCTGGCTGAGGGTCAGACCTACGAGTACCGCACTGACCTGGAAGGAACGGTTGTGCGGGCAGTTGTCGCTGATGAAGAAACACGCGCGGCAGTTGTGGCAGCTCGACAAGCGCTGGCAGATCTGCTAACCGTCGATCCGACCTCCATCACCGTTGTCAGTGTTGACTCGGTGGACTGGCCGGATGCCTGTCTGGGCGTTCCAATTCCGGGCGCCTGCGCTCAGGTTATTACCCCCGGTTACCGCATCATTCTTAGCGTCTCCGGCCAGAGTTACGAATTTCACACCAACCAGGATGGTTCGCAGATCATTCCAGCTTACGCCGTCAGGGATCAATCCGAGCAGCCGATCATCACTTTGACCTCAACAGACGCTCAAGGTGTCTGCGAGCAAATCGTGGTCAGCGGCACTGGCGTTGGCACCGGTCCTTGTGGCAACACGCCGGAACTGAAATCTTTTCCCGGGATGCAGCGTTCGGTTGAACTCGGTATCTGGCAGGCACGTTTTACCTCCTTTGAAGTTATCGGCAAAGATGGCAGCCTGACTTTCTCTGGACGCGGTAGCCAAACTGCCGAATTGGAAGAGCAGCGCGCCATGATTGCCTGGGTGCGGTTGACCGAACTTGACGTTTCCGGGCTGCCCAACGATCCCCCTGCCGGACTTTTGATCGATTGGCGTCGTACCGGCGGAATAGCTGGGGTGTGCAACCGTCTGATGATCTTCGAGAGCGGTTTTGCTTACGCGCGCAGTTGCGCTGACGCTGCTCTGGGACAAACGCTGCTGCCATTGGAGCAGCTCAAGCTGTTGTATAATTGGCGCGATACCCTGGCGTCCTCGCTGGTCACTGCCAGTGATAACGTAACCGACGGATTTAATTACGATTTGCTTTTCAACGGCGCTGGCAGCCAGGTCCCTGCCGATACTTCCAAACAAGCCATGCTGGTGTTGGCGGCCCAACTGTACGCCCTTCTGGTGCAATGATTCAGACAGCAAGGGGTACTATGAAGCGGTCGATTAAGCTCTCACCAGGCAGCAAAGATTTCTGGCTGCATTCGTAAATGCCCAAATTGCCTTCCATGGAGACGCTATGAAATTTCTCATCACCGGCGGAGCCGGATACATCGGTAGTACCATTGCATCCGCCATGGAGGACAGCGGGCATACCCCTGTTGTTCTCGACAATTTATCGGTCGGCAAACGCGAGTTCACCCGCGGGCGCAGTTTCTACCAGGCTGACATCGCTGACCAGGTTGCCCTGGAAACCATCTTCCGCGACCATCCGGATATTTCCGCGGTCATCCATTGCGCCGCCCTGGCAGTCGTGCCGGAATCGGTCGAAAAACCATACCAGTATTACCGCGAGAATGTCGCCAAAAGCCTGGAATTGTTTCGCACCCTGAACCAGTTGGGATGCAAACGAGTGCTTTTCAGTTCATCCGCCTCCATTTACGACATCGTCCCCGGTTTTATGGTGACGGAAAACTCACCGCTCAATCCTTCCAGCCCTTACGCCCGCACCAAGTTCATGATGGAAATGGTGCTGCGTGATTTTTGCGCCGCGTATGGTATGCGCGGCATTGCGCTACGCTACTTCAACCCCATTGGTGCCGACCCAAAAATGCGCTCCGGTATTCACGTCGAACGTCCATCGCATGTGCTTGGCAAGCTGGTGGATGTCGCCCTGGGGAATTTGCCGTACTTTGAACTGACCGGCGTGGACTGGCCTACCCGCGATGGCAGCGGCATCCGCGATTACATTCACGTCTGGGATCTGGCAGCCGCCCACCTGGCCGCCGTGACCGATTTTGATGCGGTGTTCGAGCGCGCGGGCGACCCCAGCGATAATTACCTGGTCATCAACTTGGGCACCGGCCGCGGCGTGACCGTGCGTGAAATCGTCACAGCTTTCGAGAATGTATTTGGCAAAAAAGTTCCGCTGCGCGAGATGCCCCCGCGCCCCGGCGATGTGGCTGGTGCCTATGCCAATGCCGATACCGCCGGCCGGCTGCTGGGTTGGGAGGCTACCTCTTCCATTGAGCAGGGCATCGCCAGCGCCCTTAAATGGGGCGAGGTGCGCAAGAGCATCCTTGGATACCAGTAATTCATCTTTCAGCGTAAGGGACTGTCTCAAAAGCAATCATTTGTTATTTTCATCCTCATATATACGGGACGGGTGGAACCCGCCCCCTACCTGTAGGGGCGGGTTTCCATGCCCGCCCGCTATTGGGACAGCCCCTGGTTAAGCTGTGCTTGATTTACCTCCCGATAAGGGGGAAGTAATTAATAGTCGGGTCATCGATTGTGGTGAGCGAGTAACGCACATCCGTGCCGGCCACCTCGGGTAGCACCGAGGTCGCCACCAGATAATATTTCCCGGAGGCAGCCGGCTTCCAGACCATCGCGGCTGGTTTACCCAACCCCGGGGAGACACTAACCGGGAGCAGGGTGGCCCCGCTGGAATCTTGCAGCTCCAACTTTATGGTTGCCCCGCCACTGATGGATTCGGCGATGATAAAGTAAGTCTTCCCTGCCACGCCGTCAAAGACCGCCCAGTCCACATCGTTTGCGCAGAAATTATGTTCCTGCGGCTGTCCAATGACCAGCACAGATGCCCCAGTCTTCTGCCCATCGCCGTTCTTTTCATAGGCGTCAGCCGTGCATTCAGTAGAAATGGTTGTGGTGGTGCTGGCTTCAGCGCTGTTTCCACTTGTATCCTTGCCAACCACCCGGAACTCATAGGTGGTGCCTGGCGTCCCAATGAACCACTCGCTGTAATAACCGGCCGGCCAAACACTGCCAGAGCTGGACCATGTCCCGCCGCTCGGCCGGGATTGCAATTCCAGACTTTGCAGAGCCGAATCGTCAGACCCGCTAAATTTCAACTCAAAGGCAGTCGATCCAATGGGGTTTGGCAGTGGGTCGATCTTTACCGTCGGCGGGATGGTATCCACCTGTGCGGTAATGCGGATTTCTCCGCTGATATTTCCGGCTGCATCCTTAGCCTCCACATATAAGGCGCTATTCTTCAGCACACCTAATTTTGTCGGATCAACCTGCATCGTCCAACCATCCGCACCGTTGAAGTCAGTACCGATCAACAACCAGGTGCCACCCTGCCAGTCGGCAGGGTGCCAGAAGAAGTCCATCTGCATGATTCGGGTCGAACCATCGCTTCCATCCACATTGATCGGGAATACGGTGTTGGTCGGCCAAACGCTGCCCGGAGAAGTGATGCCAATAACCGGAGGCGTCGTATCTTCAAAGATATGCAGTGAGTAGGGATAGTTTGTCCCACCCACACCTGGATGATTCCAGGCTTTTACTTTCAGATAGTATTCGCCTGTTTCCGGCAGCATAACGCTCAGCATCGAATCCTGCACCACGAACGGTACCTGATCGTCGTTCTCGAAGATCAAACTGCCGTTTTTATCCAACAAGGTCAAGACCGGATCCAGCGTAGAGCCGTCGCGGGTGGCATCCAACCAGATGCCCAGCTGCTGGCCTTTGGCGCCAGTAAATTTGAAGTAATCGATGTCGCCTGCCGGGCAAATATACTGACCGGTGACATGCTGGTTGATCGCAATACTTTCTGCAGTTGCCAGAGTACTGTTGCTGTCACTGCAGGTGGACTGCAAAACGCTTTGGCCGATACTGACCTGGTCAATTTGCCAACCCGCACCGGTATTGACGCGATCATCAGCCGTGTAAAAGAAGAAGCGCACCCTGATCTTTTGTCCCTTGTATGCAGACAAATCAATTTCCGGGCTGCTGAGCCAGAAGTTGGCCGCATCGTCGCTCAATTGCATGACATTTTTATATGGTCCGCCGTCCACAGCCACTTGCACCCAGCGTTGATCCCAGTACGGGTAAGGCCCTTCGGTCTCAAAGCGGTACTGGAAGCGCAAGAACTCACTGCCCGTTGCCGGAAGTTGAATGGGCGGTGAAGTAAGGCTGCCATAATTCGTGGTTCCGGTGTTATAGCTGCCGCCTTGATTGTAGATAAAGCCTTTCCGTCCCTCACTCAAGTCGCCCCAACGCCACAACCCGCTTACTGACCATTCCGTCTGGTTGACATCCAGCGCATCCGTCCACGGCATGGACTTGGCTGCTTGTGCAGGCAGGCCCTCCGAGGTAACGGAGAAATAATAATAAGGGGTACTGTTGCTGCAACCGGTACCGCTGGAAAAACTCTTGCCGCAGGCCCACAGGCGGTACTTCCCGGGAGGGAAACTTCCCAGCGAAGCGGCTGGCGACGGCAATTTGTCATATTCCTGGAACAGGGCATATGTACCGGCGCTCACTTCGCGGAAGACCTGCACCCGGTAGCTGGTGCCGCCCGGCTCGTAGAAACTGACGCCCAGCGAGTCTTTGGTGGGAAAACTAACGGTATTGGCAGAAGCGCTTGTGTCCAGGATGGGGAATTTGACCACATCATCATCCGATACCCGCGCGGTTCTCGACTGTACAACCATCCCCATGATCGTGTCGTTGCCAACCTGGTTATCAGCCAGGTTCGGGTCGTTGACCTCGAATGCCTCCACTCTTCCTGCAGTAATGATTTGCTGGTTACCGTAATCTGTATAATAGGTCATGCTTGCGTCTGAAACAACCGCCCGCACATTCGCGCCGACCTGCAGCGAAGCGATATTTTTGGCGCCCACGCTGCCAAAGTTATTGCTGGAGTAAGCGCTGGTGCTGTTAAGGCTTAAGCGGGTACAGGCGCCCATGTAATTGGGCTCAGAATAGATGGCGACCTGGTCAGCTGTGGGCGCGCAAGCCGCCGGGGGCGGGGGGGTACAGTTGTAATTCTTGACCAGTGAGCGCACCCCCTGCGGCACACTGATATTTCCCTCGTAATCCCACACACGAACAGCAATGTCAACCAAGCCGTTTTGCAGGTATGCAGAACAGACATCGGCATTGATGCTGAATGGCGAGACATTAGTCGAATCACCCAGTTCTATCCAGGCTCCATCGCGGTTGCGCGCAATCGCCTGAATTTTGACCACCCCACGGTCATCTGCAGCGGTACCGGCGATCTGGATGGCCGGTTGTGTGATCACCTGCCCATTGGCGGGTGTGCTCAGACTGGCGGTTGCCGGGTTGGCCCCAACGTTGCCGGAAATATAGCTGTCAGAGCACTCGGTGCCATAAGCTGGAAAGTTGGTTGCTTCATAGCAGGTGCGTGGGGTTCCATCATTGACCGATACATCGTCGAAGCGGATATCCACCGAAGAACCCCAGGGCACTCTTTGGCCATAATAGGTGGTGTAATAATAAATTCCGCTGGTTACGTGATAATGCAGGTGGTGACCGGAGCTATAGCCGGTGTCATCTACATTACCAATGTACTGTCCCTGTAAAACAGACGTACCCGCTTTTTTTAATTCAGCCGGGATGCTGTTAGCTGCCATATGATAATAAATCTGCCAGGTGGTTGGGCTCGTGCTGCGGTCCTCGATGGTTAAATAATTCGTGCAGGTGGAGTCGCCGTTGTAGCAACCATCGTAATAATCCTTAACCGTCCCGCCCTTGGCTGCCAGCAATGGGAACATGGTTCCGTCAGCGAAATCGTATGCATACCGGCAACGCGTTTCATTGCAGGAATTATAGATAAGAAAGTGTCCTATCGATCCGCTCAACCGCCGGCTGACGCCGGCTGCCCAGGGTAGCTTGTAACCGCGCAAGATAACCCCATCCAGGCTGGTGTCCAACCCGTTTTTTTCACCATACAGCTCAGCCTGCAGCTCAATAGGCAGTAGCTTGGCCGGGAATGCCTCCAACGAAGCATTGAACTGTGCGTCTGGGGGCAATAAGACCTGCCAGCCGCCCGGTTGGGTGTCGTCCTTCACACCCACTGCCAAACCGGGTTCAGTGGCAATCACCTCGCCCGTCGCCAGATCGACCGGCGCCAGCCACAGCAAGGCGGATTGCTCATCTGCACTGGCAATCATATTATCGATCGTGAAACCGATTTGTTCTGCCCCCATCAGTTTGCTCTGATACTCGCCCAGCTTAACCTGCAGCGCCTGTTCAAGAGCCGGGTCAACCTCACCGCCGCCCTGCGGCGGCTCTGGAGCTGCCACGGACTGATTGGATGTGCTTGTGGTAAGCCATAGGACTGCTGCCAGCAGTACGGCTGATGTGAGCAAGGTGATTTTCTTCATAAAGTCCTCCGGGCATCCCGCTGAACGTTCCGCCCCAATGCAAACAATAAGGGATCTGGAATATTATAGTAACAAGGTTCGTGCCAACTTGTATTAATTAAAAAACCGGCTGCCAACTTCACAGCCGGTAAGTGCCCCGTTCAAACTAATTTTAAGCGGAACGCCCCATCTCAACCACAAAAGCTTGCAGCGCTACCTCGAGGTCCATTTGCCCGGTCTTGGACATGCGGTCGATTTCCAACAGCCGGTGGTAGATGCGATTCAGGCTGTCAAGGCTGTAGCGGCGCGCCTGATTGAGCGCTTTGGACGCCGGAAAAGTGGGGACGCTCAGCAGTTTCCCGACGGCTTCATCACTGGTGATGCCGTTTTGCAGGGCTTCCTTGGCCATCAGAATCAAACGGTATTGCCGGACGATCATGGCATATAAACTGATGGCATCCTGTTCCTCGAGCAGCCGCCCCAGGTGACGCAGCGCCTGGCGCGCATCCCCCATCGCTAATGCGTCCGCCATCACGAATACATCCGCTTGCCCGCCAGGGGCGGTTAGTTCGTGGATATCCTCCGCTTCGATGGGTCGTTTAAAATCGACATACGCAAGCAGCTTGGTGATTTCCTGGCGACCTTGTCCGGTATCCGAGCCAATGATCGCCGCCAATGCGGATGCAGCTTGCGCCGTTATGTGCCCGCCCTGACGTTTTACCTCGCTGGTAATCCAACCCGGCATAGCGTTCAACGCCGGCAGCCGGCAGATCTCGATAGCAGCCTTTGGCCCAGCCGCCCGCGCCCACTCCAATAGCGGGTGGGTTTTGATTTTGTCCTTATCTTTGTAATCGTAAAGCAGCTTCCAGCCGCGCGGTTTTCCGCTGGCCTGCCAGGAATCATCCTGAACCAGCACCAGCGCCGTACTTTCCGGCAGGCTGCCAAGCGTTTTCAGAATTTTTTCTTTGGCGCTGTCCGATTTCATCAGGTTAATCGGGTTGTGAAGAATGACCATGCGCCGCGAGGTCAAAAATGGCAGCGTGTATGCGGCCGTGCGAACATCTTCTTCCCGGGTGTTTGATTCGGCCCCATCCAGGCGCTGAATGTTCATATCCGCCAGCGACGGATCGCCCATCAGTTCGATCAACGCATTTATCCGATCATGCAATGCCTGGTGGTCGTCACCGAATAACAGCGTGACCTGCGGCAGCGTATCGGGAGATTTGGCCGCGGCCGTCATCGGCTAAGCCTCGGGGAGGTCGCGGGTTAAAACCTGGTGAACCGGCATCCCGCCGCGCATATAGCGGTTGATACCGACCACCCGCAAGTCCCCCAACTGCGCATCGGTTGTAGCCCGCTCCTGTACCTTTGGCCCCAGGGGGAAAGTCAGGATCAATGCCAGCGTCACCAGGGTGGTGACCAGCGGCAGACGATCCAGCTTGCGTCTCAGGCTGCCGTCGCTGCCAAGCATAGCCAACCAGGCAGCCGTACCGGCCGCCAGACCGGAAATGGCAAAATTGGTCCCGCAATGCGGATGGATGGCCAGCCGGCTTTCGCCGGCACGCAGCCGCCGCTGCGCTTCCTCGACAGTATCCCGTAATTCTTCAATTTCAATGTCGCCAAACACCCAGAAACCTTGCGGGTTCGAATAACCCGCCATGCGCACCCCCGGCTTTTTGGCGCTGAAAATTTGCATGGTCGCATGTTCAAGCGCATGGTTGCGCCGTACCAGGGAAAGCTGTGTACCCATCATAACCGCACTCCGATCTACGATTAAACCGTTCCTGAATTTAGCCTGACCAATTTTTCCCAGTTGATTCGCCCATCAGGGCAATAATCGTGCAAAAACTCTGCTTCGAATACGTTAATAATACGCCCGTATTCAACCAAAAATTCTTCGTTTTTCTCTTTTGCTTTATACCCCAAAGGTTCAATGATTTGAATGTATAAATCCTGATTTCCAGAAATAAATTCCCAAAACCGCTGGCCACATAATTTAGTATAGCCGTCCTTTTCAGGATGGTTGTCTATACCGTAACAACAACCATTTATTGCCTGAATATTTACGCCGCGATTACCAGTCTTTTTAATTCTTATAGCTCGTCTAAAATTTTCTTTCATTTTACTAATTTGGCCGCTGTTTCCCCAATTGGGTCCGGATTTTATGGAAACAATGTAATCAACTCCATCCCGATTGAATTCCAGGTCAATTCCTTCAGCGGTCGATTTCTTACCCCCATAAACTTGTTCATTCACAAAGATTGCTAATTGCTCTAAAAATTCACCAAATATCGCTTCCTCTTGTGAGGATAGATGAGCATCCAGTAGATTTTTTACAAATTCACTGGCAGTTAATATGTTTTTTGCTTTAAATAAATAAGGGTTCTTCCTTTTCAGAATTTTTGTCAACGATAAATTTGCAAGACTTGCGGCACGTCTTTGGTGAAAATCCCCAATATTCCTCTCTACAAATACGACAGCGTCATTTAGGTTCAGAGGCTTCATATTTTCCCCTTTTTTCAAGTAATACAAGTTGATATTCCTGAATATCTAGTTCGGGTAAAATTTGGCCTTTTGCCAATCCATAGTATTCATCTAATATCTCGATACCAATAGAATTTCTATGCATTCGTTGAGCAACCCGCATAGTCGTTCCTGATCCCATAAATGGATCTAACACCCAATCCCCTTCCATAGTAAACAGCTTAATAAACCACTCGGGGAGACCCTCGGGGAAAACAGCGCTGTGATTCCGATTTTTAGTTTCAGTCGCAAGGTGTAGCACATTGGATGGGAAGGCTTTATCCCTGCCAATCCAATTGGCAATCTTTTTTCCAAAACCGCTACCGACGCGTGATGGATCTCGTACTTTATCCGTGTCGCTAAGGTTTTTTAAGCGCCTTTCAGCCCAATCCCCCATCGGCACCATTACGGCTTCCTGGTACATATTAAATTTACGCGTTTTATTGAATTGGAGTAACCGTTCCCATGAGTCCCTAAATCGATTCGGCCATTTTCCGGGGTACGAGTTCTTCTTATGCCAGATAAATTCCTCAGTCCAAAGCCATCCTTGTTCACGCATGGCCAGAATCAACTCAAGCACATAAGTATGGCGTTCTCCATCTACAACTTTTTCTTTAATATTTAATACGAAAGTGCCCGTCGGTTTCAAAACTCTGAGCAATTCATTCGTTATGGGTAAAAACCATTTTACATAATTATTGGGTTTAACCCCGCCATAGGTATCAGTTCTGCTATCAGCATAAGGGGGTGATGTAAATATTAAATCCACCGAGCTGTCCGGGAGATATTTCAGTTCGTCGCGGCAATCGCCCAAAATTAATCGCGTTTCCATGTTTACCAACCAGGTGGAAATGTTGTCATTCAATCAAATATTATTTTACTCTAAATCAGAACATTATTTCTGTTAAAACCATGCCAATTCTCTTTATGCAGCGTCGTTCAATAAGGCCACGCGTTCAGCGGTGCCGTACGCCCGTTCGTGTTTGGCGAAGGCTGTCGCATCGATGCGGCGCAGCAAAGCCAGTGAAACCACCAGCAGCCCGGCTTCGACGAAAAAGACCACCACATAACCCGCAACCGCATTCAAACTAACCTGCGTGACCACGTCCCGCAGGACGCCGCCTAACACCGTGCCAAGCAGCCGCGCCAGCGCATTGGAGACGCCCCACGCCCCAATGAACAGCCCGACCTGGTCGGTGGTCATGTCCAGCATCAGGGACAGGTTGGAAACCGTCGCCAGACCGGTGCCAAGCCCCAGTAAGACGACTCCGGTGTAAAATCCGCTTTTGACAGCCAGGATTCCGCTGACTGCGATCAGTATAAAACCGGCTGCCGCAACCACCGCGCCCAACTGCGCCACCCGTTTTTTACCCATTTTACGTTCCATCAAGTTGGCTATGGAGAGGGTGAGTAGCACGCACCCGCCCCAGATCGAGGTGATGCGGGTGGTGGCTTCGACCGGCAGGTTGAAAGCCTCGCCGGCAAAGGGTTCCAACAGGACGTCCTGCCCGAGAATGGCCGCCAGCATCAAAATCAAATAAAAGAAGAAAATGCGCGCGCTGGGGTAGGTCATCACTTCGCGCATCAACTGCCCCCACGGCCGACGATTTTCGGTCACTGGTTCGGGCGCAACCTCAGGGCGGTAGCGCGGCTCCAGGCCCAGCAAACCAATCGCGCCTAAAGCCAGCGCAATCAAAGCAATGATCGTAAAAGCATTTTCCAACCGGGCAGGAGAATACGGTTCCAGCAGCCGGCTCAACCCGGCCGCGGTTACAATGATCCCCACAATCATCAAAAACCACATGATGGCAATCGTGCGTGAACGTCCTTTTTCGCCGGATAGTTCGGACGCCAGAGACAGATAAGAGACGCTGGCGAAGTTATACCCCATGCCCCAGGCGCCAAAGGTAAGCAGGCTGAGGAGGATGCCTAAAGGGCGGTTTTCCGGCATCAGGAATACCGCACGCGGCGCCAGCATCACCCCGGCCGCGCATAAAAGCAGCCCAAAGGCAATGTAGGCCGTTCGCCGCCGCCCGAGTAGCGGGTGCCGGTCGGCGTACGAGCCAATAACCACTTGAGCTGGCGAGAATAGATACGGCAATGAGGCTAAAATAGCCACCAGCGTTGCCGAAACGGCCAGTTCTTTGATCATCACCCGGTTGAGGGTGCTGTTGATCGGCACCAGGGTCATTGCGACCGCAGCATGAATGAGCGCCAGTTGCAAGCTTTTTCGCAGCATAAATCCTTCCAATTGCCCAGGTGGATAACCTGCCTGGATGATATTCGTTTTATGTCGCCGGAGGATGGGCCAGATTACGCAGCTTTTTCCAACAAAGCAAAGTTGAGCGCTTCGCGCAGCGAGCGCGCCTGCAAGATCTCGATGCCCTCCGGCCAGGGTTCGCTGCGGCGGACGCCGCGCGGCACTATCGCCGATTTAAAACCTAATTTTGCGGCTTCCCGCAGGCGGGCGGGCATTTGACCCACCCAGCGCAGTTCTCCCGACAACCCAATTTCGCCAATCAGGACCGCATCCGCACGCACGGGTATATCACGCATCGAGGATGCGATGGCAGCCGCAATCGCCAGGTCGGCAGCCGGTTCGTCGATGGTCAACCCGCCGACCACGTTGACGAAAATATCCTGGTCGCCCAGGTGAAAACCCAGGCGGCGGGTCAGCACTGCGGTGATCAGCAGCAATCGGTTGAAATCCACTCCGTTAGGCGTGCGGCGTGGGTTGCCCAGGCTGGATGAAGTGGTTAAACCCTGTAATTCTACCAGTAGTGGGCGGGTGCCTTCCATCGTAACCGTAATCGCTGACCCGGGCGCGTTGATCATGCGCTCGGCCAGAAAAACCTCCGATGGGTTGGGTACTTCCACCATGCCGCGCTCGCGCATTTCGAATACGCCTACTTCCGCGGTGGCGCCAAAACGGTTCTTGACCGAACGCAGCAGCCGGAAGGTCTGAAACCGGTCGCCCTCCAGGTAAAGGACGGTATCGACGATGTGCTCGAGCACCCGTGGGCCGGCAATCACGCCCTCTTTGGTCACATGCCCGATGACAAACACGGCCATGCCGGTCGACTTGGCCAGTTCGCGCAGCCGCGAAGCGCATTCGCGTACCTGGCTGACTGACCCGGCGCTGGAACTCAATTCCGGCAGATAAACCGTCTGGATCGAGTCGATGATCAACAGACCCGGTTTGATCTGCTGGACATGCTCGAAAATAGTATCCAGGTTGGTCTCGGTAACCAGCATCAGGTTGTCCGGCGCTTTGGCGCTGTGCCCGTTATCCGCTGCCGACATTAGCCGCACAGCGCGCATTTTGATCTGCCGCTCCGACTCTTCGCCGGAGACGTACAGCACCGTTCCGGAAGGGTATCCCGTGCGGGTGAACTCTCCCGCCATTTCGATGGTCATTTGCAGCACCAACGTCGATTTGCCAATTCCCGGGTCGCCGCCAACCAGCACAATCGACCCTGGCACCACCCCGCCGCCCAGCACCCGCGCAAACTCAGAAATTGGCAGCGCCAGGCGTTCTTCAGCATCTCCGGATATCTCGGTTAACCGGCGCGGCTGCGACCGTCCGCCCAGACCGCGCGCGCTGCCTGCAGTTACGGGAACTTCTTCCTGGATGACTTCTTCGACCATTGTGCCATATTCGCCACAGGACGGGCAGCGCCCGAGTTGCCGCGGCACGCTGCGCCCGCAGTTCTGGCATACAAATCGCGTCTGAGTTTTAACCATGGCGCAATTATACACTGGCGAAATGGATGCCTCCCCTAAAATCCGTTCTTTGGATTCTTAGGAAGGCGATGCCCTGCCCACACCTACAGGGTGCCCTGCGGGCAGGGCCCCCTGAGACTGAGCTTGTCGAAGGGTTGGAGGGGGTTGGTTTTTTGGGTAAATGACGAATTTTTGTAGGTCGGTTTGCCCACAGGGCACACTGGGTGTGAGGGGCAGTAAAGTCGCTCTGTGGGGGCTCATGAATGATGCCCCGAAAACCGACGTTCGAGGTGGCAATGGATGTTGGATTTCTTCGTGCCAGGTGCATCGCTCCTTAATTTGCGGCGTTCTCGTTAATCAAGGAGCAACGCACCCAATGACTAATCCATCCAAGTATTCCCAACGACTTCTTTCCGGATGCTGATATAATTTATTAACCCATTCACTACCTCACGGAGGGCGGCAATGAAAGTTTCAGTCCAACAACAACACCTATCTCACGGACTTGGATTGGTCTCGCGCGCTGTTTCGCCGCGCAGCACCCTCCCGGTGCTGGCGAACATTCTGGTCGCCACCGATGAAGGCCGCCTGCGACTTTCTGCCACCAACCTGGAACTTGGCATATCCAGTTGGATCCCGGCGCAGATTGGTGAGGATGGCGCCATCACTGTCCCCGCCCGCACCTTCGTTGACCTGGTCTCCGCACTGCCAAATGACCTGGTCCACCTGGCTTTAAACACGCGCACGCAAACGCTCACCGTGACCTGCGGCGCGAACATCACCGACATCAAAGGGATCGATGCCCAGGAATTTCCGCCCATGCCGGTCCCCGATCTGGCTGACGGCGTCAGTTTAAACGCCTCCGATTTCAAAGAGATGATCCAGCAAGTGGTGTTTGCCGCCTCCAACGATGACGCCCGCCCCGTTTTGCAGGGTGTGCTGATGACCATCGCTGAAAACCAGGTGACCCTGGCTGCCACCGATGGATTCCGCATTTCGGTGCGCAAAGCCTTACTCGCCAATCCGGTGCGTCAGTCCGTCACCGTCATCATTCCAGGCCGTGCGTTGAGTGAGTTGGCCCGCATTGCGGCTGATGGCGACCAGACCCTGACCATGAATATCCCTGCCGGCCGCGGACAGGTGGTTTTCCGCCTCAAAGACGCTGAACTCGTCTCGCAGTTGATCGACGGGAACTTCCCCGACTACAAAGCCATCATCCCGCGTTCTTCCAAGACCCATACCATCCTTTCAGTGCCCGGATTCCTCAAAGCCTGCAAGCAGGCGGAGATTATCGCGCGCGAAGGCAACAATGTGGTACGGATGAACATCCTGCCGCAAGGCGACCAGCCTGGTGTGATCGAGATATCAGCCCAGTCGGAAGAAACCGGCACCAGCGACGTGAAGGTGGATGCCAACATCGACGGTCCGGCGCTGCTGATTGCCTTCAATGTCAAATACCTGCGCGAGGTTCTGGACGTGCTCAAGACCCCTTCGGTCGCTCTGGAGACCAATCAAAATAATACCCCGGCCACCCTGCGTCCAATTGGCGATGATGATTTTGTCCATGTAATCATGCCCATGCACCTGGGATAATCACCCGTAAGCCCGACTTGTAGAAACCAGTCGCATTGTCAAAGAACTGCTGGCACTCAACAATTCTCTACGCCAGCGCCGAAGCAGCCCTTTTGCAAGTCCTAAGTCGCGTTCCCACTGTTCGATTGACTTATCGCCTTGCTCATAGGCTTGGACGGTATCCAGTTTGAACTACGGACTGGTTCGCTTTTGCTTGACACTCATGACTGCCTCCATGGTCATCATAGAGTGTGCTTAACGGTGTGCCATTTTTAGGGGTAAATCTAATTTTGCTTAAGCTTGTTTGATGTGCAAGTGGAGGAAATTCTTCCCTATTTATTTCTTGGAAAGAAATCAACCTGACGGGAAGGCTTTTCGAAACTCCTCTATTGCTTTTTGTCCGTTCCTTTCCAAAGACTTGTAGAACAATTCTCTCTCCTGATTTCGATAATCAAGACGTTCCACATGGAATGGAGCTAAGCGTTCGCCTGCTTTTCTGCGATCGGGGATCTCCAGAAAATACTCCAAGGCATTTTTAACACTATGAGAATCTGACCAATCGGATTTATAAACTGGTATTCCTGATCTGTTGATTATCCAGGTCATATTCGGCATCGATCCAAAGTAACGGTGACATGCTCCATCCAACGAATCTATTAAAATCGGACGAGTGACACCATAAATCTCCCGAAGGGCTTTGGCGTGTTGAAATTTTTGTTCCATACTGGTCAAATGAGGGTAATTCTCACCGGGATGGGCCTCATGGGTGTAAATGAATATAGATCCGATTTCTTTCTTTTCGAATTCACTCGCTATTTTATTCATGGCTGGGCACGCCAGCCCGCAATATGGTCAAGTAAAACTACCGAATTCAACTATTGTGTAAGTATATCGATTTATTTCGGTTTTTAAACTTGTTGAGGTTTGATCAAGATTCCATAATGGGAAATCTAACACCGGTTTTCCCACCGGTGGACTATCATCAAACCGCATCCACCGCTCGAATTTTTCGGGAACAAATTCATCGTAATTATATAAATCGGTTATTGTTTGATCAGGCATATCGATTTCCTTTATTAATGATTTCCACATCCGCGCTGCCATTTATGCGAATCAACCCCTAGCATGGTGTCCGCCTCAATTGGCCCCCAGCTTCCCTGCTCATAAATTGTCACTGGTGGTCCATGCGGATCCTCCCAGGCTTGAAGGACAGGGTCAATCAATTCCCATACCAATTCACTTCGATCACCACAGTAAATAAAGATGCATCGCCATTAATCGCATCTAACAACAGCCTTTCGTAAGCTTCTGGAATTGAATCCCTACCAAATACGTCTCGATAATGATACTGAAGATCAATAGCTTTGGTTTTTGCAATTGTATCAGTAACCTTCGTTGTAAATGAATCCCTTCATCAGGTTGAAGACAAAGGGTAAGTCGATTGGATGAGAATTCATACTCTTCAGGCAACGGAACATAAGATGAGGAAGTCTGTTTGCGTTTTAATCTTGTATTCCTCCCGGAAGAACTCCCGTTGAAACAAATAGCTCTCTGACATCACGAGGTGGTACAATTTTTTCATCCCATCTGGATCAGATTACTCCGTCGGGGCGGCCATGAACCTCCAACCCAGCCATTCCAACGAAATGTTGAATATTAACCTGGCGCTGGCGCAATATCCGGTGCTCAGTGGGCGCATTCGCCAGCAAATGCGGCGCGAATTGTTTTCCAGCGGAATGATCCGCCCCAACGAGTTCGAGAACGAAGTGCGAATGCTGGCGGTCCAGTCTCAGGAGCGCGAAGGTCTACGCAACCCTTACAACGAAGAGCCGGCTGAAATGTGGGAGGTGCGCGTCACCCGCATCCGCGACCACCTGACGGATGTTGCATTCTCGCAGCACTTCTCCTTTGAAGACCTGGAACGCATCATTAGTGACGTGCTCGGCGAGCGCGGTATCGATATGGTCGGGTTGATGCTCTCGCTCAACCCGGAACTGGCGCCGCTGGAACTGGTTTTCGAGCAGGCGCTGACCATCGAACGCATGCCCGAAGCCGAACGCGCAAAATATGAAGCGCGCCTGTTGGAAACCAAGGTGGTGCTCATTCGCAGTTTGATCAGCGACCAACTGCGCTATATCAACATTGCCAAAAAGTGGTTTTCAATCTCCGATCTGCAGGAAATTCGCGTGCGCAAGATCGGGCCGGGGCGCATTGGGGGTAAGGCGGCGGGCATGTTGCTGGCGCACCGCATCCTCAGCCAGGTCTCGAGCATCACTCGCGACACCTGCCTTACCACCCCAGAGTCCTATTTCATCGGCTCTGACGTGTTTTACACGTTCATGTCCATCAACAACCTGTTTGGTTGGAATGACCAGAAATACAAGACCGAAACCGAAATGCGCACCGATTTTCCGAAAATTCTCAAGGATTTTCTGGACGGCGAGTTCCGTCCCGATGTGCTGGCGCGCTTTGAAACCCTGCTCGACCAGGTTGGTAAAGAGCCCTTAATCGTCCGTTCATCCAGTCTATTGGAAGATAACTTTGGCACCGCTTTCGCCGGTAAGTATGAAAGCGTATTCCTGCCTAACCAGGGATCGCGCCAGGATAATTTACGCGCCTTCACTGACGGCCTGCGCCGTATTTATGCTTCCACTTTGAACCCCAACGCGCTGCTCTACCGCCGCAGCCGCGGCTTGCAGGACTACGATGAACGTATGGGCGTCCTGATTCAAACCGTGCAAGGCGAGCCGTTCGACCAATATTTCCTGCCGCACGGCGCTGGTGTGGCTTTCAGCCGCAACCTCTACCGCTGGGCGCCCCAAATCCGGCGCGAGGAAGGCTTTGTGCGCCTGGTGTGGGGCCTGGGTACTCGCGCTGTTGACCGGGTTGGCAACGACTTTCCGCGTTTGATCGCCCTCAGTCACCCGCACCTGCGCCCTTCCACCGACGCAAAGTCGATCCGCCGTTATTCGCAGCAGTATGTCGATCTGATCGACCTGAAAGAAAACAGCTTCAAAACCATGCCGGTGGTTGACGTGATCAACGCCAACTACGAGCCGTTGCGCTATCTGGCTCAAGTGGATGAAGATGGCTTTTTCAGTTCGCTGCGCACGCGTTACATCTCGGACGAGAACAAGAAATTGGTGATCACCTTCGAGGAGTTGCTGAGGCGTACACCTTTCGCTGAACGTATGCGGGAAATGTTGCGACTGCTGGAAAAGAATTATGAAGCCCCTGTCGACCTTGAGTTCACTTTTTCGGTACATGACGACCCGCAAGGTAAACCCGAACTATGCATTACCATCTTGCAATGCCGTCCGCAAAGCCAGCTTCAAGCGACTGCCGCAACAATCCTGCCGTATGAGCCCGACCCGGAGGATGTGATCTTCGAGACGCGTTTCGTGGTACCCGAGGGCTATCTGGAACGCGTTGACTATGTGGTTTTTGTCCCGCCCGAGGAATATTACAAGCTGAAGAGCGTGAATCAACGTACCGACCTGGCGCGGTTGATTGGTCGGCTGAACGCCGCGCTCGAAAAAGAGAAGTATATCTGCGTCGGACCCGGGCGTTGGGGCTCTTCCAATTCCGACCTGGGCGTGCCGATTGACTACGGGGATATTTACCACGCTCGTGCGCTGATCGAGCTGGCAGGAGAAAAAATCGGCCTGCCGCCCGAGCCATCTCTGGGCACGCATTTTTTCCAGGATTTGCTCGAGGCACAAATTTACCCGCTGGCGATTCACCTTGACCATCCGGAAAATATCTTCCGCCGCGAATTTTTCTACGAAACGCCAGACCGGCTCAGTGAATGGGTTAATGAGCCGCCTGAACTGGCCACAAGCCTGCGTCTGATCCGCGTCCATGATTACCGGCCCGATTCTCACCTGGAAATCATCATGAGCGATGAGAAGGGTGTTGCCATCGGCTTGCTGCGGCCCAACCTGCCCGAAAACCGGGCACTATAACCAGAATATTTGTTCTATATGCTATATGAGATTTCTCCATCGTTGGTAGCGGCACGGGGATTGTTAAACGTACCCAATTACATCAATTTGACCCCGTGCCCTACAGAATAAAACCTCTTTGCTTCTAACCGGTCGCAGTAGATATCGATGGCCTTCTGGTGAAATCGCGCCAGGTCCGGGTGAATTTTGGCAAAGGTCGCCGCAAAGCGCGGATCAGCGACGTACATGTGACCCAACCCGCGCAAAAGCTCAATGTTGGGCTCGTAAAAGTAACGCAGGTGCTGGTGCCAGCGTGCCACGATCGTTTGTACCCCCTCGCTGCCAGGTTCCTGATCCAGCACAGCGACCAAATCACGGTAAACGGTCTCGCCCTCCTCGCCAATCCGTTTCTTATCGGCGTCGGTGTAGCTCTTCCAACGATGGTCGCTTTCCTTGTAAGTCTCTGGCCAGCGTTCGGCAGCCTCTTTTTCATATTCTTTTTGCTGGTCCTCGCTGAAGACCTCAAAAAGCTTCTTATCGTTCATCTTAGCCTTTCCTTTCAAGTGGGAAATGGTCTGATCGACTGTATCGATAAGGCGAACAAGGTGCTCCTGGCGGCTGCGCAAGGCAGATTTGTGTTGCTCAAGCGCCTGTACGAGATTGAAGTCTGGCCGGCCAACAATCTCCCGGATTTTGTCCAGGCTTAAGCCCAGTTCCTTGTAAAACAGGATCTGTTGCAGTTGATAAACAGCTTGCTCACCGTACCGCCGGTAACCGTTTTCCTCGACCGCAGTTGGTTTGAGTAAACCAATCTCATCGTAGTAACGCAAGGTGCGGGTACTCACCCCCGCCAGGCTGGACAACTGCTTGACCGTGTACATTTCGCCTTATCTTTCCCAACCATCTTAAACTATGACGTAACGTTAATGTCAAGAGGGTATTTTACTCAATTTCTTACATTTCAGAAATCGTCGGACACCCTTTGGAACAGAAGATTAACAATAAAGACGACGCCCAGTGGACATCGTCAGCCGTAGCCGTAGGTCGGATTGTCCTCACCCACAGGGTGCCCTGTGGGCAGGGCACCCTGTGGGTGAGGGCGTGCAAAGTATCCAGATTTGAGCATCACACCTGCAGCCCGAAATCCGACATCGCCTGCCAATCCTTTGTGTTGGATCTCGGGGATACAAGGGCCAACCTTAATTTATATCCATATGCCGCCCTCAACCCAACCTACGAAGGTCTGCGCCCAGCATGACATCAAGGGGGCATTTAATAGGATTAGGGTGATAGTCAATTATTGAAGGTTTTTCAAAAAGTTTCACGTGAAACATCAACCGTAAACGGTTGGAGAATTGGTCAGACTTGTATATTTTTAGCTCCCCAACTTCGCCTTAAGCCAGAAGCTATTTCCAACAGCGGGCGTTAAGGTACAAATAACATCAAAATCTAATGTTTCACGTGAAACATTAGATTTCCTGCCGCTGGAAGACCAAAACCGAGGCGGTTAATGCAGCCGCAATCAGCCCCAGACAAACCCACAATGCGCCCCACGCAGGCGACTTGCCGCTGCCCAGCGCCAAATTTCCGGCCCAGGCCAGCAGCCCCCCGGTCAGCAGCTTGCCCGCGGCCGGAATCATCTCGACCAACGCCAGCACAATGATAAACCCAACTGCCGTGACGCCCGACCCTAACATAGATCGGTTCAGAGTGCTCGCCAGTAGGGTAAGCGTAGCATATACGCCGAAATAGACCAGCAGCAGCCCATTGAGCGCCAGCCAGCCGCCAAATGGTAGCGCCTCGAATAGCAGCAGGGTGTAGTAATACCCTGCGCCAGCAGCCAGTGCCGTGCCAATTAAGAAGCTGGCGCCCATTGCCGCCGCTTTGGCCAGGATAAACGCCGTCCGGCTGAGTGGTTTGGCCAACACCATGGCTGCGGTGCCTTTGTCTTTCTCTTGTGAGACCATCCCCATGCCCATCAAAACTGCCAGCAGCAAACCGAACTGCGTCAGGTTCTTGAGGTACTGCGCCACCGCGTCGACGACAGTCGGCGGCGGAATAATCAGAGACAACTGCTCGCCCCCGGGCACCATTTTTATGATTTCAGGGGTGAATTTTGCCAGCAAAGGGGATAACAATCCAAACAGCAATAAGATGAGGCAGACGATAAGCAGCCGATGTGTCCGCCGCTGCTCCAGCCATTCCTTGGTAAGCGCTGTCATCATAGCTGCCTCGATTCTTTTCCATTTTCGACGATTCTCAAGAACACATCTTCCAGCGAGGGCTTGACCTGCTCGTAATGCGTCACCACCAACCCGGCATTCACGGCGCGACCCAGGAGTTCACGCTGAGCTGCCGCCAGGTCATTAACCGTCACGGTCAGCCGCTTGCCTTCTACTACCACGGCTCGCGCCCAACCAAGCCTGCGTACTTCAACTGCCAACTGGTTTAACCGGTCACCATCATCCGCCTCCAGCGCCAGCATAGGAATGGCGTAGCGCGCAATCAAATCCTCGCGCCGGGCATTGGCAACCAGTTTGCCACGATCAATAATCGCCACCGTGTCGCAAATCCGCGCCACATCTGCCAAAATATGGGTGGACATGAAGACCGTGCACTGCCCCCGCATCCCTTCGATCATACCGAGCACGTCCTTGCGGCCAGCCGGGTCCAAGGCGGATGCCGGTTCATCCAACAACAGCACCTGAGGCCGGTGAATCAACGCCTGCGCCAACCCCAACCGTTGCCGCATACCGCGCGAATAGCCGCCGACCCGGCGCTTGCCGGCTTCAGTCAAACCAGCCATTTCCAGCATTTCATCCACCCTGCGGCGCCGCTCGGCTTTTTCGATCCGGTGGATCTGTCCCATGGTTTCCAGCGTCTCTATGCCGGTCATCCAGGGGTAAAAGGCGGGTTCCTCGGGCAGGTAACCAATTCGCGCAGGAATCTCTGGCGATTTCCCCACCTCCAGCCCGTCCACCCAGGCGCTGCCGCTGTCTGCGTGCGCCAGTCCGGTCAGAATGCGCAGCGTGGTGGTTTTTCCGGCTCCGTTGGGACCCAGAAAGCCGAACACTGTTCCATCTTCGACCGTCAAGGAAAGCCCATCCAGCGCGCAGAACTTGCCAAACGACTTTTTTAGCGTTTCAATCCGAATGGCGCTCATGATTCATCTTTGCCGGCCAGCAGGTACACGACGGGTCCGATGATATTGACTGCCACAATGATGATTGCCCACATCCATTTAGGTCCTTTCGTCCGCTCGCGCCGGACCAAGTCGACCAAAGCGAAGATCATTAATCCCAGTTGGATGATGATCACCGGGATGAGGTATGGAATAAATGGTTTAAGCTCTTCCATGATTCTTTCCTTTCGGGTTGTGCTGCGGGCTGGCAAAACACCCGCCCACAGCATTTGCGCCAGGAGTTACCCCCTATGCCTCAGGTGGTTTTTCGCTCTTCAGCGCCTGCATTTGCGCCATGGCTACCATCCCGCTGATGCCGCCAAGGTTCATGGTATCCACCGCGCTGGACGGCACAATCACCAGCGCGCCTTTCTCCTTCAAGCCTTCGAATAGCATGTTCATCGCGCGCAAGTGCAGCGCGGTCGGGTTGTTCTGGTAGGCTTGTGATGCTTCTGAGAAGCTGTGGGCAATCTGCATTTCCGATTCGCCCAGAATAACGCGCGCCTGGCGTTCACGTTCAGCCTGCGCCTGACGGCTCATGGCATCTTCCAAAACCTGCGGGATGATCACGTCCCGGATTTCCACCGACTGCACGGTGATGCCCCAGGGAGTGGTTCGTTCGTCGATGATTTTTTGCAGTTCAGCATCCATCATCGCCCGGCCAATCAGGATTTCGGCCAGCGCTTTTTGACCAATCACCTCGCGCAGTGCGGTCTGAGCCGCCCAGGCAATGGCGGATCGGTAATCCTCGACCTCCAGGGCAGCCTTTTCGGCGTCCCATACCACCCAGAACAGGACGGCATCCACATCCACTGGCACGGTATCGCTCGTCAGTGTTTTTTCAGCGCTGAACGGCGTGACCATTACTCGGTGGTCGATCCAGGAGGAGGCGCTGTCGATGATTGGCAGCAGCATGAAAACCCCGGGGCCGCGCAGCCCTTTGAACTTTCCCAGGCGCAGCACCACCGCTTTTTCCCACTGGCGGGCAACCTGTAACCCCAGCAAAAGTGAAAAGGCAATTGCCAGCAGAACCAGTGCATAAGCCACCGCCCACCCTTCGGCAACCCGCCCTTCCATTAATGCCACCCCGAGAATTAAAAGTCCCATGACCAGGGTGAAAAGTGCAATCCCCAGTCCGCTCACGCGAACATTGTTGTTGATCTGATTTAACCGTGTTGCTAATGTGTTCAGGTTTTCCCTTGCTTTTGCTTGCTTTTCCATGATTTCCTCTTCTCTTGAAATGATCGATTAAACCTACTGTTGGATCCAATTGGCAACATCATCGATGACTTCTGCGTCCAAGTGGCCCATAACTTCATATTCAGTTGGCAAAGACGACCCCTGTCCGGCGATAAACAGGTGGTTTAATGCCGGGTAAGACTTCAATATGACATTCGCGCGGCTGCCGAAAGCCTCTTCCCAGGCAGCAAAGTCAGTCATGGTGACCTGGTAATCGCGTTCGCCCTGCAGGATAAGCATGGGCTGTGTGAGTTTTTCAGCCGTAGCGACTGGGTTGTAGGCAATCAAATCCAGCCAATAAGCCGGGGCGGCTCCAAGGATCAATCCGTTGGGATCGACATCAGTCTGGCCCGGCAACGCCTTCACCTGCTCGACCAAGGCCTCCAACCCGGCAAGCTGGTTCGCCTCGTCCTTATCGATCTCGCCATCGGCGTTCGCCAGATAAGTCGATTGCTCCAATATGAGATCCTCGATCGGCCGTGTGGCGCCCGCCAGCAGCACCAGGCCGGCAATTTGAGCATCCTGTTCGGCTATTTTCGGCGCCAGCGTCGCGCCCAGGCTGTGTCCAACGATAAAGACGCGTTCTGAATTAATTTCAGGGCGGGCTTGCAGCAAACTTACGGCTGCCAATGCATCATCGATCACCTCTCCTTGCGTCGTCAAACCGCTCATCAAGTCGCCGGTAAACCGCTCGGCATACTCGCGGGTACGCTTTTCATAGCGCAGTACCGCAACTCCACGAGTTGCCAGCCCCCAGGCCAAATCTTTAAAGACCCGGTTCGGTCCGATGGTTTCGTCCCGATCATTGGGTCCAGAGCCGTGCACCAGCACCACCGCCGGGAATGGTCCGTTGCCAGTTGGCAAGGTCAAGGTCCCAGGCAGTTGCCATTCGCCGCTTCCCACAAAAACTTCCTCCTCGTGAAACGCGTTTACGTCCGCATACGCTGGAGTTACGTACTCAGGCGCCAGGGCGGTCGTGTCCGCCGCGGGTTGAAAGAACAACCCAGAAATCTGGCCTTTTTGATTAAAGACCACCTTTACGTCCAGCGCGCCCAACCCAAAACGACAGGTGACATAGACGATCTGATAGTTTTGTTCCGTTTCAAGGCGGGTATTGCCCTGCTTTTCGAAGGTCCCAGTTTGCTCTTGTAGCGTACCCCATAATTCCTCCAGTTTTTTCTGGCTCAACGCCAGGCGCATGGCGGTGTCGAAATACTGGCGGGCTTCATTGTACTGTCCTGCTTCCATCCGGGTGACAAAATCTCGCGCGCGTTGCTCAAGCTTGGGACCGGTCATGACTGGGTCAGAGCCAGGAACAGTGCCGCAGCCGGAGATTAACGCAGCCAACAGGATGATCGGTACGATTCGGGTGATGAACTTCATTCTTCTCCTCTTGAAACATCCTTCGTGGATCGATCGGCAGAGCTGCGCGCCAATTCGCGTTCGATCTCAGCATGGATCTCGTCCACGGTAAATCCCATTAATCCCGCATCGTTCAAAAAATGATGCGTGATCTGCGTCAATGCACGCAAGCGGCGCTCAGCAGCATCCCCGGGTTCAGGCGGTTCCCAGATATACGTGCCGCGTCCCTGCTGGGTGGAAATAAGTCCCAACTCATCCAGAATGCGGTAAGCGCGCGCCACGGTGTTGAAATTGACGCGTAATTCAGCTGCCAGTTGGCGCACCGTCGGCAGCTGGTTGCCAGGCTTAAGCTGACCGCTCAATACCCGGCTCTTCACCTGCTCAACGATTTGGGTGGTTATGGCGGTATCGGAACGGAAATCAATGTGGATGTCGGAAAGGGTCAAAACAGACCTCGTAATTGTATCTTTGTAGAATTGTATTATTGTATCACAGTATAATTGTATAGTTAATTTTTGAAATGTCAAGTGTGGTTTCATTCAAAAGTTCGGATCTTCACAAATTTCTCTTCTCATTGATTAATGTCAATGTGAATGATGAAAATTAGATTAAAATAAGTTAAATGCCCGGCTTTCCATTAAAGGAGCTGCATGAAACTTCCTCTCATTCTCGGAATCGTCGCGCTGGCTGTTGTGCTTGGCGTTGGCATGGTCACAACGGAATTCACCACCTACCTGGGTGATGACCCCACAACCTGCAACAATTGCCATGTGATGGATGCTGTTTATGAAGGCTGGTACCACGCAGGCCACCAGACCTGGGCTAACTGCACCGACTGCCACGTGCCGCATGCTTTCATACCCAAGTATTTTATGAAAGCCAAGTCCGGCTATAACCACGTAAGGCACTTTACCTTTGGTACCATCCCGGACCCCATCCGCGCCAAAGAAGAAACCGACCGGATCATCCAGGAGAACTGCATCCGCTGCCATGCGGAGACAGTATCTGCCATCGCAGACGGTCAGATGGACGCCGAACGCTACTGTTTTGATTGCCACCGCAGCGTGGCGCATGGCGAACGCGGAATCAGCATTCTGCCGCATCAGGATAAAGGCATTTACGACCCAGAATCGATTCAGTTGCACGAGGAGAATTGATCCCAAATGAACCGTTCCAAAATCACCCCAATCGTTCTCAGCGTTATTATCGTCATCCTGGCAGCGGCAGTGGTATTGCTGCTGATATTCATGAAGAATCAGCCCATTGAAACCCGCGGCGTACCCGCCTTGATCGAAATTGCTGCCATGGAACCGGACAGTGAAAAATGGGGCGTCAATTTTCCCAACCAGTACGCCACGCTCCTCAAAACCGAGACCAACAACACCGGCACGATATACGGCGGATCCGATCCGGTGCAAAAGTTGGAAGTCGATCCGCGGCTGGTCACCCTGTTTGCCGGTTACGCCTTCAGCAAAGATTACAAGGAAGACCGCGGTCACATGAATTCTGTCACCGATGTACGAGCAACCCTGCGCATCAACGACAAAACACCCGGCACCTGCTATTCGTGCAAAAGCGCCAGCAACCCGACGTTATGGGCTGAGATGGGCATGGCAGCCTATGACAAGACCCCCTTCAACGAATTGGGGGCGCGCATAGAGGAGCCGATTGGCTGCGCCAACTGTCATGAGGCCGGTACCATGCGCCTGATCGTCACCAACCCGGCGTTGGAAGAAGCGCTGGAGGCACAGGGAAAAGATTGGACCACTTTCACCCGCCAGGAAATGCGCTCGGTGGTTTGCGCCAACTGCCATGTTGAATACTACTTCAAAGGCGACGGCAAGTACCTGACCTTCCCCTGGGCGGGTGGCACCTCCATCGAAGCCATCGAGAATTATTACAACGAATACGGTTTTGTCGATTGGACGCACCCCGACAGCGGCGCCGAGATGATCAAGATGCAGCATCCTGATTATGAGATGTTCACCGCCGGTAGCACCCACTTTAACGCCGGCGTCGCCTGCGCGGATTGCCATATGCCCTACACCCGCGACGGCTCGGTAAAATTCTCCACGCACGACGTTCACAGCCCGCTCACCAACCCGGCTCAATCCTGCGGCGCCTGTCACACAGACGTTGATTACGTTGTCAGTCGGGTGAGCACCATCCAGGACCAGGTCGCCACCACCATGTATGCGTCTGAAGACGCCCTACTGGACGCCATTGAGGCCATCAAAACTGCCACAGCGGATGACAAAGCGGATGCCAAATTGATCGAAGAGGCGCGTGCCCTGCACCGCTCGGCGCAGCTGCGCTGGGACTTCATCGCCGCCGAAAACAGCATGGGTTTCCACAACCCTGAAGAGGCGCTGCGCATTCTGGCCAGCGCCACCGACCTGGCCCGCCAGGCGCAGTTGAAGGCGGTTCAGGCATTGCCTTAAGGTTCTAGTGTCGTTCGCCCCAAAATAACTGATCTGAATATTTCTGCGTACCTCTCCATGGGGTATTGTTTTCTGTAGCGGCACGGGGATTATCGTGGCGCGCCGGAACCGTGGATTAACCCCGTGTCAATTCCAAATTCGGACACGGAGTCAAACGCACCGATTTTATAGGAAATTTTATTCGGTGCGTCGCACCTAAGTGTTCTCGTGCCCAGCTGTCCCTACCCGGTAATCTCCACCACCACACCCTTTTCAGCCCAGGTGTACAACCATTCCGCATCTTCCAGTGTGAGGATAATACAACCAAAAGAGGCTGGCTTCCCCAGAATACTGGCCCACAGCCGCGTCCCATTGGATAGCTTGGGCAGCCCGTGGAAACCGTTCATGAACCCCGGCCAGGCCTCGTAAATGCCGATGAAATGCGGCATATACAAATCCCAGACTGAAGCATAGGCTTCCAGCTCGTGGGTTTGTACCTGGAATACCCCTGGCTGGGTGGGCGATCGGTCGATGCCGGTGCTGATGACGAATTCTTTGATCTGGCTGCCGTTTTCGAACACCCGCAAGCGTTGATCTGTGATCGAAAGCACCAGTCGTTTTCCAACGATTACGGGATACGGCAGTAAGTCGTTTTTTGACGGCAGATGGATGGCCTGCCCGGCGGGAATGTTTTCCATATCCATGCCCAGATTAGCCTGCAGGATCATCCAGAATGGTATGCCGGTGTTCCAGGCAATCTTGAGCAGCGTATCGCCAGCCTGAACATCGTACAGGGTTGGCGGGTGGCGGATGATGACGGTATAGGCATCGCCGGTTTGCCAGCGCTCGGTCAGGTTATAAGCTACGGCTGGCAGGATAAAGCTGCGGCCATCGGTCAATTCTTTTTCCAGCGAGTCAATATAGGCGCCAAACCCCGATTCGGCCAGGGTGATATTTAGCTCGCCATTCACGATCTCCGGTTGCAGCCAGGATGCAAGCAGTTCACGCGGAACACTCCATTCCAATGTGTCGTTGGAAATTGGATCGTAGGCATGCACCAGCAGCGGGCGGTCGAGTTGCGCCTGCATTGCATTTAATTTTTGCTGCAATGGATCGATCGGTGAGGATACCGGGCGGGTAATCAGCGGCAAATAGCCGCTGCGTAAGATCAGCGCAGGATTGTCAGTCAGTGTCTTCAGCGTAGCATCTGCATCGTAAGCAATGCCATCTGCGCCTGGTTTAGAAATCCACTTCCCGTTCTCGAAAGCAATGGTGGGAGCGCCAGGCTCTACTTCGACCAATTCCCCCCAGTGTGCCAGTTGCTCTGCGGCTACTTTTGGACTGAAAACTACCTCTGGCAGGATTTCAGGCGGTGTAGCGCCTTTTAACATCCCTGCCAGTTGGCTCCAACGTTGACTGCCGCGGCCGTACTCATACGCTTTCCGGGCAGTGGCATTGGGGTCCACCCAAAGGCCAAATTCAAGTGGGTTGCCTTCAAAAATCTGGTCGCCGTGACCGATCAACAAAACACGATCGCGGTTCCACTCGTTATCGATGCGCACCGCCGCCTGCTCGACAGTCAGCCCGCCAACCTCTGTGTCGCCCACTTTCACGCCGGAAACGATCGGTCCTGCGGCGCGAAAATAGAGATAGGCGCCAATAAGCAGCCAACCCATAGCTAACAGAATGGCAGCCAAACCGAGCCTGGTCGTCCAGGACCGGTAGTCGTCATCCACGTGATCATGGGCCATGCTTTCTCGGGGTTTAGAAACCAAAGCCATACCTTTAGGACGAAATTTCCTCGCGGAGGTTCCTGCGCTTAAGTGTACATGATATATGCCGGTTCACCAGCGGGCAGGACGCGGGATACCGATCCCGTTCAATTGTACCGAACGCGGGTTGTCTGGCCAAACGCCGGCTATTTTTGTCCCGCAGGTCGGGCAGGTTCCCAGAGACGTCAATGCATAACCAATTACTGTATACCCACGGCGTTCAATCAACGCCTCGCCGCATTTTGGGCAGTACGTGTTTTCCAGCGAACCGACCCGCCCGGGCAGGTTGCCGGCGTAAACGTAATGCAGCCCGGCTTCCTGACCAATCTCCGCGGCCTGCTGTAAAGCGCGCGCGGAAGTCGGCGGTGGATCTGTCATTTTGTAGTCTGGGTGAAAAGCCGTCACGTGCCAGGGAATGTCCGCCGAAACGGAGACCAGAAAGCGGGCTGCCTCCCATAACTCGTCCGGGCTGTCGTTGAACCCCGGGATAACCAGGGTGACCACCTCGACCCACAAACCCAGGTCGCGCGCCCGTTGAATGGTATCGAGTACGTTTTGCAGCACGCCGCCCAACTGGCGGTAGCGTTTGTCCTGCATGGTTTTCAGGTCAACTTTGTAAGCGGACAGGTACGGGCGAAGATAAGCCAGGGCTTCGGGGGTGGCATTACCGTTGGAGACGAAAGCACACTTCAGCCCGGCAGCTTTGACTTCTTTGAATACGCTTACTGCCCACTCGGAGGTGATCAGCGGTTCGTTATAAGAGGACACCACCACCCCAGCGCCGCGTTTTACCGCAATTGCCGTAAGCTCCTCGGGTGAAATCCGCCGGATTTCATTGATGCCCATCCCGGCTGCCGGATCGCGCAGCGTTTGTGAGGTGATCCAGTTCTGGCAAAAGTCGCAGTGGAAATCGCAGCCCAGCATGCCAAAGGTTAGCGCGTCGCTGCCAGGCAGCACATGCGCGAAGGGTTTCTTCTCGATCGGATCCATCTGCAGCGCCGCCACGTAGCCCCAGGGCGACAACAATTCGCCGTCGCGGTTAAAGCGCACCTTGCAGATGCCGCGCCGGCCAGGTTTGATCAGACAGCGATGTGCGCAAGCCAGGCAGCGAACGGAATCTTCGTCCAGTCGCTCCAGCAGTTCTGCCGGGCGGGTTAAGTCATCCAGTTGATCCGCCAGGGGTACCATCTTCCACCTCATTCCTACCAGTAATCGGTATATTTCTATTATACGACCCACTAAGATAACCATGCTAAGACATTAAATCTGCACCTTTGTGCCTGTTTTCGACCCGGATTTTTTGGGTGCGAGGCACTTTTACAGTGCCTTACATCGGCTCAGTGGTATATATTTTTTCATCTGGCGCGCCTGCGGTATAATCTCCAAACAAACATGGAACTTACATACCACACCACCTTCCCCAACGACCTGCGAAATGAATGGAACGCGCTGCTGGACGAAAGCGTCAGCCACGTTCCTTTTTTACGCTTCGATTACATCCAAACCTGGTGGAAACACCGCGGCGGCGGCGAATGGCCACAGGCAGAATTGGCTCTGGTGACCGCCCGCCAGGATGGTCGCTTGATCGGCATTGCGCCTTTCTTTTTCACACCGGACCATGACGGTCGCCCCGCCCTCATGCTGCTGGGCAGTATCGAGATTTCCGATTACCTCGACCTGATCGTTCGCCCGGCTGACCTGCCCGCCTTCCTCGACCAACTGCTGCCCTTCCTGGCCCAGCCCGGTCGCCCTGGCTGGCAGGCGCTGGATTTCTATAACCTTCTGGATTCCTCCCCGACCGCTGCCGCGCTGGAGGTCGCCGCCAGAAAACACAACCTTACCTTTCGCCAGGAACAGTTGCAGCACTCCCCTTACATTCCGCTGCCCGGTGACTGGGAGGCTTATCTGGCTTCCATCGACAAAAAACAACGGCACGAAATTCGCCGTAAAATGCGCAAGGCTGAAACCGCTGAAGCCCCGGTACGCTGGTACATTGTCACCGATGACGACATGCTGGACAGTGAAATAGACGCGTTCCTGGCCTTGATGCAACAAGATAAAGAAAAAGCCGCGTTTCTGACGCCCATAATGCGCCAGGCCATGCACGCTATTATTCGCTGCGCATTCGAAGAGGACTGCCTGCTGCTGGCTTTCATGGTAGTGGGCGATCAAAAGGCTGCCGGCTACATCATGTTTGATTACCTCGACCGGGTCTGGGTGTACAACTCTGGCTTTGACCGCCGGTTCATGGAATACTCACCTGGCTGGGTGCTGCTGGGCTACCTGCTGCAGTGGGCTACCGAACACCGGCGCATCGAATTCGATTTCATGCGCGGCAACGAGGATTACAAGTACCGCTTTGGCGCTGTGGACCGAATTGTGCTCCGCGCCGTCCTCACCCGCTGAGAAAGGTTCGGCCGTTTTGATCACCACCGGACAAATTCTTGAGGTGCTGCGAAAAGTGGTTGATCCCGAATTGGGGCATAACATTGTTGAGTTAGGAATGGTGCGCGATCTTGCCATCCGTCCCGACGGCGAAGTGTCCTTTACCCTGGCGCTGACCATTCCAACCTGCCCGATGAAAGACCACATGGCCTTCAATGCGCGTCAACTACTGACCACATTGCCGGACGTGAATAAGGTCGAGATAACCTTTGGCGAGATGACCGACAAAGAACGTAAAAATGCTTTTTCTATGGCGCGTCCCATCCCGCCGAAATTAAATGTCTTCAATAAGATTGGCAAGGTGATTGCTGTCATGAGCGGCAAAGGCGGCGTGGGTAAATCCTCGCTCACCGCCCTGCTGGCGGTCATGCTGGCGCGCAGCGGTAAAAAGGTTGGCATCCTGGACGCGGATATCACCGGCCCGAGCATTCCAAAATTGTTCGGTTTGCCAGCAGGCGGTCTGCGCGGCAGCGCGCAAGGCATTCTGCCCGCCATTACCCCGCTTGGGATTCGCATCGTCTCCACCAATTTACTGGTGCCCGAAGAAGACACCGCTGTCATCTGGCGCGGACCAATGATTTCAGGCACCATCCAACAGTTTTACAATGAGGTACTGTGGGGAAAGTTGGATGTCCTGCTGGTGGATTTGCCCCCGGGTACGGCTGATGCAGCGATCACCGTAATCAAGAACTTACCGCTTTCAGGTGCGCTTCTGGTCACGTCTCCGCAGCAACTGGCTGCCCTGGTAGTGCGCAAGGCATTTCACATGCTGCAGAGCCTGGACGTCCCGGTGCTTGGGCTGATTGAAAATTTGAGCTACTTTCGCGATCCTCAAACCGGCTCTATTCACCAAATCTTTGGGCCGAGTCATGCCGGCGAAATCGCGGAGCTAACCGGGTCTCCGCGGCTGCTGCGTCTGGCAATCGACCCCGCGCTTACTGGCCTGTGTGACGCCGGACGAATCGAACAGGCGGATACCACTGCGTTGGAGCCGCTGCTCGATCTTTTTCTCCCTACCAGTACAGTGGCTTCGAACAAAATTTAGGCCGCGAAAAAGATCGCCAGCATACCGCCGGCAATAATCGCAAAAAACAGTCCAGCTAGCAGTTGATTTCCCTGATTGAGCGCCGCGTACAACCCAAACGGCGCCAGAATCAACGCCAGCATGGCCGTAGCAGCCGCATAGAACCGCCGGTTCTTACCCCCAAAATTTAATAGGCGCAGTTTCTTGTGACTCTGGGATGCATCGACTCGTTTCACAGACCCAATTTTACTTGAGACTGCCGGGTACGAAAGCTTTATATGGAATTTCGTCCCGATCGGTGACGTTTTTAGCCGGTTTTGGTGACAATCGACCATCCTTACTTTTAACCAGATGTGCTATTCTATCCCCTGTAAATTGGATCAATTTTCATTTACTGTCCTAGATGTAGCGGAAAGGAATTTTTCCATGACTTACGTAATAACGGATGATTGCATTCAGTGCGGTGCTTGCGAGTCCGAATGCCCGGAAGGCGCTATCGCCGAGGTTAGTGGTCTGTATGTGATCGATGCCTCCAAGTGCCAGGATTGTGGGTCGTGCGCGGATGTTTGCCCGACCGGCGCTACGCAACCTGCCTAGCTCAACCTGGTATATCGCAACAGAGCAGCCAATGGCTGCTCTGTTTTGTTTAATGCAACGTCCTGCCCTGCTATCAGCCGGGGCTAAATCGGCCACATGATATAATTTTGGAATGGATGAACAATATTCCCCTTCAGCGGGTCAAAAGGAAAACAGGCGCCGCATCCGGCCAAAAATCAATTGGCGCCCTTTAGCGCTGATCGGTGGGGCTGCGCTTTTTTTTGCTCTAGGTTTGATTGCCGGATTTTTCATGTGGGGGCGCCCACTCTCTGCTGCCAGAGTCGAACTGGCCAGCGTAAAATCCCAGTTGGAAAACCTCCAAACGTCGGTTTTACCAGCGGCGGGGCAGGCCAGCCAGGCTGACACCTCACAACCTGCTGCCGAGGGCGAGATTCAGCAAGTTACCCGCTATCCGGTGATAGAAGATGGCGACCCATCTTATGGTCCGGCTGACGCGTTGGTTACCATTATTGAATTCAGTGATTTTGAATGCCCCTATTGTCAGCGCTGGCACGAAGAAGTCTGGAAAAAATTGGTTGCAGCATACCCTGACGAAATCCGGCTGGTTTACCGAGACTTCCCGCTCTACAGCATTCACCCGAATGCCGGCCCGGCTGCCAATGCTGCGGAATGCGCCAATGAACAAGGAAAATACTGGGAGTTCCACGACCTGCTCTTCAGCGGTACTGAAAAATTGGGCGAAGCTGCCTATCAGACCTATGCCAATGCACTGAATATGGATTTGAACGCTTTCCAACAGTGCCTGGACGAAAATCGCTACGAGGCTGAGGTCACTGCTGATTTCGAATATGCTTCCAGCATTGGCATTTCATCCACGCCCACTTTCTTTATCAACGGCGTGGCATTAATTGGTGCCCAGCCGTTTGAGGTATTTCAGGAAGTTATCGAATTAGAATTGGCTGGAAAACTATCTCAATAACGGGGGCCTGATGAAGAAATTTATCGCGGTAGCCGGTAATATTGGCGTGGGTAAATCCACTCTGGTTCATCTGTTGTGCGAAAAAATGGGCTGGGAGCCCTTTTACGAGCCCGTTACCGAAAATCCCTACATTGTCGATTTCTATAAGGATATGAATGCCTGGAGCTTCCATTCGCAGGTGTTCTTTTTAACCCACCGGCTACGCATCCACCAACGCATTCTTTCCTTCCCCGGCTCGGTCATCCAGGATCGCAGTATCTATGAGGATGCCGAAGTCTTTGCCCACAACTTATACTTGCAAGGCAACCTCAACGAGCGAGACTATGAAACGTACCGCTCACTTTACCTGACCGTGGCGGATTTTATTCCCCCGCCGGATCTGGTCATCTACCTGCGCGCCGCATCCAACACTCTGCAGAAACGGATCAACCTGCGCGATCGCGATTATGAGCGCAAAATTCCCACCGAATATCTCGATCAACTGAATCAGCTGTACGAACAGTGGATCAACGCCTTCACTCTCTGCCCGGTATTGACTGTTCCCGCAGACGATCTGGACTATGTTGCCCACCCGCGGCATTGCGATTTAATCATGGCCAAGGTGCAAGAAAAGCTAACCGGCAAAGATGAAGTGATCTTCTCTGCCGAAGAAGTTAACATGGCGACCGATTAATCTTCTGGCCGCGTTTGGCCTTTTCCCGTTTAAACTATAAACAGACCATCACCGCGGTTCTACGGTTATTTTTATAGCCGTACGCACTTTTCCCTCGATGTCCACATCGACGAATTCGGGAATGCAAATGATCGGGATGCCGTCTTCGGCCAAATAACCTTTGGCCAACACCAGCGCCTTAACGGCCTGGTTAACCGCGCCAGCGCCAATCGCCTGCACTTCGGCATGCTTGTGCTCGCGCATCACCCCTGCAATTGCCCCGGCTACTGCGGCGGTACGAGAGTTTGCTTTGACCTTAATGACGTCCATGGCTAAGAATCCTTTCTCGTGGTTGGTCGACGCCAAGCAAACAATTTTGCCCAGGGACAGAAATCATACACCAATTCCATAAAAATTGTACAAGAATATCCGTTCAGATTCAAGCATCCAGAAACAAACTGATCTATACAATCAAAATACCAGACTTATTTGGATGGATGGCACAGGAGTGAAAAGATTCTTTTTATTCATAGTAAATGTAGATTTAGCAGCAATAGTAGGGCCTGTGGATTTGTGGACAACCGTGCTTGGTGACTGGAAATAATCCCAAAGGTGGAAATTTTAGCCGTGGTCGTCTTCTTGTAAGCATAGAAAACTTGTCCCCTTGCTAGTCACCTCTGTGGACAAATTTGAGCAGGAAATCCAAATTTTTGCGATTTTTCCGATGACCGTTAGAGATTTTGGTCAAGAGTCAAACACACCCCCATATATGGGGGTGTGGGGTGGTGTCATAAACCCTATAAATCGAACGTTTTTTCAGTTTTGTCCACAATTCAAACGCTTTATCCACAGTTTTTGGGGAGTTATCCACATCTTTACCCAGACAGACGTAAAAATCATACGAGGGATACCCCCATATTTAGTCGGCTACACGCCATATTTTTTCGCCCACTCATCCAGGGTTTCCTCGACTCCGTCCAGATAGCTGTCCAACATCGCAAGCCGTTCTTCAAAGGGCTTATCGGACAGACCTAATTCTTGACAGGCCTCTACCCAGGGAGTTTGCTGGCTGGCATCCGGATGGAGTGCATGGACCGCCCAAGTCCAGGTACGTAGCACCAGCCATAAAGCCGCAGGCGTATTTTCTTCATTAATTGCAGCTGCAGCGCGTTCGTAATAAAGCAAACGGGTTGGCGCCAGTCGCGGCGGTACATCCTCGATCTGACTGGCAGCCTGCAAACTTTCTTTCCAGGGCTCGAACCATTTGGTCAGGTTTTGCGCGGAATAACCATCCGGCGTGAAAAGGTCCAACAAACCGGCAGCCATCCCTGGCCGGCCCACCGCCAGGGCGTACTCAGGAAATTGTAGAATGAAGCGTCGCTCGGTCAACGGCGCTGCATGGATGACGGTGATGCTGTTTGCAGCGTTTTCGAGCGCAGACAAATAAAGTAGCAGACGGGCAGAAGCACTAGGGTCAGGCTGAAGGTGCAAGCTCATCCAACTTTGGCGGGCTTTCTCCGCCAATTTACGCGCCCGGGTGACCACATTTTCCGGCTGGCTGAATTGAGCGCCAGCGCTGGCCTGGGTGAATTCGAACCAATGTTGGGTGTCGTATAACGCCGCCGCATTGTTGACCAGGTGTGACCCAACCCAGGGATCCACCCGCAGGTGGCGCGGCTGGTGGAACACCGTCTGCGAATAATGAGCGATATCAAGATGCACTTCATCCGAGATATGCACCACCTCGCGCGGGTAGGCCGGCGTGTTGGTATGCACGCAAACCAGATCGATGTCGGTGGTGCCGCCCAGCAGCGGCGAATCGCTTAACAGCGAACCGGTCAGGTAAATACAAGCCAGGTCGCGGTAGCGCCGGGCGTACTTTTCGGCAGAGTCACGAGCGATGGCGTGTAGGGCTTCTCGGGTTATACGCATTCGTTTTCCCCTGAGTAGTTCGTGGGTAGGTCGGTTGACGATTGGCTTTATTACGCGTCTCGCCCGCCAGCCAGAGGAAGTTCGGGTTGGAAGGGCGGAAGCTGAAGCGCCTGGCGAATCCGGTTTTCGATCCAATCCAGATCCTCGGGCCTATGGACGAAATCCAGCGCGTTACTGTCGATTACCAGCACCGGCGTTTTACGCTGTGAGGTCAGGTAGAAATCGTCATAGGCTTGGTTCAATTCTTGAATGTATCCCGCTTCCATGTTGCGCTCATAAGGCCGGTCGCGCATGGTAATCCGCTGAAGCAGAGTGGTGGTCTCAGCGCGTAGGTAAACAATCAAAGCGGGAGTTGCCATTTTTTCAGCCAGCGCCTCATGTACCCGGTAATACATCGCCAGCTCGTCGCCTTTCAAGTTAATTGAAGCGAACAGAGCGTCCTTTTCAAAGGTATAGTCGCTGATCAGATGCGGCCCCTGGTTCAGCAACTGTGGGACTTTGCGATTCTGCTGGTGGTAGCGGCTGAGCAGGAAAAATATCTGCGTCTGAAAGGCATATCGCGCCCGGTCGGCGTAGAAATTACTCAAGAACGGGTTTTCTTCGAACACTTCCAATAACAGGTTTGCTTCGATGCGCGGTTGGAGCAGCCGGGCCAATGTTGTCTTTCCCACCCCGATGACACCCTCGATTGCAAAATACATGGTGCTCCTTGATTCACCCAGCGCAGACAGCCGCTGTACAAATTAGCTTGTGCTTAATATACCATAAGTTATGACCGCGTCTCATTGCGGCCATACGGTTGCGCTGGTCCGATCGGGCTGGATCGCCTGCATCCGGACCCATCGATGCTCGCCCCGGCTCATCCGGGCCGAATGTACCCTCAGAAACTCTCCGCCTTTTGCGGTTATTCTGGACGGTTGCTGTTTTTTGGGCGTGTGACGCTTGTAGCCTCTTGTGGAAAATCACTGTACAGCGGGAATTGCACATGCCAGGCTAATAAATCATCCAGGAAGCGCTGTAATCCTGCCGCCAGGGCTGCCGGCTGCTCGAAAGGCAGCAGGTGACCGGCGTTGCGAATGATCTCAAGACGGGCCAGGGGCAGGTTGGTCGATAAAAAATGCGCCTGGGCTGGCGGGGTAAGCCGGTCCTCTTGCCCGCAGGCGACAAACGCTGGCGTGTTGATCCGGGCGACCTGGTCGTGCAAGTCAAAGCGGCTGCAGGCCAGCCAGTCGCCGTAGAGCACGCTGGAGCGGGCGGAGGTCATGGCTTTGAAGCCGGCGGCTGCGACAGTCTGCGGGGAGCCAGCGTACCCCAGCCGTTCTTGTAGAATTTGGTAACCGGCTGAAGCGGTTGATGCGCTGCTCAGGTAATTAATGAGCTCGGCGGGCAGGTTGAAGCTGGCTCCGGCAGATAGCACGCCGATGCCAATCACGTGCTGCGGAAAATCCAATGCCAACTGCAAGGCAATCGCCCCGCCCAGTGAGTGACCAACAAAAGCTGCCTGGAAGATATGAGCGGCCGCTAAAAATTCGATGATAGCGGCGGTATAGTCGCCAACCGACTGAATCCCGACGCCATTGGACCGCCCGTGACCGGGCAAATCCAGGGCGATGACAGTATGCCCGACCAGCCGGCGAATTTCTGCCGGCCAGATTAAATGGCTACTGCCCGCTCCATGAATCAGGATGACGGGCTTTTGATCCTTCTTCCCCCCTTCATGCAGCGAATAATAAAATCCGGCCTGGAAGGGCATTGCTATCCATCTTTATTTTTTGATCGATTCGGGGGCGTCAACCCAAAAGGGCTGGCGAATTACCCAATTGTAACAGGCATTGTGAAGAACAGCCCATTGATTTATGGTGAGCTTCAGGGCGATGCCTCTCAGCAAGTTCGTCAAATTACCAGGCAGCTTAGCAGTTTTGGTCGTAGGCCTGCTGGAGCCAGTCCAGTACTTCAGCATCTACGTCCTCCGGTGATGTAAGGCTGATCTGAAAAGGCGTGGACTCATGGATTTTGGATGGCTGCAACCGGCCAAAGGGTTTCTGCCCAGCCAAACGAAGTCCGAGGTCGATGCGGGTTTTTGTGGTTGGCTGCACCCGGGCAAATGTCCGGCGCGGGGTAACCAGTGAAACGTATGTCTTGCGCGCTTGAATGATCACATTGCCGAGGGATGCTACCGCAGTGATCACTGCATCGAAGATCGGCCGTAATTGCGGCCGGTCGGCGTACTGCATGTCGATAAGCTCTTCCGCAGAAGCGAGGAAGAAGGCCGGGTAGCCAAACCGTTCCATCACCAGCAGCGATTGTGCATAACCCGTCACTCCCATAGAGGCAAGCCAGGCGCGCAGAGCTCGTTCACTGGTAAATCCTTCTCGCAGAATGCGCTGGTTCCACGCATACAGGTCCTCGCCAGTGCGCTCTAGCAGCAGGCGGGCAGACATGTCCTTCATCCCTTGCCAATTCCGGATTTCGGCCATTTATCCTCCTTGCATTCCATTCTTGCTTGAAACATCATACCCTGAATTTGTTCAAGGATCGTGTCTCTATAGCAAAAATCCGGATAAAATTTATTAAAATTATAATATTGTCTTCTTCCGCAATAAATATCTGCAAGTGCTTTAAAGATCAACCCGCTTATTGTATTCTTGCCGCCTTTAGCAAACGCGTAAAAATGGGAATGGAATAAAATAATTACCAGAGGCATGACCGGATGACCGCAGGGTTTTGGTGGATACTGGTGTCCATGATCTTATATGGCGGGCTGCATTCACTATTGGCATCGCGCCGGTTTAAAGCCGCGCTGCAGCGCCGTTTTGGTTCAGGCGGGATACGCTGGCACCGTTTTATTTTCTCCATTATAGGCGGGCTGACATTTCTGCCGCCCCTGGCGCTGGTGGCGCTGCTGCCTGACCGGCAGATCTATGCCATTCCTCCACCTGGCTCGAGCTGGCTGCGCTTGCTGCAATTCGCCGGATTGGTCGGGCTGGTATATGGGGTGCTGCAGACCGGCTTTTTCAACTTTGTCGGCCTGGATCGGGTGCTCGACCCGGCTGCCGTTGACCGTTCGCCGCAATTCATAACCGGAGGTCTTTACCGCCTGGTGCGGCACCCGCTTTATACCAGCACCATGCTCGTCCTGTGGGCCTCTCCCACTTTAAGCTGGAACCGCCTGGCCCTCAACCTGGGCGTCAGCGCCTACTTCATTATCGGCAGCCTCTTTGAGGAGCAAAAGCTGCTGGACGAATTTGGCGAGGATTATGCATCCTACCGCCGGCGCACACCAGCCTTTTTGCCGCGCCGGCGCGGTCCACAGGAGTAAGCCATGCCGCTGCTGTGGCTTTCGCTGGCTTTTTTGGCAGGCATCCTGTTGGCTGCTGCTCTGCCGGCACCCGCCTGGGTATGGGGCTCCGGGGGGTTAGCTGCCGCTGCCATAGCCGCAGCGGAATGGCGCTGGCTGCCTGCTCGCGCGGCATGGGTTCGATTGCGAGCCTGGCTACCGCTCCCGTTCGGCGTTCTTCTGGCAGGTTTGTTTCTGGGTGCGCTGCGCGGTCAAACCGCAATCCCTGTCTGGGGAACGGGTGACCTGGCATTTTACAACGGCAGCCCGGAACTTACCCTGACAGGTTGGGTGGCTGATTACCCCGACCGGCGCGAAAGCGCCGGTCTGCTGCGGGTTCGCATCGAAACCATCCAGCCTGACGGGAAAGGCTCTCTCCCGGTGGCTGGGACAGCCTTGTTGCGCTTGCCTGCTGGCAGAGCGTTTCAATACGGCGACCGTCTGGTCATCTGGGGTACGCCTGAAGACCCGCCAGATGAGGCTGATTTTTCCTACAGGGATTACCTTGCCCGCCAGGGGATTCACACCTACCTGGCTTATCCGGCAGTGCGCCAGATCGGAAGGGGAGCCGGCAGTCCGCTGATGGCCGATATCTTCCGCTTGCGTGAAAAAGCCTATGCCACGCTCAACCGCATCTTTCCGCAGCCTGAAGCTGCGCTGCTTGCCGGGGTGCTCCTTGGCCTGGATCGCGACCTGCCGGATGAAATTGTCTCAGCCTTCCAGGATACTGGCACGGCGCATATCGTTGCCATCTCGGGTTTCAACATGACTGTTTTGGCCGCGCTTTTGATTGGACTGCTCGGTCGCTTTTTACCGCGCGGTTGGGCAGCCCTAGCAGCCGCTGTAACCATTGCTTTTTACACGTTGTTGGTAGGCGCCAACCCGGCGGTTGTGCGGGCCGCCATTATGAGCAGTCTGGCTTTGTTCGGGCGTTTAATTGGGCGCGGTAGCGGTGGATTAACCCCGTTAGCCCTCAGCGCTGCGGTGATGTGCGCGGTCAACCCGTTATTACCATGGGATGCCGGTTTCCAACTCTCTTTTACCGCCACGCTGGGCCTGATTTTGTACGGCGAGCCGCTACAAAACGCCTTCGAAACCTGGGCTGAAAACCGGTGGGGGGACGCAGTCGCCAGACGCCTGGCCGGACCGGTGAGCGAATATTTCCTTTTTACCCTGGCTGCCCAGTTGACCACGCTGCCCGTAGTGTTGGTTCACTTCAACCGGCTATCTTTGACGGCCATGTTGGCCAACCCGCTGATTTTACCGGTGCAGCCGGGTGTCATGATTTTGGGTGGCGTGGCCTTGATTGCGGGGATGGTTTTGCCTGCCATCGGTCAAATTCTTGCCTGGCTGGCCTGGCCGCTGGCAGCCTACACCCTGCGCGTGGTCGAGGGCCTGGCGCGGATTCAATCCGGAGCAGTATCCATAGGTGAATTTACCCCCTGGATGGCGCTGGCCTTCTATGTAGTCTTATTTGGCTTGACTTTTGGCCGGGAACGCCTCGCGCCGCTGCGCGAAAAGTTAAAGCCTGGGCTGCTGTTTGCCGGGCTGGGGCTGGTCACGCTGGTGGCCTGGAGCGCCGCATTGCGCCTCCCGGATGGGCGTTTGCATCTTTTCGTGATGGATACTCAGGATGGTCAGGCAGTTGTGTTGCGCTTGCCGACCGGTCAACGAGTACTGATCGGCGGTGCGCCGGGCGCAAATCAACTATCCAGCCAGTTGGGCCAACTGACGGGTCCGCTGGAGCGCCGGCTGGATACTTTGGTTTTGAACTCAGCCAGCGCAAGCTCAATGGAGGGGCTGCCGTTGTTAATCGAACGCTTCCCGGTTGCGCAGGCATTCTGGGCAATCGCGCCACCGGAAAAACGCGCCGCGGAGCGGGTTAATGAGGCCCTGGAAAAGTCCCACACGCAGGCGTCGCTGTTGGCGAAAGGGGCTCAACTCCAACTGGATGAAGGTGTATTGTTGCAAGTGCTTGCGGTGGATGCGGACCATGCAGCCCTGCAGCTTGAGTATGGCAATTTGTGCGTGATCTGGCCGGAGGGTTTTTCGCCTGAGAAGCTACAGCGCTCCGGTCAACGGGTAGACGGCTGCCTGGTGCTGGCCGACACGGATCTTGCTGTTGGTGAGTGGGTCGAACAAATGCCGGTGGCGTATTTGTTTTTTGGCAGCACTCCGCAAAGAATGCCCGGTGCGCTATCCACGGGATTGCACGGCCAGATCGAACTGATCAGCGACGGTACTGGCCTGTGGGTGAATGCGGAAAAGGCGCCGTAGATGGAACGGAATGCGGGCGAGAAGTCCTAAACCTTAATTTGCGTCTTTTTCGTAAATCGCTAACCTTCCTGCTCCAGGCGCTTGCGTCTCTCAAGTTCGGCAGCCGATGGATTGGCTAGCTCAAACGTCCCGATCTTGATCTCCCCGGACGGTTCATAATAAGCCATGATGACGCCGGAGTTGGAGGTTTTGAACGACTTGAGTTTCAGATTGGCTGGGATTGTACCCTGGCCAAATAGCCGTTTGCCGTTCCCGATGACCAGCGGGAAAATCCATAATCGGAACTCGTCGATCAGGTTGTGTTTGAGCAGCGTTTGGATCAGATTGCTGCTGCCATGAACCAACAAATCAGGCCCGTCTTGTTCTTTAAGCTTCCTGATTTCTTGGACAACATCGCCCTTGATCAGCGTGGAGTTATTCCAGTCAACTTTATCAAGCGTTCGCGAGACGACATACTTTTTCGCACTGTTAAGTTGGTCTGCACCGGGCTCGGTGGAATACGGCCAGTGGGCAGCAAAGATTTCATAGGTTTTTCTTCCCAGCAGAAGTTCAGATGGCTCGGCCATCGATTCGCCCATGAGTTCATTCATGGTGTCGTCCCAGTAATTAACGGACCACCCACCGTAGCTAAAGCCGCCGCTGGGATCTTCTGGCGGTCCCCCGGGAGCTTGCATGACCCCGTCGAGTGTAGCGAAGGTGTTAACAATAAGTTTTCTCATTTTGTTTACTCCTTATCTCTTCAGCGACTCGTGACAGCCTTTCCGAACATCTGCATACCAGAGTTAGGCAGTGCACACTCGCTGTCGCTTCTAAGATTCCCAGTCCGCTTCCACGCATGAACGCAGCGCGGAGAGATCCGCTGATACGTCCGGGAACAGGTCATTGCTCCATTGGGCTGACTAACTGGAAGTAATTCCCATCCGGGTCAGCCAGCGTCGCAATCCACCCGCCTTCCATTTCATAGGGCGCTTTAATAACCGCTCCTCCCAGGGCTTTGATCCTCTCAAACTCCTCTTTGACTTGCGGCGTTTCAAAATTGATCATCACGCGCCCGGGGTCCTTGGTGCGACCGACCATTTCGGAATGATCCAGGATGGACAGATAGCTTGACCCCACTTGCCAGCCAAAGAATCCATATTCTTCATCGGCCATATCTGCTGGTTTTCCGAGGACTTTCTCATAAAAAGCAGCCAGAACATTTATTTGTTTCGTTCCGATCATGACGGAGTTGAGATTTAGCATGTGTATCCATCCTTTCTTTCAGCGGTGCATCCGAACGGATTGTAGCCGCATCAATCCTTTCAAGAGAATGCAGTTTATTTATATTAAATGTACCAATTTTATCATAATTATCATAATCAGCCGACCGATCTGGCTACCCCCGAGATCGACGCTACTCGATTAAATAACACTTCCTTGGGACTGCTCGGCAGGCTATGCCAGGCGCCCTGAACACCGACCATCACGTCCAGATCGGATGGGTCAGCGATGAAATTAGTTTGTTGGTCAACGGCGTTAAGGCGCCGCACTAGGTAGGAGTGCTACCCCGAATGCCGGATGTTGAGCACCTCGCCGTCCTGGACGATGTACTCTTTGCCCTCCAGGCGCAGCTTGCCTTTGGCGCGCGCTTCGCTCAGCCCGCCCAGGCTTACCAGATCGTCGTAGGTGACTACTTCGGCGCGAATGAAACCCTTCTGTAGGTCGGTATGAATTTCACCGGCAGCCTCGGGAGCGGTTGCCCCGCGCCTGACCGTCCAGGCACGCACCTCGTCCGGCCCAACGGTGAAGAACGACTGCAAGCCGAGCAGGTCATACGACAGCCGGATCATGCGGTTCAGGCTGGGTTCTTCGATGCCATATTCTTCCATGAATAGCTGGGCGTCTTCGGCCGGCAGTTGGGCAATATCCATCTCCAGCTTGCTCTGCAGTGCAACCAGCTGGCTGTGGCGGTGGTCATAGGCGATTTCCGGCGCGGTCTGGCCTTCAGCCAGGTTGAATACCACCAGTACTGGTTTACGGCTGAGGAAACCAAAGCCGGAGAGCATCTTCTCTTCTTCTGTAGATATATCCATATCGCGCAGCGGAATTTCATCATTGAGCGCTGCCTGCAGCCGCTCGAAAAGCACAATTTCGCGGTCTATCGTGGCGCGGTCGCGGCCGCCGCCTTTTTTGCGTTCTTCGGCCAGGCGTTCCAGCTTGCGCTCAGCGGCGATCAGATCGTTGAGCACAAACTCGCCATCCATGGCTGTCAGGTCGCGGGCTGCCGCCACGCTGCCCTGTGGATGCGGTACGTTGTCATCTTCGAAGCAGCGCACGACATGGATGAATCCGTCCATCTGGGTCAACTGATTGAGCAGGGTACCTGCAATGCCGCTCTTGCTGGCTGAACCGTCCAGGCCGGCGATGTCAGCGTAGGTCACCTTGGCGTAAATCGTCTTTTTGGGATTGAACATGCGCGAAAGCACGTCCACTCGCGGGTCGGGCACCTCTACGACCGCGGTATGCACTTCGATCTTGCCGGTCGTACCGGTCGGTTGGGTCGCACGGGTAAGAGCGTTGAACAGCGTTGTTTTGCCGGATTGCGGCAGGCCGATAATTCCGAGGCGCATAGGGGGTGAATACCTTGACCCTTCTGGTAATTTTGCGATATACTCATCCATGCAAGCGCCGAAGTGGCGGAACAGGCAGACGCGCACGACTCAAAATCGTGTACCCTCCGGGTATGTGGGTTCGATTCCCACCTTCGGCACCAAAATTATAACACGCCCCCCTCGTCAGGCGGGGCGCTGTGTATTAAACGGTAGAGAGTTACCTGGGCGCTCGCAAGGCCTGCTGGGGAGAAAAGCTACTTAGCAACTTGCCCGATAGAGCGGGTTATAGTAGGATAAACTTTAGTTTGTCCAAGCGGGCTAATGGCGAACTAAGCCAGGCAAGCTAAAGCTTACCCTACAGTACATTAAAGCATTTCCACGACGACACTTTTGCGATAAACTAATTTCAATCCAGATATCTGGAGGTTGAAGGTACTTGCCTTCGAAATGACCTCGTAAGGGGTCATTTTCTTATAGCGACGTAGATTACCTTCATCCCTGGAATTTACCTCGGTGGTAAGACCACTATTATGGAATGGGTGGAAAATCCTGCAGTAATTCATATCCATACTGTAACAAACCGCGCCGGTAAAAAATTTTTCAGGCACGCTACACTTTAGCCCGTGGTAGAATCAAACTGAAACTATCAGGTAAAGTTGGAGGTTTAATGGAGCAGGAAACAGGTTCTTTTACGATTAAAAAAGGGCTGGCTCAAATGTTAAAAGGCGGCGTGATCATGGACGTGGTCACCGCGGAGCATGCCAAAATTGCCGAGGATGCCGGCGCCTGTGCGGTGATGGCCCTCGAACGCGTCCCGGCGGATATTCGTGCCCAGGGCGGGGTGGCGCGCATGAGCGACCCGGAACTGATCCTCCAAATAATGAAGGCAGTTACCATCCCTGTCATGGCCAAAGCGCGCATCGGCCACTTCGTCGAGGCGCAGATTCTTGAGGCGCTTGGCGTGGATTACATCGACGAATCCGAGGTGCTTACCCCGGCTGACGAAGAGCACCACATCTATAAGCACGCTTTCAAAGTCCCCTTCGTCTGCGGCTGCCGCAATCTGGGCGAGGCGTTACGCCGCATCGGCGAAGGCGCTGCCATGATGCGCACCAAGGGCGAGGCTGGCACTGGCGACGTGGTTGAGGCTGTGCGCCATGCCCGCAGCGTGCTGGGCGACATTCGCCGGCTGCAAAACCTGCCTGACGAAGAGGTGATGGCCTTTGCCAAGGAACTCGGCGCGCCCTATGAGTTGGTCCTTGAGACCCGCGAGCTGGGACGCCTGCCGGTGGTCAACTTTGCCGCGGGCGGCATTGCCACTCCCGCGGACGCCGCTTTGATGATGCAGCTCGGCGTGGACGGTGTTTTCGTTGGCTCAGGCATCTTTAAATCCGGCGACCCGGCCAAACGCGCCGCAGCAATTGTCAAAGCGGTTACTCATTACAACGATCCCCACATCCTGGCTGAAATCAGCCGCAACCTGGGCGAACCCATGGTTGGGCGACAGGTTTCTGCGCTGCCCGAGGGCGAATTACTCGCCGGACGCGGGTGGTAAGCCAACCGAACCGAGCATTGAATGAATATCGGCGTACTGGCCTTACAAGGCGATTTTCTCGAACATCAAAAAATGCTGGAACGATTGGGCGCCCGAGTGGTCCAGGTGCGCCTGCCGCAGCATTTGCAGGATCTCGACGGCCTGATCATCCCTGGCGGCGAATCAACCACCATCGGCAAACTGGCAGTCGAATTTGGTTTGATGGAGCCGTTGCGGGCTTTCGCCCGTGACCATGCGGTCTGGGGCACCTGTGCCGGGGCGATTTTCCTGGCGCGGGATATCGGCCGTGACCAGCCGCTGCTCGGTGTGATGGATATCACTGTGGAGCGCAATGCATTTGGCCGCCAAGTGGACAGTTTCGCGACCAACCTGGATGTTCCGGTGTTAAAAGAAGTAGAACCCGTTAACCGCCCGTTCCCCGCGGTTTTTATTCGTGCACCGCGGATCGCGAAAGCCAACGGCGCGACCCGCACGTTGGCAACTTTATCGGACGGGACGATCGTAGCCGTGCGCCAAAACCGCTGGCTGGCGACTTCCTTCCACCCCGAATTGACCGGTGATGACCGCTTCCACCGGTACTTTATGGAGATGGCGCAATCGAAGCGCGACCGTTAGCCTGGCATGATCTGATCACCCTCTACCGGTACCGCAATCAGGTGCAGTGCCTGGATATCGCCATGTCCCTTACGCGGGGTAACCCGGTAGGCGCCTGGGCGGTGCTGGACAATCTGCGGCTGGAGTACGGCAGCTACACCAAGGTGCTGCGCCAGGGTGGCAATAACCCTACCCTGATTGGGCAGATGCACTATACCCCTGGTGAACGGGCTGCTCGCCTGACCTTCGTCACCCCCGAACGCGGGTTGGATTCACCCGGCCTGGCAGCGCTTTTGGAGAGCCTGGCCTGGGAAGCTGGTGAACGCGGCGCCTGTTCTTTGTTGGCAGAAGTTGAAGAGAGCAGTCCGGCGTTTGAAGTCTTGCGCCGGACGGGCTTTAGTGTGTATGGCTGGCAGCGCGTTTGGAAAATCAACGAACAGATCAATATCAATAGCATTCCCAATGTCTGGGAAGCGGCCAATGACCTGGACGCCCTGCCTATCCGCGCTTTGTATCAGGCGCTGGTCCCGCCGCTGGTTCAAACCGCTGACCCGCTCGTCGAGCGCGCCATGACCGGGCTGGTCTATGAGCAAAATGGTGAATTGTTGGCCTACATCGAACCGACCTATGGGCCGATGGGGATTTACCTGCAGCCGCTTATCCACCCCGCTGTCGATGACGTCCTGCGGCTGGTACGTTCTTTTCTGGGTGGATTATCCTTCCAACTGGGACGCCAGGTCTATCTTTCCATTCGTTCCTACCAGGCCTGGCTGGAAAATGCACTCTCCGAACTGGATGTCGAAGTCAGCCCGCGCCAGGCTTTGTTGGTCAAACATTTAGTGGTGCAGCAGCGCTCGCCGGCTTTTGCCACAGCGCGCAATGGTACCTTCGAGAACCGCCAGCCGGCAATGATCACTTCCCCCAATGGGGAGCAGCAGCTGCCGCTTGCCCCAATCCGTTTCAAACGCAGCCGGTCCCGGGCATCATCCCGGGGTTGATTTCGAAGCCGTATTTTAATGATGAGGTTTAATTATTTAGAATTATGACTCAACGCAGAATAACCGATGACCTGCAAGCGCTGCTTAACGTGCTGCCTGCTCGTATTACAGAGGCGGTCATTCAGGCAGATGACAGCGACAATCTGTTGGAAATTGTGCTCGATCTTGGACGTGTGCCGGTGGCGCGTTTTGTCAACCGTGAGGTAACCCTCAGCGACGTTGAAACCACCCACGAGGACATCGACGCAGTGGTGTCCAATATTGGCGAGTTCGACGCGGACAACCGCGCCGGCCTCGAGCGCACCCTGCACCGCATCTCGGCCATCCGCAACCGCCATGCACGCATTGTCGGCCTGACCTGCCGCGTCGGCCGGGCGGTTTACGGCACGATCGACATCATCGAGGATTTGTTGGCAACCGGTCAGAGTATTCTTCTGCTTGGCCGTCCTGGGATTGGCAAGACCACCATGCTGCGGGAGTCGGCGCGCATCTTGGCGGAGGACAAGCGCGTGATCATTGTTGACACCTCGAATGAAATTGGCGGCGACGGCGATGTACCCCACCCGGCAGTAGGGCGCGCCCGCCGCATGCAGGTTGCCAAACCCTCGCTCCAACACGAAGTGATGATCGAGGCCGTCGAAAACCATAACCCCGAAGTGATCATCATCGATGAAATCGGGCGCGAACTGGAAGCATTGGCAGCCCGCACCATCGCCGAGCGCGGCGTGCAATTGGTCGCCACGGCCCACGGCCGCACCCTTGAAAATTTGCTGCTCAACCCTACGCTTTCCGACCTGGTCGGCGGCATTGAATCGGTCACCCTCTCGGACGAAGAAGCCCGCCGGCGCGGCACGCAAAAAACCGTTCTGGAGCGCCGCTCCCCGCCGACTTTTGACGTGCTGATCGAAATCGAAGAACGCGACCGCTTGCATGTGCATGCGGATGTCTCTGCCGCGGTGGATGCGCTGGTGCGCGGCTACCCGCTGGCGCCTGAAGTGCGCTACCGTGATCCTGTTGGCGAGGTGGTCATTGAAAAACCGGCGCCTCCGCCGGCCATGCGCCCCACGCCGCAGACCTCCCGACGCATTTTTGCCAACAATAGTGAAAATACGCAACCGCTCAGCCGAGCGGCACGCGGCAACCCGGTCCTGGTTCAGCCGGAAACAATCAATCCAGCGCCGCCTGAGGTTAACAAAACTCTGCAGCCGGTGCATATTTACCCTTACGGCGCAGCGCGCAACCGCCTGATCCAGGCGGCCCGTCGATTGGGCGTTCCGGCAGTAGTTGTCGCCAATCTGGAAGAAGCCGAAGTGCTGATGACCTTGCGCACCTACTATCGTTCGCGGCAACATCCGATTGTCGAGGCTGAAGCGCGCAGCATGCCCATTTATGTTCTGCGCGCCAATACCATCAACCAGATGGAACAATCGCTGGCGGAATTGTTCAACCTGTCAGTCGAAAGCGGTCCTTCCGAATGGGATATTATTGCAGCTCAAACCCAGGTCGCCATTCAAAATGTGCTAAACGGTCAGCGTTTTATTGACCTGCCACCGGCCGCTGCGGGTATCCGCCGCCTGCAGCATGATATGGCGCGCCAGGCACAATTGGTTTCGCATTCTTACGGTAAAGACCCCAACCGGCGCGTGCGCATTTTCCGCGAATAATATCGCCACTACTTTCAGGAGCAACAATCCAGTGTTCATCACATTAGAAGGTCCCGAAGGCAGCGGTAAGACCTCGCAAATGGCGCCTCTGGCGGATTTTTTGCGCCAGTTGGGTAATTCGGTGGTTACCCTGCGCGAGCCGGGCGGCAGTGATATCGGCGAACAGATTCGCGGTGTGATTATGGAATTGAACAACACCGCCATGAATCCGCGCACTGAAATTCTGCTGTTTTTAGCTTCGCGCGCCCAGTTTGTCGAGGAAATTGTGCGCCCAACCTTGAACGCCGGCCAGTGGGTGCTGTGCGACCGCTACGCCGATTCGACCCTGGCCTACCAGGGCTATGGCCACCAGGTGGATCTGGATATTTTGCGCCGGCTGCTCGATTTTGCCACGGGCGGCCTGATCCCTGACCTGACTCTGTTACTGGACATTGAAACCAATACGGGTTTGAGCCGCAAGCGCAAAGCCGGCGGCGAGTGGAACCGCCTGGACGCCTACCCGCCCGAGTTCCACCAGCGCGTGCGCCAGGGCTACCTGGAATTAGCCCGACAAGAGCCGCAGCGCTGGGTGGTGATCGACGCCAGCCAGCCGCTCGAGATGGTACAATCGGCTATGCGTCAGGCGATCCTCGCTCGCGTGCAAGCCTGAGATTATTCTAAAATAGCCTAAACTCGACAGGAAATGATCTATGCGTAAATTTTGGCTGACTGCCGCTTTATTCTTATTGCTGGTTCTGGCTGCCTGCTCAGGCGCCAGCACCGGCCAAAATGCGACCGGCGCTGACCTGCCGGCCGGCAACCCGATGGAATGCACGCTTTCCAGTGTTTTCCCGGATCCGACCGACCTGACAACGGCAAAATTACCGGAATTGGCCAGAGCTGACTGGTCGCGCGGATCCGAAGATGCCCGGTTAATGCTGGTGGAATACAGCGACTTCCAGTGCCCCTATTGCGCTATCGCCGGCCGCAGCTTGCAAGAGTTTGAAGCTGCTCACCCTGACCAGGTGCGGGTTGTATTCCGTTATTTCCCGCTGCCTTCGCATGATAAAGCTCCCCTGTCTGCCCAAGCCGCCGAAGCCGCCGGTCTCCAGGGTAAATTCTGGGAAATGCACGACTTGCTTTTCGAAGAGACCAACTGGGATGCCTGGACGGCTATGACACCGGCTGATTTCGAGACCTGGGTGGTCGACCAGGGTGATGCCATCGGGCTTGACCGCGAAAAATTTATGGCTGACCTGAAATCGGACGCATTGGTGAGCAAAGTTGAAAAAGCCTATGCCAGCGCCATTTCCAGCGATCTGAACAGCACGCCCTCCCTTTTTATCTTTGTCAACGGCCAACTAACCTTCCTTCCAGCGGACCAGATTCCTTATGATGCCGAGACCCTCGAGATCTTGCTAACCCTCTCGGATTTACAGGCGCGCGAATACGACGCCTGTCCGCCTACGGTTGTCGACCCGGCCAAAGAGTACTCTGCCACCCTGAAGACCACCAAAGGCGACATCACCCTCCAGCTTTATGCCGATAAGGCCCCGCTGGCAGTCAACAGTTTTGTCTTCCTGGCGCAGCAGGGTTGGTTCGATAACGTCAGCTGGCACCGCGTGCTGCCTGATTTTGTGGCCCAGACCGGCGACCCATCGGGTACTGGTTTTGGCGGCCCAGGTTATGAATTCAAAAATGAAGTCAGCGATTCGTTAAAATTTGACCGTGAAGGTTTGCTCGCCATGGCTAATTCGGGCGCGGACACCAACGGTTCGCAGTTTTTTATCACTTATGGCCCTGCCACCAACCTGGACGGCGGCTACACCCTATTTGGCGAAGTTACTGCAGGGATGGATGTAGTCAAAAAGCTGACCCCGCGCGACCCGTCCAAAGCCGGTGAACTACCGGAAGGCGATAAGATCCTGTCCGTTACTATCGAGGTGAAATAACCGTATGGCCTCCCGGCCCTCCGCACCAGCAATCTGGCGCAGTTGGCTGTTGCTGATTATCAGTGGCGGCGGCGGTCTGTTTGCGATTGTGGGGGCTGGCTTGTTGATCGTCGCAGGCAGTATCGGTTTGCTCAGGGCCACCATTCCCGGGCTGCAATCCATTACGCTCTTCAATCTGGCCTGGGTCATGCTGTTGGTGGGACTTCTGTGCATCCCAGCGGTTGTTTATTCATTGCTGTCGATCCGCGGTAAAAACTTCGTCTCGCGGCCAAATCCAAAATCCTTCTTTTTCGCCAGCGCTGGGCTCCTGGTCTGGGGATTGCTGGTGATGTTGTTCAAACCGGTCGAGACCTCGCAGTTGGCCTGGCTGCTGCTACCCCCGCTGGTGCTGCTGGTGACAGTCTTGCCGTTGTGGTGGTATATCGAAACCGGGCGGCGTGGATTAACGCTTTCATCCCCGGCGCAATCCTGGGGTTTGATCGGTTTTAGCCTGGTTTTCACGCTGCCGGTTATTTTGACGCTTGAATTACTGGTTTTAGGATTGGTACTGGTATTCGGCGGCATTTACCTCAGTTCGTCGCCCGATTTTGCCGGACAACTTGCGATTCTGCAGCAAATGATGTCCGATCCCAATTTTGATCCGCAGATTCTATTGGACATGTTCTCGGGATTGTTGCAGCGACCCGGGGTTATCCTGGCGCTCCTGGCAGTTGTGTCCGGCGTCGTCCCGCTGCTGGAAGAAATGTTCAAACCGCTGGCTGTCTGGCTGCTGGCCGGTGACAAATTGACGCCGGCGCAAGGGTTCCTTGCCGGGATGTTGAGCGGCGCCAGTTTTGCGCTTTGGGAAAACCTGACCGCGTTGAGCGCAGCCGGAGACGGTTCCGGTACATTAATTCTGGTTGCCAGGGTCGGCACCGGCCTGCTGCACATTGTTACGGCTGGCATGGTCAGCTGGGGGATGGCTTCTTTCTGGCAGTCACGGCGTTACCTGGGACGGATGATCGGCGCGTATGTGCTGGCGGTGATGTTGCACGGCCTATGGAATGCCAGCGGTGTGCTCACGGGTATTGGCCCTTTGCTGCAAATCCCGGTCGACATGGCGCCCATCACTCAGACGATCGAGAGCGGGGCAGTTGCAGTGTTGATCGCGCTGGTTTTTGTCAACCTTGGGCTGCTGCTGTTCTTCAATGCTCGACTGCGCCGCGCTCAACCGATGGAAGTTGCGGTTGGTGCGCTTCTTGTTTCTGAGACCTTACAGGCGAACCTGGATCCCTCTGGTTTTTCAGGTGCTCTACCCGAAGATGATGCCAATTCCTCCGCCGGTCCAGATTCAGGTAATGCATAAAATGGATGGTGTGGCAATCTCTGAACCGGTAGACAAGCGATCGCAGAAAAGGTAAGAAATCCGGCGTCAGGTCGATTAAAATCCACGAACCGCAACCTGCGGAGGTAAACTGAAAACACGGGCAAAAAAGTGGATACCCAAACAGCAAGCATAAAACGCACCCGCCTCCAGCGCCTTATCCAATGGCTGGTCAAAGCATTGACCAACACCATATTTATCGGCGCGGAAAATCTCCCCCTGGAAGGCGGGGTGATCGTTGCGACCAACCATGTCAGCCGTTTAGATATTCTGGTTCTGTTTGTCAATCCGGCTCGCCCGGACATCACTGCGCTGGTCGCCAACAAATACCTGCGCTACCCGCTTTTTCGCTGGATTACTGAGTCAGCGGGCGGCATTTGGATAGACCGCAGCACAGCCGATTTCGCTGCTTTCAGCAAATCGATGGAATTACTGCGCAGCGGCCGCGCCCTGGGGATCGCCCCGGAAGGCACCCGCAGCACCACGCACGCGTTGATCGAAGGAAAGCCTGGCGCCGTGCTGCTGGCGCAGCGTTCCGGCCTGCCGGTGGTTCCGGTCGGCATTGCAGGTTCCGACACTGCCACGGGGAAAATGCTTACCTTCCGCAGGCCGACCATCAGGGTGGTATTTGGCAAGCCGGTAATTCTGCCGCCAGCTCCGCGCGAGAACCGCGAGCAGATCATGCAGCAGCAGACCGCTGAGATCATGTGCCGCATCGCAGCGCTGCTGCCCGAGCCGTACCGCGGCGTGTACGCCAATCACCCGCGCACGCTGGAACTGCTGGCTGATCCGGAGTTGTATCGCTAGTAAGCATATCGCAATAGCATTCATAGGTTGGGTTGCCCACACCCACAGGGTGCCCTGTGGGCAGGGCACTCTCGAGTGAGGGCGATGCAAGGTGCCTTACCCTAACAGGTAATTGCGCCTTGAAACCCAACAAATAAAGTCCTCTGTTCGCATTGCCAATAATTCCTCGAAAATTGTCATCCTGAACGAGCGATTTTTACAAGGTGAAGGATCTGGCAATTGTTTCGTCGCTGACACTGCGCACCATTCGCAACACATAATGCGGTGCGTTCACCTGCGGAACGCACCCTACTGTTCCATTTTCCGCCAGGCCTGGTACAACCCTAACCGCCCACCGTCCCCATCCGATTCGAATTCCGAATCCACCGTGAACCCCGCCTGAGCAGCCAGCTCGGCCAGTTCCTCGTGGGCGAACAGGTGCACATAACGCAGTCCTACCTGCTCGGGTTGGCCGGGCAGGGCGTAACGCCAATCCAACAGGGTGTCGCCCGGTTCTAGTTCGGCTTCATCGATGCCAGCGGTTTGCCAGGGGACGCGCCGCTCCATTAATTTGGCCGAATGCTGAAACTGCCACTCGGAGTGAATGAAGACCCCGCCATCGGGCAGCAGCTCGCACACCTGGCGTAGAATGCGCGCTCGCACGGCGCTGTCGGGGATATGGTGCAGCACAGCAAAAGCCAGCACCACGTCCACCGGAAAGCCGGCTGCCAGATCAGCCCAGCTCGGGTCGGTCAGGTCGGCCCGGGCAAAGCGGATGTCCACCCCGCCCGGTTCGGCGCTGTGCAGCGCGCTGCGGGCTTCGGCCAGCAGTTCGTTACTGAAATCCAACCCGAAATAAGAGCCGGTGATCCACAGCCTGTCCAGCTCCAACGCCAGTGCGCCCGAACCGCAGCCCAGGTCGAGCAGCCGCCCGCCCACGGGCAGTCCATTGACAACCCGGCGCACCCCCGGCTGGATTCTCCGGCGGGTTGCCGCAAAAGCCGGTCCAAATTTCTGGTAAAATTCTTGATTAAGGTGTAGCAGGCGCTGAAAGGTGAGTGAATCCATGATCTGCCGGGAATTATAATTTTAGGCTAACCGCCGTTTTAGAATATTTTTGGGGGAGTGCGCGATGTGCAGGCGATCTTTTCTGTTGCGCGGCCCCTTTAGCAATTTGAGTCTTTCCTGAGAGGGTTTTGGCAGCCATCTCGGACCTTATTTTGAGTTTACCACGCTCAACCGTGGAGGGGTTATGTCTGTTGAATATTCCATCGAGACGGAAGGTCTCGGGCGGGTTTATCGTCTGCGCGAGAACAAGAAAAAGAAAGATCAACCGCGTGAACTGGTTGCATTAACGGGCGTCAACCTGCAGGTGCAGCGCGGCGAGTTGTTTGGCCTGTTAGGTCCCAACGGCGCCGGCAAGACCACGCTCATCAAAATTCTGACCACCCTGCTGGCGCCCAGCACGGGTTGGGCGAAGGTTGCCGGGTACGACGTGCACCGTGAAACGGTCAAAGTTCGCCCGTTGATCAACATGGTCTCCGGCGGCGAGTCCTCCGGCTACGGTTTGCTGACTGTGCGCGAGAACTTATGGATGTTTGCGCAGTTCTACGGCATCCCATCTACCGAAGCATATAAAACCATCGACGAACTACTGGTCGCCTTTGGGCTCACCGACCGCGCTAATACCAAATCGGCTGATCTGTCCACCGGCCTGCGCCAGAAAATGAACATCATCCGCGGGTTTATGACCAGCCCCGAGGTGCTGTTTCTGGATGAGCCAACCCTTGGCCTGGACGTAGGTGCTTCACGCGATGTGCGCAGTTTTGTTCGCCGCTGGATCAATGAGAACACGCGCCGCACGCTGCTATTGACCACTCACACCATGGTGGAGGCGGACGAGTTGTGCGACCGAGTCGCTATCATCAACCGCGGGCGTGTTCTGGCTTGCGACACCCCGGCTGCGCTCAAGCACGAACTCCAGCAGGAAGCCATTTTTAACCTGGATGTCAGCGCGCAGAATGGGCTGGAAGCAGCGTACTTCGAGACTTTGCCCGGTGTGCATAAAGTCCAACTCACCCCGTTTGATGGCCACTCGCAGCTGCAATTCATCCTGGCCGAGGAAGCGGTGTTAAGCGCCGTAGTGAACACGCTGACCGAACGCGATGTAACCATCCTCAACCTGACCAAGCGCGAACCGACCCTCGAGGATGTGTTTGTCACCCTGGTCGGGCGCAGCATGGCAGAGGAAGAAAAGGCTGGCAGCAATGGAAACGGCCATTAGAAAAAACACCGGGTGGCGGCTTTTCATTCAAACCATCCTCGGGCGGGCCTATCCGCGCGTGGTGGGTATGTCGCGTGAAAAGTCCTGGCTGTTCTTTGATATTTTCTTGCCGATGCTTTCCGTATCGGCGTATGTGTTCGTTTACCGCGCCATTGGCGCCCCCGAAGAGTACATCGGCTTTGTAGTGGTCGGCGGCGCCATGACGGCGTTCTGGATGAACATTTTGTGGAGCATGTCCAGCCAGTTGTACTGGGAAAAAGAGACGGGTAACCTGGCGCTGTACATCATGTCGCCGACCAACCTGATGGCAATTCTGTTGGGCATGGCGCTCGGCGGGTTGGTCGCCACGGCGCAGCGGGCGCTTGGCATCATCCTGTTGGGTAGCCTGGCTTTTCAAGTCCAATACGCGCTGGGCAGCTTCTGGCAGCTGCTGTTGGTCTTCTTCCTGGCGATGACCGCGCTCTATGGCATGGGCATGATGACTGCATCCCTGTTTTTGCTGCTTAGCCGCGAGGCCTGGCATATTGCCAACCTGGCTCAGGAACCCATCTATCTGGCGGCCGGGTTTTACTTCCCGATCAAAAGCTTCAACTTTTGGGTGGCAGCTGCGGCATCCATCATCCCGCTGACGCTGGGTCTGGATGCTATGCGTCAACTGGTGTTTCCATCGGGACCGGCGCTCGGGTTTTTGAATGTCAGGCTCGAAATTTTCATCCTGGTCGGGCTGGCGGTTGTGTTTATCACAGCGGCCCGCATCCTGCTTCGTAAAATGGAACGGCTGGCGATTCGGGAAGGCCGTTTGACCGAGAGCCGGAGGTAACCCATGAATCTGCGCTCTTTTCGCACGGCGGCCTGGCTGGGCTGGAAAATCGAGTCGAACTGGACCGACCCCTTTCTTTTTGCTGTTTATTCGATCATCAAACCGTTGGCGGGCGCGGCAATTCTGGTGGTGATGTACTCCGTCATCACCAACGGCGACTTCACCGACCCGCTCTTCCCGTACATCTACCTTGGCAACGCTTTCTATATGTATGTCGGCGCAGTGATGACCGGCGTCTCGTGGGCGATCATTGACGACCGCGAGCATTACCGCACCCTGAAGTATATGTATGTCGCGCCCATCCGTATCCCGCTTTACTTGATCGGGCGGGCAGTGGCGCGCTTTCTTACCGGCAGCTTTTCGGTGTTCATCACCATCGTGTTTGGCGCGCTTTTCCTGCACGTACCCATCGAGATAGCGCAGGTGGACTGGCTGCTTTTCAGCCTCAGTCTGCTGATGGGCGTGGTGCTGTTGGCGCTCATGGGATTGACCCTGGCGGGTATCACCCTGCTCCTGGCGCGCCATTCGGATTATTTAGGGGACGCGGTTGCGGGTGGGTTATATTTGTTCAGCGGAGCCGTTTTTCCGCTGGATGTTCTGCCCGCGTGGCTGCGCCCAATCGGGTATGCCATGCCCATCACCTACTGGCTGGAATTGCTGCGGCGGTCGCTGGTCGGGTCGGTGGCACAGGCCTTTCCCACCCTCGCCAATCTGAGCAATGGCCAATTGCTGGCGATTCTCGGCGGCATGATTGCGCTGGCTGCAGTAGTGGCAGTTATCACCTTTCGCTGGTGTGACCAACAGGCGCGCGAGCGCGGCTATATCGACCGCACAACCAATTATTAATGGATTTATTTTTCGTGGTTTTTCGTCGTCGAGGCGGGCAGTGCCCGCCAGGCAGTGCTCACCAGGCAAGTGCCCGCCAGGCAAGTGCCGCCAGGGCTGTCTGGTTTATGGTACGATACCATCATGAATGATTGGAGCAAGAACAAAATCATCACCCCTGAAAACCGGGCGGCTGCCCACACCGTGCTGGACGAAGTGCGCCGCGGGCGGGATGTGATCAAGTCCATCCGGCGCCACCCGCTGCCTGACGGCGGTTACCTGGCCAAGTCGGTGCTGGTTGCGGCCTACCACGGCCTGGTTGCCAGCGGCGAATGGGTGGAGGACAATGATTTGCTCTCCCGCATCCGCATGAAGCCGATGCGCACCCTTTCCGGCGTGACCACGGTCACCGTGCTGACCAAGCCGTACCCGTGCCCGGGCAAGTGCATTTTCTGCCCGACCGACGTGCGCATGCCCAAGTCGTACCTGCCGGATGAGCCCGGAGCGGCGCGCGCTTTTCAGAATAACTTCGACCCTTATGCCCAGGTGCGCTCGCGGCTCGAGTCTTACCAGGCCAACGGCCACCCAACCGACAAAATCGAGCTGCTCATTTTAGGCGGCACCTGGTCCTCGTACCGCCGCGACTATCAGGAGTGGTTCGTCCAGCGCTGCTTCGATGCGCTCAATGAGGTGGATTCTACTTCTCTGGTTGAAGCGCAAAACCGGAACGAAACTACTTCCCACCGCAACGTCGGGCTGGTGATCGAAACCCGCCCGGACGAGATCACCCCCAAAGAGTTGGCCTGGCTGCGCTACCTGGGCGTTACCAAAGTGCAAATGGGCGCGCAGTCGTTGGACGACCGCATCCTGGCACTTAATCAGCGCGGGCACACCGCTGCCGAAACGCTGCAGGCTACCGCACTGCTGCGCGCTGGCGGTTTCAAGGTGGTGCTGCACTGGATGCCCAATCTGTTAGGCGCCACACCTGAATCGGACCGGGAGGATTTTATCAAGTTGTGGCAGGGTTACTGCCCGGACGAGATCAAAATCTATCCCTGCCAGTTGCTGGAAAACGCCGATCTGTATGCTTACTGGCAGCGCGGGGAGTACCATCCCTACACTACCGAAGAATTGGTGCATCTGATTGCCGATGTCAAATTGTCGATCCCGGCCTACTGCCGCGTCAACCGCGTCATCCGCGACATTCCGTCCACCCATGTGGTCGAGGGCAACCGCCGCACCAGCCTGCGCCAGGATGCGCTGGCAGAACTGGCTGCCCGCGGACAGTCCTGCGGCTGCATCCGCTGCCGCGAGGTGCGCGGCGACAAGGTCGATATCGAGGCGCTGCGGCTGGACGACCTGGTCTATCCGGCAGCCTATGCCGAGGAGCATTTCCTGCATTACCTGACGCCCGAGGGACACATTGCCGGGTACCTACGGCTGTCGCTGCCGCAAGATGGAGCTCCGGAAGTGGGACTGCCTGACCTGACCGGTGCTGCCTTGATCCGCGAGGTACACGTCTACGGGCAATCGCTGCCGGTTGGCGGCGGGCAGGAAGGCGCGGCGCAACATGCCGGGCTGGGCACTCGCCTGCTGGTCGAAGCAGAGCGAATTGCCGCTGCTCACGGGTTCAGGCGCATGGCGGTCATCGCCGCCATTGGCACCCGTCGCTATTACCAGGCGCGTGGCTTCGCGTCTGGCGAGCTGTATTTGGTAAAAACAGTCCCTTAAATCCGTGCATTGCACGTGCTTTTTAGATCGTCATTGCGAGAGAGCCCGGATGCTTTTCGGGCGACCGAAGCAATCCAACTCGAATGCCCGATATAAATGGTTATGGACAGCAGCTTGGATTAATAACCGCGGATTGCTTCACTCCGCTGCGCTGTGTTCGCAATGACGGCGTTTTTCACAGGTGCAAAACTAAACCGGTGCAGCTTGCAGGGCCCGATCTCATCCAACCCGGCGCGGTGGGCAGCGGTGCCATAGCCTTTGTTACGGGCAAAGCAATACCCCGGGTAAGTCTCCTCAAGTTCCAGCATGACCGCATCCCGCGCAGTCTTTGCCAGCACGCTAGCGGCTGCGATACTCAACGAGCGCGCATCCCCTTTGATCAAAATTTGCTGCGGGATATTCAAGCCCGGCAAGTACACCGCATCTACCAACAGGCGTTGCACCTCACAGCCGCAAGCAGAAAGTGCCCGCTCCATCGCCAGCCGCGTTGCTGGCACAACGCCAACTTCATCCACCTCGTGCGCCTCGGCAAATCCAACCCCCCAGGCTAATGCCGCGGCCTGAATCCGGTCAACCCAGGCTGCTCGTTGGCGGCTCGTCATTTGCTTGGAATCGCGTACACCGTGAAGCTTTTCCAGCAGCCCGGCATCCGGTGGAAGCACAACCGCCGCTGCGGAAACGGGTCCAGCCCAGGCTCCGCGCCCGGCTTCGTCCAGCCCGGCAACTGCCGTAAAGCCGCTCGACCACAACGGCGTCTCGAAACGCAGGTCGGGGTACTTGGGCGCCTCAACTTTTGGCTGGTGCCGCATCATACACTCCACGCCGGGCATTGCGCCGGATGTGAATCAGGTCATTGACCATGTTCCGGGCATCCTGCCACATGCGCACTTTGGAATCGGCATTGTAGTACCACGGCACACCGACTTCCGTGATTGTATAACCATGCAACCGGGCGATAAACAACACCTCAACATCGAACGTCCAGCCAAAGATGGTCTGGCGTTGGAACACATCCACGGCGATATCATCGCGAAAAAGTTTAAAGCCACACTGCGTATCCTGTAAACCGGGCAGGGCAATCCAGCGCACCAGGGTATTGAACACCCGCCCGGATAGATGCCGGATTTCCGGCTCGCCGTAGCGAACCGATCCGGGTACTTCGCGTGATGCGATTACCACCTGCGGGTCGGGTATCTGCGGGGGCAGAAAGCGGTTGATCTCTTCGATCGGCATCGACAGATCAGCGTCACCGAAGAAACGGTATTTTCCGCTTGCTGCCAGCATGCCAGCCCGTACAGCCCGCCCTTTACCGCGTTGTTCTTCGTGCAGCACTCGGACGGCCGGATGACTACGGGAAAAATCTTGCGCAATTTGCAGGGTACGGTCGCTGCTGCCGCTGTCGACAACCAAAACTTCGCTCAAGTAGTTTTGTTGATCTAAAAAGACCTGAATTGTCTCCAGGGTGGCAGGCAGGCGTTTTTCTTCGTTTAATGCGGGGATGATGATGGAGAGCAGCGGGGAGGCCAAGGGACGACTATATTGTTGCTAAAAGGATGATCGACCTGCGTTGATCGCAGGTCAGAAAAGAGGCGCTTCCTTGATTTCGATCTTGCCGTCGGGACTGTCGGCGGTGACGAGTTTTTCTTTTCCGCCGTTTCCGGTCAATTGCACCCGGGATATCAGGGAAAAAGTGCCGCCAAGATACGGCTGCCGTTCGCCAACCATGAATTTTTCGCCTTTTTTAACGCGTCTGACCAGATCATCACGGTTGATGAGTATGTGGTCGGACCAGGTGGGACCGCGTCGTTCGTAATACCGGGCGATGTTGACTTCCCCATCGGCGTTGCGGCGAACAGCCTCGATCACGCCGTCGAATTTTTTAAATTCATCGGATGCTTTTTTTTGGCGCGAGAAAAGTCCCATTATAAATCCGCCATTCTCCTGAAATTGGCTGGGAGAGAAAATTGGAAGCACCCCTATTTTATTCACTCCCGCCAGAACCGGAGTCTTCCATAATAAATGGTCGGGGTGGGCGGACTTGAACCGCCGACCCCCGCGTCCCAAACGCGGTGCGCTGCCAACTGCGCTACACCCCGGCACACCCGAGTATAATCTGAACAATGGAGAGACGTCAAGCCAAATTACGTCGGCGCTGGATGCTGGGGGTGTGCGCCAGTTTTTTACTATGGAGTGCAGCGGCCTGTAAACCGTGGGTCGCGCTGCCTGCCGCCGGTGAAGGATTGCCGCTGCCCAGCCCGACCGTCACCCTTGTTCCGCCGACCGTCACACCCAGCCCGCTGCCTACCAGTACTCCCACGGCCACACCTGACCCGGGCTGCACGGAGACCGTAGGAACACTGCAGGAACGGTCGATTGACTCGAAATTCGTTGGCAAGGCCGTACCGTTTATTGTATACACCCCTCCCTGCTACGACCCGGAAAGCGAATTTCGCTACCCGGTGCTGTATATCCTTCACGGGCAAAGTTATACCCAGGATCAATGGGTGCGTCTTGGCATGCCGGCAACTGCTGATGTGTTGATTAGTGCCGGTGAACTCCCGCCATTTCTGATCGTCATGCCATATGAGGAATACAACCTGGCCAATCCCTTTGAAAAAGGTTTTGAACAGGCGGTTGTGGAGGAATTAATCCCCTGGGTGGACGCCAATTATTTTACTTGCACGCAGCGCGCCTGCCGAACGATTGCCGGGCTTTCCCGCGGCGGTTCCTGGGCGCTCTATCTGGGGGTAGCCCACTGGGAGCTTTTCGGTTCGATTGGCGCCCATTCCACCGCGCCATTCTTTGGCATGGATGGTTGGCTGTCGTATTACCTCGGGCAAATGGGTAAAGAGAATTTCCCGCGCCTGTTTGTGGATTTTGGCGAGAGCGACTCACTGCTGCCGTATATGACCGAATTTCAAAAGAAACTCGACGGCTATAAGTTGAATTATAATTTTCACCTCTATCCCGGCAATCACACCGAGAAGTACTGGTCAGCGCATGTGGAGGAATACCTGCGCTGGTATTGGAAAGACTGGAGCCCCGCGAGTTAACTGCGGGGGACATACACTGGTGATAGATGAGCAGGAAGAGCTGTTCCCACATGGAGTGGCAAAATTCATTAAACCCCCGCTCCCAGGTGGTTTCGTCGGCCGCGAATAACGAATCACTTCCGGGGAGCAGGGGTAGGGGGTGAGGGGCAAAACTGTATCGGCCACCATGACAATAGGCGTCTCCTGCAATGGTATGGGTTTCCCTCAAGACGGTATCTACAGATCGATCCAATAACGCCGCACGAGCTTATCGCCGTCCTCCGGTATGATTTTATTTAACAACCTGCCGCTATTTTTCTCGATCACCCGCGCTGAAGCGTAATTATTATCGTCACAGGTGACCAGTACCCCGGTCAACCCCAGGCTGCGCGCTTCTTCCAGCGTTAGCGCCAGCAGCCGGGTGGCATATCCCTTGCCGCGCTGCGATGGGCGCACATCATACCCAATGTGCCCCCCTTCCTGTTCCAGCAGCGGCGTCAACCTATGGCGCAACCGGCTCGACCCGATGATATAGCTCCTGCCGCGCACCAGGTAATAGACCGACTGCGGTACGCGCCCGGCCGGCAGTCCTACGCCGCGTGAGTCAGCTTCCTGCCTGTGCAGCAGCGCAGCGTATTCCTCCCAGGTCATTTCAGGGGTGATAAATGCGTAGCGCGGCTCGCCGGCAGCGTTAAATTCGGTCGCATATTCGAGCAAGGCATGCTGCATATCTGGGCGCAACACAGTTAAGGTTGGGATGTTGTTGTCCATGGTGAATGATTCAATCTCATATTTTCAATGTGGTGGCAAAAATTGCTTATCACCAGTCGAGGGGGTAATTGTATCAGGGGGACTCCAGCAACATTGACTGTTTAGTCCTCTGATATAATGCCAGAATTCCCTTCTTCCGCCATCCAATATGACTTTTACCCCCGCTCAAACTGCAACTTACAGCCTTGCGGCGCTGCTCATCCTGCTCCTGCCCGGTGCAGCCCTCCTGGTGTGGTTGCCAAAGCGTTATGGCTTTCTGTCGCGACTGGCCGATAGTGTTGGTCTATCCGTTGCGCTGACCGCCATCACAGCCCTGATTGGCTTTCTGGTTGGATTGCGCTTCACCCGCCAACTGGTGACCGGGCTGTACGTATTTTGCGCTTTGGTTCTGCTGGCAGGTTTTATCTGGCGGGCGACCCGGTCAGGCACGCGGCTTTCCTTTAACTGGAAAGGAGCGCTGGTTGGCATTCTGGGTCTGGCAGCTCTGGTCGGCCTGGCCGGCTGGCGGTTATACCAGGCGCGCGAACTGCTGCTGCCTGCCTGGGTGGATTCAGTCCATCATACGCTGATCGTGCGCGTGATCATGGAAAATGGCGGGCTGCCAGCCACCCTCGACCCTTATCTGCCGGCTGTATTTAGTTACCATTACGGCTTTCACGTGCTGGCAGCGCTGTTTGCCAGCCTTGCCCGGGTAGAACCGGCGGTTGCGCTGCTCTGGTTTGGCCAGATTCTGAATGCACTGATCGCCCTGTCGGTTTACCGGCTGGCAATGGAAGTCTGGAACGATTGGCGGCGGGCAGTTTTGGCAGCGCTGCTGGTCGGATTTGGCCTGCATATGCCGGCTTATTATCTGACCTGGGGTCGGTACACGCTCATTACCGGATTGCTCCTTTTGCCGCTGGCTATGGCAGCATTACTGCGTGTCTCGCGGCAGCCCACCGACCGCTCGTCGGCACTCTCTGCGGTGCTTTTGATCGCGGGCGTCGCGCTTTCGCACTACACTACTCTGCTGTTGTTGGGTTTCTTTACCCTTATTTTGCTGTTGGGACGTTTGCTGAAACCCCGCCAGAGGGATGAAAGCGAGTCTCAGTCACAGCGCTGGCTGGCTGCCTGGCAGGTCGCGTTGACTGCGCTGGGCGGCGTGTTGATCGCCGCTCCCTGGCTGGCGCGCGTCTGGCAGCAGTCGAGCACCCAGGCTGCCCTCTCTTTGGTCTCGCCGCTGAATTCAAGTCAGAGCGAGTATTGGCATTACATTCTTTATTTGCTCGGTCCGGCGCATAACGCTACCTGGTTGGCCGTTGCCGGGTTAGGGCTGGTCTGGACGTTGGTGCGTAAACCTGCTGGCCCGTTGGCGTTATGGGGGCTGCTGCTTGTGCTCTTGACTCTGCCCTGGGGGCTGCGCCTCGCGCCGTTTCGGCCCGATCACATGGCAATTGTGCTCTTTTTACCGGCCTCGCTTTTGGCAGCCGACCTAGTGTTCAGTCTGGTCGAGCTGGCGAGCAAATTACCCTGGTTCTGGCTGAAGCGCATAACTCAGGCTACTGTCATTTTGGCTGCGCTGGCGGGCCTCGGCTGGGGCAGCTGGCAAACCCGCGACATTCTCAACCCCGGCACCGTTTTTATTGCTCCGGCAGACCTGGATGCGCTGAACTGGGTGCGTGAAAACACGCCGGCAAAGGCGCGGTTTATGATCAACACCACCGGCTGGATGGAAAACATCTATCGCGGTGTGGATGGCGGCTATTGGCTGCTTTCCTACACCGGCCGGCAGGCCATTTTGCCGCCAGTGATGTATACTTATGCAGCCAGTCAATTTGTCGCTCAAACGGAAGAATGGGCGGAACAATCCAGCAAGCTGACAACCTGTGATGCCGTGTTCTGGAAGTTGGTGGACGAGTTCGATGCCAGCTACCTCTATTTGCGGCTGGGGCAGGGCAGCTTGCAGCCTGGCGCGCTGGTGAACTGCTCGCAGTTGGTCAACGTGTATCGGCGTGGTGGTGTTTTGATCTACGAAATTGCGCGCTAAGGTGGACTGGACAAATTCGCCCTGTTTTGTGAAATTTACCACCAAGGGCGGGTTTGTGATATACTTGCCCAAATAAGACAATCCCTGTACACATTGAAAGGATGGCGATGGCTCAGCAATACCTGCCTCTTTTAGTCATCTTTGCGGTCGGTACACTGATCGCGTTAATCGCACTTGCGTTGGGAATGATCTTTGGTCCGCGCAGACCAACCGCACGAAAATCAGCCCCCTACGAATCTGGAATGGTCCCTTACGGCCCTGGTCGCCGGCGAATCTCAGTGCGTTACTACCTGATCGCTGTGCTCTTCATCCTCTTCGACATCGAAGTGGTATTTGTGGTTTCCTGGGCGGTTGTGCTGCGTAAACTCGGTATGTACGGGTTGATCGGAATGCTCGTCTTTCTGGTGGTCTTGGAAATAGCCCATTTATACGCTTGGAAGAAAGGAGCATTGGAATGGGATTAGAAGAAAAGACCGGCAATATGGGCGTTGTAACCACAACGCTTGAAACGGTAGTTAACTGGTCGCGCACCAATTCGATGTGGCCTTTACTGTTTGGACTGGCCTGTTGTGCGATCGAAATGATGGGCGCTCAAGCCAGCAATTACGACTTAAGCCGATTTGGTATGGAACTCAATCGCGCCAGCCCGCGTCAGTCAGACTTGATGATCGTGGCAGGCCGCGTTTCCCGCAAAATGGCTCCGGTTCTGCGCCAGTTGTACGACCAGATGCCTGACCCCAAATGGGTGTTGGCAATGGGTGATTGCGCTTCGTGCGGCGGTGTATTCAACAATTACGCGATTGTTCAAGGCGTGGATGAGGTTGTGCCGGTGGACGTTTATGTTTCAGGCTGTCCACCGCGCCCCGAAGGTCTCATTCACGGCATTTTGACCCTGCACGAAAAAGTTAAAAAGGAAAAAATTACCCACTGGGCATGATTTCATACCCTGCCAAAACCTGGCGATAAAAGGCGCCGGGCATCGCTTTGATTAAAGGACAGGATGGGCTGAAGCCAATGAGTGAAACGCTTGAGCAGATTGTAAAAGACATGAAGGAACGGTTTGCGGTTGAAAGTTTGGAATACGCCGGCGACACAACCTTACTTCTCTCACCAGAATATCTACAGGCAGCCTTTCAAACCCTGCGTGATGAGTACCATTTCAATATGATCGTTGACGTCACGGCGGTGGATTATTGGCCGCAGCAGGAACCCCGCTTTCACGTGGTGTACCATATCTATTCGATGCTGAACAACGACATCCTCCGCGTGCGGGTTCCGCTTAATGGCAATGGACCGCATCTGCCCACCATCGAAAAAATTTACCCGGGTGCCAACTGGAAAGAACGCGAGGTCTGGGATTTGTTCGGCATCACCTTCGACGGTCATTCTGACCTGCGCCGCATTGTCATGCCGTATGACTGGCAAGGGCATCCCCTGCGCAAAGATTACCCGCTCGGCTACGAAGAGGTTCAATTCACCTTCAATGCCGCGGAAATTGACAAGCGCAAACCCTACGCCAAAGATTAAAAGCCGAGGTCACAACTATGACGAATATTCGTGAAGTAACAGTTGATGAGCTTCGCCATCTGGTCTCCGACCGGGCTATGACCGGCGAGACCATGCTGCTGAACATGGGTCCCCAACACCCCAGCACCCACGGCGTGCTGCGCCTGTTGCTGGAGCTGGATGGCGAGATTGTCGTCAACTGCATACCCGATATCGGCTTTTTGCATACCGGCGTTGAAAAAAACATGGAAGCCAAGACCTACCAGAAGGCCGAGGTGATGACTGACCGGCTCGATTATATGAACTCGGTCGGCAACAACCTGGTTTACTGCCTGGCAGTCGAAAAGCTGGTGGGTCTGGATGTGCCCGTCCGGGCGCAGGTTCTGCGGGTGATTTTAACGGAGTTGCAGCGCATTTCATCGCATTTACTCTGGCTGGGCACCAGCTGCCTCGATCTGGCAGCCATGTCCGTCTTCCTGTACGCCATGCGTGAGCGCGAAATGATCCTTGGCGTGATGGAAATGATTTCCGGTCAACGCATGATGACGACCTACATCCGCCCCGGCGGCGTGTGGCGCGATGTACCTCCCGAATTTGTACCGGCCGTGCAGGAGATCGTGAATGTAATGCCCGGTCGCATCGCCGAATACGAATCGATGCTGACCAAAAACATGCTTTTCACCGAGCGCACTCAGGGTATCGGCGTCATTTCCGCTGAGGACTGCGCCCGCTACGGCTTGAGCGGTCCGGTTATTCGCGGTGCAGGTGTGGCCTTTGATTTGCGCAAAGCTCGCCCGTACAGCGGCTATGAGCAGTACGATTTCGAAGTCCCGACGTATGACACCGGCGACATCTTCGGACGGTACATGGTCCGCATGGAAGAGATGCGGCAGTCGGTGCGCATCGTCCGCCAGGCGCTTTCCAGGTTGCCCAACGGCCCTGTTCTCAGTGACAACCGCAAATTTGTTCCTCCACCGCGTTCTGAAATCGGCGTGAGCATGGAAGCGCTCATCCATCACTTCAAGCTGTGGACAGAAGGTTTTAATGCGCCTAGAGAATCTGTTTTCGCCACCACCGAAAGCCCGCGCGGTATTTTAGGTGTCTTTTTGGAAGGCGACGGCGGGGCCAAACCGTACCGCGTCCACTATGTTACCCCTTCGTTTGTCAACCTTCAATCCATGCCGCTGCTCACCCGCCAGCACTTCGTGGCTGATGTGGTCGGCATTATCGGCAGCATTGATATTGTCTTGGGAGATGCAGACCGTTGAACGAACTGCTTGCCAAATACCCCAAAGAGATCAAAGCGATTCTGGCAAAATACCCGCCGGAATTCAAACGCTCGGCGGTCATGCCGCTGCTGCATCTGGCCCAGGGTGATCCGGGTTACATCACCCCCCAGGCGATGCAAGACATTGCCGATATTTGCGGCATTTCGATCACTGAGGTCGGTTCGATCGTTGGGTTTTACACCCTGTATTACGATAAACCCCTCGGTCGTTACCATATTCAGGTTTGCACCGATATGCCGTGCGCGCTGCGTGGCGCCGACAAATTCCTTAAGGAGCTGTGTGAGCGGCTGGGCGTGAAGGTTGGTGAACCGACTGCTGACGGGCTGTTCGTCATCGAAGAGGTGATGTGCCTGGCAGCCTGCCACCGCGCTCCCATGTTCCAGGTGCACGGCGATGGCGACCTGGTGTACCACGAGCACCAAACCGTGGATACAGCCCTGGCAGTGCTGGATGCGGTACGCCAGAAAGCAGCTGTGGAAAAGGAGGCGAAGGCATGAGCGAGTTCATCCTGCTTCGCCACCGCGACATCCCTGACCTTGACCAGTTGAAGGTTTACCTCAAAAACGGCGGCTTTGAGGCCTGGAAGAAAGTGGTCACCAGCATGGAACCGGTCGAATTAATCCAACTGGCGAAGGACTCCGGTCTCCGTGGCCGCGGAGGCGCCGGTTTCCCCACCGGCATGAAATGGTCTTTCGTGCCCAATAACCTTTGGCCGCATTATGTGGTTGCCAACGCCGACGAATCGGAACCGGGCACCTTCAAAGACCGCGAAATCATGGAAAGCAATCCCTTCCAGTTCCTGGAAGGCTTGATGATTGCTTCTTATGCCGTGCAGGCGCAGAATTCTTATGCTTATTTGCGCGGTGAATTCTGGCAGATCGGCCTTAAGCTGAATCAGAAGATCGCCGAACTGGAAAAAGCCGGCTTCCTGGGCGATAACCTGTTCGGCACCCAGTATTCCCTGCGGCTCCACGTTCACATGGGCGCCGGGGCTTACATTTGTGGCGAGGAGACCGCCCTACTCGAATCGATCGAAGGCAAACTGGGGCAGCCGCGCTTGCGGCCGCCCTTCCCGGCAGTCGCCGGCCTGTATGCCAGCCCAACAGTGATCAACAACGTCGAGACGCTCACCAACCTGCCTCCTATCGTCCAAAACGGAGCGACCTGGTTCCGCGAACACGGCACCGAAAAATCTCCTGGCGTGAAGATTTTCAGCCTCTCGGGTTGTGTCAACAACCCCGGCAATTACGAACTGCCACTGGGGGCTCCTTTCCGTAAGCTGATTTATGAACTTGGCGGTGGTATCCCCGAAGGCCGCACGATTAAAGCCATTATGGCGGCTGGCGCATCCTCAGCTTTGATCCCCGCCACCGAAGCTGCGCTGGATACCCCCATGGACTATGAATCGGTGGCCAACCTTGGCGCGAGCCTTGGCTCTGCCTCGGTTATCATACTCGACGAGTCGGTCAGCATGTCCTGGCTGGCGCAAAAGACCACCCACTTCTTCAAGCATGAATCCTGCGGAAAATGCACCCCGTGCCGTGAGGGAACGTACTGGATGGCGCACATCCTCGACCGCATCGAGGATGGCGGTGCCAGCGCAAAAGACGTTGACCTGTTGTTCACGGTTGCGCGGCAGATGCAAAACAAATGCCTGTGCGCTCTGGGCGAGTTTTCCACCATGCCGGTCGTGTCCAGCCTTGAAAAATTCCGGCGCGACTTTTTAGCGAGAGTGGATGGGCAAACGCGCTAGCCCATGCGCGCTGCTCTCGATGAGGTGCTTATGCCAAAAATGGTAACGTTGACGATTGATAACCATCCGGTGACCGTCCCCCAGGGGACGGTGGTGGTGGACGCGGCGAAAAAGATCGGGGTGGATATTCCGGTTTTCTGCTATCACCCCAAGATGGAACCGGTCGGTATGTGCCGATTGTGCCTGGTGGAAATTGGCCGCCCGATGGTCGATCGCGCCACCGGTCAACCGCTGATGAATGAAGACGGCACGCCTAAAGTGCAATTTGGCCCCAAGCTGGAGACCGGCTGCACTACGCCGGTTTCTGAAGGTATGGTGGTGCATACGCAGACGGATGGGGTGACCGCGGCGCGCAAAGATATTCTTGAGTTCCTGCTCACCTCGCACCCGCTGGATTGTCCGATCTGTGACAAAGGTGGCGAGTGCCCACTGCAAAACCTGACCATGCGTCACGGCCCGGGCAATTCACGCTTCCTGTTTGACGAAAAACAGCACCTGGGCAAAAATATTCCGCTGGGTGAACTGATCTACCTGGACCGCGAACGCTGCATCCAGTGCGCGCGCTGCGTGCGCTTCCAATCCGATGTGGTCGATGACCCGGTGATTGGCTTTTACAACCGCGGACGCAAGCTGGAAATCATGTCCAACTCCAACCCCGGTTTTGACTCGATCTTCTCCGGCAACACCACCGATATTTGCCCGGTTGGCGCGTTGACCACCGCGGATTTCCGCTTTGGCGCCCGTCCCTGGGAACTCAAATCAGCCGCCTCGATCTGCACGCACTGCCCGGTTGGTTGCAACCTGACCATCAACGTGCGCCGCGAGGCCAAAAGCGGTGGTGACGTGGCCATCAAGCGCATCATGCCGCGTCAGAACGAGAGCGTCAACGAAATTTGGATTTGCGACAAAGGCCGCATGGCTTATCACTATGCCGAAAGCAAGGAACGCCTGACCAGCCCATTGGTGCGGAAGGGTGCCGATCTACAACCTGTTTCCTGGGACGAAGCGCTTGACCTGGCGGCTGAAAAAATTCGTTCCGCCGGGCAACTGGTTACCCTGGCGGGTGGCCGGCTCTCGAATGAGGATCTGTTCAATTTGGCTCAGGTGACACAAAAAGTTAACGGCCGCGCGCTGCTCCATACCCACATGGCCGGCGGCGACCTGGTTGCCCGTTACGGTTTGCCGGAGGGCAGCGACCTTGGCGCGCTTGGCAAAGGTGACGCAATCCTGGTCATCGCCAGCGATTTGCATCAGGAAGCGCCAGTCTGGTGGCTGCGGCTCAAGCAGGCCGCCAAACGCGGCGCTGAACTGATCGTGCTCAATCCGCGCGAGACGCGCCTGGATAAATTCGCCGGGCATGTTGTGCGCTATCCTTACGGCCAGGAAGTTGAAACCCTTTCCGTTTTCCTGCCCGGTGCGCAGGTGCCTGAAGCGCTGCAGGCCGTTGTGTCCGCCTTCCAGGCGGCCGAAAATGCGGTCGTCTTTTATGGCAGCGAAGGTCTTGGCCTGGACGGTTCGCAAGCTGTGGCTCAAACAGCCGCTGCGCTGGTCTTCTCTCGCGGGAAAACCGGCCAGCCCAACAACGGCCTGGTGGCAGTTTGGCCTAACGGCAATACCCAGGGCGCCTGGGACATGGGCTTCAAACCGTCTGCCGATCTGGCCAGTGCGGTGCGTACCGCTGATGTTTTGTGGGCGGCTGCGGTTGACCCGGCCAGTGACGACCCGGCTCTGGCTGAGGCCGTGGACGGCGCCAGATTCGTCATCGTCCAGGAACTGTTCCTGAGCGAGACCGCCCGCCGCGCCGATATTGTCTTCCCGGCTCAATCCTTTGCCGAACGCGAAGGAACGGTCACATCTGGCGAATTGCGCGTGCAGCGATACTACCCGGCTATCCGACCAGACGCCAACACCCGTCCTGATTTTGCCATTTCCGCCCAGATTGGCCTGCGGCTTGGCCTGAAACTCGAAGCGCATCTGTCCTCGCTGGCTTTGCTGCGTGCGGTCGAGAAGGTTCCCACCTACGCTGGCTTGAGCTATCAGCGCCTGGCAGAAGTGACCGAACAATGGCCGATTTTTGGCCGCAAAGACATGTACTACGGCGGAACGGGCTATGCCAACTCGCAAGGGTTGGGCGTCAAACTGGCGCTGGCGGCGGATGGGATTAACCCACACGCTGCCAAAGAGAGCGCCGGGATGCCGCCGGCTGCGGTCAATGGCCTGGTGTTGGTGCCGGTTACCCGCCTGTTTGACCGCGGCGCGACGGTCATGCCATCCACGCTGCTGCACCAACGCCTGGCAGACAAAGTTTTGCAACTTCACCCGCGCACCGCTGAAAAGCTGGGGCTCAATGCGGATAGCGATGTGCTGGTCGCAGCGAACAACTGGACAGTGGAAGCGCGTATCCAACTGGATGAAAATGTGCCCGTAGGCGTAGCTCTGGTGCCGCGCAGCACTGGTTTCCCGGTTACAGCGCCGCTGGCAGCGGCCGTTACTTCACGGGTCGCGGTGCCCGAGGTTTATGGAGGCTTGCGTTCATGATAACTGCAGCAATGGTTTGGGAGTGGGTGATCAAATCGGTGATCATTTGCCTGGCAATGACCATTGGCTTCGCCTACGTGACCCTCTACGAGCGCAAAGTGCTCGCCCGAATTCAAGTGCGCGTCGGCCCCAACCGCGCCGGCCCCTGGGGTTCCTTGCAGCCTCTGGCGGATGCGGTCAAATTGATCTTCAAAGAAGAACTGACCCCGGCAACCGCCGATAAGAAGATATTCTTCGTTGCGCCGATCATCACCGTGCTGCCGATGCTGGTCATCACTGCGGTAATTCCCTGGGGTGAGTCTGTTACCATTGGCAGTAAGACTTTCAACTTGTATCTTACGGACAGCAACATCGCTACCCTGTACCTCATGGCGGTGACCTCGATCTCGGTGTACGGTATCACGCTGGCGGGTTGGTCTTCCAACAACAAGTATGCCCTGATGGGCGGGCTGCGCTCGACAGCGCAAATGATCAGCTATGAGCTGGCGCTCGGCCTGTCGTTCGTTGGACCGATCATGCTGGCGAGCTCGATGAGCATTTTGGATATTGTGCACGCCCAGAGCAAGATCTGGTACGTCTTCTTCCAGCCTGCCGGCTTCTTGCTCTTCTTCGTTGCTTCCCTGGCGGAAGTTAATCGGGCGCCGTTTGACATGCCTGAAGCCGAGCAGGAATTGACTGCCGGTTATCATGCTGAATATTCCGGCATGAAATTCGCGCTCTTCTTCATGGCGGAATACGGCAAAATGATCGCCGTCTCGATGATTGGCGCATCGCTCTTTTTGGGCGGCTTCCTTTCACCGGTGGGTTTCTTATCCGACATCCCGGTTGTCGGCTTCTTATTTGGCAACGGCCCGCATTGGTTGCTGCTCAAGGTTGCTGCCTGGCTGTTTGTAATGATCTGGATCCGCGCCACCTGGCCGCGCATCCGTTATGACCGCCTGATGGCGCTGGGTTGGAAAATCATGTTTCCGCTCGGTCTGTTGAATGTTGTCATCACCGCGATTGTGATTGTACTGGTAGGAGGTTGATGCCATGCTGCGCGGTTTATTAGCCACCCTGAAAGAAATGGTCGTTGACCCGGTAACCACGGTTCAATACCCCGAGGTCAAACGCCCGGTCAGCCGGCGTTTTAAAGGACGCCATACTCTCAAGCGCTACGAAAACGGGCTGGAAAAATGTATTGGCTGCTCCCTGTGTGCCGCGGCTTGCCCAGCTGATGCGATCTTTGTCGAAGCAGCGATCAACACTGACGAAGAACGTTATTCGCCAGGCGAGCGTTACGCCAGCACTTATGAAATTAACTTTTTGCGCTGCATTTTCTGCGGTTTCTGTGAAGATGCCTGCCCGACGGAAGCCATCGTCCTCGGCGATCAGTATGAAATGTCGTACACGGAGCGCACGCAGGCGATCTATGACAAGGCGATGCTGTTAGAGCCGGTTCCCGCCGGCGTTCAGCCGACGCCGCAAAAGACTGAGCCGGGCAAATTCACCCGCTCGGTTCCTGAAATGCAGGATCCTACAGACTAGGGAGGGGCGGGAATGTCACTCGGATTGATCTTTATGTACTCAGCGCTGGCCTTGGTGGTGGTCGTTTCAGGCATTGGCCTGATCACCAGCCGGAACGCCATTTACGCTGCCCTGTTCCTGGTGTTGAACTTCATCACCGTTGCCTTGCTCTACATTGTTCTGGGTGCCCCTTTCATCGCCCTGGCTCAGGTGACGGTTTACGCTGGCTCGATCATGGTGCTGTTTTTATTTGTGATTATGCTGCTGGGCGCAGAACAACTGCCCATCGCCGAACCGCTGCGCGGTCAACGGGTGCTGGGGATATTGCTGGCAGCAGCCTTCCTAGCGGAGATGGTGCTGTTCGTCTTGCTGCGCGGTGCCCCGACGGTCGCCGGGCAGGCAGTTTCACCCGAGTTCTCCACACCAACGACCATCGGAATGCTTTTGTTTGAGCGTTATTTGCTGCCCTTCGAGATGACCGCCGGTGTTTTACTGGCAGCCACCGTTGGTGCGATTTTCATGACCCGTCAGCCGCGTCCCGATCGAAAGGGCGCGCTCCCGGCCGTTCCTGAAGAAGGCAAGGAGTGACCATCATGCCAATGTCTTATTTCATCGGACTTTCGGTTGTGATGTTCGCCATGGGAATTCTCGGTGTACTGCTGCGGCGCAATCCGCTGGTGGTGTTCATGTCGCTTGAGCTGATGTTTAACTCGGCTAACCTGCTTTTTGTGGCTTTTTCCGCCTATCATCAGGTTTTGGACGGCCAGTTGTTCGTGTTCTTCGTGATGACCACCGCCGCGGCTGAAGTTGCGGTTGGGCTGGCGTTGATTGTGGCGGTCTTCAAGGCCAAGCGTACCATCGATCTCGACCAGATGAGCAGCCTGAAAGGATAGCCGGCTATGTCTTTGAATGAAATTGCAAGTTTGCATCCTTTCTTCCAACTGGCACCGCTGGTGGTATTTCTGCCGGTTCTTGGCCTGCTGATCAACCTGCTGGTGGGCAAACGCCTGGGCGAAAAAGGCATTGGGGCGGTCGCCAGCCTGGCAACCGGCGGTGCCTTTGTGGTCGCCGTGCTGCTGGCAGTCGGACTGGCGCAGGTGAGCGAAGGCGGTACCCTGACCCTGGCGAACTGGATCACCCTGGGCGACTTGGGCGTAAGTTGGTCCTTCCGCATCGACACCTTATCGGTGTTGATGATGCTGGTGGTATCCGGCGTGGGCACGCTGATCCACATTTATTCGATCGGTTATATGCACAGCGACGTGCGCCATAATGAAGACCCCGGCCGCTTCCGCCGTTTCTTTGTTTATCTCAACCTGTTCATCGCGTTCATGATGGTGTTGGTCAGCTCGGACAACTTCCTGATGCTCTTCGTCGGCTGGGAAGGGGTGGGGCTGTGCTCGTACCTGCTGATTGGTTTCTGGTTCGAAAAGGGCGCTGACGGCATTGGCAATGCTCGCGCGGCCAAAAAAGCGTTTGTGGTCAACCGCATTGGCGATTTTGGCTTGCTGATCGCTCTCTTTTTGCTGTTTTACAATTTTGGCACGCTTAATTTTGCTGAAATCTTCGAAAAAGCTCCGGCGGTCGCTGCGGCTGCCCCGGGCGCGATTATGGCCATTACCTTGTTTATGCTGCTAGGCGTGACCGGTAAATCGGCGCAGTTGCCACTCTTTGTCTGGCTTCCCGATGCCATGGCTGGCCCGACGCCAGTCTCAGCGCTGATCCATGCCGCGACCATGGTCACGGCCGGCGTGTACCTGGTGGCCCGCTCGCAGGCATTGTACTTCGAAGTCCCGGCTGCCCAGAACGTGGTCATGTGGGTGGGAGCGCTGACTGCTTTTTTTGCCGCCACGATTGCCGTTGGCCAGAACGATATCAAAAAGGTGTTGGCCTACTCCACCATCAGCCAGCTTGGCTTTATGGTCACCGTCGTTGGCATGGGCGCCACTGTGGCTGGCATGTTTCACCTGACCACGCAAGCCTTCTTCAAAGCCTTGCTCTTCCTGGGTGCCGGTTCGGTAATTTTGGGTGTGGAACACGGACATGCTCATGCGCACGCGAAAGCGGGCGAGCACGGTCATGATAGCTTCGATCCGCAGGATATGCGCGAGATGGGTGGGCTGCGCAAGCGCATGCCGCTGACCTTCACAGTTTATTTGCTTGGTGGGCTGTCGATGGCCGGGATTGCGCCGTTGGCGGGTTTCTTCTCGAAAGACGAGATTCTGGCGGCTGCCAGTGAAAAGTCGATTGCGGTGTACGTGCTGCTGACCGCCGCCGCTTTCCTGACTGCCTTTTACGTGGGGCGCCAACTGGTTATGGTGTTTTTTGGCAAGCCGCGCAGCGACGCCAGCGAAAAAGCCGCCGAAAGTCCGCTGCTGGTCACCCTGCCGCTGATCATTCTGGCACTGCTCGCCGTTTTCGGCGGCGCGCTCAACTTGCCTGGCTCGCACCTGCTCGAGACCTGGCTGGAGCACAGCTTGCCAGAAACTGCTCCTGGCCAATTCGTTCTGCCGGTTGCGCTCATTTCGCTGGGCATTGCCCTGCTTGGCCTGTTATTGGCCTGGCTGGTTTACGGCCGCAAGCCTATCTTCGAGAAAGGCCAACCCGATCCCTTGCGCCGTCCTCTGAACGGCCTCTTCAAGGCGTTGGAGAACAAGTGGTGGGTCGATGAGCTTTATCACGCAGTCATCGTGCGGCCTTACCAGTCAATTGCACAGTTTTCGGCCGGTGCAGTTGACCAAGGTGTTATTGATGGGGTTGTGAACGGTATGGGGTCGCTGGTTCGTAGCGGCGCAAAGTGGTGGCGACGTTTCCAGAACGGGTATATCCGTTCGTATGCGCTGACGATTGTGTTTGGGGTGGTGCTGGTCATCACCTATCTGGTTTTGCGTTGAGCAAGACTGTCATCCTGGCCTGGACTTCCTGGCGGGGACTGGAATTTTCGAAGCCTGAGGACTGGTTATGAACTTTGGGATCCACCCCCTTCTTCTGGTGACCTTCTTCCCCCTGGTGGGCGTGCTGGTCATCCTTTTTTTCAAAACACAGCAGAAAATAGCCATCCGTTGGACCGCGCTGGCGACTTCGCTGGTGACCTTTGGTATCTCGTTGTGGATGCTGGCGCAATTTCAACCGGGTACAGCCGGGATGCAGCTCGAATTGCGCGTACCCTGGCTGCGCCTGGATGGACTCGCCATCGATTTCTACCTGGGCGTGGACGGACTGAGCATCTTGATGGTGCTGCTGACTGCCTTGCTCACTCCGATTGCTATTCTGTCCACCTGGTCGGCAGTTGAAGACCGCGTCAAGGGCTTCATGATCTTCTTCCTGTTGTTGGAAGTTGGCATGACCGGCGTATTCCTGGCGCTCGATTTGGTGCTCTTTTATGTCTTCTGGGAGTTCACCCTGATTCCGATGTATTTCCTGATCGGCATTTGGGGTGGCGAGCGGCGTATTTACGCCGCGGTCAAATTCTTCCTATTCACCATGGCCGGCTCGCTGCTGATGTTGCTGGCGATTCTGGTGATCGGCTTCCAAACCGGCACGTTTGCCTGGTCCGATTTGCTGGAGAAACGCGAATTGTTCGCGGCTGCTCAGACCTGGCTTTTCCTGGCTTTTGGTCTGGCGTTCGCCATCAAAGTGCCCATGTTCCCGCTTCACACCTGGCTGCCGGATGCGCACGTTGAAGCGCCGACGGCCGGCTCGGTCATTCTGGCGGGTGTACTGCTAAAAATGGGCGCCTACGGCTTCCTGCGCTTTAACCTGCCGTTGTTTCCAGAAGCCACGGTGAAATTCGCGCCGTATATGGCAATCCTGGCGATTATCGGCATCATCTATGGCGCGGCGGTGTCTTACGCCCAGAAAGATATGAAGAAACTGGTGGCGTATTCATCGGTCAGCCACCTGGGTTTTGTGGTGCTGGGTACCTTTGCGCTGACTGCCCAGAGCGTATCCGGCAGCGTGCTGCAGATGGTCAACCACGGCTTGAGCACCGGCGCGTTGTTTTTGATCGTCGGCATGCTGTACGAGCGGCGCCACACCCGCGAAATGAGCGCCTTTGGCGGCGTTTGGAAGGTGGTGCCGGTCATGGGCGCGCTGATGCTGGTGGTCACCCTTTCATCAATGGGCTTACCCGGCTTGAATGGCTTTGTGGGCGAATTCACCATCCTGCTGGGCTCGTTTGGCTCCCAAGCGCTTGGCAGTCCCTGGTTTGCCGGGGTGGCAACTCTGGGTGTGATTCTGGCAGCCGTTTACCTGCTGGTGATGTTCGAAAAAGTGTTCCTCGGTCCGGTAAAAGTGGAAGCCAACCTGACTCTCAAGGATCTCAACGTCCGTGAGATCGTCACGCTGGTTCCGCTGTTGATCCTGATCTTCTGGATCGGGCTTTACCCGCAGCCGTTCTTCAATCTGATCAATCCGAGCGTTGAGAACCTGGTCTCCATGGTTTCTTCGGCGCTACTGGCAGCCCATTAGGAGGATGACCATGACTCAGGCGGATTTTTACTCCATCCTCCCTATACTCACGATATTGCTGTGGGCGCTGGTGCTGTTGGTGGCTGATCTGTGGATCCCGAAGGAACGCAAGAGCATGACTGCGTTGCTGGCGGCTGTTGGGCTGGCTGTGGGAGTCGGACTTTCGTTGTCTCAAGTTGGGCAGACGGCGCTGACCTTCAAGGGTATGCTCATGCTCGATAATTTTGCCGTATTCCTGAACATCATTTTTTTGGTGAGTGGAATTTTGGCGATAGCCCTGAGCTATGACTATCTCAAACGGATGGGGATCGAACGCGGCGAGTACTATGTGCTGCTGATGTTTTCCATCGCTGGCATGATGCTGCTTTCGCAAGCTTACAACCTGATCGTTGTGTTCCTGGCGATTGAGTTCCTCTCTATCCCGCTGTATATTTTGGCCGGGTTTGCCCGGCCGCGGCTTGAATCGGAAGAAGCTGCGCTTAAATACTTCCTGCTCGGGACTTTCTCTTCCGGCTTCTTGCTCTACGGTATTGCCCTGATCTTCGGCGCCACCAGGAGCACCGGCTTGGAAGGAATCATGGCATCGTTGAGCGGCGGCGAGACCAACATGGTCTTATTCGTCGCCGGAGCGGCGTTGATGCTGGTGGGTTTTGGCTTCAAAGTGGCGGTGGCGCCGTTCCACGAATGGGCGCCGGACGTGTACCAGGGGTCGCCCACCCCGGCCTCGGCATTCATGGCCGTCTCGGTCAAAGCTGCCGGTTTCGCCGTGTTATTGCGCATCTTCCTGACAGCTTTCCCGACGCTGGCGCAGCAGTTAATGCCAGTGGCGTGGGGCGTCGCCGCGCTGACCATGCTGGTTGGGAACGTTCTGGCGATCAACCAGACCAACCTGAAGCGCTTGCTGGCCTATTCCAGCATCGCGCATGCCGGTTACTTGATGATGGCGTTTGTCTCAGCCAGCAATCCGGCGCAGACCGGCCAGGCAGTGTCCGCGATGCTCTACTACCTGGTGGCTTACGGCTTGACGACCTTCGGCGCCTGGGCGGTGGTGGTTTCGCTCGAACAGGCCGAAGGCAAGGGGCTGGAGCTGGAGGATTACGCCGGAGTCGGGCAAAAATATCCCTGGTTGGGCGCGGCCATGCTGGTGTTCATGCTCTCGCTCTCTGGCATCCCGCTGACGATTGGATTCTGGGGCAAGTTCTTCCTGTTCCGCACCACCGTGGAGGCCGGCTTTACCAGCCTGGCGCTGGTCGGGCTATTCACTTCACTGGTATCCGTTTTTTACTACCTGCGGGTAGTGGTGTACATGTTCATGCGCCCGGGCGAACCGCGCGTGCGCCGCGACGGCTGGCTGAGCTTGGTGGCAGTCGGCGCAGCCGTGGCGGTAGTTCTGCTCAGCGTGCTGCCCTCCCGCCTGCTGGACATAGCTGCCCAGGCGGTATTACGCCTGCAGTAGGATTGGTTCTGACGTAAAGCGCTCTGGCTAAATCGCTACCCGCGCATCCTGCAATTGAGGAGTGAGTGCAGGGTTCCGGCGCACAATAATAAACAGGCCTTTGCTGATGTTTCTCCGCAAAGACCCGTTTGATTATTGATACTTGCCTGACTGACCGTTTGTTCCCTTGAGCAAGTTTACCCTGTTCTCCGGCAGATTGCTCTATAAGACGGTCAATACAATTTTTCCGGGCGCCTTGGTTTGCAGTCGGTATGCCATGGCAGCGTTAGCCTCCTCCAGCGGGAAGGTGCGGTTCACGAACACCTGGACATTCCCCGAGTCAATCCGCTCTGCCATTTTCGCCAGAATTTCGGAATTTGGCCAGGCGGCCAGACCCATACTGCGAATACCGCGCCGTTGCGGCTCATCCTGCGGTGTTTCGCCCATAAGGGAGGTCACATACCGCCCGCCGGGTTTGAGCACGTTGTAAGACCGTTCCATCAACTCGCCGCCGACCAAATCGAGGACGGCATCTACATCCTTGACGATATCTTCAAACCGTTCCTCGGTCGAGATGAACTGGTCGATCCCTAATTTTTGGCTATGCTCGGCTTTCTCCGGGATATCCGTCCCATAAACGAAGACGCCCTCAGCCTTAGCGAGTTGAACCGCCATACCGCCGACATTGCCTGCCGCGCCATGGATCACCAAGCGTTCGCCGCTTTTCACTTGCAGCAGCTCAAACAGCGATTTCCAGGCAGCCATAGTTGGCAAGGGCGCCGCCGCCGAAGTGACAAAATCCAGCGAATAAGGTTTACGCGTTACTTCATGTGCTTTGGCGGTCGTATACTCTGCGAACGCCCCGGCGCCGAGGGGACTGAGACCGTAAACAGCATCGCCTGGCCTCAGATGGGTGATGTTCGAGCCAGCGGACACCACATCACCGGCAAAATCTGTTCCCATGGTTAAAGGAACACTTGCCATGCCTTGTAGATACCCTGCCTGTACTGCAGCATCGAAGGGGTTGATGGACGCAGCATGGATACGGATCAACACCTCATCGTTATTAGGTTGTGGCTGAGGGACATCCTCTAACTCCAAAGCTTTTCCCCAATCATTAAGCCGGACCGCTTTCATAATCGTATTCTCCTTCCAGGGTTACCAATAATAGAATGTAAGCGCAAAAACCAGTACGAAAGCTACGCAATCTGCATATACTCCTTTCTATTAAACCCATTAAAGAAAACGGCCTCGAATACTTCGAGAAGGTCCGAATCTTGCCCATTTAAAGTGCAAACTCAATTCGCCCCCCAACTTTATATTCTCAGCGTAAATCAAAACAATAATATCACTATTATGATCAAAACAGTAATAGATATGGAATTCTTATAAAAACATTTTCAGTTTAGCTTACCGAGCAAATAGTGGATATTTAATATTTTTCAAATTTACCGGATCTACAACCGCAGCTTAAGGCTGGGTGAATTTGAGCTTTAGCCGGTTCCAAAATGGGCGCCATTTTGCGCCACGACGGCTGGTCGGGTCTGGTGTCTGGAGGCACAAAACACCGGTTTTTTCCTGCAGACCACGGCTGCATCGGCAATGGTACGCCTGCAGTAAGGTATAATATGGCCATCGCCCTCGTAGCTCAATGGACAGAGTGACAGACTTCGAATCTGGAGGTTCAGGGTTCGAATCCCTGCGGGGGCGCCAGATGTAACGAACTGCCTTGCTACATATTCAGGTACTTCAGCGCCTCATAGACCAGCAGCGCAGGCCAAACCAGCGCTTTGAAAAATCCCAAAACCCCCAGCCAGAATGTGACGGCGTGCCCGATGAAATAGACTGCCGCCCCGATGAAACCCAGGCCATAGACTGCTTCAGAAGCGCCGCCCCGACGATAATATTTTGTTTTGTATTTTGCGGGCGCGGGTGAAGTTGTTTCAGTGGTCATGTTGTCTCCTTTTCCACTCATTGAGTGATCATACCTATATACGTCAATAATAGACCAGGGTTGTATAGTTTGCTCCGATTATTCCTGAATCACTGGTTTGATATTTTCTCGGGAAGCCTCAACCACTAAACTTTAATACTTGACAAATAAGGTAGAAGTTATTATAATATTCAATAATTCTATTGAATAATTGAATGAGAGCATCAGATGCCTGCTAATAACAATGGGAACCGTGTAGATAAAGAACGCTTGTATGAATTGTTCTCGAAAATCAGCAGTGCCCTGGCTAATCGACACCGGCTGGAATTGCTCGATCTACTGGTGCAGGCACCTCGGACGGTTGAGGAACTGGCGGAACAGGCGCATATGAGCGTTCCCAATACTTCCCAGCACCTGCAGAGGTTGAAGAATGCCAATCTGGTCACCGATGTGCGTGACGGTCAATACGTGCGCTACTTTCTGGCAACCCCATCCATTGCGCAACTGTTGATCGCATTGCGCAGTGTAGCCAGTCAGCAGTTGGCCGACCTTGGCCCGGCTTTGGATCGATACCGTCCGCAGCGCCACCAATTCGCCCGGATTTCACAGGATGAATTGCACGGCTGGATGCAAAGGGATGAAGCCGTATTGATCGATGTTCGCCCGGAAGTCGAGTACCAGGCCGGCCATCTTCCCGGGTCGATTTCGATGCCCATTGATAACCTTAGCGAGCATATCGCTGAACTCCCCAAAGGGAAGACTGTGGTTGCTTACTGCCGTGGGCCCTATTGTGTTTATGCTGATCAGGCTTTGGAATTGCTTATGGATCAGGGTTACCCGGTCGCCCGCCTGGAAGAGGGTGTGGCTGAATGGCTGGAGGAAGGCTATCCCCTTGAATCCTAAAAAACCCCCTGGCTCAAGGTTAAATTCTGCTCCCTGTGATCCCAACCTTGCCAGCCGTTTTTCTTTTGCACTCATATTTCATCGCTGACGTATAACCTCGCCGGCCAGGGTTTTACCTGCCCGGATTATCCATCACTTTCTGTTCCAATTGGAGGAATTGCAATGGCTACTACCGTCCAAACCAATCTTAACGGTGTCAATGTCGATACGCTGGTCCAAACCGTCCAGGCCATTCAGGGGAACCCTGATCTGGCAAAATTCACCTTTCGCTCCCAGACAAAATGGATTAATGGTGGGCACTCCACAACCATGATCCAATCTTTCCATGGTGCTGGAGCTGAGGACGCTTCTCGTGCCAAGCCGTTCGTCATCGAAGGGGATGAGCCGCCGGTTCTGTTGGGTGAAAACTATGGCCCGAATGCGGTTGAGTCGGTGCTGCAGGCTCTGGCTTCCTGCCTGACTGTGGGTTTCATTTACAACGCGTCTGCCCAGGGGATCAAGGTTGACAGTCTTGAGTTCTGGCTGGAAGGCGAACTGGACCTGCATCCTTTCCTGGGGCTATCCGACAAAATCCGCCCGGGATACAACAAGGTCTCGGTCAATTACCGCATAAAGAGCAATGCGCCCCGTGAAAAGGTCGAAGCGCTTTGCGACTATATGCAGGCGACGTCGCCGGTTCTGGATATCCTGCGGAACCCCGTGCCGGTCACCGTCAATATGGTCGATTAAGACCAGCACATTCTTTGGAGATGCCAAAGGGGGGTGATGCGGTGATGGCTTTGCCGCGCGCCCCCCTTGCCACCGATAATTATGGATGAGGTCAAGATGGACCAACAGGTAATGACCCGGAAGATTGATATTTCTGAACTTCGCCGCGCTATCCAAACTGAATACGCGGCCGTTGCCACCGAGCCCCAGGGAGATTACCACTTCCACACCGGACGAAACCTGGCCCGGATTTTGGGATACGACGAAACCTGGTTGGAGGGTATCCCCGAATCCACCATCGCATCGTTTGCGGGCACGGGCAACCCGTTCCGTATGCGCAAAATCGAGCCTGGCGAGCGCGTGGTGGATGTCGGTTGCGGCGCAGGGATGGACTCGCTGATTGCAGCCAGGATGACTGGCCCAAAAGGCCAGGTGATCGGGGTGGATATGACTCCGGCAATGCTTCACAAGGCTGCGGCCGGAGCGCAAAAAGCCGGCATCCACAATGTGATCTTCCACAAAGGATTTGCTGAGGCTTTGCCGGTGACCGACGGTTGGGCAGACGTGGTCATCTCCAACGGCGTGCTGAATCTCATGCCCGATAAAGAAGCCGGGCTGCGTGAAATGGCGCGGGTACTGCGTCCCGGCGGGCGGCTGCAAATTGGGGATATCCTGGTGGATAGGGCAGTGCCCGAAAGCGCGAAAGCTAAAATCGACCTGTGGACGGGTTGAATAGCCGGTGCTCTGCTGGAAGCAGAGCTGCAGACTGCGGTCGCAGTCGCCGGTTTTGTCGGATTTGAAATCATCTGGCGCGGAGATGTGTATACAGGCGCGAGGCACGAATCCAGCGCGGCAGAATACGGCACCGTTGGCATCAATATTCGCGCGCGGAAATATGAGACCGATGCCGAATGGGCAGCCGAGCTGGCCAAACTCAACTGCCGATTGCCGGAGAAAACAAGCTAGCATGTTCTTCCGGCAGATTCTTCACCCGGAGCGCGCCTGCCTGTCCTATTTGATCGGCTGCCCAACCCTTGGGCGCTGCGCCGTGATCGACCCGCAGGGCAGCCCGGACACAATTGTTCAGACGGTCACAGCGAACGGCATGCGCATCACGCACATCCTCGAAACCCACATCCATGCCGATCATCGTTCGGCTGCCAGGAAGCTGCAAGCTTTGACCGGTGCGCCAATCTATCTTGGGCCCGGCAATGAGGTGCATTACGCGGTGGAGACCCTGCAGGACGAGCAAATCCTTCAGGTGGGCAAGCGCCGAATTCGGGTTTTGCACACGCCGGGGCACTCCGCGGAGCATGTCTGCCTATTGGGTGACGACTGGTATTTGCTGACAGGCGACGCGCTCTTTGTTGGCGATGTCGGGCGGGTCGATCTGGATGAAACGGCTGCCGCCCCCCAGGATTTCGAACGCTGCGCAGGTCAGCTTTACCAGAGTTTGCAGCGCCTGCTGGCCTTACCCGACTGGATCGAAATATACCCGGCTCATTACGCCGGATCGGCCTGCGGGCGGGACCTGGATGGGAAGCCGATCTCGACCATCGGCCGTGAACGGCGCATGAATCGCGCGTTGGGTCTCAGCCGGCCGGAGTTCATTCAATTTCAGCTTGCGAATCGGCCCGAGCTGCCTGAAGATTTTCGCAGCATCCGGCAAATGAACCGCGGCCTGGCTGGTTGACCGGTTCAGGTTGCTGCGCTCACTCGCAGAGTGTCCCGAGGACAACATAAGTGCCAATTTGTCACCCTGAGCGCAGCGAAGGGTCTCGGCGACAACCATTGAGATGTTTCGCTGCGCTCAACATGACAACAAAAGGGCGTCCCTCGACACCTCGGCAAGCTCGGTGCAGGCAGGCTCAGGGAACGCCCGCGAGCGGACACGGGGGTCCGCCCCTACAGCCGCTGTGCGATAGGCGCTAGCTTGTCATTGCGATGGAGCGAAGCGACTGAAGCAACCTGCGCCGGATATAAAGGCGGCTGCCCTAAAGCGCAACGCTTGAATGATTGGCGCAGGTCGCCACGCTCGCTTTGCTCGCTCGTGATGACAACTTGATTGTTGCGAGACCCACAAGCGCTTCGCAAGGAGCGCTAAACCTGACTGTCATTGCGATGGAGCGAAGCGACTGAAGCAACCTACGCCGGATATAAAGGCGGCTGCCCCAAAGCGCAACGGCTTGAATGATTGGCGCAGGTCGCCATGCTCATTTTGTTCGTTCGCGATGACACCGCAGCCTGTTGTCCTTGCGAGACCTCGGAGAGGTCGAAGCAACCTGCGCCGAATATAATGACGGCTGCCCCAAAGCGCAACGGCTTGAATGATTGGCGCAGGTCGCCACGCTCACATTGTTCGCTCGCGATGACATCTCGGCTTGTTGTCCTTGCGGGACCTTGCAGAGGGTGAAACAATCTGCGCAGGTCGCCGGTTGCCGAGCCTGCCGAGGCACCGCTGACTGGATGATTGGTGCAGGTCGCCGCGCTCACTATGTTCGCTCGCGATGACAACTCGATCGTTGTTGTGCGACCAATGTGCGATTCACGTGGGGGTGCAACGTTGTTGACCGAAGGAAAGGGTCTCTGACCTGTTTCGCTGCGCTCACTCGCAGAGTGACCTGCGGACAATATGACCACAATTATGTCACCCTGAACGAAGTGAAGGGTCTCGGGGCGAGTTATCAGGGGGTGCCTCAAAAGCGGGCGGGTCACGACCCGCCCCTACCGGTAGGGGACGGGTTCCTCCCGTCCCGGAGGTCGCTGCACCGGTCTCCGGTTGCTGCCCACACTCGCAGAGCACCCTTCGCGTGGGGCAAACGGTGATTGTGCTGTCGAAGCACTGCTCAAACAGGAAGAGGCTTGCGTACTGCACGATCCCAAATGTGTCACCCTGCCCGCAGGGCACTCTGCGAGTGGCTGAAGGGAAGGGTCTCGGCGACAACCAGCGAGATGCTTCACTTCGTTCAGCATGACAACAAAACTGGCGCCCTGCCCGCGGGGCACTCTGCGAGTGAACGCAGTGAAGGGTCTCGGTGACAGCCAGCGAGATGTTTCGCTGCGCTCAACATGACTACCCATGTGTCACCCTGCCCACGGGGCACTCTGCGAGTGAACGCAGTGAAGGGTCTCGGCGACAACCAGCGAGATGCTTCACTTCGTTCAGCATGACAACAAAACTGGCGCCCTGACCGCGGGGCACTCTGCGAGTGAACGCAGTGAAGGGTCTCGGCGACAACCATCGAGATGTTTCGCTACGCTCAACGTGACAAAAAAAGAGATGCCCTGCCCGTTGGGTACTCTACGAGCGGGGCTGCAAAGAAAATTCGCCACTCGACGCCCCGCTTTGCACTGCTACCTAACCCATGCACTCTTGCGGTTCGATTAAGCACCGGGGGAATAGAATAAATGTTAGCTTTCCCTTACTTAACCAAAGTCCATTTTTCGAAAATCGATATAATGAGGATATCCCTATAAGCTTTATAACTGCTGGCATCGCAAGGATGAAGAAAAGATGCTCGCATTGTCTAGGTAGATGGGGGTTAGGTGTAAGGAATTTTGGCACCGCTAAGCAAGGGAGATAAAAAACTTGTGCAAACCAGGGAAGGAAACCCATCAGGTTCAGCCTGAAGCAGACTTCCATTTTAGCCAGAAAACAGATTGATCCGCAAGTAGGTGTATTCCGTCAGATGGGTTTTGAAATATGTTCGTACGAAATCTGCGGCAAAATGGTCATGGGCTATGGGAAGCCTAACCACTAGCGGGGGGGTTCACCACGGCAAATCTATCTAGTGGAAAAGATTTAATAAGGTTTTCAAGACCATTGAGTAAATTTTTTGGATCAAAGGAGAAAGAAAATGGAAGCCAATTTCGATATTAATATTCTAAATCTTGTACAACATGTTGAACTAAATAAGGCTGGCTGGTGGGATTATGTTATTCAAAGATTAATTCTTGCCACCTTATGGATGGAAGGGAAGTTCGATTCAATGCCACTTAACAAATTGGTCGAAGCTATTCATTTTCACTTTGAATTACGTTTAGGTGGGAAACTCGAATCGGTTGTTTATCAAATGATTAAGGCTGGAGAATTAATTAAACTAACGGACGGGTCAATAAAATTGTCTGAAACAAGTGCCCGGGAATTAATTTCTGATATTCACGATGCGGAAGAAATAATAAATCGGGCAAAAAAAGTTTTTATTGAAACCATAGTTTATGATGGAATCGCTCCCGCAGATAAAGAAAAAATATGGATAAATTTTAATGACACATTTTTACGTCCCTTTATAAAGGATGTAGGAGCAAATATTTATGAATTATTGAATGGATTATCTGTAAATATTGATCAATCTATACTTGACAACTTTCTATCAGATTATCCGATTGAACAAAGAGGCTGCATAAATAATTCGGTGAAAGGCTTTCTTAATTCTAAAGACCAATATGCCAGGTCATATATACTAAGGTCGCTTAATGCATATTTTTGTATTGAAGCAGGCAGCCTTGATAAAACCACCTTGGATACCTTACAAAACTCTTTAGCCCAACAACATGACTTTATTCTATTTATTGATACCAATTTTCTCTTTTCAATACTCGAATTACACGAAAACCCCTCAAACGTTGCGGCCATCGGGTTAATCGAATTAATAACGCATCTTGATGGAAAAATAAATCTAAAGCTATTTGTGCTAAATCAGACTCTTCAAGAAGCACGTGCCGTTTTGCTTGCAACCATAGATTCGTTGAATGGCTCAAGAGTAACACCCAATATGGCAGCGGCAGCAAGCAGATTTGTTAGTGGATTATCGCGAAAATTTTATATTGAAATTAATCGTTCAGAAATTCCATTGACACCCAAAGAATACTTTCAACCTTACATCGACAACTTGGCTTTGATATTGTTGAAAAAAGGAGTGGAGATATTTAACGAAGAAACGACCTCGCTAAATACTCGCCAAGATGTCGTCGATGATATTTTGGAACAGTCAGAGTTCGAAGAACAAAAATATGGAGAGAGGGCAAAATCATACAAGCCCCTTGAGCATGATATTGTTCTTTGGCATTTTGTAAAAGATAAAAGAAAAGTTGGAGTAGATTCAATTTTGGATGCCGGATATTGGATTGTAACAATAGACTATAGGTTTCTTGGATTCGACGAGTATCGGAAAATGAATGATGTTATAACAGTGCCAATTTGCTTACACCCTACTACGCTAGTTCAATTACTGCAATTTTGGATTCCCCGGAGCCAATTGTTAGAGGACACTTTGTTTAGTTCCCTTTGGCTACCATTTGTATTCCGTGATTTAGATCCTCAAGCTGAAAATATTACAATTGAAATTGTTAAAACCCTTGGTAGATTTGAAAACATTGGGGATCTGTCAAAAGAAACAATTATAGAGGTTTTGGTGAATGATGCTCTTCGCCAAAAAATTAAGAACGAGCCCGACATTAATAAGCAAATTGAATTAGTAAGGGAGGTTTTGATAGAGCAGAATCAAATAGCCAAGGCGGAGGCAGAGGCTGTAAAACTCAAAAACATCGAATATGAACGAAAATTACAAAAAAAGGACTCCGACTTAGCTCGATTGCGCGGTGATCTCCAAAAAACAAAAGAGGATTTTGAGCAAGAGAAAGCAAGCAGAGAGAACCTTTCTGAAGAATTCAGATCTTTTAAGGCGAGTTTGGGCGAAAAAGAAAAAACTGTTCTTGCTAAATCGACTAAACAAAAATTCATTAATCGTGGATTGGTATTGCCAACTATAGTAATTGTATTGATTTGGATATTAATAATTTTTATTTTTCCGGAATATATAAAAATTGCTGGAGTAATTTCGGGGATTGTTTTGATTGCTTGGGCTTGGATGTTCGATTATTTTGGAAAAGGAAATCCAATTATTACAGAAATTCCAATGTTCAGAAAGTACCATTCTGCGATCAAATGGATACTATCCGTATTAGGTATCATAATTATTGGACTAATACAAAATGGGTTATATGACTTGGTTAAAGGATTATTTAATAAGTAAATCTCAAATCCTGAAATTAATTCAAGTGAGGAAATTGCAGAGAAGATAATCAAGCCAGTATTGGAGATGTTTCGTAAAGACGCAAAGGCCACCCCCCCCTCAGCCCTTTAGGTATGTCATACAAAACAGGCTTGCCGTTGGGACTGCCTTCGATTTGTTGATTTCGTAAGCGAACAAATCAGGGAGCAATTTTTACATGACTACCGAATTCCTTTACTCTTTACGGGATTTTCTGGAATCATTAATGATTTTGTTCAACTCTTCTCCATCGATTAATTCTAGAGGTTTCCCAACAGAAAATTTTTCGGCTGCAGCACTAAATTTTCCAGAAGTGATCAATATGCCTTTATTCGCCCCTTCAGAGAGGACCAATCCATACAGGTCTCGTAAAGCAGGTTCGCCGACTGGATGTGTCCAATCTTTGCACTGGAGGATATATTTCCCCTTGATTATCGGGCTATTATGAAATGCGACAATATCTATTCCTCCGTCACCAGTAATTTTTGTCGTTGAGGCGGTAAATCCCATTGATTCTAATAACATTTGAACTTTAACTTCGAAATCTAAGCCTGTATTTTTTCTCGCGACGGGCGTTGATTGGGACTGGACGACATTAGTAAAATCAACAGATGAAACGGTCTCTTCCACGGGAATCATCTTGGCGTTAACCAGGCTCTCGACTTGATTCAATGTTTGAATAGCTTTACCTAACTCGGCTTTATTCTTTGTTGTTTTGTAAGCTGTTATGAGCAAGTTAAGCGCCTCAAAATTGTGCGGCCACTGTCGAAGGAATAATTTGAGGTCTTTAATATGTGATAACACTAATTCTTTTAATTCCGGAATAGATATGGGATCAAACCCATGGTATTGATATTTCTTGTGATACCAAATAAGGTGGTTGTCCTCATGTACCATGATAGTTCCGATAACCTTTGTTAGTAATAGTCGAATTTTTGCGGATGTTAATTTATCAGACAACCCGAGAGCCAGCGCGATTTGAAGTTCATCCCTCGCCTTCGATAATTCCGGCTTATCATCTAAATAATGGGATTGAGAATATTGTTTAATTGGTAATATAAACCTCTTGTAATCAAAAAATCCATCATAAAATGTTTCTGAATATTGATGTTGGTCAACTCTGCCACAATACCAAGGAGAAAAATCCATGTTATCGGAGAGCACTGGCCATTTTTCTGCAATAAATATTATTTTATGAAAATCCTTATACCGCAAAATTTCTTTTAAATTAGCTGCCGATGATGTCAAATCCGTGGTCGTTGAGATTTTATCCGACGAGCTTCGTCTTTCAGGTTCATAGTAATCCTGAACATAATTTTTCAGAATGATTATTGCTAGTTTATAATGCAACTCTGGTATCATGGGGCTGATTGACAACTGTTTTTGGAGATTCTTCATCTCCATTTCGTCGGACCACCGGTATTGAACCATGTTGTGGGCTCCGTATATATTTAGAATCAAAATAGCAATTAATAGTATGCCATAGAAACATTGATACCTGTATGAGAATTACTGTTAAAAAATCTTTACGTTTGCCACCTTCCGTTGGTGCAGACATGGTGCTGTTGTGGTGCAGAAGGGGCGGAATCCGGGGAAAATCTAGGATTTTTGGATAAATGTTCCGCCATACATAGACTGTTTGGACCATTAACCCCCACATGTACACTTATAGAGCATATTTGGAAAATTTGCTTCTAGAGGTTCAGGGTTCGAATCCCTTCGGGGTGCTTTGCAGGGGGTACTTACCCCTCTGTTAACTTTCAATAGGCTGTCCATCCACCCCAGAACAGCCCTCTCTTTCCTCTTTTACTTCTTCGCCAGCCTGGCGGTCCGCTCCGCCAGCGCCTGGATCGATAAGCGTTCCTTGCCCTTAATGTACGTCTCCAGCAGGTCGTCGAGCGGGGCGGCCCATTCCGGCGGCACGGGGCGAATCACGCCCAGCACGTTGCCCACCAGGCCGCCGTTGCAGTCCACGTCGTAACCGGCTCTGGCCAGCAGCGCCATGGTTTCGGTGAAATCGCCGCCGCCGTACCACAACGCGAACATATCCGCCGCCAGGTTGGGGTAGGCATGAATCCAGTTGTAGCGCTCGAAGTGTTTTTCCAGCCTGGGCCAGGCGGCCTGCGGGCCTTTCTCGGCCTGGAGCACGCTGAAGCAGAACGCCAGCTTGGCGGCATACTCGCTTTTGGCCGGGATGTAACCGGCGGCTGCCGTCAGGATGGCGCGCGGATCGTCCAGCACGAAGGCCAGCGCGGTCAGCACGGCCGCATAGATTTCACCATAAACGCCGTTGCGGGCATGTGAAATGACCGCGTCGATGTGCGCCAGGCGGGCGGCTTCCAGCGGGTCGGCGGGGGCCAGCATGCCACAGACCATGCCGCGCATCTGCGCGCCGATCCAGTCGCAGTACGGGTTCAAAAAGGCGCCGGATTCCGGCGGGTAGATGCCGAGGTTCAGGTTGCGCAGGGCGGTGCCTTCGGCCGAAACGCCGAAGGGCAGTTGCCGCACCCACTCATCGGCCAGAGCGTCCGAGGTGATGGCCCTGCCCATCTTTTCATAGACGTCCAGCAGCAGCAGCTCATAGACCACGTCGTCGTTCATGGTTTCCGGCTGGGTGATGTAACCGCGCACCTCGCCGTAAACATTGGCGATCTGCGCGCCGACATAGCCTTCGATGGCCGTGCCAAAAGAGCCGCCCGCCAGTTGGCCGAGCCAGCCCTGCAAAATGCGCGGCGCATAGGCGTCCTGCCAGCCGGACAGCGGTTTATATCCCTGGCTGGCCGGCATGGCGGCTTTGACATCTTCCCAGGCAGCCGGGTGCTCGTACTGGTGATAGGGGTGGCCCGCAATTTTAGGGGCTTCCTTGAGCGCCTTCATGATGAGGGCGCTTACCACCCGCAGATCGGTCAGGTTGTTGCCGGCTTCCAGCGCCCGGCCTTCGGGGATCAATGCCTCGGCCGCGCTGACGTCATACCCCTGGTTGGCCCAGTCCTGCACCATGCTCAGAAAGAACACGTCCGGCGCCGATGAACCCGGCACCTTTACATTCCAGTTCCAGCGCAGCAGTTCATCGCCGTGCGGGAACTCCATGTCCGATTTGATCCAATGCGAGCCCACCTTGCGCCGGTCCACCGGCACGGCCGCATCGCGCATTTCTTTCTCAAGTTGCCAGGCTTGTTTGCTCATCTCTTACTCCAATTCTTAAATCGTTTGTTTTTTCTTCAGGCGCACCGAGTACACGAACAGGGCGACCAGGGTGGCCACATACGGCACCATCGAGGTGAATTGTGACGGTAACGAGCGCTGCATAAAGAGACCCAGTCCATCGGTGAAGCCGAACAGCAGGGAAATCAGCGCAATGCCGGTGGGATTGCCCGAGACCAGGATCACGGCCGCCAGCGAGATCCAGCCGCGGCCGGCCGACATGCCTTCCGAGAACAGGGTGACGTACCCGAGCGAGAGGAACGACCCCGCCAGCCCGGTAAGGACGCCGCACAGGATCAGCGACCAGACGCGGATGCGGTTGGCCGAAACGCCGCTGGTATCCAGGCTGGTGCGGTTGTAACCGGCCGCCCGCAGGCGCAGCCCGAAGCGGGTTTTGAACACCAGGTAGCTGACCGCGATCGTCGCCAGCAGGGTAAGGTACACGATCAGGTTCTGCCCGCTGAGGATCTCGCCTACCACCGGAATATCCTTGATCCAGGGGATGTCGATTTTGGGGATGGGGACGATCTCCGGGCTGGCAAATGCGCCCTTCACCTTGAAAATCTGGCGCAGCATATAGGTGGTGGCGCCCACCGCGAACAGGTTCAGCCCGATGCCGGTGATGAATTCATCCATTTTCAACACCACCGCAAACAGGATGAAGATCAAGGCCATCAGAATGGCGCCCAGGATGGCGAAGAGGATGCCCATCGGCCAGGAGTGGAAGTAATACGAGCCGAGCATGCCAAAGAATGCGCCGCTGAGCATCATGCCTTCCATGGCGATGTTGAAGATGCCGGCGTAATAGGTCAGCGAGCCGCCCAGGGCTGCCAGCAGGATGGGCGTGGCGGAGGTGATCATGCCATTGATCAATCCAAGGATGATGTTCATGCGATCCTCTCCCTCATCTTCCGCCTGGCCTCCAGCTTTGCGAAGAAGGTTTCGAAGTAGCCGCGCCCGGCGACTACAATCAGCACAATGACCGCCTGCAAGACCTGGATCAGCTCTTTGGGGACGGCGGTGATCAGTTCCATGCCGAGCGAGCCGGTTTGCAGCACGCTGAAGAAGAAGCCAAAAACCAGCGTCAGGATGATGCCGGAATTGGCCACCATGGCGATCATCACCCCGTCCCAGGCATAATTGCCGCCGATATCTTTAATGAAGCGGTGCGGCCCGGCCATGACCACCAGTCCGCCGGCCAGGCCGGCCAGTGCGCCGGTCAGCAGCATGACCACCAGGTAGTTCTTGCTGATGTTCACCCCGCCCAGCCGGCTGAACAGGCTGTTCTGCCCGGATAAGCGCCATTCATAACCGGCGGTGGAGCGGTTGACGATGAACCAGATGACTGCAAAGGCCAGCACCATGACGATGACGCTGGAGTTGAAGTTACCCCACTCCGGCATCCAGCCGCTTTTGGCAATGAAGGGCGTCTGCGGGTGATTGGCGTTCTTTTCGAAAAACGGGTAATTGATTGCCCAGTAGGTGAAGAAATCGGCGATCATATTCAACATCAGGGTGGTGATGAATTCGCTCATGTTGAACCAGTATTTGAGCAGCGCCGCCACCCCCGACCACAACGCGCCGCCCAGCATCGCCAGGATGAGCAGGAAGGGAATCATCAGCAGCGGTGGGAGATCGATATACAGGCCGCCGATGGTGGCCAATAAGGCGCCCATCAACAACTGGCCGGGCTGGCCCAGGTTGATCGGGCCGGAGGCGAAGGCCACCGACGCCGACATGCCGGTCAGCACCAGCGGCACCGATTTACTGAGGGTGTAGGCGATCTTGCCCGGCGCCAGCGAATATTCGAACAGGCGGTAATAGGTTTCCAGCGGGTTATACCCCTGCACCAGCATCACTACTGCCCCCAGCAGGAAGGCCAGCAGGACGCCCACCACATTGACCAGGATTTTACGCTTCATAGGCGGCCCCTTCGAGCATCAGGTAACCCACTTCGGTGACATTCGTCTTTTCGGTGACCAGGTCAGCCACCACCCGGCCCTTATGCATCACCACGATCCGGTCGGTCAGGCGGAACAGCTCTTCCAGGTCGGCGGAAATCATCAGGATGCCGCGCTTCTGCGCCCGCATTTCGATGATGCGCTGATGAACATACTCGATCGAACCGACATCCAGGCCGCGGGTGGGTTGGTCCAGCAGGATGAACGGCGCTTCCAGCAGCAGCTCGCGCCCGAGGATCACCTTCTGCTGATTGCCGCCCGAGAGCGATTTGAACACGGCTTCACCCGAGGACATCTGGACATCGAACTTCTTGCGAATCTCATCGGTAAAGGAATAAGCCTGTTTGAAATCCAATATCCGGCCGGCCCAGCGGGTAAAGCGTTTATCCAGCCGGTGGTGGGTCATGATCACATTTTCAGCAATATTTGCGGCGATGCTGGCGCCCATATTAGCCCGGTCCTGGGGCACAAAGGCGACCCGCTTGCGTTTCTCCAGGATGGGTTTGCGGGTGATATCCTCCCCCACGGCTTTGATGCTGCCGCCGGTCGGTTCGATCAAGCCCATGATCAGGTTGACCAGTTCCAGTTGGCCGTTGCCCTCCACGCCCGCCACGCCAACAATTTCGCCGGCCCGCACTTGAATATTGACGTCGATCAACCGCGGGCGTTTGTCCGGGTCGGTGTAATTCAGAGCGCTAGTCTCGAACAATACCTCACCGGCCGTCTGATTTTTGCGGATGGAGTCAAAAATCACTTCGCGTCCCACCATCATTTGCGCCAAACCGGCTTTAGTGGCTTCGGCCGTCTTGATGGTGCCCACTTTTTTACCCTTGCGCAGCACCGTGATCCGATCGGATAATTCCAGCACTTCCTCAAGATGGTGGCTGATGAATAAAATGGTATGGCCGTTATCGCGCAGGCGTTTTAACTCGCCGAATAATTGCGGAATCTCCTGCGGGGTGAGCACAGAGGTTGGCTCATCCATGATCAGCACAGAAACATTGCGGAACAATAGTTTCAATATTTCAACTTTTTGCCGGGCAGCAACGGAAATATCTTCTACTTTGGCGTCCGGGTTCAAATTAAAGCCAAATTCATCGATCTTTTGTTTAACCAGCTCGCGCGCTTTTTTTACATCCAGGCGGCCGCCAAACTTGACGGGTTCATAGCCCAACACCACGTTTTCCCAGACGGTATATTGCGGAATCAGCATGATCTCCTGGTGCACCATGCCGATTCCGGCCAGGATCGCTTCGCCGGGGTCTGCAAATTTTACTTTTTTGCCGTTGTAGAGCATCTCACCCGAATCGGCCGGCTGCATGCCGTACAGGATTTTCATTAACGTTGATTTGCCGGCGCCATTTTCACCGACGATGGCGTGGATCTCCCCTTTGGAGAACTTTACGCTGACGGCGTCCAGCGCCACCAGGGAGGGCGGAAAGATCTTGACGATCCGGTCCATTTCGATGATATCGGCCACCGGGTAAATCCTTTCTTGCGCGATATATTCCGGGGATGCTGTACTGGCCAGCACCCCCGGAAATCCATAGGTTTCGGGGATCGAAACCTATGGCACGTAGATTTCGACTTTCAGGGTACCGTCGATGATCTGCTGGCGCAGTTCGTTCACTTTGTCAACGATAGCCTGCGGGAGCACATTTTCATTGCCGTCGAAGACCACATTCACGCCCCCGGTAGCCAGGCCGTAATTCAAAACCTGGCCGGGTTGGTAGGTGCCGTCCTTGATGGTGGCGTAAATATTGGTGATGGCCAGACCGATATCCTTGGTGTCGGAGGCGACTACATGCCCGGGCACCAGGGAGTTCTGGTTGGTATCCACGCCGATAGAGTACAGGTCGCGCTCGCCCGAGGCCTGCAAGACGCCCATGCCGGCTGCCGCGGCGATCTGGAAGACGATATCCGCGCCCATATCATAGAGCTGCAAGGTGGCCTGTTTGCCTTTGGCGGTATCGACCCAGTCGCCCAGGTACTTGCGTTCCATCACGATCTCAGGGTCGACATACTTGGCGCCATTTTCGTAGGCGAACATGAAGGCATCGATGACGGGGTCCTGGTCGCCGCCGACGGCGCCGATGATCTTCTCAGCATTGACGTTTGGGATGCTGGTGTCGAGTGTCAGCATACCAGCCACCACGCCGGTCAGGAAAGCGCTTTCCTCTTCGATGTAATCGACCGAGGTGATCGTGCCCTTATCGTTCTGCACCACTGTATCCAGGTTGACAAAGATCTTTTCCGGATATTTATCGGCATATTCCTTGACCAGATCCTCGAAGCCGTAGGAGATGACAAAAATGACATCGGAATAACCCACGGCTGCCTCGAGTGAGGGTTCGTACTGGGCAGGATCGTACCCGTCTTCAATGGTGCGAATCTCGACCCCGTACTGGGTTTTGATCTTTTCCATGCCAGCCTGACCCGAATCATAGAAGGCGTTGTCGCCCAACGACCCGTTGATCAGGTACACAACTTTTGTGGTTTCTGGCCCAGCCGCTTTTGGCGTACAACCTGCGGCCAAAACGGCGATGATGGTTAAAACAGTCAACAGCATAACGAGCTTTTTCATGGTTCTCTCCTCTATTAATTTGGACGAAAACAACGGTTGAAACGCAAATTCTACTCTCAGTCACCTCCTTTAGCGCTTAATGGCAGGGAACCATTTATTTTGGTGGTTTGGGCGGCAAGGAAAGTTTCGACCTCATCCCTGGAGGGGATGGATGTTTGCGCTCCCAGGCGGGTGACTGCCAGCGCGGATGCCGCAACGGCGTACATCAGGGCTTCGGGCAATGATTTGCCGCTCAGGATCGAGGCGGCATACCCGCCCGTGAACGTATCTCCAGCAGCCGTGGTATCTACCACCTCTACTTTGAATGCCGGTTGGAAGAGCTCATGGTGTGAATTGTGGAGGATCGCGCCATTGGGTCCAAGCGTGATAAGGACCGTGTTCACCCCGAGGTCGGCCAGGGTGGCAGCTACAATGCGAGCGGTCGACAGGTCGGTAACTTTAAGGCCGGTCAAAGCGCTGGCTTCGACTTCGTTCAAAATCAGGGTGTCAACTTTTGCCAGAACGCCACGCGGGATTGGATAAATCGGAGCCGGATTGAGCAACACCCGAATGCCTTCGGCGTAAGCTCGCTCGATAATGTGGTGCACCGTCGCCAGTGGAATTTCATGCTGCAGCAAAATCAAATCAGACTGGCGGATAACCGGCCACTGGTCATTGATAAAGTTTAAAGACACCTGTCCGTTGGCCCCAGCCACGACAATGATGCGGTTTTCGCCGCTGTCTTCCACCACGATGGTGGCGGTTCCGGAAGTGGCTTCGCTTAATACGGCCACCCCGGAAGCATCCACCCCGGCTGCGGTGAGCGAATCCAGCAGGACTGGCCCAAAGGCATCCGTTCCAACCCGGCCGACCATGCGGGTGGGCGCGCCGGCGCGAGCAGCAGCGACCGACTGGTTGGCGCCCTTACCGCCTGGGATGAGATGAAAATCAGTACCCGCCAGCGTTTCACCCGCCTGCGGCATTTTGGGGGTGCGCACCACCAGGTCCATATTCAAGCTGCCAATGACGGTGATCAACCCCATGTTATGGCTCCCTCCTGGCTGTGGATGCGCGTTCGATCAAGGTCGTTTTCAAGATAATGCGTTGATTCTCATCCTTGCGGCGGCCGCTCAGGCGCTGGATCAGCAGATCGGTGGCGTAGCGCGCCATTTCATCGATGGGCTGCGCGATGGTGGTCAGCGTTGGCGACACCGCTGACGCGAGTTCGATATCATCGAAACCGATAATGGATAGGTCCGCGGGGATGGACAACCCGGCATTGCGCGCGCTGGTCATGGCGCCAACCGCCATCATATCGTTGCAGACAAAAACGGCGCCGGGTCTCTCAGGCGCTTGCAGTAATTGATTCATGGCATCGCAGCCGCCTTGAATCTGGAAATCACCCGTGACGACCAGTCCGGATCTGAAGGGGATGCCGGCTTCCTGCAAAGCACGTTTATAACCATCGAGCCGCTGCATGCTGGGTGACAGGTCGTTTGGGCCGGTGATGCAGCCGATAAGCGTGTGGCCTAACTCGATCAGGCAGCGGGTGGCGTCGTAGCCGCCCTGTTCGTTATCGACCAGCACCACATCGGCCAGTTCAACCGGAACCACCCGGTCGGCAACCACCACCGGAATATTGCTGTCGGCAAATTGCTTGAAATTGCGCAATTCTGCACCCGCCGAGATGAAAATCACGCCGTCCACCGATTTGGCCAATAGCGTGTGAATATACTGGATTTCTTTCGCCGGATCGTTATCGGAATTTCCAAGAATGACGCTGTAACCCTGTTGAAAACCGTAGTTCTCGATTTTGCGGGCAATTTCGGCAAAAAACAGGTTGGACGCATCCGGGACGATCAGGCCAATCGTTTTCGTCACCCCGCTGCGCAAACTTCGGGCAACGTTATTGGGGCGGTAGCCGAGTTTCATTAATGCGTCCTGAACGTGCTGCTTGGTAACCGGATCGACAAAACGCGTGTCGTTGATCACATGCGACACAGTCGAAATGGACACATCCGCTTCGCGGGCTACATCTTTTATGGTTATGCGGCTCATGGAGTTTCCGAAAGAAAACGTTTGCGCAAACGTTTTTATAAGAATAGCAGGTTAAGGAAGGGATGTCAACAGGGATTAGTGGAATAAGCCGGGGGAGTTGTCTGAAAAGAATAATTTTGTCATTGTAGCGGCACAGGGATTTTCACAACAGGACTGTCTTACCCAATAACCCCGTGCCCAATCTTGGAATAGGCACGGGGTTATGCATCGATTTTTGTCCTGGGCTCCGGGGCACGGGGATTGCGGGCGATAACGATATCGTAGATAACTCCGGGCCCATTTGATTTACCTTTTACAGCCGGTTCACAAAGCGCTCGATGCGGCGCAGCGCCTCTTCGATTTTTTCGTACGCAGTGGCATAGGATGCGCGGCAGAATCCCTCTCCGCCGGCGCCAAATGAAACTCCTGGCACCATGGCCACATGTTCTTCCTGCAGCAGTCGGTTGGCAAAGGTCTCATCGTCCAGTCCTGTGACGCTAACCTTGGGGAAAGCATAGAAGGCGCCTTTTGGCTCAAACGTCGGCAGACCAATACGGTTGAACTCTGGCACGATCAACTTGCGGCGGCGGTCGTACTCTTCCACCATCATCATGACTGATTCATCCCGGTCTTCGAGCGCCACAATCCCCGCCTCCTGGGCTACCGTTGGCGCGGACATAACCGTGTATTGATGAATGCGCAGCATGCCTTTCAATAAATGGGTCGGTCCGCAAGCATAACCGATGCGCCAGCCCGTCATGGCGTAATCCTTAGAGAATCCGCCCAGCAGGATGGTGCGATTGCGCATGCCCGGCAGGGTCGGGAAGCAAACGTGCTGGTGGCCGGCGTACACCAAACGATCGTAAATCTCATCGGTAATGACGATCAGGTCATATTTCTCGGCGATGCGCGCAATCTCCAGCAGCCGCTCGCGGGTCGCCACCGCGCCGGTTGGGTTATTCGGGAATCCAAGCAAGATGGCCTTGGTGCGCGGGGTCACTGCTGCTTCGATGCGCACCGGATCGATATTGAAATTGTCTTCCATGTGGCACGGGATTTCGACCGGTACCCCGCCCGCCATGAACACCTCTGCCTGGTAAGCGACAAAGCAAGGCGTGGGAATGATGACTTCGTCGCCGGGATCCAGCAGCGCGGTCGCGCTCAGGTAAAGTGCTTCGGAACCGCCAACGGTGATAATCATTTCTTCCACCGGATCATAGCTGGCGCCGTACAGCCGTTCCAGATTGGCGGATAACGCCTTGCGCAGCCCAAGAATGCCGGCATTGGAAGTGTAATGGGTAGCCCCATTTTTCAGCGCCCGGACGCCAGCATCGATGACCGGTTGGGGAGTGTCAAAATCCGGTTCGCCAATCCCCAACGAGATGACTTCTTTCATCGTGGCGGCGATATCAAAAAAGCGACGAATGCCAGAGGGTTTCAATGAAGCCACACGCTGAGAAATGTAAGACTCACGCATTTTTGCTCCTTGGTTGTGCAGGGTTACCGGATCAGAATTGAGAATAGCAGCCATTTTTTCCTTATAGTTCGTTAACACGCCACTCATCATAAAGTTCGCCATAAAAAAGTTCAAACCGCCGGCCGTCTTTTACTCTTACCCGAAAACACTTACCGCCCGGGATGCGCCAGCGGTCCTCGACCACCTCGATTTCCAGGCGCTGACCGCCCCGGATCAGCGTAATTGGCCGTTCGGCATATTCAAAGCCCGAATGGCATTCCACCTGGAAACTTACTTCTTCATCCATGCATTATCCCCAAGGTTGAGCGCTTCAGCCTTGCCCTCTACCTGGACATCGCGGCCAAGCAAGCTGCCGGTAAGGACGCAATCCGACACCATGACGCCATCCTCCAGTATCGAATCGGAGATAATTGCGCGCTCGATTACACAATTTGCGCCAACCGATACATTCGGCCCAATCACCGCAGCGTTTATTTGAGCGCTTGGGTGAACATACACCGGCGGGATAATCGCCAGGTTTTTATTCAGTCCCAGGTCAGCAGAATTCGCGTAACCGTGAGAAAGCAAGTGGCGGTTTGTTTCCAGCAATGCCTCCGGGATGCCCGCATCCAGCCAGACATCCACTTTACGAGTGCGCATCTTGGCGCTGTTTTCCAACATGATATTGATGGCGTCTACCAGAAAGAACTCATTCTTTACAGTCAGGTTGCGGCGTATCTGTTCTTCAATAGCCGCCGTCAGATCTTCTCCCCGCCGAAAGTAATAAAACCCGACCAGGGCTAATTTATTATCCATTTCCTTGGGCTTTTCGATCAGGCGGGTTACCCAGCCGTCACTGCTCATCTGTGCCACGCCAAAACGGCGCGGGTCTTCCACTGGACGCACCCAGGCCAGAGCATCCATCGTTTCACTGGCAATCCCGGATAAGTCCGTTTCGATCATCGTATCGGAGTACGCCATCAACATGGGCCCGGTCAGGTATTCGCGCGCCAGGTAGAGCGCATCCGATTGGCCACGCATGTTTTCCTGGACGGTATACTGCACCCGTTTTAAAGGATGCTGTTCCAGCATGTGCGCCTTGATCTGTTCCAGTTGGTTGGGACCCACGATGAAAATATATTCCCGTTCCAGCGAATCCGGCAGCGTCTCGAACTGTTCCAGAACATAATCCAGCACGGTTTTTCCTGCCAATGCAATCAATGGTTTGGCTTTGCTCCATGTATGCGGACGCATGCGGGTACCAAAACCGGCCATTGGCACGGCAATCTTGATCACAGGTTTCAAATTGTCCCTCCACGGAAGATGGTCAACGAGGATATTGTAACATTCCCGCTGCAGAAAGACTATTGAAACTCATCCACTCATCGGCTGACGTTTGGCGGATATTTTCCCCATATTACCCGGGGTTCCTCGCACTTAAGATCAACAAGGGACCCATTCACATTCAATGGAAACAGCGCAGATAAGCAGGAAAAAAGCGCAAGGCGCCTGGTTTGCCCAACTTCACCGCTGGAAATTAACCTAGCAACAGCGCCATCTCCGCTTCGGAGCGTAAATCGCGCATAAAATGCAGCAAGCGCTCCTGATCCGGTTCGAGGAACATCGCCGGGCCTTCGCCACGTACTGTCTGTGCTCCCCGGGCGATACCGGCATCGATCGCCACCAGAAACTCATAGCCGGTTGAAATTTCAGTCAGCGCTGTGTATTGTTCGCGCACAAAATCGCTATCCGGCTCCTGATTGAACGCTTCCGCCAGCGCCTGCTTGATGGTCAACTCATCCGTATCGGATGGGGGGAAATCAAAAACCTTATGCATGCTTCCCGGCAAATAAACACTTTGGTGGATGCGCCAGACCAACTCCGGGCTGGTAATGCTCAAGCTCAGTTCGCGTTCCAGACCATTTTCAGTGCGGCGTTCGTTGGACAATCCATAAAGACGGGCTGGCGCTTCGATAATTTGAATCATCTGGCTGGTAAACCGCCGAAGGTCGTTGGAATGCAGCAAGATTTCCTGGCTGAAGATGGTTTTCTGGCCGACCCAAAAAGATATTTCAACCCACAGCAGTCCCAGGTCGCTGTTCATAGCGACATTCTTGCGGGTAATTACTCCCTGCTGGGACTCCTTGCGATTTAAATCGAAAACCACGCCAAGATAAAGCTCGCCTTCTCGTCCGTTATTGATTTCTGCCATATATCATCCCCTTAACTGAGCCAGAGTCGTTGAAACTACAGATTATTTCACCGGAATACAGCAGACAGAGGGTGCAATTTTCGAACCAACCTGCTAGCCGTTATTCCAGCGACTCGACCAGTTGAATCTCCCATAAATGGACATGGGCCGGCTCGCCTGCTTCCTCGTCCAGCACCTCCAGCCGCAGGGATGAAACCAAATGCGCGCCGTTGAAGTCCACCTGCGCTTCTTTCATGGTATCGCTGGCTTTCGTCTGCAACGAATAAACCAGCCTTTTGCCGCCATCCTCGGGGTTGAGGATAGCTGTGACCTTAATCGGTTCAGCGCCCAACAGCAGCAGTACGCCTTGCAGACGGCGAGGCTGCAGAAAGATCAGTTCGACTACCAGCGGGTTGGCCGCCGCCGTCCGCACCAGACTCACCCGGCTGCCGTCGAATAGATTGCCCGGTACACCGATATCCAGCGCCGGATACCGCACGGTGACCGGGTCATTACCAAGCTTTACTTCCCCAGTGACCAGGGCGCGGCGCTCCGCGGATTCCTGCGCCAGAATCTGTTCGAATTGCGGGGTGTACGCCAGTTCCACCAGAGCGAAGGCGGGCCGCCCATTGGGATAGGGAATCGATTTAATGGGGACCATGTCAAACTTACCGCTGGATTGGATTTGTTTATACTGGCCGGCAGGCAGCAGGAAAGCATACTGACCAATTGCCGGGTCGCGCCGGTATAAGAAGGGATCCAAAAAGCCGTTCTGGATCCGCTCCAAATGATAAGGCGCGAAGAAGCGGCGCAGCGCATCCGGGTCGTTTGACCATTCTGACCAAACCAATACCTTTCGCTGCGGATGGCTGTCAGCGTAAGCCTGCGCTGCGCCATAAACCTGCGCTGCGCCAAATTGCAGCCCCTCGCGACCGTAATCTTGCAGCCAGTTCCGGCTGCCGGTCAGCGCGCTGAACAAAAGGATTAAACTACCTCCACCCGCCGCCAGCAGAAAAGCTGGGGCAGGCAGCCAGCCGGGCATCTTCCGCCAGCGTTGTGCCAGCCAGTCCAGCGCCGCATGCAACCCAATCACCGCAAAGGCGGCCAACAGCGGCGCTGCGGGCAATATTTGCGGCAATTTTCCGCCAAACGGCGCCGCGCCTACGCCTGCTGACAGCACTCCAATCCAGAGCAGGCGGTATTCGGACCGGTGGAAGCGCTGGACGGCCAACCAGCCGCCCCATATTGTGAACGGCGCCAGCAGCAGGGGAAACGGCGGGTACGGCCCCATGCGGTCAACCACCGGCAGGTTCGGGTCAACGGCCAGCCAGGCAATGGGATCAACCGTATTCAGCAGCGCCAGAAAGAATTGGCCTACCTTTTGCCAGTTGCTGATGTTCGAGACCAGATAGCTGCCGGATGCGGCCAGCTCCTGCAGCATCCCATCCGGATGGCGCAGCAGGAAGATGATCAGCGGAAGACACAGCGCTGCTGTCAAAATCTGCGCGTGTCGCATTAGCCGCCAATGGGAGCGGTGATACTGCCAATCCAGCAGCGTCAGCAGCAAAACTGTCGTTGGAACCGCCAGACGGGCGGCGGGCTCAGCGTAAAACGCCAGCATGGCCAGCGCTACCGCGCCGTAAATGACCCCGAGTCGCCCTGAGCGGTAAAAACCGTAGCAGCTCAAGGCCGCCAGCAGCAAGCTGGCAGCAAGCATAATATCCAGTCCAGTACGTGAAAAATAAAACCAGGCGGGGGTGCCGGCCAACAGCGGGAGCAGCACCCAGCTATAACGCAGCCGCAGCCCAAAGCGCAGCCAGGCTGCCATTAATAGCCCGGCCAGCAGCCCAAGCAAAACATTGCAGGCGCGAATCCAGGTCAGTGTATTCGGCCGGAAGAGTTGGGGCAGCACCTGCAAATAAACGCCTGTACCCAGCTCATACGGAGTGCCGCCGCGCAAAAAAGCCGGCAGCAGGGCGCCGTCTTCACCTTCGAAGCCATTGCGGATCAATTCAACGGCGCGCAGGCTTGGGTACACTTCATCCGGGGTGACCTGGGCAGGGAAACGCGTCAATCCAATCAGCAGCACTGCGGCGGCCAGCAGCAGCCCGATCCCAGCGTAGAGCCGTCCCGATCGCAACACCGCTCGCCAGCCTGCCGGTCCTCGGGACGAGACCTGTACTACTCCGTCTCGCCCGACCTGAATCGCCAAAAGCAAGCGCTGACCGGGCCGGGCGTTAAGGTTGACCTGTGGCCCAACCCGTGGCGGAATCTCGGCATCTGAGCGGGGCGGCGCAGGTTCGGTATTCACGGTCTGAACCTATGCTAAATTAGACGTACGCCAGAGCCTGATCGAAGTCCTCGAGGATGTCTTCAACGTTTTCGATGCCAACCGATAACCGCACCAGCCCGTCGGTCAGCCCTACCTTCAGGCGTTCTTCACGCGGCATTCCGGAATGGGTCATGCTGGCCGGGTGCTGGATGAGTGTATCGGTGTTTCCCAGGCTGACCGCCAGCGTCATCATGCGCACATGATTGAGCAGGGTTTCACCGGCTGTCAGGCCGCCGCGCAGTTCAAAGGAAATCATGCCGCCAAAGCAGTGCATTTGTTTGCAGGCCAGGGCGTAATCGGGGTGCGATTCAAGTCCGGGGTAGTAAACCCGCTCGACCTTTGGGTGAGCTTCCAGGTAGCGCGCCACTTGCATGGCATTTTTACAATGGGCTTCCATGCGCAGTTCAAAGGTTTTCAGCCCCATAACTGCCAACCAGGCATCGAAAGGCGACTCAGAGCCGCCGAAATTCTTGATAGCCCCAAAAAGTGGGCCTTTGACCCAGTCCACGTGGCTGCTGATGACCGCCCCGCCCACCACTACCCCATGTCCGGCCAGGTATTTGGTGGAAGAATGCAGCACAACATCTGCACCGAGTGTCAATGGCCGTTGGCCGTACGGAGAAGCAAACGTGTTATCCACATACAGCCAGGCGCCGTGCCGGTGAGCGATCTCAGCCACTGCCACCAGGTCAACGATGGCCATGGTGGGGTTGGCCGGGGTCTCAGCATACGCCATGACCGCTTCCGGGTTGGCGGCAAAGGCCGCTTCCCAATCAGCCGGCGCAACATTGTGCAGCCAGACCACCTTGACGCCGTAGCGCGGCGCATATTCCTTCAGGAACACATAAGTTGCACCGTACAGCGCCTCCTGGGCGATGATGGTCTGCCCCTGACAGAGGGTGGCCATGATGGCCGATGTGATCGCCGACATACCGGTGGTAAAAACCTGTCCGGCAACGATCTCTTCGACTGGCCGCTCCGGCTGGGCGCGCAGCAGGTCCAGGCCTTCAAGCGCGGCATATTTGGCTGCCAGTTGCACCTGATTCGGGTTTTTGAAACGCGTGTAGGTATACCCAGGGTCTGTGCCCTTGAAAATCGCCGCGCCGGTGGCGACATCCGGGAAGGAGAAAGCGGATGTCTGGTAAATCGGCGCAATGTGAGAGTGCTGCGGATGCCCCTCTTCGGCAACGTGGTTGACCAGCGTGCTAATGCCGTGCTTTGGGTTAATTTTCCCCATGAAATTCTCCTATGATTATATTGTGATTGCGGGGGTTTACTTGCAAATAGTTATTGAAATACTGCGTGAATATTATAAGCCAGAGTCGCGGGGTGCATTCCGAATTTGAGCGCACCATTTCCTCTAATCAACGTCTTCATATACGCAGCGCGCTTCCGGTTTTTGAAAGCACCATGTCTCCTTAATTTTCAATCACCATGCACGTGCTCATGGCGGTGGTGCAAATCCGGCCAGTGGGGGTGCACATGCTCCAGCGGGGTGTGTACGTGGGCGTGCGAATGCCAGCCGTTTTCCGGGTATTGCTCATGGACGTGCAGATGATGGCCGTCGGAGTGGTTATGTAGGTGCTCGTGTTCCTGTACCAAATGCTGGTGGGCGTGCCCGTGCTGCTCGTGGTAAAGCAGAGCAATCGAGGTAATAAACAAAACCGCAGCCGCGCCGTGTTGCCAGGTGAAAGTCTCGCTTAGCAACAGGATGGATAGCAGCACTCCCCAAAAAGGCGCGCTGGAAAAGATCAACTGGCTGCGGGTGGCGCCTAGTTGTTGAGCAGAAGAAATATAGAGCACAATGCTGAAGCCGTACGACACCACCCCGATCCCCAGGCCGCCCAGCGCCTCGAGGGGTGTTCCTACCAGCGGCGCCAGGCTGAGTCCAATGATCAGGTTAGTTGCTCCGGCTGCCAGCCCTTTCCAAAAGGTGGACTGCGCCGGCGTGATACCATCGATCAACGCGGTGACGTGGTTGTCAATGCCCCAGCTCAGGCAGGCTGCCAGCACCAGCAAACCGGCAAACACGCCTGCTGTGCCTTCGCTGGCTGCCAGAAGGATGGCTGCCAGAAAAATACCGGCGGCGGCAATCCAACTGCGCGGCGTCAGATGGTCTTTGAAGATGAAATGTCCGAGTACGGCGGTGGCGACCATTTCCAGGTTCAACCACATGGAAACGGAAGCCGCAGATGCCAGGTTCAACCCGGCAAGCAGCGCCAGAGGACCCAGGATGCCGCCGAAGACGATGGAGCCCAGCAGGAGCAGCGCATTGCGGCGGTCCATCCGCCAGGGCGAGGTGAATTTTCGTTCGCGCACGAGCAGCAGAACGACGCCGAGTGCAGCGCCCAGGTATAACAGGCCTGCTAACTGAAAAGAGGTCAGGCGGGTCAGCAGTGGTTTGCTGAGCGGGGTGGCAGCTCCGAAAAATAAGGCGGCGAGAAGCGCAAGAAGAAAAGCAGGTGATTTCACGGGGGTATCTTACCCCCGCAGGGAAAAAATATCAATGGGTTTGTCGCCCTCGTTTGTCCTGCTGAAGGCCCCGATCGCGCCGGTCTCCGCCCCCGGAGCGCTTTGTGAGCGACCGAGCGCGCGACCCGACCGAAGGCCTCCCATAATTAATCTATGGATCAATACCGCATCGTCGATGGCATGGGGGTCTACTTTATCACTTTCACTACTTTGATCGCGCCGGCTGCGCCTGACCGGTGGCTGAGCCTGTCGAAGCCCAGGCTCACTCGTAGAGTGCCCCACCCGAAGGGTGCTCTGTGAGTGTGGGCAGAGCGAAACGATCCAATTAATATATCGTCTCAGCGTCGGGTGGGAGTTCGCGAATGCGCCGGATAAAGGCGGAAACCTGTTCATCATCCTGTTCCGGGTAACTGAACCCAAAAGCTTCCGCCACGCTCTGAGCTGCCCGGCGAAACAAGCCGCCCATGGCGATCAGGGCTTCCCAACTGTGATCAGGGTTTGCATCCGCATAGGTGCTTTCAAGTTGCTCCCACAACCCCCGCTCAATTCCCGCGCTTAGGTATTTGCCAAATTTCCCGGCCGATTTTTTGAACCCAGTCAGGACGCCAAAATACCAGGTCAGCATCTTCATTAATTGATCGCGAAGGTAGATGTCGAGAATAGTGTGGGCGTAGGTCAGTTCACCGCGCCACAACCCTTTGGCAGCATACGGGGCCACCCACCAGAATTCATTACAGCAATCTGCGAAGGCTTTCGCAGAAGGTTTCACGGGCAGGTAGCTGCGGTCGCTGGGCGGCGGTAAAGGGGCAATCAATCCGTCTTTGTCCAACAGCACCACTGACAGACTATCTTCAGGAATGTCCGCAATGTGTTCTAAGGGCTGAAAGCTGAGATCGATGCGGTTGCCGTCCAAAAATTGCATCAAATAGGCATAACTGCCATCTTTGTTCGGTTCAGGATCACCCATATCCTCAGGGGTCTGCAAGATCATCAAATCGCCGAAAAACAGCGGGATGCGCAAGTCGCCGCGAAAAGGTTGGACATCCAGAACATAGCAGGTTATATCGTAATCCTGAAAAAGATCCTTTTTGGCATTCGGATTGACGCGTGAGCCGTTCATCAACACCGCCCGGATGCCGTCCTGATTGCGGGCAAACTCGAGGATCAAGCCGAGTATTTCAGCTTCTGCGCGCATGGGAACCTTCCTAAATTTAATTCTGACGGGTTGAAAGGGCGAAAAATCTTTATATTCATAATCCTATCCTCTCCATCCCAAAATCGCAATAGGATGCCGCATCTTGCCGCCAGGTGTTTAAATAAAAATCAGGGCTGCCGGGGAGAGCAGCCCTGATTACCGGTAATCCGTTTAGCGCTTGCCGCCGTCCCAAACCATAAACGGCATGTTAACCACCACTCCCGGTTTCGTCGTACTGATTTCTCCTGCGGTTTCCGCCGCGCTGATTTCAGCCACCGACTTCAACTCACGGGCTTTGGCTTCGTCGTTCCATTTAACCAGAATGATCTGGCGCAAAGGCGAATAGCCATCGGTACCGGGCGGGTTGTCGAAAACATCCGGCTGGAAGCCGAGCGGCCCCATTCCCTTCAGCCCATTTTCAAAGACATACACGTCTGCCAGCGCTTCAGCGGGCACCTGCGCCAGCGCAGGAACGTATAGCACCGGCGATTTCATCATATCTGTCAGCATCGCCGCGATATCCGCGTCGGATGCCTCGGTATGCGAGAAGTAAACTTCCTTGCCTTCGGCGTACGCCTTGCCGGCTGGGACGCTGGCAAAATCGCCGGAGGTCTGGGCGGTGCAGGCGGTCAACGCCAATATCAGAACCGACAAGGCTAAAACTACAGCGTGCTTACGATTAAACTTCAAGGTACGCAACATAAATAGAATCTCCTGATAGGGATAACAAGTTTGACTCGATAGCGCCTATCATAGCGAAAAAAGCAGCCTTTACGATCCGCCATTCCCACAAATTAAATACTGGCAATATGGCCTATATTCTTCGCCATCAAGAAATGATAGACTGGTCAAGTCATTTTTGCAACTTATACAAAACAGATACACATTTGCGGAGAGTCTATTGCTAAACCTACTGGTTGCATTCGTTACCGGCCTGACAACCGGGGGATTGAGCTGCCTGGCTGTTCAAGGCGGGCTGCTTGCCAGTTCTCTGGCTGGGCAAATTGAAGCTGATGTTCAAAAAATGACGGTGCCCTCGCGCAAACGCCGTAGGGATTTACGAAAGCCCGGCGCCAGCCGCTCCCAGCTGGCTGCCCCCATTTTAGCTTTTTTGGTAGCCAAGCTGGCTGCCTACACCCTGCTCGGTTTTTTGCTCGGTTGGGTTGGGCAAATGTTCCAGCTTTCTCCGGTCACCCGCGCGATTCTGCAAATTGCCGTCGGCATCTTCATGCTCGGCTCAGGGCTGCGCATATTGAATGTGCATCCCATTTTCCGCTACTTCGCCTTCGAACCTCCCGCCTTTCTGCGCCGCAAGCTCCGCAAGGCTGCGGCTGATGGCTCACCTTCCTCGCTCTCCGCGCCGCTGTTTTTGGGCTTTATGACCGTGCTGATCCCCTGCGGCGTGACTCAGGCGATGATGGCAGTTGCTCTCGGTACGGGGAATCCCTTGCAGGCCGCGGCGTTGATGTTCGCCTTCACCCTGGGTACCAGCCCGGTCTTTTTCGCAGTGTCTTACTTCGCCACCCAGTTGGGCAAAAAACTGGAGCGCAATTTTGCCCGCGCGGTCGCTGTAGTTATCCTGGTGCTGGCGATCCTGACCATCGACAGCGGCATCACGCTGGCCGGCTCGCCGGTGAGCCTTTCGCGTTGGGCCAGCGGTATATTTGGCAGCCCGGCCAATGCCCAGGCCGCTCCGAATGGTTTTGCTCTCGGTGGCGCTAACGCTGACCAGGGTGATGGAACAATCGTCACCGTTACGGTCAAAAACACCAGCTATGAACCTGCAATCATTCACGCTAAAGCTGGCGTACCGGTCACGCTGCGAATGGTTTCGAAAAATGTTCGTTCTTGCTCGTTGGCGCTCATTATCCCGGCTCTGGATTTGTTCGAAATTTTAGACCCGACCGGGGTACGTGAAATTGCAATCCCGCCCCAGGAAGCCGGCACGCGCATGCCATATTCGTGTTCCATGGGCATGTACAGCGGAATGATCGTTTTTGATCGGTAGGGGGCGCTATGGCAACCAAAGTAACCCTGAAAATTGCGGGAATGGAATGCCCCAACTGCTCGCTGAACCTGGAACGCATCGAGGATAAACTTAAAGGCGTTGTCTTTGCTGAGGCCAGCTACCGCAAGCAGCAGATGGTGGTGGAATATGACGATGCCGTCCTGACCCTGGAGCAGATCAAAGCTGAGGTCAAGCGCCTGGGATACAAGGTTGCCGGGGTAGTGTAAAGTTCGTTGACAAATTCGGTATAATATTCTGCGCAACCCGAAATTCTAGAAAGCGGGGTAAAACGGATGGCAGAACAAAAAACCAGAGAAAACGATCAGAGCGTGGAGCAATTTCTGAACCGCGTGGCGGACGAAAAGAAACGGCAGGATTGCTTCGTCATCCTGTCCCTTATGCAGCAAATCACCGGCTATCCGCCCAGGATGTGGGGGGACAGTATCGTCGGGTTTGGCTCGATCCATTACAAATACGCTACCGGGCATGAAAGCGACATGGCCTTGACCGGGTTCTCGCCGCGCAGCCAAAACCTGACCATTTATATCCAGATGGGTTTTGAACGGTATGCGGATTTAATGACAAAACTCGGGAAATATAAAACCGGAAAATCCTGTTTGTATATCAAAACGGTAGCGGATATTGACCTGAAGGTATTGGGCAAGCTTGTCGAACGTTCGGTCACAGCGGTGCAGGATTATTACCCCCCGGGAGGGACAATATGAGCAGCGTGGATAAGGCCGTAGAGTCCCAGCTAAAGAATATCGAGAAAAAGACCGGCAAGTCTTTGGAAGAACTATCCACCCTCATTCAGCAAAGCGGTCTGACCAAACACGGTGAAATCCGGCAGATGGTCATCGACCGCTTCCAACTGGGTTATGGCGATGCCAACGGCCTGGTGCATTACGCCCTGAAGTCCGATGCCAAACGGGCTGCGGAAGAAAAAGGGCTATCCACTGACGACATCGTCAACGAACTGTACGCCGGTCCCAAAGCTGAACTGCGCCCGATCCACGACCGGGTGATGGCGGTCATTGCATCCTTTGGCGACTTCGAGATTGCACCCAAAAAGACCTACCTAAGTCTGCGGCGCAAACGACAGTTTGCCATGGTTGGGCCTGCGGCCAGGACCCACGTGGAAGTAGGCTTGAACATGAAGAGCATCAAGCCAACCGAGCGGCTGATTTTGCTGCCTCCCGGCGGTATGTGTAATTACAAAGTCAACCTGACCGGTGTGGATCAGGTGGATGATGAATTGATCGGTTGGCTCCGCACTGCCTACGACAGCGCCGGCTAGCTTAAAACCTTCCATGGTGGCGTAAGCATTCATGGGCGGTCCACCAATCTCCCTGCTGGTACGGGCGGTCAACCGCCCTTGGCAACCTCCAGCCGACACCAGGCATACAACGCGTCATATACCTCGAACTGGAGGGCCAGATTCTCTTCGTCGTTCGGGAAGCGGAGACTAAAGCCGGTAGCAATGGCTTCAATTCCGCGCGCCAACGGGTCCAGGTCGATGTCGGCATCGATGTCCGCAGCGTGGACGATTTTTGCCAGACGCAGCAGCCCCGGCTCCTTCAGCCCGTAGTGGAAGATGATGGTCTCGAACGAGCAGTGTCCATCATGATGACCCAGCTCGACGCCGGGCGCATCAAAGGGGATGGCGCCGCTTTCCTGGGCGACCTGCTCGATCAGGCTGGCAGGTACAAACAGAAACTCTGCCTCATTATCGATGAAGCGGGTGATCAACCACGGGCAAGCCACGCGGTCAACATGAACATGCGAACGGGTGATCCATTTCAAAGCGCACTCTCCTTCCGTGGCAACGAAACATCTTCGCCTAGAATAGCAAAAAGCAGCTTGCTTGGCAAGCTGCTTTTATCCGGCGTCGGGAAGGTCGTCTGGTTGAGTTAGTTTATAAGATTCCCGCGCTCCTGATCTGCAATTTATTTAAACATCTTCGGGAACTGATGGATGATCCCATCGCTGAGCATATCGGCCATCTTCAAGATCTCCACATGAACCTCATCGTAAGCGGCGATATCAGTCGCATAATCGCCATTCAGCCTTGCCGCAGCCTCTTTGAGCGTCAGATCCAGGTGCGTGCGCATCATGGCTTTCATCTCATCCAGCGGCCAATTTTCGGGATTGGCGCTGCTCAAGAATGTGGCAATTTCATCGGCATTGGCATACCAGCTTGCATTCGCATCGGCAAATGCGGCCGAATCGCCGGCTTTGGCAGCATCAATCAAGGCTACGGCGATCAAAATATGATCATTTAACAGCCCGGTAAGTTGATCGCCGCCCGCATCGCCATAGAACGGCTTGACGGCGTTGCCAATGTCCACCTGGTTCTGCAGCAATCGCCCGGCAGTTGCGCCTTTGTCGGGTAGGTCAGCCGCCGCGCTAACGATATAGAGGCGGGTCCAGGTAATGTGATCTTCCCACAATTTCCGCATTCCATCATGAAAAGCGGTTTGCTCCGATGTCATTTTCTCGTGCGCAGATACTTTGGTTGCAGACATCAGTCCCGCTGCAACAATCAATACCACTAAAACCGCCGAAATTAAGTACTTGAAGTTGTTTTTCATCTCATTCTCCTGTAAACACTAAGGCTGGTGGCAAACCGTTTTATTCGTTTCCTTTTTCGGGTTCGGTATGCCTTGTTTTTTCGTCTGCCTATATGTGTCCCGAAAGGGAGATTTCTTACTAAATAAAAAACACTGGAGGATCTTCGCTCCAGTGTGCGGGTTTCTATTTGGGCTAATCGAATGAAATCTTAGATTATTTTTTTAATTTATTGAATAAATCTTCGTCAGTTGGCAGCTGCTGTTCCGCTTCCAGCACTGCCAGTTGGCGTAGAACCTGATATTCTTCAGAACACACCTGGCACTGATCCAGATGTTGTTTTACCAGCGGCAGTTGGCCAGTTGCATCTTCCGCGGAAATCTCCAGATCCACGTATTGAGAAACCAGATCCAGACACACGGAGCAGCTGATCTCGGTGTCCTGGGTATCATGTACGTGCCTGACGAATTTCGCTAAATTTGTTTTCATCACTTCACCGCTTCTACTATTCGTTGCAGTAAATCCGCAAATCTTACCAACCCTATTGGAAAAGATCCATAACTTCCGCCAGGTCATAGCCGCGCTGGATAAGCTGCTGCTTGATTTTCAACCGGGCATCGTGCAGCGACTTATAGACCGCATTTCGGTTGGAATCCAGGTGTTGGACAACGACGTCCATCGGTACGTTGTCAAAGGCAATCAGCTTCAGGGTCTGCCGTTGTCGGGGCGTGAGCTGGGTGTGCAGTACTTCGCGAATCACCTCGACTACTTCCTTTTGCCGCACAGGCTGTTCCGAATCGGCGGTCTGAAAACGTTCATTTCGCTGCAACCAGTCGAGAGTACCTTCGTCATCCGCCAGGTCATCCAGCGACACCTGTTTCCAGCGCCAGCGCCGCGCTCGCGAAAGCGCAATGTTGACGCCAAATTTGTAAACCCAGGTCGTAAACTTGCTGTCCCCGCGAAAATCACCGAGTCGGCCTAAAACCACCATCAGGGCTTCCTGGGCACATTCCTCAGCCAAAGCCACGCGCTCATTCTCGGACATCTCCTGCAAGTCTGTCAGGTGCGTCACAAGCGTATACAATGCGGCGCGTAAAAGCAGCCGACGCAATTCTTCCAGCGCCTCTCCCTGCTGCATACCCTGATTACTCAACGCATCGAACCATTCCTGATTGCTGCGGGTACTAGGCATAACCGAATCCTTGGCCGGGTGGTCAGTCGAATAACTATGGATTGATTTTAACCCTGTATGCGTGTTTACGAGCCTGGCAAACGGTTGCAGGTTATCGCTCTGATCGTGTCGGTCTCCCGTGTCTCCCTTAAAATCCGTTCTTCGGATTATGGGGGAGGTTGGATCTAAAGTCCCGCCTCCCTGGTTGCAGTCACATCCCGGCCAAAAATGGCAAAAAACAGGGTGCCGAGCAGCCCAAAGCCGAAGGCGACCAGGAAATTGACCTGTGGCGAAATATTCCACAGGAAGCCGGCGCTAAAGGCTGCCAGCGAGACGATCACATCGCGCAGCAGGTAGTACAGCCCAAACATACCGGCTTTTTGTCCCTCTGGCGCCAGGTCCATGATCAACGCTTTGCGCGTCGGTTCGCCAAATTCCTTCAACCCGCGGATGACGAAGGCCGCCGCGAACATCCAGAAGTTGTGCGACAACATAAACACCAGCGGGAAAAGCGTAAAAAAGCCAAAGGTGACCGCCACAAACGGCTTTTTTGAACCGCGATCGGCCAGGTAGGCTACCGGGATGTACACCAGCATGGCGGTGACCATCTCGATGGTGGTCAGCATGCCAAAGGTGACCGGCGACAGGCCGTTGTTTTTCACCACCCAGATCGCCATGAAGGCGTAGGGAATCTGCTCGCTGAAGCGTACCAGAATGTCGGCGGCTAGCAGCACACGGAACGAACCCGACATGTGGTTGAACAGCTTGAAAGGATTGGCCTCGGCTTTGACAGTGCTCGGGCGGTCCTTCACAAAGATTTGCTGCACCACCAGCGCCACCGCTGCCAACGCCAGGGCGGCGATAAAGGCGTAGCGAATACCGACGATGTCGCCTTTCCAGGCGATCAGCAGCCCACCGACTACCGGTCCAAGCGCCATGGGAATGCGCCGCACCAGCGAGTGCATCGACACGCCCATGGTACGCTTTTGATTCGGCAGCACCGCCGCCACCAGGCTCATGGTGGCCGGCAGGGATATCGCCGACCAGGACAAGAACAGTGCCGCGCCGACGATCACCGCCCACCAGGCCGGAATCAGAATCACGATCAGGTAACCGGCCATGGCGATCAAATTGAAGACCAGCAGCGCGCGTTTGTAGCCCAGCCGATCGCTGAGGTAACCGCCTGGGAAGGAATACAGCGCGCTGAGCAGGTTGTCCATGCCGTTTAACGCGCCGACCGCCAGCGCGCCGCCGCCCAGGGCAAGCAGGTAAACCGGCAGAAAGCGCTCGGCCATGTTCTCGCCCATGCCGACCAGAATGGCCATAGCCAACATGGCGGCCATGCTGCGGCGCAGCCCGAGGAAGTTCAACACCCGTCGGGTCCAGGGCTGGGCTTCGGGTTTCGATGGCAGATTCGTCAAGCGGCCTTCCGACGGATGAGGGTTAGAGCGCAGTACGGCGCAGTAATTGGGCGTTGATTGCCACGATCACCGTGCTGAGCGACATCAGTATAGCACCGACCGCCGGCGAGAGCAGGATGCCAGCCGACGCCAGTACGCCGGCTGCCAGCGGCAGCGCTACCACGTTGTAACCTGCCGCCCAGCCCAGATTCTGCATCATCTTGCGGTAACTGGACTGACTGAGTTTGATAATTTTCACCACGTCCAGCGGGTTACTGCGTACCAAAATGATTCCGGCCGATTCGACCGCCACATCCGTGCCGCTGCCGACTGCTATACCAACATCCGCGCGGGTCAGGGCTGGCGCATCATTGACGCCGTCGCCGACCATCGCCACCTTGCGGCCCTTGGCCTGCAGTTCGCTCACCTTGGCATCTTTGTGTTCCGGCAGCACCTCGGCAAAGTATGTATCGATGCCCAGTTCATCCGCCACTGCTTTGGCCACTGCCTGGCTGTCGCCGGTCAACATGGCCACCTGAACGCCCATCTCATGCAATTTCTCAACCGCCTGGCGGCTTTCAGGCCGGATCACATCCGCCAAGGCGAAGGAAGCCACAGCTTGCACGCCGGAACCGTCATGATTGGACTGCAACAGGTGAACCACACTCTGACCTTTTGCGCTGGCCTGCTGCTCAAATTGCGCCAGGGGCCCCGGGAGTTGCGTGGCGAGCATTTCCAGTAACCGCGGACCGCCGACATACAGCATGTGGCTGTCGCTGTGCGCCTGAGCGCCGCGCCCTTTGATAGCTTCGAAGTCATGCACCGCGGGCAGCGCCAGTCCGCGTTTCTCGGCGCTTTCACGGATGCCGCGCGCGATGGTATGTTCGGAATCGCCTTCCACAGCGGCCGCCAAAGCCAGCGCGTCATCTTCCTTGTAGCCGTCAGCGGCTGTCACCCCAACCACGCCAAAACGGCCTTCAGTCAGGGTGCCGGTCTTGTCGAACAGCACGGTATCGACCAGACGCATTTTTTCCAATGCCAGCCGGTCGCGCACCAGGATGCCGTTGGAAGCCCCGATCGCGGTGGTGATGGACACCACCAGCGGGATAGCCAACCCAAGCGCATGCGGGCAGGCGATCACCAGCACGGTTGCCACCCGCTCGATGACGGCAATATTGAAGCCGTCGGCGATAATCCAGGCTACGGCAGTGAGGGCTGCCACGCCCAGCGCGACGTAAAACAGCCAGCCGGCAGCTTTATCGGCCAGGATTTGCGTGCGGCTTTTAGACATCTGGGCCTGTTCCACCAGGCGCATGATGCCTGCCAGAGCGGTCTGGTCGCCGATGGCGATGACCTGCACTCGCAGGCTGCCGTCGCCGTTGATCGAACCGCCAATGACCTTTGTGCCCACTGCTTTGTCCACCGGTTTCGACTCGCCGGTGATCATGGATTCGTTGACGGCCGATTCGCCCTCCACCACCTCGCCGTCCGTGGGAACGCTGGCCCCTGGGCGCACCAACACCCGGTCGCCCATGCGCAGTTGGGACGCCCGCACTGTCTCCAGGCTGCCATCCGGTAGAATCCGTTCAGCGGTATCGGGCATCAGTTTAGCCAGCGCGTTGAGCGCACCTGAAGCCTGGCGCACGCTGCGCATCTCGATCCAGTGGCCCAGCAGCATGATGTCGATCAGCGTGACCAGCTCCCAGAAGAAATCGGCCTGGCCCGGCAGGAACAGGGTAGCGACGCTGTAAATGAAGGCCACTGAAATTGCCAGCGAGATGAGGGTCATCATCCCCGGCTGGCGGTTCTTGATCTCCGGGACCGCCATTTGCAGGAAGGGCAGCCCGCCGAAGAAGAAAACGACCACCCCAAAGACCGGCGCAATCCACTCGCTGCCCGGGAATGCCGGCATAGTCAATCCGGTCATCATCTGCAGGCCCATGCTGTACAGAATGACCGGGATCGACAGAATCAGCGATACCCAGAACTTGCGCCGGAACAGGTTCTCATGCCCGGTGTGGTCCGCGTGCGCCTCGTGCCCTGAGTCTGCCGAAGGATGTTCGTGCATGGAATGGTCATGCTTGCCGCCAGCCTCTTCAACAGGCTCAGGGACCGACGGTGTCGAAGCGCCGCCGTGACCGGCATGTTCGTGCATGGAATGGTCGTGTTCGCCGCTGGCCCCTTCGACAGGCTCAGGGTCCGGCGGTGTCGAAGCGCGTTGCCCTGAGCTTGCCGAAGGATCGCCTGGTTTTTCTGCATTATGGTGATGATGTTGATGTTCGTCATTCATGGCTGATCCTTTCATAATCCATGCCAAAAATACCGTTTTATCCCCCAACCCCTCAATAATACTGCACTCTGCAGACCTTGAGGGCTGCAGAGTGCAGGTTGTGCACGGTGAGTACCTGCTCCTAGGGGATTACATCGTCAACATGCACATGCAGGCCATTGGCCAGCGGCAGCATGCATAAAAAGCCGTTGCCGTTCAGGTCAACCGCCACGCCGATATGGTGATCGGGATGATCCAGATGATCGCCAACTGCATGCCTACTCCGAGCTAACCCGCAACGGTGTCTAGAAATCACATCTTCCGATTAGCGCTCGTGACCAACCAAAAAGGGCATTTTTTACTTTCAGCACGCCAATTCACTAAATCATATTGCGGCCAATTACACAGCTTTCCGGTCTGATCGGCTCAACCATTTAATATTCAATAACCATGGGCGCCTGATTGATGGTTAAACTCTGGCTGGCAGTTATTACTTGGCCCTTTCCATCCGTCCCAATTTGCCAGATACCGGTTGGCAGCCACGGCAACGAAATTTGGGTCGGGCTGTTCGTTTTTGCCCATACCACCCAGATTGTCTTCCCGTTACGGTTAAATTCATATGCCATAAGGTTCTCGTATTGTGTAAGAACTGGCGCTGCATACTTGGCTGAGTCGAGCTTATCTGTCATGAATTGGTATGTATAGTATGCCGGCTGCGGATGAGATAAATCTTGATTAAACAAGCCGCTAAACCGATGCCCAAACACACTCCACCAGATGATACTTTTCCAATCTTCGACCAATGCCATGGTGAAGGACTGGGCAAGATAGTATGCTTTTGTGGTTTCATGTGCTGGTGTATCACAGAAGGCAGAAGAACTTCCGGAAGCATCGCCGCAAATTAACGCATTTTCGGTGACAATCAGATCTTTCCCAGAAACTCCATTTTTTGATAATACGGATCGAATAAAATTCGCTTTCGCAAGCAGTACCGGTCCGGTCGTTTCTTGCGTACTATTCCAGTTTTGATTGCTATACGATCCTATGCCATTTACCTCACCATCGTAATAGTCATACCCGTGAAAGCTTACCCCATCAAAAAACGGACCTGCACCAACGACGAGCGCACCTTCCAAGAAATTAGCGTAGCCGCACCTTATCTCATCAGAGGTAGCCGGATCACAATCCAGTAGTAGTCCGCCAAAATACACCTTTATGTTGGGATTGGCTTCTTTCATCCGGGGATAGACCACTTTCAACATCTCGCCATAGTGTGCTCCGCCATAATAGGAAGTGTCACCTGGGTCTCCCCAGCAACCCAGTACGCTGGGGGCGTCCGGTTCATTCCACAACTCCCAGGTCATTACGTCGTAGGGTGGTTTGCTGTATTTATTTACCGCATCATAAGCGAAATTGGCGAGTTCATCAAAACTGTCGGCCTTGACAGGGCTGCATTTTAAGGGGTCTTTCCGCGCCCATGATGGAGCGGATTCAATGATTGCGATAAATTCCATCCCATGTGCTTGGGCGTTTAAAATATCGGCGTCGAAGCTGCTGATCTCATTCCAACGGCGGTCGCCGATGTTGGGTTCTACTTTCGACCAGACCAGGTCGCGGCGCGTCCATTCTGTGCCTGCTGTTTCCATTTCCAGGAGACCACCGTTTTCATCTACGGAGTAATCAAAGGTAATTCCCCATGGAGCCGGTGGCAGCGGCCAAAGGTTCATAACCAATGGAAGAAAAATGGTATTTCCTACATTCAACTCGCTGAGAGGTTTGTTAGTTTTAGGAAATGCACTTGCTGCATTGACGGCTGGAAAACGATTTAATTGTCTTCCGGTTTGCCCTGAAAAAATTAAACCTGAAATCCCTGGAACGGTCACCACCATCGTAAAAGCTAACGAACATGCCGCCAGCATGTTTGTAATTTTTATTGTGAGTTTTCTTTTCATGATCTCCGACTCAACGAAAATAAATTTGTATGGTCGTAATCGCATAAATATCTAAAGCAATTAATGCAACGATAAATAGTGCAGCCGACAGCACTTGGCTAACGATACGCCACGGGAACAAGGTAAACAGTCCATACCATCCTGTACAGAGGACGATTGCGCTTGGCACTATTACCGGGAAACCGTAACGCGCAACCGGTAATACCAGACGGTAGAACAAACCGCCAAAATAGAAGCCACCGAGGTATGCAGTGATCCACCCGACCAATCCTACAATGACCAAGTAGGCCACTTTGTTCAAAATTATACCCGGTGTTTTTTTTTGATTCCTGAGTAATAAAACTACAGCGCTTATCACAAGAATTCCGGAGAGAATACCCATAAAATTATATATCCAGCCGCTGGTAAGATGCACTTGTCCCCAGCCAAACACTGCCCAAAAGGTGGTCAATATCCGGTAGGGGGTAACTTTGTTATACCAGCTGTTGCCAATCGGATCCAACAGGTAACCTAGGCCGCTAACCAAACCACGTTCATAGCTCGGCGAAAGTGTGCGAATAAACGAATAAACCGATGGTCGAACTCCTACTCCCTCATCCAAACCCGCCCCATTGCGGATTAGATTTTTCACCTGCCGGCCGCACCATTCCCCGCTCTTATTGAGGGGATTGGTGAATTCCGGCTTCTCATTATTAGGGCATGAACCTTCAAATAAATACAATCCTGTATAAAATACCGTCACGGACTGCTTTACCGGCAAGAGTTGTGGTGAAAGCGAGACCAGGATACGGTCAGTGTTGTCTGGGAAATCAATATTCATAGAGACAAACTGAGGGGTTGTGCTTAAAGTGACGACATCATTAATCAATGGGCTTGTTCGGTTGGGATAAATCACGACAAATCCGGGCGTTCTCACAGTGATGTCAGAGGAAGCCCACATCCATCCGCCTATTTGGGCGCTATGGCCGCGAAGCTGGTCGGTATTCTCTATAGGCAAATGCTGCCATACCGATGGCGACGTGGATTCCTCAAGGGATAGGCTGAGTTGTATGGCGGTTTCGCCTTGAGCATGTGAAGGCGATAATTCTACTTTTGTGAGCTCTTCCTGCGGCGTCATACGATACCAAAACGCAGCGTCACCCCAACGGAATATTAGCGACATGGCAACTACCAAGCTAAAACCTAATCCCACCCAACCCCATCTCTTCGACTTTTCTGGAAGCACAGCGAGAACAATTGCGATCAGCAGGAACATTAAGATGATCCAGCCAGCCTTTTTGGTGAAAACAGTCAAACCAGAGACTATCAGCAGCATGAGTAAGTCAATCAGATTGAAACGCCGGATCAAGCGTAGTGATAGCCAGATAAACAATGAAAACAAAGCGATCACAAGCCCATCATTATTCACCGCGGTCATCACAGTAGTGAAACCCGGTAGGAGGGCAACGAAAAGAGGCGCCATCCACCGCAACATATGGCCAGGCTGCGTAATCTCTCCCGCTGCACCCCAGGCTGCCCAAATACTTATGAGTAAAAATGAAGCCGTGACCAAACGCATGATATACATTAGTGTAACGACATCCAGATCTGGGAACCATTTGATCGGCAAGCCAACAAAGTAGTGGTAAAGCGGTGGATCCTCAAATTGATCAACAAATATCCAGGTTGGTTCGAAGTTCGGATTACTGGCAGGAGATCCAGAAATTTTGAAATAAAAGTTGGTCTCTACCATCGAATCGACGATTTGTTGACGCATCACCGGATCAATACATTCCTTCGGGTTATCATGGCAGGTTGCTTTTATCCAGGCATATTCAAAATGAGCCGGTTCATCGTAATGTTGCCACGGAGGTACGATAAAGACATAAAGCACGCCATTTACCAGCCCGATTGTTAGCAACAAAAATAGTATGATGTCGTCAGGAATTCGAAATTTTCCCTGACCGCTTTTCAGTGCATCCCTGATCATAATCAGTTAATATGCTCCGTTCCCAGAGATTACACTCCATGGGGTCTTTGCAATGATATAGAGGTCAAACCAAACCGACCAATTCCGAACATAGTACTCATCCAAACGAACCCGCGTGGCATAATCAACGTCATTGCGCCCCGACACTTGCCAAAATCCTGTAATCCCTGGCCTAACCTGCTTATAAACTGTGAATTTTTCTGCATAATGGTGGATTTCTTCTTCTACGATAGGCCGAGGGCCAACCAGACTCATCTCACCTTTAAGCACATTCCATACTTGCGGCAATTCATCAAGACTTAATTTTCGAAGGAATTTACCAACACCTGTTATCCTGGGATCAGCTTTAATTTTTTGGTTATGCATCCACTCTTTTGAAATTTCAGAATTATTCGTAAGATGCTGCCCTAGAATTTCCTCGGCATTATCCACCATCGTTCGAAATTTCCACAATCGAATTTTCCTACCACCTCGTCCAATGCGTTCTTGGGTAAAGAATGCCCCTCCTGGAGAATCAACGCGAATGATCAAAGCAATGGCGCTAACCAGCAAAAGAAAAATTGGACTCAATAATCCAATCAAGGTTAAATCAAGGGCACGTTTTAGCCCTTGCTGCCACTTGCTCTTCAAATTCTGGTGGATGCGCAACCCAAGTACGCCTCCAATATTTAGCGGCAAAACCCACAAACTAGAAAAGGGTTGAATATCTGGAATCAGGATCAGGTTCGAAAACTTGAAACCATACTCCTGAATCAGAGTGTTCAAAAAAGCCACCGGGACGTCCTGTTGCAGAATTACAGCCGTGCGAATGTATTTTAACTGTTGATTCTCTTTCACCTTTTCAAAACCTGTTGCATCAAGAAAGGGGAGTGGATAATCTTGCAGATGGTCCTCGGTTTCTTCTTCCGGGCGAATGAAACCATTAATTAAGACAACCGGGTGATATCCTAACCGGGGGTGCGCCAGCAAAAAGTCAGTAAATCCCTTGCCGTAGCCGATAATAGCGACTGGCTCTCCCCACCACTCCCATTTTGCGGCTACCGACCGCAGCAATTGCCTGCCTACCGGAATGGTGATCAACGAAAAGAACCACCCTAGCACGAAAGATGCGCGGGAGATCATTTCAGCATTGCGGAACCAGAAGGAAAGCGCACCCAGGCCAAGAAAAGTGACCGTGGTAGTGATTGTCAATAACCGCAGCTCTTCCACTGGGTTGACACCCGAGGTCGAATAGAGGCCAGTCAGGGCATAAACGAACACAAATATAAAAACCAGTGGAATTAATTCAGTGTAATATGAGAGGATTAAATCTTCTCTTTTAAAGGACCATAAAACCAGAGCCGCGCTGCATGATCCAAGCAGCGCTACTAGGTCCATGACCGCTAATAACAGCACCATCCGCAGACGTACGACACCATTGTTTTTCTTGACTTTTGTCGCCGTTTGAACGATTGTAAAGTCAACGGGAGGTTTAGGTGAGGATTGGGTATTCTCATCCAACATATTGATCAATACCACACCATACTACGGATTGAAAATTCGCAGCAGGTTTTTAAGGCCCCCTTGATAAAATACAGTTCGGATCAAGTATAAGAAGATGTTTACAACCTTTTCCAGTATATCATAGAATACCCTCTCTAATTGTTCTTACATACTCTTATTTAGCTTGTAGATCAGTTGCTAGCAGTTGATTTTTTAAATGCACTTCCCACGCTCGCTGAACAAAATCCGCGAACTCCTGGCGGAACCTTTCCGGGGAATATTGTTCGGCATTTTCACGGCAGGATTGTGCTGAGATTCTACCGGCTGACCCTTCGAACTGCTCGACCGCAGCGATGATTGATTCCGCAGTCTGCTCCAAAAAAAACACCCCCGTGGGATTTGCATCATCAAGCCCGCGGATCGTCTCACATGCCCCGCCGCGCTGATAGGCGATCACCGGGGTGCCGCAGGCCTGCGCCTCCAGTGGGGTGATGCCAAAATCCTCCTGCGCCGCGAAGATGAACGCTCTTGCGCGTTGCATCCACCTTGCCACCTCAGCGTTGGGCTGATACCCCGCCACCTCAACATTCGGGGTCGCCAGCTTGCGAATGCATGCGCTCTCCGGCCCGTCGCCGATGACTACCAGCTTGCGTTCCGGCATTTGTGTGAACGCCCGTACGATTTCATCGACCTTTTTATAAGGCACCAACCGGGACACCGTCAGGTAGAAATCCTCTTTCGCATCTCCAGGCGTGTATTGGTGAATGTCGACCGGAGGATGGATCACTTGCGCTTCGCGCCGGTAAATTTTCCAAACCCGCCGGGCAACATAGCGCGAATTCACAGCCGCAGCATCCACGCCGTTCATGGTGCGCTGATCCCAACTGCGGATGTAATGCAGCATCCAGCGTACAAACCAGCTCTTCAGCCCCTTTTCCAGCTGTGCTTCGCGAAGATATTGCGCCTGCATATCCCAAGCGTAGCGGATGGGAGTATGGATATAGCTGACATGCAGTTGATCCGGTCCGGTGAGCGCTCCCTTGGCCACCGCATGGTTGGATGAGATGACCAGGTCGTAGCCGGAAAGGTCGAATTGTTCGACCGCCAACGGCATCAAGGGCAGGTACTGGCGGAACTTTCGACGGGCAAACGGCAGTCGCTGAATAAAGGAGGTCTTAACCGATTTGCCTTGCAAAAAACCACGCTGGTCATCGGGTAAAAAATCAACCAGGCTGAACAGATCGGCCTGGGGAAAAATGTTCAGGATTTGTTCGACCACCCGCTCCGAACCGGTGTAAACGGCGAACCAGTCGTGAATAATGGCGATGCGGGGATAAGCGCTTGTCATTAATTTTGAATATATCATAACTGCAAAAGGTTACCAAGTAATTGATATGTGATGCGCGCCGTATATCTCCACGAAAATTTTTTTGCCTGCTCTAATCCTCTTGACCGCAGCTCACTATTGTGCTCAACTTCGGTTGCCGCTCTTGCAACTTTCTGAGCGATATCATGCACATTGAGCGGATCAAAATAATCAACGGCATCTCCACATATTTCGGGCATGGAAGCTGTCTTCGAAACAGCCGTAGGGCACCCTAATGTCATAGCTTCTAATGGTGGTAGACCAAATCCTTCATATAGTGATGGAAAAACATAACAAGCTGCATGTTCATATAATGATCTCAGTTCACCATCAGTTACATATCCAATGTATTTTATAGAGGATGTAAAAGGTAATTTGTGGGATTGGAAAATTTTCATAAACGTTCCACCAGCAATAACTAGATCAAAATCCGGGTACTTGAATTCCTGAAATGCGGCAATTAACCGTGAAAGATTTTTATGAGGACTGTTGCTTCCAACAGCGAGCACATATGGCCTCTGTCCAATGTGGAATTTGCTGAACACACTCTCATCAGAAGGGATTTCTAAAACATGCTCACCCCCTAAATGTGTGACTATAATTTTTTCAGGATTGATGCCAAGTACTCGGGATATTTCATTCTTGGAAAATTGTGAGACCGTAATGATGGCTTTTGCGCTTTTCGCAAAGACGCGCATTAAGAAGGAATATTTTAAACGGAAAGGTAATGAGTAAGAATCAGGGACTGAAAATACTGAAACATCGTGAAGTGTCACCACTTGATTACGGTGGAGAAATGGTCCTGTATTACAGGGTGAAAATAAAACACCGTTTCTTGCATGCCAAAGTAGACTAATCTGCTCCCAGAGGTTACCTTTAAAACACCCTACTGTTTTCGTTTTTATATTTTTCAGCTGAATCGGGTTAACTATTCCCCGAGGTGCCAAAATTGTTATCGAGAATTCTTTCTCCCCAACTTCCTCTTTTTTGTTGATTTGGACATCTACCGCCTTCAAGAGCTCTCGGGCATATCGCTGAGTGCCCGTCAGTGGCTGTGTTAGAAAACGCCCGTTAACAAAAATTTGTTTCTTCATAGATGCAATTGGCAATTTTTCAGGTGATTTTTGAAAATTAATAATTTTTGGGATACATGTTGACTTGATTATAAAGCAACGTAATGCCGCAAACCAAAATGCTGCTTTAGCAGTATAGAAGGAATTGTTTTATCCAACCAGCATAAGAACGATTGTGATAAAATCTCCAGTACAAAAAAACGAATGACCTAAAGGTGGGACAGTGAAAATAGCCTTGATCACCGGAATCACCGGACAAGATGGTTCATACTTAGCGGAATTATTACTGTCAAAAGGTTACGAGGTCCACGGTATTATTCGTCGAGCAAGTACATTCAACACCCGCAGGCTCGAACATATTTATCATGACCCACATTTTACAAATGGTTCAACCCGACTATTCCTCCATTATGGGGATATATCAGTTGGCGAGAGTATTTCAAGCATTATTAATAATGTGAAACCCGATGAAGTTTACAATCTCGCAGCTCAAAGCCATGTACGGGTAAGCTTTGACATGCCAGAATACACCACAGACATAGACGCACTTGGCACAATCCGCATTCTTGAGGCTATTAGATCCAGTGGATGCTCTGAACGGTTTTACCAAGCATCCACCAGCGAAATGTTTGGAGCTGCAAAACCGCCGCAAAACGAATTAACCCCTTTTGAACCTCGCAGCCCATACGCTGCGGCGAAATTATATTCCTACTGGGTAACTCGAAATTATCGCGAGGGTTACCAGATATTTGCATCCAATGGCATTCTTTTCAATCATGAATCACCGCGGCGAGGAGAAACTTTTGTCACGCGAAAAATTACCAGGGCTTTAGCGGCAATCAAAGCTGGGAAGCAGCGGAAATTATTCCTTGGAAATCTAGACTCAAAACGTGACTGGGGATATGCACCTGAATATGTAGAAGCAATGTGGATGATGCTTCAACAAGACAGAGGGGATGATTATGTGGTGGCTACTGGAGAATCACACAGCATCCGGGAGTTTTTAGACGAAGCGTTCGGATATCTAGGAATGGACTGGAACCGATTTGTTGAGATCGACCCAAAATACTACCGGCCAACCGAGGTGGATTATTTGTTGGGAAACCCGACCAAAGCAAAGACCCAACTCGGTTGGGAGCCAAAAGTAAAGTTTCGTGAGTTAGTGCGTATCATGGCCGATGCTGATCTGGAGTTGGTTGGTGAAAAATGCCCAGGGGAAGGGAAATTGATACTAAAAGATTGTTTTGATGGCTGGCATAAGTGGGATCATCAAGTTGTTAGCATGGAAAGGTAAAAAGGGGATGAAGGCGTTAATTACCGGGATTTCAGGACAAGACGGTTCTTATTTGGCTGAGTTATTATTATCAAAAGGCTACGAGGTTCATGGGATTGTCATGCGCCGGGAGCTAGAGGACGCTGAAAGATCTTTGGCCAACATCAGACAAATCATGGGCCAGGTCACGTTGCACCCTGCCTCAATTGAAGCCTTCCCATCTTTATTTCAAATTGTGCAACGCGTTCAACCTGATGAATGCTACCATTTAGCCGCAGCATCTTTTGTTTCGTACTCGTTTGACGATGAGTTTGCCATTTTTAACTCCAATGTAAATGGCACACACTATATCCTTTCGATTCTCAAGGAAATTGCCCCTAATTGTAAATTCTATTTTGCTGGTTCTTCAGAACTTTTCGGCCGAGCGTCCAGTTTCCCGCAAAATGAAACAACTCCTTTTAGACCACGGTCTGCCTATGGAATTACTAAAGCAACTGGATATTACTTGACGATAAATTATCGGGATAATTATGGCCTCTTCGCCTGTAACGGAATCATGTATAATCATGAATCGATTCGCAGGGGGCATGAATTTGTCACCCGAAAGATAGTCCGAGGGGCGGTCCAGATTAAGCTTGGTTTAGCCAAAGAACTATTGCTTGGCAATTTGGATGCAAAACGAGATTGGGGATACTCGCCGGATTATGTGCGGGCAATGTGGTTGATGCTGCAACAAGATAAACCAGATGATTATGTCGTTGCGACTGGTGTTCTCCATTCCGTAAGAAATGTATGTGAGATTGCATTTTCCTGTTTGGGTTTGAATTATGAATCCCATGTCAAAGTGGATCCAAAATTTTTCCGCCCAAATGAAGAAGTTCCTTTAGTCGGAGATGCGACAAAGGCGAGGGAAAAATTGAAATGGGAACCCGAGAAATCTTTTCAGTCAATGATTGAAGAGATGGTAGAATTCGATTCCACCAGAATCATAGACCCCCAATAGCTGGACGCTTTGTGTTGCATTCATAATTTATGAATCCCATTCTCGTTACACCCGTTAATAAATTGGAATTTCCAGATCTAAAAGAAGTCTGGGATAGTAAGGGGCTTTTGTTTTACCTGGTTATGCGTGACTTGAAAGTGCGTTTTCAGCAAACATTTATTGGCGTGCTTTGGATTGTGCTTCAACCACTCATTCAACTGCTTATTTTCTACGTGATTTTTGGAATACTCATCAAGGTTCCAACAGGTGATATTCCTTATTCTGTTTTTTATTTGACAGGCTTTGTCGTATGGCAGTTATTCCTCCAAATCGTAAATAGCAGCGCATATAGTCTGCTTGGAAACATTGGCATCATCACCAAAATTTTCTTTCCACGGTTGACACTACCTTTGTCCACAACCATCGGCGCCTTAATAGATTTTGCAATTTCATTTATAATCCTGTTGGTTTTCCTGCTGGCCAATCACTATGCAATAACACCCCGCTATTTCTTTTTACTGTTATTGGTTTTACTTACAATGATTTTTTCGTTAGGCATTGGATTATTGTTCGGAGCATTGATGGTCATATTCCGCGACACAAAGAACTTGCTTGGCTTTATCCTGCAAATCTGGATGTTTGCATCTCCAATTATGTATCCAATAGCAATTGTTCCTGAAGAGTATCGAACAATTTTTTATATCAATCCTTTAACTGGAATTATTGATGCATTTCGCTGGGTATTTTTAGGATCCGACCTCTTGCCATCAATAACCAACCTTGCTGTTTCTGCGATCGTGGCTATTATCCTCCTGCTGATCGGGATGATTTCGTTTCGCTCAATGGAAAATCGAATAGCGGATGTGATGTAATATGTCTCGCCTGGCAGTAAAAGCGGAAGGTGTTTGGAAAGAGTATCGGATTCGGCATCCTTTTGAAGGTCCCAGAACTTCGTTAAAAGAATTGCTGAACTCGCCGATAAAGCAGTTAACCAGGAGTAAAAATAACGGGCAACACAAAATGGAGCGGGAGGTTTTCTGGGCATTACAGGATGTCTCCCTTGATATTGAACACGGTGAGTCGGTGGGAATCATTGGCCGAAATGGAGCCGGAAAAAGTACCCTATTAAAAATAATCTCACGTATTACTCGTCCTTCCCATGGTATGCTGACTATATACGAGCGGGTCAATTCGTTGCTTGAAATCGGAACGGGCTTCAACTCTGAACTGTCTGGAAGAGATAATGTTTTTTTAAACGGCAGTTTCCTGGGTATGACCAACCAGGAAATAAAGAGCAAGTTTGATGAAATCGTGGCTTTTTCTGAAATCGAGCAATTTATTGATACTCCGGTAAAATATTATTCGAGCGGTATGTATGTGAGATTGGCATTTTCAGTGGCAGCTCATTTGACCCCTGAACTTTTATTGTTGGATGAGGTGCTGGCAGTTGGAGATGCTGGTTTTCAACAAAAGTCGCAAGAGAAAATGAAATCATTGTTAGGCAGCGGCGCGACGATTATTTTTGTTTCACATAGTTCGACAGCGGTTAAAGAAATTTGCCGGCGGGCGATTTGGCTGGATCACGGTGTCGTCCGATTAGATGGAGAGGCAAAAAACGTTGTGGATGAATACAGCAAGTCGATATAGGTCCATCAGTCCAAGATTCAAATGCCTGTGCGCCAGGGAAGTGATTTATGGAAGATGAATTTTATTTGAAGTTTCAAGATAAGTTTCGCGGAACCCGAGAAACGATTAAAGAGCGGCTGAAAATTTACCTCCCCATCATCGAGCCATTAAAAGGACTCTACCCCGCTGGTGTCATACTCGACCTCGGTTGTGGGCGCGGCGAATGGCTTGAGTTGGTCAAGGAAAATGGTTGGCAAGGGGTAGGCATCGATAAAAATAGCAGCATGATCGACTTTTGCAACGCAGCAGGCTTGAACGCGACGAAGGAAGATGCCCTCATCTATTTACGGTCCCTGGCGTCTGATTCCGTAAATGTGGTCACCGGTTTCCACATCGCCGAACATTTACCTTTTGAATTATTAATAGAATTGATCAAGGAAGCAAATCGAGTGCTGCTTCCAGGCGGTTTCCTGATCCTGGAGACGCCAAACCCCGAGAACATTACAGTCGGCACCGCAAGCTTCTACCTTGACCCCACGCATATAAATCCTATTCCCGCTCAATTGCTGTCATTTTTAATGGAATACCAGGGCTTTTTTAGAACAGCAGCATTGCGTTTGCAGGAATCTCCAGAACTGGTTTCAAGTAAAACAACACAGTTATTCAACGTCCTTGCAGGTGTCAGCCCAGACTATGCCATTGTCGCCCAAAAACTTGCTCCACCGGAATCGTTGGCGCTCTTTGATGATCTTTTGAATAATGACACGGGATTAACGCTGGAGACTCTGGCGCAACGCTATGATTCTCAAACAGAAGCTGTAACGCATCAATTCTCATCTCAATTGGGTAGTATTAGGACCGAACTAAACGAATTGGGTTCCTTGCAAAGCAATATCCAATCCGGCCTCAATGACGGCCGAATTTACTTGCAAGGGCTTAATGTCAGCATGGAAAAAATCCTTGCGGAACAGAGTAATTTCAAGGACAGCTTGGCCGCGGAATTGGCAGATATGAAGGTCAGCATTGATGGCATGAGATCTGACATCAAAAGTTTGGAGCCTGTGGACGAAAAACTCGAGGCTGATTTGGATATAGTCAGAATGGATCTACAGGGACTTAGAACTGATCTCGAGAATTTACGAGCGGAGCGGGAAGACCTCCGGGTGAAATTAAATCAAGCCCGTTCCGACCATGAAGCTGCTGAGTCGCGCTTTACCCAGGCTGACTCCGATAGAGATTCTCTTAAAGCTGAATTGCAGCATGTCTATCATAGCAGATCAATGCGAATGACCAGACCCCTGCGCGCCATATTCGGTTGGGGTAGAGTATTGCGCGATCGCATAAAAAAAAAGATTAATAAAGGCCTTCAATGGTCAATTATCGAGGTCACCAAACGCCCCAGGCTTAAGACCAAGATTTTATCGCTCCTAAGCCATTTTCCCGGCACAAAACAGCGACTCAAGAACTTGACTCCCAATGTGAAATTTGAAATTTCTTCATCTGATTTCTTGTCCGAAGAACCGAGCACATTGTCTCTAAGAGGTCGCCAAATTTATAACGATTTACTGAGGGTTACCAATCATGGTAAAGGGGGTTAGTAAATGCGAATCGTAATTGATCTTCAAGCGTGTCAGTCGGAGAGCAGGTTTAGGGGGATTGGCCGATATTCAATGTCCCTGACCAAGGCGATTATCCGTAATTCAAACCACCATGAGATTTTTATTGCATTAAGCGATCGATTTCCTGAGACCATTTCAAGTATCCGGAATGATTTTGAGGGACTGGTGCCCAGAGATCATTTAGTTACGTTTGCTTTGCCAGGAGAAGTAGCTGAACAAAATTCAGCGAATGCTTGGCGAAGACGCACTTCCGAATTAGTGCGCGAATACTTCATGGAGGGGTTAAAGCCAGATATTGTTCATGTATCTAGTTTGTTTGAAGGGTGGGATCAGGACGTTATCAGTTCCATTGGTTCTAATAATTATGATATACCGATTTCCGTAACACTCTATGATCTTATCCCTTTAATGAACCAGGAAACATATTTATCCAATCAAGAAATTAGGAAGTATTATTTTAATAAAATCCAATCCTTAAAGAATGCGAACCTTCTTTTGGCAATTTCTAACTATACGAGACAGGAGGCAATTAGCAATCTTGGATTAAAAGCGGATAATGTTATTAACATCTCCTCTGCGGTTGATTCGCGGTTTCAGCCACGAAACATTTCGCAACAGGAAAGACAAAATTTATTGGACCGTTACAATATTTCCAAACCATTTATCCTGTGTTCACCAGGCGGTTTTGATGAGCGAAAAAACATAACGGGCTTGTTAACAGCTTTTCGCTCGTTACCTGAAAAAATTCAGCAGAAATACCAGCTTATTATCACAGGTAAAATTCATTATGATCCATGTGCAAGAATTATTAATCACGCCAAAGGATTAGGTTTAGAAGAGGGTGAATTGATATTGACGGATTACGTTGAGGATAACGAGTTGATTACTCTGTACAACCTATGTGATTTATTTGTTTTACCATCTCTGTTTGAAGGTTTTGGGTTACCAGTGCTTGAAGCAATATCCTGTGGTGCGATAGCCATCGCATCCGACACCACCAGCCTACCTGAAATTATTAGTCGGAAGGACGCTTTGTTTGACCCAACAAACCCAGACGAAATTGCTGCAGTTATGAACAAAGCCTTGGCTGATGAAGGTTTTAGGCAGGATCTTCGAGAGCATGAGCACGAGCAGTCGAAGAAATTTTCCTGGGATATCTCTGGAAAAACTGCAATTACGGCCTTTGAAAGTTTAATCAGCACTAAACCAAAAGCAAACTCAAGAAAATTGCTTAACAATAAAAGTAGTTATCAAAAATTAATATCCTCCATTGGCAGAATTGATACAAACAAAAAACCAACTAACCTTGACTTGATAAGAACTGCAAATTGCATTGCTATCAATAGCTCCTCTTTACAGAACAGACAAATTCTTGTAGATATTTCTGTGCTTGTCCACGGTGATGCAAAGAGCGGAATTCAACGAGTTGTAAGGAGCGTTCTTCTTGAATTATTGAAAGCCCCTCCAATTGGCTATACAATAAATCCGATTTATTTCGACGACCATTGTTACCGTTATGCTAAAAATTTCATAAACGATTTTCTTGAACTTGAACACACATCCGTCATTGACGATGTGGTAAATATATCTTGCTGCGATATTTACCTTGGGCTAGATTTATCAGCGCACCTAACTGAAGCAATTCACAATTATCTCGTTCGATTAAATGCTCTGGGAATTAAGATATATTTCATTGTCTATGATATTCTCCTTGCGCACCATCCAGAATGGTGGCCTGAAGGCACAAGTAAAATTTTTACCCGATGGTTAAAATCCATTACAGAAGTTGCAACTGGCCTTGTATGTATCTCTCGTTCAGTCGCTGTTGAAGTTCGAGATTGGGTAAATGCTCATCCTCCTGAACGTGCAGAACAATTGCCCGTTGGTTTTTTTCACTTAGGGGCTGATATAGAAAATAGCGCGCCTACTGTAGGGCTGCCTGAGAACGCAGATGAAATCCTCAATGCCATGAATTTAAAACCTGGTTTCTTGATGGTCGGAACGATCGAGCCAAGAAAAGGACATGCACAGGTAATTTCTTCTTTTGAATCTCTCTGGAATCAAGGGACTTACATAAACCTGGTCATTGTTGGAAAACGAGGTTGGATGGTGGAACAGTTGGTTGATCGCATTAGTAGTCATCCAATGCTTGGAAAACATTTGTTTTGGTTAGAAGGTATCAGCGATGAATTCCTCGTCAAGATATATAATAATTCCAAAGCTGTAATCATGGCCTCTGAAGGTGAGGGTTTTGGCCTACCAATTATTGAAGCTGCTAGCCATAATACTCCGCTTATCTTACGAGATTTACCTGTCTTTAAGGAAATCGCAGGCGATAATGCGACCTATTTTTCGGGTCTAGAGCCGGAAAGTCTGGCTTCAGTAATTGTTCAGTGGCTAGACCAAGACCGCCTGGGGGTGGTGCCTTCCAGCGACAAGATTGAATTTTTATCCTGGGGTCAGAGTGTTAGTCAGCTTATGGATGTCATCATCAATCAACAATGGCTTTTGACCCGGAAAAGGGATTAATGATAATGCCGAATCGAAGAGTTATGTACCAAAGTTTTGAGCTTAATAGTATTCAGAAAACCCAGTCGCGATTTGTTTATTTAAATTCAAGCACCAAATTGTGTATGTAAATTAATTACGCCTTCTGAGGTTTCCAACGGATGCATAATCAAGGAGAAAACAATTGACCGGGCTAAAGAGATGGACAATAAATATTAATGGCAAGAGGTATAAGCTCATTTCGGATGATCAGTATTTAGACCTATATACAACGGGTTTTGAGCCCAAAATGGTTGAATTATTTGATACTCTTGCTCAAGGCAGTAAGGTAACCCTCGATATCGGTGCCAACATAGGGTGCACTGCTTTATTGTTTGGCGAGTATTCAAATAAAGTATTTGCCTTCGAACCCTCACCAACCACATTCGCATTTCTCAAAAAAAATATCGAAATGTCTTTGCTGCAAAACATTGTCCCGTTAAATGTGGGGTTAGGAAATGAGCCGGGAGATTATACATTAACCTTCGCTCCATCAAATAGGTCCGGTGGTTTTGTATCAAATCTTACACAAGCTAGTACTGGTCATACCGTAGAGAAAATAACTATCCGCCAATTAGATACAGAAGTAAGAAGGTTGAATTTATCAAATGTGGACTTTATAAAAATTGATGTTGAAGGATTCAAAAAGAACGTTTTACTTGGTGCGGTAAACACTTTAAAAACTTTTCGACCGGTTGTGGTTCTGGAACTTAACCACTGGTGTTTGAATGCTTTTCAACGGATCTCGATCCCAGATTTTTTTGACTTTCTTCGGTCGATATTCCCATTCTTGTTTGCTGTTGATGGCAAAAATTATATGGATTTGCACGACAATGGCGATAGCTATATTGTCATGTACAATCACATAATACATATGAGGTTTCCGAACATTGTCGCAGCTTTCGATGAAAGTCAACTTGATAAATTTAGGTCAACGTATTATCACCAATTTGATTCCTAATAAAAAAGCGTCAAAAGGAGAAAAAACCTGTTAGAACAAGAAATTGTGCATAGAACTGATGCAAGATGACTGTATTGTATCTCCCAAGAGGAATTATAGAAATGCCTATCTGCCTATCTGCCTATCTGCCTATCTCCCATTTATTATTATCCCGTCAAGCAATTATGAATTGTCAAGCACACTCCCCTGTTAAATTTAATTCCGTATATCTTTTAGGCGAAGAGACACCTTACATTTGCTGTAGTCAACTTCAACCCAAAACATTGATTTTTATTAAATGGATTTCGAAGGAGTGTTATGCGATTCAAGCGGTTCGATGAATGTAAAGCGATTTGGTTATTATTGATAATTTTTGGGTTAAGTATCCTTTCGAAGATATTCATAATTCCTTTGTTAGGCGCAATCTGGTTTCCGTATAGTGATGAACATCTCTATATTGAGTTGGCCAAGAGTATTTATTATCACCATCAGGTGTTCAGTAATGCGCTACCCAATATCAGACAATTTAACGAAATACTTTTTCCGCTGGTGATTAGCCCACTATATGTATTTTACTCTCCAGATAGAATTCTCACCATTTTCAGGGTTTTTGGCTTAATAGCCATGTCTTCCGCTGTTTTTCCTGCCTATCAATTAGGATTGGCAGTCCTAAGTAGTAAAAAACAAGCTGTTTTGGTCGCTTTTTTTTCGGTTCTGATTCCTGAAATGACATTAGCCTTCTCAGTCATTCAAGAAGTAATTTATTACCCATTGTTTTTATTTACGATTTATATAATCTATAAAAAAATATCGGGAGTGAATGTCAGCTCGGTTTTCTTGGGTTTTTTATTATTCTTGTTGTGGGTTTGCAAAGCGGCCGGCGCGACGGTGTTAGCAGGATACATAATATTTTTGGGTACCGAACTTATCTTTGTTGATAAATTCAAACATTATAAAACCAAACTCACTCAGATAATCACAGTCATTGTAGTTGTGTTCGGCTTGAAGGAAACATTATCCCTGGCGATACGTTATGTCAATTACAGGAGTTTTGCAGCGGTGGATGATTTTTGGACAATCACGGCATCGGCGAGATTAATAGATGCGTTACGAAACATTGTTTCGGATTTTCCCAATGGAGTAATGTATTACTTGTTTTTTACAACGATGCTTTTTATGGTTTTTCCTTTCATCCTCCCGTTTGATAATCTGTTGCATTATGAAAGGAAAGATCGAAAATTTTTATTCTTTCTTACAACTTCTTTCCTAGTCACCATCGCAACAGTTGTGGTTTTAATTTACATGGATGAAGGAGGAGCAGCGCTAGGTGTGCAACGTGTTCATTATAGATATTTTTTCCCTTATTTCATCCCTTTTCTGGTTATGATGCTAAAACTGGATTTTTCGAAACTTAGGTTTAGGCAGTTTGGTTTTATATTTTCATCTATTCTTCTTATCTACTATTTACTCATTCAACCGCAAGTCATAAATGGTTCGATCATTGATGCGAAAAGCCTGCTTTTATTTGAATCATTGCAGAATAAAGTTATAAATGGTCGTAATCATATTTTTATCTTTGCAGTACTAATCACAATGTCACTTGGTTTTATCCTCTATCGGAAGAGTACTGGAATGGGAAAAAAATTATTAGCCGGAGTGATCGGCGGTTTTATGTTAATAAATCACGTGTACGCTGCTTACGATACATACCGTGTGTATTCGATTGAATATAATGGTGTATTAAGAGAGAATGAGTATTCATCTTTGAGTAAAATAGTAAATTCAAAACCCGGAACCCCGTTATTAATTGATATTGATAATAGCCTATATGTAGATGCATTATATTCAGCTCAATCAAACAAGGATTTTATTAAAAGTGGTATCGCAGAAAACCCCCTCGAATACGACTATTTTCACAGAAATGAGCAAAATTTTGTTATTACATCGAAGAGGCTTTCAAATTTATCAAAAATCCAAAATTTGGAGTTGATTAGCACTGATTTAACCTTGTTTAATGTCTATAAATTGAACGAAACGTTTACAGGAAAAATAAAATTTGATTACATTATGCTGAACACTTACGCAGATAACTGGTTGATGGATAATGCAAAGCTTTTGATAGCGGGTGTTGAAGGTAAAAATCAAATTGAGGTTTCCCTAAATTTGATAACTGATGGACATGCCAGTGATATTGTGGCAACCCTGACAGATTCCACAGGTAAAGTCTCCTTTGCTTCAGTCAGCCCAAACGGAGAAATGGTATCTATAATAGTAAATAAGAAACCTGAAGAAAAATTATATGAACTGAGCTTGGGTTCTAACAGATATTTTATTCCTGCTGAATTAGGGTTAGGCGCTGATGCAAGAAAGCTAACTTACAAAGTAACCGCCGTTGAAGTAAAGTAAGTGGAGTTTGCATTGGATTTCCATATTTATGTTGTTTAAAAGCTTTTGTAATCGCGGCAAATTACGGTGGAAAAAAATTTATTCATTGCAGAATAATTATGATGCAGATTAAAGATACTGTAAATATCAAAACCATTATAAAATAATGTATCTTTTTAATCCATTGCCAAAAACAAATGTTCTCTTTGAGGAAAAATTATAGATGAAAGTTCAAAATGACCGGCGATATATACAGACTGATGATCCATTTATTATGGATGATTTGCGTCAAATGGAAAATGCTCCCAATTACAATAAATGGTTACATGCCTTAGTAAAACCATATATTGGGAAACGCGTTCTTGAAATTGGTCCTGGGATTGGCAACATAAGTCGTCAACTAATTGACGATGTGGATTTGCTGGTCGTGGTAGAGCCTAACCAGTATTGTTCTGAAATATTACACAGGATATTTATAAGCGCACCTCACTTTAGCCTGATAAATAAAGGAATTGAGGCTTGCGAATTTAATGATTTTATAAATTTACATTTTGATACAGTGCTATGTATGAATGTGTTGGAACACATTGAGGATGATGTTGCAACACTTAAACTTTTCGAAAGAATTTTGGAACCAGGCGGCCGAGTTGTACTCCTCGTTCCTGCATTTCCTCAAGCATATGGACCTATAGATAAAGCGGTCGGACATTTTCGTCGCTATACAAAACGCTCAATGAAAGAAAATCTAAGGAAGACATCACTGAAAAACGAGAAAATGTTTTATTCAAATATTTTAGGGTTATTGGGTTGGATATACAATGCTCGAGTGAGAAAACTAACGCGCCAAAGCGATTCTCAAATCAAAATATTTAATAAATTTGTGCCATTAATTTCATTTATTGAAGGCAAAGTTGGATGTCCCATTGGACAATCTCTTATTTCTGTATCAAAGGTAGAAAGATGAACAACGCAAGGGACTATTCCTCGATCAACATTGCAGTTTTAATTCCTTGTTATAACGAACAGAAAACAATAGTCAAGGTCATCCAAGATTTTCGGAATGAGCTACCCAACGCCACCATTTATGTCTTTGATAACAATAGTTCAGACGGTAGTTTTGAATTAGCGGTTAATAGTAACGCAATTGTGGTTAAAGAGAAACGACAGGGTAAAGGATTTGTCCTAAGCGCGATGTTGAATAAAGTGGTTGCCGATATCTATGTTTTAGTCGATGGTGACGACACTTATCCAGCAGAAAAAGTACACGATTTACTAGCACCAGTTTTAAAAGAAGAAACGGATATGCTGGTTGGACAAAGACTATCCAATTATTCACAACATGCATTCCGTCCATTGCACTACAGTGGTAACAAACTTGTTTGTACTTTAATCAACGCAATATTTTCTTCAAAATTAAAGGATCCAATGTCGGGATATAGAGTCTTCAATCGTGCGGTGGCGATAGAATTACCTATCGTTGCAACAGGGTTTGATGTAGAAACCGAAATGACATTGCAGTTGCTTTACCGGCATTTTAAGATTTCTGAAATTGAAATTCCATATCGAGAGCGCCCATTGGGTAGCTTCTCAAAACTCAACACAATTAAAGACGGTTTCAAGGTTCTATATAAAATATTATCGATCATGCAGTCTTATAAGCCCCTCACCTTTTTTGGTGGGATAGGGCTAATGTTTTTTATTTGTAGTATTTTAGTTGGGGCATTTGTAATTAGGGAATATTTGCTGTTCAAATATATATACAGCGTGCCAAAAGCGATTTTAGCATCTGGGCTTATGATCCTTGGCATTGTTTCAGTTAATATTGGGATTATTCTGCACACTATAAATTTCCGTCTGTTAGAATTATCAAGTAATGCTGCCAAATTATTCTTTCGCTTTGAGAATTCATCGCCCCGTCCCCCGGAAATTGATCCAAGCTAATTGCTAGAAAAAAATCATAAAAGGTGAATATAAACGATTGGGAGGGAGGACAATATTATGCAACCTTTTATTGTAAATCGGATTTTGGGGAAGGCTGGAGGGGGCGCTCTGCCCTACACCACCACCGCCCGCTCGAACTGGCTGTTATACAGCTCGGCGTAGAAACCGCCGGCCTGCAGCAGGCTCTTGTGGTCGCCCTGCTCGACGATATCCCCGTCGCGCATCACCAAAATCAGGTCGGCGTCGCGGATGGTGGACAGGCGGTGGGCAATGATAAAGCTGGTGCGGCCCTTCATCAGGGTATTCATGGCGCGCTGGATCAATATCTCGGTGCGCGTATCAACCGAACTGGTGGCCTCATCCAAAATCAGAATCTTGGGGTCGGCCAGTACTGCGCGCGCGATGGTCAGTAGCTGTTTTTGCCCCTGCGAGACGTTGCTGGCTTCCTCGTTGAGCACCATGTTATAGCCATCCGGCAGCGTATGCACAAAGTGATCCACGTGCGCGGCTCTGGCAGCGACGTACACCTCCTCATCGGTGGCATCCGGCCGGCCGTAACGGATGTTCTCCATGATCGTGCCGTTGTACAGCCAGGTATCCTGCAACACCATGCCGAACAGCTTGCGCAGGTCGCGGCGGGTCAGGCTGCGGATATCGCGCCCGTCGACGCGGATCGCGCCGGAGTCGACGTCGTAGAAGCGCATCAGCAGCTTGACGATGGTGGTCTTGCCCGCGCCGGTCGGCCCGACGATGGCCACCCGCTGGCCGCTGTTCGCCCTGGCGGTGAAGTCGTTGATCACCACCTTCTCGGGGTTGTAGCCAAAGCGCACGTCCTCGAAGTCCACCTGGCCGCGCACATCGCTCAGTTCCAGCGCACCGGCCGGGTCGGGCGTCTCCTCAGCCTCATTCAAGAAGCCAAAGACCCGTTCGGCCGCTGCGGCGGTTTGCTGCAGCGTGTTGGAAATGTTCGCCAGTTGCGCAATCGGCTGGGTGAAGTTGCGCACGTACTGGATGAAAGCCTGAATGTCGCCCACGGTAATCAGGCTGCGCGTTGCCAGCCAGCCGCCCAGCACCGCCACCGCCACGTACCCCAGGTTGCTGATGAAGCTCATGACCGGCATCATCAGCCCCGAGAGGAATTGCGACTTCCAGGCCGAGCTGTACAGCGTGACGTTGAAGCTGTCAAACTTTGCGACGCTCTTCTCCTCGCCGTTGAACGCCTTCATCACCATGTGGCCGCCGTACATTTCCTCGACATGCCCGTTGACGTGGCCAAGATATTCCTGCTGTTCGGAAAAGTACTTCTGCGAGCGGTTCACGATCTGCCGGATGAAAACCAGCGAGAGCGGGAGGACCAGCAGGCTCGCCAGCGTCATCTGCCAGCTGATGGTCAGCATCATCACCAGCACGCCCACAACCGTCACGCCGGAGGTGATGATCTGCGACAAGCTTTGGTTGAGGGTCTGGCTGACCGTATCCACATCGTTGGTAACGCGCGAGAGCACCTCGCCGTGGTTGGTGCCGTCGAAATAGCCCAGCGGCATGCGGTTGATCTTCTCGGCGATATCCCGGCGGAAGCGATAGGTCACCTGGGCCGAGACGCCGGACATGATCCAGCCCTGCACGTAGCTGAACAGCGTCGCCAGCAGGTACAGGATGGTCATGGTGATCAGAATGTTGCCGATGTAGGTGAAGTCGATGCCCTCGCCCGTGCCGGCGATCTGCCCCATGACCCCTTCGAACAGTTTGGTGGTGGCCTTGCCAAGGATCTTTGGGCCGAGGATGTTGAACACGGTCGAGGCCGCGGCGAACACGAACACCACCACGAATTGCCAGCGGTACGGGCTGAGCGCCTGCAGCAGCTTTTGCATCGTGCCCTTGAAGTCGCGCGCCTTCTCACCCTTTATCATCATGCCCATTGGGCCGCCGTGGCGCCCTGGGCCAAAACTTGGCCCGCCCGCCTGTTCCTTGGATCCGCCCCCGCTGCGATTTGGATTTCCGCCGGGCATCATCATGATAATTCCTCCATGCTCAACTGCGACAGCGCGATCTCGCGATACGGCTCGCAGGTTTTCATCAATTCCAAATGGGTGCCAATGCCGACCACCTGCCCTTCATCCAGCACCACAATTTGCTCGGCGTTCATCACGGTCGAAACGCGCTGGGTGACGATCAGCACCGCGCTGTCGGCGGTATTCTCCTTCAAGGCATGGCGCAGGGCCGCATCCGTCTTGAAGTCCAGCGCCGAAAAACTATCATCGAAGATGTAGATCGGTGCCTGCTTTACCAGCGCGCGGGCGATCGACAGGCGTTGTTTTTGCCCGCCAGAGACGTTCGCGCCGCCCTGAGCAATCTCGGTCGCCAGCCCGTCGGCGCTCGAGTCGATAAACTCGCTCACCTGAGCAGTTCCGGCAGCAGCCAGCAGCGCCTCTTTCGTTGCGTCATCGTCCGCGTAGCGCAGGTTGCTCTCGATCGTGCCGGAAAAGAGCGTGCTCTTCTGCGGGATGTAGCCGATTTTGTCGCGCAGCTCGTGCTGCGTTACCTGGCGGATATCCATCCCGTCGATCAGGATCTGCCCGCCGGTCACATCATAGAAGCGCGGGATCAGGTTGACGATGGTTGACTTGCCCGAACCGGTCGAACCGATGAAGGCAGTGGTTTGCCCCGGCTGCGCGGTGAAGTTGATGTTGCGCAGCACATCTTCTTCCGCGCCGGGGTAGCGGAAGGACACGTTGCGGAACTCGACCGTGCCCTTGAACGGCGCGGGGAAATTGCGCGGGGTCTGTGCGTCGCGGATGGTCGGTTCCGTGTCCAACACCTCAGCAATCCGTCCGCCCGAAACCGAAGCGCGCGGCAAGAGGATGAACATAAAGGACATCATCAAAAACGAGAAGACGATCTGCATGGCATATTGCATGAAAGCCATCATGTCGCCTACCTGCATCTGGGCTGCCGCCACCTGCTGCGAGCCGATCCAGATGATCAGCAGCGACAAGCCATTCATGATAAACATCATGGTTGGGAACATGGCGACCATCACCCGGTTGATGAACAGGGTCGTGCCGGTCAAATCCTGGTTGGCCTTGTCGAAACGCTGCTCCTCGAACGGCTGCATATTGAAAGCGCGAATGACCATCATGCCCGAGAGGTTCTCGCGCAGCACCAGGTTGAGTCGATCGATCAGGTTCTGCATTGCTTTGAACTTTGGCAGCGTAATCGAGAAGACCACTACGATCAGGCTGAGCAGGGCTGCCACGCCAACGGCGATGATCCACCACATCGACGAATCTTTGTCGATGGCGCGGATGATGCCGCCCACGCCCATGATCGGCGCGTAGAAGACCATGCGCATCATCATGATCACCACCATCTGAATCTGGGTGATGTCGTTGGTGGTGCGGGTGATCAGGGAAGCGGTGGAAAAGTGGTCGAACTCGGTGGATGAGAAGCCCTCGACCTTTTGGAAGACTGCGCGCCGCAGGTCACGCGACAGGCCGGCAGCCGTTCTAGCTGAGAAGTAACCGACCGCAATGCTGCTGACGACCGACACCAGCGTGACCAGCAGCATCAGCAACCCGGTGCTTAAGATGTAGTTGGTTTGCAGGCTGGCTGTGTTCATGTCAAGCGCTGCGTACTCGCCTTTTACCGCCTGGATGGCGGCCTGCTGTACTGCGCTCTCGCCCAGCGCAGCGAACTGACCTTGCAGTTGCGTACTGATCTGTTCGCGCTGCGCCTGGGGCAAGTTACCCAACAGGCTAAACAGGTCTGCACCTGCGGGTAGTCGAGAAAGGTCGAAGCCGGCCGCCGCGCCCATCTGAGCAGCCTTGGCGGGGTCCGCCATCACCTGCTCGATGCCGGATACCGCCAGCAGCGCTTTTGCCATCAGCGGGTCGAGCGCTGCGATTTCAGCGGTATCGCTGGCGGTCAAAACATAGACCGGCTCAGCGGCAGCGCCGGGCACAGTCTTCAGCGTTTCGGCGTAATCCGGCGAACTGGCATCGACCAGGGTATAGGCCGCCATCACGCGTGCCTGTTCGTCCGGCGCCAGGAACAGTTGCAAGTGCTCCATCGTGCTGGCGCGCAGGGCGGTCGGCACCGCGTTTTCCACGCCGCCCTGCTGGATACCGTTATTCACAATGCGTGAGAGATAATCCGGCAGCGCCAGGTCGGCGTTGGCCTGCACGAACAACAGCACGATGGTGAGCAAAATCATGGATAAATATGGTTTGAGATACCTGACTAATCGAATCATGGAATGATTCACTCCTCAGAAAAGGGCCCATGCGCTACAAACTCGGAATGGGGCTTGCCATCTTTGCATTTGGCCTTGAATTGTTCCACCAGTAAGCTTTGCAGCTTTTCGAGCAGCCGGGTAAGCTGCTCCTGCTCGGCTAAATCCAGCCCGGAAAGCAGCCGGTTGAGATTTTGGATGCGCTCAGGGGCGGTCTTGCGCAGATAGTCCCTTCCCGTCGGGGTGAGCTGGATGCGAAAGGCACGCAGGTCGGTCGAATCGAGTGTGCGCTGGATAAGACCCTGCGCCTCGAGACCGCGCAGCAGCGCACTGATGGTATTCTTGCTAACGCGCTGCGACTGGCTGATGACAGTCGGGGTCAGACCCGTACCGCTGCCGACCTCTTCCTCGATCAGCAGGCGCATCAGCAGTCTCCAGCGCGGGCCGGAGATATCCATATCCTCATCGGACTGGTCGTCGAGCCGTCGAATCAGGTGCGCCGTTCGCTGCAGCATGACGAAAAACTCGATGCCGCTGGTGTCCTCGATGTCGAACAGCTTTTTCAGATAATCATGAATGTGCCCGCGAATTTGGTCATTTTCAGGGCCAGCAAATGGGTGCATTTTTCCTCGCAATCAATTAGTAACATATCGAACTATTCGACGCAGAAATATACACCTTGGAAAGAGAAAATGTCAAGGGTGAATTTTGACAGCAGCCTTGATTGCGCCCGTTTGCTGAGCCCGTCGAGGCACGTGATGCCCACCCGAAGGCCCTTTCGCCCGCGCCTACCTTTGTCTCCCCTAAAATCCGATCTTTGGATTTTGGGGGAGGGTGGAGGGGGTCGCTCTGTGACCGATCGCGCAGCGGCTGTAGAGGCGCGCAGTGCGCGCCCATGTTCTGCTATAGCCTGCTTTGCTCGCGCCGGTCTTGAGACCGAGCACGCCGCATGACCGAGGGCTTCCCCCGTTTACTCTACTTCCCACCTCTCCTTATACACGTGCCGGAACTTGCCGCTGACCGGGTTCGCCTGCGGCGCTTTGCTTGCCAGAGCCACTCCAATCGCCGCCGCGCCCTGGTTTGCGAAAAAGGCTTGTAAACCCGCCGCCGTAATGTCCCAGACAGCCTTGCGCTCAGCCCCCGGTTCGACCTCCAGCCTGACCTTGAGTTGGTCAGGAGCCGTTTGAATGATCTGGTAGCGCAGCACCCCGGGAACCTGTTCCACCACGCTGGCGATCGCCATCGGCAGCACCGCCACGCTGCCGGCAGCTCGGGAGGGGAAAATCATGGTCTCATCGGTCCTCCCGGCAACCCGAAATGCCGGCAGCGGATTGCCGCACGGGCAGGGCTCGGGCTTGAAGGTGACGCTATCCCCCAGGCTGTAGCGCAGAATGGGCTGGACGCGGTTCGCCAGGTTGGTCAGCAGCACATTGGTCGAGGGTTGACCCATCACGACCGGCTGGTTATCCTCATCCACTGGCTCCAGCAGCACCCAGTCGCTATTGGCATGCAGCCAATGTTCGCTGCACTCGAAGCCGATACAGAGAAATTCCGAAGCAGCGTAAATATCCACCAGGTGACTCTTCGGAAAAGCCGATTCAATCTTCTGCCGGGCTGGTTCATCCAGCCCTTCGCCCAGGCTGCACAATACAAAGGGCTGGATATTCAACCGGCTGGTTGACTGCTCACCGGCAAGTAAGGCCAGCACGCTCGGGTAGCTGATGATGATCACCGGCCGAAAAGCATTCAGCCGCGCGACCAGCCCGGGCAGCGGCTCAAGGATGGGAAAGATCCTCAAACGGTTGGAAAACGGACCCAGTGAACGTTGCACCCGCGCCCAATTGGCAGCACCGGCATAATGGTCACCAACTGCCAGGATCATCGCACAGTGAAAACCGCGCCGCAGCATGACCGCCAAATCTCCCCAGGTTAACCAGGAACGGAAACCGCGTAAAATCAGCAACTGGTTGTAAATACGCTGCGCGGAGGCATCCTGCAGGAAAATACCCGGTTCGCCGGTCGTTCCGGACGTCGTCCAGACGGAATATTTTCCAAGATAGCGCTGGCCGACCAACCGCTTATCGCGGATGAAGGCGTCCACGCTCGCACGGTTGACAGCCGGGTCGGTCGCCCAGGTGTCAAAGGCTTCCATCAGTTGGGTTTTGGTAGTTGGTGGGAGGTTGTGAAGCTCTACAGCGCTGGCGGGCAGGTGCTGGTATAACTGGCGATAGAACGGAGAACAGCTTCGGGCATAGGCAATCATCTGGTCAAGACGCTGCTGCTGCAATTTAGCCAATGACATTTCGCTGCCAGTGCTTTTTTTCCATTCCATTCGAAATACTTTTGGGGGCTGCATCTTCGTACTTGTGACTTGTCTTCTGTCGGGAATGAACCGGGTTAAAGGGTTTCAAAAACAGCTCGAATGGGTGGCTGAATAACAGGAACCAATGATTCACCCCTATTTATAAACCCTTTCCGGTATTTGCCCCCCCCTTGGAAGAACACAAAACCGCTCGATCTCTTCTGGAGACCGGGAACTTCATCGATATCAAAAATATTACGCCTCCTACCAATTTCCTTTACCTTTGTCCGCAATTATTATGACAAATTACCATTTAAACCAAGTTAACTTGACATTATAATCATATTCATGACTTTGAATGTAATTGATGGCACCGCCCCATCCCTCAAACCACTGGACGCCCAGGTTCAGGTGTTTAAAACCCTGACCCACCCCGCGCGCATCGCCATCCTCAATCTGCTGCGAGATGGCGAGCATTGCGTCTGCCACATGGAAGCCTTCCTTGGTTTCCGGCAAGCTTACATCTCTCAGCAGCTGGCCGTGCTACGTGAGGCCGGGTTGATCCAGGACCGGCGTGACGGCTGGAATATTTATTATCGGGTGACCAATCCCCAGATTTACGTTGTTCTCGACGCAGCCAGTCAGTTGACCGGTCAACCCACAACCGGGACTGCAAAACCGGAAACTATCTGCCCCTGCCCGCATTGCAATCCCAAAGAATAGCCAAACTACCAGGCGTTTTAGACCCACTTAGACTAATTTTCGAAAAGGAAACAAAAATATGATCAACATCAAAGTTCTTGGATCGGGCTGTGCCAATTGCAAACGGGTGGAAGCCGTTGCCTGCAAAGCGGTCGAAACCCTCAGCCTTGAGGCTGAAGTGGAAAAAGTGACCGACTTTGACGAAATTATGAAATGGCCGATTCTTTCCACCCCGGGCCTGGTGATCAACGATAAAGTGGTCTCATCCGGCCGCATCCCCACTGAAGCGGAAGTTACAGACTGGTTGAGAGCTGCATAGTCAGCAGTTGTGTAGGTTTTATGGATCCCATTCTGGTATATATCGGTAACCTATTCTGGTCTGGCTGGACCGGGCTGCTGGATTACCTGGCAGCCCATGTTTTATTGTGCCTGGTGCCGGCATTTGTCATTGCCGGTTTCATGAGTTCCATGGTCCCCAAGGAAGCCATCACCCGCTTTCTTGGCCCAAAAGCCTCCAAATGGATCAGCTATCCAGCCTCTGCTTTTGGCGGCTTCATCCTGGCAGTTTGCTCGTGCACCATTCTGCCGCTCTTTGCCGGCATTTGGAAGCGCGGCGCAGGACTGGGTCCTGCCATCACCTTCCTGTTCGTCGGACCAGCCATCAACATCCTGGCGATCACCTACACCGGCGCAGCCATCGGGTTTGATGTCGCTATCAGCCGCCTGGTACTATCCATCACCTTTGGCATCGTCATCGGGATGATCATGGCCTGGGTTTTCCGCAAGGAAGAATTTGCGCGTACCGCAGAAATGGCCGCCAACGGCGTGTTTGACCAAAACGCTGGCGTCAAGTCCGCGGTGTGGGTCATCTTCGGTCTGCTGCTGGCAGTTTTAATTGTTGGTACGCTGCAGATAGGCTTGCTGACCAATGTTTATGCTGAAATCACGCTGCCAGTAGACCTCACTGCGGGCTGGGCAACCATCCTTTCCAGCTTAAACCTGACAGTGCAGGGGGCAGTGCTTATCCTGATGCTGGTCTTCATCGGGATAACCGCCTGGAAGGGTTTCCAGAAAATTTTTGAGGGATTCAACGGCTGGACCTATGCGGCAATCGTATTAATCGCCCTGACAATCCTGATCGCCGCACCCAAGGAACAGGTCGGGTCGTTGATCATTGGCATCAACGGTCGTTTGGTTGGCGAAGTTATCCTACTGGCAGCCACCGGCATTGTTACCGCTCGATTTTTTACCAAAGATGAACTTGCCGGCTGGATCTTCGAGACCTGGAAATTCGTAAAGCAGATTTTCCCACTCTTGATTATCGGAGTATTCGCCGCCGGCATCGTCAAGGTGATCATTCCCGAGACCTGGGTGCGCACCGTAGCCGGTCAAAACACCATCTGGGCAAATATCATCGGCGTCCTGTTCGGCGTATTCATGTATTTCCCCACGCTGGTTGAAGTCCCGATTGCTCGCATGTTCCTCGACCTTGGCATGGCGCGCGGTCCGCTGCTTGCCTACCTGCTGGCCGATCCTGAACTTTCGCTCCAGTCCATCCTGGTATTGAATGGGGTTATGGGCAAAAAGAAGACCGGCATCTATGTCGGGTTGGTCGCTGTCTTCAGCACACTGGCTGGTTACTTTTTCGGCGTCGTCATCGCCAGCTTGTAACGGATGGTCTCTGATCCGAATCGGATAGCGACATCAAATATACCGTTTTTTTTCAGGTGACCTGGCCTTGGTCATCCTGACGGACGGATACCGCGTGGATAAAATCCAGGGCTGCTCCCCCTAAAAGCAGCCCTGCCCCCACCTAGCAGACGTCCAGACTGGGCGCGCCAGCCGTTATTTCGTCTTTGTACAGCCGCTTTTGCAGCCAGAAAGCCACATTGACCAGCCCGATCATGACCGGCACTTCCACAAGCGGCCCAATCACCGCCGCAAAGGCCTGCCCGGAGTTGAGCCCGAATACCGCCACCGCGACGGCGATTGCCAGTTCGAAATTATTGGAGGCCGCCGTGAAGGACAACGTCGTGGTCTGCTTATAATTCGCCCCGATCGCCTTACCCATGGCAAAACTGACCAGGAACATAACCACAAAGTAGATCAGCAGCGGGATGGCAATGCGGACCACATCCAGCGGGATGCGGACAATCAAATTACCCTTGAGCGAGAACATCACCAGGATGGTGAACAACAGCGCGATCAGCGTAATCGGGCTGATTTTATGGATAAAAGTCTTGTAATACCAGTCCCGGCCTTTTACTCGTATGAGCACCATGTTACTGATGAAACCGGCGATGAAGGGAATGCCCAGGTAGATGAATACGGATTTTGCAATCTCGCCAATCGTGACGTGAACGGCCGCGCCTTCCAGCCCAAACCAGGTGGGCAGCACGGTGATAAACACGTAAGCGTAGACGCTGTAGAAGAGCACCTGAAAAACACTGTTGAAAGCCACCAACCCTGCCGCGTAGTCGGTGTCGCCCTTCGCCAGTGAGTTCCAGACGATGACCATGGCAATACAGCGCGCCAGGCCGATCATGATCAACCCGGACATGTATTCCGGGAAGCCGCGCAGGAAAATGATCGCCAGCGCGAACATCAAAACCGGCCCAATGACCCAGTTTTGCAGCAACGAAAGGCCGAGCACCTTCCAGTCGCGGAAAACTTTGCCCAACTCGTTGTAATGCACCCTGGCCAGCGGCGGGTACATCATCAGGATCAGTCCAATGGCAATGGGGATGTTGGTGGTGCCCACCGAAACAGCCGTATTGAAACCTTCGACCACATTGGGGAATAAATAGCCCAGGCCCACGCCTACTGCCATGGCCAGGAAAATCCACAGCGTTAAATAGCGATCCAAAAATGACAGCCGTTTGGTCACACTTTTATTTTCCATACGATGCCTCGCTCAGAATTATGATGACTTGGATGAACTGAGAGTTTTGCAGGATAGCTCCGGGTCGATGCCCGGGTTGCACTGCGGACAGGGGCAGCCCGCCACCGGCCTGACAGCCAGGGCAGATAACGCGCCCGGCGTCATGCCGCCAAAAACGGCGGCCTGCTCGATTACCTGAAGCACCCCCGGCTGAACCAACCGGTAGAAAATATTCCGGCCTTCGCGCTGCGCCGTTACCAGGTTAGCCTTGCGCAACACCATCAAATGCTGAGATATGCTGGCCTGGCGCAGCCCCAGCACCGCCTCCAGATGGCAAACACAGGCCGGCTCATTGCCGATAATCGCCAATATCTGGATGCGCACCGGCTGTCCGATGATGGCGAACAGGTGAGAAATTTGGGTTTCGGGGGAACTTGCAGGAGATATATTCGCAGACACGAATATATTATAGGGTATGAATTAACCCGCGGCTATGGTCAACGGTCATAAATCCGGGGATGAGCTTTGTCACGATTTTTAGCCGGTCCACACGCTCGATAGCCGTGGTTCAATATCAGGTGGGCTCTACCTCTGTTCGGGTTTGTCGCCACTCGGCTTTTTACTCCTTACACGTGTTGAATGGTTATACTGCAATTTGGCAAGGCTGGAAGGACCATTTTAATCTTCGGTGCGTTCGACCCAAGCTGTGATGGATAGGCGTGTCATCCCTTGAGCAGTTTAATTTTTCACAGGGTCGAACACACCCTACGAAAATCAAAACTCCTTATATAGCAACATTGTCGTCGCGAGCCCTGGTTTTTTAGGGCGAAGCAATCTGCGCGAGTCGACCAGCACGCCTGGCCATAGAAATGAGCATGGATTAACCGGCGTGAATTGCTTCTTTCCGCTTCGCTCCAATCGCAAAGACAGATGCCGTCATAAAAAAACCGGCGGGAAATCCCGCCGGTTTCAACCTTACTTCGTATCCTACACTTTCTCGGCCAGGAACCGCGCGCCTTCGCGCAGCGCCTGGTAATTGAGCGGCAGCAATCGATGATGCTTTTCCGGCAGGTGTTCACGCAGTGACTTCTCCACCGCTTCCAATGGCAGCAGCGGTACGTTGGCCAGCAGCGCGCCAAGCAGCACCATGTTGGTCATTTTCTTGTCGCCCAGTCCCTCAGCGATCTCGTTGCCCGGCACCATCACGGAGTGGATTTCCTTGCGGCTGACGGGGCGGTCCACCATGGACGAATTGACGATCAAATACCCGCCCTCTTTGACCAGCGGTTCGTATTTATCCAGCGAGGGCAGGTTCATGGCCACCACCGCCGTCGGGTAGCGCACCTGCGGCGAGCCAATTTCCTCGTCGGAGACGATGACCGTGCAGTTGGCGGTTCCGCCGCGCATTTCCGGGCCGTATGAAGGGATCCAGGTAACCTCCAGGCCGTTGTCCATGGCAGCATACGCCACAACCTGCCCGGCAAACAGCACGCCCTGACCGCCAAAACCGGCAAAAATAATCTCTGTCTGCATGGCGTTCTCCTTTAGCCCTTGATCTCGGCGACAGCCGGGTTGACTTTGTAGTCGCCCAGCGGGTAGTATGGAATCATGTGCTCTTCCAGCCATTTGAGCGAATTCTGCGGGGTCATTTCCCAGTTGGTCGGGCAGGTGGAAAGCAGCTCGACCATCGAAAAGCCCAACCCGCGCAGTTGCACCTCGAAGGCGGTGCGGATGGCTTTTTTCGCCAGGCGGATATTCTTGGGATCGTGCAGGCTGCGGCGCACCACGTAGCTGGCGCCGTCCAGGGTTGCCAGCAGTTCCGAGGCGCGAATCGGGTAACCCTGTGTTTCGACATCGCGTCCGTTCGGTGACGAGGTCGTCTTTTGGCCAGGCAGCGTTGTTGGGGCCATCTGACCGCCGGTCATGCCGTAATTGGCGTTATTCAGAAAGAACACCGAAATGTTTTCGCCACGGGCGGCTGCATGCACAATTTCGGCCATGCCGATCGAAGCCAGGTCGCCGTCGCCCTGGTAGGTTAAAACCACTTTGTCGGGGAACACGCGCTTGACGCCGGTCGCCATGGCGGGGGCGCGGCCGTGCGGCGCCTGGACAAAGTCAAAGTTCATGTAATTGTAGGCAAAAACCGAGCAGCCAACCGAGGCAACGCCAATCGTGCGATCGCGCAAGCCCATCTCATCGATCACTTCCGCAATCAGATGGTGCGCCACGCCGTGGGTGCAGCCCGGGCAGTAGTGGGTGTTGGTCTTTGTCAGCGAATCAGGTCGAGCGTAAACGATAACTTCTTCTTGAGTATCCATTCGCTGCTCCTTTAGTTCAATGTACCCATGCGCGCCAGCCAGCGGTCGCGGGGGTGACCTTCCAACGTCAGCGGGCCCTTGGCCAAGCGGTGGATTTCATCCAGGATTTCATCCGGCAGCGGCATGATGCCGCCCAAACGGGCAAAGAATTCCACCGGCGCCGCGCCTTTGGCGATGCGCCGGATATCTTCCAGCATCTGGCCCGAATTCATCTCGACCACCAGAATACCCTCAACCTGTTTGGCTAAATCTTCCACCACTTTTTCGGGGAAGGGATTGAGGGTGATCGGGCGCAGCAGCCCTACCGGGATGCCTTCGGCGCGCGCTGCCCGTACAGCAGAAAGCGCCACCCGGCCGGAAGAGCCAAAGCCGATCACGGCAAACTTGGCGTCGTCCATGTAATAGGTCTTGTAGCGGATTTCGTTCGCCTGGACCTCCTGCCAGCGGCGCAGCATGCGCAGGTTGGCAGCCTCTTCTTGCGGCGGGTCCAGGTAAATGGAACTGAGGAAGCGGCGCTCGCGATCTTTGGCGCCGGTAACCGCCCAATCGGGATATTCGGTGCGCAGCGGCTGGAAGGGCGGCATTTCCGCAGGCTCCATCATTTGGCCGATGCTGCCGTCCAGCAGCACCACACAAATGGAGCGGTATTTTTCTGCCAGGTCAAAGGCCAACACGGTCAGGTCGACCGATTCCTGCACGGAGGACGGCGCCAAAACGATCAGGTTGTAATCGCCGTGTCCGCCGCCGTGAACGATCTGATTGTAGTCGGACTGCGCAGGGGCAATGTTGCCAAGACCCGGCCCGCCGCGCATCACATCCACCAGCACCGCCGGAATTTCGGTGCCGGCAATGTAAGAGACCCCTTCCATCATCAAGCTGACGCCGGGGCTGGAAGACGAAGACATCACCCGTGTTCCGGTGCAGGCTGCGCCGTACACCATGTTGATTGCGGCTAATTCACTTTCCGCCTGAACGAATGCTCGCCCCAATTGCGGCATGCGGGCCGACATGTACTCCAATAATTCGGTCTGCGGGGTGATCGGGTAACCAAAATAAGCGGCGCACCCGGCTCGCACTGCGGCTTCGGCAATTGCGTTGTTCCCTTTCCATAATTCGCGTGCCATATTCGCCTCCTATGCTCCTGCGGGAATCGCGCGCCGGGCGCGCAGGTCTTCCCGGTAGACCGTGATGGCGGCGTCGGGGCACACGATGGCACAAATTCCACAGCCAGTGCAGCCGTCTTTGAACAGTGAAGCGGGGTGATAACCCTTGGCGGTAATGCGTTCAGGGTTCAGCGCAATAACCGCTTGCGGGCAAGCCCCGACACACAACTCGCATCCCTTGCAGTACAAATCGCTGACGATAATCCGTCCCTTGGGGGGCATTCAGTTCCTCCTATTCAGTTCTTACCAGGATTAAAACCAAAAATAGCCGCGATGCTCGGTGCTCTATGATTATGGGGCTGTTTTCATAGAATACATAGTGTCAACCGTCACACAGGGCAAAAACATATTTCCTCAATATTGCTATTATGTAGGTAAAATTTGTCATATTGAAAGAATTGAATCCCGTAATCTGGACAGTAGCAGGTATTCCATAAATAATACCTTGAATGTCATGCTGCCCACACTCACAGAGCACCCTACGGGTGGGGCACGCCGCGCATGAACGAAGTGAAGCATCCCGCGGCGGGCCGGGAGACCCTTCGCTTACGCTCAGGGTGACGTCTTGTTGCCCACACACAGAGCACCCTTCGGGTGGGGCACGCTGCGCGTAAATGAAATGAAGCATCTCATTGGCCGGCTGCGAGACCCTTCGCTTACGCTCACTCGCAGAGTGCCCTGCGGGCAGGGTGACATCCATTGCGGTCTTTCCTCTTAGAAACCGATCGGATTGGAATATCCAGGGCTAATTCCCCTCTCCGGTTTTATGCAATTTATATGATACAATTGATCTTAATTAAGGGAACTTATGGCCTACGACCGCTTTGGACGCAACATCCATTACCTGCGCATCAGCCTGACCGACCACTGCAACCTGCGCTGCGTGTACTGCATGCCGGAGGATATGACCTTTCGCCCCAATGCCGAAATGCTGCAGGATGACGAGGTGCTGCTGCTGGTGCGCCTGTTTGCCAGCCTGGGATTCGACAAAATCCGGCTGACGGGCGGAGAGCCCACCGTGCGGGCGCATGTTGTCGATCTGGTGCGCGAAATTGCCGCCGTACCGGGTATCCGGTCGCTTTCCATGACGACCAACGGGGTGCTGCTTGGCAAACTGGCTCAGCCGCTCAAAGATGCCGGCCTGCAGCGGGTCAACATCAGCCTGGACACGCTGGATACCGTCCGCTTCAAGAAAATCACCCGCTGGGGGTCGTTTGACCAGGTCTGGGAGGGCATTCAAGCCTCCGAAGCTGCGGGGTTGACGCCAGTTAAGCTCAATGCGGTGGTGGTGCGCGGCTTTAATGATGGCGACATTGCCAGCATGGCCGCTCTGACGCTGGACAACCCCTGGCAGGTACGTTTTATCGAGATGATGCCCTTTGGCGGCGCCACGGATTTACAGCGCCAGCAGGTGGTCACCGCAGAGGAAATGCGTAACCAGATCGAAGCGGAACTGGGGCCGCTGACGCCGGGAAACAGCGGCAAGCTGGACGGCGAGGCGCGCATTTTCCGCCTGCCAAACGCCAAAGGCGAACTCGGGTTTATTTCGTCCGTTACCGCGCCATTCTGCGCTGCCTGCACCCGCGCGCGCCTGACTGCTGACGGCAAGTTGCGTCTGTGCCTGCTGCGCGATAAAGAGGTGGACCTGTTAACTCCCCTGCGTGCCGGCGCCTCGCTCGAGCAACTACGCCAGATCGTGCTGGATGGGGTATGGGTCAAACCGTGGGGACATGGACTGGCGGAAGGCGAGTTTGCCACCAACCGCGTCATGAGCGAAATCGGGGGATAGCGGTAGGCGTGCCACGTGCCAAATGCCAGGTATCACGACAGCAGGGCGCGATTGGAAACCAATCCCTACCGCGAAAGCTAACTGAGACTGTCTCAAAAGAATAAATTTGTCATTTATTCCACCACATATGCGGGATGGGGTGGAACCCATCCCCTACAGGTAGAGGCGGGTTTCCACGCCCGCCCGCTTTTGGGACAGCCCCTACGAAATTATCTTTTGGGGCAGACTCCTGCGGCTGCTACAGCGCGCTTAAACCAGGCTCTCGACAATCGTAGCTTCGCCTTGGCCGACACCCACGCACAGCATCGCCATGCCGTAATACGGCCGGGCTGCCTGCGGCGCGCGGCGCGCCATCTCGTGCAGCAAAGTGGTTAAAATGCGCGCCCCGGAGCATCCCAACGGGTGACCCAGCGCCACAGCGCCGCCATTGACGTTGACGATTTCCTCGGAAAGCCCCAGTTCGCGGATGACAGCCAGAGATTGGACAGCAAAAGCCTCATTGAGTTCCACCAAGCCAAGCTGCTCGATACGCAATCCGGCCCGGGCCAGCGCTTTATGGGTTGCCGGGACCGGACCGATACCCATGATGCGCGGAGGTACACCTGCAACTGCCGAGGAAAGCACGCGCGCCATGGGCTTCATGCCAAGCGCCGCAGCCCTTTCGGCGCTCATCACCAGCAAGGCGGCTGCGCCGTCGTTCAATCCGGAAGAGTTGCCGGCGGTCACCGAGCCGTCCTTGCGGAAAGCCGGTTTGAGCTTCGCCAGCGACTCCAGGGAGGTATCCCGCCGCGGACGTTCATCCTGGCTAACCATGACCGGATCGCCTTTGCGCTGCGGCACCGGCACCGGAACAATTTCGGCGGCAAACCGCCCGGAATCCATGGCGGCCACGGCGCGCAGGTTGCTTTGCAGGGCAAATGCATCCTGCTCAGCGCGGCTGATGCCGGTCATATCGGCGATATTTTCAGCGGTCACACCCATCGATTCGGTGCCGTACAGTGCTTCCATTTGTGGGTTAGGGTAGCGCCAGCCAAGAGCAGTGTCGTAGGCCGTCAGGTTGCCAAAGGGATAGCCGCGGTCGGCTTTGGGCAACGAGTACGGCGCGCGCGACATGCTTTCCACGCCGCCAGCGATAAAAATGTCGCCCTCGCCTGCGCGAATAGCCCGCACCGCCATGTTGACCGCGTTCAGCCCGGACGCACACAGGCGGTTGACCGTTACCCCGGCTATTTCGACCGGCAACCCGGCCAATAATCCGGCCATGCGCGCAACATTGCGGTTATCCTCGCCAGCCTGGTTGGCGCAGCCGAAATAAACTTCCTCGATCTGGTCAGTTGGCACATGGGTGCGTTCGACCAGCGCCCGGATGACATGCGCAGCCAGGTCGTCCGGGCGCACACTGGAAAGCGTCCCGCCCAGCGCGCCAATCGGCGTGCGGACCGCATCTACGATGACAACTTCCATCTGAAACCGCTCCTTCTACCATATATAAAGGGCTTGACAATCCGTTAAATCAGATTGACGTCGTGCGACCCCGATTCTTTCGTCCCTGCCGGGGTGACCCGGATAAATTCAGCATTCTCCCACAACACCGGAATAGTGCGTGCCCCGGCATAACTCATCCCGGAACGCACGCCGCCGGCAACCTGGATCAATATGTCCGCAACGTCGCCGCGGTATGGCACGAATGCCTCCACCCCCTCCGGCACGACCTCGGTCCAGTCTTCTTCGGTGAACTCCACCACGGTGTTATCCAACTTGCGCCGTTCGACATTGGCTGAGAGCGACGCCATGCCGCGCACCACCTTGTAGCGCCGGCCATCGCGCACAATTTCAGCGCCAGGCGCTTCTTCGGTGCCTGCCAGCATCGCCCCCAGCATCACTGTGCTGGCGCCAGCCGCCAGGGCTTTGGTCACATCACCTGAAGTGCGCATACCGCCGTCCGCGACCAGCGGCAAACCGAGTTTGTGGCTGACTTCAGCGCAATCTGCGATGGCCGTCAACTGCGGTACGCCAAACCCGGTGACTACCCGGGTGATGCAGATCGAACCTGCCCCAACCCCCACTTTGATCGAATCTGCGCCAGCATCCGCCAGTTCTCGCACGCCGTCGCCCGTGGCAACATTTCCAGCCATGACTGCCGTCCCCGGGAACGATTGCTTCAACCGTTTGACCATATTGATCGTATGGTCCGAGTGCCCGTGAGCAATATCAACCACCAGCAAATCGGCGCCTGCCTCGATGCAAGCAGCAGCTCGTTCGATGTCATCGCTGCGCACACCCAGCGCTGCCCCCACTCGCAACTGCCCAAGCTGGTCTTTGGTGGCATGCGGGTGCTCCTGAATCTTAACGATATCCTGCGCGGTGATCAATCCAGCCAGGGTTCCAGCCGGGGTGATCAACGGCAGCTTTTCCACGCGCGCCTGATACAGTTTTTCGCGCGCCGCTTCAAGAGTTTCTTCCGCTCCAGCAACCACCAACCGCTCGCGCGGGGTCATCACGGCGCGCACCGGCAATGAAGGATCGGTCACCAGTAACACATCGCGGGTTGTGACCATCCCGTCCAGTCTTCCGTTTTCATCAACCACTACCAACCCGCCGACGTTTTCTTCCGCCATCACCTGGCGCGCTTGCGCAACGCTGGCGTCCGGCGAAATCGTAAGCGGGTTATGCACAACCAGGCTTTCCGCGCGTTTTACCTTCCGCACCTGTTCGGCTTGCCGCTCGATACTCATAAAACGGTGCAGTATACCGATCCCGCCGTGCTGCGCCATGGCAATGGCCATGGACGCCTCGGTCACGGTGTCCATGTTGGCAGAGATGATCGGCAGGTGAAGTTGGATTTCACGGGTCAGTTGGGAGGACAAGTCAATATCCTGCCGGCTGCGGATGGAGGAATGTCGCGGCACAAGCAGCACATCATCAAAGGTTAAGGCGATATCCGGGCGGAGTTTCATTACATACCTCTACCAGCAATAAGGGTTCTACAGGTATTGTACAATACAACCATGGGGTTGTCATCTTGCTTGCCGCGAGATTGGTACGCCCGCGACCCGCTGCTGGTGGCGCGCGACCTGCTGGGTATGCACCTGGTGCGCCTGCTGGATGGGCAGGTGTTGCGCGGGGTGATCACCGAAACCGAGGCTTACCGCGGCGAGGAAGACCTGGCCTGCCACGCGCGGGTTGGCAGGACGCCGCGTACAGCGGTGATGTATGGTCAACCGGGGGTAGCTTATGTTTATTTTACCTACGGTATGCACTGGTGTCTTAACGCAGTCTGCCTGCCGCCGGATTTTCCGGCAGCGGTGTTGATCCGTGCCGTCGAGCCGGTTGACGGGTTGGCGGTGATTACTGCCCGCCGTCCGGGACGGCTGCGCGCCCGGTGGACGGACGGGCCGGCCAAATTGACCCGGGCGTTCGGCATCGATGGGCAGCAGAACGGCGTTGATCTGACCTCGCAGGCTGGCGGCCTGTGGATCGAGGCCGGTGAGCCCGTGACGGATGAACAGGTTATCACCGGTCCGCGCGTAGGCATCCATAACGTCCCAGAACCCTGGCGGTCCATCCCCTGGCGCTTCCGAACCCATTTCCTCTCCCTTTGAGGGGAGAAGCATTATAATTTCCCTGGCACGCTTGAATTCCCGCCACTTTCAGGAGGACGATGTTTCGTAAAAACCCACCCACCAGCCCGATTGCTATGACGCCCATCGAGCGCGTCACATCCGTGCTCGGGCCTGGCATTAACTGGAAAGGCGACCTCCACGGCAGCGGCGGCATACGCATCGAAGGCACCTTTGACGGTGAAATTGCAGTGCGCGGCATGGTTGTGGTCGGCGAGACCGGCCGGGTGAACTGCGAGGAACTACGCGCCAATAGCGTGGTGATTGCCGGATCGGTGCGGGGCAATATTATTGCCGAAAAAATCGAAATCCGCTCCACCGGTCGCGTCTGGGGTGACGTAACCACGGTCGCCTTCGCCACCGAGGAAGGCGCTTTCTTACGCGGTCAGGTGCGCATGGAGGAAAAAATCGAATTGCAGTTCGAGACTCCTTCAGAACCCACCACCCCGGATGAAACTTCAGCCACCCCAACAGAATCCCAGGGGGATCAGCCCGCTTGACCACTACCGATATCATCGCGTTCGCCAGCGAGGTGCTGGGTGTCATCGCCGCAACCATGCTGTTGACCCTCAGTCCGCGCTTCAAGCAGCACACCCCAGTCAGTTTCCGTTACCCGCAGCGCGAAGTCATCGCCGCTGCATTGGTGACTGTCGCAGTGTTTATTGTTGGGTTTGTAGTTTTTCGCGGACCCACCCCGGCGCCCATCACCGGGTTGTCCGGCTCAACCCCAACGTTCGACGCGCTTCTCCAACATCTGACGGCTGCTGGAGCTGGTGTAGTTCTGTTGATTATTGCCCTCCTCTACCGCCGACAGCCGGTTCGCAGCGCCGGTTGGAACCGCCCGCTGCTGACGCCTGCTTTCCAGGTGGGCATCGCAGTCATTCTGTTGACCATTTTTCTGCGCGGCAAGATCACCCTGCTCTTTGATGGCATTACCACTGCCGAAACCAGCGCGCTGCTGGTCGTCACCGCGCTGGGGTTGGCCGAAGAAACCCTGTTCCGCGGCTACATCCAACCACGCCTGTCCTCCCTCTGGGGTAATATCCCTGGCTGGTTGGTGACTTCGGGACTGTTCGCCCTCTGGCAGATCCCCCGCCTCTTGGGCGAGCCGACCGAGACCGTGCTGATCGGGGTTGGCATTGGGTTGGTGCAGGGTCTTGTGGCCGGCTGGATGATGCAAAAGTGCCAGCATGTGCTTGCGCCCGGCTTGTATCGCGCCATCTCCGGCTGGGTCGCCTTTTTAGGTTAGCCCTTTCAAGATTAATCCTTTCCAGAAAGCCACTCGATTTATGAGCAAATCCATCCCGCCCATCGTACCCATGTCATCACCTGATTTGACCGATGCGGAACGCCAGGCTGTTCTGGCCGTGCTGCAAACGCCCAACTTAAGCATGGGTCCACAAATCACAGCCTTCGAAGCAGCTTTCAGCGCCTATACAGGCATCCGCCATGCCATTGGCGTGAACTCCGGTACCGCCGGCTTGCATCTGTGCGTTCGCGCCGCTGGCATCGGCCCAGGCGACCTGGTGCTGACCACCCCCTTTTCCTTCGTGGCCTCCACCAACGCCTTGCTTTTCGAACAAGCCGTACCGGTGCTCGTCGATGTGGATCCGTTGACCGGTAACATGGATCCGCAGTTGACTGCCCAGGCAGCCCATGACATCCATGCAGGCGGCAGCGCCGCCCAACGCTGGCTGCCGCGCAAAGGCGCCCAACCTGGCGCAGCGTTCAAGGCCATTCTGGGGGTGGACGTGTTCGGCCAACCCGCTGACTGGGATGCCCTGACCGCAATCGCCAATCCATACAACCTGCCCCTGATCGAAGATTCCTGCGAGGCGCTTGGCGCGGAGTATAAAGGCCGCAAAGCCGGAACCCTGGCTGAAATGGCCGTTTTTGCTTTTTATCCCAACAAACAAATCACCACCGGCGAAGGCGGGTTGATCCTCACCAATGACGATCAGGCGGCTGGCCTCATGCGCGCGCTGCGCAACCAGGGCCGCGCCCCCGGCGATACCTGGCTCTCGCACACTCACCTGGGCTACAACTACCGCCTGGACGAATTGAGCGCCGCCCTTGGCGTGGTGCAAATGAGCCGGCTGGAAGAATTGCTGGTCAAACGCGAGCAGGTCGCCGAATGGTACCGCCTCCGCTTGAGCCGCATCGCGGGCGTCACGGCCCCGTGCATCGACAAAAATACCACCCGCACCAGCTGGTTCGTTTACGTCATTCGGGTCGATCGCGACGTCAACCGCGAAGCGCTTGCGCAGCGCCTGGCGGAACGCGGCATCCCGGTGCGGCCCTATTTCCTGCCCATCCACTTGCAGCCCTACATGGTCGATCGCTTTGGCTACCAACCCGGCGATTTTCCGGTCACCGAAGATCTTGGCAAGCGCGGTCTGGCGCTGCCCTTCTCCGGTGTGATGACCGAAGAACAGGTCGATCTGGTTTGCCGCACCCTGGAGGAAGTTCTGTAAAGGGATGGCTGCCGGGCTGCCCATAACTTTTCTTCCGCCTCGTCGGCGTGCATTGCTGATGCACGTCCTGGCAGCGGCCGCATTTCTGGCAGTCAGCGCGATCAGCCTGGTTTTTGCCCTGCAGCAGCAAGTCAGCGGCGTTTTTGCAATTCTCCTGCTGGTCTCGCTGGTTTTTTTTATTCCGCTGCCGGTAGTCCTATACCGCGCCTATGCGCTTTACAATGCCGCCTACACGCTCGAACGCGACGGACTGCGCATCCGCTGGGGATTACGCGCAGAAGACATCCCGCTGACCGACATCGAATGGGTGCGGCCTGCCAGCGACCTGGGTTTCCACTTGCCGCTCCCGCCGCTGTCGTTCCCGGGCGCGATTTTAGGCCTGCGCCAGGTGGAAGAACTGGGTGAGGTTGAATATCTGGCCTCAGATAGCAGTACGCTGCTCTTGATTGCCGCCCCGCGAAAGGTGTACGTCATTTCTCCCGAAGATACTCGCGGATTCCTGCGCTCCTTTCAAAATGCCATCGAAATGGGCAGCATTTCACCGCTGCCGGCCTACTCCGCGGAACCGGCGGCATTTGCGCGCCGCGTGTGGGATGACCGCGTGGCGCGCAGTTTCCTGATTGCCGGCCTGGTTCTGACCATTGGATTGCTGCTGCTGGTCTCGCTGGCAATACCAGGCCGCACGGAAGTAACCCTGGGTTACAACGCCCAGGGGCTGCCGCTGGAACCGGTCCCGGCGCAACAACTCCTCTTGCTGCCGGTACTGGGTATTTTTGCATATGTTATCAACCTCTTTATTGGCCTGTTTTTTTACCGCCGTGAGGTTGAACAACCGGTGGCGCTTTTGCTGTGGATCGCTTCAGCCGTCACACCCCTGTTATTAATCCTGGCCACCCTCTTAATTCTTTGACCCTGAAACCTGCCAGACGATGACCATAAATCCTTTTACAGTAGATTTTTCCTGGTTCCAACTGGCTGCCGGGTTCGGATTGGCGGTTCTGATCGCTGGCGCGGCTTTTGCCGCCCGCAGCCTGTCCGCTTCCGGCGCGATAGCCGCTGCGCTGCTCGGGACGGCCATCTTTGGCCTGGGCGGTCTTCCGTGGGCGGTCCTGCTGGTTGGTTTTTTTGTTTCCTCCTCGCTGCTTTCACGCTTATTCAAGCGACGCAAATCTGCGGTGAACGAGAAGTTTTCCAAAGGCAGCCGACGGGATGCTGGTCAGGTGTTGGCCAATGGCGGCGTGGCTGGAGCGCTGGTCATTGCCCAGGCAATTTTCCCATCCGCCGGGTTTCTGTGGGCCGCAGCCGTTGGAACCCTGGCAGCCGTAAACGCCGATACCTGGGCGACGGAACTGGGGGTGCTCAGCAGCGGCGAGCCGCGCCTGTTGATCACCGGCCAAAAGGTGGAAAAAGGCACCTCCGGAGCAGTCAGTTGGGTTGGCACGCTGGCGGCCCTGGCAGGCGCAGCGGCCATTGGCGTGCTGGCAGTGATGGTTTGGCCGGAGTATGCCGGTGGAGCCAGTCTGACAGCAACGCCCGCCCGTCTGGGGTTGATCGCCCTAGCCGGATTGTCCGGCTCTTTCGTTGATTCCCTGCTTGGCGCGACGGTGCAAGCGATCTATTACTGCCCAACCTGCGCCAAGGAAACCGAACGCCACCCGCTACATACCTGCGGCACTGCTACGCAGCCAATTCGCGGCTGGAGCTGGTTGAACAATGACATCGTCAACCTGGCTTGCGCTTTGACCGGTGCTCTGGCGGCATCGCTGATAGCCGCAATCTTTTGAAAATCTGGCTGAGACCTGGATAATCTGGTGATCAAAAAGCACCGCGCTGAAACGGTTTATACCGTTTACAACATATTAATATCCGCCTTTTTTTCGTTGGCTTTCACTGTAAACATGGTGTATTTCGTCACGACTGCGAAGCTTGACCCCCTGCAACTGGTCCTGGTCGGCACCTCGCTGGAAGCTTCCATATTCCTGTTCGAAATCCCCACCGGTATTGTTGCCGATACCGTCTCACGGCGGCTATCTGTTATTCTGGGTGTGTTCCTGATGGGAATCGGCACCTTTCTCTCCGGCTTGATTCCGGTATTCATCCCCATTCTGATCGCCCAGGTGATCTGGGGACTGGGATACACCTTCACCAGCGGCGCATTGGATGCCTGGATCAGTGATGAAATCGGGGAGGAGAACGCCGGGGCGGTGTTTCTGCACGGTACTAAAGTCAGCCAATACGGCGGGCTGGCAGCCATCCCGCTCAGTATCCTGCTGGCCCAGGGCAACATTGCAACGCCCATTCTGGTCAGCGGGGTACTATTCTGGTTTCTTGGCGTCTATCTGATGCGGTTCATGCCGGAGACCGGCTTCACACCTACTCCTCGTGAAGACCGCACCACCTGGCAGCATATGGGACAGACCTTGCGCACCGGAGCCAGTATGCTGCGCGTGCGCCCAGCCCTGGTCAGCGTCCTTACCATCGGCTTATTCATTGGTCTTTATTCCGAGGGGTTCGACCGCCTGTGGAATGCGCACATTCTGGAGCAGTTTACCTTCCCCAATTTGTTTGGCTTAAAAATGATCGCATGGTTCGGTATCATGGAAGCCGCACCGCAACTATTGACCATTCTGGCAGTTCGCCAGGTGAAAAAGCGCACCGACACCAGCCGGACTCCGTCCCTTGTTCGCGCTTTAGCTGGTCTAAGCGCTGCATTGATCGTCAGCCTGCTGGTTTTTGCGCTGGCAGGAAACTTTTGGCTGGCGGTTGTATCGGTTATTGCCATAGGCGTGGTTCGCAGTCTGATTTGGCCGCTGTATACCGCCTGGGTCAATCACCGTCTGGACTCGAGCGTACGGGCAACCGTCCTGTCCATGTCCGGCCAAGTGGACTCGATCGGCCAAATTACCAGCGGGCCGCTGCTGGGCATCATCGCCCGGCGTTACGGGATTCGCACCGGTCTACTGGTTTCAGTACTGCTGCTACTCCCGGTTTTACCGCTGCTGCTCCGGCAGCTTAAAAATGGCGAACTGCTGCCTGAAAGATCAATTGCTCCCGAATCGCAACTTTAGCACAACTTTGTTGTTTAGACATCTGACAATCTACTGGAAACAAGGATGAAGATCATTCGGGAATCGGGTACATTAATCGTTCCAATTCACCGTTTATTCTCATACAATAGATGAGGGTAACCCGCATTCATTCACGATTTTTTATGCTGCGGGAAAGCCCATTCTTGTTTTCTATCCCCATCATTAATCCATAAGTGAGGAAACCGTATGGCTGAGGAAGATCCCCGAATCCTTGAATTGCGCGAGCGACGCGCTAAAGCGCAAAAAGCAGGCGGAGAAGAGCGGATTGCCAAATATAAAGCCAAAGGCAAACTGACCGCCCGCGAGCGCATTGCTGAACTGCTTGATGCCGGCTCATTCAACGAGGTGGAGCTGTATTCATCCCACCGCAGTGAAGATTTTGGCGTTGGCGACCGCATCGATACCGACGGTGTCGTCACCGGCTTCGGTACCCTGGATGGGCGCACTATATACGTGTATGCCCAGGACTTCACCGTCATGGGCGGCGCCCTGGGTGAAGTTCACGGACGTAAAATTGCCCGCTTGATGGACCTGGCTGCCCAGAGCGGTTCACCGGTTATCGGCATGATCGACTCCGGCGGCGCCCGCATCCATGAGGGCACCCGCAGCCTGTGGGGTTATGCCCAGATCTTCCGCCGCAACACCCTGTATTCCGGCGTGATTCCGCAGATCAGCCTGGTGATGGGGCCTTGCGCCGGCGGTGCGGCTTACTCCCCCACCGTCACCGACATGATTATCATGGTCGAAAAGCAATCCTTCATGTTCCTGACCGGTCCTGAAGTGATCAAATCGGTCACCGGCGAGATTATCGACATGGAAAGCCTGGGCGGTGCTGCCGTTCACCTGGGTACCAGCGGTACGGCTCACCTGACCGCACCCAGCGACAAAGAAGCCATCGCTGTGGCGCGCCGCATCCTGAGCTACTTGCCCTCCAACAACACCGAGAATCCGCCGTATGTTGACACCGGCGATGATCCGGACCGCATGGACGAGGAACTCAACCATATCGTGCCGGTGAGCAATTTCGAATCGTATAGCATGCACGAGGTGATCGATCACATCGTTGACCGCGGCACCTTCATCGAGCTGCAAGCCACTTTTGCCACCAACGCCATCATCGGTTTGTCTCGCATGGGCGGCTACACGGTAGGCATTGTCTCGCAGGAACCCTCGGTCATGGCCGGCGCGATGGAAATTAATTCAGCCGACAAAATTGCCCGCTTTGTGCGCTTCTGCGACGCTTTCAATATTCCGCTGGTTACCTTCTGCGATTCGCCCGGCTTCCTGCCCGGTGTCTCTTCTGAACACGAGGGGGTCATCCGTCACGGAGCCAAGGTGCTGTTTGCCTACTCCGAGGCCACTGTCCCGAAGATTCAAGTCACCACCCGCAAAGGCTACGGCGGCGCATACATTGTCATGAGTTCCAAGCTGATGGGCGCTGACATCGCTTTCGCCTGGCCAAGCGCTGAAATCGCCGTCATGGGCCCTGAAGGCGCAGCCAATGTCGTGTACCGCCGGCAGATCGAAGCCGCAGAAGACAAAAACGCCGAACGCGCCCGGTTGGTAGAAGAATATCGCAAGGCCTTCCTCAATCCTTATGCAGCCGCAGCGGATGGCTACGTCGATGATGTCATCGAACCCCGCGAGACGCGCAAGCGCTTGATTGCTGCCCTGACTGCTTTGCGTGAGAAAACCGAAACCATTCCCGCCAAAAAACATGGCAATATTCCGCTTTAATCCAGGGAAGCATAGGAGCAGCATGATATGAGCGAATTGCTTAACCAAGGATTGTTGATCACTGCCATTGGAATGGGCCTGGTATTTTTGGCTTTGCTTCTGCTATGGGGCCTGATGGCCTTTATGGCTTCGATTAAGGTCAAAGAAAAGAGCGAAGTTGCGGAAGTTCCTGCTGCTGAAGAAGCCGTAGCTGAACCGCAACCTGAAGCAAATGGAAACCGGGCGCTCTTTGTGCGCGCTGCTGCCGCCGCAGTAGCCACAGCCATGTTGCTCGCCCGGCGCAGCCCAAAAGCCGCCAGGCCTGCCGGCAGCGCTGTCAGCTCCTGGCAGACATCCAAACGCACCAGCCAAATGTCCAGCAACCAATCCATCACTTACCGTAAACCCCGAGGTTCTGCGCGATGAAACTGCAAGTAAAAATTGAGGACCAAACCCTTGAAGTTGAAATTGAAGATTTATCCAGCCGCCCGATTGTGGTAAACGTCCAGGGCGAGATGGTTGAAGTCTGGCCAGAGGAAACGGCTGCGCCGGTAACAGCCGCGGCTGTTACCACCCCGACTCCAGCCCCTGCAGCCTCCGCGCCGGTTCGGGTCAGCCCGACCCCGGCCGCAGCAGCGGCAAACTCCGCGAACGCAGTCCTGGCTCCCCTGCCTGGAACCATTGTCGGCATTACCGTCCGCGAAGGCCAGATTGTAAAACGCGGCGAGGAGTTGCTCACCCTGGAAGCCATGAAGATGAAGAATTCCATTCGCGCTGGACGGGATGGAAAAGTTGGCACCATTCATGTGAAGGTCGGGGACCAGGTACGCCATAACCAGATCCTGCTCGATTACGCCGATTAACGGAGGCGAACTGCATGGACTTTTCGCAACTATTCATCGAGATTTCTAAAGGTTTCAGTACCTTCACATGGCAAAATGGGGTCATGATCGCCGCAGGGTTGGTCCTGATTGCCCTGGCCGTGCTGAAGGAATATGAGCCAGTTTTACTACTCCCCATCGGTTTTGGCGCCATTCTGGCCAACCTCGGCATGACCACTGAACATGGGATGTTCAAAGCCCTGTATGATGCCGGCATTGTTACCGAATTGTTCCCTCTGGTGATCTTCATCGGCGTCGGCGCCATGATCGATTTCCGGCCATTGCTGGCGATGCCTAAAATGGCGCTGTTGGGGGCTGCAGGTCAGTTTGGCATCTACGGCGCACTGCTGCTGGCTATTTTGCTTGGTTTTCCCTTGAATCAGGCGGCCTCGATCGGCGTTATCGGCGCCATCGACGGGCCAACCGCGATCTTTGTGACCTCGAAATTGGCGCCGGAAATTCTGGCGCCGGTCACCGTGGCAGCTTACTCGTATATGAGTCTCATTCCGGTCATTCAAATCCCGGTAATGAAACTGCTCACCACCCGCAAAGAGCGCCTGATCCGCATGGACTATGCAGCCAAACCGGTAAACGACGGGGTAGTGATTGCATTTCCCATCGTCGTGACGGTTATCGTTTCTTTGCTGGCCCCCGATGCCGCCCCGCTGATCGCCACGCTGATGCTGGGCAACCTGCTGCGCGAATCGGGCGTTGTGGAGCGGTTGAGCAAGACTGCACAGAACGAACTCATCAACATTGCCACCCTGTTCCTCGGCCTGACGATCGGCGCAACCATGACCGGCGCCAGCTTCCTGACCGGCAAAACCCTGCTGATCCTGGGACTGGGTTTCCTGGCCTTTGTCATCGACACCGTCGCCGGGTTGATGTTTGGTAAACTGATGTCGGTTGTGACGGGCGGCAAGATCAATCCGCTGATCGGCGCCTGCGGTATCAGCGCCTTCCCGATGGCTGGCCGCCTGGCAGCCCAGGTTGCCAAGGAAGAAGATTTCGACAATTTCATCCTGATGCACGCCATGGGCGCCAACACCGCCGGTCAGCTTGGCTCGGTAATTGCCGGCGGTCTTCTGCTGGCGCTGACACTTGGAATGGTGTAAGTCTTAACCTGGGTTCGCAGTTCAAACGTGAACTGCAATGGATTTTGAAGCAAAAGAATTCCTCCCCTAAATTTGGGGAGGAATTCTTTTATGGTTCAACATCCAGCCGGTAACCTACGCCGCGTATCGTTTTAATATAACGCGGGTGGCGCGGGTCATCTTCGACCGCACGGCGCAACCAGCTCACATGGACGTCCAGCGTGCGCGTGTCGCCGGTGTATTCCGTCTCCCAGACATGGCTAAACAACGCTTCCCGGTCGATCACCTGCCCTGGGTGGTCCATTAATGCGCGCAGCAACGCCGCCAGGCGGGGTGTCAGTTGCCCCTGGTGTTCGTTACAGCGCATCGAACGGGTTTCCAGGTCTAAAACAATTGGACCAACGGTTAACCCGTTTTTGGGTTCCATCGGCAAGAAGGGTTTGAGTCGATTGAGCAGCTTCTGCAGCGTAAAGGGCATGCGCAGAACTACATCTGCCCCCGAAACGTTACCGTGCTCTGCTTCCGGGTCAAGAATCAGCACCATGGGTGTGCTCTGGGCTTTCTCCCGCAGCGCCGCAACAATCCGCTTTCCGCTGGTACGCAGCGAAGCCGCGTCAACGATGATGATATCCGGGAAGAATTCATGCAAGAGTTTTACGCCGGCGCTGCCGCTTAAAACGCTGTGAACCTGATAATTCTTGGCGGTTAACCCGCCATAGAATGAGGCCCGGTCGTTGCGTTTGCCTTCCACCAGCAGTATTTTAGCGTCCCTCTGCATAGTAAGCGATCCTGGTCCCTTTGATGAGCATATAACTTCGATCTGGCAGACAGCCATGCCTTATGCGTAGAAAGCTGGACATCCTACGTATATTTTCCCCCAGGCATAACAGCGGCCTTTACACGGACGTTAAATCAGCCCCGCATCGGGCAGCTTCGGGAAAATACAAATGGAGTTAACGGTGAATATCGCAGGCAGAACGATTACCGCTAATGATCATGGTATTATACCAAAACTTAACAAAAGATTCTCTAACAGAATTGTTAACATTGTAAAATAATCTATGCTGAATCGTCGTTCCTCTTTGAAAAACAAGGGTTTGCAGACAAATAAGGTCCTTTAATTTTTATTTTTTTCCAAACCGCCCAGCCGTCCGGCGCAGTTGCATCCATCCTGTGCACGTGTTAGAATAATTCAAGTCAACTGCCGGGGTTCATCCGGTACACCCAGCAATGCCGCCTTAGCCCCCGGTACATGAGGATAATTTATGGCAAAAATGGTCGAAGTCGTGATCGACAGCGTACGTGTCAGCCTGACCAATCAGCAGCGGATCGTGGTGCTGCGCGAGGTCAACGCTGAACGCTACCTGCCGATATGGATTGGGCCGTATGAGGCGGAGTCGATCACCATTGCGCTGCAAGAAATTGAAGTTGCCAGGCCGCAAACGCATGACCTGATTAAAAATTTGATGAACACACTGAATGCCCGGCTGGTTCGGGTGGAAGTTGTTGCTCTGCGGGATGACGTCTTTTTCGGCAATCTGGTCATTGAGTATAACGGCCAACTGCTCGACATCGACACCCGTCCATCTGACGCGCTTGCCCTGGCTGTCCGCGCTCATGTCCCGATCATGGCTTCCCGCGAAGTGATGGAAACTGCTGGCATCATCCCAGATAAGGACATCCAACCCGATGATTTGGGTCCATCCGGAAACTCCAGCCCTGAAGTGGAAGAACCTGAAACGGATGAACGCCTGTCGGTTTTTAAAGATTTTTTGAAGAACCTGAACATCGATGATTTATCCGAAGGCTCCAGTGAGGGGGATCAAAATCCAGACAAAGACGGACCGCAGAAACCCACCTAGCACCAGATACAGCCAGCCCGGGGCCGGATCTCTGCCCCGGGTTTTTAAAGGTTCACAAACCAGAGAAACTCCCCTTACCAGTCCTTTCACCCTCAACGACCTACAGCAGATCAGAATCCGGTGACCATGAGCGATTTTCCTCCTCCCTATGAGAATACCAGCTCTACAATGGAAGCTGCTCAACCGCACAACCGCGAGGCGGAAGAAGCCGTTTTGGGTGCAGTTTTAGTCAACCCGGAGACGTATTACGAGATTGCCCAGACCTTGCACGCGGATGATTTTTACATCGTGCGCAACCGTTGGGTGTGGGAGGTATTTGTTGACCTCCACGAGCGGCGTATCCCGGTTGATTATCTGATCGTTGAAAAAGAACTCGAACAAAAGGGACAGCTATTCGAGATCGGCGGCGCGGCTTATCTAACCGCGCTGATCACCCAGACTCCCACTTCACTGCATGCTGTCGCTTATGCCAAAATGGTCGAAGAATCCTCGATCCGGCGGCGCATGCTGGCCTCCGCCAACGAAATGGCCCGGCTGGCCCTTGACCAGCACCGCGATGTGGATACATTGATTGGTGAAGCAGAAAAAGGTGTCTTCGGGCTGAGCGAACGCCGGTTGCAGCATGATTTACAGCCCATCAACAAGGTTCTGACCACCTACATCGACCGCGTTGACGAACTTTCCAAACGCACGGACGAGATATTCGGCGTGCCCACCGGCCTGATCGACCTGGACCGGTTATTAGGCGGCCTGCAAAAATCCGACTTCTTGATCATCGCCGGGCGGCCAGGCATGGGTAAGACCGGCTTTCTGCTCTCCGTAGCCAAAAATGCCGCCCAGAAACATAAAAAACACGTGGCAGTCTTCTCGCTTGAAATGTCCGCCGAGCAACTCGTCCAGCGGCTCATCGCCCAGGAGACCGGCATCGATACCCAGCGCCTGCGCACCGGTAAATTGAAAGATGACGAGTGGCGCATCCTTACCAACGCCATTGAAGTGCTCTCCGGCACCCAGATCTGGCTGGACGATACCCCTGCGATCACCCCGCTGCAATTACGCACCAAGTGCCGCCGCCTGCACTTGGAACACGAACTTGACCTGATCGTTGTGGATTACCTGCAATTGATGTCCGGTGACACGCGCAACGACAACCGCGTACAGGAAGTCTCGTACATCTCGCGAAACCTTAAAGTCCTGGCACGCGAGTTGAACGTTCCGGTACTGGCAGCCGCTCAGTTGTCGCGTGCTGTGGAACAGCGCGCTGATAAGAGCCCCATACTTTCCGACCTGCGTGAATCGGGTAGTTTGGAACAGGATGCGGATATTGTCATGTTCATTCACCGGCCAGACGCTCTGGATAAGGACAACCCGCGCCAGGATCTGGCGCACCTGATCGTCGCCAAACACCGCAACGGCCCAACCCATGGCGGCATCGAAGTGCTCTTCCGCAGCAACCTGGCCCGTTTTGAAAATGCCGCCACCGACCGTACAACCGGTAGCGGGGGCAGGTAGGCCAGCGTGGGGCGCTTTGCTGGTTTTCCTGCCGGTAAATCACGACTGACTCGCTTGCCGGCGGCTTTTTTTGCCGACTTGCTGCCTGAAATCGACCATCTGGGCGAACTCAAGGTGACCTTGTATGCTTTCTGGTTTTTAGACCGGCTGGAAGGTGATTTGCGCTTTATCCGTTATCAGGACTTTGCCGGTGACAAGGTTTTACTCGAAGGGCTTGGCAGCCCACCAGGCGCCGGGCTTGAGGCCCTGAACGAGGCGTTGGAACGAGCCGTGCAGCGCGGTTCCATCCTGCGCGTGCAACCCGCCGGCGATCAGGATGAAGCTTACTATTTCATAAATTCTCCGCGCGGAAAAGCCGCTGCCGCCGCTTTAGAAAACGGGGAATGGTCGCCACAGGACACTGCCCGCCTTCCACAGACCCTGGAATTGGAGCGGCCGAACATCTACCGCCTGTACGAGCAGAATGTTGGCCCGCTCACCCCGCTGATCGCAGACGCCCTGCGTGAGGCCGAAGCGACTTACCCGATGGAATGGATCGCCGAGGCCGTACGCGCCGCGGTTGAGGCCAATGTGCGTCGCTGGCGCTATATTGATGCGATTTTGCGCGCTCGTTTGGAGAGAGAACCCAATGGAACCACTCGAAGAGAAACTGAAAAAGATCGCCGCAGATATGTCGAAGGGGAGTTCGGTGACTTCATCGAACACTGATCCTGCCGACCGCACGCGCCAGTTCCTGGGTGATCCCAACTGCCCTATTTGCGGCGGGGTTGGCTTTGTCCGCCGCGACCTGCCGGTCGATCACCCTGATTTTGGAAAAACGACCGTTTGCACTTGCCGCCAGAGCCAGATCGCGCAAACCGAACGCCAGCGTCTTTACCGCCTGAGCAATTTGGACGCCTTCCAGAAGATGACCTTCGAGACCTTCAAGGTGCAAGGCCGGCTTGGGCTGGGAGAAGCGCAGCTGCGATCGCTGCAGTTTGCCTTTAACCAGGCACAGCAGTTCGCCCGCAGCCCGCAAGGCTGGTTGCTGTTGATGGGCGGTTACGGCAGCGGCAAGACGCACCTGGCAGCCGCTATCGCCAACCAGATGGTTGAAATGGGCGGTTCGACCATGTTCGTGACCGTGCCGGATCTGCTGGACTGGCTGCGCTTTTCTTTCGAGGGTGGCGATACCAGCCTGGAACAACGGTTGGAGGAACTTCGCAGCGTCCGCCTGCTGGTGCTTGATGACTTGGGGACGCAAAATGCCACCCCCTGGGCCGAAGAAAAACTTTACCAGATCATCAATCACCGCTATGTCAACCGGCTGCCGATGGTGATTACCACCAACCTGTCGCTGAACGAGATCGATGGCCGCATTGCCTCACGCCTGCAGGACCCGGACCTGGTGACGCTGCTGGAGATTCACGCCCCCGATTACCGCTCACCGGTGTCCGATGAAGGCCGGTCGATCATCTCCTCACTGGCGCTATTGAGCGACCGCACCTTTGGCTCTTTCTCGCTTCGCGAGTATGAGAAATTGCCCCAGGAAGAGCAGCAAAGTCTGCAAAAGGCTTTTGGCGCCACCACGGCCTACGCCGAGGACCCCCAGGGCTGGCTGGTGTTGATGGGCGGGTACGGCGCCGGCAAGACCCATTTGGCGGCTTCCATTGGCAACTACCGCAAGGCGATGGGCGAAGATCCCATTTTTGTGGTGGTGCCCGACCTGCTCGACCATCTGCGCGCCACTTTTAGCCCGTCCAGCAACACCTCGTATGACCGGCGCTTCGAGGAAGTGCGTTCAGCACCGTTGTTGATCCTGGATGACCTGGGTACGCAATCAGCCACCCCCTGGGCGCGCGAAAAACTCTACCAGCTGCTCAACTACCGCTACAATGCCAAACTGCCAACCGTGATTACCACAGCGCAGCGCCTGGACGAAATCGACCCGCGCGTGCGCAGCCGCATGTTGGATAAACGCCTGTGTACCATTTACGCCATTACCACGCCGCCTTATCTGGCAGGAGCATCCTCCCCGGCCCGCCGGAAAACCTCAACGCGGCGTTCCGGCGATTAGCAGATAGGATGCTGGTGGCTGAGCCTGTCGAAGCCCGTTGGCTGCCCTTCGACAGACTCACTCAAAGTGTGCATCCAGGCAGGGAACGTAATTGCGCTCCAAATGTAGGGCAAACTTTAGTTTGCCACGCAAACTGCAAGTTTGCGCTACCAGGCAATCGAGAATTAACCTGTCGTGAGATGGCTCGGCGCGTTCAGCCCTTCGGCGGGCTCGCAGAGTGTCCTGTGGACAGGGAACGATCTTGCCTGGTGGCTGAGTCTGGCGAAGCCGAATCTTACGGCTGAACCACCCGCCCGAGGAACAACACTGCCCCGGTCTGGCTGTCGCGAATGAGGAAAAGGAACGGACGGTCCACCTTGACCACGATGGGCTCGCCGACCGGCATCGATTTCAAACCCATCACCACACCGGTAGCGGCGGCAGCTTCCGTGCCTTCCTCGTTGACGTTCACATAAGCTTTATGCACGACATCGGTGATAAACAGGTCAGGCTGGCCGGTCATGCCCGAAAAATCGGCTTTGACTACATCGAAGGCATCCGGCATGCCCATAGCTACCAGAATATCGGCCAACCCAAATGCGGAATCGACCTTGAATTTGGGCATGGAAAGGTCGAGTCGCTGCACAGTGAGCTGATCAAGGATGGATTGCAGTTGTGCGGAATCCAGGCTTTCCTCGAAAGCGGTAAATTGCTCTTCGTCGGGCAGTAAAATCACCATCGATAACGCGCGGCCTTCGTAAAATAATTCAATCGCCTGGAAATTTTCGGCTTTAAGGTAGTCAAAGCTCTCCGTCTGACGCATCATCGGCACCTGGACTTCGCTGCCATCCAGTAAATCGAACGAGTCATCTTCTGTAGCATCTTCTTCGAAAGGCAGCAACCAGGCAGCATTGAAGTAGATGGCATTGGTCAGCACCAGGCGAGTCATTGGGTTGAGCGCACCTTCCGGGATCAGATCTTTGATTTTGTCCTCGGTTTGGTCCGCAACCCAGTCATTGATGGTCTGGCGGGCAGCGTCAGGCTGGTTGTAATCCACCGCCTGCATGCCAGCGCCGTAATTGAGAGCCAGTGTATCCAGGAAATCGGACAGGAAGGCAAACCCCTGTTGACCCCAGAGCGCGTTGGCAATATTGAGCGTGAACCCAGTCTGCTCGCCCTCGCCAGCACGGCTGTCCAACTCGGCGCTAAGCGCATTGAAGGCCGGGTGCAGTTCGGCTTGAGACAAGTCAAAGTGCAGGGTTGAAGCCATTTGCGATGCAGTTTCCGCTTCCGCGCCAGCGTAGGTCATAGCCAGCGCCTGGGAAATGCTGAACGGCGAATAAAACAGGTTGCCATCCTGGCTGCGCAACTGCTGATACAAGTCGAGCGCAAAGGCAGTGTTGCCGCTGGATAAGGCTGGCAGGTTGTCATAAGCAGTCGAAGGCGGATTCTCACGCGGTTTATCGGATTGCAAGCGGATCGGTTCAGTCATAGGGGTGGGCTCAGAAGGAAGAGGGGTCGAGTCAATATCCGGCACGGACGGCGTGTCGGCTACCGGGCTTGGAATGCTGGCAGTGGGTTGTTGGGCACAGCCGGCGGCTGCCAGAGCTACCACCGCCGCGGCAAGCGTGATCTTTCTTAAAAGGGACATTATTTTCTCCTTCTATAATCGGACTTGCGGTTAACATTGTACCAAGCGTTTGACGCTGTGGACATCAGGATGGTTCCGTATGCAGCCTGGAAACCCTAAAATAGTCGAATTACGCCTATTGATTGCCCGTCTTGAGCGGTTGTCCGTTGACTCGCATTGGGCACACCGGGCTGCCGGAATGCGGGGCGGGTTGCTCATTGCTCTGGGGGATCTGGAAGCAGGAAAACCGGCGCCAGACGAATTGGCTGTAGTACTGGCCCAAAGTTACCGGGTTCTGATACGGGCGGCCCGGGAAATTCCTGCGCGAGAAGAATAATTCAACCTTGCCTGCCGGGAAAGAATCGTGTAGTATTTTGCTATACAATTCTCGGCAGGCACTGCCGCAAGGAGGTGTTTTATGAGCAAGCCAAAAATCCCCATCAAAGACGGAAACGTGGCTTTACTGGTTGGTACGCGAAAAGGCGGCTTTTTGCTGCGCAGCAGCCACAGCCGTGAAAAATGGAATTTGGAAGGCCCGTTTATGCTCGGGGCGATCGTCCACAACATGATTCTCGACCCGCGTGATGGTCGTACCCTGCTAATGGCTGCCAGTACCGGTCATCTTGGGCCGACGATTTTTCGTTCCAGCGATCAGGGACGCACCTGGAAGGAGGCCGCGCGTCCGCCGGCATTCCCCAAAGCTGAACCAGAGGGAACCGGCGAAGCGATCAACCACACTTTTTCCCTGTGGTCAGGGCATGTCGATGAACCCGGCGTTTTTTACGCCGGTACATCCCCGGTAGGGTTGTTTCGTTCTGAGGACAGCGGGGAAACCTGGTATGGCGTCACCGGCTTCAACGAGAATCCCATGCGCCGCACCTGGATCGGCCCGGCTGAGTTCGCGGCGCCAGGAGGCGGTGGGCTGCACTCGCTGCAAATTGACCCGCGCGACCCGGCGCATATGTACATCGGATGCTCGATGGGCGGTGTGTTTGAAACGCTCGACCAGGGCAAGAGCTGGCAACCGTTGAATAAAGGCTGTGAAGCCGACTTTTTACCCGACCCTGAAGCCGATTTCGGCCACGACCCGCACACGCTGCGTATTCACCCACTTTACCCTGACGTGCTCTACCAGCAAAACCATTGCGGCATCTACCGCATGGACCGCGAGGACGGTTACTGGGTGCGCATCGGCTCCAACATGCCAGAGGACGTCGGCGACATTGGTTTCCCGATCGTACTCGACCCGCGCGACCCGCAGCGAGTGTGGGTCTTTCCGATGGACGGCACCGAAATTTGGCCGCGTACCAGCCCCAAAGGCAAGCCGGCAGTATTTGTCAGCACGGATGGCGGTAAGAACTGGGTGCCATCGCATAAGGGGCTGCCAGCACGCCACGGCTACTTCACAGTCAAACGGCATGCCATGAACGCCGACCGCGAAGCTCCGCTGGGCATTTATTTTGGCACCAGCGGCGGTCAGGTGTGGGGCAGCGTGGATGAAGGCAATCGCTGGCGCAAACTGGTGGACTACCTGCCGGAGATTTACTCCATCGAACCAGTGGTGTTTGCGGCATGAACGTAATGATCCCCAGTCAACTGCGCTCCTACACCCACGCCAGCCGGGTGGAGTGTAGCGGCGATACCTTGGGGGCAGTGCTGGATGAACTGGATCGGCGCTTTCCGGGCCTGCGCTTCCGCATAATCGACGAGCAGGACCGCATTCGTCGGCATATCCATATTTTTATCAACAAGGAAATGACGCAGGGGCTGCACCAGCCAGTCACGGACGCCGATGAGATTCGTATTATCGGCGCGTTGAGTGGCGGGTAAATTCTTAATATACTGTAAGAAAGTTATTAATGTGATGCTGCCCAAATATCTTTATAATGATTTGGGAACAGCGCCTTTTAAGGTGGGTTTTAGAAATCGTATTCGATTATGGGAGAGGCGTTGGTAGTGCAACCAGATGAGTTTTCGTATCAGGACTTTCATATACTCCATGCTCATCGTAATCGGTACGGTGGGAATCGTATTTGCTGTTTCGCAGACGATTATTAATAAACAGTTTTTGCAACTCGAATCCCAAGATATCCGCCGGGATGCACAGCGCGCTCAAGAAGCGATTAACAAAGAACTGGATACCCTCAATAAAATCACAGAGAACTGGGCGCTTCGCAATGATACCTATCGGTTCATTCGTGGTTTTGATCCAGGGAGTGTAAACTCAGCCCCACCTGATGCAGAATTAGAATCACTGGATCTTGATGTGGTTTTATATTTTGACGACCTCCAACAGCTGATATACGGTCACGTTCATAATCCAATCACCGGCAAACAACAGACTGTCCCGGCTGATCTGCGTGAATTGCCTCAGGACCACGATTTAGTTCAGCCAGACTCGCAGACTACTGAGGCCATTAGCGGCATCGTAAGCACCAGCCAGGGGCTATTAATCCTTTCCTCAAGATCGGTGAGAACCAGTAACGTGGGCAGTTCTCCTGTTGGAATGCTGGTATTGGGTCGATATATCGACCGGGGTTTTGTGGATGAGCTTAGCAAGTTGACCCAGCTTTCACTAGATGTAAAATCGGTCGACGATCCCGCGATCCCAAGTGATTACCAGCAGGCAATTCGTATTTTGCAAGAAACACCCGACCAGATCGCCGTTCAAGTGCCAGATGAACTTAAGTTGTCCAATACCGCGGAGTATGTGGCTGCTTACCTTTCTATAAAAGACCTGGACGGAAATCCACAGCTCATCTTACGGGTCAATGATGAGCGCCATCTCTACCAGCAAGGGCTAAAATCGGTGCGGAATTATGGTTTCGTTCTGATCCTCATTGGATTGATCTGCGGCGGAGCTGCATATTTATATTTTGATCGTTCTCTGATTACCCGGCTGCTGGTAATTGATGATGGAATTAACCGTTTCCGGGAAACGCATAATTTTGATCAGCAAATCGAGGTAGAAGGGAATGATGAACTGGCTCACCTGGCCAGTGCGGTGAATGCCACAATTATCGAGCTTGGGCAATTCCAGGAAGGCCAGATAGAGGCAGAAAGGCAGTTCCGGGAAGCACTGCAAAATTTAAGTCTGGCTGCTGTAATTCTGGATCCGAACGGACGAATTGTTTTTTGCAACGATCACATTGTTAGTATTTCCGGCTGGCAGCATAAAGAATTAATCGGCCATTCTTGGTGCGCTCGCTTCATCCCGGAGGAACAGCAGGTAGAATGCCGCCGGGAAATTGTGGAAGCTGCTCGCACCGGCCGAATTACAGCACATGAAGATACCCTGTTCTTACTGCGTAACGGCAAATCTCGAACTTTTACCTGGAGCAATACGCTGCTCTTTTCGCCAGACGAGATCGTGACTGGCATCGTGCGAATTGGCGAGGATGTTACTGAAAGGCGCAAGGCTGAATCCCTGCTGCGTGATAGTCTGCGCGAAACACGCCTGCACCTTTCACGCTTGACAGCTCTGCGAAACATAGACACGACCATCACCAGCAATATGGACACTGTGGCGAAGTTGGACAGCGTCCTAGTAACCATCCAGGAATCGCTTAATGTGGATGCGGTTGATATTCTGCGGATTGATAAGGACGAAAATAGCCTGGTTCCAATTGCTGCAAAGGGACTTTCAACGGATTTCCTCGAAGTGCAGCCTTTTCTCATTTCTGATCCGGTTTTGACCGATTTGCGGGAAAACAACGAGCCGCTCATTTTGGTCAATCCATCCAAAGCCCAACTCCCGGTTTGGACCAAATCGCGTCTGAACAACAGCCATTGGATAGATTTTTATGGGGCAGCGCCCATGATCTCCGGCGACCGGTTGATCGGTGTTCTTGAGGTTTTCGCCCGTCAACCCCTTGAAATCGATGATGGTTGGCTGGACCATCTTAAATCTCTTGCGCTTCAGGCAACCATTACATTGGAAAATGATGAAATGATTCATGGCATTCAACGCGCCAACCACGAGCTGGTGCAGGCGTATGAAGGCACATTAGTAGGCTGGGCGCGCGCACTTGAACTGCGCGACAAGGAAACCCGCGGGCATTCCGAGCGGATGATGGACTTGACCATGCATCTTGGACGCCGGTTAGGTATGGATTCACAGAAGCTGGAAGTTATAGCCCGTGGTGTACTCCTGCACGACATCGGCAAAATGGGCGTGCCGGATTATATATTGCACAAGCCTGGACCGCTGACAGACGAAGAATGGGTGGTCATGCGTCAGCATCCGCAATTTGCCTACAATTTATTGAAAAATATTCCATACCTGGAGGGCGCGCTTGAAGTGGCCTTTTGTCACCACGAGCGTTGGGATGGCAAAGGTTATCCGCGTGGGTTGAAGGGCGAAGATATCCCATTCAGCGCCCGAATTTTTTCCATCATCGATGTGTGGGATGCGCTCACTCACGATCGACCTTACCGCCCTGCCTGGCCGGAAGAAGAAACGCTCAATTACATCCGCTCACAGGCTAATACCCAATTCGACCCGCGCGTAGTTGAAGCGTTTATCAAGATGCAACAAGACAGCATTCTACGCCAAACCGCCCCGCTGCCAATCCACTTCACCCTCGACTGACCATGAGTTGTATGTTCAAGACAGGATTCGGAAATCATATTTAGATGCAATACGCACAAATCGATCCTGATCGGGCGGACTCCTGTTGTTTTAAGGGGCCTGCAACCTTTTGTTAAAAACAACAGCCCTGAAGATCAGGACTGGTCAGGTGCCCCCGGCAGAACTCGAATAATATCCCTCGATGGGGCCTGCAACTTTCTGTTAAAAACAACAGCCCTGAAGATCAGGACTGGTCAGGTGCCCCCGGCAGAACTCGAATCTGCAACCTTTTGCTCCGCAAGCAAACGCTCTATCCAATTGAGCTACGAGGGCAAGTTGGCGGGCGGTGCCCGCCCTACAAGCCGCATAATAATACCGCCAAGCGTTGGAATCGTCAAGGATTCCAGCCCAGGACTCCAGGGCAGGCATCCAAAACAGGTGAAAACTTTAGAGGTGAAAAATCCCGGGTGCGTTGCTCCTGGGATAACAAACAGGCCAATCGACCACCGATAAAGGAGCGATGCACCTGTTCTTTCGAGGCCAAAAGCAGGTGCAAGGCACTTTTGAAGTGCCTCGCACCCAGCCGGTCTGAATGTGAATAGCAGGGTATGGCGGGCATTGCCCGCCGCTACAGGCCGAACTTCTGCCAGTGCGCGTCAAAGATGACATTTTCATCCGGCACAACCGGCGGGATGGGCATGGACACCCAGGTGGTATTGATAAAGTGTTTCCAGTGCACATTCTCCGAGGTGATGTTACCCCCCCAGGTGCCGCAGCCCAGGGTGAGCGCAAACGGCATTCCGTTATCATAGTTGCCAGAGTTGCCATACACCTGCGTTTGCCGCACCAGCATACGGCTGACCCGCGCTCGGGTGGCTAATTCAAGCACATGAGCCGGGTTGGTGGTGTGAATGCCGCACGAGTGACCATAACCGCTGTAGCGGGTAATGTCTCGCACCAGACCGATGGCTTCCTCGAATTCACCGTACCGCCAGAGGGTCAACACGGGGGAAAGCTTTTCTCCGGAGAACAAATCAGCCGCTCCCACCGCCTCGCCCTGCACCATCAGAAAAGCGGTGCCGGCCGGGGCCGGGATTCCAGCCAATCCGGCGATTTTGAGCGCCGGCTGACCGACCACTTCCCGGCTGAGGTGCTCCCCATCCGGCCACATCACCTGGCGCAAGCGCTGCTTCTCCCCCGGGCTGCACAGGTACCCGCCATATTCCGCAAAGCGCTCGACCATCGTGTCGTAGATCGAATGCTGCATGACCACCGAATTTTCGGATGAGCAGGATGTGGCATTGTCGAAGATTTTCCCCAAACGGACCTTGTTGGCTGCATCCGCCAGGTCAGCCGTCTCATCGACAACCACCACTGAATTGCCTGCGCCAACGCCATAAGCTGGCGTACCGCTGGAATACGCCACTTTGACCATGGCGCTGCCGCCAGTCGCAACCACCAGGTCAACGTGTTTCATCAATTCCTGGGTTAGCTCAACCGTGGGGTCGGTGAGGTTTTGTACCAGGTCGAGCGGGGCGCCTACTTGCGCCAGACCGGCGCGCATGAAATTGCAGGTCAGGTCAGCCGTGGCCTTGGCTTTGGGATGCGGCGCAAAAATAACCGCATTGCGCGTTTTGAGGATGGGCAGCCCGTTGACCGCCAGGGTGGATGAGGCGTTGGTCACCGGTGAGAGAACCCCAATCACACCGGCCGGCTTGGCGAGTTTGAGCAGCCCGCGCGCCAGGTCTTCCTCGATGATGCCAGTGGTTTTCAACCCGTGCAGGTCGCGCAGCGTGCCAAGCGTTTTCTTCTGGTGTTTGAGCACCTTGTCGGCGTACACACCCATGCCGGTCTCGCGTACTGCTGATTCCGCGCACGCTTCTGCGTGCGGCCGCTGGTAAAGCTGCCAGCCAACTGCCGCAACCATTTCATCCACCCGCTCCTGCGGCCAGAATTCAATCTGTTCCTGTGCGATGCGGGCCTTGCGCGCCAATTCTGCGATATTATCGGTCATTCCTGCTCTCCGATCTGGCAAAAAGTGAATCCCGGAAATCAGTTAACGATCTCCCTTGGAATGCTCAAACAACATTGTCTAATTATATAAAAAATATCTTAATTTTGAATGTGGAAAATAATTTTGAAATGCATCGTCTGGTCTTAACTCGACCCTCACTACCCTCTCCCTGGCCAGGGAGAGGTATCAGGCGCGTTCCGCCCAGGCCAGTTCCACCTCGAAGGCGCGCTCGCCGCTGGCAGGTTTTTCACCTACCACCAGCCAGCGCGAAGCGTCGCCATTTCTGGCGCCAGCGCTGATCTGCACCGTTTCACCGGCACGCACTTCATTGTTATAGTTGATTTGCAGCCAGGCCAACTGGTGAGTCTTGAACCGTTCAAACGGGAAGCAGTCCATCACCCAGTCGATGTAGCGGGCGTTGTTGACATGCCCGAGCACGTCCACGACACTGTAATTAGCCTGGGTGGTGAACTTTTCCTCCAGCCCATTTTCCGGGGCGAGTTTCATTAAATCCTCATCCAGCGCATTCAAACCGGAGTTTTTCGGCAAGGTGCCGGTCAGCGACCCGGGAAGCTGCATACGCCGTGTTTTTGGGTCGATCAGCAGCCAGGCCGAGGTGGCTGCTGCCACGAATTGGCCTTCCTGTGCGGCAATTTGAAAATCACGGGTGAAGAAAATTTTCTGCCGGATGCCCTTCGGCCAGGTGCGGATGGTCAACTGGTCGCCCATGGTTGGAAAACGATAAAAATAGACTTTCAGCCGCGAGAGCACCCAGATGTGATCCGCGGCCAGCATGGTGTGATAATCGTAGCCGAGGTTGGCGGCGTGCGCGTTGGCGGCGTCTTGAAACGCCTGGAAAAAGGCAGCTGCTTTCCATTCGTTATTCAAGTCGGTTTCGTAGGGATGGACCCGGATTTCATCGGTCCAAACAGGGATGGGCGGCATAAGGTGTCACTTAATCCGGGCGATACTCAAAATTACCGAGCATTTCACCGATAAATTCCGGCAAGTTGGTATGTCCCAGTATCTGGCGGTTGGCGTGCGCTTCGCCGGTGTGGAAAAAGTAATGATAAATGACATGCAGCAGCATGGTGCCAATACTTTCTGCATGCGGCTTGCCTTTCCATTCCAGGTGGGTGGTTAGCATGGATGGGGTGAGGGTATCAAGAAACACGTCAGCTTCCCGGGTGATTTCGCGCCAGGCCTGCCACATCTCGCCCAGCGGCGGCGTGCTGGCCGGCTTGCCGGTACCAACCAATTTATACAGGTCCGGGTAAGGATTTTTACCCTGGGCAACCAGCACCCACAGGGCATATTCATGGCTGGCTATGTGACCGACCCGCCAGCTGAGCGAATTCAATGTCCCAATCCGCAGCAATGCGTCATCGGTCGAAAGTCCCGCAAGGCAGCGCACAAATTCACTGCGGGCAAAGCGGAGTTGGTCAACCAGCATTATCGCCATGGCACACCCTTTCAGACTATGGATTTTGATTCATTCATAAGCGCGGAAATACCGTCAGGTTCCCGGGGTGATGTCGATCGGCAGTTGATGGGGCATATCTTCGATGCTAACCAGCTCCACCCCGGCGCGGGTTAAAAATTCCAACGCGGTTGGGTCAACCCGGTAGGAATTGGCATACACCAACCGCGAAATACGCGCATTGATCAGCATTTTGGTGCAGTTGAGGCAGGGAAAATGGGTCACATAACAGGCAGCATCCTTGGTAGCCTGCCCGAAGACCGCTGCCTGGATGATGGCATTGACCTCGGCATGCACCGTCCGGACGCAGTGTCCGTCCACCATCAGGTGACCGATGTCGTCACAGTGTTCCAGTCCGGCCGGTGAACCATTGTAACCAGTTGCGATGATGTGTTTCTCGCGCACCAGCACAGCTCCAACCATGGCGCGGTCGCAGGTGCTACGTAGCGCTACATCTTCCGCAATTTTCATAAAATAAGAATCCCAGGATGGCCGCATGTCGCTCTCCCCGCCGTTAAGGTTGTGTTTGTTTTTACACCTGGTTAATTTTAACCCATGCCCGCCAAAAAAGGCGTGCCGCTGCGACCATACATTTATCCGACTCCCGGATGTACATGGCGGCCTTTGAAACGGCAGGTTTCATTGAGCGTGCAGTACGCGCAGGGTGGGCCTTCGGCAGGGATCATGCTGGGACCCAGGCCAATGACACCAGAGGTGGTCTTACGCGGGTGCATTGCCAGATTTTCATTGACGCTCACGCCGATGGCAGCGGCATCGATCAGCGCGAAAAGCTGCGGCTGGCCCTGTTCCACGCTCCAACCGATCATGCCCGGGTTGAGGAAGATCGAGGTCTGCCAGCCGCGTTCTTCGGCCAGACGGCTAACGTGGCGGTACACCTGCAGCGACAGTGCGTCATGGGCAGCGTTGCCGACCCCGTCCAGCGCAAAGGCGTAAGGGGCATCGTCACCCATCGTCTGCCGGATGCGGGTTTCCAGCGCTACTCCGCTGGTGTACACCACTACCGCTACTTGCTGCGCTCCCGCCAGGTGCTGACCGATGGCAGCGCCGGTCAAGGAATTCTTCCCCGGCAGGTTCAACCGTTGATGGTTGAGGCCTTCCACATCCAATACGCGCACCAGGGCGCGGGGTTCGAGCAGTGTCAGGCCATCGGCCAGAGCTCGCTCAGCAATCTCGGCCACCTGCGGACGGCGAGCGCGCAGTACAACCGGGTCGGCACCTTGAGCCTGTAAAACCCAGTCAGCGGTCAACCCCAGTTGACCCGGCTCAAAGCGCAGGATGGCTGTTCCGTTATGTTGCATAACGCGAGTATAAACGATTTATCCGCTGCGACGCCACCCTGGGCGGCGATGGGTGTGCCGGCGCTGTGATATACTTGAGTTGGAACGATACCACCACCGGCAACCCATTCCCCCGCATGAAGCTCATCATTCAAATCCCGTGCTACAACGAGACTGAATCCCTCCCTGAGACGGTGGCCCAGCTGCCGCGCCAGATCGACGGGGTGGACGAAGTCGAATTTCTTGTAATCGACGACGGCAGCAGCGACGCGACAGCGGAAACCGCGCGCGCCTGCGGGGTGGACCACGTACTAAGCCTGCCGCACCATTCCGGCCTGGCAACTGCATTCGCTGCCGGTTTGGAAGCCTGCCTGCGGCTGGGGGCGGATTTGATCGTCAACACCGATGCCGACAACCAGTATAATTCTGCCGACATTCCGCTGCTGGTCCAGCCGTTGCTGCGCGGCGAAGCCGAACTGGTCATTGGCGACCGCGGGGTAGCAACCCTGCAGACTTTCTCGCCGCTCAAACGCCGCCTGCAAGTGATCGGCAGCCGGGTGGTCTCGCGCGCTGCCGGGCTGGGTGTGCCTGACGCAACCAGCGGCTTCCGGGCAATGACGCGTGACGTGGCCCTGCACACCATTGTCTTATCGGATTACTCCTACACGCTCGAAACCATCATCCAGGCAGGCAACCGCAGCACCCGGGTGATTTCCGTGCCCGTGCGTACCAACCCACCCAAACGTCCCTCGCGCTTGATGACCGACATGGGGCAATACCTCAAACACTCTTCCGCCACCATCATCCGCTCGTACACCATGTACCGCCCGCTGCGGGTGTTCTCCACAGTTGGGACGATTTTCGCCCTCTCAGGGTTGGCGCTGGTGATTCGCTTTCTAGTCTTTTACTTCCAGGGGCTGGGCGGCGGGCACATCCAGTCGTTGATCCTGGCGGCAGTGCTGCTGATCGTCGGCTTCCAGACCTGGCTGATTGGTCTGCTGGCAGACCTTGTGGGAAAGAACAGGCGGTTAATGGAAGAGGTATTGTGGCGGGTGCGGGGAGACGGGCAGAATTCTTCCGACCAAATATGAAACCATTATCGGTTTATATCGAAAAACAACGCCAAAGAATAATCGCTCCACATTTAGAAGGCCAAATCCTTGATTTAGGCTGTGGCTATGGCGCTTTAGTTCGGCACAATACCCCTAGACCTGAGAATTATCTAGGTGTCGACCAATTATTCCCAGTGCAGCAATGGTTCAATAGTAAATTTCCGGAATATCGGGTAGAAATATTGGATCTGGAATCGGATTCTTTAGAGGTTTATTTTCAATTTGATACGATCGTCATGACAGCCTGTCTGGAACATTTAAGAAACCCGAACCATATTTTTGACCAGCTTCCCCGATTGTTAAAATCGAATGGAAAGATTTTGATCACGACTCCAACACCGCTTGGAGGGAAAATTCATGCCGCTGGTGCAAAAATTGGATTGTTTTATCAGGAAGCAGCAGAAGATCATGAAATTTTCTACAACCGGGAGACTCTCCGAGAATTACTTAGCCGTCATGGGGTAATAATGGTCGAATATTCCCAATTTATGTTTGGCAGTAATCAGTTAGCGGTCGGAAAGCTGTCGTGAGGATTGTATTTGTTGGACCGGTCTATCCTTACCGTGGTGGGATTGCACATTTCACCACTGCCCTGGCAGCAGCGGCCAGTAGTGCAGGCCATGAGATCGAGGTACTTTCTTTTAAACGCCAATATCCCAAGTTTCTTTATCCTGGCAAGTCAGATCAGGACCCAAGCATAGACGCTCTTTCCGCTCCCGCGAAATTTCTACTCGATCCGCTGTATCCATGGACCTGGGAGCAAGCCCGAAGAGAAATTATTCGGTCTAAACCCGACCTGGTGGTTTTTCAATGGTGGACAACATTCTGGGCGCCGGCGTTTGGAATTTTAGCTCGCGGGTTGACATGGGCAGGAATCAAAAGTATTTTCCTTATCCATAATGTTTTACCACATGAAACCCGTCCTTGGGACCAGTTGTTGGTGAAATATGCTCTTTCGGCCACGGATTCCTTTATCACCCTGTCTGAATCTCAACGCCAGATCGTGAATAAACTGTTCCCACGGGCAAAGGTCGAGTGCACGCCCATCCCAGCCTACCAACTTTCAGCCGACACAAAAGTTGATCCTGCCGAAGCCAAACTACGGCTGGGAATTCCGCCTGAACGCAAGGTTGCCCTCTTTTTTGGCATTGTACGGCCGTATAAGGGGTTGCGACTGCTAGTGGAAGCAGCCGGAATGTTGAAACGCCTGGGGAATCCGGTTCATTTGTTGATCGCCGGGGAGTTTTGGGAGGATGCCGAGGAGTACAGAAAGTTAATTCGAACGGAGGGGATTGAGGGCTGGGTCACGATCGACAACCGCTACGTACCCAACGAAGAGGTGCCGTTTTTTTTCTGCGCAGCAGATGTGTTCGTAGCGCCTTATGTCGGTGGCACGCAAAGCGCAGCGGTAAAATTGGCCATGGGGTTTGGAATGCCAGTGGTAGTTACTCCAGGCATCGCAGATGAAATGTTAAATTTCGGAGAAAAGCAAAATGTGTTTGTCAGCTCGTCCGCTGATTCTGCATCGTTAATAAGACCCATTAAGTTAGCTCTTCAAGTTCAGCCAAAAAAAGATCGTGAATATAGTTCAGATGAATCATGGCTTGATCTGATTAAGACTCTGGTAAATATGAGCCTTTAAAACCGAGCAACAATCGTGGTGACCTTGAAAATTGCGTTTCTTCTCACACAAGACCTATCGTCTCCCTCTGGGTTAGGGAGATATTTGCCGTGGGCGAAGGAACTGGTTCGCCTGGGACATGAAGTGCGCATAATCGCTCTCCACCCAGATTATGCAAATCTACCAGAGAACAATTCATTCATCAGTGGTGTATTTGTCGAATATGTAGGACAAATGCATGTAAAAAAGCGGGACAGCAAGAAAACATACTTCTCACCAACTGAGCTTATCTGGGTAGTATTCAAGGCAACTTACAAATTATTCAAAGCAACGCTGGCAAAGCCAGTGGATGTATTGCTTGTAGGCAAGCCACATCCAATGAACAGTCTGGCAGCGTTGCTTGTGAAAGCGATTCATAGGAAGGTGAGGTTAATCGTCGATTGTGACGATAATGAAGCCAGCTCAAACCGGTTTACTAATCAATTACAGAGACGGATTGTTGCATGGTTTGAAGGGAGGGTGCCAAACAAAGCCCAGATTGTAACGTCCAATACTTATTTCACACTAAATCGACTAGAGTCGTTAGGGGTCTCAAGGAAGAAACTATTATATGTGCCGAACGGCATTGATGAAGAACGTTTTGGTCCCGTCGACCCCAAAAATGTCGAGGAATTGCGCTTTCGATTGGGGCTGCAAGGGAAAATGGTCATTTCATATATAGGCAGCATGAGCCTGCCAAGCCACTCAATAGATATATTGTTGAACGCTTTTATCTATATCGAGGATCAAATACCCAATGCCGTGTTAATGTTAGTTGGCGGTGGTGAAGATTTGGACACTCTGAAAACATTGGCTCGGGAATGGTCAATTGAAGATCGAGTTTTGTTTGTGGGGCGCGTCCCACCAGATGATGTGCCTTATTATTATGCTGTGAGCAGTGTCTCGGTTGATCCGGTTTATGATAATGACGCCGCACGAGGTCGATGTCCACTAAAAATGTTCGAAAGTTGGGCATGCGGGGTGCCATTTGTTACAGCCAAAGTTGGCGACAGGGAATATCTGGCCGGCAATCCGCCAGCAGCGCTTCTAGGTGAGACAGGGAGTCCGGAAATTCTGGCTTTCGCCATTCGTTCGCTTCTTCTGGATGAGAAGCAGGGAGAAAAATTTCAACAGTTGGGTAGTGATCGAGTCAAAAGCTATTACTGGGAAACAATTGTTAAGGATCTGGTTAACAATCCAGCAATGCAAAAAATTTTATGAATCGTAAGAATTCCCTGCAAATTTTGTTGCTCGGAGAGGTTCTCCAAGCATTAGTCCTCTCCTCTGAGGCCAATTAATAATGTGAAAAAAGGATAAAATTTTTGTTGTGATAAAATTTTTCACCAGGGAAAAGAACCAATGACTCATGTGGCAATTCTTGGCGGTGGTATTGCAGGTTTAAGTGCAGCCTGGTTTTTACAAAAAGCGGGTATCGATTTCACAGTACTTGAGAAACAACCGTACGCTGGCGGTCTCGCGCGAAGTTTCAAATGGCACGGCTTCAGTTGTGATTTTGCGGCGCACCGTTTATTTTCGTCGGACGAAGAAGTACTTCAACAATTGATCAATCTGGTTCCAATGGGGCGACATGTCCGGCGTAGCAAAATTTTTCTCGCCGGACATTGGATGCGTGATCCATTAGATGTTTTGGAGTTAATAAGCAATCTGCCATTTTTTAAACAGCTAAATTTATTAACTAGCTATATTGCCCGACCAAGAAATGCCAATGAGGATAGTTTTAAGAATTATGTTTTGCGGCGCTACGGGGAAGGGCTATATCAGGCATTTTTTAAACCCTACACTGAAAAATTATTTGGCATCCCCGGCCATGAAATTTCAGTCTTGTGGGCGCGTCAAAAAGTACGCCTGGCAAACCCTCTTGACAAAGTTCGGGAAAACACAAAGACCAAATTCTCTTATTTTTACTATCCCCTTCGCGAGGGCTATGGGGCGATCGTCGATCAGATTTACAAAGATGTACGAGAAAATGTACTTCTAGAAGCACAAGTTGTTGATCTTGGACAGCAAGAAGGGAAAATTACATCTATCTCCTATATAAAGAATGGGGAGCAACAAATGCTACCCGTTGATTACGTAGTTTCCACGCTTCCGATGAGTATTACGGGTAAATTGCTTCACCACGAACTAAATCTGGAATACCAGAAAGTCGATGCGGTTTATCTTTGGATAAATCGAAAATTAGTTTCTGATTATCACTGGATTTACTTTATCGATGATGATGTCTGTATCAACCGGATGGTCGAATTTAAAAATATGAGTCCTATCGATACGCCGGAGGGTACCACTGTTCTTTGTGCAGAAGTCACCCAAAATGTAGATCAGCCTGTCGAAAAAGCTATCGAGGATTTGGTTCGGCTCAAGTTGATCCATCAAGATGAAATCCTCGATACCAAGGTAATCCGGGAAAAGTTCTCCTATCCGGTCTATAATCTTAATTATGAGCATGTGCTGGAAGATGCCAGAAAAGTATTTAATGCGTATGATAACCTTTTCCTTGTTGGCCGATCGGCTGAGTTCCGTCATCGCGAGGTCGATGATAATTTTGCGGCAGCCAAGGAACTAGTTGGTGAAATTACCACAAGGATTTACGGGATGCAAACGGTTCCAACTGAAACTCGCCTGGAAATTTCAGAAAAATTAAAACCGCGCGTAGCAGTGGTAATCCTGACTTATAACCATTATCACGATACAGCTGAATGCCTGGAATCTATTAAAGCACTCGAGCATGATGGTGTAGAACTATCGGTGCTTGTTGTGGATAACGGCTCAGCGGATGGCACACCGGGCAGGCTGGGAACGGATTATCCATTTGTCGAAGTTATTGAAAATTCACAAAACCTAGGCGTCCCTGCCGGGTATAACGTTGGCTTCACCAGGGCGCTTACTACCCAACATGATTATATTTTAATGTTGAACAATGATACGATCGTCGCACCGGATATGCTTTTGGAGCTGCTTGACATTTCCAATCAGGATCCAAATAGTGGGATCGTCATGCCAAAAATGATGTATTACGGTTCCGAGGCAACCTGGTCGAGCGGCGGTAGATATCGTAAGTTTCCGCCTGCAATCCTAATGACCGACAGGCGCAAAGGGAAGGAAGATATTACGCGCATGGTTGAGTTTGCACCCAGCTGCGCCTTGCTCATTCCGCGCAGGACTTTCGATAAGGTCGGTCTATTTGACCCTGGCTACTTTTTTATGTTTGATGATTGGGATTTTTCTGAAAGAGTCCGAGCCCATGGTTTAAATATCTGGTATGCTGCCAACGCGCACCTGTGGCATAAAATATCAAAAACGACCCATGGCCCACAATCCGCATTCTATTGGCAGATCTTCGGGGCGAGTTTAATTCGGTATTGGCGCAGGCATGGTCGACCGATTTGGATCTCTCTGCCAATTCATGTTGGGTACGTCATACTGAGAGATTTCGTCTGGCACCGAAATACTAAGTATTTTAAAGATTTCTGGCGCGGGGTTCACGATGGATTAAACAAGCCTTTGGGTGATTTACCAAAGTTACAGAAGCAGATCGCCCATGACCGTTAATGAACCTTCACTGATCTGGGAAGACCTTCCCTGTGAGTGGTGCAACAACAAAGACGATGAAATTATTGTCCGAGGGGCTGACCTACAGACTGGTTTACCCGGCGTTTTCACTATGGTCCGTTGTAGAAAATGCGGCTTGTATCGTCAAAACCCCCGGCTGGCCTGGAAATCGCTTGAACCGTATTATGCAGAAGAGTACCACTCGTATGATAAAACCATATTTGATGATAAAAATGCCATCCGTCGGGCGGATAAACGTTACGGTCCCTGGAAAAGGTTAAAGGCAGTGGAAAAATATCAACCAGGCGGCGAAATGCTGGAGGTTGGCTGCGGCACTGGGGGATTTCTCGAAGAAGCAATAAGGTCAGGTCGTTGGGAAGTAACGGGGATTGAACCCATTGAAAGCGCCGCAAAGTTTACCAGTGAAAAATTGGGGGTTACAGTCCATCGCAACCTGTTTGGTAATGTCCACTTAAATGACGCATCCTTTGACGCCGTGATTATGTGGAATGTACTTGAACACCTAGACCACCCAGTTGCTGACCTTAAGAAGGCATGGCAAGTGTTACGTCCCGGGGGTATGCTGGTTTGTTCTATCCCAAATCTGAATAGTATTGATGTCAAAATATTTGGTCGTTACTGGGTGGGTTGGGAACTGCCGCGTCATCTTTTTAATTTTCCATTGAGCACGCTGAAAACCATTGGTCAGGACATTGGATTTATCTGGCTTGGGACAAGGTGTATCTCAACCTCCTATGGAACCCTAGGCACCTCCATTTCTTTTTGGGTAAACTCTTGGAAGAATCGTTTCCCAAGGATTGCGAAAGCCTTAATGTCCGTCTATTGGTCCTTCCCTATTCGGATTTTATTGATTATCCCTTTATGGGTTCTTGACCGCTTGAAAAAAACGACGATCATCACCACCTTTCTGCGAAAGCCATAAATCATTATGATCGACCGGATTTTCACTTCCTGGGTAACGTTTACGCAAATAGCACGCAAACGCTTTGCGTGGATAGGTTATGTCCTCGTTGCCGTTTCAGTGATCTACCTCGCGGCCTTGCTTTTTATCAGCTGGGGTCGATTTTCAACAATTCCCTGGGAGCATTTTTGGAGGGCGGGATTAATATCGCTTTTTCTGTATCTCTTTTCACAGATTCCACAGCTTGCCATTTGGTTACGGATGATGACGTTCCATCATAAGGTTGGATGGAACGATTTCAAGATATTTTTCCAGAGCATGTTATTACGCCGGATTCCTGGGGGAGTCTGGCATTGGGTGGGCAGAATCAGCTTATATTCCGGAACGACCGAGATCACTCCCAAAACTGTGCTTTATGCTAATTTTTTGGAATGGTCTTTGATCATTCTCGTTGCTGTTGGTATTGTTTTTCTTGGAGAACCCGTTTCGGACAAAATTGGGATATTTTCCATTTTTGGCGCTATCGGTGCCTGGTCGGCAGCAGTAGCATTTGCCTATAAGTGGTTCCCCTCAAAGGTGCTGAAAAAGGCAAGAATTTTAGAATCGATCAGCTGGTTGTTGGTATATGCGATTGCCTGGATAATGGGTGGGTTAATCATTTATGTATTCAGCCAATCAAATGCAGGATCCAGCATCACTTTTTGGAATGCACTCTGGGTATGGGCAGTTGCTGGTGGAATTAGCTGGGTAATAATTATCATTCCATCCGGCCTTGGCGTAAGGGAGATCACCTTGACGACCCTATTGAACCCTTACATAGGAACCAGCCAGGCATTGGTGATCGCAGTAGGGATTCGATTGGTTTTTTTGGTGGCTGACTTTGTATGGGGTGGACTGGGATGGTTGATAGGGCATTGGCTGGATCGGCACGCCAAACGTCTAGCGTCCATCCCCCCTCCAGATCAATCCTTTAATGGTTAAAGTCTTCCTCTTGAGAATTCTTCGAGATTCTCTCGCTCGCGGAAATTCCCAAAATACTACTATTGGCTGGTAAGGGGATTTACAACTTTCATCGATCCAATATCAATAGTTTGGTTTGCCTGAATATCCACGATCATTGGCTTATTTGTTTTGGCGTCAAGTACGACAGCGCTTTTATAAGGTGTCCAAACCATAACAACATACTCACCCGGTATAATTCCGCCAATTGCAAATTCGCCTCTTTGATTGGTAGTGGTATTTGGCGATTTTGCTTGATCAATTCCAATTGAAAAACCAGTGCCAACCGCTGGGTGGATTACGTCGCCCAAAAAAATGGTTTGGTTAGCAATTGGACTATTGTCGGCAATATCCATGAGGACGCCAGCAATAACTCCTGTTTCGGAATCTGGGTTGGGTATGACAACCGGGCCATAAGTGGGGCTCACAGTCGCTATTGAAGTGGCTGCTGGATATCCTGTGTCCGGGGGAAGGGCGTTTCGGACGGGGCTCGGATAAGCTTCAGTTAATTGAATAGTCGCAGTGGGAAGGCTTTCCACTGATACACTGCAGGCTGTAAGAGAAAGCCCGAGGATTAAAACTGCCAGAAACAAGGAACGAAGCAAAGAATATTTCATAAAATGATTTATGGATGTGGCGAATTAAAACCTGGAGACTACTTATCGGTCCAGCAGTCTCCAGGAGAAAACCTGCCAATATAATTTTATAGCTATGGCACCGTTGGGAATGCGTTATAAGAATATAACACATCACCAGGATTCGTACTATGGCTCTCGTTCACGATGCAGCTGATTGGTTGAGCCCCAGTGCTGGTAACGACCGCAGAAATTTTCTTGTTGGTCGTAGATGCGGAGGCCAGGGCAGCGTCAGTAGGTGTGTAGAAATTCACCAACCGTCCAGCAGCAATTCCGTTTTTTGTCGTCTGATACGTACCAGCAACACCTAAAATTTTATAGGTGATAGTCACGTCAGTATTGGTGCTGCCCATGTTCATACAGGTAACATCGGTATTGTACCCGTAGTAGTTTTTCATTACCGCTGGGACGTTTACTGTACTCGCCCCACTCATAAGGCCATTGTATGTCGCGGCTTGATTACCTGGATTCGATTCATTCACAACAACCACAATGGGCTGATCACTGCTTATAACCGCACTATAAAGCACCTTTCCCGCAGGAAGGATGCTGGGTGTGTAAAAACTCTTGCCGGAATTTTGCTGAATGGTAACATTTGCGGTTTGCCCATTGCTGTAGGTGATGGTTACATTAGCTGTCCCGCTACCGACATTTTGTACCCGCATCTCTGTGTTATAGCCATAATAGTTGTTATACAGCGCAGGGACGTATGCTTCAGTGTTGCCAGAAACGAATGGGTTGTAAGTATACAACTGCACATTACCAGGTCCGCCGTAATAGTTAACAATCGGGGCAACATTACCGGTAGCAATTATTTTCCCTGAATAGGGTTTGTTCGCCACGAGCTGACTTAGGCCAACCTGGTCGAATACAACAGAAGCTGATGCTGGAACAGACGACTGGGTATTGGTATAAACCAAAATGGTGTTATTCGGGTTGGCTGGGTCCGGCCCATAAACCTCAAGAGTTATATTAATTGGACTGGCTGTTGTGTTTTGAACGTAAACATTGGAATAATATGAATAGTAGTTGTTATACAAGTTTGGGATGAACCAAGTTGTCGCTGGAGCAGAAATCCCATTATGTGACCCAGCGCTGTCTGTATCTGAGAAGTTAACAATTGCCTCAGATGGCTGGTCACATGTAATGACTCCAGAATACGATCCGCTTGCTAGCCCTGAAATGCTGGGCGTGTAAATCTCGTAGTTAGCGTTTGCTGATACTGTAAAAGTGGTACTTGCATAAGCGACTCCGCCGGTCGCGTTATAGAAGGTATAACTACAAGTTTCGTCAACAGCTGCCAGATTCTGAATGTAAAATGCTGTCGAGAATGGGCCGCCTGGAGCAGGAGTTGCAGCATATGCTAGTCCAAATGATCCTAAGGCTAAAACAAGCGCTATAACGATCACCAGAAATTTTTTCATTGTTCTCCTCCATTTTGTATCCGGATTAAATATAATGCAATTTTTCGAAATTTGCTAATTATTAATTTTGGTATTTCGAATGATTAGCTCATTAATATTAACGCCGACTGTCGTTCAGCACAATAATCCATTGGTAGTATATTCCATAAAGTCAACCTCAAATTTTAAAGGCGGTGTAAAATTGCTTGTATTGAAAGTGTACATAACAACGACCTAAAAACTTATTTTCATCCAAAAAATATATCCCCTCCTCCTATGCGCAAAGCACTCATCACCGGAATTACTGGACAAGACGGCTCCTACCTGGCGGAATTCCTGCTCGAGCAGGGTTATGAAGTTCACGGCATTGTGCGCCGCGTGGCCCTGGAAGACCCGGCCCGCCGCCTGAGCCGCATTTCTCCTTTCATCGGCCGCCTGCATCTGCATTCTGGCACGCTGGAATCCTTTGCCAGCATTTTTCGTATTGTGCGCGAGGTGCAGCCCGACGAATGCTACCATCTTGCCGCCCAAAGCTTCGTCAGTTACTCCTTCGACGATGAATTCTCGACGCTCAGCACCAACATCAACGGCACACATTTCATCCTGGCGGCGCTCAAAGACCTGGCCCCCCAATGCCGTCTTTATTTTGCCGGCTCGTCCGAAATGTTCGGCAATGCGCCCGTTTCGCCGCAGGATGAATCAACCCCTTATAATCCGCGTTCGCCGTACGGCATTTCCAAGCTGGCGGGGTTTCACCTGGTGCGTAACTATCGCGAGGCTTACAAATTGTTTGCCTGCAACGGGATCATGTTCAACCACGAGTCCGAACGCCGCGGCTACGAGTATGTGACCCGCAAAATCACCAGCACGGTGGCGGCCATCAAGCACGGGCATGCCAGGGAACTGGCGCTTGGCAACCTGGCCGCGCGCCGCGACTGGGGCTACTCGCCGGAATATGTGCACGCCATGTGGAGAATGCTGCAGCAGCCTCTGCCGGATGACTATGTGGTCGCAACCGGGACTTCGCATTCGGTGCGCGATTTTGTCGAGCTGGCTTTTTCGCTGGCTGGCCTGAACTGGGAAGACCACGTGCGCACCGACCCTAAATTTTATCGGCCGGTCGAGATCAACGAGCTGCGCGGTGACTCATCCAAGGCGCAAGAGGTTTTGGGCTGGCGCCCGACGGTCACTTTTGAGCAGCTGGTCGAGCGCATGGTCGAACACGACCTAGACCTGGAAAAGCAAGCCCACCGCTAAGAAAAACGCCGATTTAGCCGTCAAATCTGCTTGAAAAATGCGTCCCTTGACCAATCAGGCACGCCAGTTTATAATTCAACAACTGAATATTGACTATGATGACAACACCACCTGAAACCAGTCGCGATCTCATTATCCTTGAGCATATCGAGAAAGATCCCGACGCGACCCAGGCATCACTGGCGTCTCAGCTTGGGGTGGCAGTTGGAACAATCAACTGGCATCTTAAACGCCTGGTTGCGAAAGGATATGTCAAGGTGCGGCGCGTTGAGCGCCGTAAGCTGCGTTATATCATTACCGCAGATGGGATTGCGCTGCGCGCCCGGTTGACCATCGACTACATTCAAAATTCCTTCCATCTTTACCGCTTGGTGCGCGGTCGAGTTATGGATGTGATTAAAGATGTGCGCGCCCAGGGTTACCGGACTGTGCGAGTGGAAGGCACCGGTGACGTGGCGGAAGTTTGCCGGTTAACTTGCCTGGAACAAGGGCTGGTTATTGTGGAAGACAACAATGCCCCCCGGCTGGTTGTGCGCGACCTAAAAGTATTCCTTGAACCAGAGGAGCGAGAGTAATACCATGGCTGATACGAATTTTTGGGCGACCCGCAAGGTTTGCCTTACCGGCGGATCGGGTTTCCTCGGCTCGTTTGTCACCGAGAAATTGCGCCAGCGCGGCGTCAAAGAAATTTTCATCCCGCGCATCGAGCAATACAACCTGGTGAACCCGCAGGACGTGGAACGCATGTTGGATAATTCCCGCCCAGATGTGATCATTCACCTGGCAGCGCATGTCGGCGGCATTGGCGCTAATCGTCTGCACCCGGCGGAATTTTTCTACGATAATCTGATGATGGGCACCCAGCTGATGCACCAGGCCTGGAGACGCGGCATCGAAAAGTACACGGCCATTGGCACGGTCTGCGCCTACCCCAAATTCACCCCGGTGCCGTTCAAAGAAGATTCGCTTTGGGACGGCTACCCCGAGGAGACCAACGCGCCGTATGGGCTGGCGAAGAAGATGCAGCTGGTGCAGGCTCAAGCCTACCGCCAGCAGTACGGCTTTAACGCCATCTTCCTGCTGCCGGTTAACTTATACGGCCCGCGCGACAACTTCGACCTGGAATCTTCACATGTGATCCCGGCGTTGATCCGCAAATTTATCGAAGCCCAGGAAACTGGCGTGGATGAAGTGGAAGTTTGGGGAGACGGCTCGCCCACCCGCGAGTTCCTCTATGTCGAAGATGCCGCTGAAGGTATCCTGCTGGCGACCGAGCATTACAACGGCGCCGAGCCGGTAAACCTGGGCTCGGGTACTGAAATCAGCATCAAGAACCTGGCAGAACTGATCCAGCGGCTGACGGGTTACCATGGGAAGTTGGTCTGGAATACCAGCAAGCCAAATGGCCAGCCGCGCCGCGGGCTGGACACGACCCGCGCGGAAAAATACTTCGGCTTTAAAGCCGCTGTGCCTTTTGAGGAAGGGCTGCGCCGCACCATCGACTGGTACCGTGCACTCCGTGCACAGCGCGCCAAAGCATGACAGCAACTGGCACCAGCCAGTTGACCACCGCCGATACTCAGAAAGGGAACATGACGGTTCAATCTGATTCACCGGTAACCCTTATTCGCCCGCCGCGCGGATGGCAAGCCATAAACCTGCGCGATCTATGGCTGTACCGCGAGCTGGTCTATTTCCTGACCTGGCGCGATATCAAGGTACGCTACAAGCAGGCGGTGTTGGGCATTGGCTGGGCGATCATCCAACCGATTGTTACCATGGTGGTCTTTACCTTCATCTTCAACCAGTTCCTGGATGTCAAACCCGATGCTGGCATCCCCGATGCGTGGTACCCGATTTTTGCTTTTGCCGGGCTGTTACCCTGGCAATTCTTCCAGGGGGCGCTGCAGCGCGCCAGCACCAGTCTGGTTTCGAATTCCAACCTGCTAACCAAAGTGTATTTTCCCCGCTTGATCATTCCTTCCTCAGCAGTGGCGGCCGGGTTGGTCGATTTCGGCTTTTCGTTCTTGATCATGATCGGGCTGATGATTTACTTTGGCGTTTCGTTTACGTTACAAATGCTGTGGCTGCCGCTTTTCCTGCTGGTAGCGCTGCTGACAGCGTTGGCAGTCGGTTTGTGGCTTTCGGCGCTCAATGTGCAGTACCGCGATGTGCAGCACATGGTGCCATTCCTGCTGACCATCTGGATGTACGTCTCGCCGGTGGTTTACCCGATTGATGTGATCAATGCAGGCGGATTATGGAAAGCGGTTTACGCGCTCAATCCCATGGTTGGCGTGATTCAAGGCTTCCGCTGGGTGCTCTTCGGCACCAATCCACCTGGCTGGATGTTTGCCATTTCCATGACGATGGTTCTGCTGCTGTTGGTTAGCGGCCTATATTACTTCCGCCGCATGGAGCGGACTTTTGCGGATCTGATATGAGCGATATCGCCATTCGCGTTAACGGGCTAGGCAAGCGCTACCGCATCGGTTCGCTGCATACTTCGAATTACCACACCCTGCGGGATTCGCTGGTTTCGCTGTTCCAACCGCGCGAAAAGCAGCCCAACGGCCATATTTGGGCGCTGCGCAATATCTCCTTTGACGTCAAGCAGGGCCAGGTGTTGGGCGTGGTGGGGCGCAACGGCGCCGGCAAAAGTACGCTGCTCAAGCTGCTGTCGCGCGTGACGGAGCCGACCGAGGGCGAGGCTGAAATTCGCGGGCGGGTTGGCAGCCTGCTCGAGGTGGGTACCGGTTTTCACCCGGAACTGACCGGGCGCGAGAATATTTATCTCAACGGCGCCATCCTTGGCATGAAGCGCGCGGAAATCGAGCGCAAGTTCGATGAAATTGTGGAATTTGCCGAGGTTGAAAAATTCATCGAGACGCCCGTCAAGCGTTATTCCAGCGGAATGTACCTGCGGCTGGCTTTTGCCGTGGCGGCCCACCTTGAACCGGAAATCCTGGTGGTGGATGAGGTGCTGGCGGTCGGCGACGCTGAATTCCAGCGCAAGTGCCTGGGAAAAATGGGCGACGTCGCCCGTGAAGGCCGCACGGTTCTATTCGTCAGCCACAACATGTCGGCGGTGCTGCGTCTGACTGACGAAACCGTCGTGATCGACAAAGGCGGCCTAATTATGCAAGCCCCGACAGCCGAAGCGGTCGATTTTTATCTGTCGCGCGGGTTTACCCAGGAAGGGCAGCGCGTCTGGGAAGCGGACGAGGTGCCGTTAAGCGCCGCACCGTTCCTTCCGCTGGCAGTGCGCGTGCTCAATTCGCAAGGCAAGGTGGTTAACACCATTCGTTCGGTCGATGAAAACACGGTCGAAATTGAATATAGCCTGTCAGCTCCGGTGACCGGTCTGCGCGTCGGCATCTACCTGATGAGCACGCGCGGCGAGTATGTCTTCACCTCCTTCGATACTGACGATGCGGTTGAATTTGAGCGGATGACTGTCCGTCCGGCCGGCCGGTATATCAGCCGCTGTACGCTGCCAGCGAATTTATTGAACGAAGGGCGTTTTGTTGTTGGCGTCAATGCCAGTTCTTACCGGGTAAAGCGCTATTTCCAGGATGAACAGGCTTTGACCTTCACCGTTGATGCGGCGGGGGCGCCAGGGATGCACTGGCCAGAGGCCAGGTTGGGTCCGGTGCGGCCGCGATTAAATTGGCAAATAGAGGCAATCGAAGCATGACACCATCCGGAACAGAGGCCATCAAGCGCATATTGGGGGGCATTCCCTTTACAGCCGAGCTCTACTGGTTGATTCGCCAGCGCGGTAAACCGATCAACACGCGTTTCTCGCTGCGCGGATTGCAGGCGCACATGCCGGAAATTGTGCCGGTGGTGGCCAGCCTGAACAAAGCTGCGCCAGCCGGGAAAAAGGTGTTCGTTTTTGCCACGCTGCATTATTGGATCGAGCATGCTGCCCTGCTGAGCCTGTCGCTGGCAGCCCAGGGGCACAAGGTCACCATGGGATACTTGCCCTATGCAGACTGGCAGAAGGAAATCAACATGTTCGACTTGCGCCGGCAGAATGCTTATGCCCGCAAGGTTCTCGAGCAGGCTGGGCCGGCGATGGATATCGTCTCCTTCCTTACTGCCCGTGCGCCTTATATGCCGCTGCCGGCTGAATTAGTGGAAGCAGTCAAAGAAGTGTCGCTGTATGATACGCAATATACGCTCCAGAACGAGGAAGTGGATTTCGAAAGCGACATCTACAAGCTGCGTCTAAACCGCAACCGCGAGATCGCTCAGGCCGCCCTGGCTTGGCTGCGCCAGTCCAAACCGGACGTGGTCATCGTGCCGAACGGCACCATTCAGGAGTTGGGTGTTTTTTACCGGGTCGCGCGGCACTTGAAAATTCCAACCGTGACCTACGAGTTTAGCGATCAACGCCAGCGCATCTGGGTGGCGCGTAACAGCGAAGTGATGCGCCAGGACACCAATGCCCTGTGGCAGGCGAAACGTGAAAGCCCGCTGAGCGAAGCTCAGATGGAACGGATGCGTTCACTGATGATGGCTCGCCAGCGCGGTTCGATGTGGGAAAATTTTGCCCGCATGTGGCAAGGGGTTCCAACTGAAGGTGGTCAACAGGCGCGCCAGCACCTTGGCTTGGACAACCGGCCAGTGGCGCTGCTGGCAACCAATGTGTTAGGGGACAGCCTGACACTGGGACGCCAGGTATTTTCGAAAAGCATGGCGGAGTGGATCAGCCGTACTGTGCAGTATTTCATTGGCCGGCCGGATATCCAGTTAGTGATCCGCGTGCATCCCGGCGAGGTGCTTACGCATGGTCAGTCCATGGTGGACGTGGTGCACGAGGTGCTGCCGCGCTTGCCGGAGAATATTCGCCTGATCAAACCGAAGGACGAGATCAATACCTACGACCTGATCGACGTGGCGGATGTGGGTCTGGTGTACACCACCACGGTTGGCATGGAAATGGCGATGACGGGCGTGCCCGTGGTTGTCGCTGGCCAGACGCACTACCGCGGACGCGGCTTTACCCATGACCCCGACTCCTGGGTGAGTTACTACAAATTGCTCGGGCTGCTGCTGGAACACCCAGAGGAACATCGGCTGAATCGCGAGCAAGTCACTGAAGCCTGGCATTACGCCTATCGTTTCTTCTTCGAATATCCGCAACCTTTTCCCTGGCATTTGGTGCGGCTGTGGGATGATTACAAAGCGCGCCCGCTCGAAAAGGTGCTCCAGGGCGAATGCTGCGAGCAGTATGCGCGAACCTTCCGCTACCTGGTGGGCGAACCCATCGACTGGAGTCTGGAACGCGGCAACGGTCAGTGCGACTAGACCGTCTTTAAAGGTTTATAACCAAAGTAAGCGGTGAAAGGAGATACAGGCAGTGGAAACAAAAATGGAAGATCTTTTGTATCGGTACCAGTTCTTTTATGGAAAAACACCGCTTCCGGTGGATGGTTGGGCGGTTTATGCCATGCCCGACGAAGCCTGCCTGTCAGCCCATCCCGAGCTTAAGGTTACCCAGATCGAACGCAACGATTTCAAGGTGACCTTGCTGGGCTTTATCCTCGATCCTGCCCGGCCGGAAGACACCGATGTTGAAATCCTGACGCGGTTAAGCGATTCGGCCGCCGACGTCGAGCAGTGGATCGAGTCCACTGAACCGATGGGCGGGCGCTGGTTGATATTCCTGCACCATGGCGATTCGGCAGTCGTCTTCAATGACCCAGGTGGGCTGCGAACTACGTTCTACCACATCGACGTTGATGGCAACCCCTGGCTTGGCACTCAGCCGGGGCTTTTCCAGCTCAAATTCGGTTTCGAGGTTTCCCCGGAAGGTGCCAGTTACATGGCCTCGCCGCGCTATCAGGAAAAAATTGAAACCTGGTGGGCTGGCGACAGCAGCCCCTATGCTGAAGTCAAACACCTGCTGCCCAATCACCTGTTTGACCTGAAGGCGAAGAAGGCCGCGCGTTTCTGGCCAACGAAACCGCTCAAGAAATATTCTCTGCAAGAAGGCGTCAAAATTGCGGCGCAAACGCTTAAAGGGATAATCGCCGCCGCCCACAAACGTTTCCCCCTGGCGGTAGCGCTCTCTTCCGGGTTGGACAGCCGCATGATGCTGGCTGCTACCAGGGATTTTGCCGAAGACGTGTTTTCCTTCTCGATGATGTACCGCCATTTGACCACCGAAAGCGATGACCTGAAAGTCCCGAGTGAGATTACCAGCGCGGTCAACCTAACGCATCACATTGTCGACGCGCGCGTGCCCATGTCCGCTGAATTCGCCGAGGTTTACAATCGCACTCTGACTGGCACCAAAGATGACTGGGGCAACCTGGTCGAGGCGCGCTACAAGCATATCCCGCAGGGACGGGTGATCCTCAAAGGCACCATCTCAGAGATCGTCCGCGTTCGTTTCTGGTCGGTGGGCGTGTATCCCTACCGCGTGACGCTGCGCGACCTAATCAGGCTGCTCAACCTTGGCAATGACCCGCTGGTGGTCAAGAGCCTGAAGGCCTGGATGCAGGATGCGCTGCCCGCTGAAAAGTTGGGCTTTAAACTGCTCGACCTGCTTTCCTGGGAAAATGAAATCGGCAACTGGCTGGCGCTGGGGCATGTGGCCAACGATCTGTCGCACCAGGATTTCGCGCCCATCAGCAATCGCCGGTTTATCGCCGCCATGCTAGGGGTGGATCCAAAATACCGCAGCTACCCAGATCACATTATGGAGCGGCAAATTACTGCCACCCTGTGGCCTGAATTGGCAAAGTTTCCTTATTCGCCCAGCCGCAAGGTGCCGCATAAACGTTTTTTTGACGGCCCTATCCTGAATGCACTCCGGTGGGTCCGATACTTGTTGTTCGAGGAAAAACATGGTCGATTGGAAGAATAGCGTCGTATTGGTAACCGGCGGGACCGGTTCGTTTGGCAAGAAATTTATCAAGCTCATGCTGGAAGAAGTGCATCCGGCCAAGATCATCGTCTTCAGCCGCGATGAACTCAAGCAGCATGAAATGCAGGCGGCTGGTTACAACCACCCCTCACTGCGCTATTTTATTGGCGATGTGCGCGATTACTCCCGGTTGCGCCGCGCCTTCAACGGGGTGGACATCGTGGTGCACGCTGCCGCGCTCAAACAGGTGCCGGCCTGCGAGTACAACCCGATGGAAGCCATCAAGACCAACATCCTGGGCAGCAGCAACGTGATCGATGCCGCGCTGGACACCGGGGTGACACGCGTGATCGCGCTCTCCACGGATAAAGCGGTCAATCCGGTCAACCTGTACGGCGCGACCAAGCTGGCGGCCGAGAAGCTGTTCGTCCAATCCAATAGCTACGCCGGCGGCCGCTCCACCCGCTTTGCCTGCGTGCGCTACGGCAATGTGGTGGGCAGCCGCGGCAGTGTGGTGCCGGTGTTCCTTAAACAGCGTGACAACGGCGCGATCACCATTACCGACGAGCGCATGACCCGCTTCTGGATTTCGCTGGAGCAGGGAGTGCGCTTTGTCATCCGCTGCACCGAACAAATGCAGGGCGGCGAGGTGTTTGTGCCCAAGATCCCCAGCATGAAAGTAGTCGATCTGGCGCATGCGGTTGCCCCTGATGCCAAAATCAATACTATTGGCATCCGCCCGGGTGAAAAACTGCATGAAGTGCTGATCTCGGATGATGAATCGCGCAGCACGGTGGAAATGGACGACATGTATGTGGTGCAGCCTGCTGAAGCGCTGTGGTTTGGCCGCGACTGGCAAAACCGCGGTAAACCGCTGGCGGATGAATTCCGTTATGCCAGCAACACCAACACGGAATGGCTCAGCATCCCGCAAATTCGCGAAATCATTCGTCCGATCGAAGAGGGGTACAGGCAGGGAACTCTGGAATGACGCGCATCCTGGTGACAGGCGCCAGCGGGTTGCTTGGCCTGAATTTCGCCCTGACCTATTCCCGGCAGCATCAGGTGACTGGAGTCGTGAACGCCCATTCCCTGACGGGCGCGCCCTTCCAGATACTGACCGCTGACCTGGCGAAACCAGGAAGCATCGGCGAAATTCTCGACCGGGTCAAACCTGAGGTGGTACTGCACTGCGCGGCGCTGGCGAATGTTGACCAGTGCGAGCGGCAGCCTGAACTGGCCCAGCGCCTGAATGCCGACTTGCCGGAAGAAGTGGCGCAAGCTGTAGCTGACCGCGGTATCGCGCTGGTGCACATTTCCACCGACGCCGTTTTCGATGGGCAAACCGGCGGGTATACCGAGGAGTCGCAGCCCAATCCGCTCGGCGTTTATGCGCGCACCAAACTGGCTGCCGAATACGCGGTGCTGCGAGCTTATCCGGAGGCGCTGATAGCGCGGGTCAACTTTTACGGCTGGAGCCTGGGTGGTCAGCGCAGTCTGGCAGAGTTCTTTTTCAACCATCTCTCTGCCGGCAAACCGGTGCGCGGGTTCACTGATGTTTTCTTTTGCCCGCTGGAAGTTACCGTTCTGGCCGAGACGCTAATGCGGCTGGTTGAGGCACGCAGCAGCGGGTTGTACCACGTGGTCAGTAAGGAGTGCCTGTCCAAGTATGATTTCGGCTGCGCGGTGGCGCGTCGGTTTGGACTGGACGAGGGATTAATCCAGCCGGTTTCCGTGCGCGAAGGCGATCTGCTCGCGGCGCGCTCGCCTGATTTACGCCTGCGCACGGACAAATTGGCCTCTGCGCTGGGTTCGCCTGCGCCTGACCAAAAAACCAGCTTGCAACGCTTTTTCGAACTTTACCAGGCAGGCTACCCGCAACGGCTGCGCGCGTTGGCATTCGGGGTTGACAGCCGGATTTCCGGATGATAGTGAAGGTTCGCGGAGGAGATGGCAATGGACATTAAAATTGGCAACCGCTTGATTGGGGATCAGCATCCCACTTACTTTGTGGCTGATATTGCCGCCAACCATGACGGCAGCCTTGACCGCGCTAAATATTTAATTCGCCTGGCGAAAAGGGCAGGCGCGAATGCCGCCAAGTTCCAGAATTTCAGCGCCCCCAAAATCGTCTCCGATGTAGGCTTCAAATCACTGGGCGGGCAGCAATCGCACCAGGCTTCCTGGCGCAAATCGGTTTTTGAGGTCTATAAAGCTGCCTCGATCCCCTTCGAATGGACTTTCGAGCTGAAAGCAGTCTGCGATCAGGAAGGCATCGATTATTTCTCAGCGCCATACGATTTCGAGGCCATCGACTTCCTCGATGAGCATATGCCGGTATATAAAATCGGTTCCGGTGAAGTGGACTGGCTGGAAGCCATCGAGTACATTGCCAAAAAAGGTAAACCAGTACTGCTTGCAACCGGGGCAGCGAATATGGGTGAAGTGCAAAACGCCGTTCATACCGTCCTGGCGCACAACCCGCAACTGGTGCTGATGCAATGCAACACCAATTACACCGCCAGTCTGGAAAACTTCAAACACATTCATTTGAATGTGTTGAAAACGTACCGCAGCATGTACCCGGATGTGGTGCTGGGCCTCTCCGACCATACCCCCGGACACGCTGCCGTATTGGGCGCGGTGGCGCTTGGCGCACGGGTGATCGAAAAGCACTTCACCGATGACAATAACCGCGAAGGCCCGGATCATAAGTTTGCGTTGGATCCGGCCGCCTGGGAGCAAATGGTGCTGCGCACCCGCGAGCTGGAACTGGCGCTTGGCTCGGGCGACAAGTACGTGGCGGAAAATGAGCAGGAAACCGTCGTGCTGCAACGGCGCTGCCTGCGCGCCGCCCGTGACATCAAAGCCGGCGAGACCCTGACCCGCGAGATGATCGATGTGCTGCGCCCGGCGACGCGCGGCGCCATCCTGCCGCCTGAAATTGATAAGGTGCTTGGCACCCGCGCCAGCGTCGATATCCCGGCCGGGAAAGACCTCCGCTGGGTTGACCTCGGTGAATGATGTGTCACGTATCAAGTGCCATGTGCCAAGTGTCAGGTGTCAAGATTTGGCAAATTGATTGAGGATGAAAGATGCCATTAATTAAACGGTTCGAAGAGATTAAGGGTTGGCAGGAAGCCCGCGATTTGACGCAGAAAATCTACCGGCTGACCTTGCAGGCTCCTTTTTCTCGTGACTTTGAGCTTGTCAATCAATTGCGCGCTGCATCCGCTTCGGTTATGGCGAATATCGCCGAGGGATTTGATTGCGAATCCAAAGTCGAACAAAGCCGTTTTCTTGGCTATGCCCGGAGGTCAGCGGTAGAGGTGCAGTCGCTATTATATGTAGCTCTGGATGCTGGATTTATTAACCAGGAAACCTTTGACGCCCTTTACCAACAGGCTGATAAAGCTAAAGCGCTCATCGGTGGTTTCAAACGTTCCCTCGACAACCATAAGGAAGCACACCACCCAACCCCACAAGGCAATCCTTCACGAGTCTCGTGACACGTGGCACTTGACACCTGACACACTCCTTCCGCCTAACAACTCCTTTATGAAGATCCTCTATTTCTCCCGCTCCTACACCCCGCACGACCACCGCTTTCTCAGCGCGCTGGCCGGGACGCCGCATTCGGTGTCCTTCCTGCAGTTGGAGCCGGCGAAACGGCAAACCGAAATTCGACCCGTGCCCGTCGGGGTGGAGATGATTCCCTGGTGTGGCGGGCAAGTCCCCTTCCGCTGGCAGGATGCGCCCACGTTGGCCGCCGACCTGCGGCGCGTGGTCAAAGAACACCAGCCGGATGTGATCCATGCCGGGCCGGTGCAGTCGGCTGGCTATATTGCAGCGAAGAGCGGCTTTCAGCCGCTGGTGACCATGTCGTGGGGCTCGGACTTGTTGCTGGACGCCGATAAAAACGCCTGGTGGCAGCGCGTCACGCGTTGTACGCTCAAACGTACCACCGTTCTGGCTGGCGACTGCCTGGCCGTGCAGCAAAAAGCGGCCCAGTTTGGCTTCCCGCCAGATCGCGCGGTCTTATTTCCATGGGGCGTGGATTTGCAGCGCTTTGTCCCCGGGCGGGCTGAGGCCTTTCGCGCCAGTCTGGGATGGCAGGATGCCTTTGTGGTGCTCTCGCTGCGTACCTGGGAGCCATTGTACGGCGTTGATGTGCTGGTGCGCGGTTTTGCCCGCGCTGCGCAGCAGGCGCCCGGCCTGCGCCTTCTCCTGCTCAGCGGCGGTTCGCAGGCGGATGTAATTCGCGCCATCCTCGAGCAGCATCAGGTGCTGGATCGGGTGCATTTTGCCGGCCAGATCGGGCAGGAAGAGCTGCCGCTCTATTACCATACCGCTGACCTTTACGTCAGCGCATCCCACAGCGACGGCTCCTCAGTCTCGTTGATGGAAGCTCTGGCTTGCGGCCTCCCTGCGTTGGTCTCCGACATCCCGGGAAACCGTGAGTGGCTGGCAAACAGCCCGGCTGGCTGGCTTTTTCCGGATGGCGACGATCAGGCCGTAACCGACGGCATCCTCCGGGCATACCGGCGCCGAACTGAATTGCAGCCGGTACGCGCTGCTGCCCGCGCGCTTGCCGAAAAACGTGCCAACTGGCCGGTAAACTTCAAGCGCCTGCTGGCAGCTTATGAACTGGCGCAAGAACTGGTTCAATCTCCCATCAAGGTTAATGCATGAGTGGTTTGGGCACAAATAACGAGCGCGTTGTCGCCATCATCCAGGGACGGATGAGTTCCAGCCGGCTGCCGGGCAAGATTCTGCGCGACATCGACGGGCAACCCATGCTGATGCACGTAGTCGAGCGCGTGCGCATGGCGCAAACAGTCGATGAAGTGATTGTGGCTACCACTACGGACCCTTCCGATGATCCTGCTGCCGAATTGTGCGCGCAGCGCGGGATTGCCTGCGAACGCGGTAGTTTATTCGACGTACTGGACCGCTTTTACCAGGCTGCCCGGGTGCACCACGCGGATGTCATTGTGCGCATTACGGCGGACTGCCCGCTGGTTGACCCGTGGGTCATCGACCGCGTGGTACAGGCCTATACCGATACGAAAGCCGATTTCGCTGCCAACCGCCTGCCGCCGCCCTGGAAACGCACTTACCCCATCGGGCTGGACGTGGAGGTGTGCAGTTTTGCCGCGCTCGAACGCGCCTGGCAGGAAGCGATAGAACCCCACGAGCGCGAGCACGTTATGCCCTACCTGTATGCAACCCCCGGCCGTTTCCACGTTCATGTGGTCAACGCCGAAGCAGATTACGGCCATTTGCGCTGGACGGTGGATACTGCGGAAGATCTGGAAGCTGTGCGCGGTTTGTATGCCCTGCTGGAAGGTCGTCGCGACTGCACCTGGCAGGAAATTCTGGCTATCTGGCAGGCGCACCCCGAGCTGGAGGGGATCAACCGCGGCGTAGCCCACAAGAAATTCGATGATGTCGATCAGAAGTACAACAAACCGAAAGGTTAATCTGCTGTTTCGGATAAAGCTGATCCCATGCCCTTCTTAACCATTTTCACCACACCCAAACCCTTCACCAACCCGCACATTGCCGTCATTCAGCGTAATGCGCTGGCAAATTGGCAGGCATTGGGTCCGGACGTGGCGGTGATTGTACTGGGCAGTGAGGCCGGCGCTTCCGAGGCAGCCGCCGCGTTTGGCGCGCTGCACTTGCCGGAAGTGGCGCGCAATGCTGAAGGCACGCCGCTGATCAGCGATTTATTCGACCAGGCGCGGTCTCATGCCGACAGCCCGCTGCTGGCTTATGTCAACGCCGATATTTTGCTGCTGCCCGATTTTGTGGAAACTGCCCGGCACGCAGCACAGCAATGTAAAGATTTTCTGCTGGTCGGGCAGCGCTGGGACCTGGATGTGGCTGAACCATTGGCCTTTGACCGGGGCTGGGACTTCGATTTACGTCAGCGCGCCCAGCAGCAAGGCAAGCAGCACCCGCCTGCCGGCAGCGATTACTTCATCTTCCCAACCGAGGCCTACCGGGAGATGCCGCAGTTCGCCATCGGCCGCGCCGGCTGGGACAACTGGATGATTTATTTCGCGCGCCGCAAAGGTTGGGCGACCATCGATGCCACCCGCGACATCTTTATCATCCATCAGAACCACGACTACTCGCACCTGCCCAACGGCCAACCGCACTACAAACTGCCGGAGAGCTTCGAAAATATTCAGCTGGCAGGCGGGCGGATGATCACGCGTTTCCTGCTGACGGATTGCAACCAGCAGATCGAAAACGGCCATATCCGGCCGCAACCTCGTTCATCCCGGCGGTTTTGGCGCGAAGTGGAGATCTTTCCATTGGTGCGCTTGCACTCCCGCGTCCTGGGGTGGTTAAGTTACGCCATATTTCAACCGAAAAATGCTTTTCGGGAAGCCCGCGCCTGGTTCAGGCGGCTGCAACCCCGTCCCGAGCAGCAAAAGTAGAAAGATAGATCATGCGTATCGGTCAAAATCCTGCCAAATATGTCCAGACGGTCGCCAAACCTGAGCGCATCACAGTTGCGGTGCTCAACTACATCCCGTTTCAGAGCGGTTTTTATGCCGAGGCTCTGGAGGTGCTTAAGGTTTGCCTGGCCTCTGTGCGAATCGATGCAGGCCTTCCGTTTGATCTAATGGTGTTTGACAACGGTTCATGCGACGAAGTTCAGGATTGGCTGATTAATGAACAGCGTTCAGACCACATCCAGTATTTACTCCTCTCAGGCAAGAACCTTGGCAAAGGCGGCGCTTGGAATCATATTTTTGCTGGCGCTCCTGGTGAAATATTAGTCTACGCTGATAGCGATGTGCAGTTTTTCCCGGGCTGGTTATCCCGATCGGTTCAACTGCTAGGCGTATTTCCAAATGTTGGCATGGTCACGGCACGTCCGTACCGTACCAACTCCGATTATTACTCGCAGACCGCTGCCTGGGCCAATGTGACCAAAAGTGCAGCGCTGGAACACGGCAGCTTCATCCCCTGGCAAACCTTCTTTGAGTTTGACCTGAGCCTTGGACAAAGCGAAGCGGAAATTCGCGAACATTATCTGTCCACAGAGGATGTCCGGCTTTCCTACCAGGGCATTTCGGCTTTCGCAGGTGCGTCTCACTGGCAGTTTACCGCTTACAAATCAGTGTTGCAGCGCTTTTTGCCTTTCGACATGGATCGTCCGATGGGGCAGGTAAAGCAATTGGATCAGCGCATGAATGAAGCCGGGCTGCTGCGGTTAATGGTCGCCGACCCCCTGGTAATGAATATGAGCAACACGCTGCGCGGGGTTAAAGGGCAGCCAAAGCCAGCACCGACAAAAAAGAACCGCCGCCTGATTGACTTGCCGATGGTCAAAGGTCTGCTTCTGCGCCTTTACGACAAAATTTTTCGCTGGTACTATGACAGGTAATAGAATGGAACTATCGATGCCAAATAAACGGATCTTTATCTGCGCTGACCACGGCCTTTCGCTGATCTATTTTTTGCAAAGTGATGTAGTGCCGACGCTACTCGATGCAGATATTGAGGTGGTGATGCTTACCGAAGATGCGCTGGTCGAAAAGATCAGGCAGCGATTTGCATCCCCCGGTTTGAGCGTGGAGGGGCTGCGGGTTGACCGGGCAAAACGCTATTTTGAACAGACCGACCATTCGATCCAGTACTGGCTGCATTTCCTGCGTTGGATGGGCGGATCGAACCGTATCAACACCAATGCCATGGACGGTCACATGCGGCAGATGGATTTCGAGGCTTCACGTGGTGGTAAGCTGGTGATGCCTTTTATCAAAACCACAACTGCCGTCCTGCGGCGTTCGCCCGCTGCTCGGAAGGCGCTAGTGCGCTATCAAATGCGCTTCACCCCGTCGATTTACGCCGATCTATTTGAAAAATACCAACCCGACCTGGTAGTCGCCAGCACCCCCGGTTGGCGCTTTGACCGCTACTTACTACGTGAGGCGGTCAGGCACGGCGTACCGCGCGCGGTGGCAATCGTTGGGTGGGACAACCCCAGCAGTTACCGCCTGCCAGGCGCGCCGATGGATTATGCCACCTGCTGGTCGGAAATTCAAAAGGACGAACTGGTGCAAGGCTCGGACTGGGCGCCGGATCGCGTCAACATTGGCGGCATTCCAACCTATGACGGCTACTTCCGCAAGCAGTGGCAGATGAGGCGCGAGGATTATTATGCTCTGCACGGGTTGGATCCCAACCGCAAGCTGCTGGCTTATGCCTCCAGCTTTGTGACTTTCTCACCCAATTATCCCAATATCGAAGCGCTGGCAAAGCTGGTCAGTTCAGACAGTCTGTGCGAGCCCTGCCAACTCTTGATCCGGCTGCACCCCAACCATTTTATGGCGGGGTCGCTGTACGAGCAGGAGGCCAACCGGATACGCGAGCTGATTAAGGATTTACCGCATGTACACCTAGTCGAACCGGTACCTTTGGGAGATGGACTGAGCTATTACTCCGGCGAGGATATGCCCGAGAAGTCCTCGATGATGACTTATGCAGATGTGTTTCTAACCGTGTATTCGACCATGGTGGTCGAGACCGCTGTGAATAATCGCCCGATCGTCAGCGTTTGCATCGATACGCCGGGCGGTTGGAATGCCCCGGGCAAGTTCTCATTGCCGTTAGCCGAGATTGCTGACTGGCCAACCCACCTGCGTTTCCGCGAAGCACAGGCCGGGCGGGTGGCGTTCAATGCAGACCAGGCACGCGATGCGGTCAATTTTTATCTGGAGAATCCGCATGCTGATGAGGAGGCCCGTTTGAGCTTCCTGCAACGCGAAGTAACCTTCACCGATGGCAGCGCTGGCCGCCGCACAGGTGAATATCTTGCATCCCTTGTTGGAAAATAAAGAAATCACCACAGAGGTACAGAGAGCACTATGAAATTCCTCATAGCGGGTTACGGTTCGATTGGGCGGCGGCATATGCGTAATCTTCTCGCCCTGGGCGAGCGCGATATCGTTCTCTATCGTTCCAACCGCTCAACGCTGCCGACGGATGAGTTGGCCGATTTTCCAGTAGAGACCGATTTGCGCGCGGCTCTGGCGCACCGGCCGGATGCGGTCATCATTTCCAACCCGACCGCGCTGCACCTGGATGTCGCCATCCCGGCTGCCGAGAGCGGGGCGCATCTGTTGATCGAAAAACCGGTCTCGCACACCCTGCGCCATATTCCCGAGTTGGAGAAAGCGCTGCGGCACGGCGGCGGACAGGCCTTGGTCGCCTTCCAGTTTCGCTTTCACCCCACGCTACAGCAGGCGCGGCAAATGCTGGCTGATGGCGCGATTGGTAAAGTAGTCTCCGCGCGAGCGCACTGGGGCGAGTATTTACCCGGCTGGCACCCGTGGGAGGACTACCACGCGAGCTACTCAGCGCGCCCCGAGCTTGGCGGCGGGGTGGTACTCACGCTTTGCCATCCATTCGATTACCTGCGCTGGTTGCTGGGTGAGGTAAAATCACTGTATGCGTTGACCGGCAGGCTGGGAGGCCTGGATCTGGCAGTGGAGGACACCGCTGAGATCGCGATGCGGTTTGCGTCCGGCGCGTTGGGCAGCCTGCATCTGGACTATGTCCAGCGGCCGGGAGCCCACCATCTGGAGATCGTTGGCACGCAGGGCATGCTTCGCTGGGACAATGCGGATGGCAGCTTGCAGCTGTATCGTGCTAAAGCCGAGACCTGGGAAAAATTCGACCCCCCTTCAAATTTCGAACGCAACGAATTGTTTCTGGCGGAAATGCGTCATTTTTTGGCGGTTGTGCAGGGAGTCGCTCAACCCGTCTGCACGCTGCAAGATGGAACCACTGCGCTGCACCTGGCGCTGGCGGCTTACGAATCAGCAGAAAATCACCGTGAAGTGCAGTTTTAACACCAATGCATTAGTCTAAAGGATGATCCTGGAATGAGCAATGTTCTGGAAAAGTTCCAAATGCAGGGCCAGGTGGCCATTGTCACCGGGGGAGCCGGGCTGCTTGGCAAACAGTTCGCCCGTACCCTGGCGCAGGGCGGAGCGGCCGTGGTTGTAGCCGACCTGAACCGTATGACGGCCAACACCATCGCTGAAACGCTGGTTAAGGACGGTTACAACGCCCTCGGCGTTGGCGTGGATGTGACCGACCCCGCCTCGGTGGCAGAAATGGTCGAGACCGCGGTCAATGTTTATGGGCGGCTGGATGTACTGGTCAACAGCGCCGCGCTCGATCCCAAGTTCGATCCCGAGGCCATGGCGCGCGGCATCCCGGCGGGCAGTTTTGAGGATTATCCGTTGGATGAGTGGCGACAGGCGTTGGATGTCAACCTGACGGGTATGTTCCTGTGCTGCCAGGCGGCAGTCAAACCCATGCTCCTGCTGGATAAGAAGGGCTCGATCATCAATATATGTTCGACCTACGGCCTGGTTGGGCCAGACCAGCGAATTTACCAGCGCAACGGCATTCAGACGGCTTACAAGCCGGTCTATTACTCGGTCACCAAAGCCGGCGTATTGGGCATGACGCGCTACCTGGCGACTTACTACGCCGGCACGGAGATTCGCTGCAACGCGCTCACGCCGGGCGGTGTGTACAATAATCACGACGAGGGTTTCGTCGCCTCCTATTCTGCCCGGGCGGTCATGGGGCGCATGGCTCACATCGACGAGATGAACGGCGCGCTGCTCTTCCTGGCGTCGGACGCCTCCAGCTACATGACCGGCGCGAATCTGGTGGTGGATGGAGGGTGGACGGCATGGTAAAGCGTCCTGAAGTTCTGGCGATTATTCCCGCGCGCGGCGGCTCCAAAGGCATCCCGCATAAAAATATCCGCGCATTTGCCGGGCACCCGCTGATTGCTTATTCCATCATGGCAGCTCGTCAGGCGCAGACCGTCACCCGCATCATTGTCTCGACGGATGACCCGCAAATCGCAGCCGTTGCCCGTGAATACGGCGCTGAAGTACCCTTCATGCGTCCCGACGAGTTAGCCCAGGACCACACCCTGGATTTACCGGTGTTCCAACACGCGCTGGCGTGGCTGATTGCCAATGAAGCCTATACCCCGGATGTCGTGGTTCAACTGCGGCCAACTTCACCGGTGCGTCCGATTGGTCTGGTAGATGAAGCCGTCCGCATGCTGCTGGATAATCCGGCTGCCGATTCAGTGCGCGGCGTGGTGCCTGCCGGTCAAAACCCGCACAAGATGTGGCGCATCGACTCGGATACCGGACACATGCGCAATCTTTTGGATGTCCCCGGCGTACCGGAGCCTTACAATGCCCCGCGCCAAATCCTCCCGCCGGTGTATTGGCAGACCGGACACATCGACGCGATCCGACCGGCCGTCATTCAGGAACAGAATTCGATGAGTGGCAAGGTTATCCTGCCGGTAAAAATTGACCCGCGCTACACGGTGGATATCGATGGCCCCTCGGACTGGCAGCGGGCAGAATGGCTGGTTTGGTTTGGCGGGCTGGAGATGGTTTACCCTGGCAGCCGCCGTCGCCCGCTGCCTGAAACCGTTAAGCTGGTGGTTTTTGATTTCGACGGCGTGATGACCGACAACCGCGTCTGGGTGGATTCGGAAGGGCACGAATTTATTGCCGCCTACCGCTCGGACAGTATGGGCATCCATGCTTTGCGCAGCGCTGGAGTCGAATCCATCGTTCTCTCGACCGAAACAGACAAGGCGGTAGAAGCGCGCTGCCGTAAAATCGGTATCGAGGTGATGCAGGGCGTGAAGGACAAAGCTGGCCGGCTTAAAAATTATCTGGCTGAGCGCGGTATCGACGCGACCCAGGTGGTTTATGTGGGCAATGACATCAACGACCTGCCGTGCTTCCCGCTGGTTGGCTGCGCGGTGGCAGTTGCGGATGCCCAACCGGAAGTGCTGCGCCAGGCTGACCTGGTTTTGTCCCGCAACGGCGGGTTTGGCGCTGTACGTGAAATCTGCGAACGCATCCTTAAAAGGTAATTTCTCTCATTTCGGAGGTCGGGCTTTTCGGGCAGTAAAGATTTAAACGCAAAGGACGCAAAGGACGCGAAGTTCGCTAAGATTTTTATCATTTTGTTTTTTCTCAGTGTTCTCCGTGTCTCCGTGGTTAGCATTTTTTCTCGGTGATAAGCATTTTTCTTGAGATATTAAGGAGTAACTTATGGCTAAAGCAGTGAAAATAGGCGACCGCTGGGTAGGCGAGGGGCACCCGACCTACATCGTCGCGGAGATCGGGATTAATCACAACGGCGAGGTTGAAAATGCCAAGCGGCTGATGGACGCTGCGCGGCATGCCGGCGTCGATGCGGTCAAGTTCCAGAAACGCACTCCCGAACTGGCAACCCCGCCCGATCAGCGCAACGTCATGCGCGAGACGCCCTGGGGTTACATCACCTACCTGGATTACCGGCATAAAATGGAATTCGGCCTCGCGCAGTACAAAGAAATCGACGCCTATGCCCGCAAAATCGGCATCACCTGGTTCGTTTCCGTGTGGGATGAGCCCTCGGTGGATTTTATGGAAGCCTTTGATCCGGTGACCTACAAAGTGCCCTCCGCGGCGCTGACCGACCACGGCTTGATGAAAAAGATACACTCGACTGGCCGGCCGATCATTCTCTCCACCGGCATGTCCACTATCGATCAAATCCGTTCATCAGTCGAACTGCTCGACCTGGAGAAACTGGTTATCTGTCACACCACCAGCGCTTACCCCTGCGAACCGGAAGAACTCAACCTGCGCATGATCGAGACGCTGCGTAAAGAATATTCCTGCCCGATCGGTTATTCCGGCCACGAGGTTGGATTGATCCCGTCGGCGGTGGCGGTGGCGTTCGGCGCTTGTCTGGTCGAACGGCATATCACGCTGGACCGCGCCATGTGGGGTTCTGATCAAGCTGCCTCAGTTGAACCCGGCGGCTTTGAACGCCTGGTCAAGTATATTCGCGTCACCGAACAATCTCTGGGTGACGGTGTAAAAAAGGTTTACGAAAGCGAGATCCCGTCCATGAAGAAATTGCGGCGGGTCAATAGCCAGTAGCATCCCATGAACCCGTCGATTGCGCGCATTTCTAAAGGCGTCCAGCGCCGCTGGCTGCAGGCTCAAAATAACCGGAAAATTGCCAGTCTGGCGGCGGATATCGAGCGCCGGGCGCCAGAAAGCAATTCCGGTGGGCCGGTGGCGTTTTTCAATGCTTCCAGCCGCCTGGCCTGGATGAGCCAGAATGCCGCATTTACGCTCATTTCAGGCTGGGCACTGCGCCTGGCTGGGACGCCGGTGGTGCATTTCGTCTGCCATGCCGGCATGACCCGCTGCCAGTTGGGCACCAACCGCTTGGATGCGGATGAACCGCCGCCTTGCGCCGTGTGCGTGGCGCAGTCGAAACATCTTTACCCGGCAGCCAATACGGCCTGGTTTGACTTTCAACTCGACTCAGAGCTGGAACATGCCATTCGCGGGCTTTCGTTAGCCGAATTGATGACCTTCGAATGGCAGGGACTGCCGCTGGGTGAGCTGGCGCTGCCCTCGCTGCGCTGGGCTTTGCGCCGTCATCATTTGATCGAGAACCCGGACACGCTGTATCTATTTCGTCAGTACCTGCTTTCGGCCTGGAATGTGGCGGTGGAGTTTACCCGCTTTTTGAATTCGCACCAACCTCGGGGCGTGGTAGTGTTTAATGGCATTGCTTTCCCGGAAGCGGTCGCCCGCCGGCTGGCGCAGTTGCGCGGCCTGTGGGTGGTGACTCACGAGGTCGGGTTGCAGCCTTTTACAGCCTACTTTACCCACGGACAGGCTACGGCTTACCCAATCGATATCCCGCCCGGCTACCGGCTGACGGATGCCCAAAACGAGCGCCTTAATCGCTATTTGACGGAGCGCATGAAGGGCAACTTCACCATGGCCGGCGTCCGTTTTTGGCCCGAAATGGCCGGGCTGAGCGCTGAATTCCTTGAGAAGGCGGCGGCTTTCAAGCAAATCGTGCCGGTCTTCACCAACGTCATCTTTGACACCAGTCAGAGCCACGCCAACGTCATTTTCCCGCACATGTTTGCCTGGCTGGACGAAGTAGCGACGCTCATCCGCAACCATCCCAAGACCCTGTTCGTCATTCGCGCTCATCCGGACGAAGAACGCCCCGGTAAAGCTGCGGATGAGAGCGTCGCCGGCTGGGTGGAGAAGAATCACATCGCCGAATTGCCCAATGTTGTTTTTGTCCATTCGAGCGAGTACCTCTCCTCCTACGAACTGATTCAGCGCTCCAAGTTTGTGTTGGTCTATAATTCAACCATCGGGTTGGAAGCCTCCATCCTGGGCGTGCCGGTGCTATGCGGGGGCAAGGCGCGCTTTACCCAAATTTCTACCGTCTTTCTGCCAGGTTCAGCGGAAGAGTTCCATTCCATAGCTGAAAAAATGATCAAGGCCGACCAAATCGAAGTCCCGACAGAATTCCGGCAAAATGCACGCACCTTCCTGTATTACCAACTTTACAAGACCTCGCTGCCGTTTGGGCACCTCCTCGAAGCGGATATCACCCCTGGTTTCGTGCGCTTCAAGAACGATGTCCACTGGCAGGATTTTCAGGCCAGCGAGTCGGAATCAATCGCCGCGCTGGTGGACGGCATTTTGCACAACGGTTCATTCCTGCTCCCGAATGGAGACGATTAATTGTCCATGAGCCAACCGGTTTGCTCGATTGTCATCCGCGCATACAACGAAGAAAAGCACATTGCCCGACTGCTCACCGGCATTCTGGAGCAGACGGTCAAGGACGTGCAGATCATCCTTGTGGATTCAGGCTCGCAAGACGACACGGTGGCCATCGCATCGCGCTTCCCGGTGGACATTGTCCACATCCAGCCGCAGGATTTCACCTTCGGCAGGTCGCTCAACCTTGGCATCGCCGCAACCAAAGCTGAACGGGTGGTTATGGCATCTGCGCACGTCTATCCGGTCTATCCGGACTGGCTGGAAAAGCTGCTCGAACCCTTCGCTGACCCGCAAATTGGTCTTAGCTACGGCAAACAGCGCGGCAGCGAGACCTCCAAGTATTCGGAACACCAGGTGTTCCGCAGTTGGTTTCCCGATCAATCCGTTGCTCGTCAGGAGCATCCCTTCTGCAACAATGCCAATGCAGCCATTCGGCGTAGCCTGTGGCAGCAGCACCCTTACGATGAGCTGCTAACCGGGCTGGAAGACCTGGCTTGGGCGCGCTGGCTGCTGACGCAAGGGCAGGCGCTGGCCTATTCTGCCGAAGCAGAAATAATTCACGTCCACAACGAAACCTGGCGCGGCATTTACAACCGCTACCGCCGGGAAAGCATGGCGTTCAAGCAAATTTACCCGCATGAGACCTTCCACTTTACCGACTTCATCCGCCTGTGGTTCAGCAACGTCTGGAGTGACTGGCGCGCAGCCTCCGGCGAGCATGTGCTAGGCAAAGAATGGGCCAATATCATGCGCTTTCGCGCCATGCAGTTCTGGGGCACCTACCAGGGTTACCGCCGCTCCGGTCCGTTGACCTGGAAGTTGAAGCAAACCTTTTATTATCCGGCGGCAGCCATGGATAAACCTGAAAACAAGCCGCGCAATGTGGAACCGATTCGATACCATGAAGGGCACGATTAACCCGCCAGGAGGGAAACCCGATGAAACAACCTTATAAAATCGCAGCCCTGGTACCCATGCGGCACAACTCGGTGCGGGTGCCCATGAAGAATTACCGCTTACTGGCAGGCAAGCCGCTGTACCAGCACATCATCGCGACGCTGCTGCAGTGCCCCGAAATCTCCGAGGTGGCCGTGGATACCGATAGCCCGGTCGTGGCGGATGGTCTGCGCGCTTACTTCCCGCAGGTGCGTATCATCGAGCGCCCGGCGCACCTGACTGCGGACACCGTGCCGATGAACGAGATATTGATGTACGACACCGGCCAGATCGAGGCTGATTTTTACCTGCAAACCCATTCCACCAACCCGCTGCTGCGTCCTGAGACGATCTCGCGAGCGCTGCGTACCTTCATCGAGCACTACCCGGCCTTCGACTCGCTCTTCTCGGTCACCCGCGTGCAAACCCGTTTCTGGGATGCGCTGGCGCGCCCGGTCAATCACAATCCGGCTATTTTGCTGCGCACCCAGGACTTGCCGCCGTTGTACGAGGAAAATTCCTGTCTGTACCTTTTCAAGCGTCAGACACTGGAGCTGCACCGCACCCGCATTGGCGAGCGGCCGTATCTGTTCGAGATCGAAAAGACCGAAGCGCAGGACATCGACGAGGAGTCTGACTTTTTGATCGCTGACCTGCTGCTGGCTGACCGGCTGAAATCTGAAAAGAAAGGTTCCGAGTAAAGAGCCCATGCCCACCACCATTCTGCTTTCTGCCCCCTACATGCTGCCGTTTATCGACCGTTTCCTGCCGGTATTCGACGCTTATGGTATTAACCTGATCCTACCGGAAGTACACGAACGCCTGTCAGAAGACGAAATTCTGGTGTATGCCGGCCATTTTGACGGCGCCATTTGCGGCGACGACCGCTATACCGAGCAGGTTTTGCAGGCCTGCCTGCCGCGGCTCAAAGTGGTGTCCAAATGGGGCACCGGCATCGACTCGATCGATAAAGCGGCTGCGCAGCGGCTTGGCATTCAGGTGCGCAATACCCCGAACGCCTTCACCCTGCCCGTTTCCGACAGTGTGCTGGGTTATATCCTGGCTTTTGCACGCCGCCTACCGTGGATGGACGCCCGCATGAAAGCTGGCGAGTGGGAAAAGCTGCCTGGTCGGTCACTAAGTGAATGCACCCTGGGCGTGGTCGGGGTCGGCAACGTTGGCAAAGCCGTGCTGCGCCGCGCGCGTCCCTTTGGCATGCGTCTGCTCGGCACCGACATTGCGCCGATTGCCCCCGACTTTATCCTGGAAAACAACCTGAAAATGACCGGTTTGAAGGACTTGTTGCAGCGGGCTGATTTTGTCAGTATCAACTGCGACTTAAACCCGACCAGCCACCATCTGATCAACGCCGAAACGCTGGGGTGGATGCAGCCGCACGCGGTATTGATCAACACCGCCCGTGGTCCGGTTGTGGACGAAAAGGCACTGGTGGCTGCGCTGCAATCGGGCACGATTGGGGGGGCGGCATTGGATGTCTTCGAGGTGGAGCCGCTGCCGCTTGATTCCCCGCTGCTGGCCATGAAGAATGTTATGCTGGCGGCGCATAATTCCAATTCCAGCCCGGCGGCCTGGGAGCGGGTGCATTGGAACACCATCCGCAACCTGTTGGAGGGATTGGGGTTGGATGCCAGCCAGTTGAGTGCCTTCCAGAGTTCGACACAGGCTTGAACTACTTGGCAGTAGAATTAGCCTAAGGGATTGGAATTCAAACCCGAGCAGAAATGAGCGAAAAACGGATGACAGATCAACGTGTAGTGTTAATCACCGGAGCGGCCGGGGGCGTCGGGCGGGCGACCGTGAAGTTGTTTGCTGAAAATCATTGGCGCGTCATCGGGGTTGACCGGCAGGCATTTGGCGACGGTTTCCCGGCAGATGGCCTGTTCATCCAGGCGGATATCGCTGATCCGGCCAATATCGAGATGATTTACGCCCGCACCAGCACGTTCACGACAACCTTAAGCGCTGTGGTGAACAATGCTGCCATGCAGATTACCAAACCGCTGCTGGAAACCACTGTCGAGGAATGGGACCGGGTTATCGCTTCCAACCTGCGCTCGGTGTTCCTGGGAGCCAAGCTGGCTCATCCTCTGCTCAAAGCCAGCGGCGCGGGCGCGATCGTCAATGTCTCGTCGGTGCATGCCGTGGCGACCTCCGCTAATATTGCCGCCTATGCCGCCAGCAAGGGCGGTCTGCTGGCACTGACGCGCGCCATGGCCATTGAGTTTGCCGCCGATGCCATTCGGGTTAATGCCATCCTGCCCGGCGCCGTGGATACACCCATGCTGCGCGCTGGCCTCAACCGCAACCATGCGGGCGGCGGCAGCATGCCGGACCGTCTTGAAAATCTGGCGCGCCGTACCGTCAACGGACGGATTGGTCAACCGGAAGAAATTGCTCACGCCATTTACTTTCTGGCAGACCATGTCCAATCGTCGTTTATCACCGGGCAGGCATTGATCGCGGACGGCGGCGCAACCGCCCGCCTGAGCACGGAGTAGCGGATGAAACAGAGTTTCAAGAAAATTCTCGCGCCGCGCATGGTGGAAACGTTGGGCAATGCCTATGACGCTATCCGCCGTCTGCCGGAAGTGCCAGCAGCAACCCTGCACCCCTGGCGGCGTGAATCGATTCGTAAACTGGCAGCCCTTAAAGATGCCCACCGCGGCGAGCGCTGCTTTATCATTGGCAACGGTCCCAGCCTGCGCAGCACCGACTTGAGCAAACTGCAGGGCGAGTTCACTTTTGGCTTCAACCGCATTTTCCTGGCGGTTGCCGAACTTGGTTTTACCCCTTCCTGCCTGGTGGCAATCAACGATCTGGTGATCGAACAATCCACTACGGAGCTGCAGGCGTTGAAAATGCCAAAGTTCTTCGCCTGGCGCGCGCGAAAATGGCTGCAAATGGACGCGGATACCCATTTCATTTATACCAGCTACACCGGTCCCGGGTTTTCCCGCGACGTCACCGGGCGGGTGTGGGAGGGTGCGACCGTCACCAACGTTGCACTGCAGCTGGCATACCATATGGGTTTTTCAAAGGTAATCCTGATCGGCGTGGATCATAATTTTGCCTCACAGGGCACCCCCAATACCACCGTCGTTTCAAGTGGCGCCGACCCGAACCATTTTTCCGGGGCGTACTTTGGCAAAGGTTTCCGTTGGCAACTGCCCGACCTGGAGACTTCGGAGCGCGGTTACGCCAATGCCCGCCAGGCATTTGAATCCGCCGGCCGCCAGGTGGTGGATGCCACCATTGGCGGGAAATTGACCATTTTCCCCAGGGTACCGTACGATTCGCTGTTTTAATGGATTCTCGCCCGCTGGTTTCCATCGTTACCCCGTCTTACAACCAGGCTGCATACCTGGAAACCACCATGCAGTCGGTATTGGAGCAGGGTTACCCCTATGTCGAATATCTGATTGCCGACGGCGGGTCGACGGACGGCAGCGCCGATATCATTCAAGGTTATTCCAGTCGGCTGGCCTGGTGGGTTTCGGAGAAGGATCAGGGGCAGGCGGACGGCGCCAACAAGGGTTTCAGACGCGCCAGGGGTGAAATTGTCGGCTGGCTTAACTCGGACGATGTTTATCGTCCTGGAGCGATTGCCGGGGCGGTAGCTGCTTTTCAGGCCAATCCGCAGGCCGGGCTGGTGTTCAGCGACGTTGATTCCCTGGACGGCGCCGGCAATCTGATCAATATCATGCGTTTTGGGCCGCGTACGCTCGAAGATTTGATGGCATTCAAGATTATTTCCCAGCCCAGCGTGTTTATGCGCCGCTCGCTGCTGGAACAGGTGGGTTACCTTGATTCAAGCTACCACCTGCTGCTCGATCACCACCTGTGGCTGCGCATGGCGCTGTTCGCCCCGCTGGCGTATGTGCCGGGCGCACGTTGGGCTTCCGCACGTTTTCATGCTGCGGCGAAAAATGTTGCGCAGGCCGGCGCTTTTGGCAGCGAAGCCTACCGCCTGGCTGAATGGTTGAGTACAGCGCCGGAATATCAGACTTTGATGGCCCGGAATCGTAAAAAGGTGTGGGCAGGCGCGCACCGTCTGAACGCTTTTTACCTGCTGGACGGCGGTCAACCAGGCGCTGCCTTGAAATCTTACTGGAAGGGGTTCTGGTGCCAGCCAGTTGCGGTTCTGCCAGACTGGTATCGCATTATTTACGCATTATTGAACCCGCTCGGTTTAGCGGGGTTGCGCCGCGCCTATTTGCTCCGGAGAGCTGCTCGAATGCAGCGAAAAGAGGAATAAAAATGGAAATGGTGAACCCGCATACCCAGCAAACACCCCGTTTTTTCGCTGCATCCCCCAGAGCCACCTGGATTGCCGTTGTGCTCATTTTTCTGGTTGGGCTGGGAATTCGCTTGTTCCAACTCAGCGATCCGCCGCTGGAATTACACGCTGCCCGGCAACTGCGCTCGTTGTTTATTTCGCGCGGCATGTACTATGAAAACCTGGCCAGCACCCCGGCATGGCAGCGCGAGATCGCCGTCGGCCAATACCGCGGTCAGGGACTGATCGAGCCGCCAATTATGGAACGGCTGACTGCCTGGTCATATGCGCTGGCGGGCGGAATTGACCTGCGCATCCCGCGCCTGATCGCTATCCTGTTCTGGTCATTGGGCGGGCTGGGGCTATTTTTACTGACGCGTGAGTTGACGGACGCCAATGGCGGGGTGATTGCGCTGGCGTTTTATATGACCCTCAGTTACACGGTAATGGCTTCCCGTGCCTTCATGCCCGAACCCCTGCTCATCGCTACCATCATCTGGGCCTGGTGGGCGATGGCGCGCTGGAGCCGCAGTCCAACCTGGAAACATGCTGTTACTGCTGGCTTATTGGCCGGATTCGCCATTTTCGTCAAATCGACCGCGGTGTTTTTTATCGCGGGCGCCTGGCTTGGCCTCCTTCTGGGTGGACCGGGCCTGCGTCAGGCATTCAAATCGCGTCAGGTATGGGTCATGGCGCTGCTCACGGTTTTACCGTACGCCTTGTATCATGTTTATGCAGTATACATCACCGCTAGAATGGCCGGGCAATTCAGTCTGCGCTTTTTCCCTGAGATGTGGAGCGACCCGCGCAATTACTTCGCCTGGTTGAATGTAATCGACGACGTCGTTGGTTTCGAATGGCTGCTGGCCGCGACAGCGGGTTTTTTCCTGCTGCGCGAGCGCTTCGCCCGTGGGCTTTTTCTCGGCGGCCTGGTCGGGTATGGATTATATGGCTGGGCGTTCATGTACTACTCCACCACACATGATTACTATACCCTGCCGCTGGTACCCATGGTGGCGGTTGGTCTCGGCTCGGTTATAGCCGTGGTTCTTTCCCATTTGAGCGTCAAACGCCCCTGGGCTGAACTGGCATTTGCCGGTTTGATGCTGGTGCCCATGACGCTCAACCTGTGGGATGCCAATGTGGCCATGCGTCAGCGAGATTTTCAGGCGGATGTAGCTCTGGCAGAAGAAGCCGGGGCGTTGTTCAAACCTGGCGACCAGGTGATCACCATAGCGCCGTATTCCAGCGGGACCTTGCAATACTGGGGCTGGATGAACACCCATGTCTGGATGTCAACTGCCGATTTTGCGCTGCGCGCCCGAGCCGGCCAAAGTTATGATATAAAGGCTTTATTCGATGAAACAATTGCCGGGATGGACTACTTTTTTGTGATGAATTTTGACGAGTTCAACGCCCAGCCGGAGTTGAAAGCCATCCTGCAGGACGGGTATAAGATTGTGGTCCAGACGCCAGATTACATCTTGTATGATTTACACCAACCGCTAACCCCTTGATAGCATGAATTTGAATCTTTTACCAAAAATAACGGTAGTAACGCCATCCTATAACCAGGCCGCCTTTATCGAGGAGACGATCCGGTCCGTCCTTGACCAGGAATATCCCAACCTCGAGTACATCATCGTGGACGGCGGCTCGACCGACGGCAGCGTGGACATAATTCGCAAGTACGCTGACCGGCTAGCCTGGTGGGTCTCGGAAAAGGACCGCGGACAGACGGATGCCATCAACAAAGGCTTCGCCCGCGCTACTGGCGAGATCCTGGCCTGGCTTAATTCGGATGATACCTATCAACCTCGTACGCTGCGAGAAGCCGCCGCCACTCTGGGGCAGCATCCGCAGGCCGGCTTGCTGTACGGCGACGCCAACTATATCGACGAGAAAAGCCGCGTGATTGGCCGCTTTCCGGCAGCGCAGACCGATTATGACCGCCTGCGGCGCGGTTTTGTGCACGTCCCGCAACAATCGGCATTTTTCCGCGCTGCCCTTTGGCGCAAAGTTGGCCCGCTCGATCCCACGTTCTTTTTCGCCATGGACTACGATCTGTGGGTGCGGCTGGCGCGCGAGGCTCCAGTGGTGTATACCCCACGCCTGTGGGCTAATTTCCGGCTGCACTCCAATGCAAAGACCATATCAGCGGATGACCGCTGCTGGCCAGAAATGCTGCGCGTGCATTATCGCGACGGCGGGTCTTGGGCGGCGCCCATCGTGGTCAAACACTGGGTGCGCAAACTGGCCGCACCCTATATCAACTGGCGGCGCCGCCGGTTGTTTCGGCAGTAAACCGCTAAAGGAGGTGAACTTTGAGTTCCCAGGATAATCACCCCGTTAAAGCTCCTTCCGGGGGGTTGATCGGCGGATTGGCGCTGCGCATCAAGTTGATCATGCGCTTGATGGCGGATAGACGCGTCTTTCCATTGCTTAAATTGCTCCCGGTTGGCACGCTTTTGTACCTGGTCATTCCGGATATTGTGATCGGTCCGCTGGATGACGCCGCTGTGATTGGGCTCGGAATGAGCCTGTTCGTTGAGTTATGTCCGCAGTATGTGGTTGACGAGCACATGCGCGCGCTGCGCCCACCCGCGCCCCCTGCGAGTAATCCCCCACCGCCTGATCCGTCCGCTTTTCATGAAGAAGACTTTCTTGAAGGCGATTTTCGCGAGGCCGATGCTTCCCAACCTCCACCGAATAATGGCAACGAGAGGGAGAAGAATGAGCGTTAGCCGATTGTACGCGCCCCTCGTGTTGATTCTGGCGGTGATCCTGCTCGCAGCCTGCACGTCCAATCTCTCCGAGCCGACTCCCGCCGCATTGATCCCAACCTCAGAGCCCAGCGCTGCGCGCCCCACAGCGATACCTACCGATACGCAGGCAGCCGCGACCGAACCTCAGGCGACGGTCACCCAGCCTGCTCAGCAGGCCGATGTCACGGCTTTTCCGGAACCCGGGTTGTTTGATTGGCAGGTGGTGGTTACCGGATTGACCAAACCGACTGACTATGCCGACCCGAACGATGGTTCAGGCCGGTTGTTGGTCCTGGAGCAGGGCGGCGTTATCCGCATTATCGAGAATGGAGTAATCAATGATGAGCCTTTTCTTGACCTGACCGGCCGCGTTGGCTCCGAAGGCTCCGAGCAAGGCTTGCTTGGCATTGCGCTCGACCCGGATTATGCAACCAACGGCATTTTTTACCTGAATTACACCGATAAAAGCGGAGACACCTCAGTTTCCCGTTTCCAACGCGCGGCTGACGGCATTCACGGCGACCCGGCTTCTGAGCAGGTGCTGTTCAAAATTGACCAGCCGTTTGCCAATCATAATGGCGGCGACCTGGAGTTTGGTCCGGATGGCATGCTATATATCGGGCTGGGCGATGGCGGTTCGGCCGGCGATCCAAACGGCAACGGTCAGAATAGCAATACCTTGCTGGGCAAAATGCTGCGTATTGACGTCCGCGGCAAGGACACCTACACCATCCCGGCGGATAATCCCTTTGCCAGCGGCGGCAGCCAGGAAGTGTGGGCAGTTGGGCTGCGCAACCCGTGGCGCTACTCCTTCGACCGCGTCACCGGCGACCTGTATATTGCCGACGTTGGCCAGAACAAATACGAAGAAGTCGATTTTCTGCCCGCGGGCAGCCCGGCTGGCGCGAATTTTGGTTGGAATTATCGTGAAGGCGCTCATGAATACAAAGGAAGTCCTCCTGACGAAGCGAACCTGATCGAGCCGATTTTTGAGTACGATCATGGACTGGGCTGCTCGATCACCGGCGGTTACGTTTATCGCGGTGAATTGCTGCCCGAGTTCTACGGCATTTACCTGGTGGGCGATTACTGCACGGGTTATATCTGGGGGCTGCTGCGGGATGCGAACGGTCAGTGGATGTCGGAACGCCTCTTTGAGATCTCCGGTAACATTAGTTCGTTTGGGCAGGATGTGAGCGGCGAAATTTACCTGCTGGATCACCGCACGGGCGGCGTATTCCGCCTGGTACGCCGCTAGGCCAGTCCAGAAGTGCGTTATTATTAAACAGGCGATTCGTAACCCCAAAACAGGAAACATGTACCTGTTATCGCCGGTCGGAAAAACCGTATAATCCAAATAAGGTTCATTTAGTCGTATTTGGAGGCAAACTATGGCAGAAAAACACTGGGAAACGATCAAAGTTCAATATTGCAATCACGCGGGCTGCGAAGTTTCGTTGGACGGCGAATTTGTTTACCCGGCAGAGTTTCTGCCAGACCAGCCTGCCCGGTTGGTGTCGCAGCGCTGCTCGCGCGGCCTGGATTGCAACCAATGGAATAACATGACTTGCGTGTGGGCCGGCACCAACCCCACGCATGATCCGTTCAGGCAGAAATAGGAAAATCCCTGACGGGCAGGGCCTCCCGCTACACCCCTAAGGTGTGCACTGTGAGTGACCCGCGTTATATAGAATGTGAACGGAAGTTATTCGAGCGCCTTGCAGGCGTGAAATGGGTGCGAGCAGAGGAGTATTAAATACAAATCCAGGGTGGCGAAATGAGCCACCCTGGATTTTTTCGTACAAACCGGTCGGGATCAAATTACGGAAAGCTAAACAAACCAAGTTCCTTGACCTCGTCCTCCTGGACCTCAGGCATCTTTAGCACCAGTACAAGGTCCGTATACAGCGGCTCGGGCAATTTCGTTTTCATGTAATCTGCGGTGATAATCACGGCCTTACGGGCTGTATCCTCGGAAAGCCCTAATTTCTCGGTGAGTCGTTCAATTAAATTGTCCATATCTTGCTCCTTCAACCAATTGAACCATCGGTCAAATTAATCATAGTATGCAAATGTAAGAATTTTGTTAAATCTATATAAAATCCGTCAACATTTCGCAAGTAGAATTTGCCAAAAATTACCCGGTCAAGTTCCCTGCCAACCGGTCAAATCGCGATACAATCTGTGTCTATACAATCCTCAATATCAGGAGCGATAGGCGATGCAGGCACTCAAAGATCGTATTTTGAAAGACGGTAAGAACCTTGGTGGTGGGATTCTCAAGGTGGATAATTTCATCAACCACCAGGTGGATGCTGTGCTGATGGACGCTTGCGGCGCAGAATTGGCGCGTCGGTTTGCCAACAGCGGCGCAACCCGTATTTTGACCGCTGAAATTTCGGGCATAGCGCCGGCTATCATGACCGGACTGCACATGGGCCTGCCGGTGGTTTATGCGCGCAAGAGCAAGCCAATTACCATGCCGGACACGGTCTACTTAACGGTGGCGCCCTCCCATACCCGCGGGCGTCCGGTCGAATTAATCGTCTCGCCGGAATTTCTGGGGCACGGTGAAAAAGTCCTGATCATCGACGACTTCCTGGCGTCGGGCGCAACCATTTTAGGTCTGATTCGCTTGACCGAAGCAGCCGGCGCCTCGCTGGTTGGGGTTGGTGCGCTGATCGAAAAGACCTTTGAAGGCGGACGCGACGCGTTGGGCTTTTTAAACATCAAGATCGAAGCGTTAGCGCGGATCGTTTCCATGGTCGAAGGTAAGATCGTATTTGCCCCATGACCGGTTCCATCGCCATTCTTGATTTTGGCTCGCAGTACTCGCAAATCATTGCCCGGCGGGTACGGGAAGTGCAGGTCTATTGCGAGTTATTTCCCTGGGACGCCCCTGCCGAGAAAGTCCTGGCTATCCAACCGGCTGGTTACATTCTCTCCGGCGGACCGAACTCGGTTTATGATGACGGAGCGCCCTTCCTGCCGGCTTATGTATTGGAATCGGGCAAGCCGGTTTTAGGTATCTGCTACGGCATGCAGGCGTTGACGCACGCTCTTGGCGGGCGGGTGGCGCCGGCCAACCAGCGCGAGTATGGCTTCGCTTCCATCGAAGCAACCCGAAACAATCCGCTCATTTCTGCCGGGACACAGGATGTCTGGATGTCCCACGGCGACCGGATCGAGACGCCGCCGCCAGGTTTCGAAACCCTGGCAAGCAGCGCCAACAGCCCGGTAGCTGCCATTGGCGATCTGGAGCACCGGCGTTATGGCGTTCAATTTCATCCCGAGGTGCAGCACACTCCGGGCGGCAAAGAAATGCTACGCCGCTTTGTTCTGGATATTTGCGGCTGCACGCCAGATTGGACGCCGGAATCGATTATTACTCAATCCATCCAGCGGATTCAGGCGCAGGTTGGCGGTCAGCGGGTGCTCTCGGCGGTCAGCGGCGGCGTCGATTCAAGCGTGGCGACGGCGCTGGTGCAGCGGGCGATTGGATCGCAGCTGGCAACCGTTTTTGTCGATACCGGCATGCTGCGCCAGGGCGAACGGGCGCAGGTTGAAGCCGCCTTTGCAACTCTGCCCGGCGCTCAGCTGGTGGTAGTGGACGCAGTGGACACCTTCCTCAATGCGCTCCACAATGTAGAAGAGCCTGAACAGAAGCGCAAAATTATCGGCGAGACCTTCATCCGCATTTTTGAACAACAGGCGCGGTCATTAGGTGAGCCAAAGTATCTGGTGCAGGGCACCATTTACCCGGATGTAATTGAATCGGCTGCGCCGGAACGCGGCAAGGCGCAGCGTATCAAGACCCATCACAACGTCGGCGGGCTGCCCCAGGATCTGTCGTTTGAACTGGTCGAACCGCTGCGTTATCTCTTTAAAGATGAAGTGCGGGCGGTAGGCGAGGCGCTGGGGCTCCCCTCCGAGATGGTCTGGCGGCAGCCCTTCCCGGGGCCGGGACTGGCCGTGCGCTGCCTGGGCGCGATAACCCGCGAACGATTAGAGCGGCTGCGAGCGGCGGATGCCATATTTACCGGTGAATTGACCGCTGCCGGGCTGCTTGGGCGTTCCACCCTGGATAAGCCTGACGGTATTTCGCAGGCCTTTGCGGTGCTGCTGCCGGTGCGTTCGGTGGGCGTTATGGGCGACCAGCGCACGTATCAGGAAGCCATCGCGTTGCGAGCAGTGACCACCCAGGATTTCATGACCGCAGCCTGGGCTCCCTTGCCGCACGACTTGTTGGCGCGCATCGCCGGGAGAATCGTTAACGAGGTGGAGGGCGTAAACCGGGTGGTGTACGATATCACAAGTAAACCGCCTGCGACTATCGAGTGGGAATGAATCGGATTGTCATGGCGAGCAACGAAGCCATCCGCGCCGGTGGTGCAGGGTGACCTTTCATGGCAATGGGTGATAGTCACATCGATGTGGATTGCTTCGCAGGTTCGTGACGACGATTAAAATGCCTTACCACCCGCGGAATATAACCATCGGTAGTATACACTTAGGGTAAAATCAATACCATGCTGCAAATACGGCGCTCGCCATCTGGCCGTTTACTGTATACATTTATTATCACAATCATTCTGGGGGTCATGGTTCCTATTCCCCATGCGTCGGGGCAGGATACAACCGGCAAGGTGGTGCTGTCCGGGGTCAACAGCGATACTTTCCCGACTATGGGTGTCGAGTTCGAGGTGTACGATCCGTCAGGCGGGTTTGTGACTGACCTGCAACCGGGCGATGTTACCATCCAGGAAGACGGTGGACTTCAGCCGGTCACCAGCCTGGAACTGCTCCAGCCCGGGGTGCAATTGACCATCGCCTTCAACCTTTCGCCCGAGTTGAGCAATCGCTACGCCGGAGTGACGCGCCTGGCGAATATTCTCGAACGCCTGGCGCAATGGTCACAGGCACAGCCTGCCGGGTCACCCGACCAGATCAGTCTGGCAACCAATACCGGACTGCAGTTGATCCGCAGTCAGTCGCCGCAGGAGTTGGAAGCGGCATTGTTTGACCTTGGCAACATCGATTTGCAAGCCGAACAATCCAGCCTGAACGCGTTAACGCGCGCCGTGGACCTGGCAGCCGAACCCGGGTCAGACCAGAAAATGAAAAGCGCGATCCTGTACATCACACCGCTGCCAGGCGCTGCCTCGCTCGCAGCGCTGCCTAATCTGGCAGACAGGGCGAACCTCCAGGACACACCGATATACGTCTGGCTGGTGGGATCAGCTTCAGCACCCAGTTCACTGCCGGAACTATCCACACCGCTTGAAAACCTGGCTGTGCAGAGTGGCGGGTCGCTCTTTCTGTACACCGGTCAAGAAGCGCTGCCCGACCCGGATGGTTATTTAAATCCGCGCCGCTACCGATACCGGGCAATCTATGACTCCAAAATTGATGCGGGCGGCTCCTACGACGTCAACCTGAAAATCCAGCGTGATGATCTTCAATTGACCTCGGAGTCACGCCCGGTGTTTGTTAATGTGCTGCCGCCCAACCCGATTTTCCTTTCCCCCCCGGCCAAAATCGAACGCGTTTGGGAAAAAGCGGCCGATTCAGATGAAGAGACATTGCAACCTGCCAACTCGGTGATTCAGATTGTGGTTGAATTTAGCGACGGTCATCCGCGTCCACTAAAAGCCACCCGTCTGTTTGTGAATGGCGAGCTGGCGGTTGAAAATAACCGGGAACCGTTCGAATCTTTTACCTGGGACCTGACAGGTTACCAGACGGACGGCCGCTATATGCTGAATGTAGAAGTCGAAGACAAGCTGGGGCTGGTGCGCCGCAGTATCGATACACCGGTGGATCTAGCGGTTGAACCTGCCGAGCCTAACCTGGTTAAATCGATTTTAAACAGCGATGACCTGCTCGTTTTTGGCGGCGTCCTGGCTGCCGGAGTGGTTTTGGTATTGGCATTGGGCCTGGTGGGCCGCCGCGCCCATCAGAACAGCCCGGCCAGCCGCCGGGCGCGGGAAGACCCGCTCACTCAGCCGGTTAGCCCGCGCAAGGACAACGGCAAGCCGGCTGCTGCTATCCCATCCGTTGATCGTCCTACCTGGCCGCGCTACGCCGTCGGCAGCCTGTCATCGGCGCCTGCCTGGCTGCTGCGCGTCCCGGACACGGGGGGATTATCCGCCGCTCCAAAAAGCCATCTTTCGCCGTCATCCAACCCGGCCAGCGCCATTCCCCTCTCTCGGCGCGAGACAAGCCTTGGTAGCGACGCACAGGTCGTCAATTACAAAATCAGTTCCCCCACCGTCAGCCCACTGCATGCGCGCATTTTACAGACATCCGAAGGCGGCTTCATGATTCAAGACGCCGGTTCGGTGGCGGGTACCTGGGTCAATTATGCTCCGGTCCCGGCACAGGGCGTGCTGCTGCGCCACGGCGATCTGGTGCAAATTGGCAAGGTTGCCTTCCGCTTCGAGTTGGCAAACCCGCCTGAAGAACGCCAGCCGCGCATCAGTAACCGTCAGGAGCCGTTATGAGGCGGGTACATCGCTCCCATATCCCGGTGCTGGCGCAAACCCACCCGGGCATGCGCGGCAAGAATAATGAGGACCGCTACGGTGTAACCGCATTCCGTTTGGAAGACGCCAGGCGCACCCCAGCTTTGCTGGCGGTATTGTGTGACGGGATCGGCGGTCACCGCGCGGGCGAAGTGGCGGCTGAAATCGCGGTCAACCGGATTAGTTCAACGGTGGCAGAAAAGGGGGAACGCTTACTGCCGACGGATGTACTCCAAAGCGCCATTGTGACGGCCAGCCAGGCCATTTACCAGCAAGCCCAGCATAACCATCATCAAGAAGGCATGGGGGCTACCTGCGCCTGCGCTTTTATCATCGACCGTCGCCTGTACCTGGCAAACGTTGGCGACTCACGCGTCTATTTATTACGCGGCGGCGAAATTCGCCAATTGACCACCGACCATACCTGGATCCAGGAGGCGATCGAGAAGGGAGTTCTCACCCCGGCGCAGGCTGAGGGTCATCCCAATACGCACATCATTCGCCGCTTTTTGGGTTCCCCGCAGCCACCCGAGGCCGATCTGCGCCTCCACCTATCTGCCGATGAAAGTGATGCGATTGCCCGCGCCAATCAGGGGATGCTGTTACAGGACGGCGATCTGCTGCTTTTGTGTTCTGACGGTCTGACCGATCTGGTGACGGATGAAGAAATTGCGCACGCCCTGTTTCAGCAACCTCTGCAGGAAGCAGCCAACGGACTGGTGGAACTGGCCAACTTGCGTGGCGGGCATGACAATATCACCCTGATCGCCATTCAGGTTCCGCAGAACTCAAGGGGTAAACGCCGCTCGCCGGCAGCCTGGCTGTTGGTGGGGGTTGTGGTGATGCTGCTGGTCGGGTTAGTCACGGCAGTTTGGGCGCGCGGCTTCCTGGAAAGACCTCAGCAGCAGACTGCCGTTCCAACCTCTACCGTGCATGTCACCCTGGAATTGCCCGCCAGCCGGGTGACTCAACCCAACCCGGCTGTATTCCCAACCAGCACCTTCCCGCCGCTGCCAACCGCCGCGTTGACGCCCAGCGCCACTGCGCCAATTTCTTCCGTTGCCACGCTGACACCCTGGCCGACCAACACCCGCCAGCCGTAAAATGAACGCGCTCCAGACTCTGCCCGAAAATTACCGGCTCAGCGCCGGTTTAAATATGAAAAATCTTGGCTTGCAGCTCAAGATGAACATTGCCGGTTTCTTTTTATTGGTGCTGTTTGGCTGGCTATTCACAGCAATCGCAGTGTACCTGCGGCCGGACGATGCCGCCACTTTCCTCCTTTTGAAATGGGAAGGGGTGAGCGGCATTTTGACCATCGTCATTGTGCTGGCGCTGATGTTTGTCACCATTGTGGCCCACGAGGGCATCCATGGCCTGGGATTTATCCTGCTGGCCAAAGCCCGTCCCATTTTTGCTTTCCGCGGCGTTTATGCGTATGCTGCCGCCCCGGATTGGTTCATCCCGCGCGACTCGTATCTGGTGATCGGTCTGGCGCCGTTTGTGGGGATCAGCCTGGTTGGCGTGGCATTGATGGCGATCGTCCCGGCAGCCTGGATTGCGCCGCTGGCGCTGGTATGTGTGGTGAACGCTACAGGCGCAGTCGGCGACCTGTGGGTGGCGGTATTGTTGCTGCGCCAACCGCAGGAAGCGCTTTCCAATGACACTGGGGATGAAATTAAAATCTACGCGCCAGCCTTACCCGGTAAATCATGATATGAATGGATTAATCTCAGCCAGCTATCCCACATGCAAGGTTTTCTCGCTTGACATCCCTTTCTTTTTATGCAATACTACCCATACATTGACCGCAAGGTCAACCTTCTCCCGCCATCCCAATGGAAGAGGAGGTGGTGCTAGAATGACAGATCGTAGTAAGCGTCTGGCTGCGGCATCCCTCCTCGGTATCCGATAAGGTTGCCGCAGCCTAATAATACAAGAGCCGCCTCGCAAAGGCGGCTCTCTGGTTAATAAACCCTACCTTTGGTGCATCCCGCGGTAGTTGGACGTTGTTGTAACCCAGTAATGTAGAGCGAACTTTAGTTCGCTGCAAGCAGGTTAAGCTGTCAGCCTGGCCAGGCCAACCGCCCTTGCGGTTTTTGCGCCCTGTTCACGCGTTGTTCCAATCATTTACTCGAGAACTAATTTTGTATGTCAACCCCTCCTACCTCCTCCATTTTGAAAATGTATAGACTGGATACATGGCTAATACAAAATAGGGGATGCCTTTTGTGCAACGTGGTACTCGATACTTGAAACATGGCACAGGCACTTTACTTCAACCTTATGCACGCCTCGACCGCCAACCAGAACATCAACTCACGGTCGGTCGAACGGGTGTGCCAGCCGCGTCCATCCCAGCCTTCCGGCACAACCAGGTCGCCGCCGTAAACCAGTTGTCCCAGCGTGACGTCGCGGAACTGCGCCACTGCAAACACCGCCGCCGCTTCCATCTCGACAATCGAACAACCCTCGGCTACCCGTAAATCGCGTCGGCGCGCGGTCTCGCGGTAAATCGCATCGGTTGTCCAGGCTTTGCCGGTGCGGTATTCCAGTCCGCGTTCCTTCAAAACCGCCTCCAGCACCGCCGAGGCGTGCGGGCTGGCAGTCACCTCCCTAGAGGGTGGCAGGTAATGGTAGGAAGTGCCTTCATCGCGCACCGCGCTGGTCACCACAACGGGATGCCCGGCAGCAATACTGTGGTCCAACACCCCGCAGCCGCCGGTCACGATAAAGCGGTTGATGCCCAAGGCAATTATTTCTTCCAAAAACCCGGCTGCCAGCGGCGCGCCTACACCGGGGTGCGCCACCAGCACCCGCGCGTTGTTGTGTTCGAGCACGTAAAGCGGGTTCGGTCCGATCTCCGACTTCAACTGCCCGATGCGCCGCAGCACCTGTCGTTCAACCAGATGCTCGATGATTTCATGGAAAAAGCACAAAACACAGCGGTCCGGGGCCGGTTCGCTCGTTGGGGCGCCGTCTGGTTCGAGGATGGCGCGGCGGTCAGGGTCGAACTCCAAAATGGGGCTATCGTGATTCAATGTTTAAATTTCTCCGCAGGTAGATTTTCGAGCTCGCGCAGCGCGTCGGCTGCAATCCAGCGGGCCGCCGGCGATTCGATTGCCTGAATTTCACGCGCTGCGATAATCGCCGCCTGATTGAGCGCCGGGTTGCGTTTGCCAATTTGCCGCAGCGCCCAATTGACTGCTTTTTTGACAAAATTACGCCGGTCAGTCGATTCACGGCGAATAACCGGAAGGAATTCCAAAAAACGCTCGTCCGCCGCGCCCTTATCATGCCACGCCAGGCAGGCCATCAGTGCAAAGCCAGCCCGTTTGACAAACTCCGGCTCGCGCCCAGCCCACTCGCTGGCTTTCGCGTAGGCCAGCGGGCTGCGGTCGAACAGGTTCATACACACCTGGTCGCAAACATCCCAGGAGTCGAAATCCTGCACCCAGTCCTCCATCTGCGCTTCGGTCAGTAACGCCGGATCATCGACCAGAGCTGCCAGGATACGCGCCTCATGAATGCTGCTGGCCCATAATTCCTGAGCGGTTTGATGGTCACGCTGCCCGCGCGCCAGCGCACGCAGCTGCGGCATCGAAACGCCAAGGGTATCGGTCGGATTGATGCCAAAGCGCGCCATTCCGGCTGCATTTTCCGGGTTGGCCATTTCACGCATGCGTTCGATTAGCTGTGCGGCAGTGAGGGATTCTGGTTTCATCAAATTTCTACCGGTTCTGCCGGGGTCAGGCCGGCAGGCCAATCCACTCGATCTCGACTGCGCTATCGAAACGTTTATGCATCACTTCCAATGCCTGGGGATTGTCATCGATCAAGATGAAATGTCTCCCCAACTCCAGGCAGGCTGCGCCAGTGGTTCCGCTGCCCGCAAAGAAGTCCATGACCGTACCGCCCGGGTGGGACGATGCGCGCAGGATGCGTCGCAGGATGCCCAGCGGTTTCTGAGTTGGGTAACCCGTTTTTTCCTTGCTGTTGGTTGGAACGATGGTATGCCACCAGGTGTCGGTTGGCAGCTTGCCGCGCTCCGCTTTCACCGGACCTACCAGACCGGGCGCCATGTATGGGATGCGGTCGATGTCATCCACGTTATAAATGTAGTCCTGCGGATTTTTGGCATACCACAGGATGTTATCGTGTTTCGCCGGCCATTTTTTTTGCGTGCGTGCGCCGTAATCGTAAGCCCAGATGATCTCGTTGAGGAACGACTCGCGCCCAAAAATGCCGTCCAGCAGTACCTTGCAGTAATGCACCTCGCGGTAATCGATGTGAAAATACAGGCTGCCGTTGGGCGTCAGTAAGCGGCGGGCCTCCACCAGGCGCGGTTCAAGGAAGGCCAGGTAATCGTCGAACAGGTCGGCGTAGGCCTGTGTGCCGACTTTGATCGTCTCGTAGCGCTGCCCGGCAAAGCCGGTGCGGTTGCCGTTCTGGTTGCGTTCGGTCTTGATCTGGGTGCGCGCCTGAGTTTTGCCGGTGTTGAACGGAGGGTCGATGTAGATCAACTCGACCGATTCCGCGGGCAGCGTCCTCAGGATGGATAGATTGTCGCCAAAGTAGATGCGGTTGGGAAGCATGCTTCCATTTTAATCGAAGGGGGCATCCAAAATGAGATTTTTCGGCAGGGAAATTCCAAATTTACAAGTCTACCTTGGCTTCGACAAGCTCAGCCAGCGGGGTAATTCGCGCCCTGTCCGCAGGACACTCTGCGAGTGAGCTTGTCGAAGGGTTGTCTGCCAAAGTATCGAGGGGTCATCGATGTAATATGTGAGCCCAGAATTCACACTTGTGATTTCCATCCCCCATTTCATTTTTTGCTAGAATAACCTTATGCCGTATATGTATATCCTTGAATGTGCTGATGGAAGTTTTTATACCGGTAGTACCTGGAATCTTGACCAGCGCCTTTGGGAGCACCAGAATGGCTTAGGGGCGGGTTACACTAAGAAACGGTTACCCGTTAAATTAGTGTATTATGAGGAATGCGACCGCATCGACGATGCTTTTGGAAGGGAAAAACAAATTCAAGGGTGGAGCAGGCGTAAGAAATTTGCTCTTATCCAAGGGCAAGAACATTTGTTAGTTGAATATTCCAAAAGCCGAACCAAGAAAGATGATTACAGCTAAGCCAGGGGAATAAACTGCCCCACCGCGCACTTCGTACCCTGAGCTTGTCGAAGGGTCGAAGGGTACGTGGTGAGTAAGCGCTGACTTCGACAGGCTTACTCACAGAGTGTCCCATGGGCAGCCACCGGGCTTCGACAGGCTCAGCCAGCGCAACTATACTGGCGTGACCCACTCGCCACTGCGTATCAACGGCTCAGTTTTGCCGTCGGCAAAAACGCCGTCGATATCCATTTGGCCGGAACCGACCATGAAATCGACGTGTGCCAGGCTGACGTTGCCGCCGGCAGCCGCGAACTGTTCCTCGCTCATCTTCTCGCCGCCCTGCATGGTGAACTGGTAAGCGCGCCCCAGCGCCAGGTGGGAAGCGGCGTTTTCGTCAAACAGAGTATTGAAGAACATTAATTTGGACTGGGCAATTGGAGAGTTGTGCGGCACCAGCGCCACCTCTCCCAACCGGGCTGAGCCCTCGTCCATCTCCAGCAAATTCTTCAGCGCGTGCTCCCCTTTTTCGGCTTTGTAATCGACCACCTTGCCGTCCTTGAAGGTCAGGCTAAAGTTCTCGATCAACGTGCCGCTGTAACTCAGTGGCAGACTGGAATGAACCACGCCATCCACCCGGTCCTTGTGCGGCATGGTGAAGACCTCTTCGGTAGGCATATTGGGGATAAAGTTGATGCCGTTGGCGGCCTTCACGTCCCCGCCGTACCAGATGTGACCATCCGGCAGGCCAATGGTGAGGTCTGTCCCCGGAGCGCGGTACTTGAGCGCGGTGTAATGCTTGTTATTCAGCATTTCTTTTCGGGCACCCAATTGACGCACATGCTCCTTCCAATCTGCCACCGGATCAGGCTGATTCAGCCGGGTCACTTCAAAAATAGCGTCCCACAGCTTTGCCATCTGTTCTTCGGGGCTCAGGCCAGGAAATACTTTGGCCGCCCAGGAGGGGATCGGGATGCTGACCACCAGCCAGTTGGTGTTATTGCGGGCAATCAACTGTGAATATGGCCGGGCATGGGTGGCGGTTGCTTTGGTGGCAATGCCTATCAGGTTAGGATCCTGTCCCTTGAGCAAGTCGGGGTTCTCGGCGTAAATCGAAAGCATCGCGTCGCCATTGGCCGCATACTCCTCCAACACTTTGGCGCGGAAAACCGGGAACTCCGCGAATGAATCGCGCGGCGCGTTTTCGTAGCGGGCTAGGGTGATTTCCTCATCCGAGTACAGCACATCCACCAACCGCGCTCCGGCGCGGTAAGCGCTGACCGTGACCAGCCGTGCCAGCGGCGCCGCTTGAATCGGCGCGCGAACGATCAACTTCTGGCCCGCCCGCAGGTTCAACCCCACCTGAACGATCAAATCGGCGTATTTCTGCAATGTTTCATTAAAATTGCTGGTCATAGTTCTCTCCCGGATGGACTGATTATTATATAAGAATGCTATATTGTAGCAACTTAAATCGGATTTTGCCTCGAGTTAATCCTCTTCATGTTACCTCTAATTCTTTATTTTTAAAATAATTGAGTTAATTTCCCAAACTCAACCTGAGATAATGGCCGTTTATAGAGTTCATTGACAATCCATAAGCCGCTCTGCCTTATCTTTTCTTTTGGTGAGGATAGCCCTAACCAATCTGCAGATGGTCGACAATTTTTACAGAGAGATACAGTTGATATTATTCGTGACTCCAACAACAACCGATCCTCTTTTTTGGGGACGGGAAAAACCATAAACTGAAAATGGGATTGTATATATATGGATACTTCGTGTTCAATCCTTCTTAATTTTTCCGGGTCAATTAGATTTCCATACTTATCTTTAGCCTCACGCGTAGTAAGGTCTAGTTCCCATTTTTCCAGAAATGGATCATTCCTCTTGTTTAAGAGTGCTCGGCCAATATTTTTCCGAAAAATACTTCGATCCTTGTTTTCCTCAAGGAAATGCTGATTGAGCCTTGAAGGTAAGTGATTTTGTCCTGTGTGAGTTCCTACTCGCACAATCCTGTTTGTGCCATGTGCTTTTTCGCCATCTTCGAACAAGATATATATCCCATTCAAGGGTAATTTTGTTTCATCAAATGGAAAATGATAGTGCTGTAGGCGGTCGAGTTTAAGGTGTAAGTCAGCACAAATATCATTCATTACACCCTTCGCTTTAGTTCCTGCAATTGTTTTCCAAAGGACAACCCTTCAAGCGGGATTTCATAATAGGTAAGGTAAGGAGTTAGATACTTCCGATAATTCAATCCCGCCAAGAAAACAAACCTATCTTCTTTCAAATCCGCCTTTTGTCGTAAAGAATCAATAACATTGGATGACCAAGTCTTTTTCTCACTTTCTTTCATGGTATTTAAAGTCATTTCATACGGCGATATTACCTGGTCAAGATCTAACAATCCATACTTAGCTGAAAGGATGTAGATCGCATCTGGCTTCAAAGTATGTGCAAATTTAAGGTTGTAATGGAATAAGGCGCTTGTGTACAAATCTTTAGCTTTGGCTGGCATCTGTAGCTTGCTTTTTACACATGAAACGAGCACAATCTTTTTCATGGCAATCCCTCCTTTGTGGATAAACAGGAATTATCCACTGTAGTTAAATCGTTTCTCAAGTTTGGATCTGCTAATATCATACATGATTTTTTTATTCAAAGGAAAAGCCTTGCAAGCGATTTCGCATCCTAGTCTGTGAAAAAAGTAAGAGTGCGGCTGGAAAAATTGTATCCAGTCGGCGAATGGGGTATAGTAGATGCAGGATATCGTGAATGGAGGGTGACTATGCAAAATAAGTTTCCGGTTTTACACGTCATCGTTTGGATATTTAGAATTTTGGGCGTGCTGGTATTGATCACTGCCTTGATCGCCGGCATCGCCGGCCTGGTTGCCGGCTTTGGGCGCGGTTTTGGCATGATGGACCGCTGGAGTTATGGCGGCATGATGGGTTACGGCGGTGTCAGTATTTTCCTGAGCGGCCTGCTGGGCGGGATTTTTCTCTACGGCGCCGGCGAAGTGATTGCATTGCTGCTGGCTATCGAGGAAAACACGCGCTCGTCTCCGCGCGTCATGCAAGAAAAGAAAGAAACACCGGCTGAACCCCCAGCCAATCCAAGTTAATGAGGTGAGGGTGGTCATCGTACAAGGGGCGGGTCATCTGGCAAAGAGTCTTTTCCTGTAACTGCCAGGCTGGCAAGGAATTTCATGTGAATAATGACCAGACCCGCCCGGTGACCACAATTCGCTATGGGTTGACATCGATTGAGGCGGGTCTAATGAGAATTATTGCGTACCAGATGCGCCTTTTGATAGCTCAAAACATTTGCCAATATTTACTGGACCCGCCTCTACGGGTACCACGATAAAAGATGATATCCCGTGGTCGGGCGCGGGAGGATTGGACAGGCCGGCCATGTTGTGAAAATCCCCGTGCCGATACGATGACAAATTTATTCTTTTTGCGGTCTCCATCTGTCCGCCCCTGAACTTATTATTTTAAGATTTTCACCCGGGGAAAGCCGGTTGGTTCAGCCTACTATCGTGTAAAATCAACGGGGGTATCCATATCAACCCGCACGATGGAAGCCTAAACACCCTTGATGAGCGAATCGAACCAACCCCTGCGCGTGACAACTGCGTGTGACCAGCCCATTTTCCTGCGGGGAATGGTCAATATTCTGCAAACCATCAAAGGTGTGCAGCTGGTTGGCGAAGCCCAGAGCGGCGACGATGCTTTCCAACTTTGCAAATTGACCCAGCCGGATCTGCTACTGCTCGACCTGAAGGATGTGCTGGATGCCCGCAGGATAGCCAGCGCTATTCACCAGGAGTGCATCCAGGTCCGCATCATTCTGCTGCACGATTGCCAGGATGAAGATCCCGCGCTTGAAGATCTGGCAGCCGAACGGTTGTTCGTTATCTCGCGCGATGTCTCGGAAGAGGAGTTCAAAGCTGCCTTTGATCGGGTGCGGCGCGAACCGCTTCCCCCTGTACCGCGCGCTGATGCCATTCCGTCTAACCCTGCCCTTCCAATTCCCACCCGGGCAGTAGACTCTGCGCCTAAAGCAACAACGCCTGCTGCGGTGGCGGCGCCAACGCGCACCGGCGATCTTATGGCGCGTGAGTTGTACATGGCCGGCAAGATCCAGGCGGACATCCTGCCAGAGAAGGCGCCTGCCTTGCAAGGTTGGGCAATATCCGCTGAATTGGAGCCGGCGCGCGAGACCTCCGGTGATTTCTACGACTTCATCCCGCTCACCCAGCAAAAATGGGGGCTGGTCATCGCGGATGTTTCGGACAAGGGCATGGGCGCGGCGCTGTTCATGGCGCTCTCCAGCTCGTTGATGCGCACCTACGCGGCGCGCTTTCCCACCCTGCCCTCGCTGACGATGAGCGCGGTCAACGAGCGCATTTTGACCGATACGCGCGGCTCGATGTTCGTCACCGCCTTCTTCGGCATCCTGGAACAAAACACTGGTCGCTTGATCTATACCAACGCCGGACACCCACCAGGCTACATCATCGGCAACCCGCGTGGAAAGAACCCAATTCTGGCGCTGCGCACGACCGGTATGGCTCTGGGTGCCAGCGAGACCGGGCGTTGGACGCAAAAAATCGTCAAACTGGCGCCTGGCGATCTGCTGGTGCTGTACACCGATGGGATCACCGAAGCTGCCAACCCCGACGGGGTGATGTTCGGCGAGGACCGCTTGCTCGACCTGGTGCTGTCCAACACCCACCGCAGTGTCACCGATATCAAGCACTTGTTGCTGGAAGAAGTTCACACCTTTGTCGGCGGCACCCCGCGCCAGGATGATATCGCCCTCATTGTGTTACGCCGAGAGGCGTAGGCGCGAAGCGTAAGCGTTATTCATATTCCCCCATCCTCGTAAATCGATAGGACCGCCCCATGCCTGAATCCGCGGGTTGGATTATTAATTTTTATGCTCGGAACCTCATCCCGGCAGATTGGACGGCATTGGCGGGTGGCAAAGGGGCCAATCTGGCGCGGCTGGCGCAAGCCGGCCTGCCGGTGCCCGACGGCTTCATCCTCACCACCCAGGCTTACCGCGACTTCGTTGCCGCCAATCAGTTGGAGGAGTGCATTCTGGCTGCTTTACCGGCTGACGTATCCCTCGACCCGGATGCACTGGAGGAATCATCCCAGAAAATCCGGGCGCTGTTCGCTGCCGGTCAAATACTGCCTGCGCTGGAAGCTGATTTGCACTTTGCCTATGCTGCGCTGGGAGCGCCGCCGGTTGCGGTTCGCTCCTCGGCCACCGCCGAGGATACGCTCGAGCTTTCCTTTGCCGGTCAGCAAGATACTTACCTCAACATCATCGATGATACGGCGTTGCGGAATGCGGTGGTGAATTGCTGGAGCTCCCTGTGGACCGCCCGCGCCATCGGTTACCGCACCCACAATGGCATTTCGCACTCCGGTCTGGCGTTGGCGGTGGTGGTGCAGCGCATGGTGCCCAGTGAGGTATCCGGAGTACTATTCACTGCCAATCCGTTGACCGGGCTGCGTAGTGAAATGGCGGTGGATGCCGCATTCGGGTTGGGCGAGGCGCTGGTGTCCGGCCAGGTCGAGCCTGACCACTATATCGTGGATGCCGTAGCCGAAAAGATCATTCGCAAGAACCTGGGCGCTAAAACCAAAGCGCTGCACGGTCAGTCTGGCGGCGGTACTGCCTGGCAGGAAGCGGATCGCAGCCGTCAGCAGGCCTTGCCGGACGAACAAATATTAAACCTGGCGCGCCTCGGCCGGCAAATTGAAGACCATTACGGCCTACCGCAGGACATCGAATGGGCCTGGACTGGTAACCGCTTATATATCCTGCAGTCGCGCCCGGTCACCTCACTTTATCCCACGCCCGAAGGTATGCCGGCCGAACCGCTTAAGGTTATGGCATCGTTCGGCGCCATCCAGGGTCTGCTGGCGCCAATCACCCCGCTTGGCAGGGATACCATGTACTGGATCGTGTCCATCGCAGCCGGGCTGTTGAATTTTCGGGTTACCACGGAGACCCAGACCATCGTTTTTACTGCTGGTGAGCGGTTGTGGATGAATATCAGCACGCCCATGCGAAACTCGATTGGCCGCAGACTGGTTCGCGCCGGTTTGGGGATGATCGAGCCGAGTGTCCAGCAGGCGGTAATCGAAATCTGGGATGACCCGCGCTTGCAGCCCGGGCAGGCAGGCATCAGTTGGCGGGCGCGCCGGCAGATAGCCCATCTGGTAATTCCGCTTGCCTGGAACGTACTCCTCAATCTCGCCGCCCCATCCCGCCGGCGGACAGCGCTCGTCATGGACGGCGAGAAGCTGCTGGATGAATTCAGGGCAAATATTGCCGCAATTAACCAGACCGGCCGCGCCCGGCTCACGCGGGTAGCCGGTTTGCTGCCGGATATCGTCGTCTATCGGCTGCCACCCACCTTTCTGCGTTTTGTCTCTGGCGTCGCCGGTGGAATGGCTTCGCTCAACGCGCTCAACAAACTGGCCGACAGCCTGCCCGGGAGTGAGAGCGACAGCGGGAAGCAAGCCAACCGCAACCTGGTATTGGAAATCACCCGCGGGGTACCGCACAACCCGACCACTGAAATGGACTTAATCCTCTGGCAAACCGCCCAGGTGATCCGCAAAGATCCCGATTTGCTACAATACTTCGAATCCAGGACGCCAGAGGAATTGGGCAATGCCTGGAAGGATGGGTCAATCATTTCAGGCGCCAAAGCCGCGCTTCAGCCGTTTATTGACCTTTACGGCGGGCGCGGGTTGGCAGAAATTGATCTCGGGCGCGAGCGCTGGGTTGAAAACCCGACACCGGTAATCGAAGCGCTGGTGGGCTACCTGAAAATGGATGATCCTGCGCAAGCGCCAGATATCATTTTCCAGCGCAGCGCTGATTCTGCCATGGTCGCTTTGGGACAATTGACCGCCCGCCTACGCGCCAGCCGTGGCGGTTGGATTAAAGCCAGGTTGGCAAAATTTTTCACCAGCCGCATGCGCCAATTGCTTGGCATGCGCGAAAATCCGAAATTTTTCGCCGTACGGTTGTTCAACCTCATCCGCCAGGAGCTTCTCTCCTGCGGTAAGGAATTGGCTGCCGACGGTGAAATCGATCGGGCTGATGACCTGTTCTTCCTGACCTATAAAGAGTTGGATGAACTGGCAGAACAGGGAGGGTCGCCGGATTTGCGCGAGCGCATCGTCAGCCGTCGGCATGTATATGACCTTGAGATGCACCGCCGCCAGATTCCGCGCCTGCTGCTCAGCGACGGGCGGGCTTTTTATGCCGGAATCCAGGCCGCAGCGGGGGCGAACACCCTGGCAGGCAGCCCGGTCTCGCCCGGCAGCATAGAGGGAAATGTGCGGGTGGTGTTAAACCCGCATCACGCCGGTCTGCTCCCCGGCGAGATTATGGTCTGCCCGGGCACCGATCCGTCCTGGACTCCGCTGTTTTTGACCGCTGGTGGCTTGATCATGGAGGTCGGCGGGATGATGACGCATGGCGCGGTCGTGGCGCGTGAATATGGCATCCCGGCGGTGGTCGGCGTGGACCAGGCCACCGAGCAGCTGCACACCGGCATGCGTATCCGTCTGGACGGCTCATCCGGGCAGATTGTGATCTTGGCGTGAATTTCCCACGAATAGGGATCGTTGTTACCCGGAGTGAGCGGCTTTTACAGAACGCTGTCATCCTGAGCGAGCGTTTTTTGCGAAGCGAAGGATCTCTACATAGTTAGTCCGGGATGTTTCAGGCTAAAAAACAGCCCTCAACATGACATAAACAAATACGCGGCGCATGCACCGCGTATTTGTAAATCGTTCTGGATGGTTACTTTACGGTAAAGGTCCCGGAAACCGCTTCGACCGCTTTCGCCAGGTCGCTGGTGATAACCCGCGCCAGCCATTTCTCGCCGGCTTTGGCGCTGCTTGGCAGCGTGACTTCGATCCGCAGGTAACCGGAGACATCGGTCTTGCCGTCCACCACCACTACCGTGTTCGTTCCTTGCAGTTCCAGCCGCACGTCCACGTTCTGGTTGGTGGGGAAACCGTCGGCAACCACCGTAATCTTGCTGCCGGCAGCACCGGTGGTGGGTATCAAGGTCACGGCTGCCGCGGATTGCCCGACCGGGACAGTAATGCGCTGCCCAACCAGGATCAGGTTGGGGTTGGCGATTTTTGGGTTGAGCGCCAGGATGGCAGCCACCGTGGTGTCAAAACGGTCAGCGATTTTTCGCAGCGAGTCGCCGCGCACGACTACATATTCCTTTTTATCAGCAGGCGTGGTCGCGCTTCCTACCGTGAAGGTGTTGGAAACCGCCGATTCAGCGGTGTTGGCGATGGAACGCACTACGAATACATAGGCCTTGCCGGTTTGAGCCGTGGTCGGCACGTTGACCTTCTGCAGCACCGCGCCGCGGCTGTCGGTGGTCACCTTGATGAGCGATTCGGTCGCGCTCTCGGTCAGGCCAAAACGGATGTCCACTTCACTGTTGGGTTTGAAACCGGTTGCTCCGAGGGTGATCACGTCTCCAGCTTTGCCGCTGGCGGGGGTCACGCCTACCGTGCGCACCTGGGCAGCGCCTTCGGGCAGTTTGATCTGCTGGCCTTTTTCAATCCGGTTGGCATTGGTAATGCTCGGATTGACCTTGAGGATGCTCGACAGCGATACTTTGAATAGCGCTGCAATCCCGCTCAGGGTGTCGCCGGGTTTGACGATATAGACCGAGCCGGCTACCACGGAAGGCTGCGTACCGGCTGGCAGCTTAAGAACCTGGCCAGGGAAGATGATATTCCAGTTTTTGATACCGGGGTTGACTGCCAGAATGGCCGAAGCAGTCGTGCCGCATTTTCTGGCAATCGAATTCAAATAATCACCTTTCTGGACGGTGTAAGTCGTGCCGCAGGTTGACTGGGCAGCGGCGGGGCTGGCGCCTAAACTGCCAGCCAGCAAAACACCAATGATTAAGGCAAATAGCATACTTTTCATGGCTCCTCCTCAAAATCGAGCCGGTTGTTAATTTTGTTTCAGGCAACAGCTTGCCACGTTCAAGACGCCGGACAGTTCATAATTGTTCCAGTTCTCTTGCCCGAAATAGCAAAAACGGTGCGTTCAAATGCGGAACGCACCCTACAAAACCCATCTTGCGGCCAAGGGTGCCGTTCGACCCGCCCGCGACGGTTTCCTGAGATGCAGCGCATGCTGAATAGACGGATACCGGGTCGAACGCACCGAAACGCAATAACGGTGCGCTCAAATACCGACCGCAACCGACAAAACCCATCTTGCGGCCGTAGGGTGCTGTTCGACCCGCCCGCGACGGTTTCCCGCGATGCAACGCATGCTGAATGGACGGATACCGGGTCGAACGCACCGAAATAGCAAAAACGGTGCGTTCAAATGCGGAACACACCCTAAAACTTAATTCAAGTTGCTTCGCTGCGCTCAGCATGACATCGTTTAGGTGAGGTCGACCTCAGAAAGGGATGCTATTCAAGCGTCTGCGGCGAGAAGCAATTTGCGTTAACAAGGTTGTCATCCTGAGCGAGCGCTTTTTGCGAAGCGAAGGATCTGATTCAATTGGCTGCCAGATGTTTCACTTCGTTCGCTCGCGGGGTGCCCTCCCGAAGGGTACTCTGCGAGTGAGAGCAACATGACATAAAAAATACGCGCCGCATGCAGCGCGTATTTGTAAATCGTTCTTTGTTCGCTTGCGATGACAGGATTAAGGGCACAACGGCGCTGCACCACACCCAGGAATCAATTCCCCTCTTTTCCCCCGCAAGATTGCGTGATTAATTTACGTTTCTTTGCTAAAATTATAAGAATAGTACACAATCTAAACATACCGCTGCCGCCATCACTGCTCCCAGTGCAAAACCGAGGTGCGCATGATCGAATTGGAAGGCGATATCCAACCGGTTGGCGAATTATTTCAATCACCGGACGTCAACGCCGCGCGCGAGTTCTTCCGGCAAAAATCGCGCGCCATGGTCGATAAGCGCATGAGCGTTCGGGAAGCAGTTGCGCGCTTCATCCATGACGGCGACTACATCGCCACCGGTGGTTTTGGCAGCGTGCGTTTCTCCACCGCGGTACTGCACGAAATCGTCCGCACCCGCAAACACAACCTTGGTTTTTCCGGACATTCCACCACCCACGATTTTCAAATTCTGGCCGCGGGTCGCGTCATCGACCGCTGCGACATCGCCTATGTAGTCGGATTGGAGATCCGCGGGCTGTCGCCCAACGGCCGGCGCTTCATGGAAAGCGGTGCGGTACGCACCACCGAATGGAGCAACGCTGGACTTGGCTGGCGCTACAAAGCCGCCGCTATGGGCGTGCCTTTTCTGCCGGCGCGGGTGATGCTCGGCAGCGACACCCTGCGCTACAGCGCCGGTCGGCTGATCGAGGACCCGTTTACCGGGCAAAAACTGCTGGCAGTGCCGGCCCTCTACCCGGATGTTGGCATTATCCACGTTCACCAGGCCGACATTTACGGCAACAGCCAGATCGACGGCACCAGCATTGTCGATCTCGACCTGGCCAAGGCTTCCAAGAGATTGATCATCACCACCGAGCGCATTGTGGAAACCGAAGAATTCCGGCGCGACCCGCGCAAAACCAGCATCCCTTACTGGCAGGTGGATGCGGTCTGCCATGTACCTTTCGGCAGCTACCCTGGCAACATGCCCTTCGAGTATTTTTCCGACGAGCGTCACCTGTCCGCATGGGTGGAGGTCGAGCAGGATGAAGCGCGCTTCGCCGCATTCCTCGACCGGTTCATCTATGGGGTGGACGACTTTGAAACCTACCTGGCCCTGGCAGCCGGCGAGCAGCGCCTGGCTGAGCTGCGCAGCCTGGAAATATTGAAACGGTCATAGGGAATTACCATGGCCACCATCGACGCCCGCTACAGCCTGGTGGAATTGATGATCTGTGCCGCAGCCCGCCAGTTGGAAGACAATCAGACCGCGGTCATCGGCACCGGCGCGCCGCTGGCAGCCGCCATGCTGGCGCAAAAAACCACCGCGCCCAACCTGGTCATCCTGTTCGAGGCTGGCGCCATGGCCCCCATCCTGGAGCGGTTGCCCATCTCCGTCTCAGGCTCCGAAACTCAGACCAGAGCGTTGGTGCACGGCAGCATGTTCGAAGTCATGGAAGCCTGTCAGCGCGGGCTGGTGGATTACACCTTCCTGGGCGGCGCGCAAATCGACATGTACGGCAATCTGAATTCGACCATGATCGGCGGCGACTACCGCCATCCTAAAGTTCGCCTGCCCGGCAGCGGCGGCGCCAATGACCTGGCCTCGCTGTGCTGGAAAACTATGGCGACCATGCAACACGACGTCCGCCGTTTTGTACCCAGGGTGGATTTCATTACCTCGCCAGGTTACCTGACCGGTCCCGGCGCGCGCGAAGCCGCTGGTCTGCCGCCCGGCACCGGACCCTATAAGGTCATCAGCACCCTGGGGGTGATGGGCTTCGAACCGCTTAGCAAGCGCATGCAGGTCGAGTCTTTGCACCCTGGCGTCACGCGCCAGGATATCGCCGCGGCTACCGGGTTCGAAATGCTGTTTGCCGCCCATCCGGAGGTCACCCCTGAGCCAACGGATGAGCAGTTGGAAATCTTGCGCACGCAGGTCGATCCGCAGGGGATGATCCTTGGCAAACCGGAGCGGCGGAAGGTGGGATGATAACCGTTGAATTTTGGGTGATATCTCAATAAAAGTTAATAGTCTTGGTATAGAATATCAATATAAGGGACACTTGTTCAGAGGACTGAAAGGACGGGGAGAATGGATTTTCGATGGACAGAAGAACAGGAACTGTTGATCCAGAGTCTGGAAGAGCTGCTGCAGCGCGAAGCTCCCGAAACGCTGATGGCGGAACTGGACGCCCGGCACGAGTTCCCCTTCAAACCCTGGCAGGCTCTGGCCGATAACGGCATCCTGGCGCTGGGCATCCCTGAGGAATATGGCGGTGTCCCGGCGGACATCACCACCCTGACCTTGGTATGTGAGACGCTTGGCAAGTATGCCCTGCCGCTGGGCATCATCTATTCGCTCGGGATCATTACCATCCGCGATATCATCCAGTTTGGCTCCGAAGAAATCAAAGCCGAAGTGCTGGGTGGGTTCGTACGCGGCGATCTGCCGGTTGCGTTGGGGATTACCGAGCCACAGGCCGGGTCGGATGCCGCTGCAATGAAAGCCACCGCCCAGATCGACGGCGACGATGTGATATTCAACGGGCAGAAGATGTATTGCACTCTGGCTAAAATTGCCAAATATATCCTGCTCATGACCCGCGATTCGCAGGGCGCCAACCCGTACGCCTCCATTTCGATGTGGCTGCTGCCCACCGACACACCCGGGCTGCGCTTCAACATCCTCAACAAGGTTGGCTGGTGGACGGTACCCACCTACGAAGTCTTCATCGAAAATGCGCGCGTCCCACGCAAAAACCTGGTCGGGCAGTTCAATTCGGGTTGGCCGCAGTTGATGGCTAATTTCGAGATCGAACGACTGGCGCTGTGCGCAGCCTCGGTGGGGGCAGCTGAGGCTGCCCTGGAGGATTCGCTTTCCTATGCCAACCGGCGCGTTCAATTTGGCAACCCCATCGGCAGTTATCAGGCTGTGCAGCACATCCTGACGGATATGGCCATCAAAAACGAAAATATGCGCAACTATATCTATAAGGTGGCCTGGATGATGGATCAGGGCCAATCGGTGCGGCACGAGCACGCCATGTGCAAACTGTATGTAGCCCGCGCCGCCTGCGAGGTGACCGACTCCGCCGTGCAGATCATGGGCGGGCTGGGCTATATGATGGACCACCGGGTACAGCGTCTGTGGCGCGATATCCGCCTGATGCGTATTGGCGGCGGCACCGACGAGATCATGTACAACATCGCCGGGCCGCAACTGCTCAAACACGCCCGCAAGAGTTAGCCCGCTGCTCATTCCGAATGGAGCCTTTATGAAAATTGTAGTCTGCGCCAAACTTGCGCCCGACGCCAGCGACATCGAAATCCGCAGTGATGGTTCCATTTCACTCGAACGCGCGGAGTGGCGCATCGGCAGTTTTGATTTGCAGGCGATCGAAGCTGCGGTGCGCTTGAGAGACACCCACAGCGGCAGCGTGACCGCCCTCAGCGTTGGACCGCAGCGCATCAACCATTCCAAGCTGCGCAAAGACCTGCTTTCACGCGGTCCGGACGAACTGGTGCTGGTAACAGAGGACGCTTTGAACGGTGCGGATACGGCAGTGACTGCCCAGGTGCTGGCGGCTGCGGTGCGTAAAATTGGCTCGGTGGACCTAGTGCTAACCGGCGAAGGTTCGGCGGATCTGTATTTTCAACAGGTGGGTTTGCAATTGGGCGAACTGCTCGCCGTACCTGTGTTCAACGCCGTCAGCAAAATCGAGGTCAACGGCAGCACGGTACGCATCGAACGCAGCCTGGAAGAGGAAATCGAAGTGCTGGAGCTGCCGCTGCCAGCGGTTCTGGCAGTCACCACCGATATTCACCAGCCGCGCCTGCCCAACATGAAGGAAATTCTTCTCGCGGCCAAAAAACCGGTCTTTGAATGGAGCCTGGCCGATTTGGAACTGGAAAATGCACCGGAATCGCGCGTGGAAGCGGTCAGCTTACGCGCGCCGCGCCCGGTTGAACGCAAACGTATCCTGATCGAAGGCAGCCCGGAAGAAGCCGCCCAGGCGCTGACCGGTTACCTGGTCAAAGAAGGACTGGCATAGGAAGATCATGGCAGATCACACTGATATCTGGGTATTTTCTGAAAAACCGGCACTGCAAGCCGAACTGATTGCATGTGCGCAGCAGTTGACCGCCCACACAGGCGGCCAGGTGACTGCCGTGGTTTTAGGCGCCCGCTCGCAGGCCGAGCAAGCCCTCGAACAGGGTGCACAGCGAGTATTATGGCTGGGTGAACTGCCTACCGGCCGGCTGGTGGAGGATATCGTCCCAACCCTGACGGCAGCCGTGCAGGATAAGCGTCCTTTTGGCGTCATCATCGGCGCGACGGTTCGCGGGCGCGCGGTTGCCGGTCGGTTGGCAGCCCGATTGAGCGTAACCGTCCTGGCGGATGTACTCGAATTTCAGTGGGACGGTGTAGCCTTGTTGGCGCGTCACATGGTTTTTGGCGGCGGCGCGGTGCGCATCGACCGCCCGTTGGCAAGTCCCGTCATCGCGACCGTTGGTCAAGGTGTATTTGAGGCCAGAACCCGCCAGACTCCATCCAGCGATGAGATTGAATCACTGCCGTGGGTCGAGCCGCCCTGGCAGGCAGCAGTCATCGAACGCCGCAGCCGTGGGGTGAGCAGCGTCAATCTTTCTGCGGCCAAACGGGTCATCTGCCCGGGACGCGGGGTCGCTCGCCAGGAAGACTTGGGCATGATCGAGGAACTGGCGCAGGCTCTCAGCGCAGAAATGGCCTGCACCCGCCCGCTGGCCGAAGGACTGGACTGGCTGCCGCGCGAGCGCTACATCGGCATTTCCGGCGCCATGATCAAACCCGACCTGTATCTGGGGGTAGGCGTCTCGGGGCAGGCCCAGCATACCATTGGCATGAGCGAGTCGCGCGTGGTGGTGGCGATCAACAAAGACCGCGGGGCTCCATTGATGACCCAATCCGATTATGCCGTCGAGGGCGATCTGTATCAGGTCGTTCCGGCACTGATTCGCGCGCTCAAGGCGCGCAAAGGGAAATAAATCCGTGGCTGAGGATGAATTTGACGCCATCATCGTCGGCGCCGGGGTCGCCGGCAGCAGCGCCGCTTACCGGCTGGCGAAGGCCGGCCTACAGGTAGTGCTGATCGAGCGTGGACCGTACCCCGGCAGCAAGAACCTGAGCGGTGGCGTGCTTTATGGACGCGTGCTGCATGACCTCATCCCCAATTTTTGGGAATCCGCCCCGGTCGAGCGCGTGATTACCAATCAGGTGGTCAGTTTTTTGACCGCTGATTCCTCCATCAACCTGGATTTCAAAACCGAAACGTTCAACCAGCCACCCTACAACGGTTTTACCGTGCTGCGCGCCCGCTTTGATCGCTGGTTGGCCGAGCAGGCCGAAGCCGCTGGCGCCATGCTGGTGCCTGGCATCAAGGTGGACGGGGTGGTCAAACGCAATGGAAAAGTGGTAGGCATCACTGCCGCTGGCGAGGAGATGCAGGCCAAAGTGGTGATTGCCGCCGACGGGGCTAACTCGTTTATTGCCCAGAATGCCGGATTGCGCGACAAAATACCCCCGGGGCAGGCTGCCGTCGGAGTTAAAGAGGTGATCGGGCTGCCGCGCGAGGTGATCGAGGAGCGTTTTCACCTGAGCGGCAATGAAGGCGCTGCATACAACATTGTCGGCTACGCCACCCGCGGCGTCCCGGGCGGTGGATTTTTGTACACCAACCGGGAGAGCCTGTCGATCGGACTCGTTATCCACCTGGAAGCGCTGGTCGAGCGCGAGTTAAAACCGGCAGAGATATTCGAAGATTTTCTGGCGCATCCCATGATCGCTCCGCTGATCAAAGGCGGCAAGGTGCTGGAGTACGGCGCGCATCTGGTACCGGAAGGCGGGCTCAAAATGATGCCGCCGCTGGCTGCCGACGGCCTGCTGCTGGTCGGTGACGCGGTCGGCTTCGGGGTCAACAACGGTTTTGTGGTGCGCGGCATGGACCTGGCCATCGGATCGGCAGTTGCGGCAGCCGAAACGGTCCTGGAAGCACATGCCGCGGACGATTTCAGCGCCGTCCGGTTGCAGTCCTACCCCGCCCGGCTGGAAAAGTCGTTCGTCATGCAGGACATGCGCACCTATGCCCGCGCCGTGGATTTTATGAAAAACGAGCGCCTTTTCGAGACCTACCCCGCACTGCTTTCCAACCTTCTGGCAGATATTTACCGCCAGGATGCTCAACCCAAAAAGAACCTAGCGCCCACCCTGTTGAAGAACTTAAAAGCATCCAAAATTTCGTTGTTGGACCTTTTGAAGGACGCGCTGGCAGGAGGACGCGCCTTATGAACCGCTTACCGGTACCCGAGAAATTAGCTGTCAACAAGTATGAATTGGATGAAGGCCACCCGCATATCGTCGTCAATGAAGAAGTGTGTCGCGCCAAATGTAAAAACCTGGCCTGCCTGTATGTCTGCCCGGCTAACGTTTACAGCGAGCAGAACGGCAAGATCATGGCAGACTGGGCCGGTTGCCTGGAATGCGGCACCTGTCTGGTGACCTGCCCGAGCGATGCGCTGCAGTGGGTATACCCGCGCGGCGGATTTGGCGTCATATATCGCAGCGGCTGAGCCGCGACAGGGACAGCATTGGAAACCATTCAATCCAGCATTTTGACCAAAGACCCGGCCTTCCAGGCTAATGAAATCTATCACCGCGGACTGGCAGAGCAGCTCCGCCAGCGGCTGGCAGTAGTACGTCAGGGCGGCGGTGAGAAATACCAGCAGCGCCAGGCAGCCCAGGGGAAGTTGTTCGTCCGCGAGCGCATCGACCGGCTGCTCGACACGGGTTCGCCGTTTCTTGAACTGTCCCCGCTGGCCGCCTGGGATTGCTATGACAATCAGGCGCCTGGCGCCGGCATCGTCACCGGCATTGGGCGGGTGGCGGAACGCGAGGTGCTGATTGTTGCCAATGACGCCACGGTCAAGGGCGGCACCTATTTCCCGCTGACCATGAAAAAACACCTGCGCGCTCAAGAGATCGCCTTTCAAAACGCGCTGCCCTGCATCTATCTGGTTGATTCTGGCGGAATTTTCCTGCCGATGCAGGATGAGGTCTTCCCTGATTCAGATGATTTTGGTCGCATCTTCTATAACCAGGCGCGTATGAGCGCCAAAGGCATTACCCAGATTGCGGTAGTGATGGGTTCGTGCACGGCGGGTGGAGCCTATGTACCCGCCATGAGCGATGAGACCATCATCGTACGCGGCACCGGCACTATCTTCCTGGGCGGGCCGCCACTGGTCAAAGCGGCAACCGGCGAAGATGTGTCCGCCGAGGATCTGGGCGGCGCGGATGTGCATACCCGTCTCTCGGGGGTGGCAGATCATTTTGCCGAAGACGATGACCACGCGCTGGAAATTTGCCGCAGCGTCGTCGAGACCCTGCCGCGCAAGTCAGGGCGCAGCGCCGGAATCTGGCTGAATGGGCTGGATTTGCTCCCGCCAACCGAGCCGCTTTACTCGCCGGCCGAGATCTACGGGATTTTGCCTGCCAATCCGCGCGCTGCCTATGACGTGCGCGAAATCATCGCCCGGCTGGTGGATGGCAGCGCGTTCCGCGAGTTCAAAGCTCGCTATGGCACCACCCTGGTGTGCGGTTTTGCCGCCATCCACGGCTACCCGGTCGGGATTTTGGGCAACAACGGGGTCTTGTTCAGCGAATCCGCCTTGAAAGCCACCCATTTTATCGAACTGTGCGAGCAGCGCGGCATTCCGCTGCTTTTTCTGCAAAATATCACCGGATTCATGGTCGGCAAGGAGTATGAAGCCGGCGGCATTGCCAAGGACGGCGCCAAAATGGTACATGCCGTGTCAACCGTCAGCGTGCCCAAGCTGACCGTTCTCATCGGCGGTTCATTTGGCGCCGGCAATTACGGCATGTCCGGGCGCGCCTTCAATCCGCGCTTCCTGTGGATGTGGCCCAACGCGCGCATCAGCGCCATGGGCGGCGAGCAGGCCGCCAACGTGTTATTGACCGTCAAGCAGGACCAGTTGGCGCGCGAGGGTAAACCCCTGTTATCCCCCGCCGAAGCTGAAGCCTTTATGCGCCCCACCCTGGAGGAATACGAACGGGCCGGCAATCCGTATTATTCGACCGCCCGTCTGTGGGATGACGGCGTCATCGACCCCGCCGAGACGCGCCAAGTGTTGGGATTGGCCTTATCGGTGGTAATGAATTCACCACGCACACCCGGCGGTTTTGGGGTTTTCCGCATGTGAGCGGCGTATCCATGTTCAACAAAGTGCTGGTGGCCAACCGGGGAGAGATCGCCGTGCGCATCATTCGCGCCTGCCGCGAACTGGGCATCGCATCAGTCGCGGTCTATTCCGATGCGGACCGGCGCGCGCTGCACGTGCGGCTGGCAGATGAAGCCGTCAACATCGGTCCGGCGCCGGCGAGTGAATCGTATTTGGTCTTGGATCACATTTTGCAAGCCGCTGCTGCCGCAGGCGTTGAGGCCATTCACCCCGGCTACGGTTTTCTAGCCGAAAATGCCGCTTTTGCCCGCGCCGTGCAGCAGGCCGGACTGGTGTTTATTGGCCCGTCGCCTGAGGCCATCGAAGCCATGGGCGATAAGGGCCAAGCGCGCGCCTGGATGCAGGCCGCCGGCGTTCCCGTGGTGCCCGGCTACCAGGGCTTGGACGATCCGGCTGCGTTGGAAGCCGCTGCCGCTCAAATTGGTTTCCCATTGCTGATCAAAGCGGCTGCCGGCGGCGGTGGCAAAGGCATGCGCGTGGTTTACCAGACGGATGAGATGGCCGAAGCTGCAGCAGCTGCCCGCCGTGAAGCTCTGCATGCATTTGGCGACGGGCGTCTGATTTTGGAACGCTACATCCCACACGCACGGCATATCGAATTTCAGGTGCTTGGTGATCAGCAAGGCAATCTGGTCCACTTATTCGAGCGCGAGTGCTCAGTACAGCGGCGGCATCAAAAAATCATCGAGGAAACACCGTCCCCCTATTTGAATGAAACGCTGCGCGCTGAAATGGGCGCGGCTGCCACGGCAGCCGCGCGCTCTGTCGGCTATACCAATGCCGGAACGGTCGAGTTCATCGTCGATCCGCAGACCGGGGAATTCTTCTTCCTGGAAATGAACACCCGCTTGCAGGTCGAGCATCCGGTCACCGAATGGACGGTTGGCATCGACCTGGTGCAATGGCAGATCCGCATTGCCGCCGGCGAAACCATGCCCTTCAAGCAAAGTGACCTGTTTCAGCGCGGTCACGCTATCGAGTGCCGCTTGTACGCCGAAGACCCGGCCAACAATTTCCTGCCAGCCACCGGGCCGCTGCTGACCTTTATTGAACCTTCCGGGCCGGGCGTGCGCGTGGATAACGGCTATACCAGCGGCGACCAGATCACCATTCATTATGACCCGCTCATTGCCAAAGTGACCGCCTGGGGCGAGGACCGTCCGGCGGCTATCCGGCGCATGACCGCCGCCCTGCGCGAAACCGTATTGATGGGGGTGACCCACAACGGCCAATTTTTACAGGATGTGCTATCCGCTCCGCAATTTATCGCCGGCGAGGTGTATACCACCTGGGTAGAGGAGCATTTCAACGGCTGGCAGCCGCCGCAATGCGGCCTGCCGCCTGAGGTGCTGGTTGCCGCAGCCCTGGCGCAACTGACGCCCCAATCCGCTGCGCCTGATGAGCACGACCCTTACAGCCCGTGGCGGACGCCAAACGGCTATCGAGTTGGGCAGTGAGCGTGTAGGAGGAAATCGATCATGTATTTTCGCTACCAATTCGGGCAGCAGACGGCCGAAGTAACGCTCGAACGCAGCGGGGAAGGCTTCCGCGCGCTTGTCGGCGGCGTTGCATACGCCGTGGAAGTACTCGACCGGCAGCCGGGTGAAATCAGTTTGCGTTTCAATGGGCGCCCGCTTACTTTTTATTGGGCGCAGGACGGCAGCCGCAAGTGGCTCTCGCAAGGCGGCTGCACCTACTGGCTCGACCCACCAGCCCAGCGCGCCAGTCAACTGGGCAGCGAAGTGGATGGCAGCACGGCGATCCGCGCACCCATGCCGGCGCAGGTGCGCGCGGTGCAGGTAGCCCCCGGCGACCCGGTTCAACGCGGGCAGGTTTTGCTGCTGCTTGAAGCCATGAAAATGGAAATCCAGGTCAAGTCCCCCGCGGCTGGGCGCGTCAATCGCCTGCTGGCAGCCGCTGGCCAGACCGTTGACCGGGATCAGTTGCTGGTGGAAATTGGAGAATGATCGATGACAGGCAAATATTTTGAAGATCTCGAGATCGGGCAGCATTTTCGCCATGCCCAGGGGCGCACCATTACCGAAGCGGACAATACATTGTTTTGCGCCCTGACCATGAACAACCAACCGCTGCACCTCAACGCTGATTTCGCATCGCGCACACAATTTGGGCAGCGCATTGTCAACGGGCTGCTGACCATGGCGCTGACGGTCGGGCTGACGGTCAGCGACCTGACGGAGGGCACCGTGGTTGCCAATCTGGGCTACGACCGCGTCTCGCACCCCAATCCGGTCTTTCACGGCGATACCCTGTATGTTGAAAGTGAAGTGCTGGATAAACGTGAATCGCGCTCCAATCCAGACCGCGGTGTGGTGCGCTTGAGGCACATTGGGCGTAAGCCCGATGGCACAGTGGCGGTAGAATTGGAACGCACCGTGCTGTTTCTCAAACGATCTGCGCAGATGGAGGAAAAATAATGCTGCGTTCACGCCGCGCTCTGTTGTATGTCCCGGGTGACAATTTACACATGGTCGAGAAGGCTGCTGCGTTAGGCGCTGACTGTGTATGCCTGGATATCGAGGATGGGGTGGCGTTCAACCGCAAAGCCGATGCCCGCGCCACCATTGCCGGCGTGCTGCCGCGCTTGAACTTTGGCCGTTCCGAGCGGCTGGTGCGCATCAACCCGGTTGGCTCAGGACTGGAGCAGGATGATTTGAACGCCGTCCTTCCGGCGCACCCGGACGGCTTTGTGATCCCCAAGGTGCACAGCGCCGAACAGGTGCAATGGGTCAGCAGCCGTCTGGCTGAAGCGGAAAAGACCTACGGCTGGCCAGGCGGCGAGATTGTTCTGATTGCATTGATCGAGTCGGCGCGCGGTGTGGTCAACCTGAAAGAGATTGCCGGGTCAGACCCGCGGCTGCAAGCATTGATTTTCGGCGCCGAGGACCTGGCAGGCGATATCGGCGCGGTACGCACCCGCCCCGGCTGGGAGATTTTTTACGCGCGATCGGCGATCGTTACCCATGCCGCCGCTTTTGGCCTGCAGGCCATCGACATGGTGTGGATGGACCTGCACGACCTGGACGGGCTACGGGCAGAATCGCAGCAGGGGGCGCAAATGGCCTATTCAGGCAAACAGGTCATCCACCCCAATCAGGTGGAACCGGTGCACGCAGCTTTTGCGCCGTCTGACGAGGCGATTGCGCAGGCAAAACGCGTCGTGGATGCCGCTGCGCAGCAGCAGGAAGCCGGCAAGGGCGCCTTCGCGCTCGACGGAAAAATGGTGGATATGCCGGTGGTCAAGGCCGCGGAATGGGTGCTGGCGCGCGCCCGGGCTGCCGGAAAATTGGAGTAAGCTGCGCGGTTTGTTCCCGACAGTCTTGTTTTAGGGGGATTGCCGGCGCTGTATCACGCCTTGACCTCTTTACCTGGCAGGGAAGGAGACGAGGTTGTCTAGGCAAGCGTTATTGACAGTCGGGGAGAGTGCGGTATAATTTGTGCGCTACCGGCTCACTAGCTCAACTGGCAGAGCAATTGACTCTTAATCAATGGGTTCAGGGTTCGAGTCCCTGGTGAGTCACCTACAAACAGAGCCTTTGGGTTGAGGGTCCCCACAGGGGGGATGATATTCGAGTCCCTGGTGAGTTACTTGATCTTGACCGCGCAGCGGCTGTAGGGGCGCGCAGTGCGCGCCCGTGTTCTGCCATTGGCTATTCGTTTCAAAAACGAATGAAACGAATAGCGGTTTTTGGCTTGTACCCGTTGGCGTGACCTTTCCGGTCTTCTGTTCGCTCGTATTCATCAGCTTGCAAATACTTTGATCGTTCCACCTGCATGGCTTGATTGATCAACACTCGCATCATCTCAGGTACAGCTTCAAGTCCTTTTTCTGCAAGATCTTCTGAAAAGGTATAATCATTTTGGTGAGTCATTTCTAGTCTCCTTTATTGGTGTCGTAACCTTTAGGATACTTCTGACTCACCGCTTTTGTTAAGGTTCAGCAATTTACAGAAAATATGTTACACCAACTTCTCAAAAGTTCCAGCAACACACCAGCAGACAAAATCATCCCTAATAGAATCAGAACAATTTTGCTCGTTTTAGTCACCCTTCAAGTCTAATCTAAAAATCTAATTTTCACAACAATCTATGGAGTATTCACCGTATGGTTCTGAACCAAGGGGGCGTTTTCAAATTCCTTAATTTGAAAGTCGGAAATATTGTCAAAAACAAAATCAGGTTTATTTTTTCCCTGCTTTATCCAAGCAATTAGTTCATCTGATGCGCCATTATTTCCCTTTGCACTGCCACACTCTAATTCATTCATTATTGGACCACACGTAAAACTAGGGTCTTTTATTACCATATTTGCATCAATTCCATAATATAAAGGCAAATTGATTTTATCGGAATAAAGTTCCAGTAACTCATCTTGATTCTTAAACATATTGTTCCCGACCGATCCATCGATTATTGGGGATTCTTCATGAGTTAATTTAATATAAGTCCGCGACAAAGCAGGATACTTTTCATTATCCAAATAGCCTGTTATACCTACCCATACAAAAAGTTTCCCACGCAAATCTTTTGACCCCAGTACTACGAACTGCTTGCTCTCATCCCTATATATGCCCAATAACACAGAGATCATACGGTCTGAATCGATTTCGAACTGAGGGAAAGTCATTCTATACTCATAAAAATATCCGACAGGAAGTATTAAACCACTTCGTCGTCTATAAAGATATTTTTCTCTATCTCCTTCAAAGGTAATCTTTCCGTCCAAATAAGCATCTACATTGCTTTTTATCTCCTCAACTGTCATCTCACTCTCAACTTGTGTTGCTGTTGGCGTAACCTCCAGGGTTGGTGTCTCACTCACTCCAGGTGCTGTTTCCGTAACTCCCGGTTGGAACGGTGTCTCCGTTGCCCCTATATCCACCGTCTCCGTCACTCTTGGTTGTGTCTCGGTGGCCGTGGCATTAGGTGTCACTATCTCCACACTAACTCCGCAAGCCGAAAGTACCATCCCCCCAATTATCACTGCGGCTGCCAGAGTTTTTTTGGACAGCACTCCGTGAATGACCTCGTCCAGACTGGTATTTTCCCTTTTGTCACCCAGAATCTCTTCGCGCACTCTCTCTATTTCCTTCCTGTAGTCTTTAATCTGAAAAGCTACTGCTGGGTATGTGTCCTCGGCAATATCCGAGACCACCTTCATCGTTGCCTCGGCCAAAGCCATTGAGTAAACCAGTTCTTCCTTTCGAACAACCCCCGATTTACCCAATACCGAGTTCTCCAAAATCTCAATCAAGATATCGATGTCCCCACGCACGTGGGGATGAACCGCACTGATGAGCGGCACGATTGTTGGCAAGAACGTTGGCAGAACCATCAACATATAAGGCTGTCCAGCCGCTGGTTTTTGCGGATGGTTCCTCGCCCTTTCAGATGGAGTGAGGATATTTTTATGAGCGGGCGGGTCACGACCCGCCCCTACTGCCGCTTTACCTCACTTTAAAAGAAGAGTGTGCTCTCACCCAAGCTTCCCCTTCTTCACGCGTCATAGTTCCTGACGGCAACGAACCGTTCGCCCTATCTATTGTTTCAAAGATATTCACTCCTTTTATTAGATCTTCCAAATTATTGCCGGCTTGGAATCTAAGAACAGTATAGGGTATCAGTCCAAGGCCACCTATTAGTCGGGGTTGGACGGCAAAATACCCTAGATAGTATGGTAATGCAGTATCTTTATCAAGATTCAATTCTGGACTCATAGAAAATAGGATTTGTTCATCATAGGCTGAAATTGAACTGTAAATAATAAACTTTCCGTCAATAAAACGATATCCATGACTAAGTGACGTCTTAGATGGAACACTCATATACAACTCCCCACCCATCCCACTTGCATACACCATTTCAAAGTCCGTTATCTGATCTATGGTTAGTGTTTGTTCCGCTATCTTCCCTTCATCGTTTCTTAACATTATTTTCGCCGGGTACTTTTCCGGGTTCGCAAGGTATTCATCCAAGCTCACATTTGTTTCATTCTGGAAATTATAGGTTTCAAGGAAAGTAACTAGTAGTCAGTCACCGTGAATAAGATGGAACAATCCTTGCAACCAAGGAAGGCAAGGAGATGGCCAAAATGCCTAAAAAACTGTACCATATCCACCTAAACGATGA
>JBAZZG010000002.1:0-392435 GCA_041658905.1 Bellilinea sp.
CCAACTCCCGTTTGCTCTTTGGACTCATCATAGGCTCCCTCTGCGGATCGAGAATTCCGCGTTAGGGTAACATCTATTTTGAGCCAACGAATCCCACTAAAGTAACATTCGATTTGAGGCAATGCGCCCCCTACTGGATTAAGGACAAGAGGTATATACTGGTTGATTATTGTCGCCATCCCGGCGGTGAACCAATTAATCCAGGAAGATACCCATGACAAATTCATCGAAGCACTATGACGTCATCTTTGCCGGAAACTACACCAAGGACACCATCATCACCCCGGATGGCACATGCTTTATAGATGGCGGAGGAATGAATTATGCTGCGCATGCCGGCGCGCGGCTTGGGATTAAAGCTGCGGTGGTAACCCGACTGGCGCGGGCGGATGAGCATGTGGTCAAGGCGATCCGCTCGAACGGCATCGATTGTTACCCCTTTTATTCACCGGCATCGACACTGATGACGCTTGAATACAAGACCCATGATGTGGACAAGCGCAATTTGTACGTCAAAGCAACTGGTGGGACGATCCACGCGGAACACTTGGACGGATTGGAAGCCAAGGCCATTACCGTTAGCCCAAGCATACGCGGAGAGGTAGAGCCGGAGTTCTTTGAGGAGTTGCGGAAACGAGATGGGGTAATTCTGGCAGCGGATGTTCAGGGATTTGTGCGGGTGCTGCGCGGAGAAGCGCTGGTTTATGAGCCCTGGGAGGATATGGGGCGTGTGTTAGGCAATATTGACATTCTGAAATCGGATGCGGTCGAGGCTCAGTTTTTGACAGGGGAAACGGATATCGAAAAAGCGGCCAAATTCTACGCTGCTCTGGGCGCGAAGGAAATCGTCCTGACGCACAGTGAAGGGGTTTTGATCCACGCTGATGGCAAATTCCATCACTACAAATTCCACTCGCGATCCATGGCAGGCCGCAGTGGGCGGGGAGATACCTGCCTCGGCTCGTATGTTTCCATGCGCCTGAGTCTGCCGCCGGTGGATGCCGGAAAGTGGGCAGCCGCAGCGACCAGCCTAAAAGTGGAAAGACCTGGACCCTTTGACCGCCCACTGGATGAAGTGGAAACCTTTATCCGGCTGCATTACAACCATGGTTCAAGCTGAGGTCGGCAAGCCCAAATAGAAGTCAAAAGGGCGCAGCTAACCAGCGATTCCCCGACGCTCTGGGAACACCTTATGCATGAATGGAGACACCCTCCAAAGAGGGCCGGGTCTGGCTGACCTACCCGGCGAATTATTTGTTCCGGGTTAACTCTATCTGTATGACCTTTATCGCTGGTTATTGTGTTTTTCCGCCAACGAGATTGTGAGATAATGCCATCAGGCATTCAGGCAACAAATGACTGCGGAAAAGACAGCGTTCCCCCTTCCAAAAATTCAACCGACCTCCGTTCCGCTTTTCCAATTGCTTTGGCGGGTTTACGGCTATCTTCGCCCATACTGGAAGCAGACCGTGGGGGCGTATGCCTCGCTGCTAGTCATTCTTGGACTCAACACGTTAATCCCGCAGTTCATCCGCTGGATCATCGATACCGGGTGGAAGGAAACCAGCCGAAGGTTTTAACCTGGTCGGTGTTGGCGCTGCTCGGCCTGACCCTGATCAAAGGGGTGTTGAACTATTTCGAAGGAACTTTGAGCGAGGTCGCTTCGCAAAATGTGGCCTTTGACCTGCGCAATGCCATCCAAAAAAAGCTAACCCAGCTATCGTTTTCCTTCCACGATCAATCCGAGACCGGAGAGCTGCTTTCCCGCGCCGTCCAGGATGTCGAACGCATCCGCTTTCTGACCGGGCGCGCAACCATCCGCATCCTGGATGGCGCGCTGTTGCTGATTGTTACTGCAGTCGTCATGCTGGTCATGGATTGGAAGTTGGGCTTGCTGGTACTGGTAACCATGCCGGTGCTGGTTTACCGCGCGCTGCATTTTGGTTCCCGCTTCCGTCCCCTTTCGCTGTTGTTGCAAAAGCAACTGGTGGGGTTGACGACCGCCGTTGAACAAAACCTGCGCGGCATGCGTGAGGTCAAGGCCTATGTGCAGGAGGATGCCGAGATCGAGCGCTTTGACTGCGAAAATGACCGTTGGTTCGAACTGTCCGCCCGGTCGGCGCAGCTACAGGCGGTCAATCTGCCCCTTTTGTTCCTGATCGCCAACATGGGCACGGTCGCCATCATCCTTTATGGCGGCTCCCAGGTCATTAACGGCCAATTGACCATAGGCCAGATTATTGCTTTTATCACCTATCTGGGGCAGTTGATCGAACCTGTCCGGCGTCTGGGCATGATCATTCCAGCGGTGGCCATAGCCGGTTCAGCCGCGGAACGCATCTTTGACACACTGGATACCGTGTCCGAAGTGCGCGACGAGCCAGGGGCCGTTCCGTTGGGTGAAATAAAGGGCGACGTGGTTTTCGAAGCGGTTTCCTTTAGTTATGGCGCCAAAAAAGTGCTCAATAACATCGATTTTACAGTCAGTGCAGGCCAAACGGTGGCTCTATTAGGCTCAACTGGCTCCGGAAAATCCACCATTATCAGTCTGATCCCCAGATTTTACGATCCGACTGAAGGGCGCATCCTGATTGATGGCTACGACATTCGCAAAGTTACCCTGCATTCGCTGCGCAGCCAAATCGGCATTGTCATGCAGGATGCTACCTTGTTCGCTGGCTCGTTCCGTGAAAATATTGCCTTCGGCAGCGAGACGGCGACCGAAGCTGATATTGTCAGCGCGGCGCAAGCTGCCCAGGCGCATGAATTTATCATCCGCAGCCCGCAGGGGTATGGCACCCGTATTGGGGAACGCGGAGTCACGCTATCCGGCGGTCAGCGGCAGCGGCTGGCGATTGCCCGCGCACTTCTGCTGGATCCTGAAATCTTGATCCTGGACGATGCCACGGCGTCGGTGGATGCGGAAACCGAGCATCTGATTCAACTGGCATTTCAGAATCTCATTCGCGGGCGCACCACCTTCGTGATTGCCCACCGCTTGAGCACCGTGCGTAATGCCGATTTGATCCTGGTTATGGAAAAAGGGCGCATCAGCGCCAGCGGTACGCATGAGACGCTGCTCGTTTCAGCGCGCCTGTACAGCGAAATTTACAACCGCCAGCTGGTGCGCAAGGAAGCGCTGTCGTGAGCTTTTCGATTGGGAATGTGTCGCCAGGAATGGGTCCGCGGGATGCGCTGGACCGCTACGGTAGCGCCAACCGGGAAAATACCGGTAAATTCAACCCGCATGTGGTTCGCCGCCTGCTGGGGTATTTGCGCCCACACGCCTGGAAAATGATCGCCGCGCTGGTATTGACTCTGGGCGAATCCGGTCTGACCCTGTTGACGCCGTATCTGACCAAGGTTGCTATCGACCAGTACATCACCCCAAGGGATGCCAGCGGGTTGTGGGGCATTGCAGCAATCATCACCGCATCATTTATAAGCCTGTTTTTTGTGAGCGCCGGACAGCGCTACCTTCTTTCGTGGGTGGGGCAAAAAGTGTTGGCGAAGATCCGCAGTGATTTGTTCCGCCATCTGCAGCGGCTGCAGCTGGGCTACCATGACAACCATATCGTTGGCGTCACGGTCTCGCGGGTGATGAACGATGTTGCCGAGATCAACGAGCTTCTTTCACAGGGAGTGATCACATTGGTCGGTGACCTGATCGTGCTGGCGGGCATTATTATCATCATGCTGACGATGAGCCCAAGACTGGCACTGATTACTTTCACCGTTTTGCCGCTTATCCTTCTGGCGACCTGGGTCTTTTCCCGTTATGCCCGGGCATCCTTCCGCGAGACGCGCTCCAAAATTGCGGCCGTGGTTGGCGACCTGGCAGAGGACATCAGTGGAATGCGCGCCATTCAGGCTTTTGCGCAGGAAAAAGCCTCGCAGGAGCGCTTTGAACGGGTCAACCGCGAAAACCGCAAGGCATACATCACCGCTATGTCTTTGTCATTCATCTTCCTGCCGACCATCGAATTTCTCGGGATGGTGGCGACCGCAATTGTGCTATGGTTTGGCGGGCGCTTCGTCCTTGCAGAGGCGGTAACGTTAGGGGTGATGGTGGCGTTCCTATCGTATGTGACCCGCTTCTTCCAGCCCATATTGGAAGTAAGCCGCCTGTTCACCACATTCCAATCTGCTATGGCAGGCGGCGAGCAGGTGGTCAAGCTGCTGGACACGCCGGTGGAGATCGCTGATCTGCCGGAAGCCAGGGAAATGCCGCAAATCAACGGCAAAGTCGAATTCGACCATGTCGTTTTCCGCTACAAACCGGACGCACCGCTGGTAATCAATGACGTCAGCTTCACCATTGAGGCCGGCAGCACGGTTGCGCTGGTCGGACCAACCGGCGCAGGAAAAACTTCGATTGCCAACCTGCTCACGCGGTTCTATGATATCCAGTCCGGCGCCATCCGCATCGATGGCATCGATATCCGCGCCGTGACGCAGGGCTCGCTGCGGCGGCAGGTGTGCGTTGTATCGCAGGAACCATTCCTGTTCCCTCGAACTTTGGAGGACAACATTCGCTACCATAGCCCAAATGCCACCCATGCGCAGGTCGAAGAAGCTGCCCGGCAAGCCAATGCCCACGACTTTATTGCCGCGTCCCCAGCCAGTTACCAGACGCATGTGCAGGAGGGCGGCGTGAATCTATCCGTTGGGCAGCGCCAATTGATCAGCATTGCCCGCGCGATTCTGGCACAGCCGCGCATCTTGATTCTGGATGAAGCCACCGCCAACATCGATACGGTCACCGAAGTAGCGATTCAGCAGGCGTTGGAACGCTTGCTGCACGGACGCACGGCTATCGTCATTGCTCACCGCTTGAGCACCGTCCGTAACGCAAAGTGGATTTACGTGCTGGATCATGGGGAAATTGCAGAGCAGGGCACGCATACCGAACTGCTCGACCACGGGGCGTTGTATGCCCAACTCTATGCGCGGCAATTCAATAACCCAGGGTGACGGCACAGTTGAGCAGATACCGTCTTGAGGGAAACCCATACCATTGCAGGAGACGCCTATTGTCATGGTGGCCGATACAGTTTTGCCCCTCACCCCCTACCCCCGCTCCCCAGAAGTGATTCGTTATTCGCAGCCAACGAAACCACCTGGGAGCGGGGGTTTAATGAATTTTGCGTGTTTTTGCGCCGAAACGGCGCAAAAACACGCGATTAAGAATAATCCCGCCCCATTCTTGGGGCGGGTTGGGTGGGGTTGACCATCTGACCATCACCAAGTCCGTTTAATGATATCGAAATACAAGGGAACGGTCGAGACCGTTCTTACTCCTTCTCGAAGAAGGTTGCAAATAACCACAAAATCCTCTCCCCAGCGGTAGGGGCATGGGGATTTTTGAATTATGGCTTACCCTTACGGGAACCCCGTGTCCGGGATAAAAACCAAACCAGATTCTTGAGTCACAACGGGGAATATTTATTAATCATGGCGATTCAATGGATGGAGAATAATGAAGGCCTGGGCACGGGGTTAATGGAGCGGTAGAGAATCGTTTATGATCCCCATGCCCCTACCGCTGGAACCATTGCCGGAATTTTTCGTGATCATTTTTCTAACGTCCTGACGATACCCTACTATCCATCGAAAAAGATCGGGTTCGAAATCAATGCCGGCAGCATGGGCAGGCCGGGCAAAAAGGCGCGCAGCAGCTCGACCCGGGCAAAGCCGGGCGCGTCCATAGCATAGGTCAGTTCGATATCCCCGTCTGAAGGCGCAGTGAAGAGCGCCTGGTTGCTCTTGCCGGTGACCACGCGCAGCACATCTCCGGCCAGCAGCCCCTGGACGATCATCCGTATTTCCTTCACCGCCGCCCAGGCGACTGAATCACCCAGGATCGCGTCACCAGCGGTTATTTCGAGCGTCGGACCGTTGGGCGCAAAGGTGATAAAGCTGTGGCCGGCGCGCACCGCTGCCACAATGTCGCTCACTCCAGCTGAGTCGGCATAAACGCCCATGGTCGGCCCGCCCAGGAAGATAAAGGGGGTGTCGCGGTGGTAGTCGCTGCCGCCGCAAGCCGGTATCTTTTTGCCGGATGCCAGCAACTGTTGCCAGTAGCCCACCGCTTTCAGGTTAGACTCGCGCATTGGCCCGTTCCAAATCTCAATGCAGTCGAACGGCAAAGTTTGCAGGTCAAATTGAAAGGGAGCGGCCGGTTCGAACGGGTGATTAATACTGATCAGCGCACCCCGCTTGTGGGCAGACTCGAACCTCGAGCGGGCTTCTTCGGGGGTGTTGGTTGCAAACGGCTCATCGTAGGGTTGGTCGATTCCGATGAAGTTGGCGTGCCCCTTGAAATGCGTCCATTCGACTCCCGGGATCATGGTCACGCCTGGCAGGCGCGGCAGGTCAGCCTTCGACACCAACTGGTTGTGGTCCGTGACTGCCAGGAAATCCAGGCCGTTGCGTTTGGCCTTGAAAGCCAGCTCTTCCAGCGTGTGGACTCCATCTGAAGCCAGAGTGTGACAGTGCAGGTCACCCTTGAGCAGCCGGCGAGACTTACCGTCCAGCGTGACTTCGTAATATACCCGGACTCCCTCAGGTTCCACTTTATACGCCCCGACCAGCACCTGCCATTCACCGGGGACGATGCGGCAGGGACGGTAACCCGGCGTGGCGTACTCCTCGCTGACCGTGATTTCATTCTTGTCTGAGCCGGAAGCGCCAACCTGTGTGCCGTCCGGGCCGATCAAACCCAGATCGATAATGTTCTTCTCCGGACGGGCGGAAAACAGCCCATTCGCCAGAAATTGTTGACCCAGTGGACGCCGGTCATAATCATATTTAAGCGTCAGGGTTTCGAACTCGAAATCCCCCGGCACCTTGAAGGGGATGGTGAAATAAGCGCCCTGGCGGGCGGGCTCGATGTGAATGTCAAAGCGAATCGTATGTTCCATAGCACACTCGAAGAGTCAGGCCGGCAGCGGCTCGAGGACTTTGGACAGGAAGCGCTCGATCTGCCGGTTCCAATTAAGCCAATCGTGCTGTCCATCTTCTTCGTAATAGTCCATGGAGATGCCGAGGGATTGGCAGGCAGCTTTGAATTGCAGATTGAGCGGATACAGGTCTTCCTGGCGACCGATGGTGACGAACAGGCGCGGTAGCGCGGACGGACCCTGGGCTGCGCGCTGCAACCAGGCGGCAGGATCATGTTCACTGCCGCTTATTTTCGACAAGTCACCCAACACATACACAAATTCTGCGTTGCGGGGGTCATCTTTGAAAGCAGAAAATAATTCCATTCCAAGGACGCCAGAAAAGCTGGCCGCAGCATAATAATGATCTGGGTAGGAGAAGGCAGCTTTGAAAGCGCCATAGCCGCCCATGGACAGGCCGGCGATCAGCGTGTTTTCACGCCGTGGGATGATGCCGAAAACCTCGGTCAGGTAACGCGGCAACTCCTCGGTCAGATAGGTGAAATAACGCTGCCCGTTTGGCATGTCAGCATAAAAGCTGCGCCCGACAGAGGGCATGACGACTACCAATCCATATTGCCGGGCAAGGATCTCGATGGGCGAGTACCGCTGCCAGGCGCTGGCGTCGTCGCTCAGGCCGTGCAGCAAATACAATACTTTGCGGTCCCGCACCGGAATACCTTTCATCATCCCGGGGTCGGGCAGGATGATATTCAACGGCACATTAACCTTCACCGTTTCAGGCAGGTGATCCAGTCGTATCAGCGCCATGCAGCCCTCCTAATCCCCCGTCGCTTCCGGAGCGACGCCCAGCAATTCCGGCGGTTTCTCATCCTTGGGAAAATCGAGCGTCCAGGAGAAGCCAAAACTGATCACCATCAACGCAAATGGGAAGACGGTCAAAAGGAAGCGCGAGGCGTTAGCCGGGTCGGTGCCCGGGTTGGCGCCGCTTTCAAAGCCGAAGATCACAAAAATGAGGTAAAACGCAAAGCTGGTAAACAGGCCGTTAAGCCGATTCATAAACCCCAGCGCATTCGAAATAATCCCTTCACGGCGCACATTGTGTTTGCGCGTATCCTCATCCATCACCTTGGCGCCGATCAAATCCATGGTGGTGATCACACCGGCAAAGCCAAACCCAACCAGGGCGCTACCTATGGCTGCGGTAGGCAGGGAATTGGCAAAATATAACGGGATAAAGGCGATTGCCAGGGTTGCCAACGCAATTCGCCAGACTGGGATGACAGAATATTTACGCACAAGCCGCGCCCAAACCGCCACGCAGCCGATGGCGATAATCAGGACTGAGGCAAATAAAATGGTTGACTGGCTGTCCGGGATCTGCAAGGTATATTTTACGAAAAACGGCAGCGATGCCAACACCAGCGACATGGCTGCGCTGTAAAAGGCATTTGTAAAACCAGCCAGCCAAAATTTGCGATTGGTGAATAAATCTTTCAGACTGTTCCAGAGGGCAGGTTTTTGCTCATCATCGTGGACTTCAACCTCTCTGGCGGTAAAGGCCATGTACAATATGACTGCACCGCCCAGGATACCGTAAATGATCGCGGTTGGACCGTACCCAATGGCGCTGGTGACGATGGGGGTGAGCGCGATGCTAATGATCATGGCGACTAATTGGAAAGCCTGACGTAAGGCGTTGGTGGCTGCCCGGCTGGCATCGGTGCGGAACAGCTCCGGGAAAAGCGCCCCGTAGTTGGCATTGATGACCGAGTCCAGCGTGCCGGTGAGAATGTAGAACAGCATGGCATAGCCGAAGAGGCTGTTACCTGCCAGAAAGTCTGGCGTGGAGTAAAAGGCGATAAAGCCCAGCACCAGCAGCGGCGTTCCAATAACCAACCAGGGGCGGCGGCGTCCCCATTTTGTACGTGTACGGTCCGAGAGGAAGCCATAAATCGGGTTGTCCAATGCGTCGATGAACGTATAAACGAACAGGATGGTCGCCAGTTGCACGGTGGTCAGTCCCAGCCGGTCGACGTAATAGATGGCGGCATAAGTTTTCAACATGTTGATCGGGATGGACGTGCCAAACATCCCGATGGCGTAATTGAACGACTTTAGTTTGTCTGCTTTCATGTGGTTGCTCCCCTTCGGTAAGACGGATGCGCAATCATTTAACCGTAAAGCCAGCCTCTTATTTTGATTATAGATGCGAAATCAATATTGGACGGTTCGTAAATCCCATGGAAGCCAGGATTTAATCTATGATTATCTTGCACAACCTTTGGCACCATTTGTATTCATTTCTCTAAATCGACAATCGCTTCCTACTATCTAAAGAGTATTTTATGCCGCTCAATATTCACCTGATCTTCAAGACCCATCTCGATGTTGGCTTTACAAATTACGCGCGCGTGGTGACTGAGGAGTATTTCAATCACTATATCCCTTCTGCTATTCAGCTCGCGAAGCAATTACGCGAACGCGGACAAAAAAACCGTTTTATCTGGACGACGGGTTCCTGGCTGATCTATGAATTTTTAGAACAAGCGGATGCAGCAAAGCGGCATGAGATGGAAGCTGCCATTGCGCAAGGGGATATCACCTGGCATGCGCTGCCCTTTACCACTCACAGCGAGTTAATGGACGCCGATCTTTTCCGGCTGGGACTGTCCCTTTCGCTGCGCCTGGATAAACGCTTTGGCAAGCACACTATCGCTGCCAAGTTCACCGATGTCCCCGGGCACACCCGTGGCATTGTTCCGTTGCTGGCAGAAGCAGGAGTGAAATTCCTGCAGGTGGGCGTAAACGGCGGGTCAGCGGTGCCAACGGTTCCGCCTTTGTTCCGTTGGCGGGATCCTTCCGGCAGTGAGCTGATCGTCATGTATGCAGGCGGTTACGGCAGCACCTTTGTTCTGCCCGGGACGGAAGACGCCCTGGCATTTGGCCATTCGATGGATAACCTTGGGCCACAGACCGAGACTCAAGTAGCCGAAATTTACCGGCAACTGCGTGCCGAGCATCCTGGGGCGGATATTTTCGCCTCGACTTTGAACGCCTTCGCGGAAAAACTGCTACCTGTGTGGGCTGAACTGCCGATCGTCACGCAGGAAATCGGCGACAGTTGGATCCATGGCATTGGCAGCGACCCAATCAAGGTAAGTCAGTTCCGCGAACTGCTACGTCTGCGCGGCGACTGGGTGAAGGCCAATCCATCGTTGGTTAACGAGCCGGCGTTTGACCTTTTTCAACGGCGTTTGCTGATGGTGCCGGAGCATACCTGGGGCATGGATGAAAAGACTTTCCTGAGGGATCATGAAGTTTATTCAAGTATCGCTTTGGCTGCCGCTCGTGGAAAAGACAACTTCCGCACCTTCGAGGCTTCCTGGGCGGAGAAACGGGCATATATAGCCTCAGCGGTAAATGCCCTCGGCGGTACGCCGTGGTCGGAGCAGGCGCGCTCCCGCTTGTCGGAACTCCGGCCGGCCATCCCGCCGCTTGACGGTTGGAAGAAGCTCAATTCCGCCGAATCCATGCTTGATTTACCGGATATTGCTGCGCAATTTGACCTGAAAACCGGGGCATTGATCACCTGGCAGGCGAAGGCAGATGGCAAGGTCTGGGCGGATGGAGGCCATCCCCTGGGGCTGCTGCGTTATCAAACATTTTCGGCTGGTGATTACGAACGTTTTTTCCGGCAGTACATTCGACCGGAAGAGCAGAACAATGATTGGAGTCGCGAGGATTTCACCAAACCCGGGCTGGAAAACATACATCCGGTCAGCCGTTACTGGCAACCTGTGGTGGTGGATGGTTATCAAAAGGATAATGCCTGCTTATTCCATCTGGCCGGTGAACCGGAAAGTGTAAGCAACTACGGCTGCCCGCGCGATTTCTACATTAAATACACCTTCAACCGGGCCAAACCTGAGCTCGAAATCGATTTGCAATGGTTCAACAAGCAAGCCTGCCGCCTGCCCGAGGCATTGTGGTTGTCTTTTGTCCCCGTGACAGCTAAAGGCACTTGCTGGGATATCGACAAACTCGGGCAGGATATCTCGCCGCTGGAGGTGGTGGAAAACGGCAATCGCCACCTGCATGCCAGCGGGCAATACGTGCGCGTAAAAGATTCACAAGGCGCTTTGACGATCACCACATTGGATTCACCGCTGGTGGCGCCAGGTGAGCCGTCGCTGCTCAACTTCCATAACGATCAGCCGGACATGACGCGGGGAGTGCATTTCAACCTTTATAACAATCTGTGGGGTACCAACTTTCCGATGTGGTTCGAGGAGGACTGCCGGTCCAGGTTTGTCCTGACGTTTTGATACTGTTACCACCAGGCATGTAGAGGATTAGCCGACAAAAAAGCCGATCACATAAAGGCCGCAAAACGCGAATAGTAGGGTGCTGGAAGCCACAATATACCAAAAGCGCTGGCGGGGTGTTAAACACGCGAGCCATTCGCCAAGAAAGATAAAACCAGGGAAGAGCACCAATACATATCTGCCAATGGATTGCAGCGGCGATACCACGGTGGTGACCTTGCTGGTGACCATCACCAGGTTAAGCCCAAAATAGATTAACCATTCGACTGGAATTCGACCGGCTTTTTTGATTAAGATGATAAAAATGGCAATCCAAAAAGCGGCTGTCAAACCGTCCAGGATGACCGAAAAGGTCGGATTGGTGAACATCATCTGCCAGGCAGTGAACAAACCCGTGATGGGATTGACCATTCTCACGCTGAAATGCTGCTCGAGGACTTCGGCAACCGGTGCAAAGCCCATCCATCTTCGCCAGAGAATAAAACCAAGCCCGGCCAATCCCGGCGCTGCGGCTCCAAAAGCGCTCAATATTAACTGTGGAGACCAGGCGAACCCCCGGCTGCGCCATTGGTGGTAGGCCATCCAGGTCAGGGCGAATGCCGTAAATATGCCCGGGCCGCGCGTCAAACTGGCAAACGCACCGGCCAACCCGGCCAGCAGCCAGCGTTCTTTCCTGGCCAGGTAAAATGCCGCTAGAGTCAGAGCGATGAAGAGTGATTCAGTATACGGGCCGACCAGAAAAAAAGCTGTCGGGTAAATTGCCAGACTAATTACTGCATATTTGGCTGATTGACTGCCGTAAAGGTCTTCAACTGTAAGCGCCAGCAGGTATAAAGCAAAAAAAGTCGTCAGGGTAGAGAGGATCAAGCTGATGGCGATAATATCAAGCCCAGTCAGCTTCCAAATCAGCCGGATGAGCATGGGGTACAACGGATAAAAAACCGTATTGGCTATATTGGCTGGGTCCTGGTAACCCCGACTGGCCAGCAGAAAGTAGCGGTATCCATCGTAACGGTTCCAGATTCCCAAAAAGGCTTCGCCCCAGGCAGAATAGGAAACCGGGAAGAGCGGGTTTTCTCCAAGCTGCGACAGGACGGATGCGATAAATGGCCGAATTGCCGTCCAGCCTAAAGCCAGGACTGCACTAACTCCGAGCCGCAGTGCAAGTGTTGTGGTGACCGCCCATTGAAAAGATTTCGGTTTTATCCAATACATGATTTAATTCTTCACATGTCAGCGCCAGATGCAAGCGTTGTCCGCAAAGAGCAGCCTGCTGACCACATTGACCAGAGACATCAGATCCTGGCCGGTAAATGATGATCGTCCGGTTGGAGACTTAAAATTCAAATGCTATTATAGTAGCAGGAGGCGTAAATCAATTCCACCACAGGTAGCAAGTTCTGAAACCTGGGAGTAGAGATTTGTGGGGAGATGGGAGTAAGGATAAAAAATGGTCAACTGGTGGGTAATTTTGGTCGGTTTGATCGGTGGGGCGGCGGTGGGATTGCAATCCCCATTAGCCGGGTCGATGGGGCAGCGAGTAGGCGGGACTGCCAGCAGCTTTATCATTCACATCAGTGGAGCAGTCTTTTCAGGTCTGTTTTTAATACTGCGTGGCGGCGAGCGCATCCGGGAATGGCGCACGCTGCCGTGGTATATGCTGGCAGCTGGTATTTTTGGCCTGATTTTATATCAGACCATCAGTGTGACTTTGCCCCGCCTGGGCAGCACCTTGATGGTGGTTTTGATTATTATCGGGCAGTTGGTTTTGGGTGTGGTCATCGACCATTTTGGTCTGTTAGGCGTGACTCAGCGCCCGGTTGACGGGCTGCGCGTACTGGGGATTCTGGCCCTGATCCTGGGAGGCTGGTTGATTTCGAAATAGCGCCTTCTGATCTTTCGACAGGCTTAAGGCGTTTGAGCGCAAGATTTACCTGGTAATTTTATGGTATATTGATGGAAGAAATCGGCGATTGGCATAATCAATAACTAGATTTTCGCCAACCAGATTATTGTCCGTTCGTTTTCTATAATTCCTTTTCTCCCATAACGAAATATTGGTAGATAAAACGGCTGCTTGACTCTGTCCCGCTGTGGATTTAGCCTGGATTGGAGGGCAGTGTGAGCCAGGAACGATCATCACAGATCAGGAAAAGACGCTTTTGGATTGCGATTGCAATTCTCATAGGCGGATTGGTTTTTCTTTTCCAGTCGCAAGTTATTCAACGCATCATTTCTGACGTCGTTTATGACAATTACGATCATTACCTTCCCTGCGAACGTTTGCCCCTGGCGGCGGAGGTTGAGGCGGTAGTGGCTGCCCATACCGGCACGGTGAACCAGATCAAAGCAGTCTCGCCGGATGGGCTATTCAACATCGAAAAGCAATCTTGCGGCGGCGCTGAACATGCAGATATCGTCATTTATTATCCAACACACGCTCACCGTGAACAGATCGAAATAATTCTTAGCGGGAAAACATTCTTTGGCATCCCGGCGCGTTGGATTAATTACTAAAGACTTCAAGGGATAAAAATCATGAGAGGGAACTCTGGCCGTGTGATTTTAATGATGCTGACAATCCTTGGATTGTTGAGCAGCTGCACTGCGAAAGATAAAAATTCGAAAACGTCCCTGTCCACACCTTCTCCTGCGTCGAAGACAGCCTGGGGCGCGGCGGAAACAGCCATCTCAAATGCCGTTCTTGGCGTTCCCGACGGAAAGTGCGAATGGGAGGTGCTTGGCTGGATCGAACAGGAAAGATATGTCTGGGCATTCTGCCAGAGTGGCCCGGGGGTGGATGCGATTGGGGTAAGCCAACCGGCTGTCGTGCGAGTCAATGCGAACGGCTTGATCCAGTCGATTACTCTGCCAGATGAGGGTAATGATTTTTCAGTTAGCGTACGGCGCTTGTTCCCGCCGTCTGTACAGGAGAAAATCTTTGCGCAGGATTTTGATCTTTATGCTGCCGTTTCTCACCTGGAAGCGCGCTGGCGGAATCCCGCACTTCCACCCGAGATTTTCGAACAAACCAGAGGATCGCTGCCTGCTTTAGGTGCACAGGCAATTCTTTCCGTTTCAGCCGCAATGGCAAACCGCATTGTTCAGCAGACAGTCCTGGGGCAGGGGAATGTTAAACAGGTTCAATATTTGACGACCGGTCAGATCGTTCTCTCGGGCGATCGCGGGATCGGACTGCTGAATGAAGAGAATTTCGATATCGAATATCCATTCCAGGATATGTTGGAAGGCAGAATTGGATTTCTTTCAGCCGATGGGAGATATCTGGCCGCGATCAGCGAACAGACCGTGGACGTTTTTGAGGTCGCCAATCAATCGCTCAAGGTGAGCATCGATACCAGCGATGTGGATGGGATTCTGAGCCAGGTGCAATTTTTGGCCGACGGCATGACCCTCATGGTTGAAAAATACATCCCAAGTGAAGGGTTTGCCGATAGACGGATTGCCCTCTACCAAATCAGCGACGGCACAATGACCGCAGTTTGGTCTCCCACCGGAAGTAATTTAATCCTATCGCCCAACGGCTATTATGCGGCAGGAGTAAACAGCACGATCGGATTGCAGGTCTGGTCTTTGGCGCACGGCGGGATATGGACGACCTTGCCGGTTATCGCCCGAAGCGTATCTTTTTCCGGTGATGGCCAAATTATTGCGGTTGCAGAGGTAGGAAAAGTCAAATTATTCTGGGTGTGGGACGGCTTTGAAATTGGCAGGCTGGAAAAGGACATCGGGCATATCGCGGGCGTGGCGCTCTCTCCCGACGGGAAATTGCTGCTCACCTGGTCGGATGGACCTGAGCCAGCACGTTTGTGGACGGTTCCAGATTTCTCACCGGTTGCGACATTGGACATCCAGGGTGTGTCGTCGGCGGCGTTCAGTCCGGATGGGACTGAGGTTGCCCTGGCGGGCGACACGACCTTTGGCCGATACGATGTCCTTAAGGGCGAGTTTAACCGAATTGGTCTCGACATTTACAGCCCCGTAGCTGATCTTTCGTTTGCACCCGATCGGTCCTATAGTGCCGGCCAACGTCTGGCGGTTCTCTATCGCCCCGGCCCCTACCACTCCATTGTGCTAAATTGGGATATAACAACCAAAGTTCCGCTGTTTGTGCAAACGCCTGTAATGGCTTTTAATATTGAATTTCTGCCCGAGCCCTACGGGATCGCACTGGGCGGCGAGCACGGAACGATCCAATTAATCGATGCTGACGACGGCTCGTTAAAACAGGCGTACAAAGGTGGACCCACCTCGGTGCAGGATCTGACCGTCCATGTGAGCGACACGGTTCAGCTTGCCGCAAGCTCGATGAACGAGGTGCGCATCTATTCATTAGCCGGTTCAGACGAAAAGAATGGGCGGGAGGTTCGCATCTCCGGGGGGTGGGTGAACAGCGTCGTCTGGCCGTGTTTTCTGGCTACGACGGTGGACGACGGCAGCATTCAGATATTGGACGAGGCTGGTGAAAAACAAGATCAAACCATTGTCATGCCAGCGGAAAGCTTTGAAATCCTAATTTCAGCGACCATGGATTGCTCCAAATTGCTGGCCGCTCAGGATAAGTCCGTGTACCCGATTGTGACCGGTACCTGGGAACCCTTACCCAGCTGGGAGTTGCCGGAAACGATTACTGCACTGGCGGTGTCGGTGGACGGGTCGCTGGCAGCAGTGGGGTTAATGGACGGCAGCATCCGCTTGTTCGACGTGGCAACTGGCAGAGAAATAAGCAGCCTGGAAGGTCACGCTGGCGTAATCACTGCGCTGGAATTTTCTCCGGACGGCAGCATCCTGGCATCGGGCGGCAGAGATGGGGTGGTGATTTTATGGGGGGCGAAATAGGAAACAGGCGTGATACACCAAAGTCCTGACGGGTGCGTTCGACCCACGCCGGGCAAATTGAGCGCAATTGGCTTCCAAAAACGACCTGTCGCTTCGGGTCGAACAGCACCCTCAGGTGCGTTCACCCACAGGGCGCAAAAACCGCGAAAACCGTACGCACCTGATCATTGGCGAGGCTTTCAAGGTGTTGTTCGATGGTGATATTTGCCCTCGCCTCGCCGCTACCGATGAAGTCGTAATCGAACGCACCGAATTAGGCTGTCGGTCAGATAAAGTTCAAGTGCCTCATCCTGTAGCGCAAACTTCAGTTTGCGCAGGCGAACTAAAGTTCGCTCTATATTTAACCTTATCGACCGTTACCTTACAACTGCTCCGGTTTTCGCTTTGACCGCGTCCAGCAGCACGGTAAACGCATCAGCGAAGGTCTTGACGCCCTCTACCTCGAGTTCGTAGGTGACTTCGTCCATCGAGATGCCCAGCGATTCGAGGTCAGCCAACACTCTGGTCGCCCCGGCCAAATCTTCTTCCAGGCTTGGGCGCACCTTGCCGTGATCCAGGAATGCATTCAGCGTTTGCTGCGGAATGGTATTAACCGTATCCCGGCCAATCAGCTCCTCGACGTACATCACGTCGCGGTAAGCCGGGTTCTTGGTGCTGGTCGAAGCCCATAACGGGCGCTGGACGCGCGCGCCTTGTGCCTTTAACTTCATAAATCGTTCGCTGCTGAAGACTTTTTTGTAGGCAGAGTACGCCAGGCGGGCGTTGGCTATGGCGGCTTTACCAAGTAGACCTTCCGCCTGTTTGGCTTTCGCGCCGCCGGCCTGGACGATGCTTTGCAGGCGCTTGTCGACGTTGGTATCCACTCGCGAAACAAAGAATGAGGCTACCGAGGCGATCGCATCGACCGGCATCCCGGCTGCTGTGCGCTGTTCCAGTCCGTTCAGGTAGGCGTCCATGACTTCGGCATAGCGCTGCAGCGAGAAGATCAGGGTGATATTGATGTTGAATCCCGCTGCAGTCGCAGCGGTGATCGCTGGCAGGCCGGCTTTGGTCGCCGGAATCTTGATCATCAGATTAGGGCGATTCACTTGCGGCCAGAGCATTTTCACCTGGTCCAGTGTGCCGGCAGTGTCATTGGCCAAATACGGGTTGACCTCTAAACTCACATAGCCGTCACCGCCTTTGGACCGCCGGTAAAGCGATAGGAATAGGTCGGCGGCGGACTGAATATCTTCGATCGCCAGCCGGAAGAAAATTTCCTCGGCGGACAATCCAGAATCAACCAGAGGCAACAGGCTCCGGTCATAACCCTGCGATTTGGTGATGGCATTCATGAATATGGACGGGTTGGATGTGACGCCGCGGATTTCGCCGCGGGCGATCATCCCGGCCATTTCGCCGTTTTTTAGGAGATTGCGCTGAATATTGTCGTACCAGACCGATTGTCCAGCTTCCAATAACTGTAAAGTCGTATTCATCATCTATTCACCTCAATCATTTCAAATCAGGCACAGGTGGGAACACTATCACCCGTACCTGGAGAATTTACCAAAACACCGAGGGATGTCATCGCACAAATCCATTCTAACATTGTTAATAATGGTACGCTGGAATGGGGCGATTGGGTCTATTCATCTTCCCAGCGGGTGTGGAATACGCCCTCGCGGTCGATGCGGCGATAAGTGTGGGCGCCAAAATAATCGCGTTGTGCCTGGGTCAGATTGGCAGGCAGGCGTTCCGAACGATAGGCGTCAAAATAGGCCAGCGAGGCGCTGGTTGCCAGCATCGGAATGCCCAGGCCAACTGCGATTTGAATCACTTCGCGCCAGGCAGCCTGGCGGGTGAGCACAGCCTCTTTGAAGGCTTTATCGAGCAACAGGTTCGGCAGCGCCGGATTGGCAACATAGGCTGCGGTGATATCGCTGAGCAGCGCCGCCCGGATGATGCAGCCCGCGCGCCAGACGCGCACGATCTGCGAGAGTTCCAGATTCCAGTGATACTCCTGTGAGGCGGCTGCCAACAGCTGCATCCCCTGGGCGTAGGAAGTGATCTTGCTGGCATACAGCGCCTGTTCGGCGGCGGCAACCAGATGCTGGCGGTCGCCGCTGAATGTGTCAGTTTTGCCGAGCACTTTGGCAGCGGCAATGCGCTCGGATTTGAGCGCTGAGATCATGCGGCTTTCGACTGCCGAGTTGATGGTGGGGATGGCGATGCCCAGGTCGAACGAGTTTTGCGAAGCCCATTTGCCGGTACCTTTCTGGGCAGCCTCGTCCAGGATCAAATCCACCAATGGTTGACCGGTCTCCTCGTCCATGCGTTCCAGGATCTGGGCGGTAATCTCAATCAAATAGGAGCGTAATATACCCTCATTCCAGCGGGCAAAAATTTTGGCTAATTCCTGGTTGGAAATGCCAGCGCCGCGGTGTAATAGATCGTAGATTTCGGCGATCAATTGCATATCGCCGTACTCGATGCCGTTATGCACCATTTTGACATAATGCCCGGCGCCGCCGGATCCCATCCAACCGACGCACGGTTCACCATCATCCGTTTTGGCGGCAATGGATTCGAACATTTTCTGCACCATCGGCCAGGCCTCCGCCGATCCGCCTGGCATCAGGCTGGGTCCCCACAAAGCCCCGCTTTCACCGCCGGAGACGCCGGTGCCGATGAATAGCAGCCCCTCCTGCGCCAGCTCCTTCACCCGCCGTTCGGTGTCCATGAAAAAGGAGTTTCCGCCGTCGATAATCAGATCCCCTTTTGATAAGAAGGGCTTGAGCGATGCAATGGCGGTGTCAACCGGCGCGCCGGCGGGAACCATCAGGAAGAGCGTGCGCGGGGGTGTCAGCGCCCCCACCAGTTCTTTGAGCGAGTTGGTGACCTTGACCTCAAAGTCCGCCGGCAGTTTTGGCGCCACATCATAGCCAATGGGCAGGAAGCCGTTGCGGGTGAAATTTTGCGCCAGGCTGCGGCCCATCACGCCAAGACCAAGAATTCCGAGTGCAAATTTATTAGTCATGATTTGCTCCATGATTCGTTTACTCATCGGTGTAATGGTGGGACGACATCGATGATCTGATTATCCCACGGTCTGTCAACGTTCTCAACAGGCGCTTAAGCGGCCGGAATTTTGCGATACAGGATTTCACCAGCCCGCGGCACGTATAAAATGCCCTCGTCCTCGCGGTCTTTCCAGGTTTCCACATCGATATCGGCCGGATTCAAATAGCCCAGGTTCAGACGGGCGCAGTCTTCCGGCGAAACCTTACTAGCCAGTACCACGCGCACGTTAGCCTTTTCATTGCCATTTTCCATCACACCCGAGCCGCGCACATGGGTGCTGTGCGCCAGCACGCCTAGCGGTACATGCTTGAAGCGCTCCCAATCTGTCAGGAAGTATGGCAGAATGTGGTAACCAATCTCGTAGATATACTTGCCATGCACATGACTGACCACGTCCAGGTGCGGCGCGTAAATGATGACCTCGCCGCCGACGGCGACAGCCGGCTCCAGTTTGTACATGGCTTTGGCTGCCGTCCATAATTCGTCGTACATGACCGGCGCCCAGGATAAAACCCGCTTGAAGGGGGTCTCGACCCAGCGGATGTGGCGCTGCGCGGAAAGATCCGCCGCCGCGTTCCAGGCATCATAAACGTCGCCAATTACCAGGCCCGCCAGGTCGTGCTCCTCGACAATTAGAGCCGCCAGCGTGATGGGGGTATTAAGTCGGGCGGCTGCGGCGTGGATCATGGCGCGCACCGGCGTGTCTTTGATGCCGATGGTACCGACCACCCCTGCCAATGCGCCCAGCCAATGGGTAGCGTTGATCATGTCCGCTCCGGAAATGCCCGGGAAAATGTATTTAGCGCCGCCCGAAAAGCCGACCACTTCGTGCGGGAAAGTGGGCCCGATGATCAGGATATGGTCGTATTCCAGCACCAACTTGTTGACGCGGATCGCCACTTCTTCGGGCAGCGACGGATGCCAACTGGGGCCGGCGATCTTGCGAATCTCATCCTTGTCCATCGTGCCAAGCGAGGTCAACATGGTCGGGTCGTTCCAGGCATGGTTGAACAATCCAATGTGGACATAGGTCGTGCTGCGTTCTTCCGGAGTAATTCCGATGATTTGCAGGATGTGCCGCTCGGTCATGGCGGGGTGAGTGCCCAGCGCAATCATAAAATCAAGCTGGCGGGCACCGCGCAGGATTTCCACCACCATGCGGAACAAATCGGGCAGCGGCAGCGAGCGGGTATGGTCGGGGATTAAAGCCAGAACTTTCTGCCCGGTAAATTTTCCTTCAAGCCCTTGCGCCAGGGTCTCATAAATCGTTTGCTGATCCAGCAATCCGGTTGGAGCGTAATTTTGAGAATAAATCATTGCTGATGACCTCCACCTGCTACCTAGTGCCCTGCCTTTGATTCAAACTTCGATCCGCTGGAATACCCGCTGATTAAACGCCGCTGTAGGCTGAAAAACCGCCGTCCACGGGTACGATGATCCCGGTCACGAAAGCGGAGGCGGGGGAGAGTAGCCATAAAACGGTGCCGTTCAAATCCTCCGGGCTGCCGAAACGGCCCATCGGGGTGTGATCGAGGATTTTTTTGCCGCGCTCAGTCAATTCACCCGTGCTCTGTTCGGTCATCAGGAAGCGGTTTTGCTCGGTCAAGAAGAAGCCGGGGGCAATGGCATTGACGCGGATGAGTGGCGAATATTCCTGCGCCATGTGCACTGCCAGCCACTGGGTGAAATTGCTGGCGCCGGCTTTGGCAGCAGAATAGGCGGGAATACGCGTGAGAGGTCGAAAAGCGTTCATGGAGGAAACATTGAGGATCACGCCCTGCTTACGGTCAGCCATGTGTTTGCCTATGATCTGCGATGGCACGATGGTACCGAGCAGGTTCAGGTCGAATACCCAGCGGATGGCGCTTTCGTCCAGATCGAAGAAAGATTTATCGGCGCCGGTGGTTGCGTCGGGTTTGTTGCCACCCGCCGCGTTGATCAAGCCATCGATTGATCCAAATTCCGCCAGAATAAAATCCACCGCTGCCTGAATCGAGCCCTTGTCCAACACATTACCCTGCACGGCTATGACCTTCCCCACGCCCGGGATCGATGCCAGGTTGTCCACCATTTTCTGGGCTGCCGGCAGGTTGAAATCTAAAATAGCGACATTCGCCCCCCGTTCGACCAGCGCCCGGGCCATTTCACCGCCCAAGACGCCCGCTCCACCCGTGATAACGATGCTCTGCCCGCTGAAATCATAGGCTTTGGTAAATTCTGTACTCATTGGCTCGTTTCCTCCACACCCTGATTATTCATTCGTCGCGTGACCTGATTAATTGCATACGCTTTGGAACTTCTGTTTAATGGATAAACCCTTCTTGCCAAAAATTGTGCTACAATTGTGTTGAGTTAGCGCTAACGTAACAGCAATATTATAACATTATTTGCCTGCGGCTCATATAACGAATATCATACCGCGGAAATGAAAATGATCAAACGAACGACACTTGCTGATATTGCTAAAGCTGCCAATGTATCCATGATGACCGTTTCCCGGGCGATCAACAATAAACCCGGTTTGGGCGATGATCTCCGCCAGCATATTCTGAACCTGGTGGAGGAGATGGGCTATCGGCCCAATACTTTTGCCCGCGGGCTGGCAACCAACCAGACGACCACCATTGGCCTGGTGGTGCCAGATAATACCAATCCGTTTTTTGCCCAAATTGCCCGCGGTGTGGAAGATGCTGCCTTCGAAAACCTTTACAATATTTTTCTGGTCAACACCAATGAAGATGCAGCCCGCGAGACCGCCGCGCTGGAAACGCTTTGGCAAAAAGGGATCGATGGGGTAATCCTGTGCAGTTCGCGGCTGTCTGGTGAAGCTCTGGAATACCAGGTGCAGCGTTTTCCGGCGATTGTGCTGGTCAATCGCGAACTCAAACAACCCCACGCCAACCTGATTACGATCAATGTCAATGATCACCGCAGCGCGCAGCGCGTGCTGCAGCACTTTATGGATTTGGATCGCAAGGTGATTGCCTACATAGGCGGTCCGGCCAATTCGTTTTCCAATCAGCGTCGGTTGGAGGGATATAAAAATGGGCTGCGGTCCGCGGAAATACCCTATGATCCGCAGCTCGTGTTGAGCACCCAGCCAACCACGGAAGGTGGGCGCGAGGCGGCAGCAGCTTTACTGCGGCGCCGGCCTGAGGTGAACGCGATCTTCGCCTACAACGACCTGGTGGCGGTTGGCGCCATGCAGGTATGCCAGGAATTCGGCAAAAAAGTGCCCGAGGAAGTTGCAATCATCGGGGTCGATGATATTCCACTGGCAACCATCATCCGCCCGCAGTTGACCACCATGCACGTGCCATTGGCGCATATCGGCCGGCTGGCGATGCGCGCGCTGATCGATCTCATCGGCGGTGAAGGCGGTTCGGCCGCCTACCAGATCGAACCCGAATTATTCATCCGCGATTCAGCCTGATTGGGACAAACCCTGGAAGGTCTGCATCCGCACTTAACCATCGACTGCAAATTGTGCAATAATAAATCGCTCATTCATTCAGCAAAGGATAAAACTCATGGCAAAAGGTTTGAACATCCCTCAGACTGGTTTATTAGACCTGATTTCACTTGGCGCGCTCAACCACCGGGTCGACCCAGGCATCGTCCCATTCAGCAAAGCGACGGAATGGCAGGTGCATCCCAGCGGCGGCGAATATAATGTGGCGGCCAATCTGGCCAATTGTTTTCGGTTGCGGACTGGCGTGGTGGCTGCCATGGTGGATTACCCCATCGGCGACCTGATTGCCGAACGGGTGCGCGCCATGGGGATCAAATCTTTTTACAAGCACTTTACCCATAACGGCGTCAACGGTCCCAACATGGCAACCATTTACTCGGATCGCGGCTACGGCATGCGCGCTCCGGTAGTATTCTACAACCGTGCCAATGAGGCTGCCGCCGAGCTCAAGCCGGGTGACTTTGATTGGCGGGCTATTTTGGCAGAGGGTGTGCGTTGGCTGCACAGCGGCGGCATCTTTGCTTCGCTGTCAGAGACGACCGGCGAAGTGATCATCGAAGGCATGAAAGCGGCTAAAAAAGCCGGCGCAGTTACCTCTTTTGACCTCAACTACCGCGCCAAGTTATGGAACATCTGGGGCGGCGCAACTAAAGCGCAATCCGTTATTTCCCGCATCGTTGAAAATGTGGATGTGCTGGTGGGAAACGAGGAAGACCTGCAACTGGGGCTGGGGATCGCCGGACCAAAGATTGCCGCCAAATCCAAACTGGATCCAAGCGTCTTCTTTGGCATGATTGACCAGGTGCTCGAAAAATATCCGCAAATCAAAGTCGTTGCTACCACACTGCGCGAAGTGCATTCGACAAGCCGTCATAGCTGGGGCGCTGTTGCCTGGATCGACGGAAAAACTTATATTTCGCCGACTGCTGAATTGGAAGTTTACGATCGGGTCGGCGGCGGCGACGGTTTTGCAGCGGGCCTGTTTTACGGATTATTGGCAGGCGAAGAGCCGCAGGAAGCGGTAAATCTGGGCTGGGCGCACGGCGCATTGATCACCACCTTCCCGGGGGATACCACCATGGCAACCCTTGAGCAGGTCAAGGCGTTTGCCAGGGGCGGCTCCGCGCGGATTCAACGCTAATTCCAGCATCGAATAGGCTTCTGGTTGTTTTGGGCAGGAGGAAATATGACCGTTCACCCATTGGCTGGTCAGGTTGCACCTTACGAAAGCCTGATTAACGTCCCCAGGTTGATTTCAGCGGCGGGCCAACGATAGCGGCGGCGAGTGAACAGATAATCATTCAAGGATTTATAGGAGAAAAATAATGCTGAAGCTGGTCGAATCTCCCGCCTGGCAGGCGTTGGTCGAGCATCAGCGCGAAATTGCGCAATTGCACATGCGGAATTTATTCGCGGCGGATCCCGCCCGTTTTGAGCGTTTTTCGCTGCGTTTTGGCGATATATTTTTTGATTACTCCAAAAACCGTGTTACAGAGCGGACGATGGCGCTGCTTTTAGACCTGGCGCGGCAATCCGATTTGGGTCAGCGCATCGAAGCCATGTTCAACGGCGACAAAATCAACACCACGGAAGGGCGAGCGGTGCTGCATACAGCATTGCGCAACCGCTCGAATACCGCAGTGTACGTGGATGGGCAGGATGTCATGCCTGAAGTCAACCGGGTGCTGGGTAAAATGCGGGAGTTCAGTTCAGCCGTGCGCTCCGGCGAATGGAAGGGCTATACTGTCAAAGCCATCACCGATATTGTCAACATCGGAATCGGTGGCTCGGATTTAGGGCCAAAAATGGTGTGCGAAGCGTTAAAACCTTACGCTCGCCCCGACTTGCGGGTGCATTTTGTTTCCAATGTGGACAGCTCCGACCTGGTCGAAACCCTTAAACTGGTAAACCCCGAAACCGTCCTGTTCCTGGTGGCGTCCAAGACATTCACCACCCAGGAAACCATGACCAACGCGCACTCTGCACGGGATTGGTTCCTTAATACAGCGCGGGATGATGCTGCAGTCGCCAAACATTTCGTTGCCATGTCAACCAACACCGAGGCGGTCAGCAAGTTTGGCATCGACCCGCGCAACATGTTCGAGTTTTGGGATTGGGTTGGCGGACGTTACTCGCTCTGGTCAGCCATTGGTCTATCGATTGTGCTGTACGTTGGCATGGAGCAATTCGAAGAACTGCTCGCAGGCGCCCACCAGGTGGATCAGCATTTCCGCAGCACGCCTTTCGAGCAAAACATACCGGTCATCATGGCGCTGCTTGGCATCTGGTACAACAATTTCTTCGGCGCTCAGTCGCAGGCCATTCTGCCGTATGATCAATATCTGGCGTATTTCCCCGCATACTTCCAGCAAGGCGACATGGAGAGCAACGGCAAGAGCGTCACCCGCCAGGGAAAATGGGTGGATTTTTCCACCGGGCCGGTCATCTGGGGACAACCCGGCACCAACGGGCAGCATGCGTTCTACCAACTCATTCATCAGGGCACTCAGCTGATTCCCTGCGACTTTCTGGCAGCGGCAAACAGCCATAATCCGCTGGGCGACCATCAAGCCATTCTGGTGTCGAACTTCCTGGCGCAAACTGAAGCGTTAATGAAGGGTAAAACACCGGAGGAAGCCCGCGTTGAACTGGAAGCTGCCGGGTACTCCGGTGAGCAACTCGAGGAATTGATCCCGGCTAAGACTTTCCCGGGTAACCGTCCGACCAATTCATTCTTGTATCCAAAATTAACGCCGCGGGTGCTTGGCGCTTTGATTGCGTTGTATGAGCACAAAATCTTCACCCAGGGTGTAATCTGGGGGATTAATTCATTCGACCAGATGGGCGTCGAGCTTGGAAAGCAGTTGGCAAAAAAAATCTTACCCGAACTGGCGGGAACGGAAGCGGTCAGCAACCATGATTCATCCACCAACGGGTTGATCCATGTCTATAAAACACAGCGTGAGTAACCCGCACGTGAGAGGGTAGATGTCGAGAAAGCAGCCCGTTGACTCGGGGTTCTGCCTGAGCGGCGGGTTATTTTTGCTTAACATTTTTTGGGAAACGAGGGTTCGATCTTGCAAACTGAAATCATAGCTCTGGCCAGCAACCCCGGTGCGACCCTGACGGCCTATTTACAGGAGCCCTCAGAGGCGCTGCCCAATGTCCGCATCCGCCCGGCGGTGATGATTTGTCCCGGCGGGGCATACCGCTATTGCTCTGACTGTGAAGGTGAACCCATTGCGCTGGCATTTTTGGCAGCCGGTTACCAGGCTTTTGTGTTGCGCTATTCGGTCGCTGATCAGGCTGCCTTTCCTAAACCTTTGAACGACGCGGAAGCGGCGCTTGAACTCATTCGCAGCCGGGCGGAGCAGTGGGGTGTCGCTCCAGACAAAATTGCGGTGTGCGGTTTTTCTGCCGGCGGCCATCTGGCTGCTGCGCTTGGGACAATGGGACGGGTGCGCCCCAATGCATTAATCCTCGCTTATCCATGCATTCTTGATAGCATGTCCGCCATTATGCCCGCGCCAATTCCTTCGCTCGAACGCAATGTTACTGACCGGACTCCGCCGACCTTCATTTTCGCGACCTCTGCTGATGAACGCGTGCCGGTGGATAACTCTTTACAATTCGCGGCCGCACTGAGGCACGCCTGCGTCCCATTTGAGTTACATATTTTCCAAAACGGCGGGCACGGTCTGGCGCTGGCAACTTCGGTGACCTCCGCCGGGGAAGAAAAATACATCGACAACGATGCCGCCCAATGGTTTGATCTGTGTCTTCACTGGCTGGAACATCATTTTGGCGGTGAGTACCAGCCTTTCAGCGGCAACTAAAATCAGATCAAGAGCAGGTGCAATGCACCAAACCCAGGGCATCACACCAATTTATTGGGTAGCACTGAAGCCAATTGTGATTCAAAAAGTGAAAAATGTACTGGTACAGAAAGGCAAATAAATCCTAATAAAGTGACAATACTCTTAACGAAAGAGTATTGATTCCACAAATTAACCTTGTTATAATTATTGTTAGCGCTAACGATACCGCTAACAATTTTTTCCCGAGTTTTCACATGTCCAATAGAGTGTCCATGTCCGATGTCGCCCGGAGAGCAGGCGTTTCATTAATGACGGTCTCTCGCGTCATAAATGAAAAGGGTGATGTCCACCCGGAGACGCGGCAACGGATCCAGAAAATCATCAAAGACCTCGATTATCATCCCAGCGCCATTGCCCGCAGCCTGGCTACTCAGCAAACGCGCACCATCGGCCTGGTCGTCCCCGATGTGTCGAATCCTTTCTTCGCGGATATCACGCGCGGCATCGAAGCTCTGGCTTATGCCCAGGGCTATCACGTTTTTCTTTGTAATACGGAAGAAGATCCACAGCGTGAAATCTCCGTCATCCAATCCCTGGAAGAAAAACGGGTGGACGGGTTGATTCTGTGTAGTTCGCGTATCGAAGCTTCTGCCCTGGTTAACTTACTGAACCGGCTACCGGCAGCAGTTTTAATCAACCGCCGTCTGGACGATCATCAATCAGAAGATTATCAGACAGTTTTCCTGGATGACGAGGCCAGCGGTGTATTGGCAACCCGTCATCTGTTACAAACCGGACACCGCCGCGTTGGCTATATGGCAGGTCCTGCCACTTCATTTAGCGGTCAGGGGCGGCAAAAAGGCTACCTGGCGGCCATGGAGCAGGCTGGGGCGGCAGTTAACCCGGACTGGATCATTCACTGCCAGCCTACGGTTGCCGGCGGGCATGTGGCCGGGTTGCAGCTTCTTGAACGATGCGATGATTTAACTGCTATTTTTTGCTACAATGACCTAGTGGCAGTTGGCGCGTTACAGGCTTGCGCCGATCTTAACCGCAAAATCCCCGATGACCTTGCCATAATTGGACATGATGATATCCCCCTGGCAGCGCTGGTTTCTCCGGCGCTGACAACCTGCCGCGTACACCGTCAGGAGCTTGGCGCGCGAGCCGTGGAAGCTTTATTTGAACGCATGAAAAATTGTCCCGCTGGGTGCACTCAAATAGTCCTGCACCCTGAGTTGATCATCCGCCAAAGCGCACCATAAGAAGTTTTACGAGAAAGGAGCAGAACAAAAAAACATTAAGTTATCTCGCTGTATCGCTCGGTACCATCGATCCATTCACATCTTTGCAATGACGGCTCTCTCCCTAAACAACACTAGCCGTCCTGGAGAAGGAGAAACATGTACTCTAAAAAGCTCTTGCGTATCAGGCCTCTGCTGAGTGTCATTCTCATTCTGGCCGTGCTGCTAGCCGGATGCCAGACTGCTGCAACACCGACTACTGCGCCGGTCGAACCCGCACCGGTTACCGAACCCACCGCGGCTCCTGCAGAACCCACTGCTCCGGTAGAAGCTGTAACCACCTATAAAGAAGCCCCTATGCTGGCCGATTTGGTCGCAAAGGGTGAGCTACCTCCCGTGGAAGAACGTTTGCCTGAAAACCCGTTGGTAGTTCCGGTAACAGAAAGCATCGGCGTTTACGGTGGCACATGGCACCGTGGTTTCCTTGGCCCATCGGACTACAACAACTACACCCGGGTTGTTTACGATGCCCTGGTACGCTTTTCGCCTGATGGCAGCACCATTGAACCCCGTTTGATCGAATCCTGGGAATCTTCGGACGATTTCACCACCTGGACTATCCACATGCGCAAGGGCGCAAAATGGTCCGATGGCGAGCCTTTTACGGCTGACGACATCCTGTTCTGGTACGAAGATGTCCTGCTGAACACTGACTTGACCCCCAAAGTACCCAAATGGATGCAGAACTCCGATGGGACCACTGCGGTGGTCGCCAAAGTGGATGAATATACTGTCACCTGGACCTACACCAATCCCAACACCACCCTGATGATGGAACTGGCCAACCAGGACGGCGGCGATAAATCCTATGCTGTATTCCTGCCCGCACACTACCTGAAGCAATTCCATGCCAAATACGCCAATGCAGATGAATTGGCCAAGATGGTCACCGATGCCAGCTTCAAGACCTGGGGCGAACTGTTCGCAACCCGGAAGAACCCGGCTGAGAACCCCGATCGCCCGGTAATGGCTGCCTGGAAACCCGCGACCCGCGTCAGCGATGAGATCCTGGTCCTGGAGCGCAACCCATACTATGTCGGTGTGGATTCCGAAGGCAATCAACTGCCCTATATTGATGAAGTGCAGTTCAAGTTCTTCCAGGACAGCCAGGCACTGAACCTGGCCGCCATAGCCGGTGAGCTGGACATGCAGGAACGTCACATCATCATGGGCAACTACCCGGTCTTCAAGGAAAATGAGGCTGCCGGCAAGTACCGCGTCATCACCTGGTCGACTTTTGGCGGCTCGGATGCAGCCATTACCTTCAACCAGACTTATGACAAGGACCCTGTGGTTGCTGAACTGCTGCAGTCCAAGGACTTCCGCGTGGCGTTATCCTACGCCATCGACCGCGATGAAATCAAAGAGGCCGTGTTCCTTGGCCTGGGCGAAGCTCGCCAGCCAGTGCCTGCCCCGTGGCACCCGTACTACCCCGGCGACGATGTGGCTTTCAAGTACACTGAGTTCAACCAGGATCTGGCCAACCAGATGCTAGACACCCTTGGTCTGACCGGTCGGGATGGAGACGGCTTCCGCACCAATAAAGACGGCAAGCAATTCTCCATCGAAATTTCGGTTGTTCCCAACTTCGCCAACTGGCCGGATGTTGCCCAGATGGTAGCTGCCGACTGGCAGGAAGTGGGCGTCCGGACGATCGTTCAGGTTCGCGAACGCGCAGTGCACTTTGAAATGCGCGATGCCAATGAAATTGTCACCGAGTTGTGGAACGAAGACACCACCGGCTTCCCCTTCACCGGCGCGCCTAAATTTGACCCGCGCAGCCAGCCCGGTTTGGCCATTGCGCCTTTGATGCGCCAGTGGTTGCAGACCAACGGTGCGGAAGGCGTCGAGCCGACCGCTGAAATGGCTCGCATCGTGGAAATCATCGATGAAGGCAAGACCGTCGGTACTGAGCAGCAAATTGCTCTGGCCAAAGAGCTCTTCACCCTGTGGGTGGACCAGGCTTATGAACTGGGTACAGTTGGCCTGACCCCGCTGGTACAGGGCGTAGTCGTTTTGAACAACAAACTGATGAACGTCCCTACAACGCTGGGGAACGACTGGCCGCTGCGCACCCCCGGCAACGCCAACCCGGAGCAGTTCTACTTCCAACCCTAGTTCTGCACCGGATCAGCTTTTAGCTTACCAATTCCTGCGGGCTGCACTGTGCAGCCCGCAGGAAAATCAGTATTATATAAATATATCTTCCAGCCGGGCCGAAAGAAAGGATAAGCAAATTTTATGCTGCGCTATATCCTGCAACGATTAATTCTCATTCCCATCCTCCTGATTATTTTCTCGATAATGGTTTTTGCGTTGGTTCAGGCTCCCCCGGGAGATTTTTTGACCAGTTATATTGCTACTCTGGCGTCAACCGGCTCATCGCTAAATCAAGAAACGATCGCAATGCTTGAACATCAATTCGGACTGGACCAACCGGTTCATATTCAATATCTTCGTTGGATGCAAAACCTGCTGCGCGGCGATCTGGGACTTTCGTTGGAATATCAACTGCCCAATGCCGAATTGATCGCTGACCGCCTTGGGTTGACCCTAATTTTGGCTCTGTTTGCCTTCGTTTTCACCTGGGTCATGGCCATTCCAATCGGGATTTACAGCGCCACCCATCGGAACACCATTCTGGACTACTTGGTGACGGTGGTCAATTACACCGGCGTTGCCATTCCCAACTTTATGCTGGCCTTGATCCTGATGTGGTTTGCCTATTCACAGTTTGGCTTGAGCGTCACCGGTTTATTCTCGCGCGATTTCGAGCAGGCACCCTGGTCGATTGCCAAAGGGATCGACCTGCTCAAGCATATCTGGCTGCCGATGATCGTCATTGGCCTGGCGGGCACCGCCCGTCTGACGCGCGTCATGCGCGCCAACCTGTTGGATGAGCTGAACAAACCGTATATGGTCTCAGGCCGCGCTCGTGGTCTTTCGGAGTGGCAGTTGGTAATGAAATACCCCGTGCGTCTGGCGATCAACCCGCTGGTCAGCACCATTGGCTGGTATTTACCCGAGTTATTTTCTGGCAGTCTGATTGTGGCAACGGTAATGAACCTGCAAAACATCGGTCCGCTGCTGCTGCGCTCTTTGATCAACCAGGACATGTACCTGGCTGGAGCAATATTGATGATTTATTGTTTCCTGGCAATCATCGGAACGTTGATTTCTGACATTCTCCTTGCCTGGCTGGATCCGCGCATCCGGATGGAAAAGGCCTAACGATGGACAGTATCGAACCCAAAATCCTGCAACCGGAGGGAGCTGCACCTTTGGAAAAAGCCGACCCGGCTATGTATCCCCCCGATGAAGCCGTTGCAGCGCCGGCTGAAATATTCGAAGAACCGTTGGTTACTACTCAGGAAGAAGAGCGTATTTCGATTGCTTCCAATTGGACGCTGGTCTGGTGGCGCTTCCGAAAAAACGTACTGGCAGTTATCAGCACCGTGATCTTGCTCTTCCTGGCCATTGTGGTTTTCATCCCGGATTTCTTCGCCACCATGGATCCTGAAGAGACTAACGCCCGGCTGGCATTTATCCCGGTGCAACGCATCCACTGGCTGGATGAGGGACAGCTAAAACCCTGGGTACCCAGCGTGGTAGGCAAACGTGACCCGGTCACGCTCGCGATGAAATGGACGACGGACGAGACTCAAAAGACATACATTCAGTTCTTTGGGTCCGGCTGGTCTTACTCAGTGCTCGGCATATTCGACAGCAATATTCATCTGGTCAGTGCAGTCGAAAAGGAGCAGGCTGACCAGGATCTGGCTGCCCAGATCTTCCTGTTAGGCACCGACCGTCTTGGACGTGACCAGTGGTCACGGCTGGCGTTTGCCACTCAGATATCCATGACCATTGGGATGATTTCCGTCATTGTGAGCGTTGTACTGGGTCTGCTGTTGGGCGGCATTTCCGGTTACTTTGGCGGCTGGATCGATAATATCATCCAGCGGCTAATCGAATTGTTGCAATCATTGCCCACCATCCCCATCTGGCTGGCACTCACCGCGGCCTTGCCGCGTACCTGGTCGCCTGAGAAAGTGTTTTTCGCCATCACCATCATCCTGGCGTTGCGCGGTTGGACCACGCTGGGCCGTGAAGTGCGCGGACGCTTCCTCTCGCTGCGTGAAGAAGATTTCGTACTGGCAGCGGAATTGGGAGGCGCCAGCCAGGCGCGTATCATTGTTAAACACATGATTCCGACCTTCACCAGCCACATCATTGCCACCAGTACGCTGGCGATCCCGGTGATGATTGTTACGGAGACCTCTTTGAGCTTCCTCGGGCTGGGCATGCGCCCGCCCGCCATTAGCTGGGGTGTGATGCTGCAGGAGGCGCAGAACATCCAGACCCTGGCGCTGGCTCCCTGGCTGCTCTTTCCTGGTTTGATCGTGATTGTAGCGGTTCTGGCTTTCAACCTGGTGGGTGACGGGCTGCGCGATGCAGCCGACCCATACAGTCATTAGCGGTAAAGGACAGCATATGGTCACACAAACATATCCTCTCATTAAACCCACCAACGACTCAACCAGGGAACCATTGCTCAGAGTCGAAGACCTGAAGGCATATTTCTTCATGGATGAGGGTATCGTCCGCGCTGTCGACGGCGTAAGCTTCGATGTGATGCCAGGCAAGGTCGTCGGCATTGTTGGTGAAAGCGGCTGCGGAAAAAGCGTCACCATGAAGGCTATTTTGCAAATTCTGGAAGCAGGTGCAAAAATAGTCAACGGCAAGGTAACTCTGCGCAGTCGAGTTCATCACGGAGACCCAAATAGCGCCGAAGAACTGATCGAACTGACCCATTTGCATCCCAACAGCCGGCAAATGCGCCGCATACGCGGAGCAGAAATTGCGCTCATCCCGCAGGAACCCATGGCAGCTTTCAGCCCGGTACATACCGTCGGCAATCAGATCATGGAGACCATACTGCTCCACCAGGATGTCAGCAAGAAAGAGGCTCGCCAGATTGCTGTTGACGTTTTTCACGCGGTCGGCATCTCGATGCCTGAACAGCGCATCGACTCTTATTCCTGGCAACTTTCGGGCGGGCTGCGCCAACGGGCAATTATTGCCATGGCGTTGAGCTGTAACCCGCGCTTGCTGATTGCTGACGAACCGACGACCGCCATCGATGTGACCACCCAGGCGCAAATCCTCAAATTGTTGCGCAAATTACAGGAAGAACGTCAGACTTCGATTATTTTCATCACCCATGATCTGGGTGTAATTGCCCAGATGGCGGATGAGGTGGTGGTGATGTACCTTGGAATGGTCATGGAAAAAGGGTCAGCCATGAAAATATTTAAGAATGCCCAACACCCTTACACCCAGGCGCTGCTGCGCTCCATCCCAAGCGTCCAATCGCACCCGCGCGTCAAATTGCCCACCATCGCGGGCTCCATTGCCCATCCCTTCAACCGCCCCAAAGGTTGTCCGTTCCACCCACGCTGCACCCATTTCATGCGCGGGGTGTGCGATGCTGCACAGCCCCATCTGGTGGAGGTGGACGAAGATCATTTTGTTAGCTGTTTCCTATATTCCGAAGCAGATGGGACAAAAAAAACGATGAGAACCGAGGCCGACCCCGCTAAGGAGGAAAGCCTATGAGCGACGGAATGCAACCCCTGGAGCCAAAAGCCGTAGCGGCTGCCAAATCGCCGCTGCTCGAAGTGCGCCACCTGAAGAAGTACTTCCCAATTTATAAGGGTGTGCTGCGCAAACTGGTTAACCAGGTGCGCGCCGTAGATGATGTCAGTTTATTCGTGCGCGAGGGTGAAACGCTCGGGTTGGTCGGTGAGAGCGGTTGCGGTAAAACCACCGTATCGCGCTGTATCTTACGCGCCATTGACCCAACCAGCGGCGAAATCCTTTTCCGTGAGGCAGATGACAGAGTAACCGACCTGGCAGCGCTTGACCGGCGTGAAATGCGCCGCTTCCGCCCTCAGATGCAAATGATCTTCCAGGATCCTTTCGGGTCGCTCAACCCGCGCATGACGATCTTTGAGATTGTCAGTGAACCGCTGTATGTTAACGGGATGCGGTCCAAGACCGAGCGCGAGGATCACGTGGCGGAATTGCTGCGACTGGTTGGCTTGCGAACCGAATATATGGCGCGCTACCCGCACGCGTTCAGCGGCGGTCAGCGTCAGCGCATTGGCATTGCGCGCGCCCTGGCGCTCAACCCGCGCCTGGTGGTGGCGGATGAGCCGGTCTCTGCGCTGGACGTGTCCGTGCAAGCCCAGGTACTCAACCTGATGCTAGATTTGCAGCAAAAGCTCAATCTGACTTACCTGTTCGTCGCCCACGACTTAAGCGTGGTCAAGCACATCAGCGACCGGGTGTGCGTGATGTACGTCGGCAAGCTGGTCGAGATGGCCACCACCGAAGAACTGTTCCAGGCGCCGCGGCACCCGTACACGGCTGCATTAATGATGGCAGTTCCCAGACCCGATCCATCCAGCCGCGATATCATTCAAGACCTGCCGGGCGAAGTTGCCAGTCCCGCAAATCCACCCTCAGGCTGCTACTTCCACCCGCGCTGCCAGTTCGCGACCGAGGTTTGCCGGACGCAAACGCCTGAACTGCGCGAGATTTCGCCCGATCATTTCGTTAGCTGCCACCGCGCCGAGGAATTACATCTTGCCGGTATCAAAGTAAACAAAGAAACGCAAATTTAAGGTAAAAAGTTGTCGGCAGCCAGCCATGGATGTTTCAGAATTTAGGCTGGGGAAGACCGGCGTCTTTCGAGGGTGCACATGACAAATGAACCGCAATCATCTTTTGCACTGGTTAATGGGCGCGTTGTTTTGCCCGACCGCATTGTTGAAGAGCAGGCAGTAGTCATTGAAATCCATGATTCGGTTGGAAAAATTAGCGCGCTGCTTTCCCCGGACCTGTTGCCGGAGAGTTTGCCCCGATTTGACGCTGGCGGTCGCTGGATTACTCCCGGATTGATCGACGTTCACACGCATGGGGCGCTGGGCTATACGTTCAATGAGCCCTCCGAATTGGCTTTTAGTACGATTCTTGAAGAAAACTTGCGCCGGGGTGTAACCGGGCTGCTGGCAACAGTCGGCGCTGCCCCATGGGTTGATTTGAACGAGATTTTTACCTTTGCCCGCCATTGGATGGCAGGAACCCATTCAGGGACGCCGCTTTTAGGCGTACACCTGGAGAGTCCTTATACAAATCCAGCCCAAGCCGGGGCGCTGGATCGCAGCAGCCTGCGCTTACCGCTGGATGGCAGCGCCGACTCCCTGCTGGCATACGCAGATGTACTGCGTATTTTGGTGTTGGCGCCGGAACTGCCAGGCGCACCTGAATTGACTGCCCGTCTGACGGAACGCGGGATCATCGTTGCCGCCGGGCACAGCATGGCTAAAGAGCAGGATGTGCTGGCAGCCATGCAGTCCGGGTTGCGGCATGTTACCCATTTGTTCAGCGCCATGTCCACCACCGTACGCGAGGGACCCTGGCGCAAACCCGGCCTGCTCGAAACCGCGCTGGTGAATCCCGGTCTGACGGTGGAAATGATTGCCGATAATCGCCATCTGCCGCCAACGCTGATGAAACTGGCCTATAATGCCATCGGACCAGACCGCTTGATGGTAGTGTCGGATGCGCTCAGCGGCGCTGGCCTGCCCGAAGGAGCGCATTTCCGCATGGGCTCGATGGAATACGAAGTGACAGACGGCGTTGGAATGATGTTCGACCGCAGCGCTTTTGCCGGGAGCACAACCTTGCTTAATCAGATGATCCCGGTACTGACCGATGTGGTTGGCATTCCGCTGTGGGAGGCTGTCCGCATGACCAGCCTTAATCCAGCCAGACTGCTTCAGCTTGACAGCCGCAAGGGCAGCCTGGAAGTTGGTAAAGATGCCGACCTGGTACTCTTTAATCCTGATTTCACGGCCTGGCGCACTATGATCGCCGGCCAATGGGTTCATTGAAAGGAAACCATGACAACCAACCCCATTTTTTCCACCCAGGTAGAATCCCTGCCCGTTACGATCTATAACAACAATAAAGAGGTAGGGCAGGCGGCTGCCGCCGATGCTGCCGCGTATTTGAAGCAGGTTCTTAACGAAAGCGGACACGCCAATGTGATCCTGGCGACCGGAAATTCGCAGCTTACCTTTCTGGAAATGTTGCGCCAGTCCTCGGGTATCGACTGGAGCAAGATTAATTTCTTCCATATGGATGAATATATCAATCTGCCCGCCGGTCACCCGGCCAGTTTCCCCGCCTTTCTTAAACGCCACTTCCTGGATCACCTGCAGCCGCCAGCCGGAGCCTTTTACCCGGTGCCCGGTCAGCAGACCGACCCAGGCGGCCGCCCTGAGGATATCAAAGGCTGCAAAGAGTACGAAGAACTGCTGCGGGCTCATCCGGCTGATCTGTGCGCGCTGGGTATTGGTGAAAACGGCCATCTGGCCTTCAATGACCCGCCGTTTGCCGATTTTAACGATCCTATGTGGGTCAAGGTGATCAAGCTGGACGAAGTCTCGCGTCGGCAGCAGCTCGGCGAGGGTCACTTCCCGGATTTGCAATCGGTGCCCACCCATGCCATTACGCTGACCGTCCCGGCGTTGCTGGCGGCCCGCAAAGTGCTGGCGATTGTGCCTGAGGCCCGCAAGGCAACCGCAGTTCAGCGCGCCATCCACGGCCCCATCGACCCGAACTGCCCGGCCAGTATCCTGCGCCAAAACGCGCACGCGCATCTGTATTTGGATCGTGATTCAGCTTCAAAGGCTTTTGAACTCAAAGATTGATAGAAATCGGTCACATGCTCATATTCGCTGATCACGCTACCCGGCCTGTCATCCCTGTTGAATTGGTGTTCAATCCCAATTGGTGGAACAAGACTGCCGGCATCAGCTTTGATCAGGCCTTTTACCTCGATCCACAGGTGCGCATCGAAAACGATGTGATCATGCGGCGGGTGCTTTACCAGCGCTACGGCTCATTCGGTCTGGGTGAGCTTGATCCGCAACCGCGGCCGGTGATCGGGTCGCCGTTTGTTGCCGGCGGTTTTGTCATCCCGGCGCTGTTGGGAGCGGAGATCCTTTTCTCGCTGGATGCTGCTCCTCAACCGCGCCCGCTGCAGTTCACCCCCGAGCAAATTGACCGACTGGAAAAACCGGATTTTCGCCAGACCTGGCCGATGAACACATTGATCGCACAGATGGACATACTGGAAGCGGAATGGGGTTATCTGGTCGGCGATGTGAATACCGATGGCCTGCTCAATGCAGCGTATCACTTGTACGGCGTTGACCTGTTTACCGATTTTTATACAGCTCCGGAGCGGCTGGAGCGGTTGTTAAGCATGATTGGCGAATTAATCGGGGACGTCAGTGAGTACATCCGCCAACGCACCGGCAGCTGTTCGGTCTCGGTTAACCGCATGATCGAACGCGTTGACCGGAGCACATTTTTGCACGCCAATTGCTCAGTGCCGATGATTTCACCAGGCAGCTACCGTGCAGTGCAACTGCCCATCGAGCAGCGCATGGCTCAGCGGTTACAGCCGTTCGGTATTCATCACTGCGGGGACAATTTGCAGCGCTACGCTCCGGCTTATGCAGAACTGCCGGTGAACTTTATCGATGTCGGTTGGGGCTCGGATGTGGCAGCCTGCCGTCAGGCATTGCCGGATGCATTTTTCAACCTGCGGCTCAGCCCGGTGCGCATGCTCATCTGCACCCCGGCTGAAATTGCCGCTGACACAAAAACGCTGCTCGAAGCTGCTGGTACCCTGGACCAAGTTGGCATATGCTGCATCAATATGGATTTTGGTACGCCAGACGAAAACTTAAGGGCAATGTATGATGTGGTTCAAGAGTTTCGTGGCAGCGTCAAGGTGTAAAGTGCTGGTCGTGGAAGGAGAAAACGCATGAATTATCGTTTATTTGGCCGAACTGGAGTCCTGGTTTCCCCGCTGTGCCTGGGAACGATGAACTTTGGCAGCCCAACCAGCTCAGAAGACTCGGCTGCGATCATCCACCGGGCAATGGACGGTGGCATCAATTTTATCGATACGGCAGATGTCTATAACGGTGGCGAGAGTGAGCGCATCGTTGGCAAAACGCTCAAGGATTCAGGCCGCCGCCAGCAGGTCTTTCTGGCAACCAAGGTATATAACCGCACCGGCGAGGGTCCTAACGACAATGGCGCCAGTCGGTACCACATCATCAAAGGTTGCGAAGATTCGCTGCACCGCTTGCAAACCGATTATATTGACCTCTACCAGCTACACCGGCCGCCGCCTGCTTATCTGCCGCAGGATGAGACCCTGCGCGCCCTGGAGGACCTGGTAAGAGCCGGCAAAGTGCTCTATATTGGTTCATCCACTTTTGCTGCCTGGATGTTGATGGAGGGGCTGGCGATCAGCGAGCGCTACGGCTGGGCGCGGTATGCCAGCGAACAGCCGCCGTATAACCTGCTCGACCGCCGCGCTGAAAATGAATTGATCCCGCTGTGCCAGAAGTACGGGCTGGCGGTTTTACCCTGGTCGCCGCTGGCGATGGGAGTTTTGGCTGGCCGCTATAACCATCCCGATGAAACCCCGTCGGGCTCGCGCCGGGAAAACTGGAAAAGCCCGACGTTTAATGAGCGCATTACCGCTACGGGCATCGAAGTCGGCCGAAAGCTGGCTATTCTGGCTGCCGAACGCGGCATGTCCTCCGCGCGGCTGGCGCTCCTATGGACGAAGGACCAGCCGGGCGTTACTGCTCCGATCATTGGGCCACGCACTGTCGAACACCTGGAAGATTTTCTGCCCGTGATGGATAGGTCGCTGGCTGAAGCCGACCGTCCTTTATTTGACGCATTGGTTCACCCGGGTAATGCGGTGGCGGACTTCCATAACAGTAATGACTGGATGAAGGCCCGCATTGTTGATCCACCCGGAGACTCAGCATGAACCCCATCCGCTGGGGTATCATAGGCTGCGGCGACGTCACCGAGGTCAAGAGCGGACCGGCGCTGCAAAAAGCTGACGGTTCGCAATTGGTGGCGGTCATGCGCCGCAACGGCGCGCTGGCAAAGGACTATGCTGAGCGTCACGGGGTTCCGCGCTGGTACGACAATGCCCAGGCGCTGATTGATGACTCGGAGGTGGATGCAGTTTATATTGCCACGCCGCCGCACATGCACAAAGCGTACACGCTGGCGGTTGCTAGGGCAGGCAAACCGGTATACGTCGAAAAACCGATGGCGCTTAATGCGGCGGAATGCCAGCAGATGATCGACGCCTGCCGTGGAGCGGGAGTACCGTTGTTTGTGGCTTACTACCGCCGCGCTCTACCGCGATTTGTTAAGATAAGAGAACTGGTGGACAGCGGGATCCTCGGCAGCTTGCGCTATGTGGAAATTTTACTCACCCAGCCGGCCAAAGACCTTAACGCTGATGAGCAGCCCTGGCGTGTGCAGCCCGAGGTCGCTGGCGGCGGCCACTTCGTCGATCTGGCCTCGCACACGCTGGATTTTTTGGATTACGTCCTCGGTCCGGTGAAGGACGTGCGAGGATTTGTCCGCAACCAGGACGGGGCTTACCCGGCGGAAGATATCGTCAGCGGGTCGTTTGAGTTTGAAAGTGGCGTGTTGGGCAGCGGCCTGTGGAGTTTCACCACTTTTGATGCTGCGGATCAGGTTACGATCGTCGGTTCGGCTGGGAAATTGACCTTCGCCACCTTCGCGACCGACCCGGTGGTGCTGGAAACCGCAGCCGGACGACAAACTTTCGACATTCCCCACCCCGCTCACGTGCAGCAGCCGTTGATCCAGCAGGTGGTGGATGAATTGCACGGCCAGGGCCGCTGTGTCAGCACCGGGGAGAACGGTTTGCGCACCACCCGAGTTATGCAGCAGCTGTTGGCTGATTATTACCGCGAATGACTTCCTTATTGGAGTAATAAGGCGTATGGAATCACCCACCCTATTGTCTTCCCCGATTATGACCAGCCGCGAGCGGTTGTTGACCGCCCTGGAACACCGCGAGCCTGACCGCATCCCACTCGATCTGGGCAGCACCCAGGTGACTGGCATCCATGTGATCGCTTACCAAAATTTACGCCAGGCATTGGGATTACCAACAGTCAAACCACAGCCGTACGACTCCATTCAGGGGTTGGCCATCCCGAATGAAGACATCATTGCGCGGTTGGGGGTGGATGTGCGCGGGATAAACCCGCTGAACAGTCACAACTGGCAGGTGATCGAAACCGAAATCCAGGATGCAACCTCCGGCGAACTGTACTGGAGCTACCATGACGAATGGGGCATCACGCACCGCAAACCGCGCCCCGATGGGCTGTATTTCAGTTTGTGGCAGGCGCCGCTGGATAAACCCGAACTGACCAGCCAGGATATCTTCAATCATGCCTGGCCGCGGATGGATGATCCGCAGCGCATCGCTGGACTGCGCGAGAAAGCCGAAGCCTACCGGGCAGCTGGTTATGCCGTTGTGTTAAAAGACCCCTTCGCCGGTATTTTCGAGATGGCGCAGCGCATCGTCGGCATGGAGAACTTGCTGATGATGATGGCCAGCGATGCTGCCCTTGCCGGCGTATTGTTCGACAAGCTGACCGTACTCAAGCTGGAGTTCTGGGACATGGCTTTGCCGCGGCTGGGTGATGTGGTGGACGTGATCAGTCACGCCGATGACTATGGCACTCAAATCTCGCAGATTATTTCGCCGCGTATGTTCCGCCAGCAAATCAAGCCAAGGTGGCAGGCGGTCTTTGACCGGGTGCGCACCCTGGCTCCGCACGCCCGGCGTTTCTTCCACTCCTGTGGGAATGTACGCCCTTTGATCCCGGATTTTATTGAAATCGGGGTGGAAATTCTCAACCCGGTGCATATCCGCGCGACAGGCATGGAACCCGTTGCCCTGAAACGTGATTTTGGCGATGTATTGAGCTTTTGGGGTGGAGCGGTAGATACTCAGGGCGTGCTGCCGTACGGTACCCCGCAAGAAGTGCGCGATGATGTAAAGCGCAATATCGAAGCGCTGGCGCCCGGCGGCGGCTATGTATTCAATACGGTGCATAACATCCAGGCCGATGTGCCGGTGGAAAATATTATGGCCATGTACGAGGCGTTGCTGGGTCGTAAGCTCTAAATGAATTTTTAAAAACCGGGGAATCCGGTAATAAGGATTTATGGATGAATTCCAACTGGGAACAATTTTTAATCGCTGCCCACCGGGGTCGACCGGATCAGGTGCCTGTGGCTTTGATCGTGGACAGCCCCTGGCTGCCGGGTTACGTCGGCATCGATACGCGCGATTATTTCCTCTACCCCGAAAAATGGCTGCAGATCAACCTGGATTTGCTCAAGCGTTTTCCGGATGTGGTCTGGATACCGGGTTTCTGGGTCGAATTTGGCATGGCTTCCGAGCCATCCGCTTTTGGCTGCCGCATGCGCTTTTATGCGGACCGCCCGCCGTCCATCGAGCCGCTGGTCAAAGACCTGGCCTTCTGGCAAAACATGGAGCCGGTCAATCCACAGGAAGATGGGCTGATGCCCCTGGCGCTGCGTCTGTACCGGCAAATGGACCAGCGACTGCAGGCGGAAGGATTGGGAATTCACATGGTGGCAGCGCGCGGTCCGCTGACCACTGCTTCCTGGTTGACCGGGATTACGCCGCTGATGGAGGGGTTGATCACAGCGCCTGAACAGGTCACGCGCGTGCTGGAAACCGTCACAACCTCGCTGATCCGCTGGTTGGATGCGCAGTTGGAGACTTTACGCGAGCCGCAAGGGATTTTGCTGCTGGATGACCTGGTGGGCATGGTCTCGCGCCGAACCTACCAGACCATGGTCGAGCCGCACCTCAAACGCATATTCGAGCATTATTCTGGTCTGCTGCGCATTTATCACAATGACACTCCCTGCCCGCACCTGCTCGAGAGCCTGTCTCAGGCCGGGTTTGATGTGTTCAACTTCAGTCACGAGACCGATATTGGCCTGGTCAAGCAAAAGATGGGCGAGCGGGTGGCTTTGATGGGCAACGTTGCTCCGCTTGGCCTGGGGGTGCGCGGCACACCAGAACAGGTGTACGCGGCTGCCCGGGATTGCCTGGATAAAGGCGCACCCGGAGGCGGGATGATCCTGTCATTCGGCGGGGGAATCAGCCCCGGAACGCTGCCGGAAAATATCGATGCACTGGTGCAGGCTGCCAAAGACTGGAAAAGGACGCGATGAACATCGAAAGCGACCGTTTCAGCAACCTGCTTTTCGATCCTGAGCCGACACAGCGCGAATTGGCGCGCCGCATTTATGCAACTGCCGCCGACCTGCCGATTGTCAGTCCGCATGGGCATGTTGACCCTGCCCTTTTCGTTGATGAGAACGGCAGCTTTGGCTCGCCGGCGGAACTGTTGATTGTTCCGGACCACTATGTATTTCGCATGTTGTATTCGCAGGGCATTAAGTTGGAAGCCCTGGGTGTCCCACGCCTGGACGGTGCGCCAGTCGAAAAGGACGGGCGCAAAATCTGGCAAATTTTTGCCGATCATTTCCACCTTTTCCGCGGAACGCCCTCGGGGGTCTGGCTCTCGCAGGAATTGCGCCAAGTGTTTGGCGTGCAGCAGCCGCTAACCGGCGCCAACGCTCAGGAGGTTTACGACCAGATCGAAGCCTGCCTGGCCAGCCCCGAGTTCAAGCCACGGAGGTTGTTCGAGCGTTTCAATATTGAGATCATGTGCACCACGGACCCGGCCTGGGACCGGCTCGAAGCCCACCAGACCATCAGCGCCTCCGGTTGGAAAGGGAGGATTCGGCCTACGTTCCGCCCCGATGGCGTAGTCAACCTGGACACCCGCGACTGGCTGGAAAACATCGAGAAGCTCAGCCGCGCCAGCGGGGTATTGGTCACATCCTATGGTCGCTTTATTCAGGCGCTGGAGGTGCAAAGGGCGCATTTCAAATCGCTTGGGGCTACGGCAACCGATCACGCTGCCTTGACCCCTGCCGCTCAGCCGCTTAGCCCGCGGGAAGCGGAAACCATCTTTCAGCGGGCGCTGAAAAATCAGGCGCGTCCGGATGACGCCGCGCGTTTTACCGCCCACATGCTGGTTGAAATGGCGCGCATGAGCATCGAGGACGGTCTGGTGATGCAGTTGCATCCCGGCGTGCTGCGCAACCATAATCCGGCCATCTTCGACGGCTTCGGTCTGGATAAGGGCGCCGATATCCCCTTAGCGAGTGAGTTCACCCGCAATCTACTCCCGCTGCTGCAGCGCTACGGCAACGATACGCGCCTGCGGCTTATCCTGTTCACGCTGGACGAGACAACCTACTCCCGCGAATTGGCGCCGTTGGCCGGTCACTACCCGGCCGTTCTCATTGGCCCGCCGTGGTGGTTCAACGACAGCCCGAATGGCATGCGGCGGTTTTTTGACCAGGTGATCGAGAACGCCGGGTTGTACAATACCGTCGGTTTCAATGATGACACGCGCGCTTTTCCTTCCATTCCAGTGCGGCATGACGTCTGGCGGCGTGTCAGCGCCAACTGGCTTGCCGGTCAGCTGGTGAATGGCATCATCACCGAAGAGGAAGCCGTGGATATGATGTCCGCCCTGGCGGTCGGCTTGGCGCGTAAAGCCTATAGACTGGAGACCACTGCATAATCATGGCAATCAACCTGAAGATCTATTCCAATTCCATCCATACTGGCCATTTGGCTACCGGTGACGGCGAATTGACCTGCTTTCTGGCGCGCGACGCAGAATCAGGCGCGCGAGTGTTGGGTGTACGCGGTTCAGCGAATACTGCCCGGCTTCCATTCACACAGCCGCTTTTCACCCAGGACGGCGCGGCTTTCTTTGGCATAAACCCGGAAAATGCAGCTGTTCTGCGGAAGTTGTTTTCCTGGTTGATTCCCATGCCGATGGGCGCGGGAAAAGGCGAGGCAGCGAAGCCGTCCTTCGGGTTCGGCGACCGGCTGGGGTTAGCCACACCCGGGCATGTCCATGCGCTGCGGAGCGTATCCTCTGCTGGCGAGATTTACCCCATTTTTGCCCAGCAATCGGTGCGCGAAAACGCACGCACCGGGCGCACTCCCCAGCAGGTGATGGACGATGCCTTGTGGGGAGTGTTCCAGGAGGGTTGGCAGCAACCCTGGGGCGGGGATGCCGATCATCTCAAACAGGTCAGCGACCTGCCGGCTTTTGTTCAGGCGGGTTACACTTTCTTCACCGTCGATCCTGGCGAGCATGTGGATTCCGCTGCGGATATGGACGAACTTCAAATTCTGCTCGAGAAGATTTCTGCTCAACCCTGGGGGGAAATAGGGGAGGAGTCCATCACCAAGGATGAACTGGTTAACCGCTACCTGGCCTTTTGCATTTCAGTCGGCTGGCCTTGTGACCAGGCTTCCGTACAGCAAGGGGCGTTGCGAGCATTCGCCAAATACGGGCGGGCAGTAATTCATATTGCAAAAATGTATCGCGCTCTGCAAGCACTCAAACCGGAAGGTTTCGATTTCGAAGTCTCGATCGATGAAACTGAAACACCCACCTCTTTGTTGGAGCACTTTTACATTGGCAGCGAACTCAAGCGTTTAGGTGTAAAGTTCAACAGTTTGGCGCTGCGTTTCCCTGGCCGTTTCGAGAAGGGCGTTGATTATATTGGCGACCTGGCGGCATTGGAACCCGAGCTGGCGCGCCACGCGACCATTATGCGTCACTTCGGCGGTTACCGTCTGAGTCTACACTCCGGTTCGGACAAGTTCAGCATCTACCCATTGCTGATGCGACATGCGGGGCGTTCAGTGCACGTCAAAACGGCAGGTACCAGCTACCTGGAAGCGCTGCGCGTGGCAGCTACGCTTGAACCGGGGTTGTTCCGGCAGGCATTGATGCTTGCCCGTCAACGTTATGCAACCGACCGGTTAACCTATCACGTTTCGGCGGACGAAAGCCGCTTGCCAGACCCGCAGACCCTGACTGATCACGCGCTGCCTGACTTATTGGACGATTTTGATGTACGCCAGGCACTGCATGTCACTTTTGGGTCGGCGCTGGCTGATTTTGGCGAAGAACTCAAGGGCATGCTGAAAACGCACCCGGAGGATTATGACCGGACGCTGCTCAAACACTTCATCCGCCACCTTGAGCCGCTGGTGGTGAACGCTTAACCAGTTAGGACAGATCTGGACCCATTCGGTGCAGCCATGTTGGGGCTGCTGGCGAGCAATCGTTACTGCGTCATTAACCAAACAAATATGCCGGCGTGAATTACGCACGCCAGGCCGATCAAAATCCAGAAATGCGGTTTGCGCGTCTTGTGATGAAACAGGTACATCCCTGCCAACGCGCCAAATGCCCCGCCACCAAAAGCCAGGGTAAAAAGCGTCCGCTCCGGGACGCGCCACCGGTTCATTTTTGCCCGGTATTTATCGAATCCCCAAACGAGAAAAGTCACAAGCGTGAGAACGGCATAAAAATGGGTCATTGTTCAGTCTCAACCGTAATTATAGCGACGCTTCGGGTTTGAGCGCCCAATGCCACGGTCAGGTTTTCGCTCCTTCATCCGTTTTTGAATTTGTTTCACCGCAATTTGGCGCGGCTGGTTTCAAGGTACAATGATTTTGAGACTATTCAATTGGCAGGGAGTTTTGATGTTAAAACGACGAAAGACCCCGGTGGAAATTAAACATACCGAACCGCATTTGTGCAGCACCGAACTGCGGCTGCGCATCCTGCACGGTGTGTCTTTTTTTGCCAGCCTGGAGCATGCCCAGATTGAAGAAATCAACCACCAATTTCACGAAAAGGGATTTGAACCGGGCGATTATCTGACCTTTGCCGGCGATCCAGCCGACTCCTTGTTCATTATCGCCGAGGGGCGAGTCAAGTTGCTGCGTCACACGACCGCTGGCAAGGATGTGATGCTGGACCTGCTCATCCCGGGGGAATTTTTTGGCGGGCTTTCAACCTCCAGCGACAGCACTTATTTGGAGACTGCCCAGGCGCTCACCTCGGTGTGCGCTTTGACGATCCGTCGCGAAGCGTTTCGCGCTATTTTGAACCAGTATCCAGCGGTTGGCATGCAGGTGCTTGACCTGGTCACCGCCCGGTTGGAAGCCGCTCATGACACCATTCACCAACTGTCTGCCCAGACCGCGGAGCAGCGAATTGCAGCGACTTTACTGACCCTGGCAGCCAAACTGGGCGAGTCGCACGAAGTCGGACTGCTTATTCAGACCCCGCTTTCGCGCGACGAACTGGCGGAGTTAACCGGTACCACCCCTGAAACTGCCAGCCGGGTGATCAGCCAGTTCCAACGTGACGGCTGGATCGTGACCGGCCGGCAGTGGATTGCCCTGACCGACCCCAAAGCGCTGCGTCAGACCGCCGAGATGGAAACGTAAGCCCAATTCCTAAACGGATATTGAAAGCTGCAGTAATCTGATCCAGATCATGGAATGAACCGGGTAAGAACGTTATCCTCTATATAAATCAATCTTATATGGAGGAAACAATGAAAACCCTATTACGCAGTCAAGAACTTACCTGCCCATCGTGCGTCGCCAAAATTGAAAAAGCGCTCAAAGACGTTCCGGGAGTCGAAGATGCCAAAGTCTTCTTCAACACCGGGCGGATCGAAGTGCAACATGATCCCGCGATTGCACCTCCCGCCAAGCTGGTCGAAACCGTCCAGTCGGCCGGATACAAAGCCCGCGTTTCCGCGGTTTAATTGACCTGCCCGGGAGGCGCCATGATCGAAAATGTTCGCACCAAACTGCATGACCCGCGTATCCGCGCTGAGGTCGAAACCATCCTTTCCGGCGCTCTGATTCTGGCCGGACTGGCAGCGCGTTATTTCTTCCAGGCACTGCCGCTGCACAACGTCTTGATGACCATCGCAGCGGTCATAGCCGGCGCTGGTATCGCCGTCCGCGCCTGGAACAGCCTGCGCCACCGCCACATTAGTATCGAATTGCTGGTGACGATTGCCACGGTAGGCGCGCTGGCAATCGGCGAGGTGTGGGAAGCCGCGGCGGTCACTTTCCTGTTCGTGTTTGGCGCATATTTGGAAGCCCGGACGCTGAGCAAGACCCGTCAGGTGTTAGGTGAATTAATCGATCTGGCGCCAGTGACCGCGCTGGTGCTGCGCGACGGCGTTCAGGTTGAGGTTGCACCACATGAGGTACTAATCGGCGAGACCGTGCTGCTTAAACCTGGGGTGCGGGTGCCGGTGGATGGTGAAGTACTGAGCGGCGCTTCGGCCATGGACGAGAGTTCGATCACCGGCGAACCGATGCCGGAAGAGAAAACTCTGGGCGACCGCGTATTTGCCGGGACAGTCAACCTGGATGGCATGCTTCAGGTGCGGGCAACCGGCGTGGGCGCCGACACCACCCTGGCGCGCATAATAGCCCGCGTGGAAGAAGCGCAGGACCAAAAAGCCCCTACTCAACGCTTCATCGAACGGTTCTCACAATGGTATACTCCCGCGATCATTCTCCTCAGTATCGGAGCGTTCATCATCAGCCGTGACATCGAGCTGGCGCTGACTTTGTTGGTCATCGGCTGCCCGGGTGCGCTGGTCATTTCCACGCCGGTATCGATCATCGCCGGGATTGGCAGCGCGGCTCGTCGCGGCATCCTGATCAAGGGTGGTGAATTTCTGGAAAATGCCGGGAAGATTTCGGCAGTGGCGTTGGATAAAACCGGAACCTTGACCTACGGCAAGCCGCGCTTGACCGATATCGTCGTGTTGCAGCCGTCGCCGATTACGGTCGGAGCAGCATCCCCGCCGGATTCAGCCAGTTCTTTACGCTGGGATGTCGATCAGGCTGAACTGCTTTGGTGGGCAGGTATGGCTGAGTCGGGCTCAGAGCATACACTGGCACGCGCCATCTATCAGGAAGCTATCAAGATGGGTACCCTGCCGATGCCAGATGAGTTCGAAGCGCTGGCGGGCAAGGGCATCCGCGCCAGCTACCAAAACCGCGAAGTGCTGGTGGGCACCCCCAAATGGCTGGCGGAATTGTCCATCCCCATGGATGCTGAACTGACCACCCAACTGTTCGATCTGCGCAGCGATGGAAAAACAGCGGTGCTGGCAGCCCGCGACCGGCAGGTGTGGGGCATCATCGCCATATCCGACCCAATGCGCGAAGATGCGCCTGAAATGGTGCGCCGCCTGCAAGCAGACGGCATCCAGACAATCGTGATGCTCACCGGAGACGACCCGGCGACAGCCCATGCGGTTGCGCAGCGGGCTGGCATAAGCGATGTGCGCGCTGGGCTGCTGCCAGAGGAAAAATTGGACGCCATCCGGCAATTGCAATCGCAGGGCCACATCGTGGCCATGATCGGAGATGGCATCAACGATACGCCGGCGCTGGCCGCGGCAGACATCGGCATCGCCATGGGCGCAGCGGGCGCAGGGTTGGCAATCGAAACGGCGGATATCGCATTGATGGCCGATGACCTGCTCAAGGTGCCGGAAGCCATTCACCTTTCCAAGGCAACCTTGCGAAACATCCGGCAGAACGTAATCATTGCGCTGCTGACGGTAAGCGGGCTGCTGACGGGTGTGCTGCTCGGCAGCGTTCACATGGCTGGCGGGATGCTGGTACACCAATTGTCGGTGCTGGTAGTCATTGCCAACGGGATGCGGCTGCTGAAAAAGTAATTCATGAATGCAAACCGGTCATCGTGAGCATTTCTCCTCCCTGGGGTCAGGGGCGTCCAAACAGACGCCCCTGATGTCTTAAATGAGCTTATAATCTTTTTATTATGCTCAGACAACGCTACCGTAAAATTCTGTTCTTCTTCGCCAGCGTTCTGCTCGGGCTGCTGTGGTGGGAGATATTCCTCCCGCGCATTGGTTTAAAGCGACTGGTTCATCAGACACGCAACCGGCGCTTACGCCGGACCGCGGTCCGGTTCCACAATCTGGCTGTGAACATGGGCGGAGTTTTGATCAAGGTTGGGCAGTGGCTTTCCGCCCGACTGGACGTGCTGCCGCCGGTGATCACAGAAGAACTGGCTGGACTGCAGGATGAAGTCAGGCCTGAGCGTTTTGAGGACATTCGGCAGGTGGTAGAGTCGGAGTTTGGCGCGCCTTTGGAGGACCTGTTTGAGGAATTTGTGGCGGAACCAATCGCTGCTGCATCCATCGGACAGGTACATATTGCCCGGTTACGCAGGTCCGCCGCCGGAGAAGAGACGGCGGAGAGCCGACCGGTGGTGGTCAAGGTTCAGCGACCGAATATCGAAAAAGTGGTCGAAACCGACCTGGCGGCGCTGCGTGTAGTCAGCCGCTGGGTGGAATGGTATAAACCCATTCGCAAACGGGTGGATGTCCCGGCACTGGTTCGTGAGTTCAGTAGCACGCTTTATGCGGAAATCGACTATCTTAATGAAGGCAAAAACGCGCAAACCTTCAAGGAGAATTTCATCGACGTATCGGATGTGATTGTTCCCGAGGTGCACTGGAGCCACACCACTCGCCGGGTGTTGACGCTCGAGGACGTCCGGGCGATCAAAATTACCGATTATGACGCCATCGACGCCGCTGGCATCGATCGAACTGAAGTGGCGCAGCGCCTTTTTGACATTTACCTCAAACAGGTCTTTGAGGACCACTGGTTCCACGCCGACCCGCATCCGGGCAATCTTTTTGTTTCTCCGGGTGAGGTGAAAGAGGACGGCCGAACCGATTTTTCACTGGTATTCGTTGATTTTGGTATGGCGGGGAAAATTACGCCCAACGTGGTTAGCGGATTGCGTGAACTGGTTATTGCGGTAGTGGAACGCGATGGTGCGCGGGTGATCAAAGCCTACCAGCTGATGGGCGTGCTGCTGCCGGGTGCCGATACCGAGCTGCTGCGCCAGGCCAATGAGCGTGCATTTGAACGGTTTTGGGGAAAAACTGCGCCAGAATTGATGGAATTACGCCAGACCGAAGCGGTCGAGTTTCTTGAAGAATTCCGCGGGCTGCTCTACAACAATCCTTTTCAACTACCTGAAAATATGATCCTGCTTGGGCGGGCGCTGTCGATACTTAACGGCATGTGCACCGGTTTGGATGCCAATTTTAACCTCTGGCAGAGCGTAATTCCCTGGGCGGAAAAGTTGGTGAAGGCAGAGGGTGGCGCGCAGTGGAAGACCTGGACGGCCGAGGCAGTTGATATTCTGCGCTCGGTGGCGTCGCTGCCCCGGCGGACGGAGGCCGTGTTGACACGGCTCGAACAGGGACGGCTGGAGGTGCGCAGCAGTGACTTGAGCCGGCAGGTGCAGCGGGTGACGCGGTCGGTTAATCGGTTAACTGCCGGGCTGTTCTTTGCAGCACTTTTATTTGGCGGGGTTCAGCTTTACCTGGCGGGAGAGATCGCCCTGGCGGTTGGTTTGGGGGGCGGCGCGCTGATTGCGTTTTTTGCCGTCCTGTTCGCGCGGACGTAGGACCAGCCTGTCGAAGCCAAACTGCATTTTTTTTGTAGGGCAATCTTTTAGATTGCCTCGCAAATTGAAAATTTGCGCTACAACATAGCCCTACGGCAAGCTTAGGACAGGCCACTGCGATTCGTTGGCTGAATCCCGCTGGCTGACTGGCTGAGCCTGTCGGTGCCAATTCCTTTGACACACTAGGGCTATGCATAAGGTGAAATATTGGTGCCGTTTCAAAAGCGGGCGGGCATGGAAACCCGCCCCTACCGGTAGGGGACGGGTTCCACCCCGTCCCGTATATAGCGGAGGAAAATCAACAAATAATTACTTTTGGGACGCCCCTATGGCTGAGGCTACGGTTGAGGCCACGCCCTTCGACAGGCTCACTCGCACCGTGTCCTGTGGACAGGGCGCGGAACCTCGCTGCTGCCCACACTCACAGAGTATCCGGTGGGCAGGGCACGGGTGAAATCGTTAATACAACTCTTAGATAAAACCGGATAAAAAAGAGTATAATAGTATTAGTTAATAATTTCACAAACAATAAAGGCGGATCTTGTGATGCAAAAAGCCAGCAAGAAAGACCTGAAACACGTAGCGATCGTTGGCGGCGGATTTGGCGGACTGCGCGCAGCCCGCAGGCTGGCCAAAGCACCCGTGCATATTACCCTGCTTGACCGTAACAACTATCACTTGTTTCAACCGCTGCTTTATCAGGTGGCCACTGCTGGCATCTCGCCAACCGACGTAGCATACCCGCTGCGCAGCATTTTCCGCCGCCAGAAAAATCTGGAGTACCGGATGGCAGAGGTCACCCGCGTGGATTTGAATAATCGGCGGCTGGAAACGACCAACGGCAGCCTGGATTATGACTACCTGATATTGGCAGTCGGCGGCGAGACAAATTATTTTGGGCTGGAATCGGTGGCTGCCAATGCCTTTGGCCTGAAGGGGCTGGAAGATGCCTCTCCGATTCGCGATCACCTGCTGCATCTTTTCGAACAAGCAGCCCTGGTCAGCGACCCTGTGACCCGGCAGGCGCTGCTCACCTTTGTTGTGGTTGGGGGCGGTCCGACGGGTGTGGAAATGGCGGGCGCAATCTCCGAACTCATCCGTCTGGTGTTAACCAAAGACTTTCCTGACCAGGATTTCAGTCATTCGCGTGTGCTGCTGCTGGAAGCTACTGACCGCTTGCTGGCAGCCATGCCAGCCGGCCTGGGTCAAGCGACCCGGGAAGCCTTGAAAAAGAAGGGTGTGGAAGTACGTTTTGGCGCGGCGGTCGAGTCGTTTGATGGGCAAACCGTCAAATTGCACGGCGGCGAGACCATTCCCACCCATACCCTGATCTGGGCAGCAGGCGTCCGGTCAGCGGCGCTGGTGGATACGCTGGGATTGCCACAAGCAGCGCAGCAGCGGGTGCGGGTTGAGCCTACGTTGCAGCTACCTGGTCACCCGGAGGTGTACGTTATTGGGGATGCCGCTTACCTGGAAGATGAAAATAAGGCCCCATTGCCGATGGTAGCACCGGTTGCCATGCAGCAAGGGGAACACGCCGCGGACAATCTTGTTCAGGCGTTACATGAACAACCGCAAATTTCCTTTCATTACCATGACCCAGGCACCATGGCGACGATTGGCCGCAACCAGGCAGTAGCCTGGATTGGACCGCTACAATTGCATGGTTTTCTTGCCTGGGTGGCATGGCTGGTAGTGCATATCTTCCAACTGATCGGATTCCGCAACCGGTTGCTAGTACTGATCAACTGGGCCTGGGATTACTTCTTCTATGACCGGGCGGTACGGCTGATCAGTCCAACCGAGCCGAAATTTTCACCACAAAAATTGGAGCGAGGTCCGTTTCGAAATACCTGAACTTTGGCCGGGACTGACCTGTTGCAAGCTTATCGACCAAAGAGTACAATCAGCCCCATCTTCGAATTGGAGTTGTGCGGATGGAAAACCCGTTTTACATACCCGAAAGCGCAATGGCGATTGCGGCGCACCCGGATGACATTGAATATTCCTGCAGCGGCACATTGGCACGCTGGGCTCAGGCTGGAACAAAGACTTATTATGTATTGTGCACCAGCGGTGATGTGGGGATTGCTACTGCAGGCATGACAAAAGCGCGGGCAGCTGAGATCCGCGAACAGGAATCACGTGATGCGGCAGCCATCGCTGGCGCGAGCGAGGTGGTGTTCCTGCGTGAACCGGATGGGATGCTGCAGGCCACGTTGGAACTGCGCAAGAAACTGGTGCGCGAGATTCGCCGCCTGCGCCCGGAAGTGGTCATTTGTAGCGACCCGACCGTGGTACTGGCGTCATCCGATTACATTAATCACCCGGATCACCGCGCGGCTGGCATGGCAGCATTGGACGCGGTTTTCCCGGCTGCCGGCCAGCCCAATCTTTTTGAGGAGCTGGAATCCGAAGGCTTAAAGGCCCACAAGGTGCGGAAGGTTTTTGTCACCTCGTGGGAACATTCCGATCAATTTATCAACATCAGCGCAACCATGGATGTCAAAATTGCGGCGCTGCAGGCGCATACCAGCCAACTAAACGGCAATGACCCGGCTGAGATGCTGCGGGAATGGGCAGCCGAAACCGCCAAAGGCAAAGAGATGCAGTATGCCGAGGGGTTTAAGGTGATCCAGCTGGTCAGCGACGAAGATTGGGCAAAAACCAAGGGCGTTGTTTTGCCTTAAGGCCAGTTATTCCGCAAACATTTCCATTAATACCGGATTGATGGCATCCCAGTTGGGCAGCAGCACATTGGCGCCCTGATCTGTCGTCCAGGGGTTGACCATCTCGCGAGTGATGGTCCGGTTGTCTATACCGTCTGGTCCAGCCCGCAGCACTGCCAACCCAAGGCGCGGCCATAAATAGGCTGGAATATTTGTGTCAACCGATTGGAAAAATACACTGGCTACCGCCGGAATGCGCACCCAGGAAACCGGGTTGAACATTTGCCTGAAGGCGGCTTTAAGTAAAAACTGGCCGTTTTGCATGCGAAAGAAATCGTCGCTGCCAGTTCGGTTGCGGGCAAATGCCAGCGCTTGTTCACCATTGAGGCTGTACTGACCAGGAGCATAGCCAGCCATGGCATTCGGAAGGTCAATATTCAAGCCGCCCATGGCATCCACGATTTCGACGAAGCTGCTGAACTTCACGCGGGCGTAATATCGGACAGTCACCCCGAAATTGGTACGCACGGTTTCCAACACGGCTGCCGGCCCGCTGCCTTCTTGGTTGGCTTCGGCAAAGAAATGGGCGGTGTTGATGCGATTCTCGCCAACGCCCGGGATGCTCACCCATAGGTCGCGTGGGATGGACAGCATATTCACCACCGGTTTAAGCGGGATGATGCTGATGAGGATGTTGGTGTCGGTGCGGCCGACCGCTGACCCATCTGGTGTGCGGTCGATGCCGAGCAGCAAAATATTGGTGCGGGCGGGGAGGAAAAAGTAGGCTCCCAGCAGGAGCACAAGAACCACCAGCAGCGGCAGGCAGCCGCAGGTAAAACAATTGCGCGTGCGCACCGGCGGTTCTTCGATTTCGATGGGCTGGTAATATTCGTTTGGGTCAGCCACCCGGCTTGGTTGGGTTGAACCCTGTTTAGGGGATTTGGGATCGATGGAGAGTCTGACCATAATCCTATTGAAAATAAAACTGATTGGGGTCGAAGTTTTGGAACCAGCCTGAGGCCCACAGGGAGATGAATCCGGCGGTTGCGATCACGCTCAAAATCAAGCCGATGACATTCAGGACGATTCCGGCGATCGATATGCCGCGGTTGGGCGTCTTTAACCCCACGATTCCAATGATGATCCCGGCAATCGAGAGCGGCGCGCCGCAAATGGGCAAACACCAGGCGAACAGGTTGATCAATCCAAGCACCAGCGCAGTGACGCCAGCCCAACCGCGTTCGGCGCTTGGAGCCGACTTCGGCAAGATTTCCGGCTCAAGCGATGGGGGTAATACAGTCTCATCCGTCATTTTATCCTCCTTGCGGTACCCTTGCAGCTCCATTCAAACGGTCCGCTACCTTCTGCTCCAGCGGGTATTTTCTAGAAAATACCCGGGAAGAAGAAAAGCCCGCTGTTCTTTATTGAAGTATTATAACGGTTCCTTCCATAAAAAACGCGGACGGTTTGGTGGTTCTGCAATAGCATTATTCTGCTGCTGGCTGTCCTAGCATCGCTTCGATCCGCTCCAGAACCTCGTTGGTCAGCAGGTCAACCGCTTCGGCAGCCGCCAGGTTTTCATCGAGCTGCTCCAGCCGGGTCGCACCGGTAATTACGCTGGAAATTTCCTTGCGGCGTAAAATCCAGGCGAGCGCCAATTGACCTGTGGTCAGTTCCAGCTCCTGTGCGATAGCGGTCAAGCTGCGAACCTTGGCAAGCCGCTCCGGCGTGATGCGGTCGCGCATCCAGGCCAGGTCCTCCATCGAGGCGCGACTGCCTTCCGGGATACCCTGGTTATATTTGCCGGTCAGTATCCCCTGGTACAACGGGCTAAAAGTAGTCAATCCCATCCCCAGTTCGCGGCAGGTGGGCGCGATATCCTCCTCAAAGCGGCGGCGGTGGAACATGTTGTATTGCGGCTGTTCCATGCTGGGTAGAACCAGGCCAAACTGCCGGCCTACGCCCACTACCTGGGCAATCTGCTGCGCTTCCCATTCGGATGTGCCCCAGTACAGCACCTTGCCCTGGTGAACCAGGTCGTCCATCACCCGGGCAACCTCTTCGAGCGGCGTGTCGGGGTCATAGCGGTGGCAGAAGTAAAGATCAACGTAATCCGTGCCAAGGCGGCGTAGGGAAGCATGAATCGATTCCATTACATGCTTGCGGGAAAGCCCGCGGCCGTTCGGTCCCGGAGTGGTTGGCCAAAAAACCTTACTGGAAATTACCAGCGCTTCACGTGGCAGGTCCTTGATAGCTTTTCCCATCACCTGCTCGGCCTGTCCGCCGGCGTACATGTCGGCATTGTCAAAGAAATTGACACCCTGGTCGTAAGCTGTGTGGATCAGGTCGATGGCAGCTTGCTGCTCGATCTGATTGCCAAAGGTGATCCAGGCGCCCAGCGAAATTTCACTGACCTTCAAACCGGAACGTCCAAGTCGACGGTAATGCATGCTTCCCTCCCGGAAATGCGTTTTATATTGGAGCGGCCGAGTGCCCTTTATTCCAAATCGTGGATTTTTCCCTCGCCCAGGGCTTTGGACGCCTCACCGATGCCGAGCGGCTTCCATTTTTCCTGGTTGGCGCGCAGCCGGTGCGTCCCGCCGCCGCGGTTGTGCAGCAGGTCAAAATTTTCGGGTTTGATGAACATATCCTCGCCATCCAGCAAACCGCTCACCCCGCTTTGGCCTGGTTCAGCACGTTTATTCTGGCAGTAGCTGCAAGTTTTCGGATCGTGCGGGGTGTATTGCAGCGGTTCCTCGTAGGTGGTGATGTAGCCTTCATAGTTGCGCAGAATGATTTTATGATCTGACATGCTGATCAGGTAGTTGGGCATGACCGGAATCTTGCCACCGCCGCCAGGGGCGTCCACCACAAAGGTTGGGACGGCATACCCGGAGGTGTGCCCGCGCAGCCCCTCGATAATCTCGATGCCTTTAGCAACCGGGGTACGGAAGTGTCCGGCGCCTTCCACCAGGTCGCACTGGTAAAGGTAATACGGCCGCACGCGAATGCGCACCAGGTCTTGCACCAGCTTGCGCTGGATGTGAACGCAGTCATTTACGCCGGCCAGCAGCACCGACTGGTTTCCGAGAGGAATGCCGGCCCGGGTCAAACGATCAGCGACATCCGCCAGTTCCTTGGAAATCTCATTGGGGTGGTTAACGTGGATGTTGAGCCACAGCGGGTGGTATTTTTGCAAGGTATCGCACAATTCAGGGGTCACGCGTTGCGGCATAAAGACCGGCACCCGGCTGCCAATGCGGATGATTTCGATGTGCGGGATCTCGCGCAGGCGTCCAAGCAATTCATCGAGAAGTTTAGGCGCCAGAGTGAGCGGATCGCCGCCAGAAAGCAGCACATCGCGCACCTGCGGCGTGTTTTTGAGGTACTCGATTTGCATATCGAATTCAGCGCGGGAGAAGGTGGCGCTCGGATCGCCGACGATGCGGGAACGGGTGCAGTAGCGGCAGTAAGAAGCGCACTGGGTGGTCACCAGCATCAAGACGCGGTCAGGATAGCGGTGGACCAATCCAGGCACCGGCGAGTGGCGGTCTTCAGCCAGAGAATCTTCCATCATCCCCGTAAAGGGGACAATCTCCTCGGCGCGTGGGATGACCTGACGGCGAACCGGGTCATCCGGGTCATTGGGGTCGATCAATGACACAAAATAGGGGGTGATATCCACCCGGAACAAACCCTGCGTGTCGAGCGCTTTTTTCTCGCTCTCGGTCAGGGGTAGGACTTTTTCAAAATCTTCAACACTGTTCAGGCGGTTGCTAAGCTGCCAGCGCCAGTCATTCCACTTTTCATCGGGCACTTCAGCGTACAAAGGTGCACGTTTGGATACAAATGGGGTAGGGGTCATGATTCCTCTCCTTGGGGGAAACGATCCTTGAAGACAGTCACACGAAATGATAACAATAAGTTGTGATTACTCGGGATTGCAGGCAATCCCCCTACATCAGCGGCGGATCGTGGTCTGTTCGGAAGAAATCAGCGCAGTTTATTTGTTTATAGCTGCGGTACATAATACCAATTGTATGAAGAAAATCGGTTCCGGTCAAATCGAATAATCGACCGGGCGGAAATTGCAGCACATGGCGATTCTGTTAGAAATCTATAAGAGTTTGTTACCCGGCTTGACGTTGTAAAATGCACATGGTATTATTTTGCAATAGGGTATTTTAGCACTCTAACGCTTAGAGTGCTAAATTTTGAGACGCAATGACCGAGTTAAGCGAACGTCAAAAAATTATTCTCTCGCTGGTGATCCACGAATACACCCGGACAGCCACTCCGGTGGGGTCGCAGGCTCTGGTCACGCGTTACAACCTGGATATGAGTTCCGCGACGGTGCGGAATGAACTGGCAGAGCTTACTGACCGCGGCTTTTTACGCCAGCCGCATACATCCGCCGGCCGGGTGCCGACTGAGGAAGGCTATCGCTATTTCGTCAGCAAGTTAACCCGCGCCTCGGACCTGCCGGATACCACCCGCCGTACCATCAGCCACCAGTTTTACCAGATGCGCAACGATGTTGAGCAGTGGGTTCGGCTGGCGGCGTCCGTGCTGGCATACCAATCGCGAGCCGCCTCACTGGTCACCCCGCCGCATCCAGAACATTCCCGCCTGAAGCACCTTGAGATGATTGCCACTCGTGGCCGGCAAATTCTGGTCGTGCTAGTGATGATCGGCGGCGAGGTTCGGCAGCGGCTGCTTTCTCTGACCGAGCCGGTGACCCAGGAGCAGCTTTCCCAGTCCTCAGAACGCCTGACCCAGCTGTTTCATGACACTGACGTTAATGAAATGCGCGCCCGCCTGGCACAAATGCAAGGCCTGGATGCGGATGTACTCGTATGGGTCATCGAAGATCTGCTGCAAGCAGATGCCACCCCGGCCGGCGAAATTTATGTCGACGGTCTGACCAATGTACTCAGTGAGCCGGAATTCACCGGATCGGATGAAGCGCGCCGGTCTTTGCGAATCATAGAGGAAAGGTCACTGCTGCAAGACCTGGTCGCCCGTACCTCGGCAGGAAACACACAAGGCGGCGTTCAGGTACTGATTGGCGGTGAAGGGACCTGGGACGAGCTGCGTCAGTGGTCGTTGGTGCTCGGCAGTTATGGTATGCCTGGCCTGGCAACCGGCACTTTGGGCGTTTTAGGCCCGCTGCGCCTTTCCTATGGACGCGCCATTTCAACAGTACGTTTTCTTTCCGGGCTATTAAGTGATCTGATGGCCGAATCTTCGCTAGATGAATCTTCAGCAAACACGGGAGACATGAATTGATGACTGAACATAAAAAACGAACCAAACCGGTTGAATCACCTACAGAAGAAATAACTGCCCCGGCTGAAGGGGTTGAAACCCAAGAGTCGCCAGAATTAGCTGCCTTAAAGGAAGAACTGGCTGCAATTCAGGAGCAATGTAAAGAGTTTTCGGAGGGCTGGCAGCGCGAGCGGGCTGATTTTTTGAATTTCCGCAAACGCATCGAACGCGACCAGACGCAGCTCAACCAGATCGTCACCAGCAACATCATCCGAAAATATTTGAGTGTGACCGATGATATGGAGCGCGCCCTGGCAAACCGCCCGCAGGGAGCAGAATCACAGGAGTGGTGGAATGGCGTTGAGCTGATTTACCGCAAACTGACCGGTATCCTGGAATCCGAAGGGGTGCAGGTTATCCCGGCGGAGGGCGAAATGTTCGATCCCGCGCTGCACGAGGCAATCACCCATGAGGACAGCACCGATATCGAGAGCGGCCGGGTCATTGCAGTGGTACAGAAGGGATATCGCATCGGCGACCGGATCATCCGGCCAACGCTGGTGCGCGTGGCACGCTAGTTGCTCCGAATCGGGGCTGAATCGCAAAACTTTTACCGGGGAGCATTCCCCGGCTGACAACAACAAGACCGATGAATAACCTGGAGGAATAATATGGGAAAAATAGTGGGTATCGACCTCGGCACAACCAATTCTGTTGTGGCTGTAATGGTTGGCGGTGAGCCGATGGTCATTCCATCTGCGGAGGGCGAACGGCTGGTACCCTCGGTGGTAGCTTTGAACAAAAACAGCGAACGACTGGTGGGTCGATCGGCGCGCAATCAGGCGATCGTAAACCCTGAAAATACGGTCTTTTCCATCAAACGCTTGATGGGGCGCAAATTTGATGACCCAGAAGTGCAGCGCACGATCGGGCGCGTCCCGTACAAGGTGACCAAAGCCCCCAATGGCGATGCCCGCGTGGTTATGGGCGAGCGGGAATATTCCCCGCCTGAAATTTCAGCCATGATTCTGGCAAAACTCAAGACTGATGCCGAAGCCTACCTCGGGGAGACGGTTACTCAGGCCGTGATCACCGTGCCGGCTTATTTCAATGACATGCAGCGTAATGCCACCAAGGATGCCGGGAAAATCGCCGGGTTGGAGGTGATGCGCATCATCAACGAGCCGACTGCGTCCTCACTGGCCTACGGACTGGATAAGAAAAAGAACGAGATTATTGCGGTCTATGACCTGGGCGGCGGTACCTTCGATATTTCCATTTTGGATGTTGGCGACGGCGTCTTCCAGGTGAAATCCACTTCCGGCGACACCTTCCTGGGCGGCGACGATTTCGATCTGCGTCTAATGGACTATTTGATCGATGAATTTAAAAAAGAAACCAGTATGGACTTGCGCAACGACCGCCAGGCGCTCCAGCGTTTGAAGGAAGCTGCCGAAAAAGCAAAAATCGAGCTTTCCACGGTCATGCAGACCGAGATCAACTTGCCTTACCTCACGGCGGACGCAACTGGACCGAAACACCTGGTGAAACAAATCACCCGCGCCCGCCTCGAGCAGTTGACGCACGACCTGGTCGAACGCTCCATGGAACCTGTTCGCCGGGCAATTTCGGATGCCAACCTGAAACCCTCCGCCATCAACGAAATCGTGATGGTCGGCGGTATGACCCGCATGCCTGCAGTGCAGGAAGCCGTACGCCGCGAATTTGGCAAAGAGCCACACAAAGGCGTCAACCCGGATGAGGTTGTGGCGGTTGGCGCAGCGATTCAGGGGGCGGTGCTGGGCGGCGATGTCAAAGACGTAATTCTGGTGGATGTGACCCCGCTGACGCTCTCGGTGGAGACGTTGGGCGGCGTGGCAACCCCGCTGGTGGAACGCAACTCGGCGGTACCGACCAGCAAGTCGCAAATCTTCTCGACCGCTGCCGACGGGCAGACCCAGGTTGAGATCCATGTTGTCCAGGGCGAACGCCCGATGGCGGCGGACAACAAGTCGCTTGGCAGCTTCAACCTGGACAAAATTCCGCCGGCTCCACGCGGCATCCCGCAGATTGAAGTGACTTTCGACATCGATGCCAACGGCATCACGACCGTCACCGCAAAAGACAAAGCCACCGGCAATAGCCAGCATATTACCATCACCGCTTCCTCTGGCCTAAGCCAAACCGAAATTGAAAAGATGCGGGTGGAAGCCGAATCGCACGCTGAGGAGGACCGCAAACGCAAGGAACTGGTGGAAGTTCGCAATTATGCGGATAACACCGTCTATGCGGCTGAGAAAACGCTCAAGGATTACGGCGACAAGGTCTCGGCTGAACTCAAACAGCAAACCGAGCAAGGCATCAGCAAGGTCAAAGAGGTCATGCAGGGCCAAGACGCCGCTGCCATTCGTCAGGCGGCAGATGACCTGGGTCAGACCATCCAAAAGGTTGGCGGATCCATGTACCAGCAGCAGGGTGACCAGGCAGGTCCGTCCGGCGACTCCGGTCAGCAGCCAGGCAGCGGCCCCTCTGGTGAAGATGTAGTTGAAGGTGATTTTAAGGAACAGTAAACGGTTCAGGCAACCGGGGGCGGACAGTGAGTTCCGCCCCCTGATTTTCTCTCCTGATGGTAAAATCCGTCCGGGATTTTTGCGATTTTAAAGGGTATGAATGGCAACACGCGATTATTATGAAATACTGGGTGTGAGCAAAAGTGCGTCGCCCGACGAGATTAAATCCGCTTTCCGTAATCTGGCGCGCAAACATCATCCGGATGTAAATAAAGCTTCCGACGCTGAAGCAGTCTTCAAAGAAATGAACGAAGCGTACGGCGTTCTTTCCGATCCAGAGAAGCGGGCAGCCTATGACCGGTACGGTCATGCCGGTGTAAATGGTATGGGCGGCATGCCCGACTTTACCACCGTCGATTTTTCGGATATCTTCGAGGAGTTTTTTGGTTTTGGTATGGGCGGCGGCGGGCGCCGCAAACCCAATGCGCCGCGTCGCGGGGCAGACCTGAACTATGCCACCACCTTGACCTTTGAAGAGTCGGTTTTTGGCGTTGAAAAAGAAATCGAAATTACGCGCGATGAAACCTGCGCCACCTGCCGCGGCAGCGGCGCCGAACCGGGTACATCCCCGACACGCTGCGCCACCTGCGGCGGCCGTGGTGAAGTCCGTCAGACCCGCCAGACTTTCCTTGGCGCCATGGTGCAGGTGACTACCTGCCCGACCTGTGGCGGCTCTGGCGAGGTGATCAGCAGCCCATGTCACACCTGCAAAGGGCGCGGCCAGGAACGCAAGAATGTGAAAAAGGTGGTTGCCATTCCAGCCGGTGTAGATAATGGCACCCAGATTCGCTTATCGGGCGAAGGGCAGGCGGGTATCAACGGCGGGCCCAACGGTAATTTATATCTGGAAATTCGGGTAAAAGATCACGCCTACTTCCACCGCAAAAATGACGACATTTTACTGGATTTGAAAATTAATATCGCCCAGGCCGCGCTTGGAGCTGAAATCGATGTGCCAACGGTTGAAGGGACTGCCAAACTCAATATACCGGCAGGCACGCAGACCGGGAGGATCTTCCGGTTGAAGGGCAAAGGCGTGCCCAATGTGCGCGGCGCCGGAAAAGGCGACCAGATGGTCATTATTAATGTAGACGTGCCGCAGCACCTGAACGCACAGCAGCGGGAATTGTTCGAACAGCTGGCAAAGACTTTGGGTACGGAAGTCCGTCCGCAGGAAAAAAGTTTTCTGGATATCTTAAAAGAGGTGCTGGGTGGTTGAACATTTTTGGTTGGAAGTATCTTTGACGGTTGACGGAGAACTGGCCGAAGCTGTTGCAGATGTGATTGGGCGCTTTACCCCGCAGGGGGTGGTGATGGAGCAGGGTGTGACCTATAACGACGCCGAAGATCTGGGCACCCCCTACGGCCCGGTCCGCGTGTACGGTTACATTTCAATAGACAGCACCACCGAACAGAAACGCCAGCATCTCGAAGAATCGCTCTGGCACCTGTCCCAAATTCGGGCGCTGCCGCAGGCTGAGTACAAAGCCGTCCCCGACCAGGATTGGATGGCTGCCTGGAGGCAGCACTACCGACCCATTCCGGTCGGTGAAAAGCTGTTGATCCTGCCAGTCTGGCTTGAATCGACCTACCCCGATCGGGTGGCAATCAAGATCGACCCGAGCATGGCGTTTGGCACCGGTTCACATCCCACCACCCAGTTATGCCTGGCGCTGCTCGAAAAATATGTGGTGTCGGGCAAGCCGGTGATCGACGTCGGCTGCGGGTCGGGTATCCTCTCGATCGGTGCGATAAAAATGGGGGCTAGCAAGGTACTGGCTGTGGATATTGATGCAGCCTCCGTTCGCGCCACCGATGAGAATGCTGCCGCCAACGAGGTGGGCGATCAAATATTCAGCGCGGCGGGTTCGGTCGAGGAAATTTTACAGGGACAATATTTTACCCGCCAGGCGCCTTTGGTGCTGGCGAATATCCTTGCGCCGGTTCTGGTGCGCCTGTTCAACGAGGACCTGGCAAAGCTGATTTCCCCGGGCGGCGTCATTCTCTTATCTGGCATTTTGATCGAGCAGGCGACTGAGGTAGAAGTCGAAGCAGGCAGCCACGGGCTGAAGCTGCTGGAACGCATGACGATCGGAGATTGGATCGCCCTGGCATTCCAGAAACCAATCCGTTCGACCGATAACTAATCCGGTTATCTACCAGATTCGTTCCATTTCCGGGTTGTCGAGCGCTTTCCGCCCGACCTTTGCCAGATCCACCCACTGGTCATTCACTTTTATGCGGACCACATCGGCGGTATAGTCGGTGACCGTCGCGGCGTGGTTATCGAACAAAGCCGAACCGACGGCATAAATATCTACCGGTACATCCAATCGCTCGAAGCGGCTGATTTTTTCCGGGTTAAAACCGCCTGACACCACAATCTTTACCGCCTGGCAGAATTGCCGGGCTCGTTCGCGCCACTCCAGCGGGAGGTCCCATTTTTGCCAGGCAGCATCCAGCGCTTGACGCACCAGGAAGACCAGCCGTGGGTTGACGCCCAAGTCGAGCGCCGGGTCACCTAACGGAGGAACGCCTTTGTCGCGCAGACTGCCGCTGGTGTCTAGACGCACGCCGTATAAAATGTAGCGCTGCGCTTCATCGGTTTCGCCAGCTTCCATTAAAGAGCGGTACTTACCGAACATCGCCTGGCACACCGCAACCGAGTCGTTGATGCAATCATTGTTAAAATCGACCAGGGCGATGCGGGGAATGGTGACGGGGATGACCTTGGCGAAGGCCAGGGTTGCCTCACTGGTGTCGCCAAAAAAGCAGGCAATAGCCGCGTGGGCAACTGTACCGCCGCCAGCGCCGCCCCACCAGTCGCCTTGCGCGTCCGTGGAGACAAACGGCCCGAGTGTCTGGGCGTGGTCCAGGTTATAGCGCTGAACAGCGATCTGATAGGCATAGCCGTCCGCAGCCTGAACCTCATGAATATCAAAGCGCGCCGGGAAGAAGAGCATAGGCTTGCCGTGGGCTGCAACCAGGGCGTCGTACACATTGCTCGCCACCCGGCTGGCGCGGGTCAGAATGCCAAGGGTGGGGGTCTCCAGGATGGCAAAATCGCGGTAGCGACCGCGGACGCGGATGACCGGGTTGACGTGCAAGGGGTCGCCGTCCGAATGGACCATTGCTCCGTCCTGCACCGCCCACACCTGCAGGCGGTCAGCGGTGTCAACGAAGGTGTCGCCCTCAAAATAACCGGTGCAGTGGCGCAGCATGGTCAGCGCTTTGTCAACGCCCACAACCAGGGTTTTTCCCTGGCGGCGGGTGAACCACTGCATTTCAACCTCAAGATCGCCGGCGTCGATCTGAGTCGGGTCGATCCCTGGCGGAAGGCGGTGATCGTTGCCCTGGTAGGCATAATTACTTTGTGCTAGCACCTCGAGCATGTAGGCAATATTCGAAAAATATTTATCGGTGTACCAACCTTTGCGCATGCGTTCAATGTCGAGTTTGAAGGTGGCATTCGTCAACCGCTTCTGGTCAAATATACTCATGAGATCTCCGATATAGAAGATTGAACTATTAGTGTATAAATTACACTAATAGTATAATACAGGCTGGCAGCCCTGTCAAGCCAACATACGCGTCGCATCTAGGTGCAAAAGGTTTATTCTAATCGAGTGTTTTGCAACGCCATCGCGTTGCAAAACACTCGAAATTCATTTACACCCCGCTCCCGAAAGTTTGGCCGTCTGTGAAAAGAAAGCTACAAACCGGGGAGCGGGGTCGGGGTGAGGGGAAAATCATGTTCGTTACCTGAGTTATGAAAGCTTTCGGAATGCCAACTGATTAATCTCAAGACAGCATCTTCACTGGAAGGCGACCAACAACTGCTGCTTTGTTGTCATGCTGACGGCCTGTTTTGGCCGGAAACATCTGTGTGCACCTTTGTAGCGAGTATTCCAATTTAACCTGCAAGCTAATAGTTTATCTATATCACGCCGCGTAATGCCTGCCCAGCACTATCATGCCGACCTATGCCTGTAAAACATGCTTCGCTATCTTTACCTCCGCCCACAAGACGCACGGCGAGTGACCAAAGGGAAGAGGGCAGCTTAATCTTGTGGGTTAAAATAGTGGTGTAAGGTTAACCTTTCAAAGGAGAAATACCCATGCAAGATTTGCAGACAATCGGCCGTTGGTTAGTGATTGCAGGCGTAGGACTGGCAGCCATTGGCGCGTTGGTGTGGCTGGTTGGCCGGTTTACCGGCTGGCAGAATCTGCCAGGGACGATCAAAGTCGAAACCAATGGCTGGACGTGTGTCATTCCGCTGCTGGGGTCAATTGTGCTCAGCATTTTACTTACCATTCTATTAAATGTGATTTTTCGCGGCTCGAATCGTTAACCATTGCTGACTGCAATTGGTAAAGAATATGGTATAGTATGCACTTTGGGCAGTAAAATGCTGCACATTGATTGCAGGGAGAATGGTCGAAATGAAAGAACGAGAAACCTACCCGGTTGTTATGGCTGGAATAAAGCGTGATCTAGGCTTATTCGAGGTCGCACCAGGGTTGCGTATAGCCTTACTGAATATTCTGGGCGACACCGAGTTGGTAAAAGCCTGTGCGGCTGCCCTGGCAGAAAAAACCAGCAGCATTCCATACGACGTTGTTGTGACTGCAGAGACCAAGAGCATTCCGCTGGCTTATGAATTTTCCGTCCAGACTAATAAACCCTATGTGGTTCTGCGGAAGGCATATAAATTCTACATGGGTGAGGCGATCAAAGCAGAGACGAACTCGATCACCACAGGCGCACCCCAGACACTCTTTCTGGATGAAAAAGACTACCAACTGCTGAAGGGCAAGAAGGTGCTGATTTTAGATGATGTCATCAGTACCGGCTCGACACTGGAGGGAATGCGTTCGATCATTGAACAGGCCGGCGCCGAAATTGCAGGTGAAGCCGCCATTTGCACCGAAGGGGATAAGGAACACTGGAACGGCATCATCTCCCTGGCGCATTTACCGTTGTTCAAAAGTTAAGTCAATTTGAGGGATGATAAAAAAGAGACCATGTGGTCTCTTTTTTGATTTCTACAACATCAACTGGCTAATCTTTAGCACTGATCGCTTCTTCAGGACATTCGTCAACGGCCTGCTGTACCAGGTCGCGGTACTGTTCAGGGGCCGGGTCTAAAAGTATGACTGCATATCCCTCTTCACCGAGTGAAAACAGCTCGGGAACGATCGTTCCACAAACGCCGCAACCCATGCATGCATCCGGATCGATATTGACCTTCATCGGTGATCTTCCTCCTCAGTGTGTCAACGGGAACTTCCGTAACCACCCGCTGATCAGGTGTAAAAAACACCCGGCTGCAATGTTCTCATTTCATTATAGTGATTCCGATTCCGGATTGTGTCCCGATTGTAAGTGATTTTCCTCCTGATTTGGAGCTAATTCTTTTTGAGAATCGAAGCCCCAGCGGACGCCTTGCAGGCAAAAACCTGCGCCTTGCGACCTGTTTTGGCGTGATAGTCGTTTTGCAGGGCGGCAATAAAGCCATCCACGCGGCGCGTTTGCACCAGGTTGACGGTGCAGCCGCCGAAGCCCGCGCCAGTCAGGCGCGCGCCGTAGCAGCCTGGCAAGCCACTGGCAATTTCAACCAGGGCATCGATCTCGGGCAGCGACACCTGATACAGGTCGCGCAGTGAAGCATGTCCGGCGACCATCAATTCCCCCAACCCGGCCGCATCGTCGTTTAACAGGCAATCCGTTGCGGTCTCGACCCGCGCCATTTCCTCAACAACATGGCGGGCGCGCAAAGCACTTCGCTCTGGCAGCGTGTTCTGCAGCCGGTAAAAATCCACCAGCGAGAGGTCGCGCAGCGACTGCAACCCTGGTATCGCCCGTTTTAGCTCTGCCACCGCCTGCGCGCAATCCTCCCGCCGGTCATTGTATGCTGAATTTGCCAGCGCCCGGCGCAAGCCGGTATCGGCAATCACCAATTCAACGCCAGGTGGAAGCGGCAGCACCCGGCAATCGAGCGAGCGGGTGTCAAAACGCAAGACGCTATCCGGCACCCCAAAGGCGCATGCGAATTGATCCATCAGCCCTGAATGAACGCCGACGTACTTATTTTCTGCCTGCTGGCACAACCGGACCAGGTCAAGCCGCGGCAATGCCCAGCCGCCAAGTGAATCGCACAATATTGCAAAGGCAACTTCGACCGCTGCCGAAGAGCTTAAACCAGCCGCAATGGGGATATTGGATCGGAACGCTGCCTTGAAGCCATGCAGCCGCAGGTCATGCTGTTGGGCTGCCCACGCGACGCCAGCGGGATAAAGCGCCCAAGTTGGCAGCGGATTTTGCTGGTGATCATTTTTTTGATCCAGATCCGTGAAGGCAATCTTTACGGTTTCACCCAGATCCAATGCAGAGATCTCGATGCGACGCTCGTCTGACGGCCAGGCAAAAAGGTCAACCTGGCGGTCGATTGCAGCCGGCAGCACCACTCCCTGGTTGTAATCGACATGTTCGCCAAGCAGGTTCACCCGCCCGGGTGACCGGACATGCAGGGGAGCAGTTTCCAGCCAGCTGGTTGTAATCATGGCTGGTCGGAGGTTGCTGACAGAATCAATCGCTGTTTTTGGGTGCGTTTGAGCGCCTTGATTTCATGTTCCCGCCGCATGGCCCGACTTCGGTCGGGTAATGATTCGACGTAAACCAGGCGTACCGGTCCATGCTGGCGCGTATACTTAGCGCCTCGGCCGCGATTGTGCTGGCGGGTGCGGCGTTCGGGGTTGGTTGTCCAACCGGTGTAGTAGGTTCCATCGGCGCATTCGACGATATAGCAGAAATAAGCCGCCATTTCCCCGCCTGACTATTTCTTGGGTTTGTCCAGATCCTTCAGTTTCACGCCCATGCCGACCAGCTTACCCAACCACTGACCGGTGGTGGGCATTTCGGGGGCTGAGATGTACTCCCAGTCGTGGGTCTGACGCTTATTTAACCACAGCGTGCGTCCGTCCACCGCTTCCTTAATGTAGACTTGCAGCGCCTCAGCATCCTGACTGGAAATCATACCCCGCATCTTACGCAGCTCTTCAACCAGTCCATCGATAACCCGCAGCGTGTTTTCGCTATTGAGCAGCATGGCCTGTCCGTATTCTTTGCGCTCATCCAGTGATTCCAGTGTGGCGAGGGTATTGATAAAGGCTGACCCGGCGATTTTACGCCCTTCACGCCAGCCTGGCTGCGCTGCAATGGCGCGGAAGAGAGTTACCGCTGAGATCTGCGGCAGATGATGAACCAGCGCGGTCAACCCTTCCGCTTCCACAGGGTCCGAAAAATACGGCTTGGCGCCCAGCAATGTGGAAAAATCAGCTGCCAGTTTGACCGCGTCCGGGTGGGTTTTTTCAGTCGAACCGATCAGGAACACACTCTTTTGAAACAGGTCGGCGCGCGCATTTTCATATCCATGTGCCGTTTCCTGGATGTATTCCGGGTTGATGGTCGGGGTAAAAGCCAGTAAATGCCGTTCCTCAGGCAGCACGCCCTCAGCCCAGTTCAATACGGCTGTCTTGAGCACTGAAGTATCCAGCACCACAGCGCCGGGTTTCAGTGCAGGGGCGATAGCTTCCAAAGTTTTGCGGATTTCGTCCACCGGCAAGCATAAAACCACAATGTCGGCATTTTCTACGGCGGAGGGTAAATTGTGAACAATTTTGTCGAAGGCGCCCAGTTTATGAGCTTTTCCTTCAATCAGAATATCCTCGTCGCTGCCAACCCGGGTGATGGCATGGTTGCCAACTTTGAGCGCCAGCCCGATGGAGACACCGATCTGGTTGAGACCAATTACGGTCATTTGTACGGTCATACGTTCCCTCCCAGCAGTAATGTCCACAGGTTCGGCAGAGCGGGCGACATCATCCAACCGAAGACATCAAATCCGAAGCGAGGCGCCAGAAAAACCAACAACATCAGCACAATTGGTCCATAGGGGCGAATGACATCTAATACCCGCGCCAGGGGCGGTGGGGCAAAATAGCTGTAAATCTTATCGCCATCCAGCGGCGCCAGGGGAATCAGGTTGAACAACATCAATAACAGATTGATGAAAATAAATTCGGTCAAAAAATCATACGGCGTGGGTAAAAAGTTGGCCGCCCCAAAGGCATCGTATGGAGTGACCCAACCGGCCCTGAGCGGGATGGCGGCCGCGATAGCCATCAGGAAGTTGGAGGCTGGTCCAGCCAGCGAGACCCACATGAATGCAGAAGGAGAACGCTGAGCCAGCGCATAGGGATTGACCGGAACGGGCTTTGCCCAGCCAAAACCGGCAACTAACAACATTATTGAGCCAAAAATATCCAGATGTTTGAGTGGATTGAGAGTCAGACGACCGTTCATGCGCGGGGTATCATCCCCAAAAAGATCAGCCACTTTTGCATGAGAAAACTCATGCACGCTGAAGGCAATGACCAGTGTCAAGATACGGCTGATGAGGGTTGGAAAGTCTAGACCGAGCATACTGCTAATCTCCAGTCGAGCGCCGGGCGTGAGGAGGATTATAACATGGGTGGTATAATCCCCGCATGCTGCCAGACTTGCGCCTGAAGGACGTGCTACGGATGCGCAAAGCGCATCCCTGCGGTAGCTTTGACTGGCGCGTCATTCGCCTTGGGGCCGATATTGGTTTGGAGTGTCTGAAATGCGGCCGGCACATCCTTTTGACCCGGCGTGAACTTGGCCGTCGCCTAAAAATTATCGTTGCTCGGAATGAGGATGAACCCGGTGCCCAGGGCTAAACCGCACATATTATTTTTATTTTCCGATACCGGGGGCGGCCACCGGGCTGCGGCTGAAGCGATTATTGAGGCTATAAACCTGGAGTTTCCGGGTCAGGTGACCACCGAAATGGTAGATATTTTTCTACAGTATGCACCGCCGCCCATCAATCTGGCGCCGCGCATCTACCCGCGTCTGTCTCAGATGCCTAACATGTGGGAAATGGGCTATCGCGCCAGCGACGGCCGCCGCCGGACGCGCTTTGCTTACACCATGTTATGGCCTTACCTGCGCAATTCACTGGAGCGGTTGATGACCAACCATCCAGCCAGCCTGGTCGTGTCGGTTCACCAGATGATCAATTCACCGGTATCCCGGACTGCGCGAGCATATGGCATCCCGTTCGTGACAGTGGTGACCGACCTGGTTTCCACCCATGCTGCCTGGTTCTGCCCCACCGCTGACCTGGTGGTGGTGCCAACCCAGGCTGCCTTCAAACGCGGCCTTGAAATGCGCATGCCCGGTGACCGCATGCAGGTGGTCGGGCAGCCGGTTGCCGACCGGTTTACCATGCCTCCTGGCGACCGCATTGCTTTGCGCGAACGGCTCGGCTGGCGGCAGGACCTGCCGGTTGTACTGCTGGTGGGTGGCGGCGAGGGGATGGGACCGCTGGCAGCCACGGCGCTGGCAATTAATGAAGCCCGGCTGCCGCTTCAGTTGGTCGTGGTGGCAGGACGCAATAAACAGTTGCGCCAGCAATTGGAGCAGCACCCTTGGAAAATTCCGGTTAACATTTACGGCTTTGTAACCGAGATGCCGGATTTCATGCGCGCAGCCGATATACTGATCAGTAAAGCCGGGCCGGGAACGATTTCCGAGGCGTTTATTGCCGGGCTGCCGGTTATTCTTTACAGCAAGATGCCTGGGCAGGAAGACGGTAATGTTGATTTTGTGGTGCAGGAAGGCGCCGGCGTATGGGCGCCGCGGCCGCACCTGGTAGTCGAAACGCTGCGTACCTGGCTGACCTATCCGGAGACGCGGCGCGCCGCCGCGAGCAACGCAGTGCGTCTGGCTCGGCCGGATGCATCGCGCCGGATCGCCCGCCTGCTGGTCGGAATCGCTGCCCCGACGATCACAAATCACGCATAAAATCCGAGTATAATTTGGGTAATGCCTATTCTCGATTCGCGTACCCTGGAATTTTTCAGCCGCAGCGCTGAACAGACCCGTCGCCTGGGTATGCGGCTTGGCAGCTTATTAGAAAAGGGCGATGTAGTCTGGCTGCAGGGAGACCTGGGGTCAGGAAAAACGACCCTGGTCCAGGGAATTGCGCAGGGTTGGGGTTCCCTTGATCCGGTTACCAGCCCCACCTTCGTGATCGTCAATATGTACCGCCGGCCCGATCAGGTAAATCTTTATCATTTGGATGCCTACCGGCTGCAAGATGCAGTTGAGGCTGAAGATTTAGATATGGAATTGATGCTGGAACTGGGTGCGCTGGTAGTGGAATGGCCCGAGCGTATTGCAGCTGCCTTGCCGGCGACGTATTTGAAAATTAATATGCGTTGGATTGCCGATGAGCAGCGTGGCCTGGTGTTACTACCGCAAGGCGAGCGCTATGATAGCATGATCGGTGATTTTCGCCGTCGGGTGTTGGGAGGTTAACTTTGCTGCTTGCTCTGGATACCTCAACCCAAACGATTAGCCTGGCGCTGTTTGACGGCGCTCAAATTGTTGGCGAGACCACCTGGAAAACCCAGAACCATCACACTGTCGAAGTTGCGCCGGCCATAAAAGAACTGCTGGACCGCTGCGGATTAAAGGCCGCGGATATCGAAGCCATCGGCGTGGCTTTAGGGCCCGGCTCTTTTACCAGCCTGCGCATTGGGTTGGCGGTTGCCAAAGGGATGGCCCTGGCGTTGCACATCCCCGTGATAGGTGTGCCGACTCTTGATTTTTTGGCGGCGTCCCAGCCTAAAAGTGATTGTCCGCTGGCGGTGCTGCTGCATGCCGGGCGCGGCCGCGTGGCAGTAGGTTGGTATAAATGGGGTAAACACTCATGGGAACCGCAAGGGAACCCGGAAGTGCAGACGGTGGAGGAGCTATCTCAATTCATCGAGACGCCTACGCATGTTTGCGGTGAAATGACAGCTGCTGAACGTCAGGTTCTGGCGCGCAAACGCAAAAACGTACTGTTGGCGTCGCCGGCTGCCTCGCTGCGCCGCTCCTCCTTCCTGGCCGAAATCGCCTGGCGGCGCTGGAAAACCGGCAAATTGAACGACGTGATAAGCCTGGCACCGATTTATCTGCCGACCCGGGAGGCTATCCCAGGGTGATTAAACCTGGAGAACTTATCCATACGCGCATCCGGCCGATGGAATTGAAGGATGTTCCGCGCGTTCGCGAAATTGACGTCGCCTCTTTCGCCCTACCCTGGCCGGAACGCTCTTACCGCTTTGAAATTCTGGAAAACCCGGCCTCGCACAATTTTGTCATCGAGGTGGATGCGGATGGCCAGGAGCCGGTTATCGCTGGCATGATCGTCATGTGGTTCATCCTGGATGAAGCTCACATTGGCACCATCGCCATAGACGAACCATATCGCCGGCTGGGGTTGGGGCTGCTGCTGCTGGCGGAATCACTGCTGGATGCCTACCAACAGGGCATCCGTCAGAGTTTTCTGGAAGTACGGAGCAGCAACCAGGCTGCCCAGCGGATGTACGAGCAATTTGGTTTTCAGGTCGTTGGGATCCGGCCGCGATATTATAAAAATAATGGTGAAGACGCGCTGTTGATGACGCTCAAACCGGTCGGGCCTGAGCGATTGGAAACGCTATGTAACCGGCAAAGACCTGCCAACCCTGGCAAATAATCGTGGAGGGAAGCGGTGGATCAAAAAGATATTCTTAATCAAGTAGCGGCAGAAGTACGGGTCTGCATCCAATGCCAGTTGAATGTCTCCCGCAAAAATGCGGTCCCGGGTGAAGGACCGGCGAATGCAGAGATCATGTTTATTGGCGAGGGGCCGGGTTTTTATGAAAACGAGCAGGGGCGCCCGTTTGTCGGGGCTGCCGGAAAATTCCTGGACGAACTGCTTCAGCGGGCTCATCTGCAGCGCGAAAAAGTATTTATCACCAATGTGGTTAAATGCCGCCCGCCTGGTAACCGCGATCCCTTGCCGGAAGAATTAGAGGCTTGCAGCTGGTTTTTAGGCCGGCAAATTGAAGCCATCAACCCTATGGTCATCGTCACGTTGGGGCGCTTTTCGATGGCAAAATTTATGGGGAATGTGCGCATTAGCGATGTCCACGGACAATCCCGCTGGGTCAACGGGCGGCTGGTGGTCGCCATGTTTCACCCGGCGGCTGCGCTTCACCAGCCTTCGCTCAAGAACGCTGTGCTGGATGATTTTAGTCGTTTACCCGGCTATTTGACCCAGGCGCGTACAAATCGCGATAAAATGCAAGCGGTGCAAACCGCACATCAAGAAGATGGAAATCTACTGGATGAGAACAACCCAACCCAATTGAGTTTGTTTTAGCGGAGTCTCCGGTATAAATTTTTCCGGAGTATCAATTCACTCAAATTAAAGGATCTACCCTATGGTGCTAGATACTCGTCAAACATTGATCGAGAAGCTTCGTACCCGCACGGCCAAAGTGGCCGTGGTTGGAATGGGATATGTTGGTTTACCGCTGGCGGTCGTATTTGCGGAGGCTGGTTTTCAGGTCACCGGTATCGATCTCGATTCACGGAAAGTCGAGATGCTCAACCGCCAGGAAAGCTATATTTTGGACGTACCCACTGCGCAGGTGGCTGACCTGGTAAAAAAAGGACTTCTCAAGGCCACGACCGACTATTCGGTCATTCGTGAGATGGATGCGGTATCCATTTGCGTCCCAACTCCGCTGCGACAGACCGGCGACCCCGACCTTTCCTTTATTATTAACGCGGTGGAAGGGCTGGCGCCGTACCTTCATCCCGGCATGGTTATCGTTCTGGAATCTTCCACTTACCCCGGCACAACCCGCGAGCTTGTCTTGCCCACGTTGACTGACAAAGCCAGGCTGGAGGTGGGCAGAGAGGTTTTCCTGGCATTTTCACCGGAACGGGTGGACCCCGGACGCACGGATTGGACCACCTATAACACACCGAAGGTAGTCGGCGGGATAACCCCGGCCTGCAGCGAAGTGGCTGCTGCCTGGTATCAACAGGCTCTCAAAACTGTCATCCCGGTGACCTCGACCGAGGTGGCTGAAATGGCCAAACTGCTCGAGAATACTTTTCGCATGATCAACATCGGACTGGTGAATGAACTTGCCATCATCTGCGACCGGCTGGGCGTGGACGTCTGGGAAGTGGTCGATGCGGCAGCAACCAAACCCTTTGGGTTTATGAAATTCACTCCCGGACCGGGTCTTGGTGGGCACTGTATTCCGATCGACCCGCTTTACCTCTCCTGGAAAATGAAATCGCTCAATTACACCGCCCGGTTCATTGAGTTGGCTTCGGAAATCAACACGAATATGCCGCGGTTTGTCCTTGGCAAGGTGCAGGACGCGCTCAATGACCATCACAAAGCACTGCGCGGCAGCCGAGTGTTGGTGCTTGGCGCGGCGTACAAACCGGACATCGATGACCTGCGCGAGTCGCCGGCGCTGGATGTTATTCACTTGCTGCTGGATAAGGGCGCGCAAGTGGAGTACAACGATCCTTACATCCCTGAAATTCATTATGACGAACTGGACATGGTCTCCGTGCCGGACGTGATGGCCGCAGTGAGCGCGGCTGATTGCGTGGTGATCATTACCAACCACAAAAAGTATGACTACCCGGCGATTTTGTCCGCGGCAAAGCTGGTGGTTGACACCCGCAACGCCATGGGTGAGGCTGGCCGGATTTCTGACAAGGTTGTGAGGCTTTAATGAGTTTGCGCTACCTGGTGACAGGTGCAGCGGGCTTTATTGGCGCGCGGGTGACTGAGTTCCTGACAGCGGACGGCCACGCTGTAGTGGGCGTTGACAACCTCAATGACGCCTATGACGTGCGCTTGAAGGATTACAGGTTGGTACGCTTGAAACAAAAACCCGGCTTTACCTTCTACCAGGGTGATATTTGTGACCGGTCGCTGCTGGAAAAAATGGGTACAGAGCAGGGTACCATCGACGCGATCATCCACCTGGCAGCACGGGCCGGTGTGCGCGCCAGCACGGAGAATCCCTGGGGGGTGGTGGATACCAATCTGGTGGGCAGCTTGAATTTACTGGAGTTCGCCCGCCAATTTGATATCCCCAAGTTCGTGCTGGCATCCACCTCGTCCATTTATGGGGCAGAACCACCATTGCCAACCCCCGAAGAAGCCGATTCCAGCCACCCGCTGCAACAGTATGCCGCCTCCAAAAAAGCCGCCGAGGCGATGAGCTACGTTTATCACCACCTCTACGGGTTGGACGTGACCATTTTCCGTTATTTCACGGTGTACGGCCCGGCCGGGCGCCCCGATTTAGCTTTGTTCCGCTTCGTGCAATGGATCGCAGAAGGGCGGCCGATCAGACTTAACGGCGACGGTAGCCAGTCGCGCGGTTTTACTTACGTGGATGACATTGCCCGCGGGACGATCCTGGGTTTGCAACCGCTGGGCTATGAAATCATCAACCTGGGCGGGCACGAATCGATTTCAATGAACGACCTGATTGCAATGGTCGAGGAAATTCTGGGAAACCACGCCGAGATTGTTCACGGTCCTTTCCACCGGGCGGACATCATGAATAATCTGGCCGACGTGAGCAAAGCCCGCAGGCTGCTTGGCTGGGAACCTCAAGTCGGGCTAAAGGAAGGTGTTCGGAACCTGGTGAACTGGTACCTAACAGAGCGGACGTGGGCCAGCCAGGTGCTGACCGAATGACCTTTTTTCAGCGGCTGACGGCTTTCTGGCGCGAGGACCTGCTGCTGCGCAGCGTTGTTCGCAATACCAGTTACCTCTTCTCCAGCAATACGGTCAGCATGGGGTTGACCTTCCTGCAGGGATTGATGGCGGCTGCCTTGCTTGGCGCCAGGAGTTATGGCGCGCTGGGCATGATCATTGCGTTTGCCTCCAATGTCAACCGGCTGCTGTCTTTCCGCATGAATGAGCTGGTTGTCAGATACGGTGGTCATTTCCTGGCAGACGGAGAAAAAACAAAAGCGGCCGCGGTCATCAAAGTGGCTGGAATCGCCGAGGCCATCACCTCTTTTATTGCCTACGGCATCCTGCTGCTGCTCGCACGCTGGGGCGCTACTGTGATTATTAAAGATCCCTCCACCATTCCTTGGATCGGTATTTTTGGTCTGGCGCTGCTGGCTAACCTGGCAACCGAGACGTCGCAGGCCGTGCTGCAGCTTGGCAGCCACTACCGCACGCAGGCGCTGCTGACGCTGCTGCAAAACATCGTCACTGTGGTATGGATTGGCGCAGCCTTCATTTTCAAGGGCGGTGTATTCGACGTGATGATGGCCTACCTGGCGGGTAAGAGTCTCTTCGGCCTGGGCATGCTGACCGCTGCCCTGTACCATTCGCGCAGTTTGTTGGGCGAAGGCTGGGCGAAAGCGCCCATTCGGGGAGCGTTGCAATGGCGCAGCATGGCGACTTTTGCTGTCAGCACCAACCTGAGTCAAACGGTCAATATGCTCATTCGTGACAGCGAAGTGTTGTGGGTCGGCTATTTCCTGACTAGCGAAGCCGCAGGGTATTACAAATTTGCCCTGGCTATTATGAACGTCATCTTGATGCCGATCAATCCGTTCATCCAAACCACTTTCCCGGAAATGACTCGCGCGGTCGCCCGGCGCGCCTGGGGTCAACTGCGGAGCTTGCTCAAACGGACCAGCATGATTGCCCTGGCATGGACGGGCACAGCGGCCGTCGGGCTCTTGTTGGTGGGCCGATGGCTGCTTGGCATCTTTAAAGGCGGCGAATACCTCCCGTCTTTGCCGGTCATCTGGGTCTTGCTGATCGGCTTTAGCTTTGCCAATGTGCTGTTTTGGAACCGGTCGCTGCTGCTGGCCTTTGGCCGTCCCCGTTTTCCACTGGCAGCTGCATCCATTGCAGGATTGATTAAAATTATTTTAATGTTCCTCCTTGTTCCAAAATACGGCATGATGATGGAGGCCACGCTGCTGAGTGTGTACTTCATCCTTTCGATTGGGGCGATTACTATCGAAGGCTTACGCGGCCTGAAAAAGGTCGAGAGCCTACCAGTCGAAATTCAGGCGGCTGCATGAAAATTGGTGTCATTGCTCCCTCGCGCATACCGTCCAGCACCGCCAACAGCATCCAGGTGATGAAAGTTTGCCAGGCGCTGGTGCAGCTTGGACACGCCGTCAAATTATGGGTGCCCGGTCAAACCGCGACGCCGTGGGAGCAGTTATCCGGGCATTACGGGGTTGTGACGCCCTTTGAAATTTCCTGGCTGCCCCTCCAGCCAAAATTGAAACGCTATGACCTGGCGCTGTCGGGCATCAACCGGGCTGCAGGCTGGCAGGCGAATCTGATTTATACCTGGATGCCGCAGGCTGCTGTTTACGGGCAAGTACGCGGCCTGCCCGTCGTGTTGGAAGTGCATGACCGCCCAACGGGGAAATTAGGTCCGTGGCTGTTGCAGCGCACGGTCAAAATGCGCGGACGGAAACGCCTGGCAGTCATCACTCGGGCGCTGGTACGCGTATTGAAGGAAGAGTTTGACCTGCCCATCCCGCCGGAGAATGTGGTTATTGCCCCGGATGGGGTGGATTTGGAGCGCTATGATAATCTGCCGGATGCACCCTCTGCCCGGGCAATGATCGGGCTGCCGCCGGAACAGTTGACAGCCGTATATACCGGTCACCTGTATGCCGGGCGCGGTGTTGAGTTATTGCTCGGGCTGGCGCAGGCTTTTCCGCAGGTCCATTTTCTGCTGGTGGGGGGCAACCCGCAATCGGTGGAGAATTGCCGCAAACAGGCTGCATTGGCTGAATTAACCAACCTCACCTTTACTGGTTTCGTGGAAAATCAGCAGCTGGCGCTCTACCAGGCAGCCGGCGATATTTTGCTGATGCCTTACGGGCGCATGATCGCCGGCAGCAGCGGTGGGAACACCGCCGACATCTGCTCGCCGATGAAAATGTTCGAATATATGGCAGCCGGGCGAGCGATTTTGAGCAGCGATTTGCCGGTGCTGCGCGAAGTGCTCAATGAGACCAACGCGGCCTTTTGCGTTGCTGACGAACTGGACAGCTGGAAAACGGGATTACAAGCCTTATTGGCTGACCCTGCCCGCAGGCAAGCGATTGGCATGCAAGCTAAAATAGATGCACAGGGGTATTCGTGGAAGTCACGCGCCGAAGCTACATTAGCGAACCTGGTATGATGCGAGGTCAGGGATGAGCGGATTAACGAAGACAGCCAGATCTACCCTATTTTTGCTCGGCGCAGGAGCACTGCTTGGTCTGGGGATGGCGGCGCTCGAGCCGGGTGGAATAAGCGGCGCCAGCGTGACAGCTTACGGCGCTCTGGCGGCGCTGGTCTTGCTTGCGGGCTGGTTGATCTGGCGGTCACTAGACGCCGACCCGAAATTAGGCTGGATGGCGCTGACCGCATTCCTGGTGCGGCTGGCGTTGGGTGTAGCGCTCGGACTACTGCTGCCGGTCATCGGATACGACAAGGAGCCGCAAAATGCGGGCTATATCTTTCTTGACGCATTCCAACGGGATACCCAGGCCTGGCAGTTGGCGCAATCAGGCGCGCCGTTGTCCACGGCATTCGACGACCAATTTTTCTCGGACCAGTACGGCGGCATGTTGGTCACCAGCGCCTGGCTCTACCGCATTTTCTCTCCGGATCTGCACCGGCCATGGTTGATCCTTTTGCTGACCGGATTTGTCTCAGCAATCGGCGTTATCTTCATCTACAAAGCAGTGGTGGAGCGGTTTGGCGTTAAAACCGCCACCCTTTCGGCCTGGATATATGCGTTCTACCCGGAAAGCATTCTGCTTGGCGCGGCTCAGATGCGCGACCCTATTTTGATCGGTCTGGCCGCCGTGGGTTTCTATTTTGCCAATCGCTGGCGTGAACTGCGCTGGAAAGCGGCGATCTGGCTGGCCGTAATTGTGGCGCTGCTGACAGCATTCTCATGGCCGGTTGCGCTGGGAGTTGGCGCTGTGCTGGCGATCTGGTGGTGGATCGATTATTCCGCGGATCTGACAGATCGCCGGCGGCGCTTGATGGGGTGGGCTTTCCTGGGGTTATTAATGATCGCAGGGTTTACCTTCACCTCGCGCTGGCTGCGGTCCTCTGCTGCCTATGATATCGGCGATACGCTGAGAAACTCCGGCTGGATTCAGGCGCTGTTCGACCAGTTGCCCGAAGCTTTGCATACTCCCTTTATTGTCGTTTACGGGCTGGCTCAACCGGTACTGCCGGCTGCGATCATCGACCCGGCACTGCCAGTCTGGTCGGTGTTGACCAGTTTCCGGTCTGTTGGCTGGTATTTGATCATCCCGCTGCTGCTGTACACCCCATTTGCATTGGCGAAGATTCCCCGCGGCACGCTGCGCCGACTGCTGTTTTGCAGCTTTGCCGCCGTGGTTGCCTGGACGCTGGTCTCATCGCTGCGGGCGGGCGGTGATTTGTGGGATAACCCGCGTTACCGTACGCTTTTTATCCCCTGGTTAGCGCTGATAGCAGCATGGGCCTGGACTACCGCGCGAGAGTTACGCGATGCCTGGCTGGGACGCTGGTACATCGTAATGGGAATTTTTCTGACCTTTTTCACCAACTGGTATCTGCGCCGCACCTTCGGCTTCGGTATTCTGATGGGATTTTGGCCGATGGTGGGAGCGATTGCCGCATTAAGTGTGCTGGTTATCGCCTGGGGATTGGTGCAAGAAATTCGCACCCGCGGCAATCCGTTTACCAGGGTTTGAATAAACCAACAAAGGCGGTTCGTTTACGCTGCGGGGGTTGAAGTGCTGCCGTTGACAGCCCAATGCTGAAATGCGGCGGTCATGATGCCTAGCGCCAGCCAGAAATAGGGCAAGGCAAAGGTATCCACACTGAAGCCTTCGATCAGTAAGGCCACCAGTACAAATTGGCCAAAGGAACCCATGGCGCGGTGCAGGCGATCAGGGGAGGTGCCGAGACCGCGGGCGCAGCTCCATAACACGATTAGCCAGGTGAGGAAAATGGCCAGTCCCACCAGCCCGGTTTCCGCAGCCAGGCGCGTCCAGAGCGCTTTGGTGTTAGGCAAGCCCGGACTTTCATATAACAACTGGCTGACCTCGGTCAAGGCGTAGCCAAAGGCGCCCATCTTCTCAGGGAAAAAGTAGCCTGCATTGCCGATGCCGACTCCCAAGGCCGGGTGATCATTGAAAATTTCGTATCCGGTTTGCCAGAAGACCAGTCTTTCGGCGAAGACCAGCCGGTTGGCGAACATCATCACGCCTTCTTCTTTCAAGGTCTTGACGTCGAACAACTGCGCCATGCGCGGGTCTAGCTTGGAGAGCCCGTAACCAGCGCTAAGGAACATCCCCAGGTAAACGCCAATTAGCCCAATAAATAAGAGGATGGGCAAAACAGTTTTTCCGGCAATCTGCCAGAAGGGACGCGACCAGCGACGGGTAATGGCTCCGCGCAGCCAGCCGACCAGGCGCAGGTTTAGATCCAGGATGATGTAGGCTATGACCAGCAAGAACGCCAACCAGCCGACCCTGGAGTAGGAGGCAAACAATGTGGCTGCACCGCCGATCAGCAGCAGGTTTTCGAAGCTCACATGCAGGATGCGGAAGGGATGTGCGGAGGTTTTGCGTAGCGTAGCTGCCAGCCACCACGGCAGATAAATCATATTCAACATGTGCGCCAGCCAGGAAGGCTCGAAGGCCAGCCCGGTCACCCGCCGAAAATATAACAGCCCGCTGGCTGAGAGCAGGCTTTGAACTTTCTCCATCCAGCCAGGGTATCCCCCGGCGATGAAGGTGAAGTATGCCTGTACCGCGGACCACAGGATGATCACCAATCCGCCGTAGTTCAACCAGCGCAGCAGGTGATTGAAATCTGCTTTGTTGGCTGGCCAAGAACTGGCAATCAAATAGGCGCTCAGCCCAATGCCCAGCGTGACCAGGTTTTCAACGGCTGTTCCCCAGCGCGAAAATTCGCGGAAGGCTGGGATTTCGATAAAAAAAGATGCCAGGGTTGCGATCAACGCTGCGGCGGCGAAGACCAAAATAGGAACGGTTGCCAGCGGCAAGCGTCCGCCTTGGATTAGATAGGGGATAAACCAGATAACCAGCAGAATGAACAGGAAAACGATGGAAAGTGCGGCGACGGATTGAACGCCCAAGCCTCGCGAGATCAGCGGAAAGCTGCTGATTGGCAGAAGCAGCATCAGAGCAGCCCACGTCCAACGAACCAGGCGTTGCATGCTGCTTAAATCCTCTTGGACCACCGCGCGGGAAGGCCGGAGCTGACCATGACGCTGCCGACGATTAGCCCGATTAGCAGCCCGGCCAGCGCCAGATTGTTGCGTCCGTAGAGCACCGGTTCCAGCGGCGGGGTAGCACGCTGGTTGACCTGGTAGGTCACGCCTGGAAAGAGACCGCGCGCGGCTTGTTTTTCCAGAAAGAACTGTTCTTCCGTGGTCGAAAGATCAGCTTGCAGCTCGCCGACCGAATTGTATGGGCAGACCGGAACGATGGCGTTGACCGCTACTTGTTCCAGACAAGACTCAAGCGAGTCCAGGTAGGTCGCAATGGCGTCGGCGGCCAGGGCGTGCTGGTAAGCGCTATCCAGGGCAATTACCCCCAGTTCCATCCAACGATTGGCGATAAATGCAGCCTGATCCGGGTCGTTGAAGCGGACGCGTAAAATCCATTCATAGGTGCGGCGTTCGATTGTGGCGGCTTTAAAGAGCGAATCAAAATCGACCGGGATATTTTCTGCACCGGCAGCATCCACCACCTGCTGCATCACCTCCGTTGAGAAAATGACGCCCGCAGCGGAACCCAGTGCCAGGTCTTTATCGTATTGCTCCATGTACCCCGTACGCGTGAAATCAATCCCGATGGCGATGTGCGCCTGGGCTTCGTACACAGGGGCTTTCAACGCATAGATAGCCAATCCGGCCAGACCGCCGAGGATGGCAGCGGCAGCGACGACCGACCAGTAGGCCAGTATGGACAAAACTTTTTCGCGCGGGGAGAAGGAGTCAAGCATGGGAGGTTGGTGAAATTATACCCTCCAATCGCTGCTCATCCTCCCCAAACCTTGCTGGTAAATTTTGAACGGGTAAAGTTGCAGGTCGAATGCCTTATTCCAAATTGGCTAACTTTCCGTCCACGATTTCTGCAATGGCGTAAGACGCCAACGCGGGTTGGGCGCCATTCGGATAAAAAAGCAGGGCAATTTGCAGCACCTCACCACGCCGGGCGACGGTCAAGCCGCCGGTCATCTTCAAGGGCGCATCCGGGACGCTGAATACGACACTGTTGGAGGCCTCGCCCACCAGTTGTGAACGCTCATCATGAACCAGGCCGGTGATCCCCCCGGCCGCAGAAAAATCATTGGCTAACCGCTGCGGGTCGCGCAAGTACAGATCGACCACCGGGCGCTCTAATGCGCTCAACGGGGCCATCAGCACCGATATGATGACCTCAAAGCTGCCGTTGGTGTTGGTGAAGGCAGCAAAGTTTTCAGGCTGCGCTTCAGACAACATGCCGGCAAATGCATTGGTGAACTGGTCGCTGGAAAAACCCAACGCCTCGAGTTCTTCAGCAGTCAGCTCGCGAAAGCCCTCAGGTAAATCCGCCGTGGTCAGTCTGGCGGCGGCATAAACCGGAGCGGCGGTTGCGGCTGGCTCGGCCTGGATTTCGGCTGCGGGAGCGACTGTTTCTGCCGCTGCCGGTTTGGATGTAGCGGCGCTGATCGGCAGATTGCAGCTTATGATTACGGCGGCAATGACGATTACTGCGATAGTAAATCCGAATTTATTTTTCATTCACACAATCCTCAGGAGCGGCGGGCGGAAAGCTGACCACCTCGGCAGCAAAAGGCGGGCATTTTACGCCCGCCTTTTGACAATCTATTGTTTTGGTTTTCCCAGCCGCGCCCGTTCTTCTTCAATAATGACCGGGTCGAGCTTGCGGAATAGGGGTTCTGGTTTTTCGAGCCGTGTCCCGGGTTTGAGCTGGCTTGGCTCCCAACGCCCGGCGGCTTTATCCGGATTATAACGCAGCACAAAGTGCGTTCCGAGTTCATCCTGCTCCTGGCTGACGAACTGATTGCCGAACAGGCTGGTAGTGTAGCCCATAAAAGTGTGCAGGCGCTGCGAAGTGAACGGCAGGAAAGGCGACAGCAACACTTTGATGGAGTCGATGGCGCGCAACGCGGTATAAATCGAACGAGCCGCTGCTACCCGGTCGGTTTTGATGGCAGTCCAGGGAGCAGTTGTATCCAGATATTTGTTGACTTCTCCGGCCAGGCGCATCCCTTCGGCCAGCGCCGCCCGCAAGTGAACCGCTTCCATCTCTTTCGCAACGGTTTCGAATCCTTGCTCAACAGAAGCAATCAGATCTTTGTCCAGAGCTGTCAACTCACCCGGGTCAGGCACCACCCCATCCCAGTGCCTGGCGGTAAAGGATAGCACGCGGTTTGCCAGATTACCCCAGGTGGCGACCAGTTCGTCGTTGTTGCGCTTGTAAAAATCCTCCCAGTCCCAATCCGTATCGCGCGTCTCGGGCATGTTTACCGTGAGGTAGTAACGCAGCGGGTCAGGATCATAGCGGGAGAGGAAGTCGCGCGCCCAGACAGCCCAGTTACGGCTGCCGGAAATTTTTTTGCTTTCCAGGTTCATAAATTCATTGGCGGGTACATCGTAGGGCAGCACCAGTGGGGCTTTGACAGAACTGTTCATCAATTCGTCGAAGCGGGAACCCATGCCAATCAACTGACCAGGCCAGATGATGGCGTGGAAGGGGATGTTGTCTTTGCCGATGAAATAGGTGACTTTGGACGACGGGTCATGCCACCATTTATGCCAGGCTTCCGGTTGGTCGGTGATGCTGGCCCATTCGATGGTAGCCGAAAGGTAGCCAATTACCGCTTCGAACCAGACATACAGGCATTTGCCCTTTTCCGTCTCAAGTGGCACCGGGATGCCCCAATCGAGGTCGCGGGTGATGGGGCGGCCGCGCAGACCTTCGGTTTCGATTTGGCCGAGAGACTGGCGCAGCACGTTCTGCCGCCAGTAATCGGTTTTGCCTTTCAGAAAAGCGGTAATCTCCGGTTGCAGCTTGCCGAGGTCCAGGTAGTAATGTTCGGTTTCCCGCAGTTCCGGGGTGGAACCGTCGATGCGCGAGCGCGGCTCGATCAATTTGGCCGGTTCGAGCAGGTTTCCGCAGTTGTCACACTGGTCGCTGCGCGCATTGGTGAAACCGCAGATATAGCACGTTCCTTCCACATAACGGTCTGGCAAAAAGCGACTTTGCGCGGTGGAATACCACTGCAACTGGCTTTCCTTGAAAAGATAGCCGTTATCCAGCAGCGCCAGAAAGATTTTCTGCGACACGTTGAAGTGATTGGCGGTATGGGTGCTGGTGAACAGGTCGTAGGAGATGCCAAGCGACATGAACAGGTCCAGGAAAGTCTGGTGAAAGCGCTGGTAAACTTCCATCGGGGTCGAGTTGGAGGCATCTGCGCTAATGGTGATGGGGGTGCCATGCGAATCGGAACCGGAAACCATGACCACGTCGCGCCCGCGCAGTCGTTGGTAACGGGCGAAAATGTCGCCAGGCAAGTGCGAGCCGGTCACGTTGCCGACGTGGATTTCGGAATTGGCGTAAGGCCAGGCGATAGCTACCAGAATGGGTTCGGTCATGCGGCACCTCAGTTAGGTAAAAAATATGGTTGGATTTTATCATGATTTATACGGATTATTGCGCTGATTACGCCTGTCTGGATTGTATATACAATTCTAGCGGTTTGTAGGATGGATACGCATTTGGGAAATGGGTAACGATATGCGTTTATATTAACCATTTGCGACAATTTCAGTCTTGACAGAAATGAGTAACATGGGTAAACTAAAATTGGTCATAAGTGGCCAGCGTATTCGATCTTTTCAGGAGTACAGTTTCGAATGGATTCTGACGAAGCGGATAGCGGAGCTGATAACAACCCTCCCATAGAGGGTGACACAGCCTCATTATCCCAGTTCATTGAAAATATGGGTTTGCACTTCGAGGAATACGGAGTGCCGCGGATCGGGGGCCGGATTCTCGGCCTGATGCTGGTTTCTTCACGCCCGGTCACACCCGAGGAGATGTCCGAGGTCCTGCAAGTCAGTCGCAGCAGCGTTTCGACCAATTTACGCACGCTGCTCATGACCGGCCTGGCGGACCGCGTATCGCTCCCCGGTGAACGCAGCGATCACTACGTTTTCTCGGATGACGCCTGGGAAAAGTCGCTTGAGATGCGCCTGGAAGGCATCCTTTCGCTACAGGAAATGGCGGAGGACGGCTTGCAGGGCATGGAAGACGACCACCCGGCGCGGAAGCGCATGCTGGAGATTTTGGCCTGGAGTGACATGGTCAGAACCAGTTATGAGCAGCTGATCACAGAGTGGCAAGCCCAGAGGGAGACCCTGGCCTAACCGCGGCGATGTAGCGCCGCATACCGATCCTCTCGGTGGGTTAACGCTGGCTGGTCTTCGCAGAATCCAGCCAGCTTTTTTTAACTTGCCAGAAAGAGAGAGGAGGCGGCGATGCGCTACATGGTAATTCGCACCGAAAAACTGACCAAGAATTTTGGGCGTAAGCCTGCCCTGCAAGCCCTTACGCTGGAAGTTGAACCAGGGGAAGTCTTTGGCCTCCTGGGTCCTAAAGGCGCAGGCAAGTCGACGCTGATCAATATTTTGATGAATTTCATCCGCCCCACGAGCGGAAATGCCCTTGTTATGGGCTTGGATTGCCAGAAGCAAAGCCTGCAAATCAGGCGACAGGTCGGCTATTTACCAGAAATTATGAACCTGCCAGTTTCTTTGACGGGCGAGCAGATATTGGATCGTTTTGCCAGCCTGACCGGGTTGATCGATGAGGACTTTGTGGCTGGTCTGGCCGAACGCTTCCGCGTAGATCTCACCCGGCGCGCGATGGATTTTACCGCTGTTGAAAAACGCGCCCTGGGTGTTATCCAGGCATTTATGCAGCACCCGGAGCTGGTCCTGCTGGATGCGCCGGCGGTTGGATTGGATCTCGAACGGCAAACCCAACTGTACCGGCTGATTGCCGAGACCCGCGCAGCCGGTGCAACCGTTTTAATCGGATCGCAAAGCTTAACGGAGATGGAAAGAATCAGCGACCGGGTGGCTGTGCTCTATCAAGGCAGCCTGGTTGCGGTTGAGCGCGGCGTCACATTGCGCGCCCGCGCTTTGCGTAAAATCGAAATGCGGTTCGCTGAATCCATTCATTCTGACGCATTTGCCGGTTTATCGAATGTCAATGACCTGGTGCTGGAGGACAATAAACTCCGCTGCACGCTGCAGGGTGAGCCGGATGCGCTTTTCAAGATTGCCAGCCAGTTCCGGCTGTTAGACGTGATCAGCCAGCAGCCAAGCCTGGATGAAGTGTTTCGTAAATATTACGGGGTTGGCGCGAATAATTAAATTGGGGTGGTGTAGGCAATAAAGATTGTCATCCCGACAGCCCCCCGTCATGGCGCCCGCACTTACAGAGCACCTTTTGGGTGGGGCACGCTGCGCGTGAACGAAGTGAAGCATCTCGCAGCAGGCCGGGCGACCCTTCGCTTACGCTCAGGGTGACATCTCCTCTGTCATGCTGCCCGAAGTGAAGCATCTCGCGGCCAGTTCCGAGACCTTTCGCTTACGCTCAAGGTGACATAATTTATCGTGCCCCGCCCACAGGGCACGCTGCGCGTGAACGAAGTGAAGTTCACCCTTCGTGGTTGGGTTGCGGGACATCCTGTATCACTTTCTACGAACGGATGTTGCAGCCCTGCAACCCAACATAATGTGCGATTAGTCGATGTTGGGTTTCGCTCACAAGAATAGGGAATGGTTAAGTCTTATAAAATCGCTCGACCCAACCTACGGACTAACTCGCATGGTTTGACAGGTTTAATATACCGGCTTGTGCTGTATAATCTTTTTAATAGCCAAACCAAAAAGGGAGGCATTGACAATGAACCTACTCATGGACCCCAATGTGGCCTATGTCCTGCTCGTCCTGGGTATAGTTTTGGGCGTCCTGGCGTTGTTCGCCCCAGGAACCGGATTCCTGGAAATCGGGGCGCTTTTTGCCCTGGTATTAGCCGGGATCAGCGCGATTAATATGGAAATTAACCCCTGGGCGCTGATCGTCCTCGTCCTGGGGCTTGTCCCCTTAGTCTTGGCGCTGCGAAAATGGCGCAGTTGGGTCTTCCTGGGAATCGCCATCGTTGCGTTTGTGGTTGGCTCGGTCTTTCTGTTCCGCAATGCAGCAGGTGGGCCGGCTGTGAATATCTGGCTGGCCATTTTCGTCTCGCTGCTGGCGGCTGGCACACTATGGATCATTGGTCGCAAGGGGCTGGAGGCTATCGCCCGTCGCCCCGATTTTGACCTCGAACAGTTGAAAGGGACCATTGGAGAGGCGCAGACCAATATTTTCCGTGAAGGAAGCGTGCATATTAGCGGCGAAGACTGGTCTGCCTGGAGTCATGAACTGATCCCAGCCGGCAGTAAGGTGCGGGTTGTAAGACGTCAGGGATTGGTCCTTGAAGTCGAAGGGATCGAAGAAGAAAAGTAATAACCGGCTCGTTGACGCCGGATAAAAAGTAAACTACAGGAGGTCTGGCAATGGATTTTCAAATTGTATATTGTTTGATTGGTGTAATCGTTTTGATCGTCCTGGTCTTTCTGGCCTCGGCGCTCAAAATTGTAGCAGAATACCAACGTTTGGTGGTCTTCCGCCTGGGGCGCTGTATCGGCGAGAAAGGTCCCGGGTTGGTCATCCTCATCCCGTTCATTGACCGGGCAGTTCGGGTGGATTTGCGCGAACAGGTACGCGAGATTCCTGTGCAGACGTCCATCACAGCCGATAACGCCCCGATCTCCATCGATTTCCTGTGGTACTACAAGGTTTTCGATCCGGTACAAAGCGTCCTGGCAGTTGGCAGCTTTGAACTGGCGGCTCAGGGTATTGCAACCACCACCCTGCGCTCGGTGATCGGCGGAATCATGCTGGATGGTGTCCTTTCGGAACGCGAGAAAATCAACCAGGCGCTACGGGCCAGGCTGGACGAGGTAACCGAACGCTGGGGTGTCAAGGTAACCAACGTTGAAATCCGCGAGATCATACCGCCGCGCGAGGTACAGGAATCGATGAATCGCCAGCTGACGGCTGAACGCACGCGCCGCGCTGTGGTGACTGAATCCACGGGTACCCGTGAAGCAGCGATCAATGTGGCCGAAGGCGACCGGCAGGCAGCCATCCTGAAAGCTGAAGGTATGAAGCAAGCGGCCATTCTGGCAGCGCAAGGCGAACGCGAAGCCCAACTGCTGCGCGCTGAAGGTTACGCATTGGCGCTGGAGAAGATCTTTGGCGTCGCCCAAACTGTCGATTCCAAAACCATTACCCTGCAATACTTTGAAACCCTCAAGAACATGGCGCAGGGTGCATCCACCAAGTACATCTTCCCGATGGAGTTCACCAGTATGCTGAGTGACTTCGTCAAATCACGCGAAAAGTAGCCAGTAATTTCATAAGAAAATCTCGCCGCCGGGTTGATCTTCTGGCGGCGAGATCCATCGAAACCCGGCCGGGGGTATGCATTGACGAGTGAATTTGACATCGTAGAAGCCAATTTGCGCGACCTGGGGGAACTGCGCAGGCTTGAGCGAAAATGCTTTGAGCTGGATGCCTGGCCGTTAATTGATCTGGTCGCTGTGCTAACGTTTCCGGGCATCATTCGAATGAAGGCTGTGGTCGATGGAAAAATGGCTGGGTTCGTTGCCAGCGATTTGAGGCGAGGGGAAGATCTCGCCTGGATCGTGACCATTGGCGTTTTACCCATCTTCCGCCGCCGGGGAATCGCGCGCGAACTCATGTACGCCTGCGAGGCCCGGCTGACTGCCAAACGGATCCGCTTGAGTGTGCGGCGTAACAATCTGCCAGCCATCGAGCTTTACCAGACTGAAGGTTACACCCAGGTGGATGTCTGGGGGAATTATTACGCCGACGGTGAGGATGCACTCATTCTGGAAAAAAAAGTTAACATTGGCTGAGAGTAAGTTGACATTCCCCGTGAGTCGGGCTATCATATTCATAAGGGAATTAGAGGCAGATCCATTATGCGAGAGTTAAAGACATATCCAGGAGCAAAGCTCTGACCGGGGGCACGCATAACTACACGCGTGCCTTTTTTTCTACCTATTTCTTGAAAGGAGACTGTGTCATGGATTACGGAATGATCGGCAAACGGGAAAAAGCCAGACGGTATGCTCAAGAACGCGAACGAATGCACTTTACAAGTTTCACAGTCACTATGGATGGGGAGAACAATCCGCATAATGTCAGTTACGACCATGGCAAGTGGTCCTGTGATTGTTCGTTTTTCTCGACGCGCGGCGTTTGTAGTCATACCATGGCACTAGAAATTCTCCTGGAAAATATGATTGCCGAGCCGGTAAGCTAATTTACTAAATTGAATCATTAAACAAGGCCCAGACTGATGCTGGGCCTTGCGGGTTAACAGGACAATGTCTTCTGTTCTGCTGGCTACATTCGCAGAGCACCCTTCGGGTGGGGCACACGCGAGAGAACTGAATGAAGCATCCTGGTGTCAACCGGGAGACCCTTCGCTGCGCTCATGGTGACAACGTCACTCTCATTCGCAATGTATCCTGTGGGTAGCGTGATAGAACCGCCAGCAACTGGTATTGGCGGATTCCGTATATATCACGTCATTATCCTATAATAATCTGGCTGAGTTTTCCCACAGGAGAGTATTCCATGAAACCAAACATGCCCATCACACTCTGGCTGCGCTGGGTGTGGGCTAATGCCCTGGGAGAAATGATCGGGCTGGGTCTTACATTTTTAGTCGCGGCTCTCGGATTCACAAAGTTGGAAAGTTTGGCTGGGTTGGCGGGGATCCTGCTCGCGTTTGCCTTTGCGGTCGCCAGCGGCATCTTCGAGGCTACCCTGGTGAGTTGGGCGCAGTGGTGGGCTATACGGCCCTGGTTCCCTGGAATCCGACGGGGGGCATGGTGGCGCGCGACTGTCATCGGTGCTTTGCTCGCCTATATCCTCGGGTATCTGCCGTCAACCATCATGAGTTTGCAGGCCGAGACAACCCAATCCGCAGCCGCCGCGGAGCTATCCCAGGGTGTTGTACTATTACTGGCAGCCGGGATGGGGCTGGTTGGCGGGGCGGTCCTTTCGTTTGCGCAATGGCGGGTCTTACGCAAGCATATCCACGGGGCGTGGATTTGGCTCCCGGCCAACATGTTGGCCTGGATGCTTGGAATGCCGTTGATCTTCTGGGCTATCGATAAGGCTCAAAAACTGAATTCGACCTACCAGGTTGTACCATTCATGGCTGTTACGCTGTTGGTCGTGGGAGCGATCGTTGGCGCTGTGCACGGATTGGCTCTGGTGCGGCTGGCAGTGAAAAATCAAGCGAAAGGGATAGAAAGCATTCTATGAAGATAAATGACTTAGGCGGGGTTATTTTCGACCTGGACGGAACGCTTTACCTGGGGAACGCGGCGCTGCCGGAGGCGCCCCAGGTGTGCAGCGAACTGCGCCGGCAAGGGAAGAGGCTTATTTTTGTCAGCAACAAACCTCTGGCAGGGCGTGAGGCGTACGCAGCCAAGTTGACCCGGCTGGGCATCCCGGCGACGCCGGACGAAGTGATCACATCGGCCCACGTACTCAGCCTGTACTTGAAACAGACCGCTCCCGCGCTGCGCCTGTACGTGATTGGTGAGGAAAACACGCGGGCTGAACTGAGCAGCCATGGCTTAATCGTGCTGGATGAGCGGTTAGACCAGGATCCACGTGAGGTGATCGACCCGCAGGGTATCGACGCCGTGGTGGTCGCTTTTGACCGCACGCTGGACTACCGCAAGCTGAACACTGCCTATCAGGCATTGATGCAGGGCGCGCATTTTTACGCCACCAATGCGGATAAGACCTGCCCGATGCCCGGCGGGGCTATACCGGACGCCGGGGCGACCATTCAGGCGCTGGAAACGATCACCGGACGCAAGGTAGAATTGATTGCCGGCAAGCCCTCCGGTTTGATCTTGAAACACGCCGGCGAGACCCTTGGATTACCGCCGGAGCGCTGCATGATGGTTGGCGACCGCATCGAGACGGACATCCGCATGGGGGTAGAGGCCGGCATGCATACTGCATTGGTGCTTACCGGCGTCACGCGACGGGAGCAAATTGTGGGCTCGAGCTTCAGGCCAGAATTTATCCTGGAAACGCTCTCTGATCTGTTGAATGTCGTTTAACCGCTCACCGGTTCGGCCTGCAGTTCATCGTGATCGGGGATACGGCTTTCAACTTCACGCAGGGTCGGCACAGTGTAAGCAGGACGGCGATTAAAGCAGCTATTGCGCCTGCCAAAACTAACATCAAACCCATCCCGGCACCCGGTCCGGTGCCAACCAGCCCGCTGAAAATGGAAATGAGCGCACCCCCCGGCTGCATGGCAGGTTAGAATACCTGAATTGCCAGAGGGCCGGTAATGGCGGTGGAAAGCGGGAGAACAAACCAGGCGATTAACCGGCGAATGGCGAACACCCGGCCTCGCAAGTCTGGTGGGACTTTGGATTGCCAGATAGCCTGGTTGGAGCCATTGACAACCGGCGCAAAAAGGACGCCGATGAAACTGGCCGCAATCCAAACCGGGGTGGTTTGCGCCATACCGAATACCACCGCGCCAAACGAGGAAGAACCAAGTGAAAAATATGGAAGCTGCACAATGTTCAGGGCGAATATGGTTACAATAGATTTTCCGGGAATGAAATTCCGGTTGGTTTTTGAAAATTGGAGGAAACAATGGTCGATCTTGCCATCATGGTCGAAGGCCAAAATGGATTGAACTGGCCGCGCTGGCAGCGGTTGGTTAAGCTGGTCGAGGAACTGGGTTTTTACGGGATTTTTCGTTCGGATCATTTCACCAATAGCCGGCCACCCGACCTGGATTCATTAGAGCTGTGGACCTCGCTCACCTGGCTGGCAGGCAACACCCAGCGCATCCGGTTTGGCCCGTTGGTGACGCCGGTTTCCTTCAGACATCCAGCACTGACCGCGCGCATGGCAACCGCGGTCGACGACCTGTCGGGAGGACGCCTGACGCTTGGTCTTGGGGCGGGTTGGCAGGAACGCGAGCATCAACTATACGGATTTGACCTGTTGCCGCCTGCAGAACGCTTCGATCGCTTCGAAGAGGGGGTGCAAATTATCCGGCAGTTGTTGCAACAAAGTGAGCCGGTTAGCTTTGCCGGAAAATATTTCGAACTGCAAAAAGCCGCCCTATTACCCCGACCGCAGCGCCCGGGCGGGTCGCCGATCTTGATTGGGGGTAATGGCAAAGGTCGCACATTGAGACTGGCTGCCAGATACGCGGACGAATGGAATGCAATATACCTGAAACCCGAGGAATACCGAGCCTTAAACCGTCGCCTGGACGAATTCATCCTCACTGAGGATCGAAAACCGAATGCGGTCAAACGTTCCATGATGACTGGGCTGGTTTTCGGCGCGGATCAGGCTGCTTTTGACCGGCGCGTCGCCGGTGAAGGAAATACATCGGTGGAAGAGCTTAAGGAGCGTGGGATGATCGTCGGTACGCCTTCAGCGGTCATCGACCAGATCGGCGCGCTGGTAGATGCCGGTGTCCAAGGCCTGATGCTCCAATGGCTCGACCTGGATGATCTGGCTGGGCTGGAAGCGCTGGCGAAAACCGTAATGGGAAAAGTGTGACGCTGCCGGTCAGCGCTTATTCAAGCTCATCAGGATCAAATCGATGAACAGGATGCCGGCAGCGATCAACCCGGCATCTACCAGGGTAGCGGCTGTGTCAAACATCCCAGCATCGATGTATTCTTTGACCTGCAAAACAATAAAAGCGATCACAACCACTTTGATGAAACGCAGCAACAGATGCCCAAAATTGGATGGAATATCGAGTTTGAAGGATTTTTCTACCGTATTCATATGCTTCCTGCCTGTTTTTCAACGATGGCTGCGCTGGGTGGTTCTTCCAGAAATTGCGCGGAACTAAATACAAACTGGTCAAATCCCACCCCTTCGGCGCCGGCCTGCACTCGGACGGTTACTTCCCCGGCGGCGTTGAAAGAGACCAACGATTGAGGCGATGCCATATCGCCCTCGCAGGATACCCAGGTCCAACCCTCAGTCGTCGGCCCCTGAGCGGTCAAATAACTGTCTGAACCAGGCTGGTAAGCCGCGTTACCGGCCCCATCCTGCGCACCAGAGACCTGAATCCACACCACGTTGGCCTGCGATTTGCCCCTTGGCGCTCCAACTTTCAAGTGCACCCAGCAGCGGAAGGGTGTAGCACTCAGGACAGGAACGCTAAACAGGACATGCGGGTCGTTTTCCGGGGGTGGATCGAGTTCATCCCCGTTGTTGGGCAAGCTGACCATCTTTCCACCCGCGGCGGAAGCTTCCGCGACAAAATCGAGCTCCGCCAACGCATTCTCGCTAAGGTCCGCCATGTACACCACGATTTCGGTTTTACCCCCGGTGGAGCTGCTTTGGGCCGGCATGGATTCTGCCAGCGTGGCAGGTTTGGTCTTTCCGTAAACATCCGGGCTGTTGCTGTATGCGCTCGCCTCTAATTTGAGCGCTTCTGCCCGTACTTCGGCTATCGCTTCGGAACCAAGCTGGGTATAGTTCGTTAACTCCAGGGTTTCCTGTGTCTGGTCATCTCCGGTCCAGGATACCCGAATGTTGCCAACGCCCATTGCGTAATATTTGAGCTGGTGCGCATCAGGCTCGAGTAAACTGGTTTCATCGATGACCAGAACATCCGCAAAGCAATCGAAAGGCACGCACACCTGCTGCCCGTCCTGTGAGACCTGGCCGCGGTCGGTGTACTCCACTGCCGGACCCCAGCCCTGCGAATAACTTTCTGATCCAACCTGTGGGTCTGCCTGCATGGAAATGCCAGCGCGGGCCTCTTCGATTCCGTGAATCCAGACCGGGCTGTCGATTATTTTCCCGTCTTCGTATTCCTCCGGGTACTGGCCCAGGCTCCAGACAATACCGTCGTCCGCCTGGGCAAAAAAGACCAGTTCAGCTTCCACCAGTTGGCTGTCGCTGAAATCTCTTTCCCAGGCGACCACGGTGGTGATCCCGCCGATCTCTTTCACCAGGTCGGTCACAGTAAAAATCACCTGATGGGGGACTTGCTCTCCCTGGCTGCTGGTAAAACCTTCGAAAGTTAATTGTGTGCCCGGGATCAATGGAAACCATTCATTGTCAATCTGCGTGGGTTGACTGAATTGGGTGGCATCGAAGAACTCGAATTGGTCCGCTGCAGCTTTTGGGGAACAGGCTGCAGCCAGGGCCAGTAGCACGATAGCTGTAATTTTTAGTCCGCACAGATTCTGCATGCACAACTCCTTCGATGATCTGGTAGTGGACCGGGTAACTTTTTCTTTGACTGCGAGTACTCCTCCGCTGATGGCGCCTTATGCTGCCTGCGTAGTTTCCAGCGCCGTCCTTTCTTTTTTGGACTTGCCAAACAACAGGTAAAGCGTTGGCACGACGAGTAAATTGAGCAGGGTCGAGGTCACCAGACCGCCCAGAATGACGATGGCCATCGGGTGTTCAATTTCGTGACCGGGAATATCACCAGCGATGGCCAAAGGCACCAGCGCCAATCCGGTCGTCAAGGCGGTCATCATAATGGGCGCAATGCGCTCTCGCGCGCCCTGCAGGACGAGGCTAACACCAAATGGCACGCCTTCTTCGGCCTCCAGGTGTTGGAAATGGCTGATCATCATAATGCCGTTGCGGGTAGCGATTCCTAAAATTGTCAGTAAACCTACCAGCGAACCCAGGCTCAGTAATCCGGTGCTTAGCTTGGCGGCCAGAACTCCGCCAACCAACGCCCAGGGTAGGGTGAAGAAGGTCAGCGTTGCCAGGCGCCAGTTTCCGTATGAGGTGTACAGCAGGAAGAAGATGGCAAGGACAGCCACTGCCGCCGCCAGCAAAATATCGCGCTGCGCGGCCTGTCGTTCGGCGTATTCTCCCAGGACTTCAGCATGGTACTCCAGCGGGAAACCGACCTTACCTATGGCAGCTTCAACGTCCTTGGCAACCGACCCCAAGTCGCGTCCGCGGACATTGGCAGAAACATCGATCTTGCGCGACTGTCCTTCGCGTTCAATGACATTGGGTGCAGGGACAACACGGATATCTGCCACATCCTGCAAACGGACATGACCACCGTCCGGCGTATCAATTAACAACTCGCGCACGCTGGTCAGGCTGCTGCGGGTCTTGGGGGTGCTGTACACATTGACGTCGTACGTCTTGCCATCCCGGTAGATGTCACCCACTTCTTCGCCTGCCAGCAGGGTGGCTGCGGCACGGCGCACATCGCCTGGTTTGACGCCGTAGCGCTGCGCGGCTTCCAGGTCAACTTCCACTTCTACCTGCGGGACGTCAACATGCAATTCGACCTTAAGATCCGCGATTCCTTCGATGCCTTCCATCGCGGCACGAACTGCGACGGCTTGCGAGCGCAAGATCTCCAGTTCCGGGCCGTAAATGCGCACCACCACCGTGTCGCTGGAACCCGTCAGCACCTCACGGATGCGCTCCTTTAGATAAGTTTGAACATCACGCACCAGACCGGGGTAGCCGTCCACTGTAGCCTGGATTTTGGCTACTGTTTCCTCGTAATCCACCGATGGGTCGATGCTGATCCAATTTTCGGTAAAGTAAATACCGACCACTTCGTCTGCCAGCATGGCTTGCCCAATGTGCGCGCCAAAATTGCGCACCCCGGGGATGGAGCGCAGTTCTTTACTGGCCTGGGTTGTAATGCGCACCGCTTCCGGGTGTGAGGTGCCCGGTTTGGCCAGCCAGTGCATCAAAAAGTCGGTTTCTTTGAACGAAGGCAGCAACTCCTGCCCCAAGGTGGGGACTACAAGCGCGCCAGCCAGGATGATCGCCACGACAATGGTGTAGGCAAAACCTGGTTTATGCACGATGCGGGTCAGGACGCTGTGATAAACCTTATGCAACCAGGGGATTATGGGGGACTGCTTGCCTTCGATGGACGCATTGGAGAGCAGGAGCAGCACCATGGCCGGGGTGACGGTCAGGGCAATCAGCGGCGAAACCAACCCGGCGACCACATAGGCGCTGGCGAGCGGCTTGAAGAAAGCGCCGGATAATCCCTGGAGGAAGAATACGGGCAGGAGCGCCGAAATTTCGATCAAGGATGCGTAAATAATCGCGCCGCGCACCTCGACCGATGCTTCCAGGACGATGCGGGCTGTGGACAGGGTAGAGCCTTCTTTGCGCAACTGGCGCAGCCGCCGCACAATATTCTCCACATCCACAATTGCATCGTCCACCACCGCCCCGATCGCAATGGCCAGTCCTGCCAGGGTCATGACGTTGATGGTCACGCCGCGCAGGTTCAGCACCAGCAGCGACGCCATCAAGGATAATGGGATGATGGTGGCGCTGATGAGCGCCACGCGCCATTCGTAAAGGAAGAAAAACAATACGATGATCACCAAAACCGCGCCAATGAGCAGCGACTCGGTTAGATTGTCGATGGACATTTCGATAAAAGTAGCCGGGCGGAAAATGGTGGTGTCAATTTCGATGCCGGTCAGGCCCGGTTTCATGCTCTCGAGGGCGGCTTCAACCCCGCGGGTAACATCCAGCGTGTTTGCCCACGGCAGCTTTTCGACGATCAACATCAAGCCGGGACCGTCATTGATTACCGCGTCCCCAACCAATGGCCAGGTATCTTCGACGACGGACGCCACGTCACTTAAGGTGAGCGGTTCACCGTTGGCTTTCTTCTTGTCATTGATCGGCACTTGCGCCAGGTCCTCAGGTGTAATAATCGGCAGGGCAATTTGAAGACCCAGCCGCTGGTTGGGCGTATCGATAAAGCCGCCGGTGCCGATGATCCCTGCAGAGGAAAATCGCAACAGCCCGGCATCTACCGAACCAGCCGTAACCTCCATCACTTCGTCAAGGGTCACGCCGTAATCCCGCATTAGCTCTGGGTCGACTTGGACCTGGGTCATCTTGATGCGCTCACCCCAAATCGGCACGTTGGCTACGCCGGGCACATCCAACAGGCGGGCGCGGATTTTCCAATACGCCAGCATCGACAGGTCGAGCATGGATATGTCTTTGGATGTTAGGCCGATTTTCATCACCCGGCTGGTCGAGGAAAGCGGTTGGATCATGACCGGCGGGGCTGCCCACGTGGGCAGTGAGTTCACCACGGTGTTGAGGCGTTCCTGCACCAACTGCCGGGCATGAATCAGATCCGTGCCGGGTTTGAAGATCAAAACGACCGACGACAAGTCGGGCACCGATTTGGAGCGCATAACATCCAACCCGTCAATCCCATTCAACGCCTGTTCAATGGGCACGGTGACCAGTTCCTCAACCGCTTCCGTTGAAAGGCCAACGGATATGGTCTGCACTTCAACTTTAGGCGGGGCAAATTCCGGGAAAACATCGACTGAGGTATTGGTCAGTCGGGCAATCCCGTAAACGACCAGCATCACGGCCAGATATACAACTACATAGCGGAACCGAAGGCTAGTGGCAACAATCCAGCGCATTGGATACCTCCATCTACCGATTAATGTCCGCCGCCAACTCCAGACTCGGCGCCGAATAATTCAGAAACACCCACGGTTACTACCCTGGTATCAGTATCAGGTCCTTCTGACAGGACTGCAAATTCGCCTTCGATGTAATCAATTACAATGGGCACCCGAACGAAGACGAGAGGTTCGGGATTGGTGTAAACCCAGGTTTCACCGTGCAGACCGTAGATAACAGCGGCATAAGGCACGACTCGGGACTGAGAACTACTGCCGGTGAGCGAAAGCGATACCCGCACCCGCTGACCTGCCACCAAAGTTCGATTACCGCTGGCTTTAACTGCATAGTACAGGGCTCCGTCGCCCGCAATGTCATCTACGTCATCATCGTCCGGCCCGTCGACCTCTTCTGCTTCCAGGCCGTCCGCGTCTTCGCCATCGTCGTCATCTTCTTCAATGTCCAAAGGCAACACGTGAACCGCCTGGGAACGGTCAACCTTGTTCAGGTCGCTTTCGTTCAATCGCACCCGCACATAAACCACGCCTGAACTGGTTGCACCTGACACCGGGATGACGCCGTTATCCATGCCTCCAATAACCAGGCTGTCCCCAAGAACCTCGCCTCCGACCAGCCGCTGGCGGATGACTGACTCCTGAAGAATTCGGGTGGTTTGTATGCCCAGCCGATCGAAGGCTTTTTGCGACAATTCGATGCGTTTGAAATCCGAGCCTGCGATTTCTTCGATGGTGACGGCGTGTTCTTTCTCACCTACGGAGGTGTCAGCGGTGCAAGCTGTGAGCAGGAAAGCCGCGCCAATCAGTAAAAGGACCATCCATCCAGATTTTTTGTTCATCGCAATCCTTCCATTCTATAAATGGCAAATAAATAACCGATCAAGAACCGCCCTGGTCAATGTTTTTGCGACGCAGGCGGTAGACGAAGAAAATTGCGAGCCCCAGCAAAACCGGGCCGCCGATGGCATACGGAAGTACTCCCAGCGGATTAAGCCGGGTGAAGGGGGTCACCGTCAGGTGAATGCCTGAGCTGGCTACCGGGTGGCTGGTGGTTTCGGTGCTGGTGGGTGCATCGATGAGAACCATGTACACCATGTAGTCACCATCCAGGATGGTGTTGATAATCCAGCTTAGGTTGGCAGACTCGCCTGGAGCCAACCCTTCCAGATATTGCGTCCGCTGGGGTGACCAATCCTCCGGATCGACAATGTCCCCTTTGGCATCCAGGTTGATCAAGTTCATTGCCACGATCAATGGAGCTGAGGTGGTAGAACTGTTATTGGTGATAACCGTGTTGTACTCAACTTTGTCACCAGTCTTGACCACGACGTAATCTTGATCGATCGTTATCTGCAATCCGCTTTCGGCCTTCAGCGCGTCTCGAGCCAACACCGGGGATGCTGTTGAAAACGCCAGCAGCAGTACGATGCCGACTACAGCGGTTACCCGTTTCAACATTTTGCCGATTTTGCTCTCTCGCCCGCCTTCCAATCGCAAGCCGGGGGCGGCAAAAAGGAATAACAGGCCGAGCACGATGAGCATAAAAGCGGTTGGCGCGATCAGCCAGGTCCAAAATTCAGCCAGGGTGCGGTAGTTCACCAGGTGTTTGGAAAGGAAGTGATTGACCGCCGCTACCGGGTTCACCCACTGCAGGAATTGGCCGGTGGCGCCGGTTTGAGCCCGTCCCGGCAGCTGCGCCGGAACTAAAAACAGAATATAGACACCAAGGCTGACGAAATAGCTGGTTTTGTTCGAGTTCGAGAAAAAGCTGACCAGCATTCCAAGTCCGGTGTAGGCGGTCACCAAAATCGTTCCGGTAATTCCGCCCCAAAGTATTGCCGGACCTAAAATTTCGTCTCCCTGCGCGACCACATTGAGGTAGGGGATCACGATCAGGAAGGCGATAGGCCAGGGGGATATGCCCGCCAGGAACTTGCCGGTGATGATTTGCCGCCGGCTGGCGGGAGTAAGCAGCAAAGCTTCAAAAGTGGCGCGTTCCCGTTCACCACTCAAGCTATCGGCGCCGATGATCAAGGCAATGAAAAGGCTGACCGCCATGGCATTTTTGAGCGTCTCATAGGCCATTTCCTTGGGCGGGATCAGGCTTAACTCACTGTTCGATGATAGAACGTACACCATGATCCCCAGCAGGATGCTGTAGATCAAAATCAAGGTAAGTGCCTTACCTCCTACCCATAGATCGGTTAATTCACGGATGAAAATCAACCACCAGGCAGGGAGTGACCGGCTATCTGAACGGCTGATTTCATCCAGGTGGGTTGTTTGGCTGCTCATTTGATCGCCTCCTCGGTGAGTTGTAGGAACACGTCCTGGAGTCGGCTGCCCTCAGCCTCAAAGCTCATGACTGGAATTCCAGCCTGGATCAGGGCTCCCAACAGCTTGTTATTAATGGAAAAATCCTCCGGGTTTGATCCATTGTTCGAATTGGTCAGCTCGACCCGCAGCCAGCCCGACATCTCGCCGAGCGGCGAGACGCGCAGCACAGCCGGCAGCTTTGTCAACTCTTCCTGAGCAGGAGAAAGGTCCGTAACCGGTATCTGGATACGGTAAACATTTCGCTGGCCTTTCCCAAGGATCTGGTCAACCGGTCCCTGAGTGACCACCTGGCCTGAACTCAAGATAACGACATCGTCGCAAATCCCTTCGATTTCGGATAGCGAATGGCTGCATAAAATTACGCCGGTGCCGTGCTCGCGCGCAATGCGCTGGATAAGTGCCAACAACTCTTGCTGCCCGCGCGGATCAAGGCCCAAGGTGGGTTCATCCAGAAAAACGACCACTGGCGTGTTGACCAGCGCCCGCGCAATTCCGACCCGCTGACGCATACCGTGTGAGTACGAACCGATCAAAGACTTGCCACGCTGCTCTAATCCGACCTCTTTTAAGAGTCTCCGGGCGTTTTCTTTGGCAGGCGCGGTCGGTAATCCGTACAATTGGCCGTAGTAAGTCAGGTATTCAAAACCGGTAATTTGACGCGGGAAACCGAGGCTTTCTGGCAGGACGCCGATTTTTCGCCGGATTTTTTCCGGGTGTTTATGATCGATCCCATCTACCGTAAACGTTCCCGTGTCAGGCTGCATGATGGTGGTTAAAATTCGAATGGAAGTCGTCTTTCCCGCTCCATTCGGCCCAAGAAAACCCATAACTCGCCCGCCTTTCAGGGAGAAAGACAGACCTCGTAACGCTGCTCGCTGCCCGTAGGATTTGCGTAACTCTTCAGCGACGAGGATAGCTTGATTTGGGTCATCCATAAAACCTCCGCGAATTTTGGATTAGACCGAACTTTCGGTCCGACTCAATCTGATGAGGTTGCATGCATTTCACCGGCTACAGGCGCAGGTTCGGTAAAAAGTTCCAGATCACGTTCCCGGTACTCGCCTAAGCGGTAGTAGAGCGTGGGAAGGACAAACAGGTTGAAGAAAGTGGAAGTGACTAATCCTGCCAGAATGACGATCGCCATTGGTTGAATAATCTCGGCGCCCGGGACATTGCCGAAAATGATGAAAGGCAGCATTGCGGCTGCGAAGGTTAGCGTTGACATGATGGCCGGTGCAAACCGTTCTACACCTCCTTCGGCGATTAAATCCATTCCAAATGCTCGACCTTCCTCAAACTGGAGGCGGCGATAATGTTCCATATAAAGGATGCTGCTTCGCAGGAGCGTGGCAAAAAGTGCCAGGAAACCAATGGCGGCGCCTAATGTGAGGACGCCCATCCCCAGGAAGAAGGCTGCGACAATTCCCCCGGCAGCTCCAACCGGCATCACCAGGAAAGTGATGACTGCCAGTCGCCAATTGCGGAAAGAGGCTTGCAGCACCAGAATGATCCCAAGGATTGCCATCAATCCCGCGATAAGTATTCGTTGCCCGGCCGCCTGCCGCTCGGCGAACTCGCCAAGGAACTCAGCATGATATTCCAGCGGGAACTGAACGCTCAAAAGCGCATTTTGAACGTCATTCGAAATCGCATTGATATCCCTGCCCACCATATTGAAGCTGATATCCAGGTATGGAGAAACGCCTTCCCGGCGAATAACGCTCGCAGTGGGGGTGATCATCACGCTGGCAACATCCGCCAGACGAACATGTCCGCCACCCGGGCGGTCGATCAGCAGCTCGCCAATATCATTTATGTCTTGGCGGACGCTTGGGGCGCTCCAGACCACAACTTCGAATACCTTTTGATCTTCAAACAAGCTACCTACCTGTAAACCGGAGATTAAGGTGGCCACCGACCGCCGTACGTCTCCCGGTTTGATGCCGTAGCGCTGAGCGGCGTTCAGGTCAACCTCAACTCGCAACGTGGGTTCTTCGATTGGCAGGTCAACGTTCAGATCAACGACTCCGTTGATTTTTGAAAGCGCCAGTTGAATTTCATCCGCTTTGGCGTGCAGGACATCCTGGTTTTCGCCAAACACCCGCACCACACTTGCCTGGCTGGACCTGGAAAGAGACTGTCGCAGGACTTCCTGCAGGTAGCTGTGGACTTCCTGGGTCAGCCCCGGATAGCCGCTGACCGTCTCGCGCACGGAAGTTACCGTAGCTTCGTAATCAGCTGCCGGGTCGATGCTGACCCATAGATTGGCTGAATTGATACCAACAACCTGGTCGCCGAATACTGCCCGACCGACATGGGCGCCAACCTTGCGCACCCCTGGGATAGTGGCCAACTCCTGGCTGGCACGCGCAATGATCCGGTCCATTTCAAGCCGGGAGGTACCCGGCACTCCATTCCACTCGATCATGACGTAAGGCTCTTTGAAGGACGGCAGTAACTGTTCAATCCGCAAGAATGGGATCAAGGCGATGCCCACAACCAGCATGATCCCGGCAGCAATATATACAACCTTTGGAGTTTGGACCGCCTGGGCAATCATTTTTTGATATCCGTGCACAGCCCTGGCAATGATGGGGGATTCCAGTCTTTTTAATGGAGCTTTCGAAAAAAGCATGAGTGACAGCGCCGGCGTCACGGTCAAAGCAACGGCCATGGAAGCCAGTACTGCCAACAGGAAGGAGACCGCGAATGGTTGGAAGAATGCGCCTGTGACTCCCTCGACGAAGAAAATTGGCAGGATGGCAAGCCCGATGATGATGGTGGCGAAAATTAACGTTCCGCGAATTTCATGGGAGGCTGTAAGGATTATGTCTGTAGCGGAAAGGGTTTTGCCTGCTTCGCGAGACTTGTGCAGGGCTCGCGAGATTCTATCTATGTCCACGATGGCATCATCAATTACGATGCCGATTGCGACTGCCAAACCGGAGAGCACCATTGCATTAAGGGTTGAACCGCGCGCGTAAAAGACGAGTAAAGCCACAAGGATGGCTAATGGTATTGTGATAAAGCTGACCAAGGCGACCCGCCACTCAAACAGCAGTGCTCCCAGTACCAACAGAATCAGAAACATGGCAATCAGCAAAGATTTGGAGAGGTTGCCGACCGCCAATTCGATGAAGGAGGCAGGCCTGAAGATGCTGGTATCGATTTCGATGCCGCCAAGGCCTGGTTTTAATGCCGCAAGCGCGTCTTCAACACCACGGGTGACCTCCAGGGCATTGGTTCCGGGAAATTTTTCGACCACCAACATCAGGTTGGGACTGTCGTTTAGAATCGCATCACCGATGAGCGGTTGATGGTCTTCGACGACATTGGTAACCTGCCCGAGACGCAAATAACTTGCACCTTCGACGGGCACTTGAGCCAGGTCATCTGGCGAGGTGATGGGAAGTACATGCCAGATTCCCAACCGCTGATTGGGGGTATCGATGAACCCGCCGGTGCCAGGGGTTGAGGCCTCCAGGAAGGTTAACGAAGAGACCCACAGCGCATTACCAGTCGTTTCCAGGATTTGCTCCAGGGAGATGCCGTTTGCTCGCAGTCTTTCCGGGTCAACTTGGACCTGCAACTGGCGTTCGCGTTGTCCCCAGATGGCGACATTTGCCACGCCGGGCACACCCATTAAGCGTGGCCCAATCGTCCAGCGCGCAAGAACGGACATCTCGATGAGCGACAGCTCTTGCGAGGAAAGCCCAACGATCATGAAGCGGCTGGTGGAGGAAAGCGGCTGAATCATTACCGGGGGCTTGGAGACGTTGGGAATCGCTACTGCAGCCTGTGAAAGCCGTTCAGAAACCATTTGCCGGGCTTTGAAGAGGTCGGTGCCGGGCTCAAAAAACAGCAGGATAGAAGACAACCCGGGAACCGATTCAGAACGAATGACATCCAGCCAGGCAACGCCGTTAAGCAGGTCTTGTTCCATTGGAACAGTAATCAGCTGCTCGACCTCTTTGGCTGACAGCCCAAGGGCTTCGGTTTGGATTTCAACAAAAGGCGGCTCAAATTCTGGTAGAACATCCACCGGCATATCCTGAATCTGTGTAAATCCGACGACCAACAGGACCGCGGCAATGGATAAAACCAGAATGTGAAATTTCAGACTGGTGTTGATAATTCCCCGTAACATAAGGTTTTCCTCCTTAGACAGATGAACTGACCCTAATCCTGTAACCGGTAAAATCTCAAATCATGGAGCAGGTGTTTCGATCACCCCTTTATGGGAATAATCCCCATGGATCACTTTGATTAGATTCTCAAGGGTGTTAATGGACTGATCCTGCTTTTCGTAAACCTGGACTTTATTGTTCTCCAGGCTGATGACCAAAAGACGCAGCTTTTGGTGTACTTCCAGTAAGGAAAGGAGGGAGCTGATTTTGGCCGGGCCTAAACTCGTATCCAATATGATGACATCTGGACGAAACCGGTCGATCTCTTCGCACAACTTGCCCTTATTTTGATAACCGAATCGCACTACCTCGAATGTGCCTTGCTGCTGGAGGAGACTAGTAATGCCAGCGGCCAATATCGACTTGCTTTGGATAACCAGTACGCGCATTTCAGCACTCCGAACCATCGATTAACACTTTTTAATATTATTCGGTGTTTAGGCGCGTTTCTATGACCCTAACTAGTCCTCAGGCATGAGTAAGGTGACTATTTCCTCGGTTATATGGCAAAAATGACTAGTAAAGTGTCTACTGCGTTAAATTGATTTTACAAAGGCAGTTTCTACGAGGAACCGCGTTTGCGAAGCCCTTTTTTGATCTGAACCGGCGTCCGTACAATATCCAGCAATTTAAATTAATGTTCCGGGTTAATCGAGCACCAACTGATTTATCAGGAAGAGAAAAGGTACAAGTTGGTAAATGAATTTTTCGGTGATATGGTTGTTGATTTTTTGCCGCAGCGCAAAACCGGCAGCTTCGTGACGGCTTTTTAATTTGAGCTTGTGGAGAATATTGTGAACGTGGTTTTTGACCGTATTTTCACTGATGACCAGTTGCTGGGCGATTTGAAGGTTCGATGCACCCGCTCCCATATATTCGAGCACTTCCAACTCGCGGTGGGTCAGATCTTCAGAGTGGACTTCTTCGTGGTATTTTATTTTTCCAATGCGGTAAAACTCTTCCAGGACTCGGGTTGTCAGCTTGCGGGAAATCGCAGCTTCTCCTTGCAGCAGCCCGCGTAAGGATGCCATCAACTTGGAGATCGAGGTGTTCTTCAACATATATCCCCGCGCGCCGCTGTGGAATGCTTCGAATAGCATTTCATCCGATTCGAGAATGGTCAAAATGACTACCGTTGTTTCTGGCAGCAGCGACATGATCTTGCGCGTTGCCTCGAACCCGGTGCTGTCTGGTAAAGCAATATCCATTAAAACCATATCGGGCTTTAGGGTAAGCGCTTTATCAACCGCTTCGCTTGCCAACCCGGCTTCACCAACAACCTCAAAATCCGGTTGCTGCTTGAGCAGGCTGACCAAACCTTCCCGAAAGATGGTGTGGTCGTCAACGACTATCAATCTCACCCGGCCTGTTTTCATGGGGGCTCCAGAATTGTCATAACGATAAAGCCAATCGTTTAACGCTAAGAATAACCTGCCGGGTTTATTTTCCGGAGGATGAACGATCCTGCGATTGGCGTGGAAGACAAACAACGCCCATTAACCGCCCTGTCAGGTCTGCTCGTCGAGGAGGATTCCGTCCTGGCAGGGAAGAAAGATCGAAATGGACGGTAACCAATGAAATATAAAGGCTGCGTTTTAGATAATATGACCGAATCTATCAATAATATATTAGTGAATTAACCATTAGTTTACAAGTGGCAATTTAGCCAGCATTCACCGGCGGGCTGATTCGAACAATCATGTCCATTTTTAATTACATATTATTGACCAACTTGATCAGAAATTAATGCATCCAAACTCTGAAACCTGTCGTAATATAATTATGATAAGTTTTATCCGATTTACAAAAAGGAGAAACTCGATGAAAGGTTTGAATCCACTCAAAGCCTTACCAGTATTGGCCCTAATTCTGCTTCTCTCAGTAATCGGCGCAGCAAGCCCGGTTTTTGCTGCCGTGATCGATGGAGCAGATACGGGCGGCCGGCCAATTGAAGTTTTTATGACCGGTGCAGCGGAAAGACCTGGTCCCGGGGACCCCGATGGTACGGGTACAGCCTTCTTTACCTTCAACCCGGGGCAGGGAGAAATTTGCTTTGTATTGACTGTTGAAAATATCGATCCCGCCACTGCCTCGCATATTCACCGGGCTCCGGCCGACGTTGCCGGTCCGGTAGTTGTTCCGTTGGCGCCACCGACAACCGGCTCCTCCAGCGGCTGTGTTGCAGTGGATCCGGGATTGATTATCGAGATTCTCCAATTCCCGGACCAATTTTACGTAAACGTGCATAACCCTGCCTTCCCAGCGGGTGCCGTTCGGGCACAGTTGACCCGGTAATCTGTTTATCCAGCCGATCAGGTTGGGAAATAAAAATGGATAAAAGCCGCTGGCAATGTTTGATTGTCAGCGGCCTGCTTTAAATGATAAAAGCTTTAGCTGGAAATTTTGTCACCTGGCTGCGTTTGTTTCCAATTGGATGCCGTTTTCCCAAACTTTGAGTACAACCCTGCGGCACAGAGTCTGGATCAAAATAGACAATTTTCTGGATGAGGAAACCTGACCGCCTGGAGCGTTTGGTAAAGAATTTGTCGTTATAAAATCTGGTATTAAGTAACAGTTGGCGGGTAGAACTTAGGATGCGCTTCGAGTACCAGCCAGCGCCCTCCTACTTTTCGCATTACCTGGACAACGTAGCCCCTTAAAACTCGCTCGCCATCTGGAGATGTGATTTCAAGACCACCCTGCCAGAGCGCGAATTCTGGCGTCAGCATACGAATGGTCCCGCGTTCCAGGCTGACTACCGCGCCAGGCATGGTTTGATGAAGCAGCCGGTCGTAAGCTCTTTCAAGTTCGGCGTGACCCCGCTGGATATCACCGCTCACGCCCACCCGGGCACCATCTTCGGTAAAGAATAATGCGGCGGCTTTCGCGTCGCCTTTGTTCCAAGCTTCTTTGAACGCTTCTATCTCTTTATAAATCGCCTCTGATTCATCCCGTGCCATTTTTACCTCCAGTAAATAGTTTACTAAATCAGTAATAATTATACATCTACTCGCTGCGTAATTGGATGAACCATAAGAATCCGCGCAGATTTGAATGTGCGGCTGGAACCCCGGTTCGATTATTCCAACGACGACAGGCTTCGTGTATTTGTCAGGATTCAACCCGTCTTGAGTTGAATTATCGCGCCCCCTTCCACATCCTTGCTTATCACCAGGAGTGAAGCGCGGGGGCATGGGAACCACAGTGGGGAAGTCATGAAAATTGTCAGCGGAGAGGGTGGGATTCCAACCCACGGTTAGTATAAAAAACAAGATTACTTTAGCAAATTACACGCGTGACTTGATGGAAATCGCCGAATTTCTGGTGGTTCTAATCATCTGCAGATGATTTAACAAACATGTCTTACCCAAAACTTAAGGTTTCGGTGATTTTTGTGATTTAAGGCGAAATAAGACAGAGCTTGAGAATGATGTTTTGGTCGCCCGTCCAATCAAACCAGGAGGGCTGTACACGAAACAGGATGATTACCAGGACTCCTTGGTCCCTTCCTCCTTAAGGGCAATCTCTAATGCCTGGTCAAGCAGCATCGATCGTCCTGCTTCCCAGGCTACCGCAAAAGTGGTTTCATCAAGTTGAGCACGCACTGCTGCCACAATCCGATCATGATCGATGCGGTCAGCAAGTGAGCTGGCAGCTTCACGAAAAGGTTGTGCCGCTCCCAACAATCGCGCTGCACAAACCGGATCCTGCACCATGCCAGCCAATCCGATCAAGCAGAGAGCATTTAGGCCTTTGTTTCCTAAGTTCAGGGATAGGCTCTCTTTGAAGAGTGCCCTTGCCTGCTGGAGATTGCCTTGATTCAGCGCAAGATAGCCCATGCTGGAGAGGGTAGCAGTTACCCCACCCTTGTGTTCTAATTCTCGATGCATCCTCAAGCTTTCTTCGTACAACGCCTGGGCTTGCTCATGATGACCTTCATACCGTGCGATTTCCCCTAGCCTACTGAACAGCCATCCAATGCCTGACTTGTCACCGATCTCCCTTCGAATCATCAGGCATTCATTATAAAGCAGCCGTGCAGCGTCCATATCGCTTTGGTCAAAAGCCAGATCCCCTAGCCGGTGAAGGGCCCAGGCGACGCCCCAACTTTCCTCTAGTGCTTTCCAGATTGCCAGGCTCTGTTCAGTTAACGACCGTGCGCCTGCTACATCACCACCAGCGTAGGTAATATCCCCTAAGCCGAGCAGAGAAGTTGCAACTCCTTGCCTGTCTCCCAACTCTCTGGATATCGACAAACTCTCTTCATACATGGGGTGCGCCGCCGCGAAGTTTCCATCCTGTTCTATGGCAAGATCGGCGGCTAAGGCGAGTGCCCTGGCGCGCGCTACCGTATGTTTTGTTGCCTTCGGATGTTGCAGCAAGGCTGCCAGCCAACCACGCCCTTCGCTCATGCCCCGCATCCACCAGAACCCTGCTAATGCGCTGGCGATTCGTAACCCTGTTTCCAGGGTTCGGTCGCTCTCGGATATCAAGGTCCAATCTAACGCAGCGCGCAAGTTGTTACGTTGGGCATCTAACCGGTCGAGCCAGATGCTTTGCAGTGGACCGCGCAGTTCAGGCTCAGCGCTTTCGGCCAACTGCAAAATGTAGTCGGCAAGCCGGGCGTAAATGGCGTCTTCATCGCCAGACTCGCGCAGCTTCTCACGAGCATAATCTCCAATTAACTCGTGCATGTCGTAACGCCATTTGTGATCCCAATTGAGGAGCGTCTTATCCACGAGAGTCGAGAGCAGCGGCAGTCCTACTCCGGCCACGCGCTCAGCCTCCCCACGTTCAAAAGCGCCCCGGAAGACAGATAGGCTTCGAAAGGCTCGCTGCTCTTCTGCTGTGAGCAGGTGCCACGAATTATCGAATACTACTCGCAGGCTGCGATGGCGCGCCAGAACGTCCAGCCGTGAGGTGGACAGAATTTCTAGGCCGCGCTCGATTTCGACCGAGATTTCGGCGCATGAGATAACGCGCACCCACGCTGCAGCCAGCTCTATGGCCAGCGGCATTCCACCCACCATCGCACAAATGCGGGCGATAGCGGGCCAATCAACCTGGGATAACATAAAATTCGCTTGAACCTTGCGTGCGCTGTACAGGAAGAGTTGTATAGCGCTGTACTTCTCATAATCCTGCCAGGGACTATTTGCGTCGGGGAAGCGCAAGCCACGGAGTTCAAATAGCCATTCGCCTTCCACATCCAGCCGTTCACGCGAGGTAACCACAAATAGCACGCCCGGCGCCTGTGCCAGAATTTTGGAGAGGAGGGCGGTCCCCTGACGGAGGTGCTCAAAATTGTCCAGAACGATGAGTATCTCCCACTCCCGAAGCGCTTGGACGAGCTGTTCGGTAGGGTCAGCAAGGCTGGAGAGCGATACGCCCAAAGCGTCTGCGATGGTTCGGGGCAGATACTCAGCCGAACTCAGCGGTGCAAGGGAGACAAAGGCTGCGCCCTGCTTGAACGATCTTGACTGGGCGGCCGCCACTTCCAGCGCCAGGTGCGATTTACCCATGCCGCCTGGGCTGAGGATGGTGAGCAGTCGGCAATCAGGTTTGGCAATCAATTCGGCCAACTCAGCCATTTCAGCTTCACGCCCGATGAGAGGTTTGGCGGAATGAGGCCAATTGAGCAACAAAGGCACCGCCCTCGGGCTTTTCCCCTCTAACGCCCCGGTCTTGATCTGCACATATAGCGCAACCGTTTTGTCTGTCGGCTCCACGCCCAATTCCTCAGCCAGGATACGGCGGCATGTATTGTACTGCGCCAGGGCGGCACTCCGCTGGCCGGAGCAAGCCAAAACAAACATGAGGCGTTGGTGCGCTTCCTCGCTCCACGGATCGAGGGCGACCAGGCGAGCGAGCGTGTGTTGGGCCAGGTCAAAAGAATCATTGCGTTCGTAGTACCCAGCCAAATGGGTGAGCGCACCCAGTACCAACTGCCGTAGATTTTCGCGTAGGATTAGCTCCCAATCTTCAAACGTAGAACTTCCACCCAGGAAGAAGCCTTCGAGAAAATCGCCGTGGTAAAGTTCCGTTGCCCTTTGCAAACGCGCTGCGCAGGCGTAGCAAGTTTCGATATGCCGGTGGGGATGCCGGTCACTGTCGGCGAGCAGCGCGGTGAAATCGGCCACATCGAGCGTGTAATTGCTGGCGCGATTGAATTGGATTGTCGTACGCGTGATGAGCAGGAAAGGTGGCCGGGCATCAGGGTCGCTGATGGTTTTGCGGAGGTTGGCGAGGGCCTGGCGGAGATTTGCATGCGCGTCCGCAGAGGGCATGGCTGGCCAGAGCAAACCGACCAGTGCTTCGCGGTAGTGCGGCCGGCCGGGCTCTATGGCAAGATAAGTCAGTAGCGCGCGGACTTTGTTTGATTCGAAGCCTGTCAGGGGCTGTCCTTCTAGTGAGACCTGCCAGCCCCCAAGAAAAAAAAACGCTAGCTGGGCCATGTTGCCGGAGCCTCCTTTGTATAGACATTATACAATCGAATGGCCTTGCGTTTTCCTTGCGATGGATGGTTATTCTTACTCCAAAGCCGAGGAGTGCTTGGCTAAGCGGGCCCAATCTTAACCCAAGAGCAGCCCAACGGGTCGATCAAAGCACTTAAGCCAGCGGTCTTCGCTGATTTCGGTCACCGGTATCCGGCATTTCTACTTTAATCAACAGGAGGTAGTGTAAAGAATTGGAGAAGATGATTTTTATCGACAAAAGAAACTGCTTTCAGCAGATTTTCCAACCCACAATCATTTAGTCAACCTGAAAGACTTCTTCCGGAAAGGAAACTAACGATGAAAAAAATAGTGCTGGCTTTAATTCTTACTTTGGTAATCGTGGCGGTAATGGCAGGTCCGGTTCTTGCAGCCGGCGTTAGCGAAACTGGGTTAGGCCGGTGTGCAAACCCACTTCATGCACCGGGTACTGGAGCGGCGAGTCATGTCTGGGTTCCAGAAGCGGCCTGGGAAAACCTGAACGGGGGCGAATCGGGGCTCCATTTTATGACCCCGTAACATCAGGGAAATTCGGTTAATTAGGTAAAATCAAGGCTTTTCACCAACCCTCTGGTTCCTGTTGGGGGTTGGTGAAAAGTCGCGTTAAAAACCGTTCAGAACAGCCCTCCTGAGGTGAAGCAGGTCAGCAACCTGCCATCGGCAGCAGTGGATGCTGATGGCCAGCGCACCTACCTGCGCTCCGAGTTGGAAGACGTATGGCTCTAAAACTCAGGCGGAACGGCTTACCTCATTTATTCAGAAACGGTAATTACCCTATAAGGAATGCCCTGACGAAACTTTGCTAAGCAGGCTGTGAACGAAGCGCAGCGGAGAGGGCGGGATTCGAATATCATCCCCTCTGAGAGTACCCACGGTGGCGACTTGTAATTATTAATCATAGCGAAGAGGGTCGCGGTGTGAGCACCCGCAGCCGAACGCAATTTGTGAGGCGGAGAGGGTGGGATTCGAACCCACGGTGGCCCGGAGGACCACAACGGTTTTCGAGACCGCCCCGTTCAACCACTCTGGCACCTCTCCGAAAACTGCAGCGCAATTATAACCGAGGAGTGGCTAAATTTCCAAAATTTGTCCCCAGCCCGGATAATGAATATTGGTAAAGCCATGCTGGGTTAACAGCCCCATGAAAACCGTGGCGGCATCTTCCTCGCCGTGCACCAGGTACAGGTCGCGCAAACTGTTTTGGATAGCTTTGGCATATTTTAGCAGCATGGTTTGACCGGCGTGCGCCGAGAGCCCACCAATGGTGACCACTTCCGCCCTTCGATCATAAGGCTCGCCAAAAATGCGCACCATGGATTCGCGATCTGCCAGCCGGCGGCCAAGTGTGTGCGGCGCTTGCCAGGAGACGATCAACACCATATTTTTGGGGTTTTGAATGTTGTTGCGCAGGTGGTGCAAAATCCGCCCGGTTTCCGCCATGCCCGATGCCGAAATGATAATCATGGGTTCATGCCGGTCGTTGAGCGCCTTCGATTGGCCGACCGAATCAACGTAAGTCAGCTGTGGAAAGGTCAAGGCCGGGTGATGTCCACTCTGGACGAACTCCTGGGTCTCGACGTCGAACAAATCGGCGTATTTCATAAAAACTTTGGATGTCTCTACTGCCAGCGGCGAATCGACATACACCGGAATGACCGGAACCTCTCCAGCCGACATCATTCGGTTGAAGTAATAAACCAGCTCCTGCGTACGTCCGACCGCAAAAGACGGGATGATAATCTTGCCGCGGCGTTCGACTGCCCGGCGCAGCGCGTCGCGCAATTCCACGTAGGCAACTTCGGGGTCTTCATGCGGTTTGTCGCCGTAGGTGCATTCCATCATCAGATAGTCCGCGGCGCTTGGCAACACCGGGTCTTTCATCAACGGCAAGCGGTCGCGGCCGATATCGCCTGAGAACCAGAAGCGGTATTTGCTCCCGTGCTCATCGATATCCAATACTATTGCGGCCGATCCGAGGATATGGCCGGCATCAACAAAAGTGACTCGCACCCCGGGGACCGGTTCGATGGTCTGGTTATATTCGGCGGGCTGAAAGTATTCATTTACCCGTTCCGCGTCCGCCATAGTATAGAGCGGTTCGACCGGCGGTTCGCCGCGTTTGGCGCGTTTTTTGTTCAGAAATTCAACATCCGCTTCCTGGATGTGCCCCGAGTCGCGCAGCATTACGTCAGCCAGGCCGGCGGTGGCGCGGGTGGCGTAAATGGGCGCATTTAGCCCGTGTTTTACCAGGTTGGGCAAGTTACCGGAGTGATCGATATGCGCATGCGAAAGTAAAACCGCATCTAGCTTGCCGGGGACGAAGCCAAACGTGCGGTTGCGCTGGTAATAGTCTTTGCGGTGACCCTGGTACAGGCCGCATTCCAAAAGGATTTGGTATCCATTGACTTCCAATAAGAATTGCGAACCGGTGACAGTCTGGGCAGCTCCATTGAAATGAATTTTCACGACGGCTCCTTCTGGTGGATGGCAGCTAAAATTCGGCTGCCGTATTGCTCAAAGCGCCATGGAAGCTCTTGCATTAGTATACGAAGATCGCCCTGGGTGGCAGGCGCTTTGACGGCGATTTCTTCCAATACTTCCCGCGGCAGAACCACATCCGATTCGACCTCCAGTTTGCGGGCGGTCTCTTTGCGCCAATCGCGCAAAATTTCCAGGCGTTCTAACACCGCGTCCGACCGGCGGTGGTTGACTGGACGGGGCGGCGGGGGATTGTCCATCCTGCGTTTGACCGCCGCCAGTAAGCCGGTGTAATGCCGGTCGCGCTGCCGGGCTGAAAGCGAGGGAATATCGGCCAGAGCATCCCAGGTCAGCGGCAATTCCTCAGCAATTTGTAGAAGGGTCTGGTTGGAAAGGACTTTAAAGTGCGGTAAATCTGCCCGGCGCGCTTGCTGGTCACGGTATTCGACCAGCGCCTGGAGGACGCTGCACTGCTGCGGGTTCAGGCTTTGGTTGCCAGGCAATCGCCACCAGGCGGGTGGTTCCAATTCCGTGCTCCCGGCATCCACCCGGGTGACCCGGCGAAAATCCTCCAATGCCAGGGCGAGTAAGCCTTTATCGACCAGTTCTGCGTACAACCGGTCACGCAAATCGATCAAATAATACGAATCAAGGCGGGCATACGCCAGCATGGCCGTGGTCAAAGGCCGTTCCCCCCAATTGGCGCGCTGAAATTTTTTCTCGATGATCACGCCGAACTCTGATTCGAGCATGCCAGCCAACCCAACATTTGTCCGTCCGAGAATGCGGGCGGCTTGCATGGTGTCGAACACACTGTTGAACTCAAAGTTGAAATCACGCTTCAGGCAAATCAGGTCGTATTCAGCAGCGTGAAAAATTTTTTCAATCTTCGGGTCGGAGAATAACTTTGCCAGCGGCGAAAGATCGGGCAGGGCAATTGGGTCAACCATAAAATCGCTGCCCGGAATCGAGAACTGGATCAAGCATACCTGTTCCATATAAGCGAAAAGGCTGTTTGATTCGGTATCAACGGCCACCCGAGGCTGATTTTCCAACAAATGCACCAGGTTGTTAAGATCTTTAACCTGGTCAACCATTACCGGCGGCTGGTTGGGAGGTTCCATCATGGGATGGATTATAGTCCATTTAGCAGGCGGTTTTCCAAATCTGAAAAGTCACGGCTTGAATTTCATTCTTTTTTTCTGCGTATTCGGTACAATTTAGAAGTGCGATTAAGGATACGCCCATCAAGCCAGGCAAATCAGTAACTGAACCTATTGACTTGCGCGTGGCAATCATAAAATCCTTGTGGTATAGTAACTCGGAGGAGGGGCCATGAAAGAACGAATCCTGATCATCGAAGATGATGAAGCCATTGTGCGTGTACTGCGCCGCAGCCTGGCGTATGAAGGCTATACGGTCGACGCCGCCTTTGACGGGGAAACGGGTCTGACACTGGCTCGTGATGCGCACCCCGATCTGGTCATTCTGGATTGGATGCTGCCAGGCATGGATGGTCTTGAGGTTTGCGAGCGGCTGCGGGGAGGGGGGAATATTCCCATCCTGATGCTAACTGCCAAGGACACGGTCCAGGACCGCGTGCATGGCTTGGATGCCGGGGCTGACGATTACATGGTGAAACCTTTCCAACTGGATGAACTGTTGGCGCGGGTACGCGCGCTTCTGCGCCGCACGCAGCCCGAACGCGTCCCGGTTCTTTCCTTCGCCGATTTGACTCTGGACACCTCTACGCGGCTGGCCATGCGCAAGGGGCGGTCGATTTCTTTGACTGCGAAAGAATATGATCTTTTGGAACTCTTCCTCCGCCACCCGCGCCAGGTGCTTACCCGCGAAATGATTTTTGACCGTGTCTGGGGATATGATTTTGGCGGTGAAAGCAATGTGTTGGACGTCTATATCCGCTATTTACGCCAAAAATTGGAGTTAGAGGGTGAGCAGCGACTTATCCACACTGCGCGCGGTGTGGGTTACGTGCTGCGCGACACCGATTAAGCTATGTCGCTGCGCCTGCGTTTGACATTACTGTACACCTCAATTCTGGGAGGCGTACTGCTGGTATTCGGAATTCTGGTTTACACGCTGATTACCGTTACTCTGCTCGACTCGATTGACAGCCGGCTGTCAACCGCGTCGCAGCAGCTGATCGACCGATTGAGGATTACCTCAGCCGACCAGTTCGATCCGCGCTCGGTGGCCAGCTACCAGCCGACTGAAAATTTATTGTTCCAGGTGTGGGATCTGGAAGGTAATCTTCAATTGACCCGACCGGTCGGGCTGCTGGACACTCTCGATGAAAACGGGCTGGGGGTTGGGCAATCCTTCTACTCGTCCAAAACGGTGAGCGGGGATCGTATCCGTGTGTTATCTGTGCCGCTGAAAACGAGCCGGGGACCGGTTGGAGTGCTGCAGGTCGGGCTAAGCCTGGCGCTGGTGGATGTGGTGCAGCGCACGCTTATCGGTGTCCTGGTTTTGCTCACTATCATCTTGATGCTTCTGGTGGGGCTTAGTACCTGGTTCCTGACGCGCCAGGCGTTGGCGCCACTGGCAACGGTCACAGAGGTTGCCACCCGCATCACTCAGGCAGACGACCTGTCGCGCCGCATTCCGGCTTCAAAAGCCGGCGGCGATGAGGTTGGCAAATTGATCCAGGCTTTTAATGAAACGCTGGAACGGCTAGAGAACCTTTTTAATACCCAACGCCGTTTTACCGCCGATGTCAGTCACGAACTGCGCACCCCACTGACCGTCATCAAGGGCGAGGTGGGCTTGATGCGTTTGACTGGCAGTGTCGATGAAGAATCCATCGGCAACATCGAGCGCGAAGTGGACCGTCTGACCCGCCTGGTAGGTGATTTGCTGCTGCTGTCACAGGCTGAATCGGGCCGGCTCATGTTGGATATGGCCGAGGTTGACCTGGATACCGTGTTGCTCGAAGTTTACCAGCAAGCACGCACTCTAGCTGGCGATAAAGTGACGGTTTCCCTTTCGGAAATCGATCAGGTGCATATCATCGGCGATCGCGACCGTTTGAAGCAAGTGCTGCTCAACCTGGCGGCCAATGCCATCCAATATTCTCCTGCAGGCAAGTCTGTTACGCTTGGTTTGCAGCGCGCCGATGATCAGGTGAAACTGTTCGTCCAGGACACCGGACCCGGCATTTCGCCAAAGGATTTACCGCATATTTTTGACCGCTTCTTCCGAGCGGAACGCTCGCGTAAACGCAGTTCATCCAGCGGGTTTGGCCTTGGTCTTTCCATCGCTGACTGGATTGTAAAGAAGCACAATGGACGGATCGAGGTTAGCTCCGAAGAAGGCCAGGGTACGCTGTTCACTGTCTGGCTACCGTTGACTCAACCAGAAGGAAAAAAATAGCTCCGGGCAGGATGGCGGAGAAGTGCCATACCTGCCCGGAGCATCGCCCCGACTACCCGGAATTTACAGGTGATAGGTGAAATTATTATCGGTGCTGCCGGAGGAATTTTGGCGGCCGGCGGGACGGGCATTGACGCTGTGGTAGGTTGGCTCAGGGCGCGGCGCGCTGCGCTCGGTCGAGAAACCGGGGCGTGGGACGCTGCGCGAGGCCATGGCTGCGCCGCTCAAATTGGCGGGAGCAGGCACATTGTTACGGATGCTGCGGGAAGGTTGCTGGGTATATACTGTGCGTCGCTGACCATCCGAGAAGATGCGGTCGCCAGCCACCGATAGTGACCCGATGAGCAGGATACGGATGACCCATACCATAAGCGACACGAACAAGGGAACAATAACTGTGATCGTCTTTTGATCCATCATCGCCCGTGAGGCGATGGAATGGCTGCTGATAGCCATCGAGACGCCCCACCAGGTGAGGACGGCATTCATGGTCGCAGCCAGCAACCAGGCGCCAAACAGGTACCAGACTTCTTTCGGTTCTTGTGCGGTTTTCTCGGGGGTAAACAGGCGAGCGATGCCGGCGAAATCAATGCCGCAAAACGCCAGCGCCAGAATGGTGGCCCAGTGGATGCCGGCGAAGCGCAGGTCACCCAGCAAATCGCGCAGGGCGTAGTCGGTGGTTGAATAATTGAAGACCTCGAAGGCGACCAGCGCGGTCAGGATGATGGCGCCGAAAGCCATCCCCGGGCGCAATTTCATTTTTCCCAATACCTGGGAGAAATTTTTAGAAGTTGAGTGAGTGGATGAGAGGTTCATTATCTGCTCCTTGATGTCTAATTAAGCTAAATAGAACAAATTTTCATCATTATAGAACTAATGTACTAAATTGTCAATAGGCAATATTAATTTGTTTTCAGGCGTAGGGTGCTGTTCGCCCCCAACAATCAAGCCAGTTTTCGGAGCCTGATACGCATATCTTGAAGGAATGGGGGCGAACGCACCATTAACGTGCTAATTTTGGTGCGTTAGACCAGATACATTCCGAGTTTTGGTAATATGTCCCCAGTTCCGGTGCGTTCAACCCGCTATCACTCGGTAATGTTAACCTTGTTCCGCCAGTTGATATTCCAAACAAGGTTGAACACACCCTACGGCTTCCCGACCTGCCCATTCATAAAAAAGGGGCACGCCATACGCGCCCCTTCAAATATTTACCTTTCGATGATTGCGGCGAGCTACTCTGCCTGTTCTTTCTTTTCCAGCTCGGTCAGCATGGCCTCGTCCTGCTTCAAGTTGCGCCAGCGGACGATCAAACTGCCGATGTAGAACGCAAGAACCCCAAAAATAACCCCGTAGCCGGCAACAAAATACGAAAGTGTGTTTGCAGGACCTTCCATCGTTTATCTCCTCTCAATCAATCCATCGACCGGTTACGATTGCAGCTTCAACTTGAGCTGCTCGACCTTATCAGACAGCACGCCCAGGCGCACCCGGTGCCATAACAGGGTGACAAAACCCACGGTGAAGGTCAACAGGCTGAACATGAAGGTCTGGGTCATCTTTTGGGTCATATCAAACGCGCCTTCAGCGCCCGGATCATTGCTGCCGATTACCACAGGGTGGATGGTGCGGAAAAGACGGATAGAGAAAAAGGTTAGCGGAACGCTCAAAAAGCCGATGATAGCATAGACAGCGCCAAAGCGGGCGCGCCGCTCGGGTTCCTCGATACCGGAGCGCAGCATCAGGTAGGCGAAGTAAACCAGCTCCATGACAGTCGCGGTTGTCAAACGCGGGTCCCAGGTCCACCAGGCGTTCCAGATCGGGCGCGCCCAGATCGAACCGGTGACGATGGTGATCAATGCGAAGACAATGCCGATCTCCACCGCTGCCAGCTCGACCCGGTCATAACGCTCATCCTTTTTGACCAGGTAAAGCACGCCGTAGAAGGCCGCCACGGCAAAGGCCAGCATGCCGATCCAGGCTGAGGCGACGTGGAAGTAAAAGACCTTCTGCACCAGACCCATCACGCGTTCCAAAGGCGCATAGAAAAAGACCAGAGCCACCGCCGCCACAAACATCGCGCCCGCAACGACGTCCAGCACGGTCAATAATTTAGGTTTTGCGTTCATCCTATCCTCCAATGACGAATGGTTATTCCTCAACCACGCTGTCAAATACCATAAAGGCGACAGCGGTAAATACGACATCATAGGTAAGCAACAAATTGAGCCACGGTAAAATCTCGGTTATGTCCAACCCCTGCAGATAGCCACCCGTGGCTTTGACCGCCGCTACAACCACCGGAATGGCAACCGGGAAGAGTAAGATCGGCAGCAGGATATCACGGGTGCGCGCCTGGACCGCCATGCTCGAAAGCAGCGTACCAACCGCCACGTAGCCCTCAGAGCCAAGCAGAATCGTCAGCAGCAAGCCTGGGATGAACAGGTTGGTGTTATACAGCACGGAATAAATCGGCAGGACGATGACAGCCACCAGCAGCATAAACACCCAGTTGGCCAGAGTTTTACCCAGGTAAATGGCCGCCCGGTCCACCGGAGCCAGCAATAGCCCGTCCAGGCAGCCGCGATCCTTCTCGACCGCCATCGAGCGGTTCAACCCCAACTGCCCGGCAAAGGTAAACGTCACCCACAATACGCCGGCAGTGACGTTGGCGCGGACAGTGGATTCCAGTTCAAGCGCAAAGTTGAAAATTAGGATAACCAGCAATGCAAACACCAGCATGGCCGAGAGCAATTCGCGGCTGCGCCATTCCGCGCGCAGGTCTTTCCAGACTACCGCGCTTAACGCGCGCATAAATGGAGCAAACCCGTTCATAGGGCTGCCTCCGGTCTATGATTTTTAGCGTTGTTCTGGGCAAGCTCCAAGGTTTTCCGGTAATACCCCAGCAGGCCGTCGCGCGCGATGTCCTGGCGCTGGACACTGCCCTGAATCGTCCCACGAGCCAGCACGTCAAAGCGCGAGGCCAGATCTTCGGCGCGAGACAAGTCATGCGAGGTCATAACTACCGTCCGCCCGCGGACTGCCACTTGGCGCAAGGCGGCATCGAGCATGTCGCAGGCATCTTGATCCAGGCCGGTATGCGGCTCATCAAGCAGTAGCACTTCGGGGTCGTGCAAAATGGCGCGACCGATGGCCAATCGCTGCTGCATTCCGCGTGAGAAGGTGCGCACCAGATCGCGCCGGCGGTTGGTCAGACCAACCTGTTCCAGTACTTCGTCCATGCGCGCTGAAAGTTTATCCACCGCATACATGCGGCCGTAAAACAGCAAATTTTCTTCTGCGCTCAAGTCACCGTACAACAGCGGCAGGTGGCTGACCACTCCAAGACGGCGGCGGACGCTGGCGGCCTGGTGCGGCAGAGAATACCCGGCGACGCTGACACTTCCCAAGGTCGGGCGTGAAAGGGATGACAAAATCCGCAAAAAGGTCGTCTTGCCGGCTCCGTTGGGTCCAAGCAAGGCGACGAACTCGCCGGATTCAACCCTGAAATCCAACTGACGCAGCACGACTTTCGGCCCAAACCGTTTGACAAGCCGACTGACTTCGATGATTGCGGTCATAAAGAGGCTACTTCGTTAAAGTTTGGAGTTTTTCTTTTAATTCCGCGCGACGTTTCTGGTAAGCCTCTTCCGAGAGACTGCCCGATTGAAAGCTGTCGTCCAGCGCGATGATGGCATCCATGATTGTACCCTGGTCCTCTTCACCCGGCTCTTCTTCGGCCTCTTCCTCAACGGCAAACTGTTTTCGTTGGCGCCACATCCAGTAACCCGCGCCGACCAAGACCAGTCCCAACACACTGCCGCCAATGATCAGCCCGGTAGAACTGCCCGTTTCGACGTTCAACGATGACGATACCCGGCCTGAAAGCGTCATCTCCAGTGTTGAACCGGCCTGCAGCCCGGAGGCGGTAAACATTTCCAGGTTGATGCCCTGCACCTGTCGCGTTCCGGTACTTTGCAATTGGTCGCTGGTTAGTTTGACCGTGCCTTCCGGCATCATGATCACCGCAGCATCGACCTCCATGGGAATGGGAATATTAAGCTCCGCCTTGCGGTTGTACGGCAGGTCGTATGCAAACAGAATTTGAGTGCCTTCGCCGGGCTGGATGCTGGCAGAATCGGCAAAACCTTTTTCGGTCTGGATATAGCGCTCACCCAGGACGCTATCCTGGAATTGTAAATTGGTGGCGCCTTCGGGAAGGTCGAAAGCCACGGTACCCTGGCCGTTGGCTGAGACGATGGCTTGATCGCCGGTATTGTTCAAGATGAACAATTCCACAACCTGCACTACCCCTGCGCGGGTAAAGTCAAAGAACAAGTGCAAGCGGTCAGCGCGCAAAGCGCTCGCGTCAGTGGTTGTTCCATAAAACGGGATGGTCAGTTCGACTACAGCTCCGGGCAGGGTATCAGTACTGTGATACACATCCGAGCTAAAAGTCAGACCCTGGTAATCCATTGCGGCAATGAAGGTGCGCCCGGGAACGAATTCGACTTTTTCAAACTCGAATCTCCCGTCGGATTGCACTTTCGTCTCGGCCTGGTAAACCTGATCCATGCTGTCAAATCCAGCAAGCGTGACGGTTAAATCAGCAGGGATTTCGACCCCTTCGGAGGCTATGAGTTTACCAGTGACGGTCAGTTCAGCCGGTACAGCAGATTCAGGCGTCCCAGCGGATGTAACCTCTTTATCCGGCAAATTGGGCTGCGGCAGTGGTTCAGCGGTGCCAAGCGGTACAGAGGTTGCCTGGGCCTCGTCCGCAGCTTCCGTCGCGGCGGGCTCTGGCGTTACTGCAGAGGGCTCACTCTGTACACCAAAACTGAGAAGGCGCACATACTGCGCTACCCCGTTTAATTCTTCCGCAGTCAGACTATCGGCATAACTGGGCATGTCTCCGGTGCCCTTTTCCGTTACGGCAACAATTTCATCCAGTGATAACTGCGCTAACCGTCCTGATTCCCGCTGCCAATCGGGCGCGTTTTGGCCGCCCGTACCCTGCGCGCCGTGGCAAGCCTCGCAGTTAGCGGAATAGACCTCTTTGCCCGAGGCTGCAGCGCTGCCGGAAAGGGAGAGGGTTAGCGCATAGGACACAACGTCCCAGCGCTGGCGGTCATCCAGACTGGTAAAGCCCGGCATATAGCGCTCCAGGTTCCCATTGGTAACCATGTAGTACCAGTCCACTGGACGGGCAGCAGCTGCCAGCGCCGGGTCGCCCAGCGCGGGTACCAGAACGGGTAAATTCTCGCTTTGCGCTCCATCGCCCTGGCCAAGGTCGCCGTGGCAAGGAGCACATTTTTCGTTGAATATAACTGCCCCGGCCTGAGGGTCAGGTGGAACAATCGGGAAGACTGTTTCAGGTACGGCGGGTGTATCCTGGGCTGAATAGGACTCCGCGTCAGGGGGTGGGGTAATATCGGAAGCCAGAGACACAGCGCAACCTGAAAGGATGAAGATGGACAAGGCAAGAAGAATTAAGGCGGAACTTCGCTTCAAAAAGGGCATATTGAACTCGATTTTCGGAAAATTTAGAGGGTAGCACCGCAGCGGGAACAAAAAACGTCGGAATTTTGCGCAGGGTTACCACATTTGGGGCAAAAGCCAGCCGATTTTTCCTGGCGCTCGCGGCGGCGTGCAGCGATCGCCAATTCCAGATCATCCATCCCATTGCTTGCAATGCGGCGAACATCGGTGCGGCGGGCAGCAACTGCTGCTTCCAGCCGGTCTTCGGCCGAGGAACCGCTACCGTCTCCAGGAACCAGTTGATCCAACTGGCGCAGAACATCCGCACCGGTAGTCATCAAAGCGGTGCGTTGCACAGGGTAGTCTTCAGCCGGGATTTTCCCAAGCGCCTGGTCGAAATCCAGCTCCTGCAGGGCAGTCAGCACGCGGTCGCGTTCAGCCAGCAATGCTGAACGTTTATGGTCGATATCATCGGCAGATTTCTGATTAGCGACCAGCTTTTCACTGGCCGTGTTGCGGGTTAGCGGCAGGCTAATGTAAATCCCCACCCCCAGTGCGAGTGCCAAAATCAACATTACCGAACCAAGATCCATCAGGAAGATGCTCCTCGAAGAATTGGATTATTGCAAGACTTGATCGATCACGCTTTGAATTTCTGCGGTGGAAAGAAATGGTCCTTTTTTCACGTAAGCCAGTTTGCCTTCGCGGTCGATGATATAGGTCTCAGGCACGCCCTGAATGCGGAACATCTGCGAGATTTTGGTCCGCAGGTCGGGGCCGTTAGCATACGTCAGGCCGAATTTATTGATAAAGGCGAGTGCTTCGGGTTCGGTGTCAACATAATCGACTCCCAAGAAAACCACTTCCCCGCCCGGTTTATAGTATTGGTAGGCAGATTCCAGTTCAAAGGCTTCCTGCTCGCAAGGTTTGCACCACGATGCCCAGAAGTTGACCACGATCACCTTGCCAGTCAGGTTGGCGGTATCGATCGTCTCGCCGTCGAAGGTGGTGACCGAGAAACCAGGCACTTTCTGGCCGACTATGATCGGGCCGGATTGCGCCCGGCGCAGCCCCAGGCCAACCAGCAGTAAAAATGCCACCAGGCCGGTAAAAGCCAGCCCTACCACCCAGGTCGGCAGACGGCGGGGCTGTTCCTGGGCCTTAGTTTCATCTTGAAGGGTATTCATCCGCATTCCTCATTCGGTCGAAATCTTCTGGCTTACTCGCCATGTTTCCGGTGTTGTTCAAGTTCAGCTTCCAGTTGGGAAAGGTACGGGTCCGTCTGGCCTGGTTCAGTCGTCAAAGGGGTGATCGGAGCAGGTTTTTTGTTTTTCATCGATCGCAACACGCGGTACACCAGATACACACCGCCCAGGAAAATGAGCGGCGGCAGGATGTATACCAGCCAGTTCAGTCCGCGGGTCGGCGGGGTACTGAGCACCCGGTCCCCGTATTGGGCGACAAAATAATCCTTGATCTGCTCATCAGACCATCCAGCAGCCAGTTTTTCGCGGATCAACGCTCGCCACTGAGCGCAAGCCTGGGTCGGGCATACATCCAGCGATATGTTTTCGCACACCGGGCAGTAGAGTTCCTTGGCAACCTTATTGACCTCATTATCCGACGGCGTGGGGCTTTGCGCCTGGGCGCTAAAAAACGAAACTCCAACCAAAAATAGCCCGATAATGAGCGCAAATAAAGGAAATGGCAGCGGTTTTTTCTTTGCAGAATTCATAAAGGTGATCCGTAAACGATTAATCTGCGCTCTGTGCTTCCGACGGGGACAGCTTGCGTTTTGCCGACCGAACCCGGACCGTCTCAGGGTCTTTATCCGGCCAGGAAGCCACCAAGGTTCCAAAAATGAAGACAAATCCACCAAACCACAGCCAGTTTACCAGCGGGTTATGGTAGATCTTAAATGTCACACCAGTGGAAGATATCGGTTCCCAGTCAACCAGCAGCACATACAAATCGTCCTCCATGGTGCTGCGCACGCCGGGGATGGTCATAGGCTGCTGCGAGTCATAATAGTAATCGCGCCGCGGATAAAGCTGGCCCAGGTATTTTCCATCGCGTTCCACTGAAACCACCGCGCGCGCCACATTGCGTCCATCCGCCGTGTCGAAGATATCCAACTTGTCGAAAGTTACGGTGTAATCGCCCAGAGCCATCTGCCCACCCGGCGGGATAGTGCCCTGTGTTTCAGTCTGGAATAACTCGATGCCAATGACGCCAAGCGCCATCAAAACCACGCCAATATGAATGATGTACCCACCGTAACGCCGACGGTTGCGACTGGCCAGATTCCACAGAGCAGTGAAGACATTCTCTTCGCTGCGGCGCATTCTGGCCGCCACGCCACGGTAGTATTCATACAGGGTGATAAAAACGACAAACGCGCAAAGCCAGAAGGCCAGCAGCGCGGCAAAGTAGCGGACACCCAGGACGTAAGCCAGGATCGGGATCGCCAATGAGACCAAAAACGGTTTCCACATAGCTTTGCCAAGCGTTTTGACTGTTGAGTGCCCCCAGGCGGATAGCGGCGCCACGCCCATCAGCAGCAATAGGCCGGCAAACAGCGGACCGGTGGAGCGCTCATAGAACGGCGGGCCAACGGTCACCTTCTGACCGGTGAACAATTCAGAAATAAGCGGGAAGAGCACGCCCCAGAAACAAACCACCAAAATGCCCATAAAGAGCAGGTTGTTAAGTAAAAAGAGCGCTTCTCGCGATAGCAGCGAATGCATTTCCCCTTCAGAGCGTAAAGCGTTCCAGCGCTGCAGCAGAAGCGCCAGTGAGATGGCAAAGGTGATGCCGATATAGCCAAAGAATAACGGCCCGATAGCGCTTTGCGAGAAGGCATGTACCGATGACAGTACGCCTGAGCGGGTAAGGAAGGTGCCAAAAATAACCAGAGAATAGGTGAGGATGATCAGAATCATATTCCAGCGTTTGAACAGGCCGCGCTTCTCCTGGATCATCACAGAATGCAGGAATGCTGTTCCGGAGAGCCACGGCATGAAGGCGGCAATTTCCACCGGGTCCCAGGCCCAGTAACCGCCCCAGCCTAGCACATCATAGGCCCAGCGACTGCCAAGCACCAGCCCCAGGGAGAGGAACAGCCAGGCAACCAGCGCCCAGCGGCGGGTAACGCGAATCCAGCGGTCATCGGTGCGCCCGGTAATCAGTGCGGCGATGGCAAATGCAAACGGTATAACAAACGATACAAACCCGAGATACAACATGGGCGGGTGGATAACCATGCCAGGATGACGCAGCAGCGGGTTCAACCCGCGCCCGTCAAACGGAACCAGCGGTGTTGCGCCAGTGGGCTGGAACATGGCAACAGCCTCGCTGCCGCCGGCTGTCTGCCAGAAACGAACGAACGGATTCTCGAAGAAGATGCTCATGCCGACAAAAAACACCAGCGTTACCAGCGAGACTACAATCACCCAGGGGAGGAACTCACGGTCGCGCTGCCATTTGCGCAGGGTGACGGCTGAAGCAAAGGATGCCAGCAGCCAGGACCAGAAAATCAACGATCCAGCCTGACCGCCCCAAAGCGCGGTGACTTTCAAGTACATGGGCATGGTGCTGCTGGTGACGTTATATACGTACTGAACTTGATAATCACCGTTGACTAACAGGAAGATGATCGACAGCGCTACCAACGAGATCAAAGGGAAAGTCAGCAGCATTGCCTTGCGGGCGCTTTCGACCCAGGCTAGTGAATTTTTACGCGCGCCGTAAACCGCCGCTAAAATGCCGTAAATCGAAACAACCAACGTGATAACCAGGGCGCCGAAACCAAAGTTCGAAACCATGACCACTCCCTTCAACAGCTAACATTAAGGAAGCCGGGTGGTGCGCATCCGGCGTTATATTTTAAATGGAACGGCTTACCCACCCTCAGCCTGTGCGGGAACTGCCTCTTCATACTTGGTTGGACACTTCAGCAAAAGTTCCTGAGCAACAAACACACCATTTTCGTTCATCCGACCCGTCATAATGGCCTGGGCTTCATTGCGCAATAGGTCAGGCATGACGCCGGTATATTCAACCTTGATGCGCGAGCGGGTTGGATCGATAACTGCCTGATGGAGAACTTCAGCCAGACCGCCCTGCGCCTCGATAACAGCGTTATCGCCGGGAACATGAGCCACTTCAAAGGTCAACTTGAGATTTTGCGCGTCATAATGGATGGTGTCGCCAATCACTGCGCCGGACACCCGAATTTCGCGTCCATTGACATCAACGCCCTTTTGATTGAGTTCATCGACCGTTAAAAAGTACTGGGCGCTGGCCTGGGTGGAGGTGAAAATCAGGTAGACGATTGCTGCTATGATCAGCAGCCCGCCGATAAAAAATTTTGCGCGGTTTCGCGGTGCAGGTTTCGCTGCGCTTTCGTTTAACGCCATGTTGCCTCCATGGTGAAGATTTTTGGATTTTTGGACAATACTTGCGAGACTACCTTAATTTTCCACATTTGGATTAATACAAGGTTAATGGATGGGTAGTTAAGGCTGAGAAAATGGGACCAGTTTGTGAATACCGTAATTATCTGGCGGCAAAATTATATCAGAAAATCCCACCATTTTGGGTTTGATACTCATATAACCGGAGGGATTTGTCTTTACGCAAACCAACCAGGTTAATCGCAGCGGACCAGCCAATCTGGCAGGCTTTCAAGCAGACGGTTCATGACGGCCCGGGTACCCGCCTCAAAAACGGCATGATTCCCGTAAGCCTCGCCTCCATCCACGCCAACCAGATCGCTTACCCCGCGCAAGATCAAGCAGCGAACCTGGTTGCGAGCAGCGACCCAGGCAATGGCGCCGCTTTCCCAGTCGGCGGCAACTGCCTGGTAGCAGCTTACAAGCAGCGGCACTTCGTCTGCCAGAATGTCACGGTCTGCGGAGATCAAGCGTTCCCGGCGGACAGGCAGCGGATAAGGTTCGCTCAGCCAGCTCAAATCGAGGCGGGTGGCGTAATGATCGATAGCAGCCTGCGGGTCGCTCATCTGCTCGATGATGTCATATACCAGAGCGCTTTCGGCTAATAGGATGTCGCCTTTGGCAGCCCGACCGGCGAACCCGCCGCAGGTGCCCAAATTTATGATGATCCCCGGCTGCCAGCGGTCGATGGCATATTGGGTACTCCCAGCCGCCGCAATTTTTCCCCAGCCACCGTGCATGAACACACAGGCTATGCCCGCGAGGTCCTGTTGGAACCATTCGCCATACGGTGCGAGTTCAATTGCCGCGGAGCGGAATCGCGAACGGGCCACCTGCCATTCACTGTTGGCTGAAATCAGGATAACCACTGGACCCTTCATCTTTATTCTTCGGTTTCTTCGGATGTCAGGGATTCACCTTCCGTCCAGGGGATCTGATTTAACGTCAACAAATTGATCAAGTTGGACCGGAAAGAAAGGTCCGGCTCTGCGGAGGTCAATAGAGCTGAATCCCACACAATCCGGGCTGCCTCGAAAGCTGCTTGCGGCCGCCCTAAGGCTTTTGCAGCAGCCGCTGCTTTTTTAAGACCAGCCTGGCCGTCCCGGGTAAAATGCGCCAAAGCTTCCAAAACCTGAACCGGAGTTTCAGCCAGGACGCCTGCCCCTTGCTCGACAACATATTCCATGTTGCCAGTTTCCTGCCCTGGAATGACGTTTACGAGCATCAATGGCAGCCCGCAGGCCAGTGATTCGGTCACAATTAAGCCGCCGGCCTTGCAGATGATCAAATCGGCAGCGCGCATCAGCTGTGGCATGTTGGTCACAAATTCGTAAATGTGGGTGGGAATATGCCAATCCGTTTGCTGCAACTCGGCATACATTTCATCATCTTTACCGGTTACCACCGCCAGTTGCAATGGACTGCCAAAATGATTGATGACATGGAGCGCATCCATCAACCCTTCCACCCGTTTGCTGCCGACCGCCAACACGGTAAAGATGTTCGGCTCCCAACCCAACCCAGCCCGGATTTCCATACGTGACCGGTTTTCCCTGCTGATCTCCGGGTGAACCGGAATGCCGGTTATCCGGATTTTCTCAGGTGGAACGCCCGCCTCCATCGCCAGGTCTCGTACCATCTCGGTTGGCACCAGCAGGGTATCTACGCGGTCGTTGAACCAAAGCCGGTGAACGGTCGCCAGATCGGTCACCACGGTTATGAGCGGGATCTTGGCCTTAAATACTGCCAGCACCCCGGTAAGCGCAGCCTGGTACAAAGGATAGGTGCTGACGACAACGTCGGGGCGATAGGTGCGCAGTAAGTCGCGCATCAGTTCGAACATGGCAACGGTCAGCGCGCTTTCAGCGATGGCGCTTGGGACCGCCCGGTCTGAGGCTTCGTAGCCCAACTTGTATAATTCGGGAGCTTTGCGCACCCACTTGTCGTAATCTGTCTGGCTCTCCCGCAGCACGTAGGGTGCGCGCTTGTCGTCCAGCGGATTAATGATGTCCGCTCGGACGGAATCACCATGCTCGATGGTCAAGGCTTCATGGAGTGCGTTGGCTGCGCTGCGGTGACCAAATCCGGCATCTGCAGTTAAGATCAAGATTCGCTTTTTACGGTTTGCCATCCCACGCCTTTTTTTACGCCTTACGCAAATGAATCTAGATCGGTTGCTTTTTCAATATATTATGGCTGCTGTTCTTGTGGTAAATTCCCTGTCAGGTAATCATGCAGTAACCGCAGCGCCTGGCCAGCCGAAAGCATTTTATTGCCCACCCGGTCGCTTTCCCAGGTGAATTTCCAAGCCAAACTGCCCTCTGCAGCGCTAAGCGCAATCCAGGTCAACCCGACTGGTTTACCCGGCAAACCACCGCCTGGGCCGGCAATTCCGGTGACGGAAACGCCAACCACCTGGTCAAGCGGGATTTCACTGCCGGCGAAAGCCCGGCGAATCCCAACAGCCATTTCCAGCGCAATTTCGCGTGAAACTGCACCGTACTTCAACAGGGACTCAGAGTTCACCTGCAATAAGAAACGTTTGGCCTCGTAGGCATAAGCAGTAACGCTGCCGAGATAGTAATCGGAAGATCCGGGTACATTGGTGACGCGGTGACCGACCAATCCACCAGTGCAGGATTCAGCCACGGCTAATCGTAAACCGCGCTGGCGCAACAGTGGACCGATTTGTTCTTCGAGGGAGGAGACAACCATGAATGGAATTCCGTTTCAAAAGGATTGCCCGGAAAAGGGCACGCTCATTATACTCGATTGAACTGTATACCCGCTTCCAGCGGATTGAGAATGGGACAATCCGGGCATCTTCGAGACCGGGAACCAGTCCATTATTCTTGGGTATAATCGGTAATATCCAACCACAAGGCCAACTAGAGGAAACAATGCTTTCAGCAACATACCATTTTCCTACTGGGTTTCTATGGGGAACCGCCACTTCCTCCCACCAGGTTGAGGGCAGCAATACCAACAATAACTGGTCAGCCTGGGAAGCCCAGGAAGGCCGCATCCGGCTGGGACACAAAGCCGGCCTGGCCTGCGACTGGTGGGGTGGGCGCTGGAAGGAAGATTTCGACCGAGCAGCGGAAAGTGATCAAAACGCACACCGGCTGTCGCTAGAGTGGAGCCGCATCCAACCGCGCCCGGATGTTTGGGATGAGGATGCCATCGATCATTACCGTCAGATGCTGCGCGGGCTGCACCAACGCGGCATGACGCCCATGGTAACCCTGCACCATTTCACCGATCCCTTATGGCTGACGGAATTGGGCGGCTGGGAATATGACGAGACCCCTGTACTCTTCGAGAAATTTACCCTCAAAGTGGTGGATGCGCTCAAAGAATATTGCCAGAATTGGGTAACCATTAATGAGCCAAACGTGTACACCGTCATGGGTTATTTGTTTAAAGCCTTCCCTCCCGCCAAGAACGACCTGAGAATTTGTTTCGCGGTATTGAAGAACATGGTGCGCGGCCACGCAGCGGCGTATCGCGCCATCCACAGGCTGCAGCCCGATGCCAGCGTCGGGATCGCGTTGAACTATCAGAGTTTCAAGCCAACCCGCGCCTGGCTGCCATTTGACCGCGCCCTGGCTGGCTTCATTCATCACAATTTCAACGCCTCCTTTCCCAACGCTTTAATGACCGGGAAATTCAAATTTGCTTTCCAGTCCATCGATTTGCCGGAAGCGCGCAACACCCAGGATTTTCTTGGCGTCAATTATTACACGCGCCAGATGGCAGCTTTCAATCTGCTTAAAAAGGAAGATTTATTCATCCATCTCACGTTTCCCAAAGACGCAGAAATGTCGGATACCGGGCATATCGCCAACGTCCCGGAAGATTTCTTCGAAGCGATGAAATTTGCCAAAGGATACGGCCTGCCGATCTACATAACTGAGAACGGCATTGAGGATGCGGATGACGATTTGCGTCCGCGCTACTTGATACAGCATATCCACCAGGTGTGGCGGGCAGTCAATTTCAATTGGCCGATTAAAGGCTATTTCCACTGGTCGCTGGTAGATAATTTCGAGTGGGAACGCGGCTGGACGCAGCGCTTTGGTCTCTGGGGCTTAGACGTGGACACCCAGGCGCGTCTCCGCCGCACCAGCGTGGATGTCTATGAAGCCATTTGCCGTGAAAATGGCATTGCCAGCGCGATGGTGCAGCAGTACACCCCGTCCATTTACAACCAGTTGTTTCCCGAATGAACACGTCAGAATCAAGACAACCGGCTGAATTCTGGTTGGTGCGCCATGGCCAAACCGACTGGAATATCCAACGCCGCTACCAGGGTCACAAAGATATTCCATTGAACGCTGCAGGGCGTGAGCAAGCGCGAGACTTGGCGGCAGGCCTGAACGGTGCCTCCTTTGCCGCAGTTTATTCCAGCGACCTCAGCCGAGCTATGGAAACCGCTGCCATTCTGACCGAGAACCATCCCATGACCATTATCACCGACCTGCGCTTGCGTGAAATTGCCATGGGAGATTGGGAAGGGCGCACATTGGCTGAGGTCAGCAGCGAGCAGCCAGGCAGTGATGGCAGGCTGGCATACACTGAGGTGCACAGCCGCGCGCCGGGCGGCGAGTCGCTGGCAGAAGTGGCTGCGCGGGTGCGCGCTTTTGCGGATGAGATCGCAGCGAAGCATCCCGGACAGGTGGTGCTGATCGTCTCGCACGGTTTGTCACTGGCAGCCTTGCGCAGCCTGGCTGTAGGTTTGCCTTTGGCAGAAGCCCGCGATATCGTCCCGGAAAATTGTTCGGTCGCCCGGGTCTATTGGCCGCATCCTCTGGTTTCAGAATCGTAAGGTGTGTTCGGTTCCGCGGTTATTTCGTCTCTTCAGGATGAACGCAACGAAACGGATGATCATTCGATCAACCGTAGGGCGCAGTTCGACCGAGTTGGCAACCTCATACCCGCGAGACATTACCTAAACCCTGGTGATGCCCGGGCGAACGCACCGAAATAACTTTGATAGTGCGTTCGCCCCATTCCTTCAAGATTTATGTGTCAGGTTCCGAAAGCTGGCTTGATCATTGGGGGCGAACAGCACCCTACGCCGGACACTGATAAATTGGTGCGTTCGATATATTTCACTCGTAATCAACGTGGCTGGTTCTGCAAGCCCCATTGATTCCTTTGGACGAACAGCACCCACTCGGATGGCGCCGGCGACGTTGTGAACCCGTTACAAACTTGCCTGCTCTGGTACCAATGGCAGGCGCTCCGGGATGGCTTGAATGGCCGCTACAGGCATATCCGAATCTTCCAACCGGCCGTTATTGTAGGCGTCGTACGCAGTCAAATCAAAATTGCCGTGGCCGGAAAGATTGAACAGAATCACCTTCTTCTCGCCTGTGCGTTTTGCTTCAAGGGCTTCATCGATGGCCTGGCGGATGGCGTGCGCTGATTCGGGTGCAGGCAGCAAACCCTCGCTGCGCGCAAACAGAACCGCAGCCTCAAAGGTCGCAACTTGCGGAACGGCCACCGCTTCGATCAACCCGGCGTCGTATAACGCACTCACAATCGGCGCCATACCGTGGTAGCGCAGACCGCCAGCATGAATGGAGGGTGGAATGAAGGAATGGCCCAGGGTGTGCATCTTGACGATTGGGGCCATCTGCGCAGTGTCGCCATAGTCAAAAGCATACATGCCGCGGGTCAGTGACGGCGCAGCAGAAGGTTCAACCGCCAGCAGCCGTGTTCGCTTGCCGTTTTTGAAATTCTCGCGCAGGAAGGGATAGGCGATTCCTGAGAAATTCGAACCGCCGCCAACGCAGCCAATGACGATGTCAGGGTATTCTCCGGCTACATCCATCTGTTTGAGGGCTTCCTCACCAATGACCGTCTGATGCAGCAGGACATGGTTAAGCACTGACCCAAGGGCATATTTTTTCTGTCCGTTAGAGGTTGCAGCGGCCTCGGCCGCCTCGGAGATGGCAATTCCGAGCGAACCTGGGCTGGCCGGGTCCTTGGCCAGCACCGAGCGCCCGGCCTGCGTGCGGTCGGTGGGGCTGGCGAAGACCTGGGCGCCATACGTTTCCATCAAGAAGCGGCGGTAGGGTTTTTGTTCGTAGGAAACCTTCACCATATACACTTCAAGTTCGATGTTGAAGAAGGCGCAAGCCATCGCCAGTGCTGAGCCCCATTGACCAGCGCCGGTCTCGGTGGTCAACGCCCGGGTGCCGGCAATTTTATTGTAATAGGCCTGGGCCAGCGCAGAATTGGATTTATGGCTGCCCGACGGGGAAGCCCCTTCGTATTTGTAATAAATATGCGCCGGGGTATCGAGCGCCTTTTCAAGGCGGCGGGCGCGCATCAGAGGGGTAGGACGGTAAAGCTTGTAGGCTTCGCGCACTTCCTTGGGAATCTCGATGTAGCGTTCAGTAGTCACTTCCTGCTGGATGATTTCCAGCGGGAACAGCACGCTGAGAAATTCGGGTGTCACCGGTTCTTTGGTACCGGGGTGCAGCACCGGGGGCAGGCTGACGGGCGCATCGGCCAGCACGTTGTACCAAAATTTCGGTAATTCTTCCTCGTTTAGATTGAAACGGATTTTTGTGGTCATGACGTTCCTCCTATAAGGTGTAAAAATTGGTTTTGATGGCCTTGTCCGGTCATTCAAACAAAATGGTTAAGCCATGAAACTATTGGATTGAGGGCAGCCGGGTTGCGCCCAGGCTCAGACCCATGCATTCCATAGTTTCTTCCAACGTTTGGCGGGCGATTTTGCGGGCATACAGACTCCCGTCGTGAAGCATGCCAAGCAGGGCGTCTTTATCTTTGGCTAATTCGGCACGTTTTTCGCGCAGCGGGCTTAAAAATCGGTTGAGCATCGATGCCAGATGCTGCTTGACCGCTACATCTCCAACTGTGCCGGCCTGATAGCGCGCCTTGAAACCTTTAACCCGTTCCACGTCCGGGTCGAAGAGGTCGAGGTAAATAAACAGGGGATTTCCTTCCACATGCCCGGGATCGGTCGAGTGGACGCGCGTCGGATCGGTATACATACCCATGACCTTGCGCGTGGTCTCTTCCGGTGTGTCTCGCAAAAGAATGGTATTTCCATACGAGCTGTGCATGGTGCGGTTATCGATTCCGGGCAGCCTGGGGGCCGGAGACAATAAAGCTTCCGGTTCGGGGAAGATGGGCCGATACAGCTGATTGAAGCGGCGGGCAATCTCCCGGGCAAGTTCGATGTGTGGTAATTGATCTTCGCCGACAGGGACAACTTGACCTTTGTAGAGCAAAATGTCAGCAGCCTGCAATACCGGGTATCCCAGCAATCCCAGTGAAGGCTGCAAATTCAACTGCTTTACCTGCTCTTTGTAAGTCGGGTTGCGCCGCAGCCGGGCTTCACTTACCAGCATGCCAAGCAGTATGGCGAGCTGAGCATGTTCAGGGACGGCGGATTGCAGCACCAGCGTAGAACGCTTTGGGTCGATGCCAGCCGCCAACCAGTCCAAGAGTACTTCCAGCGTGTTGCCGCTAATTTGTTGCGGGTGCTGGTAATCGGTTGTCAGCACATGCAGGTCAGCGACCAGGAAAAAGCAGTCATGGGTATCCTGCAAGGCTGCCCAGGGGATCAAAGTGCCTACCAAATGCCCCAGGTGACGGGGGCCGGTAGGACGGTGTCCGGTGAGGATGCGTTTTTTCATTTCGATCATGCATTCACTCCTTAATACAAAAACGGATTTATGCTCGTGGGGACGAACATAAATCCGTGGTGCCACCCCAATTAGGCTGCTTTTGAATAAAAAATCCCTCTGTGATGCACAAAGGGAATGGCCAGCCTCACTCTTTTGGGGTACGGCCGGCCGATCGCTGGCGATACCCTTTGCCCTGATAACGGTGGCAACTCCGGCGCGGGCTACTGGCACTGCGTTCGCCCTGCAACTCAAAGGTCCATTCAGCTTCGCTGTGCGGGCAGGTTCTCACTTGGTCCTGCTCTCTGTACCGTCCGGGCGGAGCTTACTCGTCCTCGTCAACGTCTTTCGATATGTTTTGTGTGATTATACGGCGTCGGAGAAAAAAGTCAAGACCTCAATTTCTATTATTCGTCAAATAGCCACAATCCTGTTTCCGCGACCCGGAATAAACGGGTTGCACTGGCTGAGGTGGGTGCGTAGCCGCCTTCAACCCATAAGCCAGCCTGGATGGCTCGTTTAGTCAGTTTGTGCGGGTTGGAGCCCCATTGGAGATAAATCAGAAAATCCTTTGCTTCCAGATTCTCTGACGCGGTTGAAAGCGCAATTTCGCCATCCGCAGGACGCAATTCGCCAAAGGCTCCCTTCGCTGCGGCAATCGTTTCGACGCTGCTGCTTGTTCCAGCTGCGATTCGAACCATTTCGCCGGGCCCGACAATAATATCCGGGAGCGTGAAACAATCCGCCTCCTGGCAAAGGTAAAGGCCAAAAAGACCGGCAGGTTCCGATGTGAAGTTGGTCAAACTAACGTAGCCGTATGGGCCAACACCTACTTCCTGGATGTCAAAAAACATTCCGGGTTTAGCCTCACCCTGAGGCAGTGATGTTGGTCGAATGTTCTGAGCGTTCGCAGAACACGCAGAAGAAACAAGCAATAGAACCAGTGCAGTGAGAATGAGGTTTTTCATGGCTCAGATTGTTGATCCTTATTAATTGCATTTGATTTGGCTGCACTGGTGGCGGTGAGGTCACCCTCACCGCCACCCAAAACTCATCTACCCTATCCTCCCTTGATTATTCAGAAATTATGGGAGCGGGCAATATCCTGGATCTACGGGCGCATTCCAGGCACTAACCTGAGTATGGAAGGCTGACAGAGCGGCATCACCGCCGGTAACCGCAGCGTACCAGGAAGCCACCAGGTCAGCCAGCGAGGTGGCAGGGTATTCAGCCGGGAAAGCTGATTCGTTCAGGTAAGCGGCTACCATGTCTCTGGCTGCTTTGACCGCCCAATCCGAACCGCCGCCCGAGCTGACCAGGGCATACATGGTGTAACCATCCAGCCTCGGGTCGGTCACTGCATTGAAGAAAGTGTTGAAGAGGGTGGTATGGATAAATGGATTGACGCCGCCATAGGTCCACTGCAGGTCATTGACCTGATTCCATAACACGGAACCAGCACCGCCCTGCCAGAAGCCAGGCGTGCAGCCAAGACCTGTGACCAGGTCGATAGAATGATCATCGGTGTCGGAAATGTCGTTGGGGAAGTTTACTGGATGATAGTGGACAGTCACCACATTCACCAGCGGATTAGGATCTGTGCTCAGTATTGTGTAATCCGCCGTGAAGCTGCAGGATCCACCAAAAGCCAGGTTGCTGCAGCTGTTGGCTGCAGCCGTAGCCGTTAGGCTTCCAATAACATCATCCGTCACACTGTCGAGGACCAGGTTGGGGCTGTCCCCAGAGCTAAGGTTGTTGATGGTAAAGTCATAGGTTACGATGTCGCCATAAGCGGCCGTGGTTGGCCCGGTCTTGATCACCTCAACTGCCGGTTGGAACAGTTCGGTGGTATGGCCGTCCGAACCTGAAAGCACATTGGGGAAGCCGGCGACCGCGCAAGAGAAGCTAGCGGTGTTCACCAGTGGATCCGGATCACTTACCAGTACCGTCCTGGAGAGATTGAACACAGAATCGCCCATGGGGGCCACACCGCTGAAGACGGCGCCCAGCAGGCTGTCAGTAACCGTGCAGTTTAAGGCAGGCGTGTCTGCGGAGCTGTTGTTGGAAAGAGTGATGGTGTAATCCACCGGATCGGTCACCTTACCAAGCGTGTCTCCGGTCTTGTCGATAACGACTACTGGTTGGAACAGGTTAGTTGAATGACTGTCTGAACCCTGCAAGATATTGGGGAAGCCAGCCACTGAGCAGCTTACATTAACCGTGTTGACCAGCGGATCAGAATCGCCTGCTTCAACCGTTCTCGACAGGTTGAGAACGGTGTCACCAGACGGCAGCACCGCGTTAAACACTTCTCCAAACAGGCTGTCGGTGGCGGTGCAGGTCAGGGCGGGGGTATCGGCTGAGCTGTTGTTGGAGAGGGTGATGGTGTAATCCACTGAATCGCCAACTTTTGAAAGGGCATCACCGGTCTTGTCCACCGCAAGGGCTGGTTGGAACAGGTTGGTGGAATGACTATCAGACCCACCTAGTACGTTGGAGAAACCAGCCACAGAACACGCCAGCGTGACGGTATTGACCAGCGGATCAGGATCGCCCGCCAGAACTGTCCGGGATGGCGTGAGCACTGTATCGCCTGCCGGGAGGACGCCGTTGAAGACCTCGCCTAGCAGGTCGTCAGTAGCGATGCAGTTCAACGCAGGCGTGTCAGCGGAGCTGTTGTTGGAAAGGGTGATCATATAGTTGACTGGATCGCCCACCTTCGACAGCGTATCGCCTGTCTTGGCTACCGCCACAGCAGGCTGGAACAGATCGGTCGAATGACCATCTGAAGCATTGAGCACATTGGGGAAACCGGCTATTGAACAAACTACATTGACTGTGTTGACTAGCGGGTCAGTATCACCAGCCACAACCGTCCTGGATGGAGTGAGCACTGTATCGCCCAGCGGCAGTACAGCGTCAAACACCACGCCCAACAGGCTGTCCGTCGCGGTACAGGTGATGGCAGGGGTGTCGGCGGAGCTATTGTTGGAAAGGGTGATCACGTAGTCGACGTCATCTCCAACCTTTGAAAGGGTGCTGCCGGTTTTATCAACTGCGACAGCGGGTTGGAACAGATCAACCGAATGGTCATCGGTTTGAATGACTGCAATGCCGGTAAGGTTTGATTTACCCCGGTAGGTCGCCGTCACTGTGTTGGGCAGCGGGTCAGGGTCACCAGCCAGGACCGTCCTTTGAAGCGTGATGGTACAAGTAGTGCCAACAGCCAGGCTGGCACCGCAGGTGTTACTGACCACGTAGGAATTGGTTTGATCGACACCGTCGATGGTGATATCGCCAAGCAGACTATCAGAGATATCGTCTTTGTAGAGGGGCAGCGATCCGGTATTTTCAATGGTCACCGTGTAGTCCACCGGGTCACCCACTTTGGAGAGGGTATCGCCAGTTTTTGTAACCTCCATACTACAGAGTTCGAAATCACCCAGGACGAAGTCCTTAAGACGGGAGTCGAAGGGGGTCGAAGAACGGGTCTCAGCCATAAAGCCAGTAAAGCAGCCTGCTTCAGGAATCAACCGGCTGATGTTAATGCCGCCTTCAAAGAAAGAAGCAGTGATAAATGTTCCGGGGGAACCTTCGTTCGCTTTGGGGGTATAAGGCCATGGAGCTGCGAACGGTGTGCGGTTGACGACCGCACAAGCCACATCATCGCCTGGGGAAGCAGGCGGACCCAGACAATCAGCAACGGTCAAGATCGGGACCAATACTCCACCTTGCCATTTATAAACGTTGATGTTGTCGATAATCCCACCGTTGGTAAAGTTGCTTTGCACCAGGACATCATTATCCATGTGGACGCCGCTAAATTTAAAGCCGCCCTGAGAAGCAACGTTCGTTAACCCAAAAGTCGGATCCTGGAGGAACCAGAAACCGACCTGGGCTGAACCATTGGCAGAAAATCGGTCAAGTCCAAAGTAGATGATCAAGTCGCCAATATTGGTATCTCCTGTGTCAACCGTACTGATGTAAGCGGCTGCATAGGCGTTGGTAATGTCATCCTTGTCCAGCGGTTCTCCGGGTTTCCATAACCACGCTGTGATATCCAGGTCATCTTTCGAGCCGCCTCCCTGGAACTGGGTGCCGCCATCCGCACCGACGTCAGCAAGGATTTCAGTGAAGGAATGGGCACTGCCTCCACCACCATAAAGTGTATCCCAATCGTCTGCGCCCGCATTGGGGTCCAAATCCTGGGCGTTGCGGTCCAGTTGGAACAAGTCGAGGTCATGAACAGCCGTGGCCTTGGTCATAAGGCCAAAAGCCATCCCTAGTGCGATCACGCCTGCGATAACCAATAATCCCAGCTTTTTTATGGTCATCTTATATTTCTCCTGTTAATGTATAAATACAAGGCTCAAGAACAGGGAGGATCGACAATCATTGTGCGTTGTGGTGTGTCATCCCGCGCCTATGCTTTTATCCAAAACGATTGGCCAGTTGTGAATACCACCTCCTTTTTTTTTGAAAGTTTTCGCCTGGGTAACGAAAAACCCAAGAGGGAAAAACCTTGCAGGAAAAATAAAAAAAACCGACCCAATCATTGGGTCGGTTTCGCTACTGGCTCCCCGGAGATGTTCCCATCCGACATGGTATCTGGATGGGAAAGCGACCATTTGGAACGCTCCAGATCAACGCTTCCCGTTACGGATATTGGGGGCCTGTATTTAGGTCAATTTCTAAGAATCTGAATCAAGCCCTATTGTAAACTTTACAACTTGCCGTGGCTCTAGTTAAGCTTTAGTTATCGGTGGCAAGGTACTTAAAATGTGAGAATGACCTCCCTTGCAAAGCTCACCTATCTATCCATAGCGACCTTATCTGACTAAAATATCTTTATTAATCCGATAAACATTATAACTATTTGATCCAGACAATGCAAGTTAGAACTTTTCCGCGATAGGGCATACGGATGGATGACGATACGCATTTATTCCTTCCCAAAGAGGGGGTGTTAACGGTAAAAAAGCCCGTGGGTTGGTATAATTGATCCCATCAAGCGCATTTTATTGAGGAGTAACCATTGTCCTTCCCTAATCCGTTTTTTCGCTGGCGGCCGCATCCCTGGCATGGGCTGGAAATTGGCCCAAACCCGCCTAAAATTGTGACTGCCTATATCGAAATTACACCGTTTGACCTGGTCAAATACGAGGTCGAAAAGACAACAGGCTATTTGAAGGTTGACCGTCCGCAGCGCAGTTCGTCTCAACCGCCAACGCTCTACGGGTTCATCCCACGCACCTATTGTGGCAAACGTATCGGTGAGCTTTCGCCCACAGCCGCGCGTGGTGACGGCGATCCGCTGGATATTTGCGTGATCAGCGAGCGCCCGATCAGTAAATCGGAGATCATCCTGTCTGCCAGGGTGGTGGGCGGCTTATTAATGATCGATAACGGCGAAGCCGATGATAAAATCATCGCTGTGCTGGCCAACGACAAGTTCTGGGAGAATGTCAACGATGTTTCTGAACTGCCGCCGGTGCTAGTGGAACGCCTGCGCCACTACTTCAGCACCTATAAACTGGTGCCGGGCAAGGAATCGTTGACCTACATCGAGTCAGTCTATGGACATGAACGCGCCGAGGAAGTGATTCTCGCCGCGATTCAGGATTATGACGACGCATACGGCAGCTAGAGTCTAGTTGACTCGGGTGTGCCAGGCTTTCAAGGTCTCGGTGTGTTCAGCTTCATGCTGGAGAATGAACGACACGATCAGTTGCGCCAATGATTGCCCCTTTAGCCATGGAAATAGGCTGGCATTGTTCAGGTCGGCGTCGCTGATCTCTGAAATTCGTTCAATGGTCTGATCGCGAATGGTCGCGTAATCGTTCCAAACCCGTTCGTAAGGCCGATCTTTAAACTGTTCATACCAAATTTTATTCTGTTCGTCGTCGCTGATCGTTTTGAAGTGAGCGGTATCCGGTTTGCGGTGCATTTTGACGAAATAGAGCAGCTTGATCGTCTCCGCTTCCCAGATTAGCAAATGCGACATCACGTCTTTCGCCGACCAGTCACCCGCTACCCCTGGCCGGGTTAATTCTTCGACTGGCACCCCTTCGAGCAGGGTCAGGAAGGCCTCGTGGCTGGTTTCGAGCGCTTCGATTAAGTCGGATTTTTTCACGGGGATCTCCGGGAATTTGAGAATTTTTAGGCCGGAATCAGTATATCATTAAGCCAATGTTCAAAAAACGATCGTTGAGGTGATTTGTGGCAGAGAATGTGTTTCATCAGGAAGATTGGGAAAAGGGGTTAACCATGAACGCCCTGATGGCTGGGATGACAGTCAACCAGACGGCAATGCAGCGCCGCTACCAACTAGTTCACCTGACTGCTGAAGAAAAATCCCGCCTGGCGAAACTGAAAATTGCCCGACGTATTCTGGTGATGACGGAAGAATGGTGTTCCGACTGCCTGATGAACCTACCCATTCTGGCACGCCTGGCGGAAACAGCGCCGGCTACCGAAATCCGCTTTTTTATTCGCAAGGATTGGCCAGAACTACGGGCATACTTCAATGAACGCGATATTTACAGCCTGCCAACGGTGCAAATTATGGACGGCCAGTTTACCCCACTGGGAGTCTGGGTGGAACGCCCGCAGGCAGCGCACCAGCGGTTGGCGCAATGGAAAGCCGAACACCCGGAAGTGGAGCGCACTCGCCGGCGGGCTGATTTAACTTCCGATCAGAAACGGGAAATGCTGCGCGAAGCCAGCGACCGGCTGCTGCTTGAAATGGAAAGTTGGTACAACCAGGGCTTGCAGTCTGAGACGGTGCGTGAGGTGACTGAAGTTCTGGAAGCGCTGGAAAAAGACCCGCAAGGGGTTTAAACCTGCGCGAAGTGTTCTTTCTCCACCTGCTGCCAGGTTTCATTAGGCTCAGTGCGGATGTAGGCGCCCAGCAGCGGCATGACTGCGCGCATTTCCTCGGCCATTCGTTGGGTGGCGCGGCGCAAGGAGAAGTGCGCATTGGGTGCGCTGCGCAGTGATACCAGGTGCAGCGCAGAGCGCAGATTGAGCTGCAAGAGAACACGGCGATTGAAGGCATTCGGCACCAGATAACTGGCGACGGTGGGGTTCCAGGCAGCAATTTTCTCATAAGCTTGTTCGGCCAGCTGCATGGCATTGCGAAAATGTTGTTCCAACCCGCCGGTGACGATCCGGCGCGGCAGCGCGTAGCCCAACCGCGTGGTAAGCAGCTGCGGCGTCTGAGTCATCATGCGGTGGCGTTTGAGCTCGAAATAGCCGCCCTGGTCCAGCATCAGGTCGAAAGTAAAATTGCCGTATTCCAGTTCGCGCAAAGGAATGACGTATTTTTCCAGGCTTGCCAGGATTTCCTGCGCCAGCCGTTGACGATCAGTGGGGGTGAGGTTGTGGACGGTTGACAGAGTATGCGCATAGTCGTTTCCGCCAAAACGATACAGACAGGCTGCCAGGATCCGGTTTTCAAGCTCACGGTCATAATCCACCAGCTGGCACCAATCGCTGGGCTCTGAGCGTTGGGATAAAAATTCAGCCGCACTGTGGGTAAGATTGCTCTGGACGGCATCCAGATAGGGGAGCGGGTTGGCATATTTGACCAGTGTGGGGGTGTTTTCCTGCGCAACCCGTTTGAGTTCACGTCCAAGCGCCTGTACCTCGAGCAGCGGGTGCGAGAGCATTTTGGAAATCGAATGTTCCAACGCGCGGGCATTGATGGTCATACCGACGTTAGCCAGGGCAGCCGCCGGCAGATAAAAGCGACAAATATCCACGTAGCGCGAGCGAATGCGGCGTTCCCAGGCGCCGTCATTTTCACCCTCCTCGCGCGGGTGTTCCTGTTCAATGACCGCTTTGACCGCAGGCAGCGCTTCCAGATAACTGGTAAATAGTGCCTCGATCGTCCGGATAAAAACCGGCTTCAACGCATGCCCATCCAACTCGGCCGGGGTGTGATGGTCTTGTGGTGTCCATTTCTGGTAGCGGGTCGACTTTTCAGTATAGGATGCCAGCCGGCAGGATTCCAGCGCTTCGACAGCCAGACGGGAGCAGTTTTCAACCGCAATATGCAGTACGGCATGTTCCGCTACGGAGGCATGCCCATATCCGACCACCCATTTTTCATGGAACTGGGCGCTTTTTTCATCATTCAATTCAGCAGCGATTTCGCGAAAACTTTGCGGCGACCGCGATGTTTTAGCAAAAGTAACCGCGATGGTTTCCGGGCTCAGATTTTTCGGATCCAGCAAATATACCTGGCAATCAGCGCTCATTTCCCAAAACCTCCAAAGATTGAATAGTGTCGCGGTTCATCTGCTCAATTAATGCATCCACCGATTCAAAGCGCAATTCAGGGCGCAAATAAGCAACGAATTCCAATCGAATGTTCTTTCCGTAAAGATCTCCGGAATAATTCATCAGGTAGGCTTCAAGCCGGGCGACGGCGGAGTCAGATTTAAAGGTGGGGCGCAAGCCAAAGCTACTCACTGAAAGATGGCGCACCCCGTCCACCCAGGCCCAGGTGGTATAAACTCCATAAGCTGGCATAACCTGTTCTTGCCAGGTATCCAGATTGGCTGTAGGGAACCCCAGAGCTTTCCCACGCCCGTCTCCATGGACGACCAGCCCCTTAACCATGTAGCGCCGTCCCAACAGCCTTGCAGCCGCTTCCACATCGCCTGACCGGACCAGGCGGCGGATCTGGCTGGAGGACACAGGCAAGCCGTCAAACTCCGCCGGCTTCAGCATTTCCAATTGGTAACCCAATTCGACGCCGATTTCCCGCAAGCGCTCCACATCGCCTTCGCGCCCGCGGCCAAGGGCAAAGTCATAACCCACCAGGAGATGACTGATTCCAAGGTGGTCCTGAACCATTTTCATAAAATCCAGCGCGCTGAGGGCAGCTAACTCGCGGGTAAACGGCAGGGTGATGACCACATCCACGCCGCATGCCCCGAGTAATTCAGCTCGTTCTTCCGGGGTGGATAAATAACCGCCGTTGGTGCTTTTTCCGAGCACAACCGCTGGATGCGGAAAAAATGTCACTACTACCGAGAGCTCTTGCGCTGCTCGAGCGCCGTTGACGAGCTGTTTGAGAATTTGCTGGTGACCGAGGTGAACACCGTCAAACGACCCGATGGTCACCCAGGAGTGCTTCAGTTTGACCGGGTCGAGAGATTGGAAATGCTGCATCTTAATTAAATACTTTCTTTGGCTGCCATTCGTTGCTGGCCGGGTCAAATTCGAGCAGCGCTACCAGGTCGCCTTGCTCGCTGATCCCGCGGGCCATTTTGCCAATGCCCAGCTCACCCGGGATACGGTGACCATGCCGAATGGCATCCACATTCGCTTCGGACAATTCAATAGATGGCCAATCGGAAAGCGCTTCGGCTGCCGGGATCACATACTGGGACCAGGTGCCGTCATCAAAAGCCTCGCGCAGCTTACGCAGCGGCACGGCATCCCGCAGGGTAAAACGTCCCGATTTTGTGCGGCGCAGCCCAACCAGGTGCGCCCCACAACCCAGGACCTTGCCAAGGTCGTTTGCCAGCGAGCGAATATATGTGCCGGAAGAGCAGTAAACATCGATCACGGCCTCAGGTGGCGCCCATTCGAGCAATTCCAGGCTGTATACATTTATTTTGCGCGGCTGAAGATCAAATTCTTCGCCATTCCGCGCCATTTCATAGGCTTTCCGACCTTTGATTTTAATGGCGGAATACGGCGGCGGAACTTGCTCGATCTCCCCGACAAATTGCTGCAGCGCTTCTTCGAACTGGGCTTCGGTAATATTGTCGACCGGGTTGCTGGTGAGCACCTGTCCGTCAGCATCATAGGTATCCGTTGTTTTCCCCAGCTGAATCACTGCCTGGTAGCGCTTGTCGGACGCTGAAACATATTCACTAAGGCGAACAGCGGGACCCAACAATACCACCAAAACGCCGGAAGCCCGAGGATCGAGGGTGCCTGTGTGCCCGGCACGGCGAATAAAAGTGCCGCGCCGGATGATCTGGACTACGTCATGCGAAGTCAGACCCACCGGCTTGTCAACCACAAGCACCCCGGAAATCGAGTTTATCAAGTCGTCATTCAATTCCATTTCTCCCCTTTCACTTCGTCCCCGGGAAAATTGGCGTTTCTAAGGATTTTTGCCAATTGCGCAATTTAACCCACTATTTTGAATTGCCGTTGAGCAGTAGTTTTTCAGTGGCGTCAAGTACCGTGGCTTGCACTTCCTCAAGCGTACCGGGGATTTCGGCCCCGGCAGCTGCAGCATGCCCGCCGCCGCCAAATTGCTCAGCAATTTTTGATACATCCCAGCCTGGCTGTGAGCGCCAGCTGACCTTGATAATATCCGGCGAGTGCTCAATAAACAATACAGAAATATCTGCATCGGCAATGCTCGACAGGATATCCGTCAAATCAGCATCATCCAGGTTATTATAACCGACTGCAAGGCGGTCGGTCTCACGCAGCGTGGCCCAGATCAATCGATCTTTTTGCTGCAGCGTGGAAAGGCCCATCCCCCAGTAGCGCGCTGCTTCGATCGTGCGAGACACCAGCCCCCGGAAGTACAGGTGCGGCAAATCCGCCCCATGATCGACCAGGTCAGCGGCGACCCGCAGCGCATTTGCATTCATATTCGAAGTACGGAAACCGATCGTATCGGTCAGGATGCCGGTTAACAGGGCGCTGGCAACCTCTTTGGTGATAGGCAACTCCCACTTTGGCAATGATTCGGCCAGAATGGCAGCAGTAGCCACCGCATCCGGTTCCACCAGGTTGATGACCGCATAACGGCTGTTGGTCAGATGGTGGTCAATTTGAATATCCGGTTGGCGTGGAACGATTTCATTCCCAATCCGCTTCAATTCACCCGAATCCACAGCGATAAAAGTATCAAAGTTTTGGGTGGGGCGGGTGACGATCTGGCTGCTGCCCGGCAGGTGCGTCAAATTATCTGGCACGCCGTCGCGCAGTACCATTTGCACGTGCTTTCCGACTGCCTGTAGCGAAAGGCCTAACCCCAGAAGCGACCCGATGGCATCGCCATCCGGGCGCACATGGGAGGTTACCAACAACCGTTTGGCTTTTTTCAGACGGTCGCGAATAGAGGTGTGAATCTCGTCATTCATCCAGTTCTTCCTCGGATTCCTCAGCGGGTTCTACGGGTTGCTCCTCGCGCAGATCCGCCAGCAGACGCTCGATTCGGTCTGCGCGTTCCGGGGTTGGATCCCAGTGAAAACGTAGCCGCGGGAAAACCCGTAATTCGATCCGGTCTGACAGGGCGCGGCGAATGTATCCACTGGCGCTGGTAAACCCTTGCAGCGCTTCTACAGCGCGTTCACTGCCTTCAAGGGCAGACAGATACACATCCGCATACGCCAGCTCGCGGTCGATGGTGACATCGGTAATGGTGATGCCTGCAATGCGTGGATCGCGAATTTCACCCATGACAATCATTTCAGATAAGTCCTGGCGAATCCGGTCACCAATGCGTTGTAGTCTTAATTTTGACGGCATTTTTCGTTCCTCAAACCTGTGCCGGGCTTAGGCGGTGGCCTTCTCCAGCACATAACATTCGATCTGATCACCGACAGCAAAATCATTGTAGTTACGGAACCCCGCGCCGCATTCAAAGCCGTTGCGAACCTCGCGGACATCTTCTTTCTCGTGCTTTAAGGAAGAAAACTCGCCCTCGAAAATGATGGTTCCTTCGCGGCGCAGGCGCACTTTGGCGTTGCGGCGGAACTCCCCGCTGGTTACCCGGCAGCCGGCAATCGCACCGACTTTCGAGATTTTGAATGTTGCCAAGACGACGCCTGTTCCAATGATGTTTTCTTTGATTTCAGGTTCGAGCAAGCCCTTCATGGCTTTTTCGATGTCTTCGGTCAGCCGGTAGATGATATTATACAGCCGGATGGAGACGCCTTCAGCTTCGGCGTTGCGGCGGGCGGCGGCGTCCGCCTGCACATTGAACCCGACCACAATGGCATGCGAGGCAGTCGCCAGCATGATATCGCTTTCGCTGATGTTGCCGGCTTCGGCGTGCAAAATATTGATCTTGATATCGCCTTTGCCCAGTTCGTTGAGTGACGAGATAATGGGTTCCAACGAACCCTGTACATCCGCCTTGACCACCAGGCGCAGTTCATGAACTTCGCCAGCTTGCACCTTGGCAAATAACTCTTCGAGGGTGGCTTTTGGCGCTGCCGCCGTCCGCTGCTGGTGCGCCAGGGCGCGTTCTTCGACGAGCGCACGCGCTTCGCGTTCGGTGGAAAATTTCAAGAAAATATCGCCGGCGGAGGGAACTTCGTTCATCCCCATGATCTGTACCGGCGTGGAGGGGCCAGCTTTTTTGAGCTTGCGCCCGCGGAAGTCGAACATGGCACGGACGCGCCCGTACGCCCGTCCAGCGACGATGATATCGCCTGGCTCGAGCGTGCCGTTGTACACCAGCATATTGGCGACGACGCCTTTGGCGCGTTCTACCTTGGCTTCAATCACTGTGCCGAAAACTTTGCCTTCCGGGTTGGCTTTGATGTCGATATTATCGGCAACCAGCAAGATGGCTTCCAACAGGTCATCGATACCCTGTTTCTGTTTGGCAGAGACCGGAACGACCATGGTGTCGCCGTCCCAATCATCCGGTACCAGCCCGTTTTCGGAGAGCTGCTTCTTTGTGAAATCGGGGTTGGCGTCCGGGCGGTCGATTTTATTCATGGCGACGATGATCGGCACGCGTGCAGCCTTGGCATGGGCAATCGCCTCACGCGTCTGCGGCATGACGCCGTCATTGGCTGCAACAACCAGCACCACGATATCCGCGCCTTGAGCACCGCGCGAACGCATGGAGGTGAAAGCGGCATGCCCCGGAGTATCCAGGAAAGTAATGGCTTTGCCTTTATGTTCGACTTGATAAGCGCCGATATGCTGGGTAATCCCGCCAGCCTCGCCGCCAGCTACATTGGTGTGCCGGATCGCATCGAGCAGGGTGGTCTTGCCATGGTCAACATGCCCAAGAATCGTAACAACTGGCGCGCGATCTACCAGTCGAGCAGCATCTTCCTTTGAGATTAACTGCCGCCAGATCGGCATTTCGCCGGCTTCTTGATCTTCGGCAATTTCATATACCTCGGATTTGGTTTCAAAACCCATCTCCGAAGCCACGACGGATGCCGTATCGAAATCGATGAGCTGATTAATATTGGCCATCACCCCATTCGCCATCAATATTTTGATGATCTGTATAGGGCTGGCTTCCATGCGTTGCGCAAGGTCGCGGACGGTAATGCTGCCAGGCAGCTCAATTGTTTTTGACCCGTTTTCACTCATAATCACCTCGTTTCCCGTTTTGCGTCCCTGAATCCCCTGACAATTTTCGCAAAGTCTTCATATTTATGACCAGGGATTGGTGCCTGTGACGATGGAGGATGCTGAGGGGTCAAATCGATCGGCATACCCTGACAAGCGCCCGATCCTGCAATAGGAGCGGGGCGGTCAGGCTTCGTTCATAACGTCAACTGGCAGACTTTCCATGAAATGGATTAAAACGTCCCGATCCTGTTCGGTCAATTCAATTTTTAAGGCATGGTTTAACGCCCCTTTCAAGGCGCTCTCCCAGCAGGATTTTTTATCGTGCAGGTAGGCTCCCCGTCCCGCAGTTTTACCTGTCAAGTCGATGGAGACCCCCTCCGGGGAACGGACTACCCGGATCAAATTCCGCTTGGGCATCACCTGCCGACACCCCACGCATGTACGCTGCGGAATATGTTTTACACGTTTGGTAGGTTGTTTAGTCACCTTGCTTTCTCAAATCGTGCAACATAAAGAATCAGGAATCCCATTCCCAATCTTCGCCTTCGCGGCGGTGCTTGCGTAAAACGATGGTCTGATCTTTTTCGGGATCGTATTCCACCTGGACGTGTTTTTTCTTCTTCTTGCCTTTCTTCTTGTCCTTCCCGCTGGCGTCGTCCTCCTCCTCTTCCTCTTCGTCCGAAGCAACCGGAGTCGCGATCGCGGTGCGCAATTCGAACAATTTGTCGAAGGGTATTTCTTCCTCTTCCACTTCAGCGTCAACGGCAACCGCTGGTTCTGTCACCACCGGTGTTGCTTCAGCAACCACCGGTTCGATTTCTTCGACGGGAGCGGTGATTTCAATGGATTCGGTTGGTGCGACGGCTTCGGGAGTAACCTCAGTCAGCACGGGTTCAACAGGCTCCGCTTCAACCTCTACTGCGACCTTGGCAGCTTCTTCAGCAGCAGCAGCGAGTTCAACTGCCTGGCGCTCATCCAGCGCAGTGACCATGTTGTTGATTTCCTGTAGCGCGCGCGGACCAATGCCGTTCAGCCGCAGGATATCATCCGGCCGAATTTTCATCTGCACGGCCATCTCGCCAAGCGTACTGAAGCCTGCCTCTTGCAAAATATAGGCGACGTGTTCGGGCAGACCGCTGTCCAGAATGCTGAGTTCGAAGGCATCCGCAGGAATGAGCGCCCGGATGTTCTCGATTTCAGCCACGGCCGCTTTTTCAATCGCAGGTCGAGCCGAAGAACGGCGCTCGACGCGGTCAACAAAACGCACCAACAATTCGAATTCTTCCGGCGCCAACGGCCGGCCTTCAGCTTTCCGGGCCAGGTATTCTTCGACCTTGACCATCACGTCGGCTTCTTGCTGTGCTACGGCAGCCATTTCCTCATCTTTTTGAAGGCGGTTGAGGACATCCGCTGCAGCCTCGGGCAGGCTCTTGATGTCGATGCGCCATCCGGTCAATTTGGCAGCCAGACGGGCATTTTGGCCGTCGCGACCAATGGCAAGGCTAAGCTGGTCTTCCGGTACGACCACGGTGGCAGTTTTGCCGCCGGCGTTACGGTCGTTCAGATACACGCCGTTCACGCGTGCCGGGCTGATCGCCTTCGCGATGAAGGCAGCCTGATCGGAATTCCATTCGATGACATCAATTTTTTCATCATGCAGTTCGCGCACGATGGCCTGAATTCGGACGCCGCGAATGCCAACGCAAGCGCCGACCGGATCGATACCAGGTTGGGTCGCGGAAACGGCTACTTTGGCACGCTCGCCGGGTTCGCGGGCGATGGAGCGGATTTCGACCACGCCGTGGTAGATTTCCGGGACTTCGTTCTCCAGTAAGCGGCGCAGGAAGTTACGGTGGGTGCGCGACAGGATGATTTGCGGACCGCGCGGGTTGTCTTTGACTTCAGCGACCAGCGCGCGCACCCGTTCATGGATACGCGGGCGTTCACCGGGGATCAACTCTTTGCGCGGCATGGAACCTTCAGCCTTCATTTCCAGACCGATGGTTAGACCCTGCGCGCCGACAGCCTGAACCACGCCGCTGACGATTTCGCCCATCTGTTTCATGTAGAAATCGAGCTGCGCCTGGCGTTCTGCGTCGCGGATGCGCTGCTGGATTACCTGGCGAGCGGTTTGGGCAGCGACGCGCCCAAAGTCTTTGGGCGTGCTTTCGACTATAACCATGTCGCCAAGCTGGGCTTCAGGGTTGACCAGGCGTGCATCTTCCAGGGCGACCTCGGTTGCTGTCTCCTGCACCGATTCAACAACCTCTTTTTCGGCATAAATGGTAACTTTGCCGGTCTCGGTATCCACCTTGGATTCAACATGCTGGGCATTGGAAGCATTTACAGCGCGGCGATACGCCGACACCATAGCTGATTCCAGGGCCTTCAGGATAACTTCTCGACCCAGTTGTTTTTCCTCGATGACTTCATTGAAAGCCAGGGTAAATTCGTTCTTCATGCTTGCACTTTCTCCAAGAAAAGGTAACCCGTATATAAGCAGAAAAGTGGGGGGAGGCCCACTTTTCGTTGAACGCGAAATAGGTTGGCTTACTTACAAAACTCATTTTAACACAGACTGCGGCATTATGCAAGAAATATAAAGGGGGAATTTAGGTGGACCGTGTCATGTGCCACGTGTCACGTAGGTTGCAGACGCCCATGACGTTGGTGCATTGCACCTTATTTTGATGCGTTGCACCGCCCTAGACTTTGGTGCTTAGGACTCTTACCCTCCCAAACATTTCGCAGGTACTGCTCGCGAGCAGACCCTACCTTTTGTGCGGGGTGAGGCTACAGGCCATAGTTTCAATTAGGTAGATTGCTCTCACCTCGCCGATACCGGTCATGAATCAGCCATGCTATACTTGCGACATATTTAAAATCCAATCAATCCGGGGCAAATCATGGCAGCAAACCCAATCTGGTGGCGTGATGGTGTGGTCTATCAAATTTACCCGCGATCCTTTGCTGACAGCAATGGCGACGGTATTGGCGACCTGGAAGGAGTGATCCAGCACCTGGACTACCTGGCTGAATTGGGCGTCGAAGCCGTCTGGTATTCGCCGTTTTACCCCTCGCCTGACGTTGACTTCGGATACGATGTCAGTAACTACACGGATATCGATCCCAAATTTGGATCCCTGGCTGATTTTGACCGTCTGGTTACCGAGTCGCATCAGCGCGGCATCCGGGTGATCCTTGACCTGGTGCTCAACCACACATCCGATCAGCATTTGTGGTTTCAAGAGTCGCGCAAGGGCAAAGACAATCCATATTCCGACTGGTACATCTGGCGGGATGCTAAACCCGACGGCAGCTTGCCCAATAACTGGGAAGCGATTTTTGGCACGCCGGGCTGGGAGTGGGATGCAAAACGCGGCCAATATTATTACCACATGTTCTACCCACAGCAGCCAGACCTGAACTGGCGCAACCCCCAGGTACGCCAGGCCTGTTTGGACGTGGTTCGCTTTTGGCTGGATCGCGGCGTGGATGGCTTCCGGCTGGATGTGTTCAGCAACTTTTTCAAACATTCGGATTTACCCGATAACCCACCTGCTGTTGGGCTGCGTGCTTTTGACCGTCAGAAGCATATTTATGATTCCAACCAGCCCGACATGATCCCGCTGCTGCGCGAATTACGCGAACTGCTGGATTCCTACCCCGAACGCTATGCAGTAGGCGAAACTTTTATGCCAACTCCGCAAAGTGTGGCTGCCTATACTGCTCCTGGCCTGATCCATGCGGCCTTTGATTTTGAAATGCTGCACTGCCGTTGGGATCCTGAATGTTTCCAGAGAGCGATACTGGCGACGGAAAAAGCCATGCACCCGGATTCCTGGCCGGTCTATACCCTCAACAACCATGACACATCCCGCACCGCCTCCCGTTACCACTGCGGTAACAACGATGAGCGACTAAAGGTTGCAGCGGCCTTGACGATAACCCTGCGCGGCACACCGTTCATCTACTATGGCGAAGAAATCGGCATGCGTAATATTCACGTGCCGCGCCGGGTTATCCAGGATCGGATTGGCGAGAAATACTGGCCCATTTTCGATGGTCGCGATAAAAACCGTTCGCCCATGCAGTGGACTGCCAACTCACACGCCGGATTTACCACTGGCAAACCCTGGCTTCCGGTGCATCCCGACCACGGGACCCGCAATGTAGAGGCCCAACGCAAAGATCCCCAATCTCTATTCCATTTTTACCGCCGGCTGATTCAACTGCGCAAAGAACTATCGGCTTTGCGCGGGGGCTTGTTCCAGCCGGTGACCTACGAACCGCGAAAACTATTGGCTTACCTGCGCCAGGATAGCGAGCAAACGGTGCTGGTGGTGTTGAATTTCAGCCACCGGCCGGTGCGACTGGCAATGGGCGGGGAACTGCGGCGGAATGGCTGGGTGTTGGCGCTTTCGAACAAGCATGATACGCTGCCCGCGATTGAAAAAGGGGGTTACCTTTCCTTGCAGGGCGATGAGGTGATGATCCTGACCGAAAAGGGCTAAGTTATTCTTCTTCGCCGCTGGTTTCTCCAACAGCTTCCAGGTCAAATGCTACGCCCACCTGTTCACCGGCTTCACGCAATCCCTTGACCACTTCGACCAGCAGCGGGACACCCTCACGGGTATTGCGCTCATAAAGTTCGAATTCTTTTTCGCCATGGATATAGATGCGTTCCTGGCCGAGTGCCTTTGGCGCTTCTTTGAGGGTGTGAATCAGACTATCCAAGTCGGATTTAAATCCCTCCAGGTCGCGGAAGGCACTGATATCGACGGCTGCAAAGAAATGCCCGACGTTGGCGGGTGCGTCCCGTCCTGGCGCGCCGACCTCCGGTCCAAAGGCAGCGCCCGACAGTATACCCGTGAAGATATCCACCATCAAGCCAAGGCCATAACCCTTATAACCGCGCATGATATCTGAGCCCCCCAGCGGAAGCAATGCGCCGCCTTTGAGCACCTCGGAAGGCGTGGTGGTCACTACGCCATTCTTATCCACGCCCCAGCCTTCTGGAATAGCCTCGCCAGCCTTATCGTAAACCGTGATTTTACCGATGGGAACGATGCTGGTCGCCATATCGAGTACGTAGGGTCGTTCGTGCAAGGCAGGGGCTGCCACGGCGATCGGGTTGGTGCCGATGATGCGGGTACGACCGTAGGTTGGCGCGACCAGCGGCTGGGCGTTGGTGAAACTAATGCCGATCATGTCATGCGGGAGGGCCATCATGGCGTAATAGCCGGCGATGCCGTAATGGTTGCTGTTGCGCACAGTCACGAAAGCGACGCCGCTTTGACGCGCCTTCTCGATGGCAGTCGTCATGGCATGATAACCAACGACCATCCCCAGCCCGTTACCGCCGTCGATGAGCAGGGTGGAGGGGGTCTCGCGCACCGTGGTGAAGGGCGAGGTTGGGTCGATGAGCCCCTTGAGGATACGCGAACCGTAATAGGAGTGCAGCCGGATGATGCCGTGCGAGCTCACCCCGCGTAAATCGGCGGAAATGAGGATTTCGGCCGCCCGCTCAGCGTGGGGTTGTGAAACACCGAGTTTGCGGAAAAAGCGCACCATGTAATCGGTCAGGTCTTGAGCGCGGTAAAGGATGGCTTGCGGCATGATTTATCCCTTTGTTGATCTAAATTGGATGATGGAGTAAAAATATTATAGCAAGAATTCGTTTTGCGAAGTCGAAAAACAGTTGAATGATTTGACTTTCGATAGGCGAACATACTGCAAAATTTCAGAGAAAAGGCAAAATGCCAGAACCCAATCACAACCATTCGCGCCGTTCAAACCGTCTAAAAGGATTTGATTATTCCCTGCCAGGCGCCTATTTTGTAACATTGGTGACCTTTTCGCGCGCCTGTTTGTTTGGGAAAGTTTCAGGGGAAGATCTGGAGCAAAATTTATTGGGGCAATGTGCTGCGACAATTTTACAGACTTTGCCTTTCCATTTCCATATAGATTTGGATGAATGGGTTGTAATGCCCAACCACGTACACGCAATCTTTTTCATTCAGAGTAGGGGCGATGCATCCGGAAGGATGCATCGCCCCTACCGGGTAAGACCTACCCACATGGGACCATGCCAGCATCGTTGGGTGCGATTGTTCAAAACTACAAATCGGTCTCTGCTCGCAATATTAATGCCATAAGAAACACCCCAGGTTCAGTAGTCTGGCAGCGGAATTATTATGACCGTATTATTCGTGATGATAGGGAGCTTGAGCGGGTAAGAGGCTATATTTTAGATAATCCACGTCGATGGATGGAAGATCTTGAATACATGGAATAAGTGGGCAACCCGAATAGATTCCCTTACACATCCAAATTGCGTACCGTTCGCGCGTGGGTGGTGATAAAGCGGGTGCGCGGGGGGACTGCTTCGCCCATCAGCATGTCGAAGGTACGGTCTGCCGCAGCGGCATCATCGATGGACACCGAAAGCAGCGTTCGTTTTTCAGGGTTCATGGTGGTTTCCCAAAGCTGTTCCGGATTCATTTCGCCAAGACCTTTGTAGCGCTGCAATGTTGCTTTTTCCGCAGTCGGTCCCATGGCCTTCAGCGCCTGGTCTTTTTCGGCTTCCGTATAGACATACTGGTGGTTGTTTTTATAATTAATCCGGTAAAGGGGCGGCTGGGCGATATAAAGATGCCCTTCATCGATGAGCGCCTGCATATATCGGAAGAAGAAAGTCAGCAGCAGTGTACGAATGTGCGAACCGTCCACGTCTGCATCCGTCATGATAATGACGCGGCCGTAACGCAGCCCGGTCAGGTCGAAGGATTCGCCGATGCCGGTACCCAGCGCTGAAATCAACGCCTTGACCTCATTGTTGGATAGAATTTTGTCCAAACGGGCGCGTTCGGTGTTGAGTATCTTACCGCGCAAGGGCAAAATCGCCTGAAAATGCCGGTCACGGCCTTGTTTGGCTGACCCGCCTGCGCTTTCACCCTCGACGATGTACATTTCTGTTTTACTTGGGTCGCGTTCAGAGCAATCTGCCAGCTTGCCGGGCAGCGTTAAACTCTCCAACGCGGACTTGCGGATGACCAGATCACGGGCTTTGCGCGCAGCATCACGCGCGCGGGCTGACGTCAAACACTTTGACACAATCGCCCTGGCTGCAGACGGGTTCTCTTCCAGGAAGGTGGTGAATACCTCGCCAACGACTTGCTGTACGTAGGTCTGCACCTCGGGATTCATCAGTTTGACCTTGGTCTGCGACTCAAACTGGGGATCGGGGTGTTTAATCGAAACCAGGGCGGTCATGCCTTCGCGGGTGTCGTCACCGGTGAAGTTTGGGTCGGCATCTTTGAGCAGGTTGGTGCGGCGGGCGTAATCGTTGATCACGCGAGTGATCGCGGCGCGCAGTCCGGTCATGTGGGTGCCGCCGTCGATGGTGTTGATGGTGTTGGCAAATGAATAAACCGATTCTGAGTACGCGTCCGTGTACTGCACCGCCACTTCGATGCCGATATTATCAATTTCCCGCTCGGCAAAGAACACCGGGTGGAGCACCGTCCGGTTGCGGTTCAGGTAACGTACGAAGGAAACAATCCCGCCTTCAAAAAAGAAGGTCATATCTCGTTGAATGCGCTCGTCGATCAGCTTGATTTGCACCTTGCGGGTGACGAACGCCATCTCGCGGAAGCGTTGGATCAAGGTTTCGAACTTGAAGTCGATCTCTTCCTTGAAGATCTCGCGGTCAAAGCGAAACGAGGTAATGGTGCCGGTTTGATCGGGATCGCATTTTCCGATCTGTTTTACCGCATCTTGCGGGATACCGCGAGCGTAGCGCTGCGAATAAAGCTTGCCTTCCCGGCAAACGCGCACTTCACACCATTCCGAAAGCGCATTCACCGCCGAAACACCCACACCATGCAGACCGCCGGACACTTTGTAGCTGGATCCGCCAAATTTTCCGCCTGCATGCAGCGTAGTCATGACGACTTCGAGCGCCGATTTTTTCTTCTCCGGGTGAATGTCCACTGGAATGCCGCGGCCGTTATCCTCTACAGTCACTGAACTGTCGGCGTGAATGGTGATGGTGATTTTGTCGCAAACGCCTGCTAGGGCCTCATCGATGGAGTTGTCAACGACTTCATAGACCAGATGGTGCAGCGCTTTGATATCCGTACCGCCGACATACATACCTGGACGGCGCCGGACGGCCTCAAGGCCCTCCAGTACCTGAATATCTTTAGCGCCGTATGACGAAATGTTCACCTGTTGTACCACGTATCCTCCTGACAATTAAAAGCCAATCTGCTGATTTCAGCGTGTTGGGCTGTCAATGTGTTCTTTAGGTTTTAATCTCTTGTGGGCGAGCCGAGGGTGAATTTTCTACCATCCAGCGAATACCCCCGCGAAAATAGACAAAGCTGGCAGCGAAAACCGCTGTGTAAATAAATGCATGCCCCAAAATTCCTACCAGCGTCATCCAGGAACTGGCGGGGGGAACCTGCCACAGGACATCCATACCCCGGGCAATGATCAGCGAGATAATCAGAAACATTCCGGTACCGGGCAGGAAATGGCGCACTAAACGCACGCTGGTCATTGCGGATGCCACCAGGCCGAATTTCAGCGAAAAAATAGCATGCGGCGTGAAAATCAGCGGAAGGAGCATCCAGATCAGCAAGAATCCAGCAAAAAGCAAGGCGAAATCACCCATCCCAGGGCTGATCAGTGCAATCACGGACACGAGCATCAAGGCGGGAATGAGCAGGATGATCAAGCCTATCAGCAGACCCAGCGTCAAAGCCAGCGCCATGCCAGTTTTGCTGAGGAAAGACATTAATTCAAACCCATTTCGGGTGTCAGACGTAGCCCGGGCCAACAGGCTGAAATACAGGCTGCCGGCTAGAAAACCAATCGAGATGACCGCAAGCCAGATGCCAAATCCCATGGTCAAATTGGGAACTTCATAGAGGGTTGCCGGTCCCAATGGTGTTGCTTCTGAGCGGACCGAGGACATCAAGCTCGGGACGCCGATGGGCAGGGTGCGGATGGCTCCAGCCAGGTTGAAATTGGCGAGAATCTCATCCCAGATATCGCTGATGACCGTCATCTGGCCAGCCAATTCAGGTGAATTGATCTGCTGGAGCAGGCGTACGGTCTCATCGATCATGGGTTTGAGTATTTTTTGGACGCTCACTTGCGGGCCAAGCCAGAGATAAAGGTCGAAAACGATAGGCAGAACCAACAAGGCAAGATTGTTGGCTACAACATTAAACCCCGCGATGATCGCATTCATCATGCGCGGGGGAGCGCCTGAACCAATGGTGGGATTTTCCATAGACGCCTTAATTTTACCATATGTGACCCTCGCGCGCTTGAGGAGGTGACCGCCAGGATAGCGCGAGAGGATTGAAACCAACCTTTTGTCCTCATGCATAATTAGGATGGACGGGGTAAAATTAATGGATGGACGCGCACCAACATCTGCCAGATACCAACCGACTCTCGGTCATTACGGCCACTATTTTTCTGGCTTATGCCCTTCTGCCATTCGTTGATCTGCCCGGCCAACAGATAAGCGTACAACTGCCCGGATTCCTTTTTCAGTTGGCGCTCAACTTTAGCACCGTCGTTTCCATCCTGGTGGCGCTTTTAGCGGCTGCGGGCACAGACTGGCTCATCCAGGGTCATCCGACCGCGGCAGGCTCTGTGCGTCTGCCTAACTGGCTGCTGCCCGCGTTGACAGCCTGGGTCATTGGGGTCCCTCTGACGACTTTGGAGGTCAGCACTCAGTGGTGGGCGGTATTCGCACTGGGCGGGTTGTTGTTCGTTCTGGTACTGGTAGCAGAGTATATTGTGGTCGACCCGGATGATGCCCGGCATGCGCCCGCCAGCGTCGGGTTGATCGCTGTCTCATTTGCTTTGTACCTGGTATTGGCCATCTCTATCCGGGTTGCCAACCTGCGGTTGTATGGGGTGTTGTTCGCAGTTGCGCCGACCGTATTTCTTGTGACCTTGCGTACCCTGCACCTGCGCAGCAACGGCCGCTGGTTTTACGGCTGGGCAGCGGGTATCATGCTGGTGGTCGGGCAGGTGGCAGTCGGATTGCATTACCTGCCGCTCACCCCGCTGCGATTTGGACTGGTGCTGGTAGGTTTGACTTATGCACTCGTTAGCCTGGCGAGCGGCATCGAAGACCGGCGTGAGGGAAAAATCATCTGGATCGAACCAGCTATAATGCTGGCGATTTTTTGGGGGCTGGCGTTACTGGTACGGCCATGACGGATCACGGGCTGGTTTTATCCAGCTGGCACATCTCCCAGATGGAAGCCCATGTGAACAGCTGTTCGCCCGAAGAAGGCTGCGGGCTTTTGGCCGGTGTTGGGCAGCAGGTTGAGTTAACAATTCCGATAACCAATCAACTTCACAGCCCGGTGAGGTACAATATGAAACCGGAAGAATTGGTTCGCGCATTTTACGATCTGGAAGCCCGTGGGCTGGAAATGCTCGCCAGCTTCCACTCGCATCCCAGCGGCCCTGACACCCCGTCTGAAACCGATATCCACGAGTTCGCCTACCCAGGCACCTTCATGTTGATCTGGTCCGGGGCAACCTTGGGCTGGCAGGTTAAAGGGTTTGAAGTGTATCCGAATTTTTATCATGAAATTGAGTTGAGAATTACAAATTGACCGCAACCTGGATGGTAAATAGGTGTTGCTTAATACGCCTGGAGGAACCTTATGAGTGAGTTTTGGATGATTGTATCGGCATTCGTTTTGTCTTACCTGGCTGGCGCCATCCCATTTGGGCTGCTGGTCGTATGGGTTTTTAATGGTAAGGACATCCGCTCTGTCGAAAGCGGCCGAACCGGGGGTACCAACGCGATGCGGGCGGCTGGTTTTATCGCTGGCCTTTTGACCGCAGGCCTTGATGTTCTTAAAGGTGTGGCGACCGGTTGGATCGTCGCCTGGCTGGCGCCGGGGATCCCCTGGATCCAGGTGGTGGCAGCCCTGATGGCCATCCTTGGTCACAATTATTCAATCTTCTTGATCGAGGAAAAAATTGGCGGCGGCGTTCGCTTGCGCGGTGGGGCCGGCGGCGCACCTGCGCTTGGCGGCGCCATTGCCCTTTGGCCGCCGAGTGCATTGATCATCTTACCGCTGGCAGCCTTGACCTATGTTTTTATCGGCTTCGCATCGGTTACCACTATGTCCATTGCTGCCTTTGCCGGGGGATTATTTTTCATCCGTGCTGCGCAAGGTTTAGGCCCCTGGGAGTATGGTCTCTACGGGGTGGCAGCGCTGCTCATTGTCATGTGGGCGTTGCGGCCGAACCTAGCACGCCTGGCTGCCGGAACGGAAAGAGTGGTCGGGTTGCGCGCCTACTGGAAGAAGCGGAAAGAAAAGCAAGCAGAACAGCAGAAACAGACACAGGCCAAAGCTTCTGTTTCGCGGCCTTCTCAACACCGGCAGGAAAATGGAATATAAAAAATGGGCGTCCAAAAACGGACGCCTATTTTATTGTTAAATTTGTTTATCCACACTTCAAAGTGAGCCAGCTCAGGCTTCAGTTGGGGCCTGAGGTGTTAACGCTTCTTCGGCAGCAAAATTTTTATAGAGGTAACGCACATTCCGCTTATGCAGGTCGTTGGCAATTCCGCCCAGAAAGACCCGGCTCTTGCCGCAAGATTCAATATCGATGGTTGTGAGCGCTTCGATTGGATTTTTCCGGCGCGCAGCAGCACGGACGGCCTTACGCACCGCCGCGATGTAGGCGAGATTGTCCCGTACTGCATCGTCAATTTCACCGCGCAGGATGATATCCCCATGACCCTGGACGATGTTTTCCAACCCCATCTTGCCAATGGCTTTAATGGTGTTGCTCATGATATCCGGGTCGCCATCCACCATGTAAGGCAGCGGCAGGAAGGCATCTCCAGCGAATAGTACCCGGTCTTCCTCGACCAGGATCGATATCCCATCAGTACTGTGACCGGGAGTGTGCATGAACACTAAATTTTTCTTTCCAGTACGCAGAGTCAACATCCCATCGTCAAAGGTCAGGTGAGGATAAACCAGTTTTACCTGGCGGAATAAGGCGTTCTGTCGGCGGGCAGCATCCAGCGAGGTCGGTCCGCGAATTTCCATGAGCTCCCGGCATAATGCATGCGAGACGATCGTAGCGCCTGGGAAAAAGCAGTTGCCCCAGGTGTGGTCAGCATGGTAGTGGGTGTTTACCACGTAGCGTACCGGAACGCCAAGCTGCTCCTCGATAAACGCCCGCATGGAAAGGGTCTCCTCGGGGGTTGCGAGCGTATCGATTACCACCGCCCATTGCGGCCCGGTGATCGCACCAGCAGTCACCTGGGCATAGACTTCACTTTGAAACCAATAGACATTTTCTGATACACGTTCGCGATGCATAGCCATTCCCTGAGAAGATTATTGTTTCCGAGCAAGCATGGTTGGAGGAAAACTATCAAAACCCCGCGCGCTACTAAGACCATAGAATAGCATAAATAAAATGAAAAGTCAAAAAACGGGAGGTGGGTCGAAAAAGGTCCCCTTTTTGTAACAAGGGCAACGCCTGGGCGCGGGGTTAGTGGGATGGTCTCTTGCGTGCGAAAATCCCCATGCCGCTACGTATGGATCAAGGCGTTACGTTAATAATATTGGATTTAATCTTCAGCATCCCGTTCCTCGCGGGTTGGGGAGGGGATGGCCAGGAGGCCGCGTTTACTGAGATAAATTGCCACGCCGCCGACGGTAACCAGCTCCAGGGCGAGCAGTGCCAATATCCAGGGCCAATTGCGCTTGCCGAAGGTCATGATTGCCGGCGCCTGCTCTCCCGTGAGGACGCCCTGTGTAACGGGTGTCGCTGTAGGAGTAATGACGTGCGTAGCAGCGGTCGAAGTCCCATCAGCCGTACCGATGCTGGATATCGCTGTGCCCCCGGCCGGGGGGTACCCGGTGGCCAGGTCGGTACTGGCCGGCGTCAAGGTGACCGTAAAAGTAAATGACGGCTGTGGTAATAAGGTATTCACCGCCTGGGCAGTGGACGTCCTTGCACCTGGGAACAGGGTTGGGGTGGGCGTAATGGTCCGGGTGGGGAACGGCGTGCGGGTCGGGGCGGGTGTCGGCGAGCGAAAAACATAGTAGGTCGCGTAGCGGATAGGCGTGCGCGTGCGAGTTGGGAAGCGCGTCAGCGTAATCGTGCGCGTGGGAGTTCGGGTCAGTGAGCCGGTTGGAGTGGGAGTCGGCCCGGTGGGGGTAATTGTGCCTGTTAGGGTCAGGGTGCGAGTGGGAGTAAACGTCTGTGTAAATGTCGGCGTGGGTTGGCCAATAGTGGCGCTGATGACGTTCGAGAAATTGGAACCCAGGCTGTTGTTGATGATTTCCAGCCGGTAATAATAGGTGGTGTTGTTGGTTAACCCTGCATCGATGTATTCGTAGTTTGCTCCGCTGGCGCTGGAACCGGTGTGAACGATCAGACTGGTGACTCGTTCGAACGGTCCTGCGGCAGCCAGGCTACGCAGGACATAAAAGCCAGAAAGATTGACCTCACTGGCTGTTGTCCATTGGATGGAGGCCTGTCCACTCCCGGGGATGGCTGCAAAACGGGTAATCACCACAGAGGACGGTTGCGGCAGCAGACCGACGACGAATGGGGTAAAGTTCAAGTCGTTTGAAAAATCCGGGCGGTCTGAGGAGTCGATGATGACCTGGATTTCTTTGGCAGCGATGTTGCAGGTAGTGGCCTGACCGGTCGCGCCGGTTGTCTTCCAGACGCCGGGCGCCATGATCGACGGTGAAAACCAATACAGGGGGATTTTAGCGGCATCCCCTGATACGCAATATTCCGCGGTCTCAATGGTCGATGCGCAGCCCGCCAGAATCTGGTCATAACGCAGAGAAAGGGTCAATTGCGCGGATGTGACCGCGTCCTTTTCCAGAAAAATATCGTAGTAATTCGAGCAAGCCGTCAAACTACCCAACGCGCCGCCAGTAAAAGGCACATTCTCCGGCGACCCGGCGCCGTGGTTGATCAAATTCAACTTGTAATCACTGCCGTCCGTGGAGCGCTGGTAGCCTACCAGTCCATTGAAACCACTCTGTTTGATCGTGGTTACGGTAACCGTTTCACCCTGAATGCCGGCCCCACCGCTGCGCGGCTGGACTGGCGCACCCAGGCGTTTATTATCGCTTACTGTACACTGGCTGGTTGCAGTGGTAGCGGCAACCCCGAATCCCCAGAAGTTATGATCCGCCTGACCAGCATTCCCGCAATCGACCTGGACGCCGGGACGGTTATTGTACAGGTTATTGCCTACAACTCGAAGCGCGCCGCCTGCAGCATACGGTACGCGAAACAAGGCATATTCGGAATTATCCATGACCTGGCTGAAGCGCAGGGTCACATTGCCGGTATTATCGGAAACTTTTAACCCGTTTTGCCCGGATAGCAAATCTACATATTCGAGCGTCACATCCGCGGGGGAGTCTACTTCGGCTAAATCGCGGCTGGGAGCGCTGCAGTTGACGCCGTCGGTTATCGTCAGCGAGCGCAAAGTGACACCGGCAGTCAAACGCAGCATGGGTTCGCTGCAACTCGCACCCGGATAGGTAATGCGCGAATCAGCCAAACCCTGAATTATGACGGCTTTGTCCACCCAAACGGTGTTGCTTTTCACCGCATATTCGCCAAGGATGGTCACCGATACCGGCTGAGCGTCGACGGCGTCTTTCAGCGCGGTGCCAGTGCCGCCAACCGAATCGGCGCTGGAATTGAGGTAACAGGGGAAAGGACTGCCGCAAGCGGCGGCATCATTGGCAACGTATACGGCTGCTGCGGTGGGGGTCACGCCAATGGCAGCAGAGCTTTCTACAGGCGGCTGCCAACTTGTCGCGGTCTTCTGGTAAACGCGAACCAGAACTGAACCATTGGCAGTAGCCGTTCGGCCTATGCGGAAACCCAGGTTGAGCTGGTCGCTTACCGCGCCGGTGGAAATCTGGGCGGAAACTCCGCCCGACATCGTGTAACCTTCGGGAGCGGAGCCGCAGTTGGCAGTACCGGGCAGGTAAGCGGCGCCAGTACCAGCGCCGGTCGCGTCAATTCTGAGCGACTCTGTTGCCCAGTTAGTGGGGGTATACAGACATACCTGGACGTTTGGCGCCGGTGCAGGGTCCAGGTTTGCTAGGTCGAATGAAGCGCGCAGGTCAAGGGTTTGACCGGCGGCGCAGCCGGCAGGCGGGCAGGCAGCCGGGCTGACCAGCGTCAACTGGGTAGCCTGGATGGCCTGGGCTTGCGAGGATTGCACGCCAAACCAGGCAGCCAACAGCAATACCGCGACCCACGCCCGCTTGAGCCGATTATTCATACTGACCGCCAATTGGGAAAATTGGAGAGACCGCAGATGCACGAATCACAATGTTCTGACCCGGTCGAAGGATGAAGAGGTCCATTTGCCCCTCTTGGAAGGATTATACAATCAATAAAATAATTTTGTGGTCATCTGAGTGCAACGCACCTCCAAGGTGCATTGCGCATGCATTTTACAATCTGCATTTACCCGGACACGGGTGAGGTTGCGAGGTTAACCCCGTGCCCGCTCCTTCGCCGCCATTAAAACACATTACGGTTTTATAATTTTGTGTGTATATAAATCCGGGCACGGGGTTCAATGTTTGGATGAGTATCGGTTAACATCCCCGTGCCCCTACATGCGAAATGCTATTTGTTGACCCATTCATATCTTGACAAGCTAACCAAAGGGTACAACTCGTCTGGTTAATGCAATACTTTACTCAGAAAGGCTTTGGTGCGCTCGTGGGTCGGGTGACTGAATAAAACATCCGGCGGGGCTTCTTCGATGATTTGCCCGGCATCCATCAGGATGGCGCGGTGCGCGCAGGCGCGGGCAAACCCCATCTCGTGGGATACCACCACCATGGTCATGCCCTCACGCGCCAGCGCAACCATCACATCCAGCACTTCCTGGATCATTTCCGGATCGAGCGCACTGGTCGGTTCGTCAAACAACATAATCTTTGGGTTCATTGCCAGTGCCCGGGCGATGGCCACCCGCTGCTGCTGCCCGCCGGAGAGTTGACCTGGAAAATATTTTGCTTTTTCCGGAATGCCAACTTTATTCAGCAGCGCCATGCCGACCTTCTCGGCTTCAGCTCTATCGCGCTTGCGCACAATCTGCTGCGCCAATAAGACATTCTCGAGCACCGAAAGATGCGGGAAAAGGTTGAACTGCTGGAAAACCATGCCGACCTCGGTTCGCACGGCATTGATGTTCTCGGCTGTGTCGAGCGGAATCCCATCGACGATAATGCTGCCTTCGTCGAACTCTTCCAGGCGGTTGATGCAGCGCAGCATGGTCGATTTTCCCGAGCCGGATGGTCCGATAATGACCACCACTTCGCCCTTTTGCACTTCCAGGTTGATGCCTTTGAGGGCTTCCAATGTCCCGAAATATTTATGCACACCTTGGATTTTGATAATCGGTTCCATGGGTTACCTCTCGTAGCGGGCCTTTTTTTCAAGGTATGCGACCAGACGCGTAGCCAGGAGCGTCATGACCAGGTAGAGCAGCGCCACCATTGTCCAGGTTTCGATGGGGTTAAAGTTGGCTGATGAAAACTCCCGCCCGCGGCGTGTCAGTTCTGGGATTGCCACGGCGCTCACCAGGGCAGTATCCTTGAGCAGAGTGATCAATTCGTTTCCCATCGGCGGCAGGATCACCCTCACCGCTTGCGGTACGATGATATAACGCATGGCCTGGACATAGGTCATTCCCAGGCTGCGCGCGGCTTCCATCTGGCCTTTGGAAATACTTTGAATGCCGGCGCGATACACTTCGCTCATGTAGGCCGAATAACCGAAAGTAAGACCAAAAATGGCCATCACGATGCCATCCGGTCGATATTCCATAAAGGAGGGAATATTCCAGGCGCTTCCCATTTCCTGGATGATGGCGGGAAGAGCGAAAGCCCAATAGATGATCTGGACCATCATGGGGATGCCGCGGATGATTTCGACATACACGGTTGCGACACCCCTGATTACCTTGTGCTTCGAGAGGCGCGCTAACCCTACAAATAAGCCAAAAACTATAACCAGAACAAAACTGATGATGGTAATGTAGGTCGTTCGCCAGACCCCGTCCCTTACGAAGTTAAAGAGGTTTTTGTACGGGTCTGGTTTCAGGAAAATCAACAATATTACCAGCACGGCAACGGCGGCAACCATAATCCACCAGCGGTCAAACCGTTCATTTTTTTCGGTACGAGTGGCGCTGACAGCCGATGCCGGTAGAGCGGAGAGGGGATTTATGCTCATAGGACCTCCACCTATAAAAAAAGCCTGCGAGGATGTTTTTTCCTCGCAGGCTCTGGCTCATTCCGCTATTTTGCGGCCAACCATTTGGCTTCGAGCTCTACGAGTAAACCTTCATCAACGACCTGCTTGAGTCCATCGTTGATCTTGGCGACGAGCTCAGGCTTGGTATTACAAACGGCTATACCGTAAGATTCATCGGTGAACACCTCGCCTACCGCTTTGATCTTATCTGGCGATTTACCAACGAAACCCAGGGCGGTTGGGTAGTCGGCAATCACAGCATCAATTTGGCCGTTTTGCAGGTCAAGGAATGCCAGATCGACGGTGTCATAAGGCTTGACGGTCGTGTCGGCAATGGCTTTTGCTTCCATCTCACCGGTGGTGCCGAGCTGAGCGCCAACTATCTTGCCAGCCAGGTCATCTTTGCTGTTGATGTCAGCACTCGAAGTCTGGACGACCACGATCTGACCGGCATTAATGTATGGGTCACTGAAGAGCATTTGTTTTGCGCGCTCCTCGGTGATGGTGATGGCTGAAATAGCAGCATCGAACTGGCAGGTGGCGATACCAGAGAGCAGCGAGTCAAAGGGGGTGTTGACAAACTCGATCTTCAGCCCGGCCTTTTCGCCAATGGCATTGAACAGGTCGACGTCATAACCGACGATTTCCTTGGTGGTCTCATCGACAATTTCGAACGGCGGCCAGGTGGCGTCGGTGGCAACGCGGATCGTAATTACTTCTTCAACCGGGTAGGCGGTTGGAGCTACAACGGCCGCAGTTGGTTGCTCAGCCGCGGGATACGCGGGGGTTTCGGCAGCCTTCGGCGCGCAGGCGCTCAATACCATGGCGAAAACGACCAGGATGCCCAATACACTCAAAATATTCTTCTTCATGTTTACTCCTCCTAGCGATTTTTTGGTTTGGGGGTATATTCACTGGGGAACTTCTCCTCTAAGTAGCACCCGAATGAATAGTTTATTATAACCATTTTGTGTTAAAACGATCAAAATATTGCAATTTTTAATAAAACTGATACTTTGTCCAGGGTTTCAGCGGCAATATTTTTATTCTAATTGAGAGCGCAACGCCAGCGCCAGATCTTCGGTGATACCTTTGATGCTGGTCAAATCTTGCAGGCTGGCGGAGAGGATGCCTTCGATGCTGCCAAATTTTTGCAGCAGCACTTTGCGTCGCGCAGGACCAATCCCGGGGACGCTGTCCAGCCGCGAAGCCAAACCGGCTTTGGACCGCCGGTTACGGTGGGCCGTGATGGCAAACCGGTGCGCCTCGTCGCGGATACGCTGCACCAGATATAGCCCTTGCGAGTGGCGCGGCAGCAGAATGGAACTGGACTGACCGGGAACGAAAAATTCCTCCTGCTGCTTGGCCAGGCCGGTCACCGGAACTTTATCCAGTAAATTGAAACGCTCCAGTACGGTCACTGCCCGCCCCAGTTGTCCCTTACCGCCATCCACGATCAACAGGTCGGGCAAGATGGCAAACGACGGGTCAGGTTTTGCGCCGGGAGCGTGATTTTCTTGCGTGGCTTGCCAACGCCGCAGGCGACGGGTGAGCACTTCTTCCATGCTGGCAAAGTCATCCGGTCCGTTGACGGACTGGATATTAAAGCGCCGGTACAACGATATTTTGGGTACCCCCTGCTCGAAGACTACCATGCTGCCAACCGCCGCCGTGCCTTGAGTGTTGGAGATATCGTAACATTCGATGCGGTTAGGCGGTTCTTTCAACTTCAAGGCTTGCTGCAGCTCAGCCAAAGCCTCGGTCTGACGGTTGGTATCCACCTCCCATTGGGCTTTCAGGGAACGCAGCGTCTCGACCGCGTTTTCGGTAGCCATTTGAATCAGTTCCTGCGGCGTGCCTTCACGCGGCACCATCAACTCGACCTTCGGTCCGCCGCGCCTCTGGCGCATCCATTGCTGGATGATCTGAGCTTCTTCGACTTCCTGCGGTAGTAGCACCTGAGCGGGTATACTGGCAGCTTCCGAGTAAAACTGCTTGACGAATTCGGCAATCACCTCCGAATCGGGCTCATCCTGTGCGCCTTCCAGGATGAAATACTCGCGTCCGATCATTTTGCCGCCGCGGATGAAGAATACCTGCACGCAGGCCTCGCCGTTGTCGCGCGCCATGGCGATTACATCAGAATCCAACTGGTCATTGGAAATCACTTTTTGTTTTTCGACCACTTTTTCTATGGCGTGGATCTGGTCGCGTAGGGCAGCCGCGCGTTCGAAGCGTAAACTTTCAGCCGCCTCCTGCATTTCAACTTGCAGGCGGGCGACGATTGGCTCAGTGCGGCCTTCCAGAAACTGGCATAAGTCGTCGATCATCTGGCGGTAAGCAGCTTGTTTGATGGCGCCAATGCAAGGCCCGGAGCAAAGTTTAATGTCATAGTACAGGCAGGGACGTGCATCCAGCCCGGTGATCTCACGGTCGCAGGTCAGGTAGGGGAAGATGCGGCGCAGCACATCCAGCGTTTGGTGTACCGCCCAAGCGGAGGTGTACGGGCCAAAGTAGCGCGAGCCGTCTTTGGACATCAGCCGTGTAACCGTGACCTTGGGGAAGGAGTCGCCCCAGTGAACCTTGATATACGGGTAGCGCTTGTCATCCTTGAGCCGGATGTTATAGCGCGGCCGGTGTTTCTTGATCAGGTTCATTTCCAGGATCAGCGCTTCCAGTTCGGAGCCGACGACGATCCATTCGATATCGGTAATGTGGGAGACTAACTGACGGGTTTTGAAATCCTGGTCAGGGCTGGAATGGAAGTAGGAGCGCACCCGGTTGCGTAAATTGACGGCTTTGCCTACGTAAATGACGACGCCTTCAGCGTTTTTGTATATGTAGCAGCCAGACTTGAGCGGCAGGGTGGCTAATATTCCCTGAAGATGATCGGAAAGTTCAACCATGAAGGTAATTTTATCATGGGGGGCAAGCCTAAATATCACCACTGAGACACGGAGAAAACCGTTTTTGATTTGGGAGCGATGCACCTGAGCATGAGAACCACTGGTAATGGCCCAGTACTCAGATTGGTGGGCAGATGCTATGCACGAAGTCACTACCCCGGCAAACGCGAAATTTTGCAGGTTGGAATATCCGCAGGACACTCTGTGAGTGAACGGACGACTGAGAATCCCGTTATGGGAATCCATTATGCAGCCCTGGAATCCGACATTTAGGATACCCGGTGGGTGTCGGATTTCAGGCTGCAATCACTAAATTTGAAATTATCGACCCCACCGCCTTCAATCCGACCTACAAACACATCAAGAATAATGGTCTTCTTTGCGGCCTTGGCGTCCTTTGTAACCTTCGTGTCTGAATGTTGAATACCAAGTAAACAAACACTACGGCGGAACGACGGGGGCGTCGTTCCCGACATATTTACCTCGTTTTTACACCTGCGGGACGGCGCAGCCGTCGGCGCGCGGGTCAGACCCGGCGCAGAGCACGCCGGTGTGCGGGTCGCGCAGAATGATTTGGCCGCGGCCAAACATGGCGCGTCCCATTCCGCTGATCATCTCAACCGGATGTCCCATTTCTGCCAACCGTGCAATTGTCTGTGGGGGAATCCCTTCCTCCAACGCGACCTGTGGGTGAATTCCATTGGGTGTAAGGCAGAAACGCGGCCGGTCCAGCGCGGCCTGCGGGTCAAGCTGATCATTCTGCAACCCGATGACCACCTGCAAATGCCCTTGCGGTTGCATAAAACCGCCCATCACGCCGAAAGGACCGTGTAGTTCCCCACTGACCGAATGCGTGGCCAGGGCCGGGATGATGGTATGATACGGTCTTTTTCCCGGCGCCAGAGCGTTGGGAGAAGCCGGGTCCAGGCTAAAGTTGTGCCCCCGGTTTTGCAGGGTAAAGCCCCAGCCGCGCGGAACGATGCCGGTGCCGAATCCCATGTAATTGCTGGCTATGAACGAGCAGGCATTTCCTGTTTCATCCACAGCGCAAAAATAGACAGTGTCGCTGACGGCTGGCGGTTTTCCATGTTCGACCTGCGGTAGGGCAACCTTGGGGTTGATCAATTTCCGCCTTTCCGCCGCGTATTCGTCCGACAAGAGCCCAGCCAGCGGTAATGTACTAAAAGCGGGATCCGCGATAAAGCGGAAGGCATCTGCAAACGCCAGGCGCATAGCTTCGATTTGCAAGTGCAGCCGTTCAGCGCCAAGTGCATCCATGCCTGCCAGATCGAAACCTTTCATCAGGTTCAAAGCGATCAACGCCGCCAACCCCTGACCATTCGGCGGGCATTCCCAGATGCGCAGCCCTTGATATTCCACCGAAATCGGTTCGACCCAGGTACTGGTGTGCCCTGCCAGGTCAGCTTCGGTCAGGCAGCCGCCGGCCTCAGCCACGATGGCGACGATAGCCCGCGCGATTTCACCCTCGTAATACGCCGCCTTGCCGCCTTCGGCAATCGCACGCAGGGTGCGCGCCAGACCGGGATTGCGGAAAATTTCCCCAGCCTGCGGCGCGCGGCCATCGATGGTCATTTCGCGGCCATTGACCGCCCGGGCGAGTAAATTCCGCGCCGACCGTTCCCAGAAATAAGCGGTGATGGGGGCGACCGGGAAGCCGATTTCAGCTATTTCGATGGCTGGCGCGAGCACTTCATTCAACGGCAACCGCCCGAAGCGCGTCAGCAAGTCAACCCAGCCGGCGCAGGCGCCCGGCACCGTGATCGTGTAAGGGTGGGCTGGCGGTAGTGCGGCGCCCAACCCTTCAGCCTGCAAACGTGCGAGGGAAAGAGTAGCCGGAGCACGCCCGGAGCCGTTGAGCGCGTACACCTGCCGGTCTGAAGCCTGGTAATACAGAGCGAACATGTCGCCGCCTAACCCGGTGGAGGTCGGTTCGGTAACGTTCAAAGTGGCAGCCATTGCCACGCCTGCATCGGCGGCGCTGCCGCCAGCGTTGAGGATCGAAACCCCAACTGCGCTGGCCAGCGGCTGGGAAGAAGCGCACATGCCGCGCCGGCCTAGCACTGGTGAACGATGGGAACGGAAAGATTGAATGTCCAGCTCAGACCACTTCAATGCCGGTTCCCGCGATCACTTCGCCTATTTCCCAGGCAGGCTGATTAATTTCCCGGGCGCGCGCCAACAGCGCATCAATGCGGTCGGGTGGGACGGCCAGCAGCAGTCCGCCGGAAGTTTGCGGATCGAACAGCAGCATCTGGTTGGCCTGGTCGATGGTTGCGCCAAAACGCACCTGTGAACCAAAATAATGGGCGTTGTCGTGCGCCCCGCCGGGGAAGTGCCAGCCTTCGGCGTATTTTCGTGCGCAGGAAACAAATGGGATCTTGGCGAAGTCAAACCGCAGCCCTGCCTGACTGGCATTGGCCATCTCCAGACCGTGCCCTAGCAGGGAATAGCCTGTAATATCTGTGCCGCCGCTCAGGGAAAATTCACGCGCCAATAGGGCTGCGCCGGCGTTCAATTGTTTCATCCAGCCCACCACTTCAGCCACATCCTCGGGCGCGGCGATATCGCGTTTGAGGGCAGTAGTGGTCACGCCGAACCCGAGCGGTTTGGTGAGCACCAGGCGGTCACCGGGCTGCGCCCCTTTTTTTGACAGGTAACGCGCCGGGTGGACGAATCCAATCACCACCAGCCCGAACTTGGGCTCTTTATCCTGTACGGTGTGCCCACCGGCAATCACTACGCCAGCTTCACGCGCTTTTTCCGCCCCACCGCGGATAATTTCCGAGGTGTATTCGGAGGGAAGGTCGGGCGGCAGCGCTGCGACGTTGAGTGCCAGAAACGGCTGCCCGCCCATGGCATAAATATCCGAAATGGAGTTGGCTGCCGCGATCGAACCGTAATCGTATGGGTCATCCACCACAGGCGTGAAGAAATCGGTAGTGATCACCAGGGCGCGTTCGTCATCCAGCTTCCAGATAGCCGCGTCATCCGGAGAATCCAAACCGACCAGCAAGTCAGGATAATCTTGCTGCTGGAACATTCCGTGAACCGGGCGCAGAACCTGCGCCAGCGCCTCAGCGCTTAGCTTAGACGCTCAACCGGCGCAACTGGATAGACTGGTCAGACGGATTTTCTTCCCGGATGGGTTTTCAGCAGGTTTGCTCATAATCCTCAGTACGCTTACGGTGTGGTGGTGGGTACGGGTGTAGCGGTCGGCGTGAGTTCAGGGATGGGGAAAAGGAAGGGGGAATTACTCGGCAGCAGCAGGGTTTGGATGCTGGGAGATAATTTGGTAATGTACTGGTACGTGAGCATATCGGGGTTGTCGCGAATGATTGCCGAGATCACGGCCAGGGCTTTGGCTTCAGCCTCAGCCTCGATGATGCGGGCCTCAGCAACACCCTTAGCGTCGATGACGGCGGCATCCGCGCGCCCTTGTGCAACCTGGCGAGCCTGTTCGGCTTCCTGCCGCCTTTGCTCGACGATAAATTTGGCTTGTTGGGCGAGTTGCTCCGCAATTTGCTTCTGCTCGATGGATGCGGCATATTCCGGCGAGAAAGTGATATTGCGCAAAACGAAATCCACCAGCTGCAGCCCGTTCTCGCTAAATTTGGTTATTAATTGCTCGGTGACATTCTTGGTCATATCCAACCGGCGGGTGCTGTACACTTCTTCAACGCCATATTGCGAAACCGCGTCACGAATAATCCCGCGCGCCTGCGCGCGCACCAGATCGTTCGTATAGCGGTCCTGCCAGCGGATGTGGACGTTGACTACCTGGTTGGGGTCGATCTGGAAAATGATCGAAGCATCGACATAAATCTCCTGCCCGTCCGCTGTTCGAGCAGCAATCGAATCGTCTCCGCTAATTTGACCCTCAATGGGTGCGATGGACATGGTGTAGGTCTGGCGCGAAATGGGGTAGCGTTCAACCCGTTCGGCAAAAGGGATGATCCAACGCAGACCCGGTTCGAGTGCTTGCTCGCGGTAACCCTGCGGCGAAATTGCCGAGATGACCACGCCCCGCTCCTGCGGCTCGATGAATACCGTGCCGGCTGCGACAAAAGTAAACAAAACTGCAACCACCAGGGTGACTACAATAGTAACGGTGGCATTTTTAATCGGGCGGTTGCGACCAGCCCGGACGATCGCCAGTACGAGGACGCCAACGAACGCCAGCCAGGCAAGCGTGGCAATGCCCTGAAATAGACCTGCGAGGTTCATGATATGCTCCTTTGAGGTGGATAACGCTGGATGTATTATACTATTTCCAGCCCATCCCCAATGACATATCATGGGTGTGGGGGAGAATCGAGTAGAGGGGCACTGTATGGCGGAAGGCGAGTGGAAAATTTTGGAAATTAGCCTGGGGGATGGAGGCATGCAGCTAATGGTCTCCGCTTTACCGCATTTATCCCTGTTACCCGGCCAATATTTCCTGGCTTTTGCTGCCGGAAGGGATGAACCTGCCGCTACGGCGCTTTTTCTGACTGCCAACGGAGAGACCGAATGGAGATTGAACGGTTTCATCCCACCTGCCTGGCAGCCCGGCACCCGCCTGTGTTGGCGTGGTCCACTGGGGCGCGGTTTCCGATTTCCACTTTCCGCGCGGCGTGTTGCGCTGGCGCCTTGGGCAGGGTCAACTGACAGTCTGGCCCCATTGGTCAACGAGGCGCTCAGTCAAAATGCGGCCGTGGTTTGGTACAGCGACCGTCTGCCCGGTTACCTGCCCGCTTCGGTGGAAGTGCTACCGCTGGATACGCTTGCGGATGTCTGGAATTGGGCGGATTACCTGGCGCTGGAATGTGATTTAGGCAATCTGCCGCAACTGGCTGCAGCGCTGGGTTGGGACGGAATCCGCCGCCCAGGCTGCCAGACTGAAATCCTGCTGCACACCCCCTTGACCTGCGGCGGCATGGCGGATTGCGGAGTATGTGCGGTGCGGACGAAACGCGGCTGGAAAATGGCCTGCAAGGACGGGCCGGTTTTCGACCTGGCAGAATTGGAGCTGACGCAGTGACCATGCCTGACCGGCCAGGGCTAGAATTACCTCATGGGTGGATGAATGCCGCCGGTTTCTTGGGTTTTGCCCCGCCCGCTGAAATGCCCTCGTTACCTGTCGCGCCCGTTGCCTTTGTCACCAACCCTGTTAGTTATTCCCCGCGTTCGCCCGCGGCAGAGCGAAGCTGTTCAGATTTTCCCGGCGGCTTTATCCTGCATACAGGTTGGCCCAATCCTGGTTTTCGCAAGGTTGTCGAGCTATACGCTTCCCGTTGGGCGCACTCTCTCTTGCCCGTTTGGGTGCATTTATTGGCCGATCAGCCGCATGAAGTTGATCGGATGGTGCGCGCGCTGGAAGAGATCGAAGGCGTTGCTGCGGTTGAAATCAGTTTACCGCCGGCTGCCGGTGATGATCTCAAGTTGCAATTGGTCGAAGTCGCACTTGGGGAACTACCCTTGGTGCTGTGCGTGCCGTTGGATCAGGCTGCCGCGGGTTGGGTCGGCAAGGCGGTTCAGGCAGGTATCAGCGCCATCTGTCTGAGCGCTCTGCGGGGGTGTACTCCCGATTCGGGTGGAGGTTTCATTCGCGGCCGCATGATGGGTCCAGGCATTTTTCCGCAGGCGATGCAAACCCTCAACTGTTTGCAGGAATATGAAATCCCATTGATTGCCGGCTGCGGCGTGTATGCCAGGAATAGCCTGGAAAGTCTGCTGGCAGCCGGAGCTGCCGCGGTGCAACTGGATGCTGTACTTTGGCGCGGCTGGGAAAGAGCCTAAACTGGTTGAATGCAGGCGGGATAGATGGTTATAATGAATCTGGAAGGTTGAACTCGCCATGAGCACCGTAGCAGATGTCCGCCCGTCACCGATTGCAGGTCGCTGGTACTCCGCTGACCCGGCCCAATTAGCGCGTCAGATCAATACGTACCTGGCCGAGGTGACGCTCCCGCCGGTCGAAGGTCAGGTGCTGGCGATCATTACGCCGCACGCGGGTCACCGCTACTCAGGTCGGACGGCTGCTTATGCGTTTAAGTCCATCGCGGGGCATGCCTACAACCTGGCGGCAGTCATTTCCCCGCTGCACGGCTATCATCCAGCCGCACTTTTGACCAGTGCCCACCAGTGTTACGCCACCCCACTGGGTGAACTGCCAATCGATACTAGGGCAGTCAAAAAGCTGGCGGATTTCCTGGCTAAAGAGGGTAACATTCAGCTCGAACCCGTGGCTTACGATGAGGAACATTCACTGGAAATCGAGCTGCCCTTTCTGCAGCGTGTGCTTCCCGACGGGTTTAGCCTGCTGCCGGTCATGGCGCGCAGCCACGATTGGCGCATCTTGCAGGTTCTCGGACAAGGACTGGCCAACGTTGCCAAACAGACCGCGACCCTGCTGGTCGCCAGTTCTGATTTATCCCACTTTTACCCGGAGCGGATTGCCAACGTGTTGGATCAGGAATTGCTGAAGCGGATTGTCAGCCTGGACCCGAAAGCGGTTCTGGCAGCGGAGGCGGAAGGCGTCGGCTTTGCCTGCGGCGCAGGGGCTATCGCAGCCGTCATGGCAGCTGCAGTCGAAATGGGCGGGAATGCTGCCCAAATTTTACATCACAGCACCTCAGCCGATGAAACCGGTGACCTGACCTCCGTAGTCGGGTACGGGTCGGTTGTCATTCTGAAGCGGGATTAAACCTTGCCGTTTTTTGTCGAAGTCGCCGTGCATGTACCGGGCAACACCGGCACCTTTGATTACCACCTGCCGCCTGAATTAGAGGGCAGCGTACAGCCCGGCTGCCTGGTAGTTGTGCCGTTTGGAGCGCAGCGCGTGCAGGGTGTGGTACTGCGGTATGTCGATATGCCATCCGTGCACGAGACTCGCCCAGTCGAGGTGTTATTAGACCCGCAGCCGGTGGTCACAGGCGCGCAAATGGAACTGGGTCGGCAGCTTAGCGACCAGACGCTGACGCCGCTCTCCGCTTGCCTGGACTTGATGCTGCCAGCCGGGATCAGCCAGCAGGCTGACCGCGAATACCAGTTGGTTGAACCATTGCGTGTAGCCGATAACGATTTGAAACCCACTGCACGCCGCATCGTTCAGTTGCTCCAGGAACGCGGCGCTCTGCGCGGACGGCAGATCGAGGCAAGTTTGCCGCACCAGCATGCTAAAGAAGCGTTGCAGGGGCTGGTGAAGCAGGGAGCGGTAACTAGCCGGCCGGTGCTCCCCGAACCGGGGGTGCGCCCGAAGTTGGTGCGCATGGTCGGGCTGGCATGCCCACCGGAAGAAATCGCGCCGAAGTTGAGCCAGATCGGGCGAACTGGCACGCCAGTTTACCAGCGCCGCAAGGCCATGCTTGATTTCCTAGTGCGCGAGCCCTGGCTGGTCGAAGCTGCCTGGGTGTATGCCGCCTCGGGCGGTAACCTGAATGATCTACGCCGCCTGGAAGAACTTGGCCTGGTGGTTTTGAGTGAATCGGAAGTCTGGCGTGACCCATTAGCTCAGGTCGAAGCGCCGCTGCAAACCCCGCCGGAATTGACCGAAGGCCAGACACAGGTATGGAGCCAATTGCAGGCAGTGCTCCGCGGCCAAACTAACGGAACCTGGAAACCGTATCTGCTGCATGGGGTCACCGGTTCCGGAAAAACCGAGATTTACCTGCGCGCCGTTCAGGAAGTGCTGTTGCAGGGGAAACAGGCGCTGGTGCTGGTGCCTGAGATTGCGCTCACTCCGCAAACTGTGCGCCGTTTCTTAGGGCGCTTTCCAGGACTGGTCGGGCTGGTTCATTCGCAGCTTTCGGTAGGAGAGCGGTACGACACCTGGCGCCGCGCCCGTGCCGGTAAACTTCGGGTGGTTGTTGGACCGCGCTCGGCATTGTTTACCCCATTCCCCAATCTGGGATTAATTGTCCTGGACGAGTTTCACGACTCTTCTTACTACCAGTCTGAACCGGCGCCGGCTTATTCAGCCGTGCAGGCTGCCATCATTTACGGACGCTTGACGCGCAGTACGGTGCTGTTGGGGTCAGCCACGCCGCCGGTGGAATGGATGTACACGGCGCAAGAAAAAAATTGGCCGGTGCTGGCATTGCCGGAACGGATTATGGCCCATCGTCAGACGGTGGCAGCACAGCTTACTCGCCAGAGTCAAAAATCAAACCCGGACGAAGCTGGTAGTGAGGGATCGTCTCTGCCACTGCCGCCGGTAAAAATCGTCGATATGCGCCAGGAATTGAAAGCCGGTAACCGCTCGATGTTCAGCCGTGCCCTGCAGGATGCTTTGACGAAAACCCTCAGCGCCGGACAGCAGGCGATCCTGTTTTTGAACCGGCTGGGCAGCTCAACCTATGTTTTCTGCCGCGACTGCGGTCACACGCTGCGCTGTCCGCGCTGCGACCGGGCGCTAACGCTTCACAGCGATGCGGCCATGCTGGTGTGCCATACCTGCGGTTACCGCCGAAAAAAACCGGAACGCTGCCCAAATTGCGGCAGTACCCAGATCCGGGATTACGGTACCGGCACAGAACGGGTGGAGCAGGAGGTCCTGAAGGCTTTTCCGAGTGCCCGCACGCTGCGCTGGGATTCGGAAACAACCCGCCAGAAAGGGTCGCATGACCTGGTGCTGTCGCATTTCGTCTCACACCGCGCCGATATCCTGATCGGCACGCAGATGCTGGCCAAAGGGCTTGATTTGCCGCTGGTTACGCTGGTCGGCGTGATATTGGCAGAGGTTGGCCTGCACCTGGATGATTTTCGCGCGCCGGAACGCACTTTTCAACTGTTGACACAAGTCGCCGGGCGAGCCGGTCGCAGCCCATTGGGCGGTCAAGTGGTGCTGCAGACCTACCAGCCAGAGCAGTATGCCATTCAAATGGCTGGTGGGCATAATTATTCCGGCTTCTACCGGCGTGAACTGGACGCCCGCCGGGAAATCGGCTACCCGCCGTTCTCGCGCCTGGTGCGATTGGAATATCGCCATGCGGAAGCGCAAAAAGCGCAAACCGCGGCTCAGCGAATGGCGGTTCAGGTGGAAGACTGGCTCAGGGAGGGTGGGTATGACAGTACTGAACTTATCGGCCCGGCGCCCAGCTTTTTTGCCAAACAAAACGGGTTATACCGCTGGCAGATCGTGCTGCGCGGGCCAGATCCGGCCGCTGCGCTGCGCGGGAGAAACCTGGGCGATTGGCGCGTGGAGGTCGATCCGCAAAGCCTCCTATAATCATTGTTGGGCGAACCTTAGTTCGCCACGCAAACTAAAGTTTGCGCTACAAATAAATTCACGAACTTAAGTTCGCCACGAAAACCGATATTTACACGACATTTAGGTTTTTGTGTTTTCTGCCACCCGGATTTCGACAATTTTTCGAATTAAATCATATGGCATGGGCTCATCCAGCGGAAAATGCACCGACCCCTTGGTTCCCTTATAGGTTGTGACCTCTTTTAATGCCACCATGCCGGCTGTTCGCGGATAAATCCCAATGTGCTTCTTGTAGCCTCCGAACCAGATCAAGCCGCCGTTTAAGTAATAGCCAGCCATCCCATAGCTGATTTTTTCTTCGGCCAGGGGCGCAGCCTCCTTGATCACCGCCCGGATCTTGGTCATGATCTGCTGCACATCTTCCGGAAACTGCGCAACGTATTCATCGACCGTAGCGGGTTGCGAGTTCATAAATCAACCTTACTGCAAGACGTACCAGGGGTTGATGAACCCGCCCAGGTAGCGGATTTCGAAATGCAGGTGCGGGCCGGTTGAATTGCCGGTACTGCCGGCACGACCAATGACTGTACCCTGCCGGACACTGGCGCCGCAGCGTACATTGGTGTTGCTCAGGTGGGCATACAGCGATTGGTAGCCGTTGCCGTGGTCAACCATGACCATGATGCCGTACCCCCCGCCAATTGGGCCTGAATATACCACCAGCCCGCCGTCCGTCGCGTAAATCGGGTCGCCGGTAAAAGCGGCAAAGTCAAGGCCGAGGTGGCCGCCCCAGTAATCATTACCGGATAGGACGCGATTGGGCGCAGGGTAGATGAAAGTTCCGGAGCCAAACGCGCCACCGGCGCTGGTATCGCAAGCACCCGGTCCGTAAATGCTGGGGTTGACCCCCGCTGCGCCGCGCGGAATGGTCGGCACGAGCCAGGTGCGAAATTCGCGTTCTCCTCCCGGGATCATGACCAACTGGTCAGGCGTAAAAACCGGATTGGTGATGTCGATATTGTTTCCCGGCCAAAGTAGCATATCCTCCGGGTTGGCTTTAAACATTCCGGCAACCTTATCGACCGTGTCGCCATCTTTCCATTTGTAGAGTACTCCGTTGGTGGGCGGAATATATAACTCTTGTCCTATCGAAATCATTTGGGGATCGTCGTTGAGGACTTCATAATTAGCCCACAGGACGGATTCCGGATCCAGATTAAAATTTTGAGCAATGCCAAAGACCGAATCGCCAGCCTCGACGGTATAGGTCACGGTTTCTTCCCGCGGACGGGTGGGGACAATCGTACGCGAGTTGGCCTTGCGCAGCACCGCATGTACCACTTCCGCGGGATCAAGTACCGGTAATTGGACGATCGCCGGCGGTTCACCCAGGTCTGGGGCAGCGGAAGCTAAATCAGCCGGCCGTTTCGCCCCGACAACGCCAGTGCGGGCAAGAATAAAATATATCATCAAGGCGGTCATCGCGACCGCCAACCCCCAGGTCAGATAAACCAGCCAATTTGATCGAGAAGACGGCTGGCTAGCCGCTTCTGGCTGGTTGGGACTGGAAAACGTCACTTTTCCTCCGCGAGGCTCTCCAGGAACTCCATATTGTTCTTGGTCTTCAACATCCGCTGTATAATCGCTTCGGTCGCTACCGACGGGTCAAGACCGGCGCCGGTGGGTGGCGGGGCGATCATTTGTAAATACATGCGGCGCATCACCCAAGAACGCTGCAGGATATCCGGCCCCAGCAGCAATTCTTCGCGGCGTGTCGAAGAGCGCTCGATATCGATTGCCGGGAATATACGTCGTTCTTGTAGGCGGCGTGAAAGATGGAGTTCCATGTTGCCTGTGCCTTTAAATTCTTCGAATACTACATCGTCCAGACGCGAACCAGTATCTACAAGAGCAGTCGCGACGATGGTCAACGAGCCGCCTTCTTCGATATTGCGGGCAGCGCCAAAAAAGCGTTTCGGCGGGTAAAGCGCTGAAGGATCCATACCGCCTGAAAGAGTACGGCCGGAGGGGTTGACCACCAGGTTATACGCCCGCGCCAGACGGGTAAGCGAGTCCAGCAATATTACCACATCCCGTCCGGTTTCAACCAGGCGCTTGGCGCGCTCCAGAGTAATTTCAGCAGTGCGCACATGCGAGGTCACCGGTTCGTCAAAAGTGGAGGCAACCACCTCAGCATCGACCGAGCGGTCCATGTCAGTGACTTCTTCAGGGCGCTCGCCAATCAAGGCGACAATCAAATGGACTTCAGGGTGGCGCGCGGAAATCGAATTTGCCAGTTGTTTCAGGATAGTGGTTTTTCCCGCTTTGGGCGGTGAGACAATCATGCCGCGCTGGCCTTTGCCAATTGGCGCAATCAAATTGATCAGCCGGGTGGAAATAATGGATCGGTCCGTTTCCAGATCGAACCGCTCTTCCGGGAAGATCGGGGTCAGGCGTTCGAAAACCGGCCGGGAACGAGCGTCTTCCGGCAAGATGCCGTTAATCAACTCGACTTTGAGCAGCCCATAATGGCGCTCGGACTCGCGTGGAGGTCGGACGGCGCCGATCACCAGGTCGCCGTTGCGCAGGTCGTAGCGGCGCAGTTGTGCCTGGGAGACATAGACGTCTTCAGATCCGACCTCGAAATTTTGTCGTAAAAAGCCAATGCCCTCCGGCATGATTTCCAATACACCGCCGCGAACTTCCAGCCCTTCCTTCTCTCCTTCGGACTGGCGGATGCGCAGGATCAAATTTTCTTTTTTCAAGCGGGCAGCGTTGGGGATAGCAAGTTCTTTTGCTCTTTGCCGCAACGAATCGAGAGGAGCGTTTTCCAGCTCGGCAAATTTTATGGTTTGAGTGTCCATATTGTCCATGCGCAGAATAAATACCCACAGCACGCGGCTGCCGGTTGGATGATCAAAATACTATGGGTGAATATTAGTAGTTGTTGGAATCCCCTGACACTTCAGTGTCAACCTCATGGCACGGGGAAATTGGAACTTGCACTGAGGTTAGGAAAATTATATCACCGCGGTATATGCGGCGCAAGCGATCCTGTACGCAAGGAAATCAGGCTTTACCGACCAGTGCACGAAAAAACAGCTTCATTTTGAAAGCCTGCCCAGACAGCAGGGTTTGGGCGCGGAATAGGCCCGCAATGGCACGCACGACCAAAATGGCAGTCCCGGTTTGCAATACGGCAGCAAGCGCAGGTTGCCAGAAGGGCACCTGGGTGGCTGCCAGCCGGGTGAGCATAGCAATCGGAGCGGTCAGTGGGAAAAGGCTGAGAAACATTGAGATCGACCCGTTGGGGGCGCTGATGAGCGTGTTGATGAAGAACAGCGGGATCATGAGCGGGATGAACACCATAATGGTAGCCTGGCTGCCTTCCCGCAGGTTAGGCACCATTGCTCCGACCCCCGCCATCAAACTGGCATAAATGGCATAGCCGAGTACAAAATAAAGCACTCCCCAGGCCAGCAATGAAACGGGAAGCGCAAATTCGATCGGTAATTGGAAGGTTTGGCCGCTTAATCGATACAACATGAACGCAGAACCGGACCAGAAAGTGGTTTGGAGCAGGCCGATTAAACCGAGGGCGAAGATCTTGCCGGTCAGCATTTGCAGCGGGGTCATAGAGGTTAGCAGGATTTCCATTACCCGGTTCTGCTTTTCATTGGTGATGCTGTTGAGCATCGTGCTTGACGATCCAAGGATCAGCAAATAAAACAGCATGGTAACAGCGTAAGGCAGGAAAAAGGTCAAGGCGCTGTTTGGATCACGCTGCGGGGTGGTGGATGCGAAGTGCGTCTCCAGTTTTACCGGCTGCTGGAACAACATCAATCGCTGCGGGTCTGCACGGAGAAGATTTTCTTCCAAAAGTGCACTTAATACGTAGGAATCATTGCCACCGCTGATCGGGTTGAAATCGGAACGGTAATAATCGACCTGCCCGCTGGTCAGGTAATCGGGCAGGACCACATAGTATCCCGAGATAACCTCATCGGCTAGCGCCGCCTGGGCGCTTTTCACGTCGGGAAAACTGCTAATAAGCTTCGAAAAAGATTCCGGAATGGTTTGGATGATTTCGCTCTGATCGATCAACCCCAGTGGTTTTGGCTCGGGCGACGGAGCGATGATGCTTATTAACGGTGTTCCTTGATTATCTTTCTTCAGGTTTGAAATAATCAGAATGGTGGCAAACCCAGCCAATGGGATTAGAAACAGCGTCAATAGAAAAGAACGCGACCGAAGGACAGTCAAAAATTCGTGGATGAATACAGCTCGAACTTTATTCATAATTGATTTTTTCCGTTATCGCGTACATTCATGCAGTCCCGCGCAAGAGCTCGCGCAGGGTCAGTCTTTTGCCGTAACGCAGCATACCCAGCCGGAATGCGCGACTTGCCAGCCACACTGCGCCAAATGCAGCCGCCACCAGGATGGCGAGCGAGAGTCCAATTTGCCAGGCAGGGACAGTCGAAATCGCCACGCGCACCGGCAGGGTGAGGGGCGAGGTCAGAGGGAAAAGGCTGAAACCCACTGCCAGAGCACTATCAGGATGTTCCAGAATCGTGGTGATGAACCACAGCGGCATAAATATGGGGATACTGAATAAACCTGAGATCTGCTGCGCCTCGCGGGCTTCGGTTGCCGTAGCGCCAAGCATGGCCATCAAAGCGGCGACCATAACGAACGCCGGTAAAAAAGTCAGCGCCAGGATGAGGAGATAGGAACGGATCATTTCGACGCTGCCGGTATCCGATTGCAGGTTGGCAAAGAATAATGTGCCAATCACCGCAGCAATCAACCAGATCGCCAGTTGAGTCAGGCCGACGCTCAAATTGCCCATAATTTTTCCAGCCATCAATTGATCGGTTGACACCGAGGTCAACACAATCTCCATGGTACGATTTTCCTTCTCTTCCACCACAGCCTGGAGCAGATAGCCGCCGCTGATATTGATGGCCACCACGAACAGGATACCGGCCACAATCGGCATGATGATCCCGAGGATATTGTCCGGGCTGACCGAACGCGAATCAGAGACGGAGTGAATGGTCACTTCCGGACCCTCCAGCATCCTTTGCCGCAGCTCAATCGGCTGTGTTTTGAGCAAGTTCATGCGCAAAAGGGTGGCAAAATCACCTTCAGTACCGGACCCCAGTGCTTCGGTCGCGGTGAGGGATACCTTGCCGGTGGTTAAATAATCCGGCTCTAAGACGTAATACCCCTGGATTTCGCGGTTGTCCAAGGCGGCTTGTGACTGTTTTATATCCGTGAAAAAAAGGAAGGTGGTAAACGGAATCGGGCCGCCATTTTTTTCCGGGTAAATTACCGGAGCAGCCAGCACCCCGGAATGATCGATGATGCCGACCGGACGTTTGTCCGTGCCAAGGATTGCTGACAAGAGACCCAGCCCGATGGAAAGGGCGACAAAAAACGGCACTGAAAGAATGCCAAATATGAACCGCTTGGTAAGCACATGCCGGAGGTATTCGTGCTTGAACACCAGCCAGAACTTTTTCATTGCAAATTACCCTCGGTGGTCACTACCTGGATGAAAATTTCATCCAGCGTGGGCATAGCAATCTCAAATTTATCAAGTTGCACACCGCGTTCGACCAGGGTTTGAAGAAAAGCTTGAGGCGTGGCAGACGGTTCCAGGTGGATCCGGTAGCCTGAATTGTCCTTTTCAACACGCACTGCGCCTGGCAGTTCGACCGGCAAGTCAGTCAATGCATGAACATGGACCTCCTGCCCAGAATAACTGCGGCGAATTTCCTGCAGCCTGCCATAAAGCACCACCTTACCCTCATTGATCAGCACCAGACGGTCTGCCAATTCCTCGACCTGGTGCATCTGGTGTGTGCACATGACGATGCATTTGCCTTTTTCACGCTCTTCGCGTAGTAAATCCTTCACCATCTGGGTGTTGACCGGATCAAGGGCGCTAAACGGTTCATCGATGATGATCAATTCCGGGTCGTGAATGAGAGTCACAATCAACTGGGCTTTTTGCTGCATGCCTTTGCTTAATTCTTTGATTTTCTTTTTACGATGATCGTACAATTCAAAGCGTTTCAGCATCTTATCGACCTTGCGGTTGGCATCCGCGGCGCTTAACCCTTTGAGTGTCGCCAGATACATCAGCGAACGATCCAACTGTACGTCCTGGTAGAGACCGCGTTCCTCGGGCAAGTAACCCAGGCGGTTTTTCTTTTCCTCGGTCATGGGGCCACCCAGCACGCTGACGGTGCCGCTGTCGGCTTTGAAAATATCCAGAATAATGCGAATGGCGGTAGTTTTCCCGGCCCCATTGGGACCGAGCAGCGCGAATATCTCGCCAGGTTCTACTGTGAATGAGGCATGATCAACAGCAATTTGTTGGCCGAATCGTTTGGTTATTTGGTCGACTTCAATGGTTGTCATAATTTACTTTCCCCGAGGAATTTTGAACGCGCATGGCGGACACTTTGCCATTATAACAAAGGATCAGTGTATAAATTTTTGTCTTCATATTTACGACATGCAGGTCAAAAAAGTTGTAGCTATTACCCTAACCCCCGCCCATACTATTTTCAAGAAGTTTGGTCATGTTACAATCACGCAGTAACGCTTTACAAACATTAACTAGCCATTCAGGAGGAATTCGACCATGGTGATGACTTCCCGTGAACGCGTCCAGGCAGTGTTGAATCACGAAATCCCGGATCAAGTACCCGTAATTATTGGGGTGAGTAATGCCACGGGGATTAAAATGACCCCTTACCAGGCAGTCAAGAAATTGGCAGGAATTGAAGCGCCTGACGAATATATCTATGATTGGCCTGAATTGGGTTCCGCCCTGGTAGATGAAGCCACTTTGAAGCGTTTGCACAGTGATGTTCGCGGCATACACGACCGGCTACCGGAAGCCGTGGCCCGCCGCAATAAAACTCGCCCGGCGCACAGTAATTTCATCGACGACTGGGGCAGCGGGCAGAAGGAAATCGAAGAGGGGGTCTGGTATCCGGGAGTCCATCCACTAGCTGAAGCCACTACTATTCAGGAAGTGGACGCTTACACCAATTGGCCGGATATGGATGATCCCTACCGGGTGGCTCATGTCAAAGCGCAGGCACAGAAATTGGCAGCCGAAAACCAATACGCCATTATGGCCACTCCCTGGCTGCTGTTTCCCTTTGAACGGGCGCATGCCATGCAGGGGTTGGATAAATTCCTTTACAACATGGCAGTCGAGAAGGATTTCAGTAAATATTTACTGGAGAAGATTTATAGCTACTGCAAGACTTTGATGGGGCATTTCCTGGACGAATTAGGCGACAATGTTGACATCATCAAGATCGGTGACGATCTGGGGACGCAGGAAAGCCTGCTGATTTCCCCCAAAATGTATCGCGAATTCCTCAAGCCGATCCACGCCGATTTCATTCGTTTTATCAAGCAGCGCAGCAAAGCCAAAGTGTTTTTTCACACAGACGGAGATGTGTTCAACCTGATCGAGGATTTTATCGAAATTGGGGTGGATATTCTCAACCCGATTCAGACCTCGGCCGGACGCATGTCTAATCTGGCTGAACTCAAGGCACGCTACGGTGGGCGCATCGTATTCTGCGGCGGTATCGATACGCAGCGGATACTGCCAACCGGAACGCCTGCCGAGGTGCGTGACGAGGTCAAGCGGGTCATTCAAGCGCTGGGCGGGGGCGGTGATTATATGCTGGCATCGGTTCATACCATCATGAATGAGGTACCGGCCGAGAATATTCTGGCGATGGTGGATGCTGCGCAGGAGTTTGGAAAATATTGATTTGTCTTGTTACTCAATGTATCCGTAGGTTGGGTAGAGGGGCGTCACTTATCATTATGCAGACGAAATATCCGAGCAGCCCCGATACCCAATAATGTTGAATGTTTTGGCAATGTAGGATTTTGAGTTGTCATGATACTACTCTGATCCATTGGCATCCAACGTACAATATGCGTGTGGATGTCGGGTTCGGGGTGGCGAATAACGCCGATTGAAGGATACTATTTTCACCCCGAACCCGACCTACGCAGAACTATTTTTATTACTCTTTTTCGTACGGCGTGCCTTCAGCAGCGGGCGGTGAGGTATGCCCAACGACGCCAGCCAGCACAATCATCGTCACGATGTAGGGCGCCATCTCCAGGAACTTGGGAGGGATGGGAATGCGCAGAATGGTGAGCTTCCCGGCCAGTGAATCCGCCAGACCAAACAACAGGCCAGCGCCGAGCGCTCCTGTGGGCATCCAGTTGCCAAAAATCATGGCAGCCAGGCCAATGAACCCGCGGCCGGCGGTCATGACCTCGTCGAAGCGGCCGACTGACCCGAGGGTGAAGTAGGCGCCGCCAAAACCCGCAATCATGCCGCCAAGAATGGTGGCAATGTAGCGCGTGCGATTGACATTGATCCCAAGCGTGTCCGCCGCCTTGGGATGCTCGCCAGCAGAACGCAGGCGTAACCCCCATTTGGTGTGAAACAGCGCGATGGTGAGCACGATCAACAGGATAAACACGCCGTACACAAACAGGTTGTGGCTGAAAAGGATCGGGCCAAAGAATGGAATTTTGGACAGACCCGGTATCTCCCAGGTGGGGAATTGACCGGGACTGTTTAAGTTTTGATATTTCTGCAGGAATTTTGCCGAGAGGAACGAAGTCATGCCGGTGGCAAAAATATTGATCACCGTACCGGAAATAATCTGGTTTACCTTATAACGGATCGAAAAAACCGCCAGCACCCAGCCAAACAGCGCACCAGTAAGAATCGCAACAATCAAACCTACCCATAGGTTGCTCAGGGATGCCGCTACAGTCGATGTGAAAGCGGCAGCCAGCAGCATGCCTTCGATGCCGATATTGATAATGCCGGAGCGCTCGCACAAAATACCGGAAAGCGCGCCTAGCGTCAACGGCACAGCGCGAACAACCGCCACCTTGAGCAGGCCAGCCAAGTTCAGCGATTTATCGGCTGCACCCCAGGCCAGGAATGCGATAACGAAAAATCCGGCCAGAATACCAAGCATGGTGTTGGTCCTGCCGTGGAAGCCGCGCACCAGTTGATACGCGCCAATCACCGCAGAAATCGTTGCCAATACATTCAAAAAGGGTAGAGTCTTGAATATCAGATCAGGAGTTGCCACGGCACCACCAGGCGACATGACAAAAGTGGTGACCATTTGACCGGTGGTGGTACGGGAGAAGAAGGCCCAAATCATGGTTGCGAGCGCGAGGAAGACAATGCCCATAACGCGCTGCCGGCGTGGGGAAACATATCCAACTTCTTTAATTCTGGTTGGCGCTGCTGTGGTCGTTGTCATTGTGGCTGTCCCTTCTGTGCAGCAGTTAATAATGGGCTGCCGCTTTCTTCCTTAGGCTCTTTCAACCGGTAGATGGTGCGGATGATGCCCGGAGCTGCGATGAAAGCCAGAATGGCAGCTTGCATAATCGAAATAATATCAATCGGGATGCCAGCCTGCAATTGCATGCGCAGCGCGCCGTTGCGCAAGAAGCCAAACAACAGCGAAGCCAGCACCACTCCCAAGGGGTGGCTGTTGCCTAGCAATGCCAAGGCGATGGAGTCAAAACCGTAACCAGACGAGAAAGCCACACCCAGGTTGCGATTGACGCCCAGAACTTCATTGGCGCCTGCCAAACCGGCCAACATGCCAGAAAGGGCCATCGCCAGCACCGTATTCTTGACGATGCTCATGCCGGCGTAACGCGCGGCATTGGGGTTAAGGCCAACGGTACGCAATTGGAAACCAAGTGTGGTTTTGAACAGAAGCAAATACACCAGGTAAGCCATGATCAGCGCAATAAAGAAACCGACATGGAAGCGGTTCGGGCTGGGGAACAGGCGCGGCAGCCAGGCAGCCGTGTCCACCGTGGCACTGATGGGGTGGGCTTTGGTTGGATCTTTGAGGAAACCGGTCAGCAGGTATTCGCTCAGGCGGAAGGCGATGTAGTTCATCATGATCGTGTTGATCACCTCATGCGCCCCTGTTTTGGCTTTCAACCAGCCGGGGATGAAACCCCAAAGCGCGCCCCCCAGTCCGCCAATCAGAAGAGCAAGTGGGGCATGGATGATGGGGGGAAGCCCGTGAATGCGTGTTCCGGCCCAGACGGCTGCCAGCGCTCCGACGAAAATCTGGCCTTCGGCGCCAATGTTAAAGAGGCCGACGCGGAAGCCGAGCGCAACCGCCAACCCTGCCAGAATGTAAGGCGTCGATTGCACCAGGCTTTCAAAGAAGGGCGAGAATGCGATGTTGATTTGCTGCCAATCGCCAGAGGCAATTGCTGCGCGGATGACATCGGGCTGCCCAAACGAGCCGGTGAACAGGGCCGAATAGGTAATGCCAAAAACTCTGAAGACTTCTCTGAATCCCAATCCGAAGGATGTCCTGAAGGATGAATAAACGGTCTCGGTGGTGAGCACTGCAACCAAGCCGCCTAGCAGCAGGCCGGTCAGGATGGCCAGAATGGTTACGGTCAGGGAATTGCGCGAGACCTCTTCCAGAAAGATGTTCAAGGCATTGGGTTTCGCAGCCTTTTCAGGTTTGACCGGATTGTCGGCAGGCGTCGGGGTCATTTCTTTGTTGTCAGTCATGCAAGCATCCTCTCTAACCCACCGGGACTGGCCGAGAAACCGGCTTTTGCGTCTCAGTATCCACGCCAGCCATCAATAAACCAATCTCTTCTTTGGTTGTGCCTTTGGCAGGCAAGATCTTGATAATCTTTCCACCAAAAATGACAGCGATCCGGTCTGAAAGCTGCATGATTTCATCCAGTTCAGTGGATACCAGCAGCACAGCGCAGCCGTCATCTCGTTTTTCTACCAGACGGTGGTGAATATATTCAATCGATCCGACGTCCAAACCGCGGGTTGGTTGCGATGCGACCAGGAATTTGATCGGGCGGGAAAATTCCCGGGCAACAATCACTTTCTGCTGGTTGCCGCCGGACAACGAGCCGACTTGCGTCTCGATGCTCGGCGTGCGGATATCGAAACGCTCAACCAGTTGGTTGGCATTTTCCCGAATGGGTTGTTCTTGCAGCATGGCGCCTTTGGCAAAGGGGGGCTTGTAAAATGTGTTGAGCACCAGGTTGTCCATAATCGAGTACGGCAGCACCAGGCCGTCTTTTTGGCGGTCCTCGGGGATGTGCGCCGTGCCCAACTCAATGATTTCTTTGGGGGCAGCGCGAGTGGTATCCTGCCCGAGAATGCTGATTTTCCCCTCGACCGGATGCATGAGCCCGGTGATGGCGCGGACGAGTTCGGTCTGCCCGTTGCCCTGCACGCCGGCGATTCCTAAAATTTCTCCCGCGCGCACATCAAAACTAACACCTTTCACCACCAGGTGATTATGGGCATCGGCGACGGTGAGCCCGGTCACTTCAAGTACTTTTTCGCCAATCTGGGAAGGTTTCTTGTTAACATCCAGTTCGATGTCGCGACCGACCATCATGGAAGCCAGCAGGTTTTGATTAGCCTCGGCTGGTGTGGTGGTTCCCATCACCTTGCCGCCGCGAATGACGGTGATCCGGTCTGAAAATTCCAGTACTTCGCGCAGTTTGTGGGTAATAAAGATGATCGATTTACCCATCTTGCTCAGGTTGCCCATAATTTTGAAGAGTTCATCGGCTTCCTGAGGAGTCAGAACCGCGGTTGGTTCATCCATAATCAAGATATCGGCTTCACGGAAGAGCAGCTTGATGATTTCCACCCGCTGCTGGATGCCTACCGGGGTATCTTTGATATAGGCGTCGGGGTCGACAAACAGATTGTACTTATCCGAAATTTCCCGAATGCGAGCGGCGGCGCGTTTACGGTCGAGCAAGCCGCCTTTCGTGACATATTCATCCCCCAGCATGACATTTTCTGTAACGGTGAAGACCGGCACCAGCATAAAATGCTGGTGAACCATACCGATTCCGGCGGCAATGGCATCGCTGGGAGATTTTGGGACGAGCCGCTTGCCCTTGACGATGATTTCTCCTTCATCCGGTGAATATAAACCGTAAAGGACGTTCATCAGGGTTGTCTTGCCCGCCCCGTTTTCGCCTAACAAGGCGTGAATTTCCCCTGCTTCAAGCTTGAGGTCGATGTGGTCGTTAGCTACCACGCCAGGGAATCGTTTTGTGATGCCGCGCAATTCCAGAACGGGTGTCATAGAATACTCCATGAATTAGTGCCGGGAGATTGGGGATAATTTTGCATCATGGCTAGATTTCAACAGACGGAGAACAGGTAAATTAAACCTACCCTGCTGCTCACCACCTGGTTCCATTGAAACTTACTCGATCAGGAAACTCGTTCAAATGGAGGTATGGAAATCATTTGCCTTAGTCTCGTTGGAAGGGGTATCGTACAGAGTAAAGCGGCGCAAACATGGAACTTTTAGATACCGCTTTCTCAGGTTGTTCCTTTTTACGGGAGGAACCTTTGGCTTGAACATCTTGAATTATGCCGATTTTTCTGATGGCAGACGTAAAATACATTGTTTCGGCACAATAATAAACCGATTGTACCAGAAATTATTATTTCCGTAACCCGAAAATCGTTGCGCTACTAATACGGCTGTATCGCACAAAATAGGGCAGGGGACTGTTCAAAAATGGTAATAACCGCTCTATATGCTGGCCGGGCTTGCATGCCTGCGCATATTTGGTATCTCCCCTGGCTTCAGTCAAACCAAGTGTACAAAAAACGCCCCTCCCAATTTCTGGGAGGGGCGAGGGGTTCTTATCTTTTCCGCAGGTTCGGGAAAAAGATTACCCGTTACGGAGCGAGATTTTAGTAACGGCCATCCGGGATGGTCTTGATAGCGCCGGAGACAATCTCGGGGATCAAAGCTTCGACTTCGGCCTTGAGTTCGGCGGGAACTTCAACGCCGCCGTAAGTCAAGCCAACGCCGCCATTATCGAGGTTGCCGATCCAGTTGCCGGCGGTGAAGGTACCGTTGATAACCGAACCAATCGTCTCGGCTACGAACAGATCCATGTTCTTCATTGCGGAGGACAAGATGAAAGTCTTCGCATCGGGGTTGGCGAGCGCCCAGTCATTGTCGACGCCGATCAACATGCCAGTACCGCGTTCCTGCATGACTGCCAGGGTGCCCAGACCAACAGGTCCTGCCACGGGCATGATGATGTCAGCGCCTTCGTCCATGAGCGATTCGCCCATCTTGCGGCCATCATCGGTGCTCTCGAAGTTGCCAACTTCCAAACCAGTGCCGGCGACGACGTCCCAACCAAGCAGTTCAACGGCCGTGCCGTGAACTTCGTTGTATTTGGCAATGCCCAGACCGAAACCATCCATGAAGCGGGTGGTGGCGGGGAAGGCGATGCCAACATAGGTTCCGACCTTGCCGGTCTTGGTCATGCCAGCGGCCAGGTAGCCATTGAGGAAGGTAGCCTGATCGATGCTGAAGCCTGATCCACGCAGGTTGGGGAAGGTCAGGTAGTCAACGTCGATGGTGGCAAACTTTTGACTGGGATTGGCTTCGGCCGCAGCAGCGGTCGCATCGGCCAGAAGGAAACCAACGGTGATGATGATGTCGCATTTGTCCTGCAGGAAGGCATTGATATTGACTTCGTAGTCAGATTGCTGCTGCGATTCGAGGTATTTGCCTTCAACATTGCCATATTTGGCGATAGCATCGGTGACGCCTTTGTAGGCTGTCTGGTTGAAGGATTTGTCATCGATACCACCAGTGTCCGTCACCTGGCAGGCCTTAATCTTTGGAGCCTCAGGGGCGGAAGTGGGGGTGGCGGTAGGTCCACAAGCGGCCAAAACCAGCGACGCTAAGACCAGGACAGCCAAGATAACATACAGTTTCTTCGACATTTGGGGTTTCTCCTCCTGAAAAGGAACAAAAAGATGGGTGATTTTTATCTTGCGAGGGCGTATTCACGGCATTGCCCCCTGTCAAGCATGCTTCCAGTATACAACCGATTGCCTATCCGGACAAGTGCGAAATATTACCTAACCCAGTCCAGTATTCCGTTTAGATGGCCGCAGACTGAGGTTTGGCTTCACCGCGGCGGACGCCTGTCATGAGGATTAAGGCCAGCAACATGAAGATCGGACCTATCACCATGATGGATGAGTAGTTGGATCCGCTCAATTGAACGACCAACCCGTTAAGGTTGGGTCCGAGGATGGCTGCCATGGTCGAGAACAAATAATACAGCCCGGTGTAGGTACCAACATGCATGTCATCTGTCATGTCCACCACCATCGGCAGCGAATTGATATTGATCAGCGCCCAGGAAATGCCTGCCAGCATCAATATAACGCCAACTACCGGTACATTGCCAAGCACCGGCAGGCGGGTGAGGCTGATGGTCAGGGTCTCGGCCGGAATGACGAACATGGCAACCATGCAGGAAGCCAACCCGATGATGCCGATCATGATCGTGCGACGGCGTCCGATTGAACCGCCGATCAGGCCGGCAGGCAACGCCATGAGAACAAAAAACAGGGAGAGCTGCCCCAGCAATCGCGCTCCATCCGACTCAGCTACACCGAGATGGTTGACCGCGTACAGCGTAAAAAAGGCTTCAATGGCGTTGTAGGCAACAAACCAGCAGAAAATGGCGAAAAGAATTCGCAGGGGAGATTTTTCCTGTTCGCTCCACACCTTTTTCAAGCTGACCCACAGGTTGGGGTCTGTTTTATCGGTGGTCTCGAATTCTTTGGGTTCACGGACGAAAATCAATACCATCAGTGATGCAAAGATAACCAACACCGATCCAAGCCAGAAGGGATAGGCTGGATTCAGGTCATAAAGATCAGCACCATACAGGAAAGCGATAATGGCGCCAATGCCGCCCATGAAGTTGATGATGCCGTTGGCCTGGGAGCGGTATCGAGACGGGGTGATGTCGGGCATCAGGGCGATGACCGGCGTGCGCCACAGCGCCATGCTGAGCAGCAATGTACTGGTGCAGGCAACGAATAAGGGCAGGATGGTTTGAATCGGGATCAACCCAAATGCCAGTGCTCCAAACGGTGCGCCGACCAGGATGAACGGCATGCGCCGCCCAATGGGGGTACGCAGCCGATCCGACCAGGCGCCAATGGGCGGTTGAATTAACAACGCCGCGATGTTATCCAGCGTCATGAAGAAACCGATCAAAACGGGTTGCAAATGGAACTTGTTTGCCAGGAAGATTGGCACGTAAGCGTTGTAAACCGACCAAATAACGCTGACGCCAAAGAAGCCGAAGCCGAGCAGTAAGGTTTTGCCGATGGAAAATCGTTTGTTCATTTTGGTTGCCCCTTTGCGTTGGAATGGTTGTGCAATTGCCCTTGCAGACTAACTCTCGGATGGTCGGAGGTTATTATTAGGTGGATCAGCCTCCTCTTGCTCCAGCTTTTTTAAGAATTCGCGATCTTTTTTGTTGAGTTCAAAACTTTCCAGCAGGTCGGGCCGGCGGCGGTACGTGCGTAGTAACGACTGGTCGCGGCGCCAACGTTCGATTTTTGCGTGATTGCCGGAAAGCAGCACATCCGGCACACGCCAACCGCGAAATTCAGCCGGACGGGTGTAATGCGGATATTCGAGCAAGCCGCTGGCGAAAGAATCATCCTGCGCGCCGTCGGGGTCACCCAGGGCGCCAGGGATCAAACGGGTGATGCTATCGATTAATAGTAGCGCCGGGATCTCGCCGCCGGTGAGCACATAATCGCCAATCGATATTTCATCGGTGACCAGGTGTTCGCGCACCCGTTCGTCCACCCCCTCATAACGCCCGCACAACAGTGCAATCCTGGGATGGGCGGACAGCTCCTGCGCGGTTTGCTGGGTGTAGGTACGTCCCTGGGGTGTGAGCAAAATCACCGGACAGGCCGGTGGGCTGCCCAATACATCCTCGACTGCAGCGAAAATTGGCTCGGGTTTCATCACCATCCCGCCGCCCCCACCGAAAGGCGTGTCGTCGGTGACGTGGTGTTTATCCGTCGTCCAGGAACGGATATCGTGAAGGTACACCTCGAGTAAATTGTTCTGAATGGCACGCTGCAGAATGCTGGCGTCGAGATAGGGCTGTAGAACCTGGGGCAATAACGAAAACACATCAAAACGCATACCGAGATTTTAGCCTGACTGGTTGAGGGGTGCAAGCGCCGGAAGGGAGCATTATTAAAGCAAGCTGTGAAGCTGGATAGACAACTTGACGATGTTTTCTGGCTGATGGTAAGATCAAGGCATGTATTTACGTGGAAGTAAATTTAATATGAACCGCCGGCGCAGGCGGTCAAATCCTCTTACGATCATCATCCTTGTTCTGTTAGTGGGTGGCGCAGTCTATATCAACCAAGTGATTGTTCCACAAACGCCGCCGCTTTTTATGCCAACGCCCACGCCCACCACCTCTCCAGAAGCCTATCTTGCAGAGGCAGAGCAGCAAGTCGCGGAAGGGAAGTACGCTCAGGCAATCCAGAATTACAAGGATGCACTGTTGCTTAATCCGGATAATCCGGGCATTTTCATCAATATTGCTCGCTTGCAAATCTACACATCCCGCTTTGATGAGGCTTTGGTTAACGCCGGTAATGCACTGGTCAGCAATCCCGGTAATGCCCAGGCGATGGCGCTGCGCGGGTATGCGCTTGGGCGCACCGATGACATGGTCGCTGCAGAAAGCGTGCTTCAGCAAGCCATCGACCTGGATCCCAATAACCCTTTGCCGTACGCTTACATGGCAGAGATTCTGGCTTTACGTTCGCAAACCACCGCCGGCGATTTGGATATGCTCAACCGGGCAATCGAATTTTCTAAAAAAGCCCTCAGTTTTGAACCCAAAATTCTGGAAGCTCACCGCGCTCGTGGGATTGTATATGAGTTCACCAACAACTATGAGGAGGCAGTGGGTGAGTTCGAATCGGCGATTGCACTGAATCGCTTCATCGCTGACCTTCACATTTATCTTGGGCGCAACTATCGGGCAATTGGCGAAGACAACAAAGCGATTCAGGAATACAACAATGCCATCTCATTAAACCCAACCGACCCCGAGCCGTATGCAGCCCTCTCACGTACTTACGCCAGGCTAGGTGAATACCCGAATTCGGTCTCATTCGGGTTGGATGCCATTGAACTCGCACCCACTTATCCCTATTACTACGGCAACCTTGGCGTGGTATATTACCGGATGGGAGATTATCCCAAAGCAATTGAATCTCTAACCATCGCCGTACGCGGCGGTACAGCAGCCACCGGCGAGGTTGTAGAAGGATTGGCGCTGGATTACTGGCCGGTTTCGGAGTATTACACCATGCTTGGTCTGTCTCTGGCAAACCAGGGGAGATGCGGTGAGGCGCTGCCGATTGCGCAGTTGGTGGCAAACGGCGTCGCCATCGAGGAATTTTCGGTAGCCAACGCCGAGGAAATCGTCAACCTTTGCCAGCAAGTGGCAGATGGCGACCTGGAACCCCAATTGCCAACGGAAACACCGCCCTCCGAATAAGCGACCCATGATCGAACTGGATAACCGGCATAGTTTGTTTCGCAGATCACGGGGAAGATCCAATCCAACCCGGATATTGCTCATTTTGGCACTGATTATTGCCGGGCTATATATCTGGTTAGGCGTCGAGCGCGGCGATATCAAGGAAGCCTTTTCCCCAACCCCGACCGCCACGCGCATGCCGAGTTCGTTTGCCCTGGAAGCCGAAACGCAGTTCAAAGCCGGTAATCTGGAGGCTGCCATCCGCGCTTACCAGCAAGCGGCCGACCTGGACCCAAATGACGGTGAATTGATCGCTGAATTGGCGCGCATTCAAACATACTATTCCGGTTTGTCGAACACCGATGCCGATGCCAAGCAGCGGCTGACCGAGGCCAAAAAGAATATCGATCTGGCTACAGAAGCCGAGCCGGAAAGTTCCTTTGTCTGGGCAGTACGGGCTTTTGTCTATAACTGGAATGCTAACCCAACCCATGCGGGCGATCAGGCCGGGGCGTTAATGGCCGAAGCGGAACGATCGGCGGTCACGGCGCTGCAATTGGACAGCCAGAATGCATTGGCGCTGGCGTACTATGCAGAAATTCTCATCGATCAGTTGAAATACGAGCAGGCGTTCCAAAATATCCGCCAGGCGCTGGAAAAAGACAGCAGTTTGATGGATGTTCACCGTGTGAATGCGTTTGTGCTCGAATCCAGCGCTGAATACGAAGCTGCTATCGAAGAATACAAAAAAGCCATCGAAATCACACCCAACTTCACCCCGCTGCATATCCGCATTGGCACCAATTACCGTACGCTTGGGCTGCGTTCCACCAACGAGGTGCGGGAAAAGGAAATGTACGAAAATGCGCTGCTGTATTACGAAATGGCCGTCAATATCAACAAACGCATTGGTGTGAAGGACCCTATCCCGTACCTGGCCATCTCGCGCACCTATTCGCAAATGGGGGAATTTTTTTCGGCCGCTTTGAATGTGCGCACCGCGCTGGATATACAGCCCGGAAGCCCAGATATTTATGGGCAGTTGGGGCTGGTATATTTCCGGGCGCGAAACTATGAAGGCGCTATTCCGGCGTTAAAGTGCGCGGTTTATGGCTGTACAGCGGAGGAGAGCTGCGAGGTGCGCCGTTGTAACGAAGAAGTTGATCTTCCACTCGAAATCACCGGACTGCCATTAACCGATGGCTCCGTCATTTACTATTACACTTACGGATCGGTCCTGGCCGGGATGCACCGTCCGGGTTTGGACTACTGCGAACGGGCGGTGGAAGTGCTGGCGGAAGTGCGCGCCAGATTTGGCAGCGATACCGAAATCATGGCGATTATCGAACCCAGCGAAGCTATCTGCGATTCTTTTAATACCACCAGCCAGTAAAAATATCAGAGTTTCATAAGAAGCCAGGGAACCCCCTTGACTTCGATAATAATCACGATTATGATTTGGCTGTATTAGCACTCTATAGTATAGAGTGCTAAAATTCCAGACCATAAACAAAATTCACGTTCGGAGGTTTCAATGTCATTCAATCTCAAGCCTTTAGGCAGTCGTGTAGTGGTTGAGCCGCTGGAGCAGGAAGAAGTCACCGCTGGTGGCATCGTGCTCCCGGAAACCGCTAAAGAAAAACCCCAGAAGGGGGTTGTTTTGTCTGTTGGCCCTGGCGACCGCGACGAAGACGGCGACCGAATCGCGATGGACGTCAAAGTAGGTGATACAGTGTTGTATGCCAAGTACGGCGGCACTGAAATCAAAATGGACGGCAAGAAACTGTTGATCCTGCGCGAGAGCGATCTGCTCGCGATTGTGGAACCCAAGTAAATTTTTATACCATTCGATAAACTAGGAGAATCACTATGGCTGCCAAGCAATTGGTATTTTCGGAAGATGCGCGCCGCCGCTTAAAGAACGGAATTGATGTTGTTGCCACCGCTGTGGCGACCACCCTCGGCCCCAAGGGGCGGAATGTGGCGCTCGATCGCAAATTCGGCTCCCCCACCATCACCCATGATGGTGTGACCGTGGCCAAAGAAATCGAGCTGGAAGACCCCTTTGAAAATATGGGCGCCCAGCTGCTCAAAGAAGCCGCAACAAAAACTAATGACATTGCCGGGGATGGCACCACCACCTCGACCGTATTGGCGCATGCCATCGTCACAGAAGGTTTAAAAAACCTGGCCGCTGGCGCCAACCCGATGCTGCTCAAACGCGGTATCGAAGCCGCCTCCAAGGCCGTCGCTGATGGGATCCGCTCCCAGGCGATCAAAATCACCACTAAAGAAGAAATCGGGAATGTCGCCACCATCTCCGCCCAGGACCGCGCCATCGGCGAGTTGATCGCTGAGGTGATGGACAAGGTCGGTAAAGACGGCGTTATTACCGTCGAAGAATCCAAAGGCCTCGAGTTCGAGACCGAGTATGTGGAAGGTATGCAGTTCGACCGCGGTTATATTTCGGCCTATTTCATCACCGATCCGGAACACATGGAAGCCTCCATTGCTGAGCCCTACATTTTGATCTACGACAAGAAGGTCTCGGCTGCTCAGGATATTGTTCCGGTACTGGAAAAATTGGTTCAGGTTGGCAAACGCGACCTAGTCATCATCGCCGAAGATATCGACGGTGAAGCCCTTGCGACCCTGGTGCTAAACAAACTTCGCGGTATGCTGAATGTGCTGGCGGTCAAAGCCCCTGGCTTTGGCGATCGTCGCAAGGCAATGCTGCAGGATATCGCCACCCTGACCGGCGCCTCGGTTATTTCCGAGGAAACTGGCCGCAAGTTGGAGACCACAACCCTGACCGACCTCGGTCGCGCCGAAAAAGTCGTGGCTGACAAAGATAACACCACCCTGGTTGGCGGTAAGGGCAACGAAGCTGAAATCCACGGGCGCATCGAGCAGATCCGCGTCGAAATCGATAAGACCACCAGCGATTACGACCGTGAAAAACTCCAGGAACGCCTGGCCAAACTCTCCGGCGGTGTTGCCATCATCCGCGTTGGCGCTGCCACCGAAACGGAACTGAAAGAAAAGAAACACCGCGTGGAAGACGCGCTTTCCGCCACCCGCGCTGCCGTCGAAGAAGGAATCGTCCCGGGCGGTGGTGTTGCGTTGATCAACGCCATGTCAGCGTTGGACAGCGTCAAAATGGATAACGACGACGAGCAGATTGGCGTCAATATTGTGCGCAAGGCGCTGGAAGTTCCGATGCGCAAGATTGTTGAGAACGCCGGCAAAGAAGGCTCGGTTGTGATCGAAAACGTCCGCCAGGCTCAGAAAAAAGCTGGTGACAACCAGATTGGATATGATGTGCTGCGCGACGAGTACATGAACATGGTCAAGGGCGGCGTCATCGACCCGGCCAAAGTTACTCGCGGTGCACTCGAGAACGCTGCTTCGATCGCGGCGATGATCCTGACCACCGAAGCTTTGATCACGGATGTGCCGGAGAAGGAAAAAGCCGCTCCTCCTCCCATGCCCGAATACTAAAACGCTTGATTTGTAAACAGGCTGCGGAAACCTCCGCAGCCTGTTTTGCATTATAATCATTCCCATGCCTTCCCCGAAAACGACAAGATTTATAGCTGCCCTGCTGGTAACCAGCACGGCGCTGGTTTTTTTAAGCGGCTGCCGCGCCGATCCCACTGTACCCGGAAACCAGACTCCCGATACGGGAACCGTGGTTTTTACGGATGTACCTGCCGCAACTGCGACTGTCACTGCAACGCTGGAACCGATGGCGCTGACTGTCAATGGCGAGGGCGTCCTGCTGGCAGAGTATGACGCGCAATTAATGCAGTTGCAGGCCGCGGATGCGGAACTGGGTAAAACGCGTACCCCGGAAGAACAGCGCCAATTGGTATTGGATGAATTAATCAACCAGACGCTGCTGGCGCAAGCGGCGGTCGAAGGCGGCTTTCAGTTGGATGATGCCAGGCTGCAGAAACGGATCGATGCTCTGGCAGCTGACCTTGGCGGTCAGGCAGCCCTGGACGCCTGGATAGCGGCTAATGGCTATTCACCAGCCAGCTTCCAATCTGCCATGCGTCGGGCGGCAGCCAGCGCCTGGCAACGCGATGCGTTGATCAACGCTGTGCCTGAGCGAGTAGAACAAGTACGGGCACAGCAAATATTGGTGCGTCAACGTGAAACAGCTGAAGGCGCGATCCGGCAACTGGATGCTGGCGCGGATTTTGCAACTCTGGCAGCAAAGTATGATCCCAACACCGGCGGCATCCTAGGTTGGTTCCCGCGCGGCTACCTGACGCAACCGGCGGTTGAAGAAGCCGCGTTTGCGCTGCAACCCGGTGAATATAGTCCGGTGGTCGAAACGGATTTTGGTTATCACATCATTTATGTCATCGAACGAGAAAGCGACCGAATTCTATCCGTGGACGCACGACTCACGTTACAGCACCTTGCGCTGGATAGCTGGCTCGAAGCCCGGCGTTCTGCCAGCACGATCGAAATTTTACTGCCTTAGCAAGGGGAATAGCAAATCATGATACCGGTTGGATCACATGAGGAACAAAGGGTCAGAAAGAAAACGGGCCTACGCGAAAATTATTGGAATGCATTGACCATTGTCGCTCTGTTAACAACGTTGGCAGTGGTGGTGATCCTGCTGGTAATCTTCAACAATCCGGCTGTAGGGGTCAATCCATACCCGCCGCCGGCCAAGGTTGGAGAAATTATCCCGCCAAGCGCCAGCGAAACTCCAACCAGTCTGCCGCCAACCTGGACGCCCACCAGCGAGCCGACCCTTCCCGCCATCGATCCTCCAACCGCCGTTCCATCTCCTACGACGGCGGTGTTAATTGTGGCAGGTACCCCGGCTGCAGCCCAAGGCCCCTTGCCAACTTCGGAAACTACCAAACCCGGAAAATTCGCTTTCGGTCTGCAGGCAGAACCACAGGGGATTTCCGCCAGTCTGTATGAACCAACCCGTGGGTGTGCCTGGATGGGCGTTGCTGGAAGAGTGTTCGACATCCAGAACCGGCCGGTAAAAGGGATTCGCGTGGCAATCAATGGTTGGTTAGGTAACCGGTCGATCAAATTGCTCAGCCTGACGGGCACTGCATTGCAGTATGGTCCGTCTGGGTATGAATTCACCCTGGCGGATGCGCCGCGTGCAACAGTCGGGCAGTTGACGATCCAGCTATTTGACCAGTCCGATCTCCCGCTGTCGGATTTGATCGTGCTGGATACATACGTCGAGTGCGAGAGAAACCTGATCCTGGTCGATTTCAAGCAAGTAAATGAATAAAAGGTTCGCCACAGAAACGTTCAAAATTTAAAATAAAAAGATTATAGGGTGCGCTGAAGCACGCCCTATGGCCTCTATGCGGTTTCAATGCCGGACGCGCACAACGCATCGGGTGGGCAGCGCGCGCGGGTCGTAGGGAACGCCCCCAGTGTCGATCCGGTTTAACAACTGTTCTATACCGTCGACTGATCAAAGGTTTCCACGTTTCCACTTGCGCCTGGGGCATTGCAATGTAGGGCGAACTTCAGTTCGCCTCGCAAACTAAAGTTTGCGCTACAAGCCAGATCTCTGATCGCACCATCTCCAGACCGAGTACAAGGAGCGCGTCACGACGCGCCTGCGGTTTTCTCTCCGCTCGCTCACAGTGCGCCTTGCCCGCACCCTGTGGGTGTGGGTGGGGATGCAACAACCGCGATCAAGACCGTTGCCCTACAAAAACCTTTAATTTCTCCACTGTACTACTGCGTAAAAATTATTGATAGCTTGCCCTGGGGTGGAAGTCGATCTCTTCATCCCCAGCCAGTAGACCGTTGAGCGGCTCGGCATTCAACGCCATCACTCGGCTGTTGGCGAAAAATTCGAATTCAAAATCGGTGCGGCCGCCGGCAGTTTTGCCTGGAATAGGCATCAACCGGGCGGTGAGTGGCTTATCAAGGCGCTGCGACAGCACTGCCACATCCAACAGGATGGCGGCTAGCTGCGCTGCTGTCGCTTCCCCGGGCAAAGGGACCGTATCCAGCCCGGTGCCGCAGACTGCCGAAACCATGAGCAAATCCCGCACGGTCAGGCTGCCTTCCGCAGCGCGGGCTGCCAGGGTTAAATCTTCCAACACCGGCAACATCAACCCATTAAATCCGGAACGCGGCCAATTTCCACGATCCAACGTGTCAGCCAAAAACGCGGCTGCTGCCAATGTCCCGAATAACCCAAGGCGAGATAATCCCAGGCTTTCCAGGGCAGAACCGCTTGAACAGGTTTCTGATGGATACGGCGCCAGTGAATAATCCAGGCCTAAAAAGCGCACCCCGAACTGCTGACAGGGTTCGGCCATAGCTGCCTGCAAATGGGCAGCGTGTTCTTCCAATCGGTGGAGCAATCCACGGCGGGCGCCTTCCAACGAGGTCGCCTGCTTGAAGACTTCCAGCGCCAGATCAGCGGATTCGACTGCCAGCGCTACCGCAGGCGGCGCGCCTGCCGAGTGATAAGCGGATGGCAGGAATGGCGAGCCGGGCGGCACATTTCCCAGCGCGGCAAAACGTAGATTGGTAAAGCCGTCAGGCGAGATTTTGGCAGCCTGGGCGACAATTTCAGCACAGGCTCGGACGGCTGGCAGGGAGACTTTCCCGCCAGCAGATGTCATCAGTCCGGTAGCGAACACAGATTGAGCCGCAGCCAAAATCGCCGGGATTGCAAGGTAGCTGGCCGGGTTGGCGGGATCCGCTGGGCCGAGCGACACGTAGTTGAAATCGCGGCTGGCAGCCTGCGATTCCAGGTCAAACGCAAGCGCGGCCAAAACGTCGCTGGTCAGCCTGGGAGCCCAGCCGGGGAAGGGGGAGGTGGCCAAACGGATGGATTGTACCGGGTAATCTTTGGCCTGGAGGGCGTTTTTGGCGGCTGCGGCAAATTGGCCCAGAGCTTCCAGCGGCGGAGTTACTCCGCTCAGGGCAGGATCATAAAAGGTAGTAATGGAGCGAATGTTCACAAATTCCTCTGTCGAACCACTTCGTAAAGCAAGATGGCTGCAGCAGCGGCTGCATTAAGCGACTCGGTTTTTCCTGGCATGGGGATATGCACCAGGCCGTTAGCAGCTTCCAAGGCGACTTGCTGCGGGCCATCAGCTTCGGAGCCAATCACCAGCGCCAGACGTTGGCGCAGGTCTGCATCCCAGCACGGATCACCGCCGGCGGAATCGGCTACCAGCAAAGCCGCCGGTTGCGGATCGGATTGCCTGCAGGCTTCAATAATTTCAAGCCAGTCCAGCGTCAGGATTGGCAGACGAAAATGGGCGCCCATAGCGGCGCGCACAACCTTTGGGCTAAAGGCATCCACGCTGCCGGGCGTCAGCACCACCGCCTGAACTCCAGCGCCGGCCGCATTCCGCAGCATGGTACCCAGGTTGCCCGGATCGCGGATGCGGTCAAGCACCAACAGCAGGTCCCAGATTTTGGGCAATTCACTTATCGGCTGAGGCAGGACGGCCAGGATGCCCTGCGGGGTCTCGGTATCGGACAGGCCGCGCAGGATGCCCGCATCCACTTCCTCGACCGGACAGCCCATCGCTGAGAATTGCGCAACCAGCGCAAGGCCGCGGGTGGAAAGCTCTGCACTGTACAAAACCAATTCAATCTGGCTCTCTGACTTTAGCGCTTCTTCAGTCAGCCGGACGCCCTCGATGACAAAGACTTTTCCCTGCTGGCGGTCTTTCCGGTTCTCCAAAAGTCCGCGGATACGTTTGATTTTGGGATTCTGGGACGAGGTGATCATAAGGTTGACATTTAGTATAGCTGGTTAAATTAAAAATATACACGGGACGACGATGGTCATCCCGTGTGAATTCGCTTTGCAGAACCGCTGTGGCAGGGCAATCAGGCAGATGTAGCCTGGGTGACGATGGCAGTGAAGGCTTGCGGGTCGCGGACAGCAATGTCGGCCAGCATCTTGCGATTGAGGTCGATATTGGCTTTGCGCAGGGCGAACACCAGCCGAGAGTAGCTGATGCCGTTGATGCGCGCCGCGGCGTTGATGCGGGCGATCCACAGCTTGCGCAGGTCGCGCTTGCGAGTGCGGCGGTCGCGGAACGAATACCACAGAGCCTTCAGCATGGCTTCATTTGCCCGGCGGAAGAGCAGGTGCTTTGAGCCTCGCTGACCTTTTGCTAATTTTAAGATCTTTTTATGACGGAGATGGCCTTGAGGGCCGCCTTTTACACGCATTTCTACTCCTTTGCGAACCCCTGGGCGCCGGTGAAATCACCTGTTGCGAGCACCCAACAGCCGCACAAAACAAACGAACGAATTCCTACTTTTTAAGGTAGGGGGCCAATCGAACAACGCGCTTGATGATGTTTTCCCCTTCTACGGGGATCATCTCGCTCAACAATGCCTTGGTGCGCTTGGAGGTGCGGCGGCGCAGATGGCTTTTACCGCCCTTGGTGCGTACCAGGATGCCGGACCCGGTCATGCGAAACCGTTTTGAGGTCGCTTTATGGGTCTTCAGCTTGATTTTTGCGTCTTTAAGCTTGCGAGGCACAGCTTTACTCCTCTCGTTAAATTAAATGCGGTCTGCTTGCGCGACCGCAAATTATACCAGAATATTCGCGAATTGGTAAAAACTTAAAGAATCTGGTCAGCCTGGTTAATCAAGCCAGCCTACTCGACCGGTTCTTGCTGAGGTTCTTCCGCTGTTTTTTTCTTGGACGGTCGCGACGCATTCAGAACCATCGTCATGGTGCGGCCTTCGATCATGGGGGGTTGCTCGACGACGGCAATATCGACCAATTCCTGAGCGATTTCGCGCAAGTCTTCCAACGCCAGTTCTGGATAATCGATTTCGCGCCCGCGGAAACGAATGGTTACACGGACTTTCATGCCATCCAACAACCAGCGGCGGGCGTCGCGGGTTTTAAAACCGCGGTGGTGTTCGTTGGTCTTAGGGCGCAGTCGAATCTCTTTGACTTCGATCTTAGTCTGTGCTTTGCGCGCCTCACGGTCCTTTTTGGTGCGTTCATACAGGAACTTGCCAAAATCCATGACACGACAAACAGGCGGTACAGCATTGCCTGAAACCTCGACGAGATCCATTTCGGCTTCCCTTGCGACCCGGAGAGCCGTTTCAATCGGGATTACCCCCAGGTTCTCCCCATTTGGCCCAATTACACGCACTTCTGGCACGCGGATCGCTTCATTTACCCGGTAATTTGTGGTACTAATGGGCTTTCTCCTCTCTCGAAAAAGACACGCTGATTTAAAAGTATCCGTTTCGCGCTAACGGATATAAGCAGCTTGATATTACCATATCAGGCGGAGAATAGTCAAATGAATTTGACTTTCCAGGCGGGTGTTGTTCAGGAATACCTCAAAATTCGAACCAGATCGTGACTGGGCCGTCGTTTTCGATATCCACCAGCATATGCGCGCCAAATTCGCCCTGCTGTACGGGAATACCGAAACTGGCGAGGTGGGCAGCGAAACGTTGCACCAGCGGGCTGGCGATCTCCGGCGCAGCTGCGTTGATGAACGAAGGCCGGTTGCCCCGGCTGGTATCCGCGTAAAGCGTAAACTGCGATACAACCAGCGCCTGGCCGCCAATATCCTGAATCGACCGGTTCATTTTGCCCCGTTCGTCTTCGAAGACACGCAGCAAGGATATTTTTTTGGCCAGGGCAGCCGCTGTCGCATCGGTATCGGCCGGACCAACACCCAGTAAAATGACATAGCCGCGGCCAATCGCAGCGATGGATTTGCCATCCACCTGTACGGAACCGCACGTGACGCGCTGAACGACAGCCCGCATCAGGGCAGCCCGATGGCGCTGCGGACGTTCACCATGGTTTCTTCGGCGAGCACATTTGCCCGTCTGGCGCCGTCATCCAGAACATCCCAGATATATGCCGGGTTCTTGTCCAGATCAGTGCGGCGGGCGCGGAAGGGTTCCAGATGGGCGTTCAAGTTTTTTGCCAGCAATTTCTTGCAGTCCACACAGCCAATCCCTGCGCGCCGGCATTCCACATTGATCATGTCAACATCCGCCTGCGGTGAAAAAATTTTATGCAACGAGAAAACGTTACACACATCCGGGTTGCCTGGGTCGCTGCGGCGTACCCGCGCCGGGTCAGTGACCATTTGCATTACCCGTTTCGTGGTTTCTTCCGGAGTGGCAGCCAGCTCGATGTGATTGTTGAGGCTCTTGCTCATTTTCTGCACCCCGTCGATCCCCAGCACCTTGGGCACCGAGGTGGCTTTCATCTGCGGTTCTTTGAGCACCGGCTTGCCGTAGCGGTAATTGAAGGAGCGCACCACCTCGCGGGTGAATTCGAGGTGCGGCGCCTGGTCGATGCCTACCGGGACGAAATCGGTGCCGTAGAGCAGGATGTCGGCTGCCATCAGCACCGGATACCCCACTAGACCGTAGTTGATGTTGTTGGGATTCTCGCGTACTTTGTCTTTGAAAGTCGGCAGATCGGTCAATTTGCCGAGCGGGGTGACCATGGAAAGATAAGTATGCAGCTCCATCACCTGTGGGACATGCGACTGGACAAAGATGACGGATTCCTCTGGGCGAATCCCAACAGCCAGCCAATCGAGCGCCATGTCGTAAGTGTTCTGCTTGAGTTCCAGCGTGGTTTCCAGCGTGGTCAATGCGTGAACATCGACAACGCAGTATATGCAGTCATAGTCATCTTGCAGCGCAACATAATTACGCATGGCGCCAAGATAGTTGCCAAGGTGCTGCCGCCCAGTGGGGCGGGCGCCGGAGAAAACGCGTCCCTTTTTGGTCATGATGGATTGCCTTCCGTGAGGTAATTTGAGATCAGGGTGGTTATTTCACCGGGTATAGCGTGCCGGTGGAGAGCAGCTTTCGAAAAAAGCAACTGCTGGTTGATGGTAATTTCGAACCTGCCGCCCGAGGACGGGATTAAAGTCAAGGATTCGATTTCAGGTTCATAGTACTTAAGCAGGTCGGTCGCCAGACTGGCAGCCCTGTCTGTATAGTGTCAAACCGCGCAATATTCGATGCTGATCTTCAGCCGCATGAAAAGTCTCCTGAGGTCATATCGTTTTGGAAAAAATTATAACCTAACCGCTTAGGTTTTTGGTACAATGCGCATATGCTTGGCTGCCATTCCAGACTTTCGCGAGTACCTTTATCCAAAAGAATATTCGATTTGCTCATTTCCAGCTTGGGGCTGATTCTGACCTCTCCGCTCCTGGCAGTTCTGGCAGTGCTGGTCTGGATAAATCACGGGCGGCCTATTTTATTCAGCCAAGCGCGGCCAGGCCACAATGGCAAAATATTTACCCTGTACAAATTTCGCTCGATGTCGAATGAACTGGACAGCAACGGTAATCCGCTGCCGGATACGCAGCGTATCACCCGCCTGGGATACTTTTTACGAGCTACCAGCCTGGATGAGCTGCCAGAGTTGATCAATGTGCTGCGCGGCGAGATGAGCCTGGTTGGTCCACGCCCGTTGCTGGTGGAGTATCTGCCGCGTTATTCGGCGGAACAGCGCCGCCGGCATGAGGTACTGCCCGGCATCACCGGTTGGGCGCAAGTCAACGGGCGTAACGCGCTCACCTGGGAAGAAAAATTTGCGCTGGATGTGTGGTATGTTGACCACTGGTCCTTTGGGCTGGATTTCAAGATCCTGTGGCTGACCGTTGGACAGGTGCTGCAACGGCGCAACATTACGCCACCTGGCCAGACCTCTATGGAAGAATTCCGCGGGTAGGTGTATCACGTGCCATGTGCCAAGTGCCAGGTGCCACGTAAAGCGTGAAACGTGACCCATGACGCCTGACACTTTTTTGCTTATGGAACGCTCAACGGCGAAATGATGCCGCTGGTTAAATCAGGGATTATTTTTTCAGCCAACTGCTGACGACCCACAGACAGGTTCGTACCGTTGACGTTGGTCAACGCCAGGCCGGCTTGACTGATTTTGCCGCCCGTCCCTGCGATCAAATCCGGCCAGAGGGCTGTTGTGGCTGCCAGAGTATCGGATTGGACGGTTGCCACCCATAAGCCCTCACTGCCAGCCGGCGGGGGAGCATCGCTGATAATCTTGACATTCTTTCCGGCCAGGTAAGCCAGGAAATCCGGCAGCAGACCTTCGGCCGGTAGGTAGAGCATTTCAATGTTATTCTGGTTGAGCGCGTCGAAGGCTGCCTGCCAACCCGCCGCATCGGCATTGGTGGGTACCATTCCAACCTGCGGAAAAAGTACAATCGGCGCGAAAACCGGGGCGCAGCGCCCGCAAAAATACCGCCCGCCATTTAAAAAGCTGTCCTGCAATTGAGCGTTGTTGGCTGCACCATCCACCAACAGGGCGCCCGAACGGAAATCCGGCGCATTCAGCGTTGCCAGGTAGCCCGCCAGAAACACGACCAGGTTGTCAGCCGTTCGGATCACGCTCAAATTTGTTGCTGGTTGCAGGTCAGAGGCGGTTACCACAACGAATTGGGTGTTTGGCAGGTTGGCAGCCAGGGTAGAAATGTCGTCCGGGGGTGATAGAAAAAACGCAACCTTTAAATCAGCAGGCAGATCGCTCTGCCTGAAGCTATCCTTCACCTCAAATACCAGATTATCCTGAGCAGCTTGATTCGCCAGCACATTCGAGTAATCCTCGCGCAGCCTGACAGCCACCTCCGGGCCGGCGATCAGCCAGACTGAAGCTGGGGCGGGTGTTGGCGTGGGAGGGTCAGCAAGGGTGGGGACTGGCGAAGGGGATGGATCGACTGGTGGGGCTTGCGTGACGCCCGGACCGGCGGAACAAGCCGCCAGAATCACCAAGAGCAGGAACAAAGCAATCTGCAAGAAGGGGCGTAATGCGTTTTTCGAAGTCATGTTGGTTATTGTACCCGGTAAGTGCGGTAATTTTGCTGTATTATAATTGACCTATGATTGAATTGGATGTGCCCGGGCGGGGAACCTTAAAACTCAATTACCTGGTCTGTGATGTAAATGGCACGCTAGCCCTGGACGGGAAATTGCAGGACGGGGTTGTCCGCGCGTTCAAAACCCTACGCGACAGGCTCGAAATTCATCTGCTGACCGCCAATACTTACGGCGGGCAGACGCAAATTGACCACCAACTTGAATTGAATGCACATATTATCCAACCAGGCAATGAAAGCGCCCAAAAAGCAGCATTCATTCAGAGGTTGGGTGCTGCGCATGTTGTGGCCATTGGACAGGGGGCAAATGACAGTGAAATGCTGCGCGCTGCTGCAGTGGGAATTTGTGTGCTTTCCCGCGAAGGCGCTGCTCAGGAAACATTGTTCGCTGCTGATATCGTCGTGCCGGATATCCTGGCAGCCTTCGAATTGCTCGAAAAACCCCTCCGAATGATTGCGACGTTGCGAAAATGAGCCTTCCCACCAGTGAACCCCTTCCCTCTGAAAACGATTCCAACCTGGCTGCTGCCCGCCGCCGGCGCCTTCACCGGGCTTTATTACCCCGCAGCGATGATGAACAGACAGCCTGGTTGGAGGCAGTGGCGCGGCAGCTAACGCCGTCTTATGACTATTTCATCGCCTGCCTGCTTTCTGGCGTGACACTGGCGATTGCGCTGCTGCTGTTCTCGGATGCTCTACTGGTGCTTGGGGTCCTTTTTGCGCCGTTCCTCGGACCGGTATTGGGAACAGCACTGGCAGCCATCAATGGATCTGGCAGGTATTTACTAAAGGCTAGCCTTAGCACGTTGGCTGCAGCGATGTTTGTGTTTGGCTTTGGCGCTTTAGCCGGCGCCCTCTTACCCATGCTTCCGCTCAACCCAATGCCCGTTATTACCTCCTGGACAAGTTACGAGTGGCCTAATTTCCTCGTTTTGGCAGTTGGGGTTAGCCTTTCCGTTTACATGCTGATACGTTCTCCACACAAACGGCCTCTGGTTGCCAACGTTGCCATTGCATACGGGTTATTCCCGCCGTTAACCGCAGCGGGCTTCAACCTGGTGGCATTCAACGACAGCGCCTGGATTGCGGGGATTAATGTTGCGGGTGTGCACTTAGCCTGGGCGGTCCTGGTCGGGATCCTATCGCTGATCATCCTGGGGAATCCACCTAAAAAACTGGCCGGTTTTCTGCTAACTGGTTTAGCACTGGGTGTGTTGGCAGTTGCGTTTATTATCTCGCCCCTCAACAAGGGGTCAGACCGCAATGTAGAACCAACAGCTTTACCCAATATCCTGTCTGCCAACCCCAGCCCGACCGTCACGATTACAATGACGCAAACAACCACGCCACAACCGGTAGTCGATCGATCTCCAACCGCTACACTTACCCCCACAATTACATTTGTGCCCACCGAAACAGCGACCCAGACGATCACCCCCCAACCAACGCCGGTTTGGGCGCGGGTTGAGGCGCCAACCGGTGGCGGTGCACTGCTGCGTGATGAACCCGATGGAAGAATTCTCTCTTCCATTTTGAATGGCAATATGTTGGAGGTGATCTCGGACCCGGTTCGCGGTACGAGCGGAACCATCTGGGTCAAGGTTCGTACTGAAAACGGTCTTGAAGGCTGGGTCGTTCAAAGCCTGTTGGCTACCGCCACACCCGCTCCGGGGTGGTAAAATAACCCGTCATCTTAGTCAATTCCAAGGTCTGGAGTAAAATCGCATGATCCATTTTGGCACCGACGGCTGGCGCGCCGTTATCTCGGATACCTTTACCTTCAACAACTTACGCCAGGTCACCCAGGCAATTGCCGATGCAGTCCGATCTGATTCGTGGATCAACGGCGAGGTGTCCGGACTGAATCCTGATCCGCATACCATGGTGGTGGGTTTTGATACCCGTTTCCTCTCTGACCGCTATGCTGTCGAGACGGCGCGGGTGCTGGCAGCTAACGGTTTCAAAGTACACCTTGCGCAGGCTGACGCGCCCACGCCAGCCATATCTTATGCAGTGCGCAATCTGAACGCAATTGGCGGCATCATGATCACCGCGTCGCACAATGCGCCGCGCTATAACGGCGTAAAGCTTAAAGCCGCGTTTGGCGGCTCTGCTTCGCCCGAGCAATGCCGTAAGGTAGAAATTTACCTGAACGATAACGAGACACAAGGGCGCGGCCCGAATGTCATGGAATATGAACAGGCGCGTGACACAAACCTGCTCACGCGCTTTAATCCCATCCCCGCCTATTCTGAGCATTTGCGGAAATTGATCAAATTCGATGTCATCGCTGAAAACCCCCAACGCATCGTGGTCGATTCGATGTACGGCTCCGGGCGAGGCGTGCTGCGCTCGGTGCTGCAGGGAACCGGCTGCGAGGTGTACGAAGTGCGCGGTGAAATGAACCCTGGTTTTGGCGGTGTTCACCCCGAACCGATTAGCCGTTACCTGGGGGCATTAGCCGGCGCGATTTCGATGGGTTACGGTAGTTTTGGCCTGGCGACCGACGGCGACGCGGACCGCATCGGCGCGATGGATGAACGCGGCAATTTTGTCGATCCGCACAAAATTATGGCGCTGTCGCTGCGTTACCTGGTCGAAAAACACGGTTTGAGCGGTGCGGTGGTTCGTACTGTTTCGACCACCCGCATGATCGACCGGCTGGCGAAGAAATACGGCTTGCCGCTCTATGAAACCCCTGTCGGTTTCAATCATATCGCCGACCGGATGTTGAAAGAAGATGTTTTGATCGGCGGCGAGGAATCTGGCGGCATCTCCTTCAAAGGTCATATCCCTGAGGGCGACGGTGTGATCATGGGGCTGCTGCTGGTCGAAATGGTGGCAAGCTACGGCGTTCCGCTTTCAGAGCTGGTCGAGAACCTCTTGAAAGAGGTCGGGCCGGCGTATTATGAGCGCAAAGACATCCGGCTGGGACATCCGGTTTCAAAAGACAAAATGACAACTCACTTGCGCGACTGCGTGCCTTCCGAAATAGGCGGTGAGAAGGTCATGGAAGTAAGCGTGGTTGACGGCGTGAAATACATTATGAGCGATGACTCATGGTTGCTGATCCGCCCCTCAGGCACCGAGCCGGTATTGCGCGTGTATGCTGAAGGCCGTACCGACGACATGGTCAAGGCACTGCTTGGCTTCGGCCAAAAAGTCGCTCTGGACGTAATGTAGTTGTATTCCCGCTGTGGCTGTAGTAGGGTTTTAGTGACCAGACAAAACTAAAAATTCACCCCATGCCTTCGTTTGGAATAGGCATGGGGTGTGATATTTAACAGACGAAACTCTATCCGTCTTCTAGGTCTTTCTGATGACGGGCAGCTTATCCGTTTACTGGCTGGCTGAAAGCCGGATACGCCGGGCAGCGAATACCACAATCACCAGGCTGAGCGCCAAACCGAGCAGGCCAGGCAAGCCGACCTCATCGGCAAAACCGGTCTGCGGTAAAGCAGTGGCGGTTTTCAATGGCGTGGCGCTAACGCGGCTGGTTGCACTTGCGCGAGCGGTCGCACGGACGGTAGGTGAGGCAGCCTGGGCGACTGGCGTACCGGCACTGCCGCCTTGCGCGGACAGTGTCAGGTTAGCCTGAGCAGTCGCTGTCGAATTTTCAGCAGCTGCATCGGCAGTGTTCGTCGGTTTAGGGGTCGGGGAGGCCTGGACGGCAGTATTCTGCGGCACGGGCGTCCAGGTGGGAGGCAGAATGGCCTTTTGCGTCATTTGCACCATGGACGCATCGGTTGCCGTGGCTGCGATGGCTGTATTCTCCGCGTTGATTTGGGCGGCTTGCTGCTGGAAGCGCGTAGCCAATGTTCCGCGAGTGAGCAGGAAGTAGCCAACCAGAGCTAGGGCCGCCAGTACGATAATGCCGCCAATGATGCCAACTACAGTGATGAAGGTACGACCGCCAGGTTGGGGCGGTTCTTCTTCGGTCGGGACCTCGTCGTCGTACTGGTCGCGAAATTCATCGAAGGAAAGACCTTCCGGTTGGTTCTCATCGGGTTCATTTTCATTAGGTGGGGTGTTGTCAAGGCTCATGGGACTCTCTCCTTACTTTATTCTAACACATCCAGATTCGCGAGGGGCACAGTTACGATCTGGGTTGTACTGAGTTGAATGTCTGCGGCGTTTACCCGTTGGCCGTTTGCCAGCAGGGTTAACCCAGGCCGAAACGTCACCAAAATTGCTGATTGCCCGGCATACGGGGGGACGGTTACTCTGACGGTTTTACCACGGGTCAATTCCGAATAATCCTGGGCTGGATTGCCTTGAGCAGGGAGCGGAATAAATAGCTCCGGTTTTTCATGGCGGACGGCATCCCAGACGCCATTGAGGACGATATCGCGTTTTTCGTTGGTGGAAAGCAAGTTAAAAGCGGCTTGATTGAGGGGCGTCCGCCCAAACCCTTCCATCAAGATGATTGGATAATTTACTTTGACAGCGGTTTGCATCAAGTCAGCGGTCATGCTGGCCAGGATCAGTCCGCTGATAGGTAATTCTTGTGCAGCAATCAGCGTCTCTTTCGTGGTCACATGACCGGCGAGCACCACGGCGCCGCGCATGTTCGCGTTGAGGGTCGCCCGGGTTAACTCATCGTTGACAGGCTGATCCGTGATCAACAGCATGCCTGAAGCGATCTTCCCATTACCCCACACCCCCTGCAGCAACGCGCCATCCCCTTCAATCACCAGGCCGCGGTCCGGCAGCACTTCAGTGACTCTTCCGTTAATCCCTGCCCGAATTTCTAACTTACCTCCCGCCGCCTCAAGAATAATCTGTCCGCGGTGGATACCAATGACTCTGCCATCTGCCTGGGCGCGTAAAACGCGCGGGATAATCCCGCCGGTCTGAGCCAGAATGTCGCCTTTTTCTACTTTCTCACCAACCTTATAGCGCATCCGTTTGTTGGCTTCCTCTGGGTTGTGCAGGCTCAGGGCGCGGCGAACATCCAGAATTAAATGATCGCCGTGTTGATCCGCCTCGGCAACGATGTCGGTCGCTTTCACCTCATCCCCGACATTGAACAGGACGCGACCTCTTATCGGCAGCATTCGGTCTCGGCGCAAGTGGGTGAGGGGAAGCAGATGGGTAACTGGGGTGATCATGAGGAATTCTCGAAAGATTCTTTCAGGTTCGGATTAGCTGCCAAGGGCCATTGCCCATTTTTTAAGCATATCCCGGCGGCGCGAATCATCCGCAGGCAAGGTTATCGATCTCCCGCGCGCATCGATCACCGTTCCGCAAATTCCGCCAGTCACCTTGAAGCTGCGCGTGTCGCTATTATGCATGGGGTCGATTTCAACCGGGCGCAACGGCTCAAGATGAATCCGTGCCGTTTGACCTGACTGGATGGGCAACTGGTAAAGGTTACCCTGGCGGATTTCGTGACGTGATTCTTCACCGGATTCGTACTCGATGCGCACGTTCATAATACTGGTTCCATAGCGATCATTGGATATAGGTGAAAGAACCGTGCCAAGGTTAACAAAGGCGTTTGATTCGACCACCTGGACTGGCAGCATGGCATTGACCTCGGCAGCAGCTCCCAGTGCAGGCATCAACCCATATGGGTCCAACACGAAGGTGGTTGTGCCTACCGGCTGTAATCCGTCCAGCAGCATCAACAATGTTTGCGCAGGTGAAGTATGCGCCAACGTTGCGCCCGATACAAGAACGGGTTCAAAGGACTGCAATGGGTTCTTGTATCGCATCCGATGGGTGCGTAAAGCCAGGGCAAGAATCTGACGGGCAGCCGCCTGCTCGATTGCCAGGGTCTCAACTGTAGCGGGGATGCTGGCAGGGAACAGGGTTTTTTGCCAGAGGTAATCCCGCACTTCGTCGTCGGGAATTTGCATGGGGAGCCAGCGGGTAATTTCGGCTAGCTCGGATTTCTCCAGGGCGGGCTGCAATCCTGCGCCCATGCCTAAATTGTACACACTCAGTTCGAGTTTCCCTTCCTGGGCAGTGGCCATCGTAGTGTACGATGCGCCCAGGTCAACTCCAAGCACGGATTTTTGCGAGTTATTGATCTGGCTAAAGTACCGGATCATCCGGCCAAACGTATGCGAGGAGGGCGCCGGTGCGGCTGAAGTAATAGAGGCGTAAGCCTGAAGGCCGCCCAGATGTTGGTTGCGAATGCGCGTGACGGTTCTTGCCAGCATTTCCTGGGCTGGCGCAAGAACTTCATTTTCAATCGTTGGGCGGACGTTGGGTACAATCTGCACCGCACCAAATCGGCTCAAGGCCTCGGTGACATGGTTCTGCATAGCCTGATTCCCGGCATACATAATTTCGGGGAGGCGGTCTTCTGGGGTAAGCTGAAGTACCATGGACACCAGATCAACAATTTTGCCCACCGAACGGGTGGAGCCTTTTTCGGTTCCACCAGCGATCAAAATTAAGTCCGGTTTGGCTTTAAGCAGCGCATCGATCTGCTCCTCGTGTTTGCGGTGATCATTCAGGCCAATCGCTTCAACCAGTACGCTCTGGGTGGATGCCGCAAGCCGGCTGGCGCTTTCAAGCGATACATCTTCCAGCAAACCCAGCACAGCAATACGCAGCCCAGGTCCAGCCGTAAAGATGAGAACTAAGCTATCGATGCCGGCGCCGTCAGCGCGGCCGGGGATAACCAGGCGGGAATCCTCTAAAAAGACTCGGGCAGTTCCATCCTGCAATTGCTTGAGTGCCTGATAAATACCTTCGCTAATATCGTAATAAGGCGCGCCAAAAGTGCTGGGTACCCGACTTGCGCCCAAAAAGCGGTATTGGCCGTCCACCAAATCAAAAAGCAGGGCACGGGTGTGAATGGTGCCAATTTCTATGGAAAGCAATGATTCGGCTTCAGCAGTGGGAGTGGACATAACCGCCTTCAGGATATTAAGGGCTTAAGCACATTAATGAGGAAGTCCAGGCGTTCGATCAATGCGGCCAGAGAAGCCGCGAGCACACCGGCGAATAATGCACCTAAAGTGATGGCGATGAATACCTGGCCAATCCGGGCCAGAATCTGGATGAGGATCGGCTGTGCGCCAGTATTTTCCCCGCCTTTTTTTCGCGCCCCGAAGTGAAAATAAGCCAGAGAACAAACCGTGCCGGTTAACAGGACAATTCCGCCAAACAACTGGCTGATGGCGCTTCCGGCAGATGAGAGCCCTGATAGATCAAAAGGCGAGATCGTGCCGCTGATTTGCCCGAACAAAGTGCCGCTGACAGCACCGCCGATTGCTATTGCAGCTCCCACGCCTGTTAGCAGGGCCATGGGAGGGTTACCAAGAATGGAGAGCCGTGGAGACAATTTGAAGAGCAGCAAGATGCTGAGGGCTGCTGGAATGATAAGTCCAGGTTGATTGGCTATGGGGGCGGTCATCAGCGGGGCGATCAGACGCGGCATAATCACCTGATAGAAAAGCAGCACTGCGCCATAACCCGCAGAAATGCCAACAAAAATCATCATCACCACGCGGAACAGGGCATTGTCGCCCAACACATAGCTCAACACCAGGATGGTCAGGAAGAATGCGATGAAAGTCCACAAAAGGTCAGGTGCCATACAATTAAGCCTATTTAGGTCGCCGAACGAATTTTTTAATTCCAAACGCGGCGGCACCAATCAACATCAATGCTGCAATCAAAAGCATCCCGCCCTGATAGGCATCCCAGTACCGGCGCACCGGACCATTAACGGATTGGGTCAACTGCTCATAAGCGGCGCCGCCAGTAAACCCTGATACCATTCCAGAAATTTGGCCGGATTGGATGTACGGTTGCAGCGCGGGCGCTACCTGGGCACTGGAAATCACCAGCAAGGGTGTATCGCCAGCGGCGGGTTTGACTTGCTCGACCCAGGCGCGTGAATTTTCGGCGTTATCAGTCAGCAATAAAATGGCATCAAAATCCGCAACCGCGGTCATGCCTTGCAGCAGCAGACTTTCCCAGGCCGGCAAGCCATCCATGGTGGTTGGGGCAGCGCGGGTTGGATTAATCGCCAGCGCGGCCAGCGCAGAAGCGCCACCAGGAAGATAGCCCAAATTGATCACCCGTTCCGCGGTCAGGTAGCCGGGGTTTTGAGCGGCGGCTGCGTTAACCAGCTCTGAAACAAGAGCCGGGCCAGTTGGACTAATCGAGATAAAGGCCAGCCCGCTATTGCCTGCCATCCAATCTTCCACTACTGAGGTGGAAATGGTTCGTAATTCGCCTGAAAGCGATGGATCGTAATCCAACCCGACCAATACTCGGGGCGGGGTGGCGGCAGAAGTGAGGGTTTGGACTGAATCGTAGAAGGCAACCGATTCAGGGGGAACCAGGGTCGGAAAAGCTGCAAAACCGGGTTGCAGGATTAATATCGCCACGAGCGCAACCAGCATCACAAGACCGACCACCAGCCGCATGACCAGTTGAGAGGACTTGGTTTTTGCCGCTGCAGGCGCGCCAACCCGCGTTTCATCCGCAATGAGTGTCTCGAACAGGGTGGCATAGATGCGCTGTTTGTCTGTCACCTGCATCCGCGCCGAGTAAACCGGCGGTTTGCTGTAATGGGTGACTACACCTTGACCCGGCAAAACACCCTGGTATCCAGCCAGCGGTCCGCTGGCCTCGATCCGGCTTTCTTCTTTTGAAGCTACCAGGTTGGGAGCTGCCGCTTCGACCGGGCGCATGGCGTGCAGCCAGCCTGGCATTTGACCGGTCTCGATGTCGGAAGGCGCTTCTGGCAGGTATTCAGGGCTTTGGGCAGGAGGAGCTGCTTCATCCTCCAGCAGCCAATCTGGCAGTTCTGCTTCTTGTGGCGCGGTGATCAGATCTTGGCTGCTGGTTCCGGCGAGGTTGTCCTCTACTGGCGCAAAATCAATTTCTGTGGGTTCAACTGTCTCGTTGCCAGCCGGTTCACCTGATTCAAACATCCATTCCGGTAGTTCAGTCGATTCGCCGGGTTCGGTTTCGGCGGCGGAAGGCGCTGGCTCGGGTTGTTCCAGCGTGGGCAGGCTTTGCCCATCCAACTCATCGAGCGGTTGAGCGGTCGGTTCGTCTTGCGGAAAGTTTGAATCGGCCCGTTCTATGAGCCAATTAAGGTCTGGTTGACCAACTTCTTCAGCAGATTGGGTTTGACCGGTGATAACATCATGAAAAAATTCATCCGGCAGCTCGCCAGTGTCCGTAGGAAGGCTCACCGGTTCGAGCGGGCCAGTCCCCTCCGATTGCGAGTCAAAATTTAATTCAGCCCCCTCATCCACCGACAGATCGTCCGGGATGTCGGGGAGAACCATACCGGACCCGACCGCAACTTCTGGCTCGGGAGTCGGATTTTCTTCATCGGACAGGTCCTTGAGCCAATCCGGGAAATCTTCATTGTTTTCCTCGCTGGACTGCGGTGCGTCGGAGGCCTTTATTTCCTTAATCCAATCGGGTAAATCCGCATCCTGATCTAATAAGGACGGTATTTCTTCCGGGGGAAGCGGTTCTTCTTCCTCAAGTGGGGGAACTTCATCTCCCTTGAGGGCTCTAATTCGCGCCAGCCATTCGGGGATCTCCGGTTCGGCATCGGTTGATTCGCCACCAGGTTCAGCAGTAGAGCTGGAAGCATTGGTTTCCGTATCGAACCCACGGAAGGTGTTCAACCAATCCATTCCGTCCTGCTGAGGAGAATTGTCGGGGACCTCGACATCGTCATACAACGGTTTTTTACAGCTCAGGCAGGTGAGCGCATCGATATCATTGGAAGATCCACAATACGGACAGATAATTTCGCTCATGCTTTATCCACTATAAGGGCGGTCCGTTCCCAATAAAACGCGCAGACCGGTTGTCAGGCTGCCGAGGGCGATGCCAATCAAGATGCCGCGCGCCCCAGCCACCGGCAAGGCGTTGACCGCTGCCAGAAGGTCTTTGAGCACTGGAATGTTGGCAGACGAGGAGAGAAAACCACTGCCGATAATCAGGAAAACAAATGCACTAACTGCGAAGAGAACCGACATCCACCCGCCGCGCCGTTGAAATAAGCGAATGGCGGCCACCGTCAGTGAAATGGCTAAAACGCCCATCAGACTGGCTTCGATGGGCACCTGAATATGGGTGACGACCTTCTGCATGGTCGGGTGGCCGGGTTTAAGTACCATCCCGGCCGCAAAAGTAATCCCAAATGCGATTAGCAAGAAAGCTGAGGTAACATTTCTGTTGCGGCTGGCCGTCATTTTGCGCCAATGAACGCTGAGCAGATGGGCAATCGCGACCAGCCCGGCGACCCCGGCCAGCAAAACCGCCCACTCGATCAGAAGGCTGCGCACGGATGTCAACGCTTCAACGGGAATGAAAAAGCCGAGCAGGGTGAGGGTCCCTGCGCCAATGGCGATGGTGGTTGAAAGTGGGGCCCTCATAAGATACCTGTCATTTTTAATATTGCGCCGCCAACGAGGATCGCAATAACACCCCAGCGCAAAATATCCTGGGTCTGCAGGCTGGCAGCATGACCGCGGTCAGCTTCCAGGTAGGCCGGGGCGGCAAATAATTCTTCGCCAATGATTGGTTCCTGGGCGGAGGCAAACAAGGTTGCCTGGGCGGGCAGGGAGTCGCTGGCTGCCAGGCTGAAGGCTCCTGCATTTTCGGCAGCTTCGGCCACCAGCGCGATTTCAGGGCCAAAATTACCGATCATCACATGCGAAGAAACCCCTTCACCTGCTGCAATGGGCAGCATTCCGGCGATATACGACATGGGGGTAATGCCGGTTAATCGGCCCCGCCCGGGATCATACAATTCAGGCGCATGTACGCTGCGGTATGCAGAATGCAGTGTATCCTGGCTCAGCAGAGTAAGTCCGCCATCGCCGCTGCTGGCAATGGGCGGCCGGTCGCTGACGCTGCTGATCTGGGCAATGCGCTCCAGCGTCGCTAATCCTGCCAGCGCCGAAGGGTTGTAGGGTTGGTTCAGACTGGCCTTTCCCAGCGTGACATGCGTACGAGTGCCGTTTTCAACTGCCAGGCCAATGGATTTCTTTAAGCCATCGAATGCCGCGATTTTCCGGAAGGCCGGTTGGCCGCGGTCTTTACCGATCATACGAAGAATGATGATTGAACCGGCTGCCAGGAATACCACCCCCAGGCCAAGCACTCCAAGTATCGTAATCAAGGTTAATCCTCCTCCCGAAGAAAGGAGACAAATTGCTGCGCGGAATCTTTGTCTTCGAGCAGGTTTGCCAGTGCCTGCCACTGATCAGCGGCTGCGGAAGACCCGATAAATGGGGTGCTCGCATGTACCAATTGAGCTGCCAGGAGCCGGAGGGACCCGGCGCCATCCAGCAGCGCGGCTGCCTGGTCGCTCACCCCCAAAACTTGCAATTTCTCTGCCCATCGGCTCCAATAATTGCGCGAGTCCTGCATGGATTCAGTATAGCATAAATTTTCGACGCTCAAATTTGCGAGTTGGGGGAGGTGATACGCCTGCGCTTTTCGCATAGGTTTATTGTAGCAACATTTGGTAGAAATGCCAACAATTTACAGATTTGTTATGGTTATAGCGTTCCGGTCACCCCATAACTTGCAACCACCGCCCGCCTCGTAGTAGGACTGGACGGCAGCTTCCATTTCCGACACGGAATCCCAAAAGGTGCTGATCTGGCTGCGGTGCGCTGCCACGGCTGCTTGCCAGGCGCGCAGCCCGTCCGGAGAAATTGCCTGGGTATATGTTTGCCAGCCGGGATGAATCGACTGTTCCAGGTCACTGCTGGCTTGAACTGTGTACGGGTAATCGGCATAATACAGCAGCGGACGACCAAGCCGCTCGGCAGCCCGGCGCACCAGTTGATGATCGATATGGTTGCCGAGCGCAAGCGGGCTGACAACCAGGCTTTTGAGGGGGAGTGCATTGGCAAGCTGGTCACGCAGGCTGTCAACCAGCGAGTGCTGAGAATCTGGAAACGGCTGGAATAAATCGTCATTGGTGGAGATGAGCGGATCGCCGGCTGGCGGGACGCGCCGGTAGATGCAATCCGGAATGGCAAAATGGCGGGCTGCTGCCTCCAACCGTTGGCACGATTGCTGGTCTTCCAACCGGCGGGCAACTGCTGCGTCGCGACTCGTTCCCCAGCGTTTGTGTAACGACTGCGCAAAGGTTGGAAGCGGACCAGGCGGAGGATCACCGGCGCAAATAGTCCAAATTTCGACTGGATCGCCCATTCGAGTACGTTCGGCAATCAAACCGCCGCATGAAAGGGCAGCGTCATCCAGATGAGATGAAAGAAAAATCCACTGCATTCGACCCCCAGGGTTGGAGATTGCTGGCATTGTATCACTTCCGACTGCCTATGTTACAATCCAAAAGGCATTGACATACACTTCCCGCAGGAGGGCTGCAGATGGGATTTCTGGATTTTTTATTCGGGAAAAGCCTGGTTCCAGCCGGGTTGAAACCAGAGGTGAACCGGATGGTCGAGGACTTGGTGCGCATTGGCGAGCAGGAAGGTTTCCTCTCGGAGCGTTCAGGCGGATTATTTAATGCACAATGCCGCCATATTCGCGCCCGTGAAATCGGCGCACGCTTGAACGAGATGGGTGGCTTCGAGTTGATGGAACAAATCAATAAGAAGATCCGCAAGCGGCTTGGTCAACAACTGGCGTCCCACCTCTCCTATTCCTGGGCTGATATCGGGAAGTGGGTGCCTTGAAGCGCTCTTCTGATGCCTTTAGCAAACCGTGAATCGACCGCCATTGCCAACAACGTCCGATGAAATGGGGTTGCAGGTTTTTCTGGTGATCAACCCGATTTCCGGGGCGGTCGATGAGTCCACCCGATTAAGTCATTATTTAAAATTCTTTCGATCGCACAACTGGTCGTGTCAGGTCTATCGTACTTCCGGTAACGAACGAACTGTCGATGCTGTCCGCCAGGCAGTCCAAAAAGGGGCAGACCTGGTGGTGGTCTCGGGAGGAGATGGCACGGTTTCGGAAGCAGCGACCGCTCTTTGCGCCACTGAAATTCCCTTAGGCATCCTGCCAGCCGGAACCGGCAATATCATGGCGCGTGATCTCGGTATCCCGATAAATCCCGATCGGGCGCTTGATCTGCTGGTCAACGCGCATCGCATCTGTTCCATGGACATGATGCGGGTCGGCGAGCGCTGCTATGCACTCAATGTGAGCATAGGCTTTAGCGCAGCAACCATGGGAACGGTCGAACGAGAGCAAAAGAAGCGTTTTGGTTTCCTGGCTTATTTAATCAACCTGGTGATCAATTTGACAGGCGCGCGTTTACACCGCCTGCAGGTCCAGGTTGATGATCTGGTTTACCGGGTGCGCGCGTCAGAGGTCATGGTTGGAAATACCAGCCTGGTGGGCTTCCGGCGCATGCCGCGTCAACTGGTGATCCTGCCGGATGATGGGGCGGTGGACGTGATCATTGCCCGGGCGTTGACGCTGTGGGATTGGATCATGGTGGTGGTGAATTTTGTGCTGGGAATCAAAAGCGCCAACCCGCGCTTCAGAACCTTGAGCGCCCGGAACCGGATCGTGGTACAAAGTGCGTCGCCGTTGACAGTTCAGGCCGATGGAGATGTCATCGGGATAACGCCGGTCGAGGTTCAGGTTTTGCCGGGTGCGGTGCGGGTAATTGTGCCGGGCACCGAACGAAATCTGGTCAGCGAATTGCTGCGGAAAGCAGGTTTGTACCGGGCGAATCGCGGGATTGGCGCTGCACCAACCGGAGATTAGCTTCTGGATTTCTTAAGATTCGGTAATCATTCATGTCAGCCAAAATTTTTGTAGGAAATCAGGTGGGTAGGGCTGGACGGATATCGAACAAAATGCCTAATTTTCCCGCCGGTGGGGGTGAACACACCCATATTTGTGGGTTCGAAAGATTGACCGAAAGCGACCTTAACAAATCAGAAAATATTTTCTACAAAAAGTATTTTAAGGTTAATATATCGCTTAACCTATTGCACCGACGTTTGGAATATGCTAAAATCTTACCATACATATACGGTGTTTTGCTTTACACACCCCCACCTGTGGGGGTGTGTGTTCCCGAAAGCGAATTGATAAGCTTTCACCGAAATAAACTCCCACTCGTCCCATAACTGGTAACCTGGAACCGTGGTCGAATGTTTTCGGTCATCGGTCCCACTATTGCACATCTTAGGGAGGTCTTGATGCGTTGTCCTTATTGCCAGTTTGAAGAATCTCGTGTGTTGGATACGACCCGCGACAGTCGGGGGGGAATTCGCCGCCGCCGCGAATGCGAAAGCTGCCATCACCGCTTCTCTACCTATGAACGTCCCATTCTGGCGACTCCGCTGGTAGTCAAACGCGACGGCACCCGGGAAGAGTTCGACCGCGAGAAGCTCATGCGCGGCATCCGCATTTCCTGCGCCAAGCGCCCGGTTTCAGCCGCAGAAATTGAACGGCTGGTCGGCGAAATCGAATCATCGCTGCAGCAAATGGGGCGTTCAGAGGTTACCTCGCGTGTCATTGGCGATATGGTGATTGCCGGGCTGAAAGATTTGGATCAACTGGCTTACATCCGATATGCAATTGTTTATTTACATCTGGCCGATCTTCATGCCATCCGCAAAGAGATCGACCGTTTATTGGAAGGTTGAGAGGGAGAAACGCGATGGTAGCTCATAAGCAAAAACATAGAAACGGTTTACTGCCAACACCGGCGCGGCCTGCGGACTTACCGGATGTTGCCTTGACCGATAATGCGCGCCAGGTACTGGTTCGGCGTTATGTACGGCGCGGCAACGACGGCAACCCCGCCGAAAGCGTCGAGGACATGTTCTGGCGTGTCGCGTATCACATTGCCCGGGTAGAGGAAAAGTGGGGCGGTGATTTTTCTGAGCGAACCAAAGCTTTCTATCATCTGCTAACCTCCAAAGCTTTCTTTCCCAATTCTCCCACCTTCACCGGCGCAGGCACCCCGCTGGGGCAGCTGGCAGCCTGCTTTGTGCTGCCCATCAGCGATGACATGGGCCGCGACACGGCTGGGATTTTCCAAACCCTGCGCGATGCTGCTTTGATTCAACAAACCGGCGGAGGTAACGGGTTTTCCTTCTCGCGACTGCGTCCCAAGGGCAGCATGGTGCGGACGTCTGCCGGGCAGGCGACCGGGCCGGTAGGCTTCCTGCGGGTGTATGACAATGCCTTTGGCGAGATCGCCCAGGGCGGTACCCGGCGCGGCGCCAACATGGCAGTGCTGCGGGTTGACCACCCGGACGTGGAAGAATTTATCACTTGCAAGACCAACGAAAACCAGATCACCAATTTCAATATTTCGGTCGGTATCACCGATGCCTTCATGCGCGCGGTGGAAAATGATGAGGATTGGCCGCTGCGTTTTCCGGATGTGCATGATCCGAAATACCGCGAGGTAAGAGGCACCATCGATGCCATGGAAGCTGCCGGGGTGTCGATCATCACCGAAAAAGTGGTGCGGGCACGCGAATTGTTTGATTGCATCGTTCGGCAGGCGCACCACAACGGCGAGCCGGGTATGTTGTTCCTGGATGCCGCCAACCGCCAGAACCCGGTGCCGCATTTGTATCCGCTGGAAGCCACCAATCCTTGCGGCGAGCAATGGCTTGGCCCGTATGAAAACTGCTGCCTGGGTTCGGTCAATTTGGCGCAGCATTTTGGGCCCAATGGGACAGTTGATTGGGAAAAACTGGCGTATTCGGTTGATTTGTCCACCCGCTTTTTGGATGATGTGGTGGAGGCCAACGCCTATGTCCCGGCAGTGCCGCAGTTGGCAGAAGCTGCTCACCGCGCGCGCCGCATTGGCCTGGGCATCATGGGACTGGCCGATTTGATGTACCACTGCGGCATCCGTTACGGCTCCGAGGAAGGGCAGGAATTCTCGGCGCAGGTGGTTGAGTTTGTGCGCTTTGTTTCGATGCGCACGTCGCTCGAACTGGCGCGCGAGCGCGGGCCGTTTACGGCAATCGAAGGCTCGATTTACGATCCTAAAGATTTCAAATGGACTCCGCCCCAACCGCTGACCCCTTACCAGCATGATTATGCCCGCCCGCCGGTGGATTGGGCCGGGTTGGAAGCTGAAATGCGGCAATATGGGCTGCGCAACGCCGCCCAGACTACCATTGCACCCACTGGCACCATTGCCACAGTCGCCGGTTGCGAAGGGTACGGTTGCGAACCGACCTTTGCCCTGGCGTACATCCGGCATGTCAATGACAACGGTAACGACCTGCAGCTGGCCTATGCCAGCCCACTTTTCGAAGAAGCTTTGATCAAAGCCGGACTTGATCCGGAAACTCGCCAGGAAATCATCAACCAGACCATGCAGGAAGGCTCTTGCCAGCAGGTCGCCGCGCTGCCAGAGGAACTGCGCAAGGTGTTTGTCGTTTCCGGGGACATTAGCGCTGAAGAACATGTGCGCATGCAAGCCGCGATGCAGGCCTTCGTGGATAACTCGCTCTCCAAGACCATTAATTTCCCGCCCGGGGCCACCGAAGAAGATGTCGCCACCGCATATATGCTGGCCTGGAAATTGGGCTGCAAAGGCATCACGGTGTATGTCACCGGGTCACGCGATAAGGTTGTGCTGGAAACCATGGCCACGGCGCAGAAGAAGCAGAGCAGCGATGTTCCGGTGGAAACTGCCATGGAGGCAGCCGCGCTCGACGACCAGATGACCATCTGGCACGAGACCAAGAAACCGCGCCCGCGCTACCTGAACGGGTTTACCTATTCGATCGAGACCCCGCTGGGGAAGGCTTTTATCACCGTCAATGAAAACGGCGGCGCCCAGCCTTTCGAGGTGTTCATCAATACCGCCAAGGCGGGATCGGACACAGCCGCCGTCTCCGAGGCGATCGGCCGTCTGCTATCGTATGTACTGCGCATCGCGTCACCCATCGAGCCGTACAAGCGTCTGCGCGAAATGACCAACCAGATGTTGGGTATTGGCGGCGGACGCCCGCTGGGATTTGGTCCCAACCGGGTGCGCTCGCTGCCCGACGGTGTCGGTCAGATTCTGGACGAGTATTTGCAGAACCGCGCCGAACGGTTGGTCAGCCACCCTGAACAGCCGAATACTCCGGCAAACCCGGGTAACGGCCGGACTTATCACGTCGAAGGCGGCCTGGGCGCGGTGATGGCCAGCCAGCGGCTGCTGCGCTTTGGCGATCTGTGCCCCGAATGCGGCGAAGCGGCGGTGATCAACGAGGAAGGCTGCCGCAAGTGCTACGCCTGCGGCTACAGCGAATGTTAATCAGCAGGCTACTTACAGAGCACCCAGCGAGTGAAACCCAATATTCTTGATGTAATGTTGGGTATCACTCGCAATTAGTAAAACCAGGAACGATTCCTACCACCCACTTGCAGAATGCCGTATGGGCGTCCCAAGCTACGTTAAATGTGTCTTTCTGAGCCGTAGGCGAAGAATCTCCATTATTAGCCATGAGATCCTTCATGCCCCTTGTAGAAGATTGATATTTACAATTGATCTGAACCGGGGCATTCACTCGCAGAGTGCCCTGTGGGCAGGATGACAAATTTGGTTGGACCCAGGGTATGCAACCTATGCTGTAAGCTCATCTCATGAGTTTTGTCGGCTCGACTGGTGATAAGCGTTATTGGACAAACATTATCCAATGGCTTACCGTAATAATGCTACATTTACTAAATCTACAAATTTTCACAGGAGGGAATCATGACGAAAACTTTGGATAATCTACAGGTCGCCTTTGCCGGCGAGTCACAGGCCAACCGCAAGTACACCGCTTTCGCGCAAAAAGCGGATGCAGAAGGGCAGCCGCAAATTGCCCGGTTGTTCCGAGCGGCCGCCCACGCTGAAACCGTGCATGCGCTGGCGCACTTCCGCGCGATGGAGGGCGTTGGTAACACGCTGACCAACCTGCAGGCCGCGATCAATGGCGAACATTACGAAGTCGTGGAAATGTACCCACCGTTCATCAAAGACGCTGAAGCCGAAGGCGAACGGCGTGCGCTGAGAAGCTTCAGCTACGCCTGGGAAGTCGAAAAGACGCATGAAAACCTGTATCGCGAAGCGCTGGCACTGCTCGAAGAGGGCAAGAAAGAAGAAGACGAGTACGATTACTATGTCTGCCCGGTATGCGGCCACACGCACAAACGCAATGCCCCTGAGGTATGCCCGGTATGTGGCGCGCCCGGGTCGCGCTTCGAAAAAGTCGCCTGAAAAAGTCGCCTGATGAAAAAAATTCACCACGGAGGCGCGGAGGTCACGGAGGAAATCTAAAATAGAAATAAGCAGGAACGCGACATTAAAGCGTTCCTGCTTTTGATTGGTCGGTTGACGGAAAATAATTCTATAATTGAGTTGGAAATTCGCGTTACTATCTTTCACATTAGGCTGATATGGAACCGATCCTGCGGACCTGTAGCGACATCACCTACCTGGAATGTCCGGCCGAATCACTGCGCATAGCCAGTGAACGCGACGCGCTGGATTTGGTCGCGCTGTGCGGCGAGCATTTGACCGAGCGGCTTTTGCTGGATGGCGACTGCCTGCACCCAGATTTCTTTGAATTGAAAACCGGACTGGCAGGGGCGGTGCTGCTCAAATTGAGCAACTATCACATTCGCACAGCGGTGGTGCTGCCACCGGAGCGCATTGGCAGCGGCCGCTTTGCCGAATTTGTGCACGAAACCAACACCGGTAATCAATTCCGGGTGTTCACTCATTGCGCCGCTGCCATCAAATGGTTGGTAGATCAGATGGGGTAGGATTAAAGGCCAGGTGTAATGTACTAGCAAGCGCATCGTACCCTAAACCATGGATAGATCGTAGCGGCGAGGCAGCAAATTGACGCCTAGTTGACAGGTGCCGACTAGCCTGGATCTTTAATCTCGTTTAACGGGCGAGGCTACCGGGGTGTCCTTTATCATGATTGTCACCTTCGCCTCGCCGCTACCGAAACAGTTCATTCAAAAAGGTAGATATCGTCTTGAGGAAACCTTTAGCATTGCGGGAGGCGCCCACTGCCAGGGTGACCGATGCAGTTTGTAGTGGATGGAAAAAACGGGACACCTCCCTAACCCCGCTCCTGTATATTGTTGGTAAAAAATGTGGGGAGAAAATTTCAATATCAAAAACGAGAATTAATACTCGGGAAGAGATCCTAAGTTATCACTCTCTTTTTGATTTTGGTCAGTGCGGATGTACTTTACATCATTTATTCTTACGATGCGCACATCTTCGCCCTTAGTCCATTTTCCGTCCTTATCAGTGACGGTTATAAATGTGATCCCACTGTCGATTTTTGCCACAACATCTTCCCGAGTAAACTCTACTTTATTACCAAGTTTCTCACCGTTATCAGGCATAGCCTCGAGCTTCACAATATGAGAATGTTCTTCGTTATATCTTACTCGACTGATACAATAATCCGCCCATTTAGCCATTTCCCCTCCTTACAATATGCGAACCTTCTCCCCACTTCCAAAAAACGTACAAATCTAATTATACATGGGATATTTAAATTTATGAAAACACGATGTGTATTGGATGCTCGATATTAATAACCGTGTCTATAGATATTCAATAGCTTGATCAGGGGAAATCACGTCCCGATCTGTTTATATAATCGCCAAACTATAAGCAAAATACCTGAGGAGGAATCCATAAATTATTAAGGTCAGGCATTTGTTTCCTGCAAAAGGCTAAAAAAACCGCATACTCGGTCGAGATACAAGGGTGCGCTTCAACGTATACGCCCATGATACCTGCTAGCCTTCTTACACCAACCAGCCGGGCTGGTCCGGCTGCTCGCGGGTTTGCATCACTTCCACGCTGCCTTCCTCCAGCCAGAGGGCCGTGGGGCGCGCAGCATAATTGTAGTTGGACGCCATCGACAACTGGTAGGCGCCGGAAACGGGCGTGGCGAGCAGGTCGCCGCGCTCGACCGGCGGCAGCAGGATTTCCGGGATCAGCACGTCACCCGATTCGCAGAACCGGCCAACCACGCGCACTTTTTCGGTTGGGACTGCGCTGGCTCGCTGGACGACTCGTGCAGTATAGTGGGCGTTGTACAGCGCCACCCGCGGGTTATCCGCCAGGCCTCCGTCAACGGCGACAATGTGAGTGCCGCCGGGCGTGGTTTTCTGTGCGCCGACGGTATATACCGCCACACCGGCGCGGGCAACCAGCCAGCGCCCCGGTTCGAGCACCAGACGGGGTAATGGCCATTTATAATGGCTGCAAGCCTCTTGGAGCGCGTCAGCGACCGTGCGTACCCAGAGTTCCGCATCGTCAGATGAAACAGCGTCGGTGTAGCGCACCCCCCAGCCGCCGCCCGGACTGAGCTCTTCAGGGATATAGTTATTGGCGGCTGCGACTTCGCAGAGCGCGCTTATCGCTTGGCGGTAAGGTTCGGCGTCAAATATTTGCGAACCAAGATGCGTATGCAGACCGGCCAGTTTGAACCACGGGCTGGCCAGCGCCCGGCGGATGGCCTCAGCGGCTTCGCCGTTTTGGATGTGCAGCCCAAATTTGCTGTCGGAATGCGAGGTCTCGATGTGCGGGTGAGTGTTGACGTTCAGATCAGGCGTGATACGCAGCCAGATACGGGCGGGGCGCTTCTGCTCAGCTGCCAGCGTTTCAAGAAAAGCCAGTTCGTCCAGGCTGTCCACCACAATGGCCTGAATATTCCATTCCAGCGCAGCCCGCAATTCGGCTTCGCTTTTATTGTTACCGTGCAGGTGAATCACATCAGCCGGGAAGCCGGCTTTTTGCGCCACGTGAATTTCCCCCAGGCTGACCACGTCTGAGCCGGCGCCAAGCGCCGCCAGCTTGGCAGCGAATGCATGGGAAAAATAAGCCTTACTGGCGTATGCAACCGTAGCGTCGCCTGGGTAGCAGGTTTTAATCAGGCTTTTGAGTCGGTCCAATTGTCCGCGAACTGTAGCGCCGTCGTACAAGTACAGCGGCGTGCCGTAGGTTTCCGCCAGGGCGGTCAGGTCGTGTCCGGCCAGGGTCAAATGCCCGAGGGAATTAATGCCAGCAGTCACCGGGAACAACGATAAATCGTCTTTTGCTTCCATGGGGAACAATTCTTTCCGTGAAGAGTGTAATATTTGCAGAAAATTCCGGTTTGGATGATACCATCCTTTAAAAATTGCAACAATGCTTGCCCTGCCGCAATCCAGGCATCCTGGCCGCAATTAGTCAGCCGGGGATCAGGTATAATGAATGGAGAGGCTCACAGGCTGCCAGCCTGAGTTTAAGGAGAAACAGCATGGCACATCACCTATCACCCGAAGAAAAAAAGATCCTCAAGCTGGTCGAGAAGGTTATCACCGATGACGCAACCCGCAAGACCTGGGAGGAAGAGATTCAAACCAACGGCCTGACTGAAGAAACGGCTGAGGCCATTCGCAAAGCGCTATCGACCGTCCCCGAAGGCGAGCAGGAAACCGCAGAGATGGCTCGCGGACGACTGCTGATCGAATTCACCGCCCTGGTCAAACGCTGGCGGTTTGCCTATCAGGCCAAAAATTTTGGCCGGCGCTAGATTTTTCACTGAATAGAAAAATTCCCCTCGCAAATTTCTAGCGAGGGGAGTTTTTTTTACATTTGACGACTTTGGGTTATTCGGCGCCTTTACGCCGGCGCGTCCATTTGACGATCTCAACCCCGAGGAACAGCAGCGCACTCAATCCAAGACTGACCAGTAAATCGATCAGGGGCAGCGCCCGGGTGTTGAAAATGCCTTGCAGGAATGGTACATAAATGACGGCCAACTGCAAAGCCACCGTCAGAAGGACGGCACCAATCAGCATGCGGTTGGAGAAAAACCCAATCTTGAATGTTGAATCGAGGTCCGAACGCACTGCCATAACGTTACCCATTTGCGCAATGGTCAAGGTCGTGAAAATCATGGTCTGCCAGTTGTCCGGGTGACCGGTAGCCCGCGACCAAAACCCTGCCGCCAGTGAAACCGCAGCCAGCATCGAGCCAATCAGGAGAATATCGATACCAAGACCGCGGGCAAAGATACTTTCAGTGGGGGAGTGCGGCTTGCGTTTCATCGTTCCAGGTTCAACCGGCTCGACTGTCAAAGCCAGGCCGGGCAGACCGTCGGTGACCAGGTTGACCCACAAGATTTGCAGCGGCGTCAATGGCAGCGGGAAACCGATGAATGGCCCGATCAGCATGACCAGCACCTCGCCCATGTTGGAGGTCAGGGCGTACTTGATGAATTTGCGGATATTATCGTAAATCCGGCGGCCTTCTTCGATGGCAGCCACAATGGTGGCAAAATTATCGTCCAGCAGCACCATATCGGATGCTTCTTTAGAAACATCGGTGCCGGTGATGCCCATGGCAACCCCGATATTGGCTTTCTTGAGCGCCGGGGCGTCGTTTACGCCGTCGCCCGTCATGGCTACAATGTTGTTCTTCTCCTGCAGCGCCTGGACGATTTTCAGTTTGTGTTCAGGCGATACCCGGGCAAAAACGGAGACGTGATCTACCCTGGCTTTGATATCCTCAACTTCCATTTTCGCCAGGTCCTGACCGGTTAGCGCGGTGCTTTCCGCGTCAGCGATATTCAGTTCCCTGGCAATGTGCATGGCGGTCAGTGGATGGTCTCCGGTGATCATCATGACATGCACCCCGGCGCCTTTGGCGACATTGACTGCGTCGCGCACTTCCGGGCGCGCCGGGTCGATCATTCCCATCATGCCGATGAAGGTCAGGTTGTTCTCTGATGGCTGGCCGCAAGCGGGATCGGTTGGCTCATTACAGAAACGGTAGCCGATACCCAGGACTCGCATGCCTTTCTTCGCCATATCCGCATTGGCCTCATTGATCCGATCACGCCAGACAGTATCTAGGGGAACGGCTTTTTCATCGACCCAAACGGTAGTCGATATATCCAGCAAACCGTCGACAGACCCTTTGGTGATGCTCAGGTAAGGCGCCTCGTTTGCAGCCTGGGTAATCTGCTGGAGCGGCAGGAGGGCAGCCAGGGGGTGTTTGCTGTCAAGCTCATGGACGGTGGTCATGCGTTTGCGGTCCGAATCAAAAGGCAATTCTGCAATCCGCGGCATGGTTTTGAGCAAATCTTCTTTCCATAACCCGGCTTTGGCCGCAGCAATGACCAGAGCACCTTCCGTTGGGTCACCGACAGCCGTGAAACTACTGGGTTCGCCCTCGTTTTCTTCCAGCACCGCATCGTTGCACAACGCGCCGCCTACCAGCATCAGTCCCAGGGCAGTGGAATATCCTTGAACCGGATGATGGACATCATCTTCTGACAGGCGTGGGGCGTATTCCTTGACTTCCTGGAGGAAATCGACGCGGTTGCCGGCGATATCCACCATGGTCACGGTCATGCGATTTTCAGTCAGGGTGCCGGTCTTGTCGGAACAAATAACGGTTACCGAACCAAGGGTTTCTACCGCTGGCAGCTTGCGGATCAACGCGCGGCGCTGCAGCATCCGCTGTGCGCCCAGGGCGAGCGCAATGGTCACAACGGCCGTCAACCCTTCCGGGATGGCGGCAACGGCCATGCTGATTCCGGTCAGCAGCATGCTTTCAAAGTCTTCGCCGCGCGCCAGGCCGAGAGCAAAAACGATGCCAACGATCACCAGGGCGGCCATTGCCAAGCCCTTGCCCAACTGGGACAGGCGTTTTTGCAGGGGAGTGGGCTCGTTGCCGACCGTTTGGATCAGGTCTGCGATCTTACCGAGTTCTGTGTTCATCCCGGTCGAAGTCACCATGGCTACGCCGCGGCCGAAAGTGGTCACGGTGCCCATGAAAACCATATTGCGGCGGTCGCCGACGCCCAGGTTTTCCCGGTCGAGCAGTTCGATTATTTTTTCGACCGGCTCCGACTCGCCGGTCAGAACGGATTCTTGCACTCGCAGGTTGAAGGCTTCAACTAGGCGGCAATCCGCGGGTACGGCGTCGCCAGCGTCCAGCTGGATGATGTCGCCCGGGACCAGGATGCGGGCTTCAGCGGTCAGCAACCGCCCGCCGCGGCGTACTTTGACCTTGGGCACAGCCATTTTTTTCAAGGCCGCCATGGCCTGTTCGGCCTTATATTCCTGGGTAAAACCCAAAATAGCGTTCAAGATGACAATGATCAGGATGACGATGGCGTCGAGGTTCTCGCCCAGGAAAAACGAAATACCGGCAGCGATGATCAAGATCAGAACCATGACCTCGGTCACTTGTTCCCATAGAATTTTCCAGGGGCTTTTTAACCCGCGGTCAACCAGTTCATTGGGTCCATGGGTTTGCAGGCGCTGTTCGGCCTCTGCCGGGTCCAGCCCGGTTTTGATCTCGGTATCCAACTGCGCCGCGGCTGCATGATAGTCCATTCGATGCCATTCTTGCATGGTTGCCTCCTTAAACTTTATGAATATAGGGGCGGTTGGATTTAAAAAGACCACCACCTCGGTGATGGTCTTGCTAAACGCTGATGAGCGTTTGGGTTGCCGGAAGGTTCTCTTCGGCTTGACGGCAATCCAGCCCTGCCACAGGGTAGCTACTCCCCAACAGACGGAAAATTCTACTAGACAAAAAAAACGGTGTCAAGCTTTGTGTTGCAGGTTCTCTAGACATCTCATTAAATATTATAAAGGATAAAGGGCCGAAACCACGAGAGCCCCAGGCATCGATGCCCGGGGCTCTCGCTAGACAGGTTTGGACCTTACCATTAAGGCACTGCGCAGCCGGTTGCCCTGTTTGGAGGGGACAGGTGCATGGTTTACGCAGATGCAGGCGTGTTTTCAGAAAGGGTTGAGTAAACAACCCTTTCTAAGGGGATGCGACAGCCAGACGGCCACTCATTGCGGCGATCAGCCACCCAATTCTGTCCTTTTTAGGATAGGACCGGATGAAACGGGTTGAACCTACCGAGTCGAACGGTTGCGTAAGAAGGCCGGAATGTCGAGGTCGTTCGTGTTCATGACATGAGGCTGAAACTCGATCGGCGTAGAAGTTGGCGCTGGCCGCTCAGCCTTGTTGGTGAGGCTGCTCGCCGCGATAGGTTGGGTTGCTTCCCTCGCTGCGGGGCGCGTCTCCAATAAAGGGGAACGCCCGCTGGAAGGGCGGTCGAAACCAGTGGCGATGACCGTAATCCGAACTTCTTCGCCCATGTTGGGATCGATGACGGCGCCGAAGATCAAGTTGACATCCGGGTGCGCGGTCTCTTTGATGATGGCAGCAGCCTGGTTGACCTCGAAGAGGGTAAGGTTGTTCCCGCCGGTGACGTTGAAGAGGATGCCGCGGGCGCCATCGATGGTGATGTCGAGTAGCTGGCTGGAAATTGCCATTTCAGCGGCAACCCGGGCGCGGTCTTCACCGGAGGCATGTCCAACAGCCATCAGCGCTGCGCCGCCTTCGGACATGATGGCGCGCACATCGGCAAAGTCTAGGTTGATCATGCCGGGGACGGTGATTAATTCGGAGATGCCCTGAATACCCTGGCGCAACACATCGTCGGCAGTGCGGAAGGCTTCGGTCAGGCTGACCTTTTTATCCACAATCTGTAGCAGACGGTCGTTGGGGATCACGATCAGCGTATCGGCATGTTCTTTGAGCTTGGTGATTCCGAGTTCAGCCGATTGCTGGCGGCGAGCCCCCTCGAAGGCGAACGGGCGGGTGACAACGCCAATCGTCAGCGCGCCAACCTCTTTAGCAATTTGCGCCACAATGGGGGCTGCTCCTGTACCGGTGCCGCCGCCAAGACCCGAGGTTACGAAGACCATGTCAGAGCCTTTGAGGACTTCGTACAGCTCTTCAGCGGACTCCTCGGCGGCCTTGCGGCCAACCTCCGGGTTACCGCCAGCGCCAAGGCCGCGCGTGCCTTTGTCGCCAATGCGAACACGGGTCGGCGCCTTGGAGAGCAGCAGCGCCTGAGCGTCGGTATTGACGGTGACGAATTCGATCCCGCCCATACCTTCTTCAATCATGCGATTGACGGCGTTGCATCCTCCCCCTCCCACACCAATAACTTTGATACGGGCGAACGATTCTGCTTGTTGTCCAAAATTCATTTCCATTTTTTCCTCCGCTTAAACCTGTCCTGTGTTGATGGGTTGAATGAACGATGGTCTCGGAAAATTGTAAAAGAAACCATTAAGGAAGCAACCGACGCAAGAAGTCTTTGATCTTGTCCGAGTCCAATAATCCTCCTTTAGGGGAGCGGCGCCTTTCGTGCACCAAACCGGTTTCGCTCATCAGCAGCGCCCAGTGAAGCAGGCCAACGCTGGTGGAGTAAGCCGGCGAATGCAGCTGGTCCGTCAGACCGACCAGGTTTTCGGGGCGCGCCAGGCGCACTGGAAGCCCCATGACCGTGCTGGCCAGGTTGCGAATTCCCGGCAGCAAGCTCGATCCTCCAGTCAAAACCATGCCTGCAGGCAGCAGGCCGTCGTAACCCGAGCGCTTGATCTCCTGTAAGACCAACTGGAAAATCTCCTCGACCCGGGCTTCGATGATATTTGCCAGTTCGCGGCGGTTCACCTGGGCCGGACCTTCCTGGCCAAATGAACGCACATTGATTACATCGCCCTCGGCTACTTCGGATTCAACTGCATGGCCGTATTTCTTCTTGACCTCTTCAGCCTGGTCAATGGGCAGGCGCAGCCCGTGGGCGATGTCTGAAGTGATATGGTTGCCGCCAACCGCAAGCACCATGGTGTGCCAGATGTCACCGTCGATGTAGATGGCCAGATCAGTGGTGCCGCCGCCGATATCGCAGACGATGGCGCCCATGGTGCGCTCGGTTTCGGAGAGCACAACTTCGGCGGAAGCCAGTGGGTTGAGCACAAATTGCGACGCTTCCACACCAGCGGCCTGCACGCACTGGCGCAGGTTTTCGACGGTTGATTCAGCGGCCGTGATGATGTGGGCTTCCACTTCCATACGGTAGCCGTGCATTCCGATGGGAGCGCGGATGCCGTCCTGTCCATCCACCACAAAACTGCGCTGGATGACGTGGATGATCTGGCGGTTGTGGGGAATGGCAACTGCCTGGGCAGCTTCCAATGCGCGGGCAATATCCAGTTCGTCGATGACGCCGCCGGAAATGCCTACTACGCCGCGGCTGTTGACCGAGGCAACATGCGAACCTGCCAGGCTGACCAGCGCAGAGGTGATTTCAAGCCCTGAGGTGCGCTGGGCTTTTTCGATCGAACGGGCGATAGATGTGGAAGCTGCGGCCAGATCAATGATGGTCCCTTTGCGGATTCCCTGCGAGGGTTCGATACCAACCCCCAGAATTCGCAGGCTGCGTTCCCCCTCTACGCGCGCAACCAGGGTGCACACCTTGGTCGTGCCGATATCAATTCCAACTACAAATGGATCATCCATGTTGGGCTCCACCTATCTATAGAACGGCGCGTTGATGAATTCGACGCTGATCATGTCTTGCGGAAAGATGCCTTGTTGTTCCAGATTTGTGATGATGGCTGTGTACATGGACAACTTGAGATCAAAATCCGTCAGATCCCGACCAATATAGACATCCCAACCATGTGGATCTTCCCAACCCAGACCATTCAGAGAATTATAGACCAGTTTGGAATCGGGAGGAATCATCGTCTGGAGGTCAATCATGCGCTTGAGGATTTCCGGGTCAACCTGTCGTCCCCAGATATCGACTGGGGCGGCAGCAACAACGGCGAGAGCACCGTCGGCGGTCGAGGAGGCGGCAGCAGCATCGACCTCAGCCAGCGGGAGCAGCGGCGGTTGACCGTCAGCGCCAATGGTGAGCAGTTCACCGGGCTCTCCACGGGGTGGCAAAATCACGCCATTGGCGTCGATCCAATAAACGATATCGCCGCCATTCCAGGCGACAGCCGGCTGCAACTCGTCAACTTGAATGTGAACCTTGGCTGGCAGTCCCACCTGCACTTTGACGCTGCCCAGTTCGGGAAAGGCTTTTTCCAGGGCAGTTTGAGCCGCTTGCGGGTCAAAAGTCACGACCTGCTCACCCTGAATATTGACCACCGCCTGAATATCACCGGCAGTCAGGCGTGAAATTCCTTCGATGGAAACATCGGAAATTTGAAATTGGGTGGAGAAACCCAGCGCGTAAATCGCTAGCGCAGCGAAGACTGCGATCATTGCCGAGATTAAGCGGCCGCCGGCGTTGAAAAATGGCAGGGCGGGCAAGCGCAGTTCTGCGCCTGACGCTCCCAAGGAATAGTAAAACTGCCGTTTTACCCGGCTGCGGCTGTTTGCTTGAATCGGCTGAGCTGCCTTGAGCATATCGCTGCGCATGATGACCGGTTGTGACCGAGCCGGGTAGCTGGCTGCCTGGCGAGTCTTGGTCACGTGCTGCGTGCTGCGCTGCGAACGGCGTTGGCGCACGAGATCAGAGTGGGAAACTGAGGGCATTGTTTTTTCGGCTCTCATGCTGTCCTCCTGTACTCGAATTCGGTGTGGTCGCGGTCGGCTTTGCGTTCCAGCGCCAGGTCAATCAGGCGTTCGATGAGCGCCGGGTAGGACAGACCGCTGGCTTCCCAAAGCTTGGGGTACATGCTGATTCGAGTAAATCCTGGAATAGTATTGACCTCACTGATGTAGATGGAAAGGTCATCGGCGTTGACCAAAAAATCGACGCGGGCCATCCCCGCGCAGTCAATAGCGCGGTACGCGGCAACCGCAATCCGTTGAATTTCAGCGGCTTTCTGCGGCGGCAGGGGCGCCGGAATAAGCAGTTTCGAGTTATCGGAAAGGTATTTGGCAGAGTAGGTGTAGAAATCTTCCCCTGGAACCACTTCACCGGGAACAGAAGCTTGCGGCTGGTCATTGCCAAGTACGCTGACCTCGATCTCGCGAGCGTTAGCCAACCCTTTTTCGATGATAATGCGACGGTCGAAACGAGCGGCATCCATTAAACCTTCGACCAGGTCGGCGCGCGAGCGGCACTTGGTGATGCCGACTGAGGAACCGAGGTTGGCCGGTTTGGTGAAGAGCGGGTAAGCTGAAACTGCTTCGGCAGCTTGAATGACCTGCTCCAGATCCGCCTCGACCTGACGGCGGGTGACCACCGCAGCGGGCAGCACCGGTAAATTGTGGGCTTGCATGACAGACTTGAAGACGCCCTTGTCCATTCCGAGTGAACTGCCGAGCACACCAGCGCCAACATAGGCAATACCGGCCAGTTCGAACATGCCCTGGATGGTGCCATCTTCACCAAAGGTTCCATGCAGCGCCGGGAAGACCACATCCAAATCGGCATATTTCGCGAAGGCTATCCCTGCGTTGGTAGCGCGCAGGCTGTACAAACAATTTCGGCCAGGTTCGGGCAGCAGCGTGACTTTTTCCAGCGTACCCAGATTGCCCGATTCGAGCGCCGTAAGCGCATCCGGACCGGCGTACCAGTGTCCCTGATGGTCGATGGCGATCTGAATGACATCAAAGCGGGAGGGGGATATATTGGCGAGAATCGAACGCGCCGACTGGAGCGATACTTCGTGCTCGCCCGAGCGGCCGCCAAAAATTACGCCAATTCGTGTTTTTGCCGTCATTCAGAAATCCTCTTTTCTACCAATTGCATCTCACTGTCCCAATCCCCAATGGGCTCTATTTCTAATTCCAGCTGCACCCCAAATTTTTCCTGGACGGTCCGGCGTACCAGTTGGATCAACTGCCAGTAATCGCTGGCGCAGGCTGATTCATCATTAACGAAGAAATTCGCGTGAACCTCGCTTACCTGTACCCCGCCAACCCGCGTACCCTTGAGTCCCGCCGCCTCGATTAGTCGTCCGGCGTAATCGTCCTGCGGATTTTTGAACATGGAGCCCAAGCTGGCGCCCGGAGGCTGCGTGCTGCGGCGTTTGGCGGATAATTCAGCGATGGCAGTCTTGACAGCTTCCGGCGTGCTTGCCTGTAAGCGCAAGCGGGCTGCCAAAATGACAGCCTGGCCCGGATGGCGCTTGAGGACGCTGGTGCGGTAGTTGTATTCCATTCTGTCCGCGGTCCAGAACAACCGTCCATCAATGGGATGCAAGATTTCTGCCATGATGAGCGCTTGCTGCATATCGCCGCCAAAAGCACCGGCGTTACCATACAGGGCTCCGCCGAGCGTTCCAGGGACGGTGGCAGCCCATTCCAGGCCGCCCAAACCGCGCAGACCTGCACGGCGCGCGATGGTACCCAGAACTGCGCCGGATTCAGCCCACACGGACGGCGGGTCGCTAGCCGCATCCACTTTGATCTGGTGCGCCCGGTTCAAAATCACCACCCCGTGGAAGCCGCGGTCACTGACCAGAAGATTGGCGCCGCTGCCGAGGATGAAGAACGGCACTTCAAGGTTCCACAGCACCCGAACTGCATGTTCCAACTCATCACCGCTGCCAACCGCAAGCAATGCGGTAGCATGGCCGCCAACCCGCGCGGTGGTATAGCTGGACATTGGAACATTTTCTTGCAAATGTTCGCCCAGTTGTACGCGCAGCTCGTGAATGGGGAGCGGGGTTGGGTGGTTGATCATATCCACGGCAGTTAGAGTGCCTTGATCCTTTCTATCAGACGGGAGAGCAAAGAATCCCCAAAGGGCACCGACTTGGGTAGTCCTTCGGAAGATTCCTTTTGGGAGCGCATTCGCGCACCCATAATGGACTCCAGCAATTCCTGGGGCATATTGTTTTGTGGTTTGGAAGTCGGGGAAATGACCCATTTTTGCTGTTTAAGCATAATTTTCCTCCTGGCTTTTCAATTCGGCGTAAACGCTGGCGCTTATTTGATCGGCATCGCCGGCTGAAAGCACCAGCAGAACATCGCCGGGCTGTAATTGCTCCAAGAGGTATTGGGTGGCAGAAAGGAGCGTGGGGGCAAAATATACTGGAGGGTGTGTCATAGCTTCCACAATAACAGCGGATGAAAAGCCCTCATTGTGCTCGCGAGCGGCATAAACTTCCGTGATGATGACCCGATCGGCCAGCTGTAGCGCGGAGATGAAGTCATCCAGCAGGGTGACCGTGCGCGAAAAAGTGTGCGGCTGCCAGACTGCCCACAGGCGGCGGCCCGGATAGCGGGCGCGGGCGGCTAACAGGGTCGCCCTCACTTCAGTGGGGTGGTGGGCATAGTCATCGACGACAACAATCCCGGCAGCTTCGCCAAGAACCTCAAACCGCCGCCCGGTGCCGCTGAACTCAGCCAGCGCTGCGGCGGCCTGATCGACGGGCAAGCCCTGGGTGTGCACGACTGCCAGGGCGGCCAGCGCATTCAGGGCGTTATGCTCACCAGGAACCTGCAAACTGACCGGAGTCAACCTTTCGTTATGGAAGACAGCCGTAAAGTTGAAACCCCCGTGCGGATTGGGTGTCAGGTCTTCCGCCCGGTAATCTGCTTGAGCGTCGGTGCCGTAAGTCAACAGACGGATATCCTCGCGTCCGTGGTTGCGGGCTAACCAGCGAGTACCGGCATCATCCGCACACACCAAAAGGACCCCGACTGGCTCCAGCCGCTGGACGAAGTGGATGAACGCCTCGTTGTAGCTTTCAGGGGTAGGGAAGCAATCAGGATGGTCGTGCTCGAGGGTGCAAACAACCTCAACCTGGGGGGTTAAGCCAAGGAACATATTGTCGTATTCATCCGCTTCGATGACAAATACCGGTCCGCTGCCTGCATGGGCGTTGTTACCCAGGTTTTTAGCGACGCCGCCAATAATATAAGAAGGGTTCTGACCCAACCGGGTAAAAATCCACGCGACCATCGCGGTTGTGGTGGTCTTCCCGTGCGTGCCGGCGACGGCAATGGTCTGGCAGCCAGCCATCAAGTGACCCAGGTATTCAGAGCGTTTGAGAACGGGGATGCCTGCATCCCGGGCGGCCAGAACCTCAGGGTTATCGTCGGGGATGGCGGAGGAGCGTACCACCACATCAGCCTGGAGAACGTTATTGGCATCATGACCGGCGTACACCGTCACCCCGTGGGCAGACAACTGGCGCGCCAGAGGAGAGAGGGTGCGGTCGGAACCGGAGACGGTATATCCCCGCTCCTTGAGGAGCAGGGCGATTGCCGATAATCCGGTACCTCCGATGCCAATCAGGTGAATGTGTTTCATCAGATAAAGACCACCATGACAAAGACGAATGCAACTGCCACCGCGAAATAAATTACCGGCGAACCCAACCAGGCGGGCGGCAGGAAGGCCATCAATCTTTCCACAGCCTGACCCATAGCGGTGGCTGCGTCGGGACGAATGATGATGTCAAAGGGGTAGTTGGCGATTTCCAGGTAAAACCAGATGGTGCCCCAGATCATAAAGCCGTTGATCCCGCCAAGGAAGAAGCCGAGAAGCACGTCTTGCAGCCGCTCCCGCACAAAGCGCCCGCTGGCAGCAATCCGCGGCAGGTTAGGGGTTTGGTAGCCAAAGAAAACCAGAAGTAGTAAAATAACCGCCCGCAGCCAGAAAAGTTCGGTCGGCGCAGTGACCGCCAGGGTCTCGTTGATAAATGGGACGAAGCGCTCCAGGACGTTCATAATGAATATCGACAGGATGACGCCAAATGTGACCAGGATTTCTCGCGCCCAACCGCGTACGCCGCCGATCAGCGCAAACAGGCTTACCAGTATCCAGAATACCGCGTTGAGACTAATCATGGGTTTTGGCACCCTTTCCGGCGGTTGCCAGGTCGCGTAAAAGGCTGGCGATGGTACTGGCGGCCTGCGGACGAGCCAGCGATTGCATCGCCTGGCGCATGCTTTCCAGCCGATTCGGATCTTGCAGCAAATTGAGCACGGTCGTGGTCATGGCCTGCGGCAATTGTTGGTCTGCGATAATCTGAGCTGCGCCGTGGTTTGCCAGGTAGTCCGCATTTACCTTCTGGTAACGCCAGGCGTGGGGGTACGGCACAAGAATGGCGGGTAAGCCAAACAGTGGATACTCGCCCAGGCTGGCTGCGCCCGCGCGTGAAAGCGCCAGGTCAGCACTTGCCAAAGCCGCGCCCATTTCTTCGTGCAGGTAAGGGAAGGGGTGGTAGTGAGCCTGCAACGCAAATGGCAGGGCTCTTCGTGCAGCATCGACCTCGTCCCAGTCCAACTGACCGCTGATATGCACGATTTGAACGTGCGGCAGCAGCGCCGGGAGGGCGGTCAGCAGCGCGTGGTTGATCGAGCGCGCCCCTTTGGAACCGCCAAAAACCAGCAAAACCGACCGGTCATGGTACAAACCCAGCTTCTGGCGGCCGCTCGCGCGCGTCCAGGTGGCCAATTCCGGTCGGGTTGGGTAACCCGTGACGACCAATCGTTCGGCCCTACCAAAATAAGTCCTGGAGTCTTCCGCCGTCAATGCAATGCAATCCGCAAAGCGCGCCAGAACTTTGAGCGCCAAACCAGGTTCGATGTCCGGTACATACAGCAATGACGGATAGCGGCGGGCAGTCAACGCCATTGGGCCAGCGACATACCCACCTGTGAAGAGAATGACATCCGGGCGGAAGTCTTTCAGGATGCGGCGGGAGGCAAGCATACCGCGTACCAGGCGCACCAAGTTACCCGGTAGCGCGCGCAGACCGACGCCGTGCACGCCAGCCGCGGGAATGCCGGTGAAGGGGATATTCAGGCGGGTTACCAGTTCGGCTTCCATGCCTTTTTCCCCACCAACCCAGAGAACCGGGTTCGCTTCATTACCTGATGCCTGCAGAACCGTGAGAGCGGGATACACGCCCCCGCCGGTCCCCCCGGCGCAAATTAACAACCGCACCGAATGACCTCCCTTCCTGTTCCTGCTTATCGCGCGAGGAAACCCGCGCGACCGAGAAGATTAATCCGACTGCACCCAGGGTCATGGTCAGACTTGACCCACCGGCGCTGATGAATGGCAAAGCGTTTCCCGCAAAGGGGAACAAATTGACCATGACGCCCATATTAATGATGGCCTCCATCACGACCCAGCAGGTTAACCCGGAAGCAAGCAGTTTTCCGGCAAAATCGGTGGATTGCGAGGCGATTTTAAGGCCGCGCCACATGAAAACCAGGTACAGGATGACCACAGCCCCGGCGCCAAGCAACCCGGTTTCTTCGGCGATGACTGCATAAATGGAGTCGGTGTGCGATACGGGCAGGCTGAACTTGGTCGAGCCTTTCCCAATGCCGACGCCAAAGAATTCGCCGCGGACAACAGCTTCAATCGAACGCTGAATGTGGAGCGAGGCCGTTCCGGGGTCTTGCAACCCGGCCACATATTGTTGAATACGCATCTGGCCGGTATCGGATACGGCTACGACCAACGCGCCAAGCAAAGCGACGATGAAAAAAATAAGCAGAATTTGTTTCATCTCGACGCCTGCCAGGAAAAATAAAAGCACGCCCAGCACGCAAATGGTGATCGTCGCGCTCAGATCGGGCTGGAGCACGATCAAACCGGCCGTCAAACCGAGGATGACGATCATCGGGAGCAGACCGAAATTGATATTGTTGAGAACTTCTCGTTTCGAGGTCAGCCAAAAGGACAGGTACATGATTACGACGACTTTGGCCATCTCGGAAGGCTGGATGGAGCCGCTCAGCAGTGTGCGTTTCGAGTTGTAACGCATCTCGCCAAAAATCAACACGGCCACAAGCAGCCCCAGGGTGATGATCATGATCGGCACAACATATTTGCGCCAACGGCGGTAATCGATGTACATCAAGATGGTTCCGCCGGCGATCCCGACAACCACCCATTTCAATTGATTGATCAGGTAGTAAGCCGGCTCTTCATCGCGCAGCATGGAAGGCTGCCAACTGGCAGAATAGACCATCAAGAGGCCAAATCCAAGCAAAAAGGCCACCGATAAGAGCATGGGGACGTCAATACCCAGCCGCACCGGGCGTACACCGGTACCCGCTTTTACCGGGCCAATTTTCGAATTCATGGCAGCCTGTTCACCCATAATTGGTAGGCCTCTCCTCTTTCTTCAAAATCTTTATACTGGTCGTAGCTGGTCCCACCTGGAGAGAGCAGCACCACGCTGCCGGGTTCAGCCACTTCAGCCGCGGATTTGACTACGGTTTCCAGGTCGCCACAGTGCTGGATGGTGTACGGTCGCCGGCCTGGCTTTACAGGACCCAGAGCGAGCAGAATTTTAGTACTGGCTTCACCGAAAACGATCACATGGTCAACCCGTTCGTGCACCAATGCTGCCAGTTCGTCCCAGGGCAGGTTTTTATCGCGACCCCCCAGCAGCAGGACAATCGGCTCATCAAAAGAACGGATGGCAGCGCAGGTTCGCTCAGGAGCGGTGGCGATCGAGTCGTTGTAGAAATTCACGCCGCGCAGGTCGCGAACATGCTGCAGACGATGGGGGACGCCGGCGAAGCCGCTCACGCCGCCAGCAATTGCTTCCGGCGAGAAACCGGCCGCAAATGCGATCGCCGCAGCCGCCAGCACGTTGGCCACATTATGTTCACCGCGCAGCAAGATATCGGATTGCGAAAGGAAGGGCTGCGCGGATCCCTCTACCTGCCAGAACAACTTTCCGTTTTCAACGAAGGTGCCGGGAGTACCCAGGGCTGGACGAGCCAGGCCGAACGTCACCAGCCGCCCGCGGATTTTCCCAGCCAGCGACCAGGCCCCGGCATCATCCCGGTTGAGCACACTGACGCTGTTCGGGGTCTGGTATTCGAGAATACGAGCTTTGGCTGCCGCGTATGCTTCCAGCGTGCCGTGGCGATCGAGGTGGTTGGGGGTGATGTTCAATACCGCGGCGATCTGGGGTGCCTGGGTCATCAATTCCAGCTGGAAGCTGGATAACTCCAAAATTACCCAATCAGCCGGCTTTATTTCGTCCAATTGGTCGACCAAGGGGGTGCCAATATTGCCGCCGACCCAGGCGCGGTTGGGCGCCTTGACATGCGCCTCCGCCATCCGACCGACCAGCGTGGTGGTGGTTGTTTTTCCCGCAGAGCCGGTAATGCCAATCACCGGGCAAGGGACCGCTTCCAGAAACAACTGGGAGTCATTGGAGAGGGGGATCCCACGGCGCGCAGCTTCGACTGCCAGCGGCATGTCTGGCGGAACCCCACCCGACAGGCATACCAAATCGGTCTGCTCCAACAGCTCAAAGGGATGACCGCCCAGCGCCCAATGAACGGATAATTCTTTAAGTGATTCCACGGCAGCGGCAAGCTGTTCTGCGCTGCGCTGGTCGTTCACGGTCACTGCAACCCCCTGTTTTGCCAGATAGCGCGCCAGCGCCAGCCCCTGGCGGGCGGCGCCGATGATCAGGACGCGTTGATCAGCCCAGGTTCGCATCATCACACCATCGCCAGTGCCACACCAAGCATGGCAAACAAGAGTCCGATTAACCAGAAACGTTGCACTACCTGGGTTTCGCTCCAACCACCCAGTTCGAAGTGATGATGCAACGGCGCCATGCGGAACAGGCGTTTCCCTTTGGTCCGTTTGAAATAGATGATTTGCAGTACGTCGCTGAGCGCCTCGGAAACCGGGATGATCGCAATCACCGGCAGCAGCAGCCATTGACCGGTCATCAGCGCGACCACGCCGAGCACTGCGCCCAGCGCCAGTGATCCGGTGTCGCCCATGAATAATTCCGCCGGGTGGACGTTAAACCACAAGAAGCCGAAGATCGCCCCGACCAGTGTGAAGCAGAAGCGCGCCAGGAAGATTTGGTCTTGCAGCAGCGCGATCCCGCCGTAAGCGGCGAAAGCGGTGGCGGAAATCAATCCGGCCAGTCCATCCAGACCGTCGGTGAAATTGACCGCGTTCGACATGCCGACGATGATGAATGTGGCGATCGGGATGTACCAGTTCCCTAGCGGAATTTGAAGCTCGATGCCGGGCCAGAACATTTCTGGAACGATGAGCAAATATTTGAGCGCGAAAGCGATGGCCAGCGCCAGCACAATTTGCAGGATGAACTTGGTGCGGATGCGCATGCCCAACCCGCGGCGTGGACCGCGAATGCCTTCCCAATCGTCCACGGCGCCGAGCAGTGCAAAAGTGAGGAGCGCCAACAACGGCAGCAGCACCGAACGCCCAAGTACCGGCATGCCAATCAGCGAGGCGGCATTGAGCAGCACGGTGACCAGGGTGACGGGCAAAATGATCATGACGCCGCCCATGGTGGGCGTGCCCATCTTAGAAACATGGCTCTCCGGGCCTTCCACCCGGATCATCTTACCGATTCGGAAATGGCGCAAGACGCGGAGCAGCGGCTGGCCCCAGATGATGGCGAGTGCGAAACTCAAGACGCTCAGTGAAAGCGCGATGGAAGTGCTGCTCATTCCTGAACCTCCAACGCAGCGGCTATTCGATCCATCCGCAAGCCGTGCGATCCTTTGATCAGTGCCACGTCCCCTTGCATCAGGTTTCTTTGCAGCACTTCTATGGCCTGCGGCACATCGTCGCAACTGATGATGGCTTCTTCGGGCAGGCCGGATTTGCAGGCGGCTTCAGCGATCATTTTTCCGAGCATACCAACGGTCACCAGCATATTGGCAACTTCAGCCGCCCGCCGGCCAACGATCTCATGGCCTTCCTGTTCATACGGGCCAAGCTCGAGCATATCACCCAGCACGGCCACTTTGCGGCCTTCGATTTCTTCCAACAGGTTTAGGGCTGCCAGGGTCGATTCGGGCGAAGCATTATAAGAGTCGTCGATCAGCAGCGCGTCGGTGTCGGTATGGACTACGACCAACCTCAACTGGGAGTGGCTTTGGCGTAAACCGGTAATAATCTCGCCCCAGGTCATGCCCTCCACCAGGCCAACCGCCGCGGCGCGCAAGGCGGTGTGGACTGAATGGCGCCCGATCAAAGGGATGCGGACATGCAGCACTTCGTTCTGGAAGTGCAACTGGAAGCGGACGCCTTTAAGGCCAAGGCCTTCGATATTGTCTGCCCACAGGTCTGCCCGCGGGTCGAGCCCATAATAAAACACATTGGCGCGGGTCTGTTCAGCCATCGGCCGGACCCAAGGATCGTCATAATTGAGGATTGCGACGCCTTCGGGCGCCGGGGGCAGCGCCTGTACCAATTCTGCCTTGCCTTTTGCAATAGTTTCTTGCGAACCAGCTCGTTCGGCATGCACCGTGCCAATATTGGTAATCACGCCAATTTGCGGCAGCGCCAGATCGCACAAGAAACTGATTTCGCCCTGGACGTAAAAACCCATTTCCAAAACCGCTACCTGGTGGCCTGGGCTCAGACGCAGCAGAGTCAGGGGCAAACCAATTTCGTTGTTGAGGTTGCCCGGATTTTTCAACACCCGGAAGCGCAGGCTGAGTACTTCGGCAATCAGTTCTTTGGTGGTTGATTTTCCAACCGATCCGGTGATGCCGATGACGTGCAAATTGTGTTTTCGCCGCCAAAAGCGGGCAATGTCTTGCAGCGCCTTGAGAGAATCCTCAACACGCAATGCAAACGGCGGAACGGGGATTGTCATTTGCGTACCAAGGTTGCCTTTGCGCAGGTCGATGACCGGGTAGTGGATATCCAGATCGCGCTGGATCACTGCCAGGTGCGCACCGCGTTTGAACGCCTGCTCGACGTAATCATGACCGTCCACCCGTTCGCCGGGCAGCGCTACGAACATTCCTGCCGGGATCACCTGCCGTGAATCGATGGCAGCCTCACTGATGAGCAGGGAGGCGGCTTCGGGGCGGATGCCGGTAAGGGCTTCGAGGACGTCGGCAAAGGTGAGCAAATCTATTCCTCAGGGTTGTGCCATTTGCTGCCGGACTGAATCGGGCGGCAGTTTCATCAAGACGGTCAACTCGCTGACCACTTCACTAAATACCGGGGCTGCGACCACTGAACCCCAGGGAGAGCTGGTTGGTTTTTCCAGCCAGATATAAACAATGAACTTTGGATCATCCGTTGGACCCCAGCCGACGAAGGAGGCATTGGTCACGCTGGATTCGTAGCCGCCGGGGCCGGGGATTTCGGCAGTACCCGTCTTTCCCGAGACGCGATAGCCTTCCACCAGCGCGACGGACGCCTCGTTTTCCAGGGAGTTGGCCAGCATTTCCGTCAACGTGTGAGCCGTATCAGGTGTGATAACCTGGCGGATCAATCGCGGGCTGATATCATACTGGTGCCCGTCCTGGATATAAGCTTTGACGACGTGCGGCGCCATCATTTTGCCGTCATTGGCGACCGCGGCAATCGCGGTAATCATCTGTATGGGGGTTGCAGCCACGCCCTGTCCGAAGGCGTTGGTTCCCAGGTTGATCGGATACCAGTTTTGATCGCCCGGCAGGCTGAGCGGGTAAACCTGCTCGCCAGCCAGGTCGATACCGGTGTATTTGCCCAGGCCGAAGGTTTGGATGTAGTTGTAGAAGGTTGTCGGGCCCATTTCAGTGGCAGTCCAGGCCAGACAGACATTCAATGAATGCTGCATGCAACCGGTCATGTCCTGCGGGCCCCAGGCGCCGCGGTCCCAGTTGTAAATCCACAGTCCGCCGACTTCGATAGCGCCGGTATCGACAAAAGTGGTTTCTGGAGTAACTGCACCTGAGTCGAGCGCAGCCGCCATGGTCAACACTTTAAAGACCGAGCCAGGTTCGTACAATTGGCTGATGGCGCGATTGTAATGGCTGCCCTGCGGGAAAACTTCGCCGTATTTTTGATATTCGTTCGGGTTGAAAGCCGGCGTGGTTGCCATTGCCAGCATTTCACCGGTCTCTGGATCCATAACCAATATTGTGACTGATTCGGCTCCGTTGTCTTCCTGGGCTTTTTGAGCGATGCGCTCTGTGGCTGCTTGAATGCCGCGGTCAATCGTTAAAATCAAGCTGGAGCCCGGTGGAACCGATGGAATCTCCTGAATAGCGGTCGGGTTCATGGGCAGTACCACACGAGTGGCGGTACCAGCCAGAAGGTTATTATACTGTTCTTCCAAACCCAGAATACCCCGCCCGTCGACCCGGTCATAATAATTGTAGAAGCCTAAAATGTTGGCTGCCAGGGTGTTTTCGGGGTAACTGCGGCGCAGGTGAGCTACCCAGTGGACGCCATTGAGCGAAGGGGCTGCACCCTTTTTGGGTTTGCCGGCTTTTTCGTATTCTGCCAGCTTGTTTTCGAGTAAGTGTACTTTGTCCGCTGAAACGAAATCGGCAACGACCATGTATTGCTCGTTGCCTTCCTCAATGTAGGAGCGGGCGATTTTTTTGATTTCACTGAAATCGAGCCCAAGGATACTGGACAAATCCTGGGCAACTGTGTCTGAGTTGACAACCTGCGAGGGAGCGATACCCACTTCATATACTTCCATGTTACCTGCCAGCAGGTTGCCCCAGCGGTCGTAAATATTGCCGCGTTCGGGTTTGATCACCCGAACTTCCTGATTGTAGGTTTTTTCCAGGTAGGAAATCATCTCTTTGGCCTGCGGGCTGTTTTGTACCCGAATAATCTGGAAGATGATTGCAAAGCCGACAATAAGGAAAATTACGCCAATAAAGCGTAAGCGGGAATTGGTGCTGTTCATGGTTTTACCCCCCGACTTTCAATTAAGTCGAAGGTGCCCTGGTACAACCACTCCCATAGCGATTCTTTGTACGCCGGTTTTATGATGGAGGCATCCACCGGGTCGTTGCCTGGCGGGGGAGCTAAAAAGATCACCTGGCGGCCGGAATATCCGGGAACGGGGATGTAAACAATATCCCCCTGGGAGGCGTTTTTATAGCCAAGGGTTTCAGCCCGGCTTTGCATAAAAGCGGCTGAACGCAAAAAGGCCAACTGGGTGCTCAAGTCGGCAATGCGGATTTGCAAACCCTCGCGTTCCAATTCCAGTTCGCGAATTTGGGTACCTGCAGCGGTAGCTTCGGCGCTCAGGTAGAGGTACACACCGGCGATCAGCATGCCAACCACCAACACCAGCAGCAGCGCGCCAATCCACTGGAGCTGTACGCGCCAGGGGGCTTGTTTGTAGGCTTGGATTATTCGCTGGTCAAACACTGAGGGTTGCTCCATCGGGTGGTATTAAGACGGTTCTGGTATCCGGTTGTATGCAAGGGTTATGCCATTTGGAGTTTTTCGGCTACCCGAAGGCGGGCGCTGCGTGCGCGTGGGTTTGTTAACGTTTCCTCTTCGGTCGGCATGATGGGATGGCGGGTGATTTCTCGGAGGGTGGCTTTGTGACTGCAGACGCATACAGGTTGATCCGGAGGGCAGATGCAATCCCGGCTCTCGCGCCTGAAATACTGTTTCACGAGCCGGTCTTCCATGGAATGGAAGGCAATAATGGCCACGCGTCCGCCGGGGGATAAAGCTTGTACGGCAAGCGGCAGTACGCTCTCTACGGCCTGCAGTTCCTGGTTGACCGCAATCCGCAGCGCCTGAAAGGTTCGCGTGGCAGGGTGAATGCGGCTGCGCTGCCCGCCCATCGCTTTGCTGATAATTTCAGCCAGCTGCTGGGTGGTCGTCACCGGCCGGCTGCGGACGATGGAAGCGGCGATGCGGCGCGATCCGCGCTCTTCTCCATAGCGCCAGATCAAATCAGCCAGGTCGTTTTCAGGCAAATTGTTGACCAGTTCTGCGGCGTCCAGCGGCTGGGTCGGGTCGAAGCGCATGTCAAGCGGACCCTGGCTCTGGAATGAAAATCCGCGCTGCGGTGTGTCGAGCTGCATGGATGAGAGACCCAGGTCGAAGACGATGCCGTCCACCGATTGCCAGCCCAGCCGTTCCATTTCTTCCAAAAGGTGCAGGTACGAGGCGTGGACAAGAAAAACCCGGTCTTTATAAACAAAAAGGCGCTGACTTGCGATTGCCAGCGCCTGTGGGTCCCGGTCAAGTGCGAGAATTAGACCATCCGGCGCACTATTTTCCAAAATCCCCCAGGCATGTCCGCCCGCCCCGACAGTTGCATCAATGTATTTGCCTGGGCTTCGTGGCATTAAAGCTTGTATAATTTCATGGTAAAGTACAGGCAGATGTGGAGGCTGCGGCTGCATACGGAGTTGCCTCCCTCTGGTTACAACCGAATATTGATCGCTGAAAACCGATTGGATTGTTTTTCCGGGTCGTTTTCCTCCTCATGCTGTCGCCACAAATCGGCGGACCAGATTTCGAAATAGGTCCCGTTGCCAACGACAATCGCACTGCTTTCCAGCCCGGCAAAGTTCCGCAGAAACTGTGGGATGAGGATCCGGCCAGCTTTGTCGACTTCGACCCGGCTGGCGGAGGAGAAGATCCACCGTCGGAAATCGCGTCCTTCAGAGCCGGTCATACTGGCGTCGGAGATGCTCGCAGCGAGTTGGTCGAACTTATCGGGCGGAAGGACCAGCAGGTTTTGTTCGAACCCGCGTGTGACGAAAGCGCTGCCGTCCAAAAGCTCCCGGTAACCCGAGGGGATGGTCATGCGGCCTTTGTCATCGATGGTATGGTCGTACTGCCCGAGGAACATAAGTTCTAAATCTCCCATAATGCTGGAACGCCGGCATTTACCGGCGTTCCTTACCACTTTCACCCACTTATCTCCACGTTCTCCCACATTCTACAGGATTTCCCTACAAATTACAATAGACTTTGCAATATTTTAAGTTTAATTCGTATAGTTCTAATGATTCGAGGTGAAAAAAAATGAAACCGCAGCTCTTTGCACTGATCACAGCCATTTGTTGGGGGGTGGGAGGTTACTTCGAAAAGAAGGGCTTGCACCTTGGCAATCTAAGCCCGACGATGGGAATTACCATCCGGACGGCGGTAGCTTTTATCATTTTGGGCATTGCCAGCTACCCGCAATGGAAAACATTGCCGCAGGCGGGGTCAAAGGCGCTGCTTTACATGATCATCGGCGGCGGGGTGGTGGCTGGCGCAGTCGGGATGTTGAGTTTCTATACCGCCCTGAAGGGCGCGCCGCTTAATCGTGTCATGCCGATTGCATTCACCTCGCCGTTATTCGGCGCGCTGATGGGTTTGGCGTTTGGTGGAGAGCCACTGACAGTTAAGGCAGCGGTTGGGATGGCGATGACCATCGGCGGCATTGTTTTACTGACCATTGGTTAAGGGATTGCCCGGATATTCCATTCGCTTCATCCCGAAAGCCTGAAGGCCGTTATAATGAGGGGCAATACCAATTTAAGGTGGGCAGCGTCATGACGAAATTGTTTTTCTACGATACCTATACGCGTGAGAAGCGCGAATTTGTGCCGCTCAAACCGGGCGAGGTGGGACTCTACACCTGCGGCCCAACCGTGTACAACTTTGCCCATCTTGGCAATATGCGCACCTACATCTTCGAGGATTTGCTGCGCCGGACGCTGGGGTTCAATGGTTTCCGGGTAAAGCATGTGATGAACATCACCGATGTCGGTCACTTAACCTCGGATGCGGATACCGGCGAGGATAAGATGGAGAAAGGTTCACGCCGCACGGGTATGACTGCCTGGCAGATTGCCGATTTCTACACTGACGAGTTTCGCAAGGATATGGCGCGGTTGAATATTTCTGAACCGACCATTTGGTCACGCGCTACCGACCACATTACGGAGCAAATAGAATTTATTCGCTGCATCGAAGCCGCCGGTTACACCTACCAGACTTCGGACGGGGTCTATTTCGATACCAGCAAACTGCCCTCCTATGGCTACCTTGGCCGGCTGGATTTCGAGGGTTTGCAAGCCGGTATGCGCATCGACATGGGTGAAAAACACCATCCGACCGATTTTGCGCTGTGGAAGTTCAGCCCGGGCGATCAAAAACGCCAGATGGAGTGGGAAAGCCCGTGGGGGGTGGGTTTCCCCGGCTGGCACATCGAGTGTTCAGCCATGTCGGCCAAATATCTTGGGCCATTTTTTGATATCCATTGCGGTGGGGAAGACCATATTACCGTGCATCACACCAATGAAATCGCGCAGACTGAAGCCTGCTACGGCACCCGCCTGGCAAATTTCTGGATGCACGCTTATTTCCTGCAATTGGACGACAGTGTGCGCATGTCCAAATCCAGCGGCGACTTTTTGCGTGTCGAAACCCTGGTCGAGAAAGGATACGACCCGCTGGCCTACCGCATGTTCTGCCTGAATGCCAGCTACCGGCAAAAGCTCAATTTTTCCTGGGAAGGCCTGGATGCCGCCGCGAAATCGCTCGACCGGTTGCGCGCCATCAGTCATGAACTGGGCGATCCGGGTGCATTGGACGAGGATTACCTGAATCGCTTTAGCGAAATGATCAATGACGACCTCAATATGCCGCGCGCGATTGCGCTTACCTGGGAATTGGTGCGCTCCGACCTGCCAGAGGGCGTGCGCAAGGCCACGCTGCTAAAGTTTGATACCGTACTTGGTTTTGGCCTGGCCGATTGGAAACCATCGGCAGGGGAAGCCCCGGCTGAGGTGGTGGCACTGCTCACACAGCGCCAGCAGGCACGCGCTGAAAAACGTTGGCAGGATGCCGACGCGCTGCGCGATCAAATTTCCGCTGCCGGCTGGGATTTGATGGACACCCCCGAAGGCCCCAAGCTCAAGCCAAGAAAGTAGCGTTTTCTTATCATAAATCGAGTGTTTTTGCGCCGCTTTGGTGGAGCAAAAACACTCGAAATTCATTTAATACTCTATTTTGTCATTGCGAACCGCGAAGCGGTGAAGCAATCCACGCTGGAATGACCATTATTCCTGACTGCTGCGGTCACTTTCGACAACCGATGCAGATTGCTTCGCAATGACCTCTATCAATACTTGCTAACCAGTTCCATATTGATCGCCTGCACGCCGCCGCCGCGTTCGGATTTGGCCAGTTCCATCTCCATGACGTAATTGCGGCTGGGCAGGTTGTTGGGACGAACTGCATCCGGCAGGTTGGAATCATGGAAGAATGCAGTGGCATACGGTGAATCCGGATGGCGAGTATCTGTCAGCCATAAGCCGGGGCTGATGCCTTTGATATAACGGATGAAACCGTACCCCTGGTCGCTGTGCCAGTAGCACCATCCGCGCACCCGCGACCCCAGCTCGCCCCAGAGCGGACCCTCGGTCTTGTGATTGGCGGTCGGAATCAGGTTGGGCACCTGGTAGCCCGAGATGAAGAAATCAGCCTCATGGCGCAGCTTGCTGGAGACATTATCCAGCGCCAGCACCTCCACCCGCAGCCCTTTGTCTTGCAGCGCGCGGACGACCTGAACAAAGTCGCCGTCACCGCTTGCCAGCAGAATGCGGTCCAGGTTGGCTGACTGCAGCAGCACATCCACCGCCAGGTCGAGGTCTGCATTGGCTTTACCGTAACGGTTGCCGCTCTCATCCTGGAACCACTGGATTTCTTTGACGATTACCTTGTACCCCATATCGCGCAGCGCCGAATGGAAATTCTGAGTTCCTTTGCGATAATTTTCATCCCAGTCGGCCCGGTCGCGGTCGTAACTCACATACGCATTCATCCGGACGGGCTCAGAATAATCGCGGCAGGCAAACTCGCGTAGAGCGTCATACTGCATTTTTTGCCCACCGTTGTTGTAGATGTAAGCTACATCAACATAAATTCCAATCTTGTTGATCGGTCCTGAGGATGGCATATAAGAACTCCTGGGGGATATTTTAATGAACCAGCAACCCGGTAAATCGAACCGGGGCCAGTGCCTACCTGTTTATCCAAACATATTAAGGAGGGAACTGTTCTGGTAAAGTAAAAAGATTAATTTATCTGATTATACAACGCGAGAGGCTATTTAATCCATAGATTTTTTCGGTTTAGGCAAGAAGTTTTTGCTAAATTATGCTGATAAGCTCATCGGCGCGCTTTGGATCCTGCCTGAGGATCAGACCAGCTTTCTGGCCGGTTGTTCAGGGTTGACGGTCATGGCTTTGTCATAAATATCGTCCAAAATCATTTTGCCCATGATGTCGCCGTAATCCAGCAAGCGGTCGATGTAGCCGATATCATCCATTTCGATCGGCTCCTGCAAGTTCACCTGGTAGCGCCGGAAATCCAACTTCTCGAAGAACGTCTCGACCAGGTTTACCTGCTGATCTTCGGCTGAATGCAGGAAAACTCCAAACATGCGCGCCAGCCAATCCCATGGCCAAAAGTGGATGGCTTTTTTTGCGTCGAAGGAATAGGGTTCGCGACCGGTGCCGAAAGAGAGCAGGGTGGTCTCCTCCGGGTCCCATTTCAGGATGTAGCGGGCTTCATAGGCTGCCAGGTAGCTGGGGTTGGCATACGATCCGACCCCGCCATCGATATAGCGGCCTTCGAGCACCGGAAAATAGGTCGGCACGGTGCACGACCCCTGCACCGCGCGGACTACCGGCCAATCCATGTACTCTTCTTTCCAGGGCTTGACGAACAGGTTACGGTTTTCAGCCAGGTCGTAAAGCGTAATAACCACATCGGTCGGCGGTTTTGCAATCCAAAAGTCACCCATGCGCTTTTCGCTAAACGAGGCTTTAAGGAAAGTATGGAATGGCTCAGCTGGATATTTATAACGCGTCAGTGGGAAAATTAATTTGCGCAGCGTGGTCGGAAATACTTTTGGCCCCAGGGAGTGATAAAGTGTTTCGAGTTCACCGGCTGTCATCCCGGCAGCGATCCCGGCAGCGATTATCGCTCCGGTCGAAGTTCCGGCGTTTAGGCGGGAGATCGCGTGCAGCGGTTGCCCCAGCGTCAGCTCCAGGATGGACAAAGCGCGGGCGACAATTAACCCGCGAATACCACCCCCGTCGATTGCAATCGCGACATTTTTACGAAACGGCTGCAAAGCTTCCTCCGCTCCAATGGCCTGAGGGATTAAGGGAAAATACTGCTGAAGAATGTCCCCACTGCGCGGCCGAGCGAGTCGAGGGCATAAATAATGGGAGTGAAAGGATCAAAGCCGCCGGAGGGGGCAGGCCCCCGGCTGCCCGCCAACGGAAGCTGACCTGCCGCCAGCCGTTTAATGTCCGGACCAAGCAGGACAATTAATGCCAGCAGAAAGGCGAATACAAGCAGGGCTAAAAAAGGTCCATGGGCTCGGTCTTGTCCATCGCTCATCGCAGGTCTCCTGACGAATGGTTCGGAAACGTAATGGGATCTGGCGTATTTGTATTATAGCCTACGTCGATCTTAATAGTACAACCCGAAAAATTAGAAATTGTTAGAGTTTATGGTCAACATATACCATTTTGATTGTTATTAAGGTATATTTATAGATAGAAAAAGGAATATCGATTGGCTTCGAAAAGGCGTATTCATTGACCGGAATACGCAAAGTCAGGCGCCGATGTAAAGGTTATCCTGATTGCCGAAAAGCCCGTTAGATGGGATTGCCCATCGACGGCTTTTTTTTAAGGGGAGTTTAATGATGTCGGAAAAAGGATCACGATTGATTACCGTTTTATTTCGATTGTTTCTCGTTGTGGGAATTCTGGCGGTTCATTTGTTTTCTGCCGCACCGACCGTAGAGGCTGAAGTTGGGCCAGCCCAATTTGCCGATATCCAGAGTATATCGACCGGGAAAGCCGGAGTGCTCCACCCCGCTGGATTTGCCTTCTTACCGGCTGTCAATGGTTTCATCCTTTGGGGCGACACGGTTGAATTGACGCAGGCGCGCCTTCTTGCTAATTACGAACAGCCCGGCGGCAGCGTGAATTTGCCTCTCGTCGCAGGTAGCCTCAACGCAGCCTTCGATCCACGCAGCGCCAGCCTTTTCTTTCTTGACAGTTCGTCAGCCCGGCTTACCCAGGTGAAATTAAACAAAAGAGGTTATCCGGATACTGATGTTGGAGCCGCGCTCAACTTTGACGTCCGGGCTTACGGCGTGCAGCAGCCAGCAGGTATTACGTTCGACCCCCTAACCGGGCGACTTTATATCCTGGACGCTAAAGGGCCACGGGTCGTATCGGTCACGCCGGCAGCCAACCAGAACTTCGACGGAGCCTCTGCTTTACAAGGCGGGCGAATTAAGCGAGTAAGTTTAAATGGAATGGACAGTTCAACTCTGAGAGGGATTGCTTTTAACCCTCAAAACGGGCATTTGTATGCGGTTGCTCCGGTTGAGCAAAAAATAGTTGAATTTACACTGGATGGCGAGGCAACAGCCTCACTGGATTTGGCCAATTTTGATCTGACGAATATCCAGGCTTTGACTTTTGCCCCCAGCGCAGACCAGACGGATGATCCCTTCGCGCAATACTTGTTCGTCCTGGACGGCGGAGAAACTTCCGCAACGGGAATAACGCTGAAGAGCGGTCAAATTCTGGAATTGACCCTGCAGCCGCTGGCCTTGCCTGGCGGAACGCCGCTGCTTCCGGCAACCCATGTACGCACGATTGACACGTCAAAGAATGCCTGGAATCCTTCCAGCCCTGATCCCTCCGGCGTCGATTATTTTCCGTTAACCGGCCGATTGATTATCGATGACAGCGAAGTGGATGAAATGTCGGTTTATGCCGGCGCAAATGTCTATTTTTCGACATTATCCGGGTCGCTGGTCGGCACCTGCAACACTCTGGCTTTTTCGCGCGAGCCAACCGGGATCGCGGTCAATCCCAACAATAATCGCATCTTTATGACGGATGATGACCGCAAAGAAATTTATGAGATCAACCTGGGCGCAGACAACGTTTACTGTACGGCGGACGACGCGGTGACCAAAGTCAGCACGGTGACCCTGTTCGGCGGCACCGGCAGCGACCCCGAGGACCTGGCTTACGGTAATAATATGTTGTTCATGTCTGGCGGATCCGATGCGGAAGTGTACATGTTCAGCCTGGGCGCCAACGGGGTGCTGGGCGGAGGGGATGACGGCCCGGTCTCGCATTTCGACACCCTGGCGCTTGGCTTCAAAGACTTGGAAGGGATTGGTTACTATCCCGAAGCCGGAACGCTGTTCATCGTCAGTACCAGCAGCAGCGACCAATATATCGGTGAAGTCACCACCAGCGGTACCTTGCTGCGCGCTTACGATGTAAGCTTTATGGGCAGCGCGCAAAATATCCGTTCTGATGTGGGATACCTGCCAAGCCTGGCCAACCCCAACGTCAAAAATATTTACATTGCCAGCCGCGGCATTGATAACGACAGCGGTACAAACCCCAGCCCGACAGAAAATGACGGGAAAGTCTGGGAAATTTCGATCAACCCACCCCCGCCAGCCACACCGACGAACACGCCGCTGCCCACGGCAACCAACACTGTTGGGCCTATCCCAACTGTTACTGATACCCCAACCGCTACTGCTACAGCGACTTTAGGCCCTTCACCTACAGCAACGGACACTCCTACCGCCACCAGCACTTTTACCGCAACAGCTACTCCAACCGCCACTCCGGCGCCATCCAGCAATCCGCTCTACCTGTCCATGGCATCCAATGGAAGCGTCGGGGGGATCACTTTCTCGGATGAAGACATTCTGCGTTTCGACGGGCAGACTTGGAGTATATATTTCGACGGCTCGGATGTGGGTGTAGGCAGCCAGGATCTCTTTGCTTTCGACATCATTGACGTCAGCACTATCTGGATGACCTTCACAGGTTCGGTTACGCTTAATGGGATCGCGGTTACCGCTCGCGATGTTGTGCAGTTCACCGCCACCTCGCTCGGCAGCGTCACGTCTGGAACTTTCAATATGGTGCTCAACGGCGCGGATGTCGGACTGGATGCCACCAGTGAATCGATCGATTCGGTGGATCGTTTGCCGGACGGGCGTGTGCTGGTTTCTACTACCGGATCAGCCTCCGTGCCAGGTGTAACTTCGGCGGACGAGGACATTCTGGCTTTTACTCCGGTCACGCTCGGGGATGTGACCAGCGGCAGTTGGGCATTGTACTTTGATGGGTCTGATGTCGGCCTGGCTGATGGCAGCGCTGAAGATGTCGATGCGCTGGATGTGGACGCTGACGGCAATATCTACCTCTCTACTCTAGGCGATTTTACTGTCCCTGGAGTGGTCGGCGCCGATGAGGATATTTTTATCTGCGCGCCCGGTTCGACAGGCAGTGTGACGACCTGTACCTACTCGCCAACCTTGTATTTTGATGGCAGTAGCTGGGGTCAAACTGCCAATGATGTAGATGCCTTCAATCTGTTGGCGCTTGGACCTGTTCCGACTACTACGCCAACGAACACGCCCACCCTGACTTTAACTCCAACCTACACTGCTACCCCGACTGCCACCCTTGCGCCGTCGGACACACCGACGCCTACGCCTACTGCGACTGACACCGCCACTCCTACCATTGGCCCATCACCGACCCCCACCTCCACCGCGACCGTAACGGAAACGCCCCTCCCGCCGACCTCCACTTTCACTCCGACGGAAACCTTACTGCCCACCAGTACTTTTACTCCAACGGAAACCTCGCTGCCCACCAGTACCTTCACCCCCACGGCCACTTCCGCTGCGCCAGCCGGCCAGATTTACATCTCGCTTGACGGGGGCGGCACGGCAGGCGGCGTGGCTGCCGAGGACGTGGACATCCTGCAGTACGATGGTTCGTCCTGGAGCCTGTTTTTCGACGCATCGGATGTCGGTATTTCGACCAGCGGGCAGGATATGAACGATTTCGCAGTCGTAGATGCCACCACGCTGCTGATAACCTTCCGGACGGCGTTCACACTGGGGACGCTGGCGGTCGAGCCTTTTGACATTGTCCAATTCACGGCAACCTCATTTGGCAGCAACACCGCCGGGACGTTCAGCCTGTACTTTGACGGCAGCGATGTCGGGCTGGACACCACCAGCGAGGTCATCGATGCGCTGGATGTGCTGCCAGACGGCCGGATTTTGATCTCGACCACCGGCAATCCGGCAGTCCCCGGCGTCACGGGTCAGGATGAAGACGTACTCGCTTTCACACCAACCTCGCTTGGCTATGTCACCAGCGGCGTCTGGTCATTGTATTTTGACGGAACGGCAGTCGGATTGGGAGACACAACCAACGAAGACGTCGACGGGCTGGACGTAACGCCGAATGGCGATATCTATTTATCCACTCTGGTAGATTTCGCGGTGACCGGTATATCGGGTTTTAACGAAGATGTATTTGTCTGCACGCCGAGCTCGCTTGGCGAAAGTACAGCCTGCAGCTTTGCGCCGACGCTGTACTTTGACGGCAGCTTCTGGGGGCTGGATGCTAACGATGTCGACGGCATCTTTATTCCATAAAGAATGAGGCAGACTGATAAGAAAACCTGCTAACTCGATGATTCTTATCTCGTTCGCCGTCGACCGCAAACCATGCGCATAGCCACATCGTATCCCCGTAAAACTTACCGATATGTCATAATCCTGGGATTATTGACAGGCGTTCTGCTGGCGATCCGATCTATAGCCTGGGCAGCGGTCGAGTCGCGCCCCTTCAAAGCACTGCAAACCATCTATACCGCGGAATTTGGCGCTGATTTTCCGGTTGGCTTTGCCTATAATCCCTCCTCCAGCGAATTCCTGGTCTGGCAAACTGCTTCAAATCCATCCGCCCCCATGAGGATAAAAGATTATGGCACTTCGGCAGAAACAGCGGACCTACCCACGGGATTTGCCGATTCATCGGCGGCTGCATTCAATCCCTCTACTGGCGGGCTGGTGTGGGCCGACAGCTCTAGCATCCAGCAAACCATAATAGATAACGGCTTGACCAATGCGGTCCAATCGCATGACATCCGCAGCCTGGCAATCGAAACGCCGACGGGATTGGCTGTGGATCCAGTTAACGGCGCGATTTACATTTTGGACGCGCAAGGTCCGCGTTTCCATGTGCTGAAACTTGGTCCGGATGGCTCGGTTATTGACTTAGCCACGCATGACATCATCAACCTGCGCAAGGCTGCAGTAGGCGTATCGGCCGACCAGGAGCTTAAAGGGTTGGCGTTCAACCCCGTCGCTAACTCGTTTTTTATAGCAAACACGGCGCAGCAGGCGATTTACGAAATTTCGCTGAATGGCGACGTGCTTTCCCGCATGGAAATCAGCTCGTTGGGTTTGGGGAATATCCGGGGATTGAATTTTGCTCCCAGTTCTGACCAAACCGATGACCCGGCCGAACAAAGCCTGTTTGTGTTGGACGGTGGAACGGAAAGCACCTCCCCTGCGCTCCAACGCAGCGGCCAGATCGTCGAACTTACGCTCACCCCAACCGCCCTGCCCACCGGGATGCCCCTGCAGAATGCATCTCTAATCCGTACTTTCAATACCGGTTTACCCGGCTGGAACCCTAACAGCCCGGACCCGGCGGGGATCGAGTACTGGCCGGAAACCGGCGGCCTGGTTATTTCGGACAGCGAAGTCGATGAAATGCCGCTTTACTTCACCGGTAATAATGTATTTTTTACCACCACGATCGGGACTCAAGGTAGCACTTGCTCGACCTTGCCTTGGTCTAAAGAACCCAGCGGGATCGCGCTCAACACAGTCAACGGCCGGTTGTTTTTCTCCAATGATGATGCAAGACAAGTCTCCGAGATCAACGTCGGCCCGGATGCTACCTACTGCACATTGGACGATTCGTACATAACCATCAGTACAGCAACCCTTTTTGGAAATACCACTAACGATCCTGAAGATCTGGCATATGGTGAAAATAAGCTTTTCATTGCAAGCGGTGGAGATGCGGAAGTATATATGTTTAGCCTGGGTGTGGACGGGTTGCTTGGGACAGTTGATGATGGACCCGTGAGCCATTTTGATACCGACGCTTTAGGTTTCTCCGACGTGGAAGGCATAACCTACAACGATGTCAACGGCACAGTATTCATTATCAGTACCGCGGCTGCCGACCGCTACCTGGGTGAGTTCAGCCTGAGCGGCGAACTGCTGAACGCCTGGAATTTGAGTTTCATGGGAACGGCAGCCAATATTCGTTCCGGACTGACCCTGGCGCCCGGCAGTCTGTCTCCGGAGGAGACGCATCTCTATATTGTCAGCCGTGGGATAGATAACGATTACGGGGTTAATCCAGATCCCAACGAGGATGACGGAAGGGTCTGGGAAATATCGCTGGCTGCACCGCCAACCCCCACCGACACACTAATCCCTTCACTGACAGAAACAGTGGTACCAACCGCCACCCATACAGCTACTCCTACTGCTACCCATACAGCCACCCCCACAAATGGCTTTACCCCCACTCCGACGCATACACCAACCTCCCCTGCACCGGAGTACAGATTTTACCTACCGGTGATATTGAATTAACTTGTCCGCCTCGGGTTGCCCGGTCATTGAAGGATGGTGCGCTGCCGGTACTGCAGCGCTTCCGCCAGGTGTTGCGGTGTAACAAGCTCTACTCCACCCAGATCGGCGATAGTGCGCGCCAGTTTGAGAATGCGGTGATAAGCGCGCGCTGAAAGCTGGTACTGGTTCATGGCAGCGCGCATCAAGTTCATGCCGGTATCGTCTAATCCGCAGTGACGGCGAATATCTGCTGGACGCATTTCCGCATTGGCCGATATGCCGTTTTCGGAAAATCGCTGGCGTTGAATCGCGCGGGCATTTTCCACCCGGTTGCGTACCACCTGTGACGGTTCGCCCAGACGCTGGTCGGACAGCTTATCGTAATCGACGCGCGGTACTTCGATATAAATATCGATCCGGTCCAACAGCGGGCCGGAGATGCGTTTCTGATATTTGGTGACAGTGGAGTTGGAACAGGTGCAAGGCTTAACCGGGTCGCCATAGTAGCCGCACGGGCAGGGGTTCATGGCCGCGATCAACTGGAAATTAGCCGGGAAGGTAAGCGACCCATGCGCGCGGCTGATCGTAACGATTTTGTCCTCGATCGGCTGGCGCAGCACCTCCAGCACCCGTTGACCAAATTCAGGCAGTTCATCCAGGAAGAGCACCCCGCGGTGCGCCAGGGAGATTTCTCCGGGGTGTGGCTGATTTCCGCCGCCAACCAACCCGGCATGGCTGATGGTGTGGTGCGGGGCGCGAAAGGGTCGGGTACGGATCAACGGCACCTCCGGTGGCAGTTGATCGGCCACCGAGTAGATGCGGGTCACATCCAGCGCTTCTTCGATGGACATGCGCGGCAGGATGGCAGGGAGGGCGCGAGCCATCAGCGTCTTGCCGGCGCCCGGCGGACCGGACATCATCAAATTGTGCCCGCCGGCTGCCGCCACCTCCAGCGCCCGTTTGACATGTTCCTGCCCCTTGATGTCGCGGAAATCGGTCTGGACGGCAATTTCAACGTCATCCACCTCTACCGGCGGGTGGGGCGGAATGGGGGCGTAACCGGAAAGGTGGGCCGTCAGGTCGGTGAGCGAGCGCACCGGAATCACCTCCAGCCCGGGGATGAGGGCGGCTTCAGCCGCATCGACCTCCGGGCAGAAAAGGCGGGTAAACCCTTCCCGCCGGGCCGTGGCAGCCATGGGCAACACGCCGCGCACATGGCGTACCGTGCCGTCCAGAGATAGCTCGCCTAAAACCAGGGTTTTGTCCAGCTTTTCAGGCGCTAATTGCTCGGTGGTCACCAGCACGCCGAGGGCAATCGGCAGGTCGTAAGCCGGCCCTTCTTTACGCACCGAAGCAGGCGCCAGGTTGACGGTCAGTGCGCGGCGCGGATACATCAACCCGGCGTTTTTGATGGCTGAGTAAACGCGTTCTTTGCTTTCCTGCACGGCGGCATCCGGCAGCCCGACGACGGTGATTTTAGGCATACCCTGGCCAAAGTCAACCTCGACTTCGACGATGACGCCTTCCAGGCCAACGACCGCGCAGGAGTAAACTCGGGCAAGCATGGGGTTAGTTTAGGGGCGGTTGTGGGAAATGTCAAACCAGAAAATGACGGAAAAATTTTACCAACACCAATAGTTTTCCACGCCCGGGTGTAGGGTGTTGTTCGCCCCAGTAAACAGCGTGTTTTCCGGGCAAGATCGCGTTTATTTCGCATTTGGTGGGGCGAACGCACCGCAAAGAAATAATTCGGTGCGTTCACCCACAGGGCGCAAAAACCGCGAAAACGGAACGCACACTTGTCCAAAAACTCATTGCGCTCTGGGCTTCCCCTGAAAAAATGGGCATCTAGTTAAGGCATAAACAGCAGAGAAGAATCACAAAATAATTTTTCAAATAACACTGTATCCGAATTAGAAAAATTATTTTATTGTTTTTATAAACGCAATCATATATACTTTTAATGCGTATTAAGGTGCGGGAAAACAAAAGCACGAAATTGCGAATATATTTAGGTGGTCAATAAGTCCAAAGGAGGTGGGGGTTATTAAATCATGCCTTTAATCAAATTTGTAAATTATCGTGTCCTAGATCCCATTTAAGCCTTTTCAATATCAATAAGGTGGGGGACAGGTATTGCCGAACAATCATGAACAAACTGCCAAGGAGATAAGGGGATGAAAAAGAAATGCTTGATTTTCATGCTGGTTATTTGCGCTTTGCTAATAAGTACATCGACAGCGCTTGCAGCGAAACCGGTTCAGACTGATTCCAATGGGAATGAGACAGCCTGGGAAAATTCATATACTGCCTGTGCGACTATTCAGGGAGGAACGATCACTGATTCCGCTGGTAATCCTCTGTCCACCGGTTTTGACCAGTATGGTTATAACTATCAAGCGCACCTGTTCAACGGCACTTACGATGGCTCTGATAGAACACTTGATGGTACATATTGGGGCGCCACAGGTGATTATGTTGATGATAATTTGATCATGAAGTGGAGTGACGAGTGGCTTGCCAATGTAGATTGCAACGGCGATGGTAAGCTTGATCGGGGTTTAGTCGGAGGCGTTGTCGGCGGGATCAGTTTAGGTTGGTTGACCAACCAAAACGAAGGCTGGTATGATTCAGATGGTGACGGCTCGCAAGACGCACACTATACTTACTTTTCCAAAATTGTCTGGGTAGGACCGGATGGCCCTCTTTGGGGACAATATGCCACAATTATGGAAAATTACCAGGATCCTTCAGGAATGTCCCATTTTCACGAAGCCGCACCAGGATTTGGGCTTAATGATCATTGGACCACAACCCCATAATCAAATTTTTGAATCAGCACCCATCGTTCTTTAGTGGGTAGCTTTTAACGGTTTTTTTTCTTGTAACCCAGGGTGCAGTTCATTGATCATATTTAAGAAAAACGCAAAAGGGGGCGGCTCGCGAGCCGCCCCTAATCATGAAATGTATTCCATCCCTATGACTTCCTTGGGTGACTTGATACGCGCCGAATTTTCGATTGTTTTATAATCATGAGATTCTGGAAATCAGCAAATCGCGCCCGGGTTCTTGGACCTACACCGAGTCGCACGCGTTCGAGCTTCAGCCAGATGGCTACCGAAAGAGAATTTAATGAAAAAAACCGATTGGCTGACGCCAGCAGAACAGCAAGACTTGATCGCTTTCACACAGGAGCTGGTGCGAATCAAAAGCTATTCCGGGCAGGAAGAGCAAATCGTCCGGGTTATCGCGCAGAAAATGAAAGCGCTGGGCTATGATGAAGTCCACATCGTTGCGATGGGCAATGTGGTCGGCCGAATCGGCAATGGCGCAAAATCCATTATGTTTGACTCACATGTCGACACGGTAGCAGTCAATGACGAAGAAAAATGGGACATCCCTCCCTTTAGCGGAGAAATTGTCGATGGCAACCTGCACGGGCGCGGCTCAGTCGATATGAAATCCGGGGCAGCCGCCTCGATCTATGCCGGCGCAATTGCTCACAGATTGGGTCTTGATTCTGGCAAGACCATTTATGTTTCCTGCACCGTATTCGAAGAAGATTGCGATGGGGAAAACTTAAAACACCTCTTCAAGGAATGCCAAATCAAGCCAGATTACATGGTTATTTGTGAACCATCGGATAACCTGATTGCTCTGGGGCATAAGGGCAAAGCTCAAATCGTAATCAAGACCAGGGGGGTATCTGCCCACGGCTCGGCCCCTGAAAAAGGGATCAATGCCATTTATGAAATGGCCGAGATCATCCAGCGCGTGGAAAAAGCGAATGCTGAGTTGATGAAGCAAGCGGCACCCCGGGGCACTCTGGTAATGTCACAGATTTCCAGTACCAGCGCCTCGCTGAATGCCGTGCCGTCAGAATGCGAAGTGTATCTGGATCGCAGAATGACGCCCGGTGAAACCAAAGAACAAATCGTTAAAGAAATGGATGCGATCATCCAGGGGAAAAATGCCGCCTGGGAGGTGGGTACGCTTTATCGGAAAAGCTGGACCGGAATGGATATCCAATATGAGCCGTTCCATTCGGCCTGGAAAATTGATTTGGATCACGACCTGACCAAGGGCTGCATCCGCGCCTATCGCGATGTCTTTGGCAGCGATCCCGCCGCGTACGACTTTTGGGATTTCAGCACCAACGCGGTGACCACCGTCAACACGGGCATCCCAACCATTGGCTTTGGGCCCGGGGAATATAAACTGGCTCACATGATCAACGAACACTGCAAGGTGAGCCAGATTATCGAAGCGTGTAAGTTTTATACTGCTGTAATTCAGCAGGTAGGTTCGTAGCAGGTAGTTTCATAGAGTGCGTTCAAAATTGGAACGCACCCAACCCCAAAATTTTCAAAGATGAGGGAAATTTTTCTTACCGGCCGTAACGCCCGCTGATGAAATTTTCCATCTCTTCCAGCAGTTGCGACTGATCGGAGATGACGGTCTTGACCACATCGCCGATGGTGATGATGCCGACCAGCTTTTCGGCTTCGATCACGGGCAGGTGGCGGATGCGGTGGGCAGTCATATACAGCATGCAATCTTGGACCGTCTCTTCGGGCGTGATGGTGACCACCTCGCGGGTCATATAATCCGACACCGGATGGTATTTAATCGTGCTCACATCTTTCACTGTTTGCCGAACGTAATCGCGCTCCGAAAAAATCCCCACCAGCTTGCCTTTATCCATAACAACCACAGCGCCAATATCCTTATCTGACAGCAGATGCAGGGTATCGAAAACCGTAGTGGTTGGCGCGACCGACCAGACCTCGCTGCCTTTTTCTTTTAGTATTTGCCGAACGGTGCTGTCCATGATGCCCTCCTCTGGCAATGCGAATTCGACTAACCTTAATTATAGGAAGTTTTTGGGTTGTGTAAACATTAAATTGAGATTAATTGGATTAAGATTTTAAGTTATTCTGCTCACTGGCAGCCACGGCAGTCAGCAGCAATCTGGCCAATTCACACGCCTGGTCGGGGGTTAAGAAGACATTGGTTTCGTCGGCAATTAAAATTTTTTCCTCGGCAGGGCAGGATTCCCACAACCGCAGGCAAATATTATCAGGGAACTGGCCGTCAGATGGCTCGTAGAATACCTCGACGCTCAGGGTATCGTCTAAAAGGTAAAGTCCCATATTCAACCTCCTGGATTAATTACCCTGTTTCTCCGGCGGGGTGCCGGTTTTGCCGCGCCCCAGCTCTTGCGAGCGCTCATAAGCCGCCCAGATTGCGCGGCTGATTGCAGTGCGAAATCCGGCCTTTTCCAGATAATAAAGCGCTGCTGCAGAGGTGCCACCCGGGGAAGTGACCTCATTGCGCAAGTGCGCCGGGTGATCCTTCTTTTGGGCGTAATATTCAACCGAGCCGCGTAAAGTTTGCAGCACCAGCGCCTCAGAAATGCGGCGCGGGAAACCAAGGTGCACACCGGCATCGACCAGTGCTTCCATAAACAAAAACACATAGGCTGGACCGGAGCCGGATAATGCGGTTGCCATGTCCAGTAAATTCTCGTCCTCGACAAAAATTTCCTGCCCCAGGGCGGTCAAAATACGCTGAGCCAGGTCTCGTTGGGCAGTTGTGACCGCGGATGACGCCGTCCAGACCGAAATCCCCTGCCCGATTTGCGCCGGAGTATTGGGCATGACGCGCACCACCACCGGGTGCGAGAGCCCCTGCGATATCGTCTGAATGGCAGCACCGGCAACAATCGACAAAACCAAAGCCTGCGGGTCGATGCTGCCGCGCAGCCCGGCTAAAACACCCTGCAGTCGCTGCGGTTTGACGGACAGAATAACGATTTCGGCCCCTTTCGCCGCTGCTTTATTATCGGTCGTAAAGTGGATGCCATAGCGCTCGATCAATTCCTCACCGCGCTCAATGCGTGGACCCGCAGCCGTAATTTTGGAGGGTTCGGTGACCTGATTGCGGATTAACCCGCCGATAACTGCTTCGGCCATTACGCCGGGGCCAATCAAGGTAATTGTGGGGGTGTTTGTCATTTGGCTTAGCTCCAGGAATAATTTATGCAACGTTGGTCCAGCGGGCGAATATGGCGGTGGATAACAATCGTCCCGCGCTTTTCTCGGTCAGAGCAATTTCACCGGCTGTGAGCGTCCCGGTTTTGCCTGCCAGCATTTCCTGCAGGGCGTAGTACAACGTCAGCGGCGAGGCTTTCACAGCATAAGCAGTCAGGGCAACAAATACAGGCTGCTGTGATAGGATCTGGCGGCAAGCCTCCAGCAGGGTGGGCAGCAGCTTATAGAACTCCCACACCTCTCCCTTGGGACCGCGGCCAAATTTGGGCGGGTCAAGGATGATGCCGTCATAAGTGGAATTGCGCCGGGCCTCGCGTTGGACAAATTTGAGCGCGTCGTCCACGATCCAGCGCACGCCCCGGTCGCCCAGGTTGGAAAAGGTCAGATTGTCGTTAGCCCATTGGACGACCTTGCGTGAAGCGTCCAGGTGAGTGACTGCTGCGCCTGCCTGCGCGGCTGCCAGCGAGGCCAGGCCGGTATAGCCAAAAAGGTTGAGTACCCGAAGCGGCCGGCGGCTGGTCTCGATTTGCTGGGCAATCCAATCCCACTGGGCGGCCTGCTCGGGGAATACCCCCAGGTGGCGCGAGGCGGTAGTCTGGACATAAAAGCGCAGTTGCTTGTACTGCATAGTCCAGCGTTCCGGTAATTTTTTCAGCGGTTGCCAGTGCCCACCATTTTCCTCAGGCGCCGGTTTGAAGACCGCGTGTGCCTTGTTCCACTCGCGTTCTGGCAGGCTGCGCCGCCAGACAGCTTCAGGTTCGGGACGCAGCAGAATATAAGCGCCGTAGCGTTCCAATTTTTGCCCGTCGCCGCTATCCAGCAACTCATAATCCTGCCAATCGGGCGAGGTCAAAACCTGAAGGAGAGGGGACTTTGGGATCTGTGTGGCCATTGGTTGCGGTTGGGAGAAAATGATGACTACCAGTATACCAGTTTTCGCGTGTATTTTGCGCGTCTCGACAGTAGGTTACCACCAGGTATATAATCTTTGCGCTGTCAGTACCATCCCAACCACCGAGAAAATCATGACCTCTCCATTCGACCAACTCTACAATCGTCGCGCAACCGAAAGCATCAAATGGAATCTGTTCCCTGCGGATGTGCTTCCGATGTGGGTGGCGGATATGGATTTTCCTGTCCCACCAGCCGTTACCTGGGCGCTCAAAACCCGGGTGGAGCATCCGATTTACGGCTATGCAAAAACCGAGCTGAACCTAGTGGAGGCAATTCAAGCCCACCTGAAACGGCTTTACGGCTGGCGGGTTGAGAGCGAGCAAATCGTCTTCATGCCCGGTGTGGTGATTGCGTTCAACCTGGCAGCGCAGGCGTTGGCACAGCCAGGCGGCAGTCTGGTTTTTATGACCCCGGTCTATATGCCGTTTTTTGAGGTCGCAAAGAATGCCGGCTTGACCCAGGTGACGGTTGACTTGCTGCAAGATGAAAACGGCCGTTTCAGCGTCGACTGGGAAAGGTTTGAGGCGGTAATTGCGCAGCGCCCGAGCCTGTTCCTGCTGTGCAACCCGCACAACCCGGTCGGGAGGGTCTTTAACCGGACTGAACTCGAGCGCATGGCAGAGATTTGCCTGCGTTATGATGTACCGATTTGCTCGGATGAAATTCACTCCGACCTGGTTTTCAGCGGTCACCATCACACACCGATTGCATCGTTATCCCCGGAAATCGCTGCCAACACCATCACACTCATGGCGCCCAGCAAGACCTTCAACCTGCCGGGATTGGGCTGCTCCTATGCCATAATCCCCAATCCAGACCTGCTTGCGGCGTTCAAAAAGGCACGTCGCGGCCTGGTGCATGGCGCCAACCTGATGGGCATGATTGCTGCCCGCGCTGCCTATGCCGAGGGTCAGGAGTGGCTGGCGGAGCTGCTGACTTATCTGGAAGGCAACCGGGATACACTGGTTGACTTCATCAAAACCCAATTGCCCCGAGCGCGCATGATTGCCCCGGAAGGTACCTATCTTGCCTGGATCGATTTATCGGCTTACAATCTGGAACCTACACCCTGCGAATACCTGGTCAAACACGCCAGGGTGGGGTTGAATGACGGCAAGGAATTTGGTAAAGTCGGAATCGGATATGTACGGCTGAATTTTGCCTGTCCCCGCAGTGTATTACTCGAGGGCCTGGAGCGTATCCGAAAAGCGCTGGAGAATGTTTCGGCGAACTAGTGAAAGGTTAATTTCTGCGATTGACAAACCAACCTGAAAAAACCATAGGGGGTTGTTTTGCAAAATTCGTGAGCGGTTCATTACTACTGGTTGCCGGGATCTATTTGCTCCTGGTTTTTATCGGGATGCTGCTGGTTACGTCCGATACGAATAAAAATGCCGATGCCATCGTTCTTTTGAGCGGCGGCGGTAAAGTGCGCAACGCTGAGGCTGCCCGGTTATTCAACGACGGGGCGGCAAAAACGATTGTATTAACCCAAACTTCGGGACGCGGCAGCGTTTCGACAATGGGTGAGACGCGCAGTCAGCTGATAAAGGAGGGCGTGCCTTCCTATCAAATCCAGACCGCCTATGGGACTGCCACCAGTACCTATGACGAAGCACGCCAGGTGGCAAAGCTGGCCAAGAGCGCCGGTTTCGATTCAGTGCTGGTCGTGACCGATCCGTACCACACCTTGCGTGCCCGGATATTGTTCGCCGGTGAACTGGGAACCGAGGGTGTAAAAGTGCGGGTGGCAGCCGCCAGCGGTCATTGGTACCAACCCATCAACTGGATGTTCAGCCGGGAAGGTTGGCGGGTCACACTGACCGAGCTGGCAAAAATTGGCGGTATTATTTTGGGGATGCGCGGCGGATAAAAAAAGACTGCGCCATGTCGTGGCGCAGTTTATATTTAGTTTTCTATGAAGGCTTACTCTACGGCCGTTACGGCTGCTGCCTGTAAACCCTTATTGCCCGTCTCAATTGAAAACTCCACTTTCTGGCCTTCCTTGAGCTGTTTGTAGCCATCCATATCGATAGCGGAAAAGTGCACGAAGACATCTTCCCCATCTTCACGGCCGATAAAACCGTACCCTTTGGCAGGGTTGAACCACTTGACTGTCCCAACAAAACGTTCTGACATGCTTTACTCCATCTAACTAGGTAGAAATTATCTGGCATTTCAGCCAGACCCATCGGGCGCAAGAATATCATGTTTTAATAGGCATGTCAAGAATTTCACCTGACAATTATGACTAAAATGGGGAAGAATAGCATGGACCCGATTTCAGACCAGGAATATTTGAAGAAGGACCAGTACCGCCAGGGCGACCACCTGGATGCGCGCGTCCAATTGCACCGGCGATTTAGCGTCAATCCAACCCCCTATTTCGCATGGATGTATGATTTGCTCGATCTACAGGCAGGCATGCCCGTAATGGAGGTCGGCTGCGGCACGGGGGAAATCTGGCGCACCAATCTGCCACGACTTCCAGCTGGGGTGCGGGTGACCATGCTGGATCTCTCCACGGGGATGGTAGCTTCAGCCCGGGCGGTGCTGAACAGCGATGCCCGCTTCGACTTTGCCGCTGCCGACGTTCAACGCCTGCCGTTTTCCACCGGCCAATTCGAGCGGGTGCTTGCCAATTATATGCTCTATCATGTGCCGGATATTTCGCTGGCCGTGCGCGAACTGCGGCGCGTGCTCGCTCCCGGCGGCCGGTTGTGCGCTGCTACGAACAGCACCGGCCATATGCGGGAACTGGGCGATTTGATGAATCACTTTGGCCTCAGGCGTTCCGAGCTGCATGATTTTGCTGCGCGCTATGGACTGGAGAATGCTCCTGCAATTCTGGGCGAGTCCTTCGAGCATGTCGAGGTGATTCCCTTTATCGACAGTCTGTTCGTCACGGAAACCCGTGCGCTGCTGGACTATATTCACTCGATGACCGGCATCTGGAATTTCCCACCCGGCGCGGAAGAGGGGATCGAAGGCTGGGTTAACGCTGAAATTCAAGCGAACGGCGGCTTTACGATCCACAAAGCCAGTGGGGCGGTGCTGGCCTGGTGAGCGCTTATAATTGGCAAGATGAAATTGCTTGAGCGGTTGCTGCTGTCCGTGTTGGTAGCTGCGCCAGTACTGGTATCGGGGTTGGTCTCGCTTGCTCCGCGCCCGGTCCGGTTGACGGCTGCCTGGCAGCGCGCGCATATTTCGGAGACCATTGGCATGCCTGCGGAGGCTGCCCGGTACTACCGCCAGGTTTTGGAATATCAACCGGAACGCACGGATCTGCTCGAAAGAATCGCTGGGCTTGAATTTTTGGCGGGCGATTACACGCAGGCAATCGCCAGTTACGGTACCGCGATGGAGCATGTGGAAATTTCGGCAGGCGGGCTGTTGAACCTGGGAGACGCTTACCTGCAAACGGACGATTCGGCCAAGGCCAGAGAAATCTGGGGCAAATTGGCGAGTCTCCCGGCAGTCGAAACGGACCAAATGGCTCTTGCAGCTGATCGTTTGCGCGCCGCCGGTGATCTGGATGGTACGCTGCTGGCTGCACTGCGCTGGTTGGAACTCGAGCCCAAATCGGTCCAGGCAGCCTGGCTGACCGGAATGCTGCTATCTCCGCGCAGCATCGCTGACGCCGCGCGTCCGCTGGCCAGCGCCGGCAACGGCGAGGGCGCTGAAGCCGAACAATCCCGCCGTTTATTGGAAGTGCTCGGACAGGCAGCACTACAAAATGACCGCGCCTACCAGTTGGTGTTGATCGGGCAGCGGTTGGGGGAGTTAGGACAGTGGGATGTCGCTGAGACGGCATTTCAGGCAGCGCTAAACCTTGCGCCTGAGTATGCGGAAGCCTGGGCATTTCTGGGGGAATCTCGTCAGCAGCAGGGCAAGGACGGCTGGACGGCCTTGCTGCGCGCCAAAAGCATTGCGCCCAATTCGGACATCGTGTTATCCGCATTGACCTTGTACTGGGGCCGCCAGAACAAACCGATGGTCGCGCTGCAGTACCTTCAAAAATTGGCCGCCAATCATCCTGACCAGGGCCGCTGGCAGGTGGAAATTGGCGGCACATATGCGCAGGCCGGTGACCTGGTGAGCGCCATGGCAGCTTATCAGCGCGCGGTCGAGATCGAACCGATTAACGCGCAATTCTGGCGGGCGCTGGCAGTATTTTCGGCCACATACGGTTTTGACTTTGACGCCTTTTCTCAGCCCGCAATCGAACGGGCGCTGATTCTTGCGTCCAAAGATTTGCTGGTATTGGATGCCGCCGGGTGGGTATACCTGACACATGGCGACCTGGAAAAGGCGGAACAATTCTTGCAACTAGCACTGGCAGAGGATGGTGAATTCGAGGCAGCGCAGTTCCATCTGGCGCAAGTTTACATCGCCGGAAACCGCTTTTCACTGGCTTTCCCCCTGTTAAAAACAGCAGCAGTCCAGAACGTCGATCCCGCTGTTGCCTCCCAGGCACAGCGGTTGCTTGACAAGCATTTTCCTGGTCAATAAAACCGTTTACCGCGCCATCCTCCAAAAATAGCCACTGACACGGCATCGAACCCACACCATCGACACAAAACCTTTGCGGGCTCGAAGGAGTTGCGGAATGAACCAAAAAACCATGCTGGTGCTCATCTTTGCACTGACAACCCTGGTCGTAAGCGGATGCAATCTCGAGGATCGCATCACGAGTTCTGCGCTTGCAGAAATCGACCCGGGCAGCGTGGTTTATTTTGACAATTTCGACAATCCCGAATCGGGTTGGCAGGTTTGGTCATCTGAAAGCGCGACCATATCCTATGCTTCCGAGGGTCTGCGGTTCCACGTTGACGAAGCGAATTACGATTATTGGTCGCTGCCCGGACAGCGCTTTAGTGATTCGACGCTGGCGGTGGATGCCACTTTAATCGAAGGGCCGACGGATAATGATTTTGGTTTGCTCTGCCGTTTCCAGAACGAGTATAATTTCTATGCTTTTTTGGTCAGCAGCGATGGGTATGGCGGCATCATCAAAGTCAAGGACGGCTTGTACCAGACACTAAACAGTCCGGATGGATTGGAGTACGGCGCCATGATCCAGCTGGGGCAGGCTACTAACCAGATTCGCGCTGACTGCATCGGGTCCCGGTTGACGTTGTATGTAAACCAGGAGAAATTCCTGGAAGTCGATGACATGGATTTTACTGTGGGCGATGTGGGTTTAATCGCTGGCTCATACAGTCAACCCGGAGTGGATATTCTGTTTGATAACTTCTTTGTACTAAAGCCTTAGCGGTATGAAAATTTTCCTCGATTCAATTGGCTGCCGGTTAAACCAAAGCGAAATCGAACGATTTGCAACCCAATTTAGAGCAGCCGGCCACACTATCGTAAACTCGGCGGGTGAGGCTGAGCTGGTTGTGGTTAATACCTGCACTGTCACCCAGGCTGCAGCTTCCGATTCCCGTCAGAAAATCCGGCAGGCAGCCCGCCTGGGCGCAGCAGATATCGTCGTAACCGGCTGCTGGTCCACGCTCGAGCCAGACAACGCCGCCGTTTTACCCAATGTCCGGCGGGTGGTGTCCAACCTGAATAAGGATCATCTGGTGGCTGAGGTGCTTGGTGTGCAGGAAGAGGATTTTGACCTGGAGCCGGTGGCGCGCGAGCCATTACCCGGCGCGCATTTGCGCACCCGCGCTTTCATCAAGACCCAGGACGGCTGCGATAATCACTGTACTTTTTGCATCACCCGCATCGCCCGAGGACCAGGCCGCAGCGAGACGATTCAGGCAGTATTGAGTGACATCCAGCACGCTCAATCCGGCGGCACGCGCGAGGTCGTGCTCTCGGGGGTTCATTTAGGCTCGTGGGGGTATGACTTATCACCGCGCATGCATTTACGCGATTTGATTCAGGCAGTTTTGCGGGACACCGATGTGGAACGCCTGCGCCTTTCATCGCTCGAACCCTGGGACCTGGAAGAGAATTTCTTCCAATTATGGGAAAATTCGCGTCTGTGCCGCCATCTGCACTTGCCGCTGCAGTCAGGCTGTGAACAGACCCTGCATCGTATGGCCCGGCACACAAACCCAGCAGCCTTCCGACGGCTGGTCGAGTCTGCCCGGCAGGCAGCTCCCGGCATGGCTGTGACCACTGACCTGATTGTCGGATTCCCCGGTGAGGATGACCGCGAGTTTGCCGAGAGTTTGACATTCGTTCAGGAGATGGAATTTGCCGGAGGGCATGTTTTCAGCTATTCCGCGCGCCCCGGCACACCGGCTGTCCGGCTGAATAACCCAGTATCAGGGACGGTCGCTCACCGCCGCAGCGAACAAATGCGCCAGGTGCTGGCAGAGTCTTCGGCCCTTTTCCGCGAGCAGCATCTCGGCAGCGAAGCGTCCGTCCTGTGGGAGGCGACCAACGCCTATGGTCCCACTGGATGGAAGCTGCACGGCTTAACGGACAATTACCTAAGGGTTGAGGTTCATTCGCCGCAGCGCTTGTGGAATCAGATCAACCGGGTACGTCTGGACCGGTTGACTGACAATGGCCTGGCTGGCAGCCTGATCGAATAACCATTGGCATTATCTTTCAAATTAAATATTTATGTTTGGTTTTTATGGGTGATCGGTAATAAATTTGAACCATCCCGTCACCCCCTACCCCCGCTCCCCAATGGATACATTGTGGTCCAACCCGTTAATTTTCTGGGAGCGGGGGTTAAATATCTTTCGAGTGTTTTGCGCCGTATCGGCGCAAAACACTCGATTAAGAAAATGCCCGCCCCAAAGAATGGGGCGGGTTGGGTGGGGTTGATAAATTTCTTGTGATGACGGCGTCCTGGAATATTGAGGAGCTGGTGGAGGATTTCGCACGACTGGCGCCCCGCCTGTAAGGTCATTTTTTAGAGAGCGAGAAGAAGCGGATTGTGCCCGCTTTTTTTTCAGACCACCGCTATTTATTCTTTTCTCGCTTATTCCGCGCCTGAATAAAACGATCATAGACCCGCTTCCAGGCCTGCGTAGGTTTTTCCGGACGGGTTTTTTTGTGCTGTTCCTGACTCAAGTAAAAAGCGAAATCTTCCAGAAGGATCGCTAACGGTTCGCCGGGTTCCTCCTGGATAATCGGGTGACCAAGGTTGATGGCCTGGATCAGGATGTCGGGCGCATATGGAAAAGATACGGTGACTTGTTTGTTCAGGGCCTGTTCGATGCGCTCCTGCGGCAGACCGCCGCGCGGGAAAATATTGTTGAGCACCAGGCGCACTTTGTCGGAGGGATAACCGAGTCGGTTGTAGGTGTCCAAAGCGGCTGCCGCTGCCCGGATGGAGGATAATTCCGGGGCAATGACCAGTAAGATTACATCGGCTGCATCCAGGGTCAGCAGTGAAACTTCAGAGAAGTCGTGCGGCAAGTCAGCAATCAGGTAATCATATTCAGGGCGCAATAATTGTAGCGAGGTCGTAAAGGCATCATTGGTCAACCCTTCCGCATCAGTGGGGTAGGTTGGCGCTGCAATGAAATCCAATCCCGAGTTGTGGTGTGCAATGATGGATTGTAAAATCTCGAATTCCAATTCCTGCGGTTTGTAGTCTGCCAAATCGGCCCAGGTGCGTTTGAGCGGCATGTTGAGCAGCAGGGCGACCTGACCGGCAGTCAGAACCAGGTCGAGCAGCGCAGTTGGGGCTGCCCAGAGCGAGTTCAGCCCTAATGCCAGGTTGACTGCCAGCAATGAACTGCCGACCCCGCCGCGCAGGGTATGGATGGCAATCAAACGAGCGATTTTTTGCTGCCGGGCGGGTGCGCCGGCGGGCGCTGCCTGCCGGATCATTTCGACCCGGCGTAAAAGCACATTCATGCGGGCAATCAACTCCACCGGCTCGAACGGTTTGGTGATGTGGTCATCTGCGCCGGCTTCGAACGAAGCGAGTTTATCCTGCAACCCGGATTGGCTGGTCAAAACCAAAATAGGCGTCTGAGCAAATACCGGGTCGCGCCGCAACCGCCGCGTAACTTCATAACCGGAAACATCGGGCAAGTTGAGGTCCGTGATAATGACATCCGGATGGTATCGGGCGGCAGCAGCCAGACCGGCAATACCGGTTAATTCACTGTACACCGAATGCCCAAGCGGCTGCAGACTGTGTTCGATCATGCGATGAAAGATCACTTCGTCGTCAATCAGTAAAATGGTTGCCATGAGGGTCCTTGTTGAAGCCGGTGATTAATTCTGTGTACGGATATCGTCCAGATTTTTTTCAAGCGCCGGGATTTCTTTCTCGATTGCAAGCGCCAATTCGGACGCCCGGTTGAGGTCGCCTTGCCCGGCAAGCATGTCCAATTCGTGGGCCAATGCGGTCATTTTTGCAGCCTCAAAATTGGCCGCCACACCCTTCAGGTTATGCGCCAGCAATTTAACTGCTGCCGCGTCGTTTTTCAGAATGGCTGCCTGAATTTCGGGCAGGTGGGAACGGCATTGCTGCACAAACTCTTCAAAAGTAACGACAAAAAAAGATAGATCATTGCCAAAGCGCGGCAGGATGCTCTGCAAATATTGCGGGTCGCCCAGTGGGATAGGCTGCGGGGCAGAGATCGCGCGAGCCAATAACTCATTCTGGGTTGCAGACTCATCAGTTGGGGTTAAATCTGTGGGTTCGGTGGTGGAGAGCACAAGCTGGTCGAAGGCGGATGAAAATTCCGCAAAATCCAGGTCAGTGATCTCACCGGTTGCTTTTTCCTCTGCGGGCGCGGCAACTATGGGCGATGAGCCGGTTTTCAGGCTTGGGGTTCGGTTCAGCCAGGGGCGTTTTTCGGGCACGGGCAGCGACCACTGTTCGATGGCATCAAACAATTCCTGCGGGCGCAGCGGTTTGGACAGGTAAGCGTCCATCCCGCTGGAGAAACAGCGCTGGATTTCACTGGTGAAAGTATGGGCGGTCATGGCAATAATGGGTGTATGATGCTCGCTGCCCTCCATGGATCGAATGAGTTGGGTAGCCTCATGGCCGTCCATTTCCGGCATTTGAACATCCATCAAGATCACGTTATAGCCTTGATCCAGCAGTGCATCCAACGCCCTGCGACCATCTTCAACCGCCGAAACGGTATGGCCAAACTTTTCAAGTAAATTGACGACCACTTTGCGGTTGACCGGGTTGTCTTCGACCAACAGCACATTCTGTGGGTGGGTGGTCTGCATGGCCTGGCTGGCGCGATTGTCAGGCGGCAAGGCTGGCAACTGCCCGGTCCGTTTTTTGGGCGGGGTCAATAATTCCAACAGGATAAGCTGTAGGGGCTGCCAGCGTACTGGTTTCAATACCACCGCGCTGATATCCAGTTCTTTGAATTTTGCCTCGGAGATCGTATCCCCCAGCCGCGCAAGCATGATAATGATCAGGTGTTGGTAACGCGGGTCATTTCTTATATCTTCGACCAGATGGTAATCCAGAGTCCCGGAAAGGCGGTTATCTAGAATTAATAGCTGATAACCCTTGCCGGCGTTATCGGCTTTTTCCAACCGGGTCAGCATGGCAGCAGCAGTGCCTGCGCCAATGGCTTTGCAGCCCATCCCCTCCAGTAATAAGGTTAAGTTGGATCGGCTGTTACTATTCGAATCGGCGATCAGCACGCGCAAATCTTTCGCTCGACGTTTTAAATCAGCAGGGATGGGTTCATTTTCACCCATCTGATCGAAAATGGCATCGAAAGAAAAGATGCTGCCTTGATTGGGCTCGCTCTTGAGGGAAATCTTCCCGCCCATTAGTTCAACCAGTTGGGCAGAAATGGATAAACCCAGACCTGTTCCGCCATATTTGCGCGAGGTTGAATCAGATGCCTGCGCAAAGCGGTCAAAAATGGCAGCCTGGCGTTCAGCCGGGATACCAATGCCGGTATCCTGAACTGAGAATCCGAGCGTAACTTTCGAACCGGTTTGCGATTCTTGATGAACCCCGAGAACAACTTCACCCTTGTCCGTAAATTTGACCGCATTTACAACCAGGTTGGTCAACACCTGCCGCAGCCGGTTGGGGTCGCCGCGTAAAGCGGTTGGAACAGCGGGTGGAACAATGCAAACCAATTCCAGACCTTTATCGCTGGCGCGCTTCGCCATGGTCAGGGCGACGTTTTCCATGACTGTCCGTAAATCAAAAGTCGTTTCTTCCAGCGTCATGCGCCGGGCTTCGATCTTGGACAGGTCGAGAACATCATTGAGCAAGCCCAACAATGCCTCTGCCTGGTCGGAGGCGGTTTTGAGGTATTCAGCCTGACCGGATGACAACTCGGTATCCAATGCCAGATTCAACATGCCGATCAGACCGTTGAGCGGGGTGCGAATTTCATGCGAGATATTCGCCAGGTATTCGCTCTTTGCCAGGTCGGCTTCTTCGGCTTTGCGCCGCGCCTGCACCAGTTCGGTAATATTGTGGAAAAGAACGAGAGTGCCTAACTGTTCATTGTTGACAACAACGGGGACGTTATAAATTTCCACCTCAATCGTCTTACCCATGCGGGTCACCCGTTGGCCGGTCTGATACTGGACATTGCGGCGGCGGATGCGCCGGGTGTATTCCTGCGTATTATCCTGGAATTCAGGCGGCGTAATTAAATTGTCTAATTTTCGGCCGGCTGCTTCTACCGGCGAGTAGCCAAATAATCGCTCGAAGGCCGGGTTGCAGGTGACAATACCGCCCTTCAGGTCCAACGTGACAATGGCGACCGGACTGTTCTGGAAAATTGCCTCGAAATATTGCTTCTGGCGCTGGATTTCAGCTTCGTCGCGTTTTCGCTGGTTGATGTCATGGAAAATATAGATCGTGCCCTGCTGTTCGCCTGCAAGGGGAAAAGGAAAGCCGCTCACTTCAAACCAGCCAAATTGCGAGGGCATCGGAATGACCTGGTTTTGATTAATAACCCGCTTCTGAATAGGCTCGACCACTCCCGGGAACACTTCTTCGATCACTCGGCCAAGGATATCCTGGTAAGTCGTTTCCAATTTTTGAATGGTTGCCTGGTTGCAACGGATGATTTTTCCGGAAGCATCCACCAGGATAATCAAATCGGATATGGCGTCAAAAGTGGCTTCCCATTCCCGTTTGGCGCGTGTAATTTTGGCTTCAGTGCGGTGGCGGACGTGAATTTCGCGTTGCGAAATTTCTTTAAGGTTGTAAAGGTCCGAAATGCGCAGCGCCAGTTGATTCTGGAGTTCCTCGCTCCGCTGTTGATGAGCATTCTCGCGCAGGATGCCGCCAACCATAAAGATTATAAATACCGATGCTGCCAGATCAATAATCCAAAGCAGTTGATTTTGAATTTGTATCCGAAGAAGACTGAGCAGGTTTAACGGATAGCCGCTGATCGAAATTTCAACCAACGTCGAAATGACGGGCAGTGCTACCCCGCTCAAAATCCCAAGCCCATAGAGCCAGTACTTTCGAAGGCTGGCAATAGCTTTATCTTGGGTGAGTGGTTTCGTCATGAAGCGTGTCGGTCACGAAGGATCTGACTTGCTGTGATTAAGGTCAGCCGGGCACTGGCCTTTGTTAACCCATTTAACAGACGAATGTGTGCGGTTTACGCACCCGCCTGCACGGGATTCGTGTCATAATGATTTCATATGCCAGCATTAATAATGGACGGCACCTGGTCTGGTTTCGAATGGAAGCTTGATAACCCCGATGTTGGTTCCAAACACGCGCATACATGACCCGGCTTGGAAAGCGTGACAATGGCATGCGAAACCAGAAACCCTTAATATTATAATTGACGTCGGATTAAATTGTCATTATAATCCCTCCCTTTGTCGTCCATTTTCGGTCAAGGTAGAAACGGCCAATAATATATGAACATTGAAGATAAGAGCGGCACAACGGTTCTCCATCGGGACACCCAATTTAAGCCCAAAGCATCCTGGCGGACCTGGTTAATCGGGAGACCTTTGCCGACAGCCGATGCGCCACATCAGACCATCGGGATCATGATTGGCCTGGCCGTTTTTGCTTCGGATGCGCTGTCATCATCCGCGTACGGCACGCAGGAAATGTTGGTGATCCTGGCTGCGTTGGGTTCCGGAGCCTATCAGTATGTTTTCCCACTGTCGCTCGCCATTATCGTCCTGCTGGCAATCGTTGTCATTTCTTATGAACAAACCATCCATGCCTACCCCAATGGAGGCGGTTCATATATCGTTTCCCGGGATAATTTGGGAGAACTACCCGCCAAAATTGCTGCAGCCGCGCTGCTGACCGATTACATCCTGACGGTTGCGGTTTCTATTTCATCTGGAGTAGCCAACCTGGTTTCAGCGGTGCCGTCTTTGTTGGATTATCGCGTCTGGCTGGCGATTTCCATGGTGGTATTCATCATGCTGGTGAACTTGCGCGGCGTGAGGGAATCCGGCAATGCCATAGCCATCCCGACTTATTTCTTTATTGTGGCGACCCTGTTGGCGCTTGGGGTTGGCTTATTCAAATATTTAAGCGGCAGCCTTGGCACGGTGGTCGATCCGCCCTTATTGGAAACTGTGCACGTTACCCAGGGCGCGATCGCATTTTTACTGTTGCGCGCTTTTTCATCCGGCACCTCTGCGCTAACGGGAGTCGAAGCTGTTTCAAATGGCATTCCAGCATTCAAAGAACCGCGCTCCAAGAATGCCGGCATCACATTGATCATCATGTCGATTATTCTGGCGGCGATGACCCTCGGGATTTCGTTTCTGACCTCCCAAATTCACGCGGTTCCTTCGGAAGCGGAGACGGTCATCTCGCAGATCGTCCGCACTGCCTACGGTAACCGCGGCTTGCTCTACCTGGCAACCGTGGTTTCCACCATGATCATTTTGATATTGGCCGCCAATACCTCGTTCGCAGGGTTCCCGCGGCTGAGCGCGATCGTTGCACTCGATGGTTTCATGCCGCGTCAACTGGCCTACCGCGGCAGCCGGCTGGTTTATTCCAACGGCATTGTTCTGCTGGCAATCATTGCTGCCGTATTGATACTGGCTTTCAATGCCAGCGTTACGCGCTTGATTCCCCTGTATGCGATTGGTGTATTCCTCTCTTTCACCCTGTCGCAGTTTGGCATGGCGCGGCGCTGGAAGAAAATCGGGAGCTTGAAAGCGGGAGCGGAACTCAAAGAGCGGGGATCGACCTTAAGGTATGAAAATGGTTGGCAATTTAAAATGATCATTAATGGCATTGGCGCTGTGTTGACCGGTATAGTCATGCTGGTTTTTGCCGTCACCAAGTTTGCTCAGGGCGCTTGGCTGGTCATCATCATTATCCCGTTGCTGGTCATTTTATTTTCCGGAATTCGCCGCCATTACAGCAATCTGGCAAGCGATCTGTCGCTCGAAAATCAGGGTACCCCGCCGCAGGTAAGCCGGCAAAGAGTGATCCTGCCGCTCAGCGGCGTTCACCGTGGGACGCTGGCAGCTTTGCGCTACGCGCGGACCTTGAGCGATGACATCACTGCGGTGCATGTTTCTATCGACCCGGAGGAAACCGTCCGGCTGCAACAAAAGTGGGAAACCTGGGGCGATGGTCACCGGTTGGTGATCCTTGAATCGCAATACCGCACTTTTATCGAGCCGTTGCTGGAATATATCGACGAAATTGACAACCTTAAACAACCCAAGGAAGTCATCACTATCGTTGTGCCCGAATTTGTTCCGCGCCACTGGTGGTCAAACATACTGCACACTAAAACCGCCGCGACGCTGAGCGCTGCGCTCCATTTTCGGAAGGACATTATCATCACCAACGTCCCGTACCAGGTGGACTAGGAACCAGGATTGATAGAAGGATCGAACATGAAAATTCTTGTTGTAGGGTGCGGCAGGTTGGGCGCGGATCTGGCCTATCGTTTATCCAAGGCCGGCAACAGCGTTGCAGTTATTGATACTCAAGAGACTGCCTTCAATAAACTGCCGTCTGATTTTATTGGGCGCATCCATGAAGGTAATGGATTACAGCAGGATGTGCTCGTCCGGGCAGGTATCGAAACGGCGGACGGGTTGGCAGCAGTGACCGATTCGGATGCAATTAATGCCGTTGTGGCGCGAGTTGCCCGTCAAAAATATAATGTGGCCAATGTGGTTGCCCGCAACTATGACCCCACGATGCGCTCCCTGTACGAAGACCTGGGACTGCAGGTTATCTCCTCGACCAGTTGGGGTGCCCAGCGCGTGGAAGAACTGTTATACGACTCTGATTTTTATTCCGTTTTTTCCGCTGGGAACGGCGAGGTCGAAATTTACGAGTTCAAGATTCCGCAGGCGTTTGACGGAAAAACGCTTGGCGAGCTCTTAAAAGGCCAGGAGTGCGTCCCGATTGCGTTGACCCGCGCTGGAAAAGCTGAATTGCCAGATGCTCAAATGGTATTAGCCGTAGAGGATGTGGTTCATTTCAGCGCGACTTTTGAAGGAATCAACCGCCTGCGCGCCAGGCTGGAAGGCAAAGAGGAGGCTTGATATGTATGTGATCATCGCTGGCGGCGGGCGCACGGGCGCGCAATTGGCGCGAATTTTAATCGCAGAGAATCACCAGGTCCGGTTGATCGATGACCGCCAAACGGTTCTTGAGCATATCCATCGGGAATTGCCGACAGAAGTCATTTATGAGGGCAACCCGATTGATCCTACTGTCCTGGAAGGCGCGGGCGCCGCCAATGCGGATGTTCTGGCTGCCTGCACCACTGAGGACGAAGCTAATTTGATCATCTGCTTTCTGGCTCGAAAAAAATTCAAAATCCCGCGTACCATCGCTCGCATCAATAATCCGCGCAATGCCTGGCTTTTTGATGACACCTTCAATGTGGATGTGGCCGTCAATCAGGCTTCCATCATGGCTTCGGTCATTGAAGAAGAAATGTCGATGGGCGATATGATGACTTTGCTCAAACTGCGGCGTGGGAATTACTCGCTGGTCGAGGAGAAAATTCCGGAAGGCGCCCCGGCAATTGGCCAGCAAATAAAAGATATCGCTCTGCCAGATCAATGCGTCATTGCTGCTATCATCCGCAGCGGCGAGGTGGTTGTCCCGCGCGGCGCGACAGTATTCGAGGCCGGCGATGAAGTTCTGGCTGTCACCGACGTCGAAGGAGCGCATCAGCTGGCAAAATTTTTCACCGGGGTGCGCAAGCCCAACGGTCGCTAAAGACACTGGTCATTCACCTTCGCTATCGTAAAGTTGACATAGCGAATCTGACATCTTTTGCAAGATGATCGCGATCCCGCCAGGGGACGCATGAAACGGGGTTGTCTCAAAAGGAGGTGGGTCTGGAAACTAGCCTTTTATATCTCGGTATAATCGAATCCCCCTCATGATCAGTAGGTTATCAACCCCTCCCAACCCGCCCCAATCTTGGGGCGGGCAAATTCTTAATCGAGGTTTTGCGCCGCCATGGCGGCGCAAAACCTCGAAATTCAGTAAATCCCCGCTCCCAGAAAAGTTTGTCATCTGGGAATATCTAAACGAACTGGGAGCGGGGGCAGGGGGGTGAGGGGCAGAATCACATTGATAACTTGGCAATTAGTATACCTTGGTAAACAATTGATTTCTCACAGAACAGCATCTTCCTGGTGGGTGTGGGTTCGATCCCGTCACGTAAATATGGTGGAATAAATAACATTTTATTCATTTCATATAGCCTCTCTGTACTGGTTTTGGAATATAGAAAACCCAATGGGTGGTCGTAGATTGCTTCTGGTGCTGCGTTCCATTGCAATGACAATTATTTCTGGAAAATTCTTTGACCGTTGAGCAAAGCTAAGGTATAATTTCAGCTTGTCAAATGGCATGATGGCATTGTGGGTTGCGGAAATGGCTAAACAACATAGTTCAATCCATGTTTGGCGATTTGCGCAGAACACAGTGGTGCCATAACCTCCTTTTGAAAGGATCGTTTAATGAGTACCAAACGGACTTATCAACCCAAAATCCGCCGCCGTGTTCGGGTTCATGGTTTCCGCGCCCGTATGGCGACCGCCGATGGTCGCGAAGTGCTGAAGCGCCGCCGCTTACGCGGGCGTGTCCGGCTGACGGTGTCGAAAAACAACCACGTCAAGAAAAACGTACGCTGGTAAACGGCACACCTGTCTTGGTCCATCTGCATTACTGGAGGGACAACTAAACGGACAGGTATATGGGTGAAACGCGCATTTCGGCTAAGGCAAGCTACCGACTTTTCGCGGGTGCGGCGAAATGGGAAATCCTTTCCGCACCCGTTGGTCGTATTGGTTGCATTACCCAATGCCGATGGAATGCTTCGGATTGGGGTTTCAGCCGGAAAAGTGGTTGGGACAGCAGTGGTCCGCAACCGCGCCAAACGCCAGCTGCGCGCCAGCATCGACCAGTTGTTGCCATCTCTGGCATCTGGCTGGGATTTAATTTTTTTGGCTCGCGGACCCATCCGGGATGCTGATTTCGACCAAATTTCGATTGGTGTGCGCTCGGTCCTGCAAAGGGCAGGGCTGCTCCAGCGAGAAAGCGCTGAATTGAATGATCGAGCACGATTACTCCACTGAGCCGCGTTTGCGGGATTTGCCGTTTAATCTGCAAACTCTGTTACGCTGGCCTTTGCTGGGGTTAATTCGTCTTTATCAAAAAACAGTTTCCCCTTCGCTGCCAGCCAATACCTGCCGCTTTTACCCTTCGTGCTCTCACTACGGCTACCAGGCGATCTATAAACATGGCGCCTGGCACGGCGTGGTTATGGCCACCTGGCGCGTCTTGCGCTGCAACCCCTGGAATCCAGGCGGTTATGACCCGGTACCTTGATCCGCTGAATGAATCGGGTTCCGGGATTCAACCTTTTGCATAACAATCACACGGAATGAACAAGAGAAAAACAACCCTCATCTTTACCCTGATCCTGGCAACCGTTTTGCTCACGTCTTGCTCAGCCGGACTTTCCGGGAGCAGTTGGCCAGGGATCTCCACCAACGGGGATACATTTTATGTTGCCAATTTGGCGCATGTTTTTGCCATTCGCGCAACGGACGGTTCCATGATCTGGCGCTACCCGGAAAAAGCAAGCCGGACAATGTACTTCGCGGCGCCAGTTTTGGTGGAAAACCAATTGATTGCCGGGGACTATCAGAAAATCCTGCATTCGCTAAATCCGACATCGGGCACTGAAAACTGGTCGTTTCAGGCGAACGGCCCCTGGATTGCCAGCCCGCTGGTCGCTAACGACACCATTTTTGCTCCCAACGGCGACGGCTCTTTATATGCCCTTGACCTGAACGGCAACCTTAAATGGAAATTCACGGCCACTCGCGCCCTCTGGTCACAACCGGTCGGCAACGGCGACACGGTATACCAGGCATCGATGGACAAAACCATTTATGCAATCGATATGGCAACCGGTGAGCTGAAATGGTCGAAGGATTTGGGTGGAGCTGTGATTTACTCCCCCACCTTAAGCGCTGACGGTATGTTATACGTCGCCACCCTGGCGCGTGAGCTGATTGCGGTCAACACGGAGGATGGCGAAATCCTCTGGCGGCGCAAATTTACAGAAAGTCTGTGGAGCCAGCCTGCCATCCATGAAGATACGCTGTTTTTTGGCGATCTGAGCGGCAAAGCTTACGGCGTCTCCCGCACAGACGGCGCCGATATCTGGACGCAGTCGCTGACGGAGCCAGTAACCGGGCGCCCCACTGTGACCGAAGAGTCGGTTGTATTTGCGACAGAAAATGGCAACCTTGTTGCCTTGAGTTTTACAGGCGAACGGTTGTGGTCCAAAACGATCGAAGGCAAATTGTACAATGGCCCCGTTCAATTCGAAGACAAACTGCTGATCGGCATTGCGCTGGGCGACAGCCCGCTCAAACTGGTAACCACTGCCACCGGTCAGGACGTTTGGACTTTCATCCCGCCGAAGTAGGAGCGAACCGTGAATATCTGGGATTCATTAATCATCACCCCGTTTATCAATACGCTGCTGTTCATCTATAACCTGGTCGGGCAGAACTTCGGCGTAGCGATTATCCTGTTCACCCTTCTGATACGCCTGGTAACGCACCCGTTGATGGTAAAACAAATCAAAGGCGCGCAAGCCATGCAAGATCTGCAAAAAAATGAGAAGTGGCTGAAAATTCAGGAGAAATATAAAGGCGATAAAGAAAAGTTAGCCCAGGAGCAGATGGCGCTCTACAAAGAACTAGGCGTTAGCCCCTTTTCGTCCTGCCTTCCGACCCTGATACAGCTGCCGATCATCTTTGGTTTGTACCAGGCAGTCATTTATGGCATGGCTACCACGCCAATTGACCTGCTGAACCTCATCCGGCATATTTACCCCGCCCTGCTGAAGGTCGAAACACTCATCCCGCTCAATAACCGCTTTCTGTGGATGGACCTCTCGCAACCGGAACGTTTGAACATCCCTGGTCTCGAGTTTGGCATCCCGGTGATGGTGGTCGTCGTCGTGTTGACTACTTACATCCAGGGCAAGTTAACGCAGCCTGCCAATCCAAACCCGAAAGATCAGACGGCTGCCATGGGCAGCATGATGAACCTGTACATGCCTTTGTTCATGGGCTATCTGGCTTACACCCTGGCTTCAGGCCTGGCGCTGTACTTTGTAGCTTCGAACCTCGTGGGTATCGGGCAGTATGCCATGCTCGGCAAAGTGAACTGGGCAAATGTTTTTCCGTTCTTGAAGAAAAAGGACGAAAAAGCCGGCAAGGGGAAAAAATAAAAACCGGTGAAGGCTGAACAAGCCTCTCACCCTTAGAATGCAGTAGGAAGCAATCATTGAGGCTGAGATGAGTCAAGAAAAAACAACATTGGAAATCATTGCACCATCCATCGAAGAGGCAGTTGCCAAAGGTATTCGCCAGCTTGGTTTACCGGAGGATGCTGTAGAGGTTGAAGTGCTCGACCAGGGAAGCAAGGGTTTCCTCGGACTTGGCACGCGTTTGGCGCGTGTCCGGTTGAAGATCAAAGACCTGTCCGGCAGTAAAGAGGTTGAAGCGCAGCCCGCTCCGCGCAAACCGGCGGCCCGCCAAAAACCGGCTGCCCGCGTTGTAGAAGCACCTGTGAAGAAAGAACCCGTTCCAACGGTCGAAGCGGGCGATCTGGAACCGGTGCTGAAGATCGCCGAACAGGTGGTGGGTGAGCTTCTCGAGAAGATGCGCGTTCGCGCCCGCCTGAAAGCGCAAATTGTGCCGCCGGCAGATGAGAATGACCAGAATTTGATCCTGGTGGAAGTCCAGGGAGATGATCTTTCCATCCTCATCGGCCGCCGTTCAGAAACATTGAATGCGTTGCAGTACATCAGCAGCCTGATTGTGTCGAAGGAAGCCGGCCAATGGGTACCGCTGTTGATCGATGTGCAGGGCTACCGCGCCCGCCGCGAACGCCAGTTGCGTGTCCTGGCTCGTCGCATGGCTGAACAAGTCAACCATACCGGCCGGCGCATGGCGCTCGAACCTATGCCTGCCAATGAACGGCGCATCATCCACCTGGAACTGCGCGAACACCCGGACGTCACTACCGAGAGCATTGGCGAGGAACCGAATCGCAAGGTTACCATCGTTCCCAAAAAACAAGCCCAGTAAATCTGTAAATGACAAAGGCATTGTCCGGGAAGCCCCTGCGCAATGCCTTTGTATTTCCATCGGGAAGGTCTTCCACCGGAGGTTTCGATCATGAAAGCAGTGGATATCATCATCAACAAGCGCGATAAAAAGGCCCTTTCGCATGATGAAATCGAATTCTTTGTGCAGAGTTATACCTGCGGGGAAATCCCGGATTACCAGGCAGCTGCCTGGGCGATGGCGGTCACCCTCAATGGGATGACCCGGGAGGAAACCACCGACCTGACCCTGGCGATGGCGCATTCAGGGGAGATGATCGACCTGAACGGCGTGGTGACGCTGGCGGTGGACAAGCATTCGACCGGCGGGGTAGGGGATAAGACCACTCTGGTTGTCGAACCGACTGTGGCTGCTTGCGGCCTGCCCGTTGGGAAAATGTCCGGGCGCGGTCTGGGGTTTAGCGGCGGCACACTGGACAAAATGGAATCCATCAGCGGGTACCGCACTGACCTGAGCACGGAAGAATTTATCGAACAACTGCGCACCGAAGGACTGGTGCTCACCGGTCAAAGCGCCGACCTTGCGCCAGCAGACGGCAAACTGTATGCGCTGCGTGATGTGACCGGAACCGTTCCTTCCATGCCATTGATCGCTTCCTCGATTATGAGCAAGAAAATCGCCGGGGGCGCCCAGGCGATGGTATTGGACGTAAAAGTGGGCAACGGCGCGTTCATGGAAACGCTGGAAGGGGGGCGGGAACTGGCGCATATCATGGTCGATATCGCCCGGTTAAGCGGGCGGCGGGCAGTTTGCCTGCTCTCTGACATGAATCAGCCGCTCGGCCATGCGGTAGGTAATGCTTTGGAAGTGCGCGAGGCAATCGACACGCTGCATTTGCACGGCCCGCGAGATTTTCATGAGCACTGCATGGAGGTTGCCGGTCAAATGTTGTTGCTGGGAGGCAAGGCTGCCTCCCTGGATGAAGCGCGTTACCTGGCAGAATCGGTTTTGAAAGATGGGCGGGCCTGGCAGAAATTCCGCCGGTTGGTGGAAATCCAGGGCGGTGATGTGAAGCAGGTTGATGACCCGCGCCTATTACCCTCTGCGCCACTGGTCGAAGTGGTCGGCGCACCAAGGTACGGCTGGCTGCAAGGGATCAATGCTCGGGAGATTGGCGAGGCGTCGGTTGATCTGGGGGCTGGCCGCGTCCGTAAAGGGGATCCGATCGACCCGGCAGTTGGGTTTATTATTCATCACAAAGTGGGCGACCGAGTCGGAATTGGCGATCCGCTGTTTACCATCCATGCTAACAGCAAGGAGAAACTGTTGCAGGCCAAAGAACGCCTGCTGGCGGCCCACACCTGGAGCGACCAGCCGTGCTCACGCCTGCCGTTGTTTTATGACGTGGTGGGCGAGTAAACTCCAAAATCATTCATCTAGTTATTTGTGTGATACGAAATTAGTAGGGGCGGCTCGCGAGACGCCTCTACCGAGACGCCCAAACCGAGCTGCCCAAACCGAGCTGCCTCTACGAATTACATCCACTCGTTGCCTTTTGGGGTCATTAATGGTAATATCGGCATAACTTTAAAAAGCGATGATGGAAAAGAGTACGTTCTGGTTGTTTGGCAGCGAACCCGGGTTTGGTGTGAGCCGGGGCAAAAACTGGAACGGAAAATCCTTCCGGAGCTGCGAGCTGAACGCGAGGTAGGCCCTCGTCATTAGGGGAGCCGGTGCTGCCGACCGTTATTTTCGGCGCAGGTATAACTGCTTGGTTGGGGAGTACCTGACAAAGAGCCTGCCGACTGGCAGGAAACAGGGTGGTACCGCGAGAACCCCTCTCGTCCCTGGTGGACGAAGGGGTTTTGATATTAATAACTGGTTACGACAACCCTTTTATAGGAGTCTGCATGTTCCGACCTGTTTCACCTAAATTCAACGTCACCCTGGTAGAAGAAGCGGTTCAGCGGTTTTGGAAATCACATGACGTCTTCCACAAGACCATGGATCAGCGTAAAGGCGGCCCAGAGTATATCTTTTATGAAGGTCCTCCAACCGCTAATGGCAAACCCGGGGTGCACCATGTCCTGGCGCGGGTCTTCAAGGACATCTTCCCGCGGTATAAGACCATGCAGGGCTTCCATGTCAGCCGCCGCGGTGGGTGGGATACCCACGGACTGCCGGTTGAGATCGAGGTCGAGAAAAAGCTGGGTTTTAAAGTCAAACAGGATATCGATGCCTACGGTATCGATAAATTCAATGCGCTGTGCCGCGAGTCGGCGTTTGCCTACATCCAGGAATGGGAACGATTGACCGACCGTATCGGTTATTGGGTTGACCTGGAAACAGCTTACATCACGTTCAAGAACGAATATATCGAATCGGTCTGGTCGATTTTGAAAAACTTCTGGGAGAAGGACCTGCTCTACCAGGGGTTCAAGGTCGTGCCGTACTGTCCGCGCTGCGGGACGCCGCTTTCGGATCACGAAGTGGCGCAGGGCTACGAAGAAACGGTGGATCCGTCCGTCTTTGTGCGTTTGCCGCTGGTGGATGAACCCGGTACCTCCATATTAGTCTGGACGACAACGCCCTGGACGCTGCCCGGCAATGTTGCCGTTGCGGCTCACCCAGAGGTTGACTATGTGGTGGTCGAACATCCTTTGCCGGAGGGCGGCATGGAAAGGCTGATCCTGGCGGAAGCCCTGGTAGAAAAAGTCTTCCACGGTGAAGCAGTTAAAGTGGTCAATCGGCTGAAAGGCAAGGCCCTCAAAGGCAAACGCTATCAACCGTTGTACACCTTCCTGCCGGTTCAAAAGCAGGCGTACTATGTGGTTTTAGCCGATTATGTGACTACGGAAGATGGCACCGGGTTTGTGCATATCGCCCCGGCGTTTGGCGCCGAGGACATGGCGGTTGGGCTGGAACACGATCTGCCGCTGCTGATGACGGTGGCAGATGACGGAACGTTCATCCCGGCCGTCCGGCCATGGGCGGGTATTTTCGTTAAAAAAGCTGATCCGTTGATCATCGATGAACTGCACACACGCGGCCTGCTTTTCCGCAGCGAGGACTATACCCACACCTATCCGTTCTGCTGGCGCTGTGGTACGCCGCTGCTGTATTATGCCCGGCCAACCTGGTACATCCGTACCAGTCAGTTCAAAGACCGCATGGTGGAACTCAACAATACCATCAACTGGTATCCCGGACACATCAAAACCGGGCGATTTGGCAACTGGCTGGCCAACAACGTCGATTGGGCGCTTGGGCGCGAACGGTACTGGGGCACGCCCTTGCCGGTCTGGGAATGCGTTGACTGCCGACACCAGCATGCCATCGGTTCGGTAGCTGAACTGTCCACATTGGCGGGGCGCGACCTGACCGGGCTCGATCTGCACCGGCCGTACGTCGATGAAGTCACGTTGAGCTGCCCGGAATGCAACGGCAAAATGAAACGCGTCCCCGAATTGATTGATGTCTGGTTCGACTCCGGCTCGATGCCTTATGCCCAGTGGCATTACCCGTTCGAAAATGTCGAGCAGTTTCACCAGCAGTACCCGGCGGATTACATCTGCGAAGCGGTCGATCAAACTCGCGGCTGGTTCTATTCTTTGCATGCCATCAGCACCCTGCTCAATGACCAGGTCAGTTTCAAGAATGTGGTCTGCCTGGGGTTGATCCTGGATGGCAACGCACAGAAGATGTCCAAGTCGCGCGGCAATGTTGCCGATCCGTGGCAAGTTTTGAATACAAATGGCGCGGATGCCATGCGCTGGTATCTCTACACCGCTGGCCCTCCGGGACAGGAGCGCCGTTTTTCCAGTGACCTGGTGAGTGAGGTTCTGCGCAACTTTACGTTGACCCTGTGGAATACCTATTCTTTCTTTGTCACTTATGCCAACCTGGATGGCTGGCAACCCGGTGAAGGGCAGCAGCCGCAGTACAGCGACCTTGACCAGTGGCTGCGTTCCACGCTACATGCGTTGGTGCGCGATGTGACAACCGCGATGGAAAACTATGATGTGCTGGGCGCCACCCGCCCGATCGAAGTCTTTGTCGATCAACTGTCCAACTGGTACCTGCGTCGCTCGCGCCGCCGTTTCTGGAAGTCCGAATCGGACGGAGACAAACAGGCCGCCTATGCTACGCTCTACGAAGCGCTGGTGACGGTTAGTAAGCTGCTGGCGCCCAGTATGCCGTTCATGGCGGAGGAGCTATACCAGAACCTGGTGGTGCAAATGAACCCGAGTGCGCCTGAATCGGTGCATCTGGCAGCCTGGCCCGCCTTTGATGTCGCGCTGGTGGATGACAAACTCAACCGCGACATGGCGCTGGTGATGAAACTGGCATCCGTCGGCCATGCTGCGCGCAACAAGGCCAATCGCAAGGTGCGCCAGCCGCTGGCAGAAGCGGCCTTCTCGGTAGGCAACGCTGAAGAAGCCCGCGTGGTGCAAGCCTATGCCGATCTTTTGGAAGATGAACTGAATGTCAAACACGTGCGGGCATTGGATACCGCAGGTGAAGCGGTAGCTTACAGTCTGAATCCTTTACCCAAGCAGTTGGGCCAAAAGTATGGCAGCCGCTTCCCTGCCATCCGTAAAACCCTGCTGGCGATCGATCCCGAACCGGCTGTACGCCGCCTGCTCGCCGGCCAACCGGTTGAGCTGCAGGTGGATGGCGAAACGGTTACCGTTTTACCGGAAGAGGTCGAAGTGCGCGTGCAGGCGCGCGAAGGCTACGCGGTTGCATCCGAAGGCGCTTATCTGGCGGCGTTGGTCACCGAACTGACCCCGGCGTTGGCGCGCGAGGGTCTGGCGCGCGAGTTCGTGCGCCGCGTGCAGGATTTGCGCAAAACGGCCGATCTGCAAATCTCCGATCGTATACGGTTGTACTATCAGGCTACTCCAGGTCTGACAGAAGCCGTAGCCGACTTCAAGGATTACATCATGGCGGAAACCCTGACCGTTGACCTGGTTGCATCGGCGCCGCCGGAAAGTGCAGCAGTCAGCGAGGCTGAATTCGACGGCGAGCAGTTGACCGTCGGCGTGGAAGTCGCTCGCTGATCTACATTTGACTGCAAACAGGCCTCTCCTGACTGGATGAGGCCTGTTTTTGCATTAATCGATAAATCCGGTGTGAAGAAAACCGCGTAAATCCTATTAAACTTTGACAATGTTTACCTGATTGGTACAATTAAACTATGAGACAAACGCACGAACGATCAGAAGAAGAGGAGCGCGCTTCGAAGCTGCCAAACGACCCGGGCATTGTAAGCCGGGCGCGTCCAGGTTCTGTGAAATTCCGTTTGGCCTGGCTCTTCTGGCTGCTGGTCATTCCTGCCTTGTGGTGGGCGCTGCGTGAAATTTCGCTTCAACAACTCGTGGATACCCTTGCATCTTTGCGCGGCTGGCAACTGCTGGCGCTGGCTGCAGTGAACGTCGGGGTGCTGGCTATTTTCAGCCTGCGCTGGTGGTTTATCCTGCGGGTAATGGGCGGGCGTATCCCTTTTTTCCGTGCCGTGGGTTACCACCTGATTGGTTTTGGCGTCTCTTATTTTACTGTCGGTCCTCAAGTCGGCGGTGAACCATTGCAGGTGCTTTTGGTTTCCCGGCATCAGCCTGTCAATCTGCCGGCCGCAGTTTCCAGTGTGTTTCTGGATAAAGTCTTCGAACTGTTGACTAATTTCACTTTTTTGATGGTTGGCAGTTTGTTGATCCTTGCCGGCGGCGCGGCTGGTAATTGGCCGGGCGGCTATTGGTGGGTTATAACCTCTGCTTTGTTAGTCCTGCCGCTGCTGCATTTAGTGGCGTTGAGCCGCGGGAAATTCCCGATCACCGCGTTGATGACTCACTCTACATTACCAGTCTGGTTGCAGCGCGCAGCGAAACTAATCGCTCAATCTGAGGAGCAAATTTCCACTTTATTGCGCACCAGACCGGCAGTGGTTTTGACAGTCACAGCGATCTCGGCTGGCGGTTGGCTGGCCATGTTCGCAGAATACGCGCTGATGCTGCGCTTTCTTGGCCAGTCTATTAACCTGGTACAGCTTATGACGGCGTTTCTTGCTTCACAACTGGCTTTCTTGACCCCCATGCCGGGCGGCCTGGGTGCATTGGAGGCAGGCCAGGTACTGGCCTTCAGTTCCTTTGGCGCGGCTGCCGCTGTTGGGCTGAGCGCCAGTCTGGTTATGCGCGTCCGCGATTTTGTTTTTGGATTGCTTGGCCTGTTCCTGGCAGGCAACGAACTCCGGAGACTGAACACGCATGAAGAGCCGTCAGCCGGAACTGAATCAGCGATCAACTCTTTTGAAAAAAACATCATTGGTCTTGAGGAATAAGGAGGAAACAATGGAAACAACCCGGATTCGGATTGGTGTGATGCAAGCAGTGATCATTCTTCTGGCGCTGATTGCTGCTGGCATTCACTTGTCGCTCTTATTCCCGGACGTGATCTTCATTCTCAACGGTCTGGGCTACCTTGGTTTGACCGCTGCTTATTTCTTGCAGTTACCCATCCCTTTTCTGCGAGACCGCAAGCGGTTGGTACGCTTTACCTTGATCGGTTATACCGCTTTGACTTTGATCTTATGGCTGGCTATCGGGGAAACGACCCCGCTGGGTATTTTTACTGCCGCTATCGAAGTGCTGTTAATCGTTTTGCTTCTTTTTCAACGCCCTTAAGCGTTGTGACGCCATCATCGCTATGCTGATCGGGTGCAAAAAGGATTATTCATGGTCGAAACACTAAAAATCAAACGCATTGTCCAGGCGCGTATTCCCACCGACGCGGGTGAATTTCAATTGTGCCTGTATGCCAATAATCGAGACGATAAAGAACATCTGGCATTGGTCCATGGGCGCGTCGATCAACAAGAACATGTACCGGTGCGCATCCATTCAGAATGTTTCACCGGCGATGTACTTGGCTCACGGCGCTGCGACTGTGGCGAGCAGCTTCAGTTGGCGATGGACTATGTCGCCGGGCAGCCAATGGGTGTGATCGTTTACTTGCGTCAGGAAGGTCGTGGAATTGGCCTGCTGGAAAAACTGCGCGCTTACAATCTGCAGGATAGCGGTTATGACACTGTCGAGGCTAATCTGGCGCTGGGACATTCTGAGGACGAACGCGAATACAGTATGGCAGCAGCCATCCTGCAGGATTTAGGGATCCAGTCGGTGTTCCTGCTGACCAATAACCCGGACAAGATTAGCGGGCTCGAATCGCTTGGCGTGCGGGTGACGGGGCGCGTTCCGCTGGTGGCAACCGTGACCGAAGATAATGCTGCTTATCTGCTCACCAAGGCGCGGCGGATGAACCACTTGCTGGATGCCAACTTGTTCTTTTCAGTTGAACCGCTATCTTCCAATGGTCATGGACATCATTGATACCGCCACGACCTTTGCACGGCTCGATGCGGCCAAAACTGAGACCCGCATGCGTCCCTGGCCTTGGGTAACGTTGAGCTATGCCCAAACGCTGGACGGCTGCATCGCGGCTGAGCCTGGCAAGCCCCTCGAAATCAGTTCGCCCGAAACCATGCAAATGACCCATCGTCTGCGCGCCTGGCATGATGCCATTTTGGTTGGGATAGGCACGGTTCTGGCTGATGATCCATTATTGAATGTGCGTCTGGTGGAGGGAAAAGATCCGCAGCCCATCATTTTAGATTCACGCCTGCGCACTCCGCTAGGCAGCCGGCTTATCCGGCGTTCTGACCTGCATCCCTGGATCGTTTGTTCAAATGCTGCCGGACAAGACCAGGGCGCGGCTTTGATGGCAGCCGGAGCGCACCTGCTGCGGGTAGAACAGGAGCCAGATGGGTGTTTGTCCCTGCCCCAGATGCTCGAATGCTTAAAAAGCCTCGGAATTGCGTCAATAATGGTCGAAGGTGGGTCTCGGGTCATTTCATCATTTCTGCAGGCGGGTCTGGCGGACTGGGCTGTCATCACGATTTCACCGCGCTGGGCAGGTGGGCTGCCGGCGCTCGACCGTGAAGTGGGATCACAGCGTGACATGCCGCATCTCATCGATCCGGAATATCAGCAGTGCGGGCCGGATCTGGTTGTTTCAGGGAGAGTATCGCTATGATTTCCGGGCAATCGATTTATTTCACCGCGCCAGGTCAGGTGACGATCCGCTCTGAAATGTTGGCGCCACCGGATGTGGGCGAGGTGCTGGTACAAACTATGCTTAGCGCAGTGAGCTCCGGCACTGAATCGCTCGTTTTTCAAGGTCTGGCGCCGGAGAACATGGAACTGGATGCCAACATCGGCAGCCTGCGCGGTAATTTTCGCTACCCATTCAAATACGGTTATGCCTGCGTCGGACAGGTGACCATGCTTGGCCCGGGGGTGGACAATGAATGGCAAGGACGCCGTGTGTTTGCATTTAATCCGCATGAAAGTCATTTTATTGCCAGAGTAGATGCATTGATTCCGCTGCCCGCTGATCTGACCGATGAGGATGCCTCCTTTCTGGCTAATATGGAGACCGCCATCAACTTTATCCATGATGGCGCGCCGCTGATCGGCGAATCCGTGCTGGTTTTGGGCCTGGGAGTGGTTGGCATGTTGACCCTGGCCCAGTTAGCCCGCTTTCCGCTGACCCATCTCTATGCGTTGGATCGTTATCCCCTGCGTCGGAGAATCGCTTCCAGGTTAGGGAATGTGCAGGTTTTGGATGCAGAAGATCCGGCAATTCTTTCGGATTTACACAACGCGCTGGCGGCGCATGGATTTGCCAGCCGCGGCGCAGACCTGGTGTACGAAATCAGCGGCTCGCCGGATGCGCTTAACCTGGCAATCAATGCCGCGGGTTACAACGGCCGGGTAGTGATAGGCTCCTGGTACGGGCGCAAGAAGTCCGTGCTCGATCTGGGCGGCGCTTTTCATCGCAACCGTATCCAACTGGTCAGCAGCCAGGTAAGTAGTCTCGCGCCGGAAATCAGCGGACGCTGGACCAAAGAGCGGCGGTTGGCGTTGGCGCTCCAGGCGCTTCACAGCCTGCACCCAGGCGAGTGGATTACTCACCGGTTCCCTTTTACCCAGGCGGACCAGGCTTACCAGCAACTAGTGTTGCGGCCGGAAGAATCGTTTCAAATCGTTCTGACGTATTAAGGGACTACGAAATCAGAACGCTGATAGTACGGCCGAATACGTTCGATAGCTGCCCGGGTAATGGCCTGCGGGTCGGGGTCTGCCATCAGCTCGCGACCTGGAATTGGCGGCAGGATATCGACATGGACATGGACAGGCCACAGGTTGGGCAGAAATACTTTCGCCAGAATTTGCAGCGTGGCTGCCAGGCGTTGGCGATCACTGGACTGGCGGCGCAATTTTGTCAGCGGATGCCGCAGCGAAGGCGCTGCAATCACCCCCGAGACGACAACCGGCAAGACCTGCAGATCCGGCGCCAGGCGGACAAATATGCCCGTACTGGGCGACCAGTTCTCCAGCGCTACCGCAGCGCCCGGCATGACGAGCGGGTCAGGATCGATGCGCCCTCCGGGGAAGGTGAGCACCGCGCCGCCGGCGCGCAGATAGCGCGCGGTCTGGCGGATTACTTCGCTGCGTCCATCATTTTCCGGGACAAAAAACAAGTATCGCCGGGTAGCCGGCAACGTTGCCAAAAACGGCCGTTCTGCCGCCAGCACGCGCAAGTCGGGGCGCGGGAGTGCGGCAAACAAAGCAACCGTATCCACCATGCCGGGATGGTTGGAAAGAATCAGGAGCGGTCCGTCGGACGGCAAGTTCTCCGCGCCGTGGACTTCAAAGCCATTGACATAGGCGGCCAACAAGCGGCGGGCGCCGCCAGCCAGTCCCAGGTCGCGAACCCCCCGATCATAATCCAGCACCTGGCGGGCAAACTGCCGCGCCGGGTAGCGAAAGATTTGACCCAGCAAACTGCGCGCAAAGGGGTGATTCTGCCAGCCGAGCGAAATCAACATATCGTCGATGTTGATGCGGATCAGTGCTTGTTCGCTTTCGCGATATTCGTCCGGCTGCATGCTATGATTATAGTATCCAAGCCGATTGGAGGGTTATATGTATCGTGTTTCCGTTCAAAAGACTTTCACAGCGCAACATTATCTGGTTGGCGGTGACTGGGGTGTAGAAAACAAGCTGCATAGCCATCCATACCGCCTTGATCTTGAACTGGGCGGCTACGATCTGGATCGGCACCAATACCTGGTCGATATTGTGGCTGTCGAAAATGTCCTGGATCAAATAATCGAGCTGGCGCGGGACAAAACCTTGAATGACTTACCTGGTTTCACGGGTGTAAACCCCTCGCTGGAGTATTTTGCACGCTGGTTGTGCGAGGGGCTCTCTGCCAAAATTGACGCGAGCAATATCCAGCGGGTGACAGTGCGGCTGTGGGAAAGTGATACCGCCTGGGCCGGGTACGAGCTGGAGCGCTGAGTGCGAGTCGGATTGATTATCTATGGCAGCCTGGATACGCTTTCCGGCGGCTATTTGTATGACCGCATACTGGTTGAACACCTGCGGGCTGCTGGTGACACTGTCGAAGTGATCAGTTTGCCGGCAGTGGGCTACGGACAGGCGTTTGGTCAGAATTATTCACAAACGATCCGGAACCGGTTGGCAGCGCTGCAGGTTGATCTGTTGTTGCAGGATGAATTGAACCACCCCTCCTTGTTTGTGCTCAACCGCTGGCTGCGGCAGGCGGTGGGAGCCCCGCTTATCGGCATCGTCCATCACCTGCGCAGCAGCGAATCCCACAACCGACTGCTGGGTGTGTTCTACCGCGTCATCGAGCGCCGGTACCTGGAGTCGCTGGATGGGTATATTTTTAACAGTCAATCCAGCCGAAAAGCGGTGAACGCGCTTGCGCCGCAGCAAAAGCCATTCCTGGTCGCGACACCCGGCGGGGATGCACTGGATGAACCCAATTTCGATCTTAAAAACATTGCGCATAGCCAAACAAATCAGTCAGGGGATCAATATAAGCAGCTGGAAATCCTTTTCGTTGGCAATTTGATCGTGCGTAAGGGGTTGCATTCTTTGCTCTCGGCGCTGGCCAGGGTGCGTTCTGTAAACTGGCGTTTGCGGGTGGTTGGCCGCGAAGATGTTAACCCGGTTTACACGCGCCGCTGCCGGGAACTCGTCGCTTCCGCCGGTCTGGAAAACCGGGTTGAATTCCTGGGGGCATTAAACAATGCCAACCTGGTGCAAGCCTACCGCGCCAGTCAACTGCTGGCGGTACCGTCCACATTCGAGGGTTTTGGCATTGTCTATCTGGAAGCCATGCGTTGGGGCATCGTACCGATCGCTGGAGCGGTGGGCGGCGCCGGGGAGATCATTCAACACGGTATCAACGGCTGGTTGGTCCCGCCCGGAGATAAGGTTGTGCTGGCGGCGCTGATCGAAACTGCCAGTCGAAATCCGGAAATCCTCCGACCCATGAGCCTGGCTGCCCGTCAGCGCTACGCAGAATTTCCCACCTGGCGCCAGACTACGGAAAACATTCGCCAATTCATGCTGTCCCAGCTTTAATGCAGAATACAAAATGGACTTTTCTTTTCAACGCTACCTGAATGCCAAACGCACCGTTGATGACCGCGCGCTGAACCGCACCGTCTGGCAGAGTATGGCCAAACTGCTAGGGGAACGGACTTTGCACCAACCGCCGCGGGTATTGGAGGTTGGTGCGGGTACGGGCACCATGTTGCACCGCCTGGTCGAGTGGGGTGCGCTCAAAAGCGGAACGTACCTGGGAATTGATACCGATCCGGAAAGCATTCACGCTGCGCTGCAAAATTTACCGGCGTGGGCCGATGGTCAAGGGTTGGCATGGTTCCCCGCCCCGGACGGTTTTGAACTATCCCGGCGAGGGATCCAGCTACGAGTGAGTTTCCAAACCAGTGAGGTTGGCGAGGTGGCGGTAAAACCGGCCGAGCCGGGTTATGATTTGCTGGTCGCGAACGCATTTTTGGATTTGGTAAATCCGGCCTCGCTTCTGCCTCAATTGGGGAAATGGATGCAACCAGGCGGATTGGGTTACTTTACGATCAATTTCGACGGGGTGACTGTATTCGAGCCGCAGATTGACCCAGGTTTAGACGAAAAAATCATCGGCCTGTACCACCGGTCAATGGACGACCGGCGGGTGGCCGGACAGCCAACTGGGGGCAGCCAGACCGGAAGACGTTTATACCATCAGCTCCGCGACGTGGGCTGGAAAGTGCTGGCTGCTGGGGCATCGGACTGGGTGGTGCATCCGGTCCGCGGTAGTTACGAGGCGGATGAAGCCTATTTTTTAGATCACGTGCTACATTTTTTCGAAGAAACGCTTACCAAGCACGCCGAACTGGAGCCCGACGTATTTCAAGCGTGGCTGGCAGCCCGCCGCCGGCAGATCGAAGCTGCCGACTTGTTTCTTGTTGTTCATCAACTGGATTACCTGGCATGCCGGTCGCCGGATGACTCCCATCTGCCCGGGTAAGCCCCTTTGATCGGCCTGGCCGGCTCCATGGATGAATTGAGGTACAATTAGCCCACAATCGGTTGGAGGGCTCTTTTTTGAAAAAATTTCTTCGGTATTTCTTCTATTTGTTCATCATCCCCGGGCTTATTATCGCGCTCGACCAGTACACCAAGTCGCTCGTAAGGCAAAATTTGGCTTTGGGCGAGAGTTGGATGCCCTGGCAAGATCTGGCGCCCTATGCACGCATCCTGCACTGGTACAACAAAGGCGTCGCTTTTGGCATGTTCCAGGAAGGCGGCGTCATTTTCATCCTCTTGCCGATTGTCATAGTCGTCGGTATTATCGTTTATTTTCCGCGCATTTCCAACCAGGATTGGTCTTTGCGGCTGGCGCTCAGCATGCAATTGGGCGGCGCCATTGGCAACCTGATCGACCGTATCACCATTGGCCAGGTCACCGATTTTATTTCGATCGGGTCATTTGCGGTCTTCAATGTGGCCGATTCCGCCATAACGGTCGGTACGGCCATCCTGGTACTGGGGGTCTGGCTGCAAGAGAAACGCGAGAAAGCTGAACGGGAAAAGATCGCGCAGGCGGACGCCAATCCCACCGAGCCATTTTCGGGGTTTAACGAGAGTTCATGACTAGGCAGGTGGTGGAGTTCATTCAGCCCGGTCCTGGCGCGCAGCGGTTGGATAAAGTTCTGGTCGCCCGCATGCCGGATTTTTCACGGTCGCGTCTGCAGGCGCTGATCAAAGACGGTCTGGTCACGGTCGGTGACATCGTCGCTGGCAAAGCTGGGCATCAGGTTGAACCTGGCCAGCAAGTGCGCGTGGAAGTCCCGCCGCCTGTTCCCACCACGCTTATACCCGAGGATATACAGTTAGACGTTGTTTTTGAAAATGATGACCTGATGGTGATCAATAAACCTGCCGGAATGGTGGTGCATCCTTCGGTTGGACATGCCAGCGGCACGCTGGTGCATGCAGCTCTAGCTCATGCTCCCGACCTGGAGGGTGTGGGCGGCGAGCAGCGCCCAGGGATTGTTCACCGGCTGGACAAAGATACCTCGGGTTTGATCCTGATTGCCAAAAATGACGCAACTCACCGCTGGCTGCAAGACCAATTCCGCCTGCGCAGCGTAAAGAAAATTTACCTGGCGCTGGTGGACGGGCTTCCTCCGACCCCGGAAGGCCGCATCGAGGCAGCCATTGCCCGCGACCCGTCACACCGCAAGCGTATGGCAATCGTCTCCAATGACCGCGGGCGCGAATCGGTCACCGAGTATCAGACGCTGGAAACTTTTCCCGCGCATACCTTACTAGAGGCTCATCCACTGACCGGACGGACGCATCAGATTCGCCTGCACCTGGCATTCCTTGGTACGCCAATCGTCGGCGACCTGGTTTATGGACATCGAAAGTCAACCTTACCTCTTGAGCGGCACTTCTTGCACGCAGCCCGCCTGACCATTCAACTGCCTGGCGAGAAGTCTGCGCGTACCTTTGAAGCTCCTCTACCCCCTGAATTGCGCCAGGTCCTCGAAGGCCTGCGTCACCGCTAACTTATTCCCTAAAGGAGGAAATTCTCCATGGAATCCATTGTTGATCTGCGCTCCGATACTGTCAGCCACCCAACCCCGGCTATGCGCGAGGCTATGGCCCGTGCGGAAGTCGGCGACGACGTCCTGGGAGAAGACCCAACCGTCAATCGCCTGGAGGCGATAGCGGCTGAAAAAATGGGCAAGCAGGCCGGGCTGTTCGTACCCTCCGGGACGATGGGCAATCTGGCAGCGGTGCTGGCACACTGCCAACGCGGCGAAGAAGCCATCATGGGCAACCTGGGTCACACCTACCTGTTCGAGGCCGGTGGTATTTCAGCTTTAGGCGGCGTATTTGCGAATACCCTGCCGAATCAGCCCGACGGCACGCTTGACCTGGACGAAGTGCGCGGCGCCATCCGTGGGCGGGATATTCACCAGCCGGTGACTCGCCTGCTCATCCTGGAAAATACGCATAACCGCTGCGGTGGGGTGGTTTTGCCCACCGCGTATATGCAGGCAGCGGGTGAATTGATGCATTCCAAGGGGCTTAAATTACATCTGGACGGGGCGCGAGTTTTTAATGCCGCTGCCGCTTTGGGCGTAAAAGCAGCCGACCTGGCAGCACCCGCCGATTCGGTCACGTTTTGCTTGAGCAAAGGGTTGTGCGCCCCCGTCGGTTCGGTGTTATGTGGCAGCGCTGAATTTATTGCCAGTGCGCGGCGCATCCGCAAACAATTAGGCGGCGGCATGCGGCAGGCAGGCGTCCTGGCGGCGGCCGGCATTGTCGCCCTGGAACAGATGGTAGAGCGACTGCCGCAAGATCATGCCCGCGCTAAACGATTAGCAGATGGCCTGGCGGGCATCGCAGGTATCGCATTCCCTCTCGGCAAACCGCAGTCCAATATGGTTTTTGTGCAGTTGAAGCCAAATGTATCATTGAGCGCCAGTGAAGTCGCTACCCGTCTGGCCAGCCACGGCATAAAAGTAGGCGTGACCGGCCCGCGCATGTTCCGGATGGTACTGCATTACTGGGTGGAGGACAGCGGTATCGATCGAACGCTGGAAGCTTTCCAGGAAGTTCTCCAGGTTCAGGCTTCAGTATCCTGAGTTTTGGGTTGTTGTAGATTTTCTTCCAACGCGGGTAGCGAGGGCTCGATCCCGTTTCCCCCGTGATCTTTGGCGATATACAACCGCTGGTCTGCCAGATCGACTAACTGGATAAAATCCATGGTCTCGTCCACCAGCAATGCGATCCCCTGACTGACTGTCGGCGCCGGAATCAATTGACCCACGCGGTCATTAATCGTTAAATTTTCCACTGTTGTGCGAATCCGTTCAGCTACATGAAAGGCCTGCGGGCCGTTGGCATTGGGCAGCGAGATCACGAATTCTTCGCCACCCCACCTTCCCACCAGGTCGGTCTTTTTAATATGACGCCGGATAACCTGGCACAGATTGGTCAGGACCTCGTCGCCGGTCAGGTGGCCAAATTGGTCATTGTACCGTTTGAAATGATCGATATCCAGCATGATCAACGCCAGAGGTTTTTTCGAACCGACTGCTTCGCGCGCTTGCCGCTCCAAACGCGTCAGGAAGGCATTGTGGTTGAGCACGCCGGTGAGACTGTCCTGCTGGGATCTTGTTTCAACTTCCGCATGGTGTCCGGCATTATCGAGTGCCAGGGCAGCCTGCTGGGCGATATTTTCAAGTAATTCCAGATCGCCTTCATCGAACACTTCTTTTTGATACGAAGCCACGCCGATGATCCCGGCAATACGCCCGTCCATTTTTAGTGGTGTTCCCATCCACGAACTGCTGGCTCGCTGCTGGCCGACAATTTTGAATGGCAAATTGCGTTTCTTGCGTTCGACAACCAGGTTGCGGATTAAAAGTGAGCGCTGAGATTCCACAACCTTGCCTGCCAGAGTGCCTTTGGTTTCGATATCCGTAGCTGGAAAGAATTCGCCGTCGTCGAAAAACAATTCCATATGAAGAGATTCGCCTTGCAGCATACCGACATAATACGTGTCCGCAGCGAAGGCATTCTGAATGGCGCTGCTTACCAAGGATACCACCTGGTGCATTTCGAGCGAGCTTGCCAGACTGCGGGCCACTCGATTCAGGGCTTGCAGGCGCGTCATTTCAACCAGCAATGTATTGCGCAGCGCAAGAATGGTTTCGGTAATCACTATAGCAAAAGCCGGAACGAGGATTGCCTCCAGGAAGAACATCTCCGTCTGGCCTGCAAAAGCATATAAAAAGATCAAAACATTGGCGATTATCACCATCAGCGCAAATAAATAAGTTGGCCAACGTCCAGAAAGAAGGGCAAGGATAACGACGATGGTGACGGATAACGGCAGGGGTATGCCGGGCATCAATTCTGGTTGATAAAGATCGACGACGCCAACGCCCACTCCACTCACAACTGCAAGTGCCCAGCCAAAAAAAGGCTGCTTGCGCAGAAGGGGGGCTCCCCAAATGGAAATAAAAATCATGTACAGCAAACCTGCAGCGCCAAAAAACAGGCTGATTCTACCCGCCTGGGTGGATGGATTGACCCGAAAACCATTGACGATCAAAGAAAGAAATACCAGCCCGCCTATCGTAACTGCCGGGAGGACTAACATAAGCTGTTTGGCGGTGGTTAGATTCGGGGGTTGGAGAGTGTGCCGCTTCATGTATATAAACCCTGATGAAATATCCTTCATATGTGTGCAGGAAATACAGAGCAAAGCTGCTGTAGGCTGCTGATAGGATTATCTTAAAAGAAAATTAATCAACCTGAACTGGGATTCAGTGAAGGTGGATAAACTGTGTGCCTAAAATTTTTATCCCCTGATTTATTATACTAACAAGTTGTAAAATCCGTTGCATAAAAATCTTTGCATTTTCTAAAAAAATGCTACCGACCGTTAATTTCCCCAGAGACCCGTGAGAATGCCCGTGCCGGGTATTCTGTTATAATTCACTCGGACGGTTGGATTACCAGCCATTCAAGTTGGAAATTTTTCCCAGAAATACAAAACAATGATTTTTGGAGGAACGTATGAGCGAGTGGATCACCCTCGAGCAAATCGACCACACCCGCGATGTCATTGCAAGCAAAATCCATACTAATCCTAGAATTGGCCTGATTCTTGGCTCTGGGCTGGGCGATTTAGCCGATCTGGTCGAGAATGCAGACGTGATCCCGTACAACGAGCTGCCCAATTGGCCGCTGCCGACTATTCAGGGGCATAAGGGTCGTCTGGTCGTCGGCAGCCTCGACAACCAATCTGTACTGGTGATGCAAGGCCGTACGCACTATTACGAAGGCCCTACCATGGGTCAGGTGACTTTTCCCATCCGGGTAATGCAGCGCCTTGGGATTGAAATTCTTATTGTTACCAACGCCGCCGGCGCCATCCACCCGGAATATGTCCCCGGCGATGTGATGCTGCTGACCGACCACATTAACCTGGTCGGGATGACGGGTCTCAACCCTCTGCGCGGTCCCAACCTGGATGTGTTTGGTGAGCGCTTCCCGGATATGAGTCAGCCTTATGATCGTGAATTGCAGCAGAAATGCCGCGATGTCGCCAAATCGACCGGCATGACGTTGCGCGAGGGTGTTTATGCCTGGTTGTCAGGTCCCTCGTTCGAATCTCCGGCTGACTTGCGCTTTCTGCGAGCTGGCGGCGCGGACGCGGTGGGTATGTCCACCGTCCCGGAGGTAATCGTTGCCCGGCATGGAAAAACTCGTGTGCTTGGACTTTCCGGCATCAGCAACAAAGCCAATTTGGACGGCAGCACCGTAACCTCCCATGCTGAGGTGTTGGAAGCTGGAAAAATACTGGTTCCAAAATTGACTACGCTCATTCGCGGTGTCCTGCGATCTCTTTAAAGAGTTATTCAATTTGAGTTTGATGATGGATCATGGAAGAAGTCCTGCGCTTCCTTAAAACCTACGAGTATGTCATTTACATTGGAATAGGGCTGGTGGCGCTTTGGACATTGCACAAGATGGCGATCGCCTGGCGGGAGCTACGCAGTTCGCAATTTGGTTTGGAGCGTGAAAATGCCCAGCGCCGTTTCAGCAGCGGCTTGACCGGATTCGCTTTTCTGGTATTGTTTGCGATTACTGAATTTATAATGGTATCTATCGTGTACCCTGATTTCCCAAACACGCAAACGCTGCCCACGGCAACTTTGCAGATTCTGGCAAGCCCCACCATTACGCTTCAACCGATCTCCGTGGAGACAACCCCGACAATCGATGATCTCGCACCGACGGTTGATATCACGGATGAAGATGGGTGCGTGCCAGGCCAGGTTGAATGGACTTTTCCGGCAGCCGGCGAGACGCTACAAGGAGAAGTGATTCTGCGCGGGACGGTTAGTGTGCCGAACCTTGGGTTTTACCAGTTTGAATATGCTCAACCTGGCTCCACTACCTGGACGACCATTGCGGCCGGCGAATCGCCCATCATCGACCAGCCAATGGGCGGCGAGGGCAGCGGACGCTGGGACACCACCCTGCTTACCCCGGGAGACTACCTGTTGCGGCTGGTCGTGCGTGACAATGCCAACAACGTCTTCCCGGCCTGTATCGTCAACACACGCATCATTGCACCCTGAGGAAACTCCATGCCTGAAATCGAAATCCGCCCTGCATTGACCACCGATCTATCTTTTCTGACTGGAATCGAACATTCCAGTAAAACGGATTATGTTTGGCAAATGGACCGCACCTTCGATACCGGGCAAATGTCCATCAGCTTTCGAGAGATTCGCCTGCCGCGTTCCATCCGCATCGAGTATCCGCATACCCATGACCAAATCGTTGAAACATGGAAAAAGGCCGCCGTCATTCTAATGGCTGTCCTGGGGAACCAACCGGTCGGGTATGCGAGCATCCAGGATCAGCAGACGCCAGGTACTGCCTGGATCACCGATCTGGCGGTAGCGGAGCACAATCGCCGCGAAGGGATTGCCAGCGCGCTACTGCTTTCGACCCAGAATTGGGCCAGCCAACGCCGGTTCCGGCGCATCGTTCTAGAAATGTCCTCTAAAAATGTGGCTGCAGTTCGCATGGCCTTTAAGCTGGGCTATGAGTTCTGCGGTTACAACGACCAGTTTTACGCCAATCAAGACATTGCGTTGTTTTTCTCGCGCCTGATGCGCTGAAGGAACCCATTGAGGTCCTTGTTGTAGAAAGCCAGACTCTTTGAACGTACTGATATCCATAAACCAAATTTTGATGGCGGGTATTGCCATCACTGCCTTCTCACTGTTGTTATATTCGTTAACCTTCAATCTGCGGGTGAGGGTAGCTCGTTCATTTTCAGTCATACTGGCTTGCCTGGTCATCGTCTATGCCGCTGAAGCACTCGCCAGCGTGGCGGAATCACCGGCACGCCTGGAATTCTGGTTGGAAGTGCAGTGGATTGGCATCGTTTTCCTGCCATCCTCCTATCTGCATTTTTCGGATGGGGTTCTAGCAACCACCGGAAAACCAAGTAGAGGAAAACGCCGCTGGGCGATCCGCTTTTTCTACCTTATTTCGCTGTTTTTTCTGGTCGCGCTGGCGCTGGGGCGGCTGGTTGGCCCGTTGGAGCAGTCGGAGAATACGGCGCCGTTTTTAGAGCCGACCTGGCTGACGGATGCTTTCATCCTGTTTTACCTGGTGGCTATGGTAATGTCCTGGTACAACTTTATTCGGGCTTACCGACGTTCCGCCACAGCTTCCGGCAAGCGGCGCATGGCTTATTTATTGATCGGCGCGATAGCCCCCACCCTGGGTTCATTCCCCTTCCTGTTGTTCAGCTCGGGTTTCGCAGCCCGCCATTCGATTATTTTTTGGTTGGTGGCAGTCCTTTCTAATTTATTCGTGGGCGGCCTGGTGATCATTATGTCTTATTCGGTGGCGTTTTTCGGGGTGTCGCTGCCAGACCGGCGTGTTAAGAGCCGCCTTTTCAAATGGATTTTACGCGGCCCGGTGGTCGCCAGCTTCACGCTGACCTTTGCTACAATCGTCCGGCGGGCGGGTGAACCGCTGGGGTTGGCCTACAACACCTTTGTGCCCATCGTCATGGTCGCTACGATACTGGTTGGCGAGTATCTGGTCACCTTGATTTTTCCCTACCTCGAACGCTGGTTATTTTATGGCAATGACAAGGCGGAAATTGAAGTGTTGGTTGGCCTGGAAGACCGGTTAATCACCCGCAACGACTTGCGCCAGTTTATTGAAATGATTCTTTCCGGCTTATGCGACCGGCTGCAGGCGCCGGGTGCGTATGTTGCGGCTTTAAACCCGGATGGCCTCGAGCTGGCGGTTAAGGTTGGTAAAACATTCTTTGACCGAGAAAAGGTTAATACAGACCTGTCCCGCTTTTTCCCGGACAACGGCGATTTTTATCAGCTCTTCCAGTGGGGGAGTGACATTTTAGTGCCTTTGTATGACCAAAATGACGACGGTGAAGTGAGTATGCTCGGGATTTTGGGCATATCGGAGGGCGCTATCGAAGCGCTGGACGAAGACCAGTTAGACGATCTAAACGCCTTCTCTGAGCGGATTGCGCTGGCGCTCAATGACCGCCGTCTGCAGGAGCAGGTGTTCCAATCGTTGGGCGAACTTTCCACCAAGGCAGCTTTCATCCAACAGCTACGTGCGGCTGGCCGCTTTGACCAATCGAAAGTATTAGCGGCTGAAGTCCCGGAAGCCAACAGCGAATTTTCACAATGGGTCAAGGATGCGCTGACGCATTACTGGGGCGGTCCTAAATTAACCGACAGCCCGTTGATGAAACTTCAGGTAGTCAAAGACAAGGCCGAAACCCAAGAAGGGAACTCATCTAATGCTCTGCGAGCCATCCTGCGGGAAGGGATAGAACGAGTAAAACCTGAAGGCGAACGGCGTTTCACCGGCGAGTGGGTTTTGTATAATATTCTTGAGTTGAAATTTTTGGAAGGGAAGAAAGTTCGCGAGATTGCAATGCGGTTGGCCATGTCAGAGGCAGACCTTTACCGCAAGCAACGGGTAGCTATCGAAGCGGTTGCCAAAGAAATCAAGGAGATGGAAAACCAAAATGGCAGTCAAATCGAGTTGTAATAAATTTCACGCTGCCTATACAATTGTCTGTAGGGCATTATTTGTAAGGCACTTGGGGAGGTGAATTAATGTTGATCAAGCGAGATGCTTCAATTCCGGAGGGGGAAATCCCCCAGCTCCCGGATGAAAGCTGGTGGGCGGCAGTTCTTTCAGATGAAGAATCTTACCAGATACCCCGAAAGGAGACTGGCAGCCGGGCAGCAACGCAGCCAACGGTTACAGCAGTTGACTGGTCGTTTGTCCAACGGGTTTACGAGCAGGATGAAATTGTCTGTCTCAAGGTGCACGGGTTCAACCGGGGCGGGTTGCTTGTGCAGGGATGCGGAATCCAGGGATTTGTACCGGTGTCGCACCTGATTGACCTGCCTAACACCGCGGGGGACGAGGAGCGCCGCAGCGTTTTAGCCGCTTATGTTGACCGGGACATTGAACTGAAAGTGATCGAGTGTGAAAAAGCGCAGGAACGGATTGTGCTTTCTGAGCGGGCTGCGCTCGCAGGTGAAGGCAAACGCCGGGTCATTTTTAATGCACTGCAAGAAGGCGCAATTCTTACCGGTCAAGTGACCAACGTCACCGATTTTGGCGCGTTCGTTGACCTCGGCGGCGTCGAGGGTTTGATACACGTGTCCGAACTCTCCTGGGGGCGGGTGAACCATCCCAGTGACGTCCTGTCGGTAGGGGATGAAGTCCAGGTTATCGTGCTGCAGGTATGTGAGGAGAACTCACGCATCGCGCTCAGCCTGAAACGAATGTCACCTAACCCATGGGAGACTCTGAATGTACGCTATAAACCTGGCGACATTGTCTCGGCCACAATCACGTCCACCACTCGCTTTGGGGCGTTTGCGCGCCTGGAAGAGGGGGTGGAAGGCTTGATTCATCTTTCGTCGATTAAGTTGCCCACGGAATATTCACAGTTTTCCGATTTTATCGAGATCGGACAGGATGTTGTCGTCAGGATCTTGCATATCGATACGGACCGGCGGCGTTTAGGACTTGGTTTGGTTCAAACCGAATGAGCGGAGCACAACCTCGCAAAAAAAATTCCCGGAGTAAATCAGCCCCCCCGCCAGAATCGGATCTTGCGTCCCCTTCGGTCATGGAGGTTTTGGGCCGGATTTGGCTGCGCTTCGAGCGGTATAGTTGGGATGTTCTGGGGATATTTTTGCTGGCGCTCAGCGCCCTGACCGCATTAGCGCTGCTTAATCTGAGCCAGGGGACTTTCATATCGCCCTGGGGTGCGTTCTTAAAACACTGGACTGGTGCAGGCAGCTATGCGATTATTTTTTTGACCGCTTTTCTGGGAATCGCCGCGCTGCGTCATCAGCCTGAACGCGCCAGTCGCCTGGACCTGGGGCGGGTTCTGGCGCTTGAGTTTATGACCTTTTTCATTATGGCGCTGCTGGCGCTATTTGGCGGCCTGTCGCTAGAGCGCGCCGAAGCCGGGCTGGATGGCGGCATCATTGGTTGGGGACTGGCCCGGATGGTCTCCTTTATATTGCCGCTGCCCTGGAGCAGCTTGCTGCTGCTGGTTTTGTTAGCCTGGTTGGGTCTGGTGACCAGCGGGTTAAGCCGCAGGCTGCTGCAGAAGGCTGAATCTTGGATCAATCAGGAACCCGTTGAAGAACCTTACGTTGAGTTGGCTGCGGTTCACCCGGTAGGTCCCGCGGTAGTTCCTGCCACTGTCCCAGCAGGCGGCATTTTGCTCAACGTGGTTGATGGGTCGCGGGTAATAGAACTGCCGCCCCTCAGCCTGCTTGCCCAAGACGAGAAGACTGGACTGGACGAAGATCGGATTTTGGCGGTAGCCACGAAGATCGAAAAAACCCTAGCTGAATTCGGTGTGCCTTCACGGGTGATCGGTTATCGGGTTGGCCCTACTGTCACTCAGTTTGCCGTTGAGCCCGGTTTTGTAGAACGGGCAGGCCCGGACGGTCAACCGCAAAAGCAGAAGGTGCGCGTTTCACAAATTTCGGGGCTTTCCAAAGACCTGGCGCTTTCTCTGGCTGCTGAACGACTGCGCATCGAGGCGCCTGTACCAGGACATTCCTATGTTGGTATCGAAGTGCCCAACACTTCCACAGCGCTGGTGCGCCTGCGAACGATCATTGAAGCCCAGGAGTTCAAGAATCTGAACTCTCCGCTGGCTCTGGCGCTCGGGCGTGATGTTTCTGGGCAGCCGGTGGTGGCTGATCTGACGCGCATGCCGCACTTACTGGTCGCAGGCACAACCGGATCCGGAAAGTCGGTTTGCCTGGCTGCCATCATCACCTGCCTAGTGATGAACAATTCACCTGAAACCTTGCGCCTGGCTGTGCTTGACCCAAAAATGGTCGAATTGATGCGCTTTAATGGCCTGCCGCACATCATGGGCAAAGTCGAAACCCAGTTGGAGCGCATGCTGGCTGTTTTGAAATGGGCGCTGGCCGAAATGGATCAACGCTACCGTCTGCTGGAGTCGGCACGCGCCCGCGACCTGGATTCGTTCAACCGCAAGCAGGAGCGCCGTAAACAGGTCACCTTGCCGCGGATAGTGGTGCTGGTAGACGAACTGGCAGACTTGATGATGTCCGCACCCGACCAGACCGAACATGCCGTTGTGCGGTTGGCGCAAATGGCGCGGGCGGTTGGTATTCACCTGGTTGTGGCGACGCAGCGCCCAAGCACAGACGTAGTGACCGGGTTAATCAAGGCTAATTTCCCATCACGCATTGCCTTTTCAGTTGCGTCATCCATCGATTCCCGCGTGATTTTGGACGTCAACGGCGCCGAATCGCTGCTTGGCCGCGGTGACATGTTGTTTCTGAATCCCGAGGTTGGAACGCCGCAGCGCGCTCAAGGTGTACTCCTCAAAGACCAGGAAATCGACAGCGTAATCGAATATTGGAAGAGCAAACAGGCTACCAAACCCGCTGAAGCACCGCCCTGGGAGGGGATGGTGCGGGATGAAAGCGAGGGCGGCGACGACCTGGTACAGATGGCAATTGAGCTGGTGACCAAAGCCCAGCGCGCCAGCGCCTCCTTGCTGCAGCGCCGGTTACGAATTGGCTTCCCGCGGGCTGCACGGCTGCTCGACCAGTTGGAAGAAATGGGCATCGTTGGTCCCCCACTGGGCGGCGGGAAGGATCGGGAAGTGCTGGTCGATCCTACCGAGGAAAACGATCCAGATAGTGAATATTCGGGAGAATAAGCCTCGCCAGATGTGGTAAGATTGCTTCCGAACCGCGTGCGGTTCTACTCTTATATTTCCTAGCCAGGTGGCGGATGGATCAACCCGTTCGACAAAAGTCCCCGAAGACCTTTTCCGACCTGCTGCGCGTTCGTTTTAAAGGCATACTCGATCCGATAGGAGCCTTTTTGAATAAAATAGGCCTCACACCCAATGCCATGACGTTACTGGGGCTGGCAGGGCATATTGGAGCTGCCTACCTGCTGGCTCGCGGCGAGATGGTATGGGGCGGAGTAGTGGTTATGGTCATGGGACCCTTCGACGCCCTGGACGGCACCATGGCCCGGCTTCGCGGCAAGACCTCGCGTTTCGGGGGATTTCTGGACTCGGTGGTTGACCGTTATGCCGAGTTGTTCCTGCTCGGCGGGTTGTTGTTTTATTATTCAAGTCAGCAGCTTTGGCTGCCGGTGATGTTGGTTTATGCCGCGGCTGCCGGGTCGGTGATGGTGTCGTACACCCGTTCGCGCGGCGAAACGGCGGACTTCAAAGTGACCGCTGGCCTGCTGACCCGGGTGGAACGCTATATCGTGATCGTGTTAAGTTTGTTGTTTAACCGACCGATCATTGCCCTGTGGATCCTGGCGATTCTGGGCAACCTGACTGCCCTGCAGCGCATCTGGCTGGTACGAAAACAGGCTGCTGCAGAAAACGATCTTATTTAGCAGGCCAGCCCCTATGGGCTGGAGAATTTTTCCAGAGGAAGGTTAATCTTACCATGCCAAGTAGTTTCAAGATCGGCCCATTGACCATCCAACTTTATGGTGTTTTGATCATGCTCGGCGCATTGGCCGCCGCATGGCTCTCCACAAAGGAAGCCAAACGCCGCGGAATCAAATCAGATGTCGTTTGGGATATGTTCCCCTGGTTAATTATTGGCGGCATTATTGGTGCGCGGTTGTGGCATATTCTGACCCCGTCTGCTTCTCTGGTGGCGCAAGGTATTACCACCTGGTATTACCTGACCCATCCGCTGGATGCAATCGCCATCTGGAAAGGTGGCCTGGGTATCCCGGGCGCAGTCATTGGCGGGGCCGTAGCCTTGTGGCTCTACACGCGCAAGCGAAAAATGAGCTTCGGCACCTGGACGGATATCATTGCTCCCGGGCTGGCGTTGGCGCAGGCTATCGGACGCCTTGGTAATTATGTTAACCAGGAATTATATGGTGCGCCGACTGATCTGCCCTGGGCACTCACCATTGATGAAGCCCACCGGCTGCCCGAATACATCGACCAGGCCACTTACCACCCGCTTTTTGCTTATGAGGCCATTTACAACCTGATCAATATGGCAGTGCTCTTGTGGATCGGTCGTAAATTTGCCGATCGTTTGAAAACCGGGGATATCTTCCTGACTTACCTGATCATCTACCCAGTCGGCCGGTTTTTGCTGGAATTTCTGCGGCTCGATCCGTCTCCCGTGGCAGGCATCAATATCAACCAGACCATCATGGCGGTGATCGCCGTTGTAGCAACAGCCGCGTTAATTTTCCGCCATCGAAAAAAAGCGTCTGCTCCGGCGCAACCGGCAGCACGGGCATCGGAGTAACAGGCTTTATTTTTTTTGGGTGCGTTCGGACCCCTCACCTTACCTCTCCGCAATGTAGAGAGGAGTCCCTCTCCCTTTCAGGGAGAGGCTAGGTGAGGGTTTAGCTATTACCAGCCGTTCAAAAACGGTTCCCATTCCGCATATTCCGTCAGGTGCCGCCCAAAGACGTAAATCGCTGAACAAGGAGGTTCTGCCGGGTTGTGCAGCAGCGCCATGTTGGCTTCTGCAGGACGCCGCCCGCCCTTGCGGTGATTACAGGAGGCGCAGGCAGCGACCACATTTTTCCAGGTGTGCCGACCGCCCAGGTGCCGCGGTACTACATGATCGATGGTCAGGTCGAGTGAGCGTTTGCCGCAATACTGGCAGGTGAAGTTATCTCGCCGGAAGATTTCGCGGCGATTTAGCCGCACCCTGGTGCGTGGTCGCTGCACCATTTTTTGCAGGCGAATGATCGATGGGCGCGGAAAAGTACTGCTGATGGAGTGAATAACCCCCCGGCCGTTTACCACCAGCGCAGCCCGTTCCGCTATTATCAAGCCGATCGCTCGCCGCAAATTGCACACGTTGATCGGCTCAAAGTTGGCGTTGAGAACCAGCACGTTTTCGCTCATTTTCTACTCTTTCGGCTGATTATAGCACGGGTGTCAGGAGAGAGTTGTGAGTATCTTGTTTAGGTGTTAAGATAATTTCAATCAACAATTCACAATTATTTTCGAAATCGGGAATAGTTCGGGGTTAACTCGGTCGCAGGACGAGGAGGTGGAAATGCATATTCTACTAGCTGGCGGCAGCGGTCTGATCGGGTCAGCATTAACCCGGAGATTGCTGGCTGACAACCATACAGTGACGGTCCTCAGCCGTAATCCTGATGCACAATCCGGCCCCCAGGGAGTGCGGTTTGTGCGGTGGGATGGCCGCAGCGCCGCCGGTTGGGGCAGCCTGGTTAACGAAACGGATGCGATCGTCAACCTGGCAGGGGTCAACCTTGGCGGCGGTTTGTGGACGCGTAAACGCAAGGATGCGTTGGTTAACAGCCGGCTTTATGCCGGGCAGGCCATCATGGATGCATTAACCCAGGCCGAAAAGCGCCCGGAAGTGCTGGTACAGGCTTCGGCAGTGGGATATTACCGCGCCAGCGGCGATACGCTTTTAGATGAATCTAGCCCGCCCGGTTCAGATTTCCAGGGCGATCTCTGCCAGCGTTGGGAGGAATCGACCCGGTCAGCCGAAGAACTGGGCGTCCGGCGGGTGGTGATTCGCTCGGGTGTGGTGTTCGAGCGCGGCGCGCTCATTTTAAAAATGTTTCTGCTTCCATTTCGTATGTTCGTTGGCGGACCGATTGGGAATGGCAAGCAATATATCTCGTGGATCCACATTAATGACGAAGTGAACGCGATTACATATTTAATCAACAACCGGGATGCTTCAGGCACATTTAATCTTATGTCCCCACAACCGGTGCGTAATGGCGACCTGGGACGGATGATCAGTCGGGTTTTGCGCCGGCCGTATTGGTTTCCGGTGCCTGCTTTTGCCATGCGGCTTGCGCTGGGTGAGCTGAGTACGGTTGTCCTAGATTCCTGGCGCGGGGTACCGACCCGGTTGAGCGACCTGGGGTTCCAATTTGCATTTGAAAACGCCGAGTCAGCATTGAGGGATCTGGTGGGTTAACGCTTTCTAGGGATTGAGCGCAGCGAACATCAGTTCACGGCCGATCTGCTCGGCCCGGTCCGAATTGTCCTCTTCCAGCACCAATGCCAGCGCCAAGGGAGAGCCCGGCCAGGAATTGATGGTGGCGCTGATGTACCAGGTGATGGGGTGACCATCATCCGTTTGCGCTTGACCGATGGCATCCCAAACCGGTAGTCCAGAGGTAGGATCCGTTTTCAAGCCTTCAGGTCGGGCATAAGTGCCATCCACCGTTATTGCAGTTCCGGTTGGCAGCACCACCCAACCCTGGTGCGGGGTGCGGACAGCAGATGCCAGGTGCGGGGTTGGCCGGACACCCGAATTGCTGAGTTGAGCGGTCGCCAGAGCCATTTGCAACGGCGTCACTTTCAAGTCCGACTGCCCGAGGGATGCCAATACAATATCGGTTACGGGCTGGTCGGGCGATGGGGCAATCGTGGGGAGTTCAAATTCAGGTGGGCTGAAGAAGCCAAAATCCAGAAATAAATCGTGCACCTGACTATCCGACAATCGCGCGCCCAGCTCCACCAGCGCACCCGGACAACCGGCAGCTACAACGGTTTCCCAGGTAAGTGGAACGGCTGCTGCGCGGGCGCAAGTCAGAGTCTTACCATCCAGCGAATAACTCAGCTGCTCAGGGTCGCGATCCAGGGTTGGCTTGACGCGGGCATACAGAAACGGTCCAAGAATGCTTCCGGGCGGGTAGGCGCCCTGGGTTACCCGATTTAATAACGGCGCATCCGGATCCGTTCGCCACCCCTCCCATTTTTCGTCCATCCGATTGGGGTCAAACGACGGCTGCGAGGCAATCGCCAACACCTCACCGGTTTTTGTATTGAGGATCACCGCTGCCCCAATTTTGCCGGCAAGGACTGCATCCAACCTGCTTTGCAGATCGAGATCGATCGATAAACGCACATCCAGCCCGGCGGGGGGTTGACCGTAGATCCACTCGGCCAGCCATATTGTGGAAGCCGCATTGCCTTGTAAGCCAGAGAGATACCCGTCCAGGCCGGCCTCCAGTCCGCCTTTGCCAAAAATTGGATCGGAATAGCCGATGGTCGTCCCTAGCGCGGGGTACAAAAGGCTGCGCGTGTAGCTACCCGGCTGACCGGTCGTGATGGAAATCGGTTCATTCGAGCGGTCAAGCAGTGAACCGCGCGGGACATAACGTTCATGGACTGTCCAACGTAGATTATCGGTACGAAATTGCAGGTCATCCGAGCGTACCACCGACCACCACCCCGCGGCCAGCGCAAGCACCATCAACGCCCCTGCAATCGCCGCTCCTGTCACCAAGTAAGGTCTTAGGCGGGGCAACTCTGGAGAAGCTGTCCCTTCATTGCTGCTGATGACCAATAGCAGCCCGAGCGCTGTAAAGGTTGTTAGCAGCGATGACCCGCCATAGGACACAAACGGCAAGGCTACACCCGTCAGGGGCAGCATGCGAATGTTTCCGCCAATGATTAATATCGACTGGATACCAAAGTAGCAGCCAAGACCGGCTGCCAGAAAGCGGTGGAAATTATTTGCCGCCCGCATGGCGATGCTGAAGGTGCGAAATACAAACAGGCCAACCAGCAGTAATATCCCGACCAGACCGATCAGCCCCATTTCTTCCGAAATGGAAGCGGCGATGAAATCGGATTGGGCAACTGGGATCAAGCTCGGACTTCCCAGCCCTGGCCCGGTTCCGAAAACACGACCGGTTGCTATCGCCAGGAAAGACTGAATTAACTGATATGAATTTCCCCCGGGGTCGAGCCACGGATTCAACCAGGTATCCACCCGGACGCGGATTACAGGAAAGGTGGTATACCCCGCTATCGCGGCTGTCAGCAGCAATCCCAGGCTGATGCCGAGCACCCTCCGGCGGGCCGACGCTAGATAAACCACGATGGTATAGATGGCTATAATCAGCGTTGCTGTCCCCAGGTCTTCCTGGGCTACCAGCAAAGCAATCGCGGCGCCAGCCAGGATCAGGGTTGGAGCCAGCAGTTGCGGCAGGCTGAGGGTAATGTATACCTGCCCGGCCAGGTAGGCGGCCAGATAGATAATCAATAGCAGTTTCAACGGCTCAGAAGGCTGTATGTAGAGACCGCAACACCCCAACCACAGACGCGGCCCATCTCCGCCAGGGTAGGTGCCGAATAAGAAGGTCAAGGCCATCAGACCTAAACCAGCAGACAGCCAGATGTATTTATAGCGCCGCAGGCTATCGAGCCAGTGCGGCGACTTCAGCAGCAAGTAAATGACTGCCAGGCCAAGAATTAGCCAGAGGGTCTGGCGCATGCCCAGGAAATTATCCAACCGCCAGATGGTGAGCAGACCCCATCCGCTTAACAGGCTGGCGATTGGCAGCAAATAGGGATCGTGGTCGGGAGACAGGCGGTTAAGCTGGCGGTAAAGGAGAGAAAAACCGGCCAGCCAACTAAAATAACCCATCCAATGCTGCCAGCGGAAATCTGCCGCCCAGGAATGCACGCGGACCGCCGGTGAAAGGGTCAGCGCTACGGAATACAGGAACAAGAATATCCCTGCCAGGAACATCAACCGGCGTTGAATGGAATCTTGCGCTGAAATGGAGGGGAGAAACAGGAAGCTCACGAAGGCAGATATTTCTCCACCAGCAAGCCCAATTTCTTTAAGGCTTCGGGATGGATATGTGCCCGGTCAGAAATGATGGCGTCCGCCAGGGCGTGGGTGCAACTGCAGTCTGCCCTCTCCGGCAGCAGTTTGACCAGATTTGAAAGGGTTTCACTGGCTTTTTGAGTGTTTTCACTTAATGTGCGAATCACCATTTCAACGCTGACTGGAGCCTCAGTGATGTGCCAGACGTCGTAATCGGTAATATGCGCCAGGATCGCATAACTTAATTCAGCCTCGCGAGCCAGAAAGGCTTCTGGACAGGCGGTCATCCCGATTATGGAGATGCCCCAGGCGCGGAAAAGGTTGGACTCGGCGCGAGTCGAGAAGCGCGGCCCTTCGATGGTGATGAACACCCCGCCTTTGTGCACATTAGCCTGACTTTGGTCAGCGGCGGTCACCAGCAGCGCGGATAATTCCTTGCACAAGGGGTCAGCGACGCCAACATGCGCCACCAGCCCGTCGCCAAAAAATGAGGCGGTGCGCCCGCGAGTAAAATCGACCAGCTGATCCGGGACGACCATATGGCCGGGGATAAAATCGTGGCGCAGCGAACCACAGGCGCTGACCCCGACCACAAATTGGACACCCAACGCTTTGAGCGCATAAATATTTGCCCGGTAATTGACCTCTGTCGGCATCAGGGTGTGCCCCAGTCCGTGACGAGCTAAAAATGCCACCCGGCGCTCATGCAAGGCGCCAGTTACGATGGGGGCGCTGGGTTTGCCATACGGAGTGTCAACTTCCGCGGTTTGAATATTCTGCAACCCTGGAAAATCGTAAAATCCGGAACCGCCAATAATGCCGAGGATGGGTTTTTCTTCCATGATCATTCCTTTGAGAGGGTTGTGTCCGTTTATTTCCAGATGCCGGTTTGGCTAGATTTATTCTTTCGGCGCAATTTCCACCCGCATGACGGTTTGTCCGACCCGAATTTCATCGCCAGAGACCAGCACCGTCATGGTGTTGACCGGTTCTTCGTTGAGGAAGGTGCCGTTTGTCGATTTTAAATCTTCCACCCACCATTGGTTGTGACGATATGCCAGGCGCGCATGGCGGCCCGAAACCGTTTCATCCAGAAGGGGTAGCGTTGAGGCTTGCTCGCGCCCGATGAAAATTTCAGATTTTTGAAAGCTGGCAGGCTCGAACTCGTCCATGCCGATGCGCGTCAGCGTAATAGCTGGCGCTTTCTGCGCGGCCAAAACTAGCGTTTGAACCCGCAGGTCACGCCAGATGGTGTACAACGCCCAGCCTAAAAAAGCGTAAAGCGCAATTGCAAGTAAGATGCGGATGATCAGTACGACGATTCCACTCATGGATTGTTCTGTCTCAAGACGTTAGTTGGGCCGGGGAGGTGCCGGTGGTTTGCGAGCCAGCAGGTGTTTCCTGGCCAAAAATGACGTTAACCCCCGCAAGTGAAATCACATCCCCCGGGCGCAGGTTGTGGGTATTCACACGGCGGCCATTGACTGATGTGCCGCCGGTGGAATTGAGGTCGAAAAGGACGCACTCGCCGTGGATAAGGCGTATCTGGGCGTGCTCGCGGGATACCCGCGGGTCTGGCAACACCAGGTCGTTGTCTTCCCGCCTTCCTATATTGACTACCGTCTGGTTGAGAGGGTAAGTTTTACTGTTTTCCAACATCAGATAAGGTCCAGACCAGGTCTCAGCGGGGATGGTTTCGATTGGATCAGACTCGGTTGCCATGACAGCGGTGGAGTTGACATCCACATCCTGATAAGTCAACACCGTCCGGACACTTTTTCCATCCAAGTCAGAATCAGGAATGATGCGAATTTCTGGATCCCGGGCGTAGCTGCGGTTACTCTCGACTGCCATGTCAAGCAGCACCTGGTTCAGCCAATTCACCCAATCCGGATGGGCTTCCCAGGCCTTGCAATTCTCCGGGTGCATGAACAGGTTGAAGCTGTCTGGCAGTGGCTCGGTCGAGCGGTCATCCAATGCGAGCTGTGCGCGCAAAGAGGTTACTACGTCACCTGCCAGGCGCGGTTGCGAATTGCGCCACGGCAGACGGTTCAAGCTACTTTCTATCAAGGCCTGCAAGCGGCTTTCAAGTCGATCCATATGGGAACTCATATCTTATAATTATAAAGCGAGATTGAGGTAAATGACGATGCGTTCTGGTTACAAGGAAATTCAGCATACGGCCGACTGGGCGCTGCAGGTCTGGGCGCCGGATTTGACGGGATTGTTGCACCAGGCTGCCCTGGGCATGATTGCTCTAATGGGCGCACGATTAAGCCCTGAGGGACTTCTGGAGCGCACCCTAATGGTCAACGCAGGCGACAATGAAGGCTTACTGGTTGCTTTCTTGAATTCAGTCTTATACGAAATGGAGTTGGATTCCGTAGGATTCGATCGGTTTGATTTGAAGCTGAATGGGCTGCAGTTGGAAGCCCGGTTGGCGGGTGCGCCGCTGCTCGAATTGCAGAAAAGCATCAAGGCAGTGACCTTCCATAATCTCGAGATTCGGTCGGTTGACGCAGGCCTGGAAACAACCATCGTGTTTGATGTCTAGCGAAAAGGCCGCAGCGGGAGTTCACAAGTCGGAAAGGAAATACTGGGATGATCCGGTTGCAGGATATCAAAAAAATAAAAGATTATGAGTGGGAGATCCCACAATCCTACCGAAATGATATGCGCGTAGCCGTACGTCTATTTGTCACGCGCCGCCTGTTGGAAAATGCACTCGGAGACCGATCGCTGGAACAAGCCATAAACGCCGCCACACTTCCCGGGGTGATGCAGCCGGTGGTGGTCATGCCCGATGTGCATCAGGGCTACGGCTTTCCGATTGGTGGGGTAGCCTCCACGCGTCTGACGGACGGCGTGGTTTCACCGGGCGCCATTGGGTATGACATCAATTGCGGCGTGCGTTTGCTCGGGTCGCGGATTGAATTGGGGGCGGTTGAACATGTTTTATCGAATTTGGCGGATGCGCTTAACCGTCATTGCCCGAGCGGGGTGGGTGTCGCCGGAGAATATCACCTCAAAGACGCCGAATTAGACCAGGTATGCCGGCTTGGCGCGCGCTGGGCTTTGAAAAAAGGTTTGGCTATCGAGGAAGAGGTGCTGCGCACCGAAGAGGCCGGTTGCCTGGATGGCGCTGACCCGGCTAAGGTCAGTTCCCGGGCCAAGAAGCGCGGTTTGAACCAGTTAGGTACACTTGGAGCGGGTAACCACTTTATCGAGGTGGATGTGGTGGATCGATTGTATGATGACCAGGCAGCGCAAGCCATGGGGTTGCAGGAAGGCATGCTGGCGTTGCAAATCCACTGCGGTTCGCGCGGTTTTGGCCACCAGATCTGCACTGACTACGTGCAAGAGCTGCAAAGCGCAGTCCACCGCTACGGTATAAAGTTACCCGACCGCGAATTGGTCTGTGCTCCGCTGGACAGTCCGGAGGGGAAAGATTATCTGGCTGCCATGCGTTCAGCGGCCAACTATGCTTTCTGCAACCGTCAATTGCTGGCGCATGCCGCTCGCCTGGCATTTGAGGAAACACTGGCAGGTGTGATTCGTAACTGGCAGCTGCATCAGGTATATGACATTGCCCATAACATGGGAAAAATAGAAACCCATATAGTGGATGGTAAAAAAGTGAAGGTGTGCGTGCATCGCAAAGGCGCCACGCGCGCATTTGGTCCTGGTTCGCCAGAATTGCCGGAAGTATACCGTTCGCTCGGTCAACCTGTGTTAGTGCCGGGCAGTATGGGTACTGCTTCCTGGGTGCTGGCTGGTACTGCTGAAAGTATGGCACGATCGTGGGGGTCCAGTTGCCACGGGGCGGGCCGGGTGATGAGCCGCAGCCAGGCCAAACGCGAGATACGCGGCGACCGGCTGCGCAATGAACTGGAAGCAGATGGCATTTACATTCGCGCCGGGTCGCTGCCTGGGCTGGCTGAAGAAGCCCCGCGAGCCTATAAAGATGTGGATGAGGTGGTCGAAACCGTTCACGCGGCCGGGATTGCGCGTAAAGTGGCCCGCCTGCGCCCGGTAATTGTGATTAAGGGATAAAAAAAGCGGGTCTGAATTTGGTCGCCAAATTCAGACCCGCTAAACTGGTTATTCTTACCTTTCCATCGAGACGACCTGGCTGTCCCAACGGTGCCAGCCGCCAAAGCGTTCTTCGAGAATTTTGCGACCTTCCCCCGGGCAGGTCAAGCCGGCAAGTTCAAGGTCAGCATCCACCATGATCTTGACCAACTCATGGAAACGCACCTGAGGCTGCCAGTCCAGCATACGGTTGGCTTTTGACGCATCTGCCAGCAAATAATCCACCTCGGTTGGGCGGAAGTAGCGTGGATCGATGCGCACATAATCTTCCCATTTCAATCCAACATAGGCAAAAGCTTCGTCCAGGAACTCGCGTACTGAGTGAGCTTCCCCCGTTCCGATGACATAGTCATCTGCTTTATCCTGCTGCAGAATCATCCACATGGCTTCGACGAATTCCGGGGCGTAACCCCAGTCGCGTTTGGCGTCCAGGTTGCCAAGATATAAATGCTCCTGCTTACTAGCCTTGATGGCGGCTACCGCCCGGGTAATTTTACGGGTGACAAAGGTCTCGCCGCGGCGCGGGGATTCATGATTGAACAGGATGCCGTTACTGCCGAATAACCCGTAACCTTCGCGGTAATTACGGGTGACCCAGTAGGCATACACCTTTGCGGCAGCATAGGGGCTGCGCGGTTCGAAGGGTGTGGTTTCATTTTGCGGCGGTTTGGCCGCGCCAAACATTTCGCTGGAGGATGCCTGGTAGAAGCGTTCGTCAAAACCGCTCTTGCGCACAGCTTCCAGGATGCGGATGGTGCCCAATCCGGTGACATCGCCGGTGTACTCCGGCATGTCGAAGCTGACGCGTACATGGCTCTGGGCGGCCAGGTGATAAATTTCGTCAGGGCGCACGTTGTAAATGATGTTGGAAATGGTCTCGGCAACCGAGACATCGCCGTAATGCAGGTGCAGTTTGACTTCGCCGCCGTTGGGATGCGGATCATGGTAGATGTGATCGATGCGGCGGGTGTTGAAGGTGCTGGCCCGGCGAATAATTCCGTGAACTTCATAGCCTTTGTGCAGCAGCAACTCTGCCAGGTAGGAGCCGTCCTGGCCGGTGATGCCGGTAATGAGCGCTTTTTTCAAGGGTACCTCCTGAGGGGCTGATGGCGACCAGGGTTGTTGAACGGTCGGGCCATCCAAACCGCAAGTATAAAGGAGGAGGGCAGGAATGTCAATTAAAGGCGGGCCGTCATGGCGAGGAACGAAGCCATCTGCGCCTGGCTGGCAAAACTGCTATTAGTGGAAGTGGGCGTAGTTAATCTAGCGCAGATTGCTTCCTGCGCTCCACTTCGTCGCAATGACAAAATAGCCAAAGGATCGCGCCAGTCTCTGCCCGCAGGGCGCTCTGTGAGCGACCGAGCGCGCGGCTTGACTTCGGGTCTTCACCGTCTGACAACTGAGGGGCAGGTCAGGAGACCTTGCCCCATCAAGAGCGCTGCGCTCTGTCGCAATGACAAAATAACAGGGGCGCCCGATTGGACGCCCCTGCAGCAAGGTTCGCATTTCGTCTGCTAAACTGTAGCAGGTTCTTCCTTTTTTGCTTCTTCAGCCTTCCGGAAGACCAACTGCTTATTTTCCTCGTCCAGAGCAACAATGACCGTGTCGCCTTTTTGGAATTGGCCTGCCAAAACACTGATAGAAAGCGGGCTTTCGATGTGTTTTTGTAAGGCGCGCCGCAGCGGACGGGCGCCAAAGCTGGGATCAAACCCAACCTCAGCCAACCACTTGACGGCGGACTCGGTGATGGCCACATCCAGACCGTGCTCGGCCAACCGTTCGCGCACCTCTTTCATTTGCAGATCGACGATCTTGTACATCTGCTCGATGGACAGCGGCGAGAACATGATGATCTCATCGATGCGGTTGAGGAATTCCGGCCGGAAAGTGGTCTTGAGCGCTTTCTGGATTTTTTCGTGCTGGATGCGGTCCTCATCGGAGCTTGCGTCCTGCAGGAAACCCAGCGTGCCGCCTTGGCGTACGAACTCGGTGCCAAGGTTGCTGGTCATGATCAGCACCGTGTTGCGGAAGTCCACCACCTGGCCCTGTCCATCGGTCAAACGACCGTCATCCAGGATCTGCAGCAGCGCGTTCCAGACTTCAGGATGCGCCTTTTCGATTTCGTCGAACAGGATCACCCGGTATGGGCGGCGGCGGACGGCTTCGGTCAATTGACCACCTTCCTCGTAGCCCACATAACCTGGAGGAGCGCCGAACAAGCGCGAGACCGTATGTTGTTCGCGATATTCGCTCATATCCAGGCGAACCAGAGCTTCCTCGTCACCGAACATGAATTCAGCCAATGCTTTGGCCAACTCGGTCTTGCCGACGCCAGATGGCCCGATGAAGATGAACGAACCAATCGGGCGGCGCGGGTCTTTTAGTCCGGCACGTGCGCGGCGAATGGCATCCGAAATGGCTTTGATGGCCTCTGACTGGCCGATGACCCGCTCGGAAAGGCGTTCCTCCATTTGCAGCAGGCGTTCGGCCTCCGATTCCATCATCTGGCTGACCGGGATACCGGTCCACTGAGCCACAACCTGGGCGATGTCATTCACATCCACCACTTCGTCCAGCTTGTGTTCCGTTTCCCAGACATCGCGCTGGGTGTTGAATTCTTCTTCAAGGCGCAGGCGTTCGGCTTTCTTGCGGGCAGCGCGTTCATAATCGCGTTCCACGCCGGCCAATTCCTCTTCCGCCATCAATTTATCCAGTTCAGTCTTCATGTCTTTCAATTCAGGCGGGAGCGAGAAGAGTGCAACGCGCAGCTTGGCAGCGGCTTCGTCCATCAGATCGATGGCCTTATCCGGCAGGTGACGGTCGGGGACGTACTTGGACGACAGGCGAGCGGCAGCGGTCAACGCTTCATCCGAGAAATGCACTTTATGGTGCGCCTCGTAGCGATCACGCAGGCCGTGCAACATCAGGATAGTGTCCTCGATGGTGGGTTCGTCTACAAATACGGGAGCAAAACGGCGTTCAAGCGCCGAGTCTTTTTCGATATGTTTGTGATACTCATCCAGCGTGGTGGCGCCGATACATTGCAGTTCACCGCGGGCCAGAGCCGGTTTGAGCATGTTGGAGGCGTCCATTGCGCCCTGGGCTGCCCCCGCGCCAACCACGGTATGCAGCTCATCGATGAACAGGATGATCTCGCCTTCTGAGCGCTGCACTTCTTCGATGGCGGCTTTAAGGCGTTCCTCGAATTCACCGCGGAAGCGGCTGCCGGCGATCATGGCGCCCAGGTCGAGCGAGGTGACCCTTTTGCCCATCAAAATTTCTGGCACATCGTTGGACGCGATCTTTTGGGCTAATCCTTCCACAATTGCTGTCTTACCGACGCCTGCTTCCCCGATCAACACCGGGTTGTTTTTGGTGCGGCGGGAAAGCACCTGCATTACACGTAAAATCTCTTTGTCACGTCCGATGACCGGGTCGAGTTTGCCTTCACGGGCCAGTTGAGTCAGGTCGCGCGAGTATTTTTCCAGCGTGCGATAGCGCGTCTCCGCCTGCGGGTCAGTAACTCGCTGGCCGCCGCGCAATTGCATGACGGCATCCAGCACACGTTCCCGCGTAATGCCCGCGCCTTCCAATAGGCGGGCTGCTGGCGTGTTGCGTTCGCTGAGAATCGCCAGGAAGATATGCTCAGTGGAGATGTACTCATCCTTCAATTTGCTGGCTTCTTCGTTGGCCAGATCCACAATGCGCTTTACACGCGGGGTGATAAAGATTTGCCCAGCGCCGCCGCCGAAAATGCTCGCTTTTGGGCTGGTGCGCAGGATATAGTCAAGCCGCTCGGCAAGCGTCGCGGGATCTACCTTTAATATTTCTAAAATCTGTGTAATTACGCCTTGAGGTTGCTCGATCAACGCCAATAAGATATGTTCGGAGTCAATCTGGTTATGCCCGTAGCGCTGAATGATCTCAGCAGCGCGTTGAGCGGCTTCCTGGGCGCGTTCCGTAAAACGGTCAAATCGCATCATAAGGGTATTGTCCTTGTTAAATTTATCGCTTAAACCAATTTTAGAGATTATAGCATTTTGGGATTAACAATAACCATGTGAAATGTAAGAGGAATATAAGCGTTTTTGGTTATTGAAGGATTTCACAGGGTTATCCATTGATCTGCAAGTTTGATGCCTGCGCCAGGTAAGCGATGCTGCCTTCTGTCATGGTCAATTTGACCTGAAGGGCATCGTCCAATAGGACTAAATCGGCATCGTGACCCATTTCCAGCACTCCCTTTTGATGGGCAATCCCGATCGCGCGCGCTGGGGTTAGACTTACGATTGGCCAGAGCTCGGATAAGGGACGGCGTACATTTGCGCTGAAATTGCGCAGCGCTTGGTCAAGAGCCAGACGGCTGCCCGCCAATGTTCCGTCGCTCAGGCGGACGATATCTTCCTTAACCACCACCCTGCGGCTGTCAAGGTCATACTCGCCGTCCGGCAGCCCAGTGGTGCGCGTGCAGTCAGATACCAGCAGCATGCCATACGGACCTTTGGCCTGGTAGAGGATCTGCTGAACAGCCGGGTGAACGTGAATGTTATCCGCAATCAGCTCGCAGCGCAGTTCCGGCATGGTCAAACCGGCGCCGATGACGCCGGGCTGGCGATGGTGCAGGGTGCCCATGGCGTTGAAACAGTGACTCAAATGCCGCACGCCGCGCGTTACTGCCACCTGCATTTCTTCATAGGTCGCAGCCGTATGACCCGCGGCAACCGTGATCCCCTTTCGGGCGCATTCTTCGACCAACCACAGGTTTTCCGGGTTTTCGGGAGCTAAAACGACCACCCGCACCATCTCGTCCTCAATCCATTGCCGCGCAGCTTCGTGGTCAGCTGCCGAGCGGATGAATTCATGGGCTTGCGCGCCTGCCCGATTGGGGTTGAGGTAGGGGCCCTCCAAATAGGCGCCGAGCAGGGTTGCGCCGTTCTGAATCCGTCCATAAACTGTTCCGATAGCTCGTAAAGCGCGGTTGATTTCCTTGTCAGCAGCAGTCCAGGTGGCAGCCAGGAAGGAGGTAACGCCGTGCTGAGCCAGGTATCGGCCGATGCTCTCCAGCCCTTCGGGAGAAGCGTCCATTGTATCCTGCCCGAGCGCACCGTGCACATGCAGGTCGATAAAGCCGGGCAGCAAATTCAAGCCGCTCGCATCGATGGTTCTTACATCCGCTGTGAGAAGCGGGGCGGGTGGCGTTCCGCTGCCCATGGAGGCAATTTCACGGCCTTCGACCAACAGCCAGCCCGGTTCGTAGATGCCGGTGGGGCTGAAGACGCGCACATTTTTGAACAGGGTTTGTTGTATCATAAACAGGGCTCTCTCTGCCAAATCGGTAGTCTCATTTTAACATCGCGCTGCAATTTGTGCGACTACCGGAAGGTAATCCTGGCTGCGGGTAAATCCGGCTAACCGGAGAGAAACCGGTGTAAAATAACGCTTATGAACGGACCATTCCACTTCTACAGCCCCAACATCCGTCCGATTCTGAAACGGAAAGATTTAACCGCGATCGCCAACCTGGTGGAACTTTGTTTTGCCGACACCATGGATCCTGACGGCCGCGACTATATCAAGCATCTGCGCTGGCTGGCGCAGGGACACGCTGGTTGGGGAGCGAATCCCTTCGAAGAATTGGCGCTGCCGGTACAGGGTTTTTTATGGGAAGAAGATGGGTTAATTGTTGGTAACTTAACCTTGATTCCGTTCAGCAGCCAGGGGAAAAGATATTACCTCATCGCCAATGTCGCCACGCACCCGGGTTACCGCCGGCGCGGGATCGCCCGGAAATTGACTCTCACCGGTCTGGATTACGCCCGGACTCATGGGGCGGCGTCCACCTGGCTGCATGTCCGCGACGACAATCCTCACGCCCAGGAGTTGTACCGGAATCTTGGCTTCGAAGAGAAGTTGCGGCGCACCCTTTGGCAAAATGATTCGTATACTGATTTATCAGACCCAAAGCCGGCAAATGGCGTGCTGCTTGGGCAGCGACACACCAGTGATTGGGCGCAACAAACTGCCTGGTTGGACCGGGTCTATCCGCCTGAAGTGGTGTGGAATCTGTCGCTCAATAAAAGCCGGTTGCAGCCCGGGTTCTTTCGGGAATTGCAGTTGAAATTGGCCGGCGAGCAGGTAGCCCACCTGGCAGCGCGTAAGGATGGCAAGCTCATTGGGTTGGTCACCTGGGAACCCTCACGGATGTATGCCGATACCCTGTGGCTGGCGACGGAACCTGACTCGGAGGATGCGGCAGTTGGAGCCCTGCTGCCCGGAATTCGTCAAGCGCTGCGCCGTAAACGTCCGCTGGTAGTCAATTATCCTGCTAACCATGCACAGTCGGCATTCGAAAACAGCGGCTTTACGCCCCACATGACGTTGATCTGGATGGAAGCAGGTTTTTCTGAATAAGGAGGAAAAAGAGATGCGTTTTATTCTTCGGTTGCTCATCAATGCCGTCGGGTTTTACCTGGCAGTATATTTACTGGGAGGTACCTATATCTTCCCAAACTCCACGAACTGGGTCAGTTATTTGTGGCTGGCAGTGATATTCGGGCTGGTAAATGCCATCATCCGCCCGGTGCTGATGGTCGTCAGTTGCCCGATCATCATTCTGACCCTTGGGTTGGGAACCTTGCTGATCAATACCGTCATGTTTTGGCTGGCGGGTTTGATTGGCACCCAATTTGGCGTGGGCTTTACGGTGAATGGCTTCCTGGGCGCCTTCCTGGGTGCTTTGGTGGTCAGCATCGTGAGTTTTGTGCTCAGCTTGTTCCTGCCAAACAAAAAATAAGTTAAATTTGGGTGCGAGGCACTTTTGAAGTGCTTTGCACCTGCACTTCGACATACTCAAGGTCAGGTGCGTCGCTCCTTTGACATGGTGAAACCTGAGTGCCGCAAACCCAGGAGCAACGCACCCGCTGACTGGAGCTGCCAAAAGCGGGAGGGCTTCCAAGCCCTCCCCTACGCCCTCAGGTGATTCATTACAGGTTACTCGGTCGGCAGGGTAAACCGCAGCACCAGGTTGTTACCGGCGTCACTGACCCATATCCGGCCCTCAGCATCCACCTCGATGCCCGATGGCAACCCAAAGCCGTCAGAGGAGGGGCTGTAATCACCCCACCCCCGCACAAATTCGCCTTCGCCGGTGAATTCGAGCACGCGGTAACCCTCGGGGTCGGTAATAAAGACATGCCCGGCCTGGTCGACCGCGATGTAGGGTTTGTTTTCCAGCGATGAGCCGTACCAGGCGGAAACATCCCAGAAGCGCACCATATTGGCTTGCAGGGAGTCTGGATCGAGCGCGAAGACCTGCACCCGCTGATTCCAGGTGTCGGTGATGAAGATTTCATTCTGGGCGTTGATGGCAATGCCGACCTGCTCGTCGAACTGACCGGGATCAAACCCGGCTGTACCGAATTGGGTCACAAATGTACCGTCGGGATTAAAGACGACAACCCGCTTGTTACCTGTATCCGTGACATACAATCGTCCGAGTGAGTCGAAGGCAATATCCCGCGGTCCCCAGAAGGCATCCGGGGCTTCTGCCTGGCCAAAGTAGCCCCACATCTGGAGGAATTCCCCGTCAGCGCTGAACTTTTGGATGCGGTGATTCCAGGTATCGGCCACATAAACAGAGCCGTCAGGCCCAACTGCAATCCCCCAGGATTCATAGAAGGTACCGCCGGGAGCGTCGCCGTCTGCAATGTTGGCAAAGCTGCCCCAGGAGCGCACAAACTCACCGGCAGTGTTGAACTGCTGAATGCGGTTGTTGCGTGAATCAGCCACGTACATGGATCCATCAACGGCAAAAGCGATCCCACGCGGCGCCTGGAATTGACCGGCTTCGGCGCCCGATGCGCCCACGATCTGTTCCGGTGAGAGGGTAATCATGCCCTCATCATACGGGTTGACTTGTTCCTCGGCCGGGATGACCGGGGAGGCGCCGTAATTCCATATTTGCGCAATCAAATCTTTACGTACATACATGCGCAGTTGCTGCGATGGATTCCAATTGGCCAGCGTCAGATCCGTGCGCCCGGTGACCGCAGCGTACTCGGTATAGTCACGGTTGAGCCAGATCTGGAACAGCGCCGACCGCATCTGCGGTGACTTGAGCGCGTCGTAAATGCGCTGCCAGGTCAGGTTATAGTAATCCTGCATCGGCCACCAGAGCCGGTTGTACTCAAAATACACATAATTTCCACGCGTGATCGAATCCAGTTTGGTCCAGTTTTGATACCCGGCAATAATGATCGGGTTGTTCTGCAGGTCGCGGGTGGGGTTATCGGCAAACCAACGCTTATTGGGGTAGTGCCGGAAATACCACCAGAAAGGATAATTGGCATCCGAGTCATAGGCTACCGCAATATCCAATCCGCGGGTGGTGCGCCGCGAAATTTCTTCCACCTGGGCAAGAATGTCCTTTGGTCCGCGGGCAGCATGCGCGAACACCAAAAATTCCTCAGCAGAGTCGTAATTGATGAATGAAGCGGTGTAAGCGGTGCGCGCCGTCAGCACAACCAGTACGGCTGTGAACACCGCAGTGGCAATATGCAGTACCTCGCTTGAAGTCCACTGGCTGAGCAGTTTTAGAATACCCCACGATGACAGTACCAGCGCGATGGCTGAGAAAATGAACAGACTGGTCGAGCGCAGTTGATCGAGGGTATTGCCCTGGAAGGGTTGCTGCGTGCCCAGCACAGATCCCAACACGCCGCCAAGGCTGGTGATAAAGACGGGCAGCAGGAGCAGCGCCAGCCAGCCGCGGTTTTCCGTCAGACGTTTCCAGGGGGTGGTATCCACCAGGTAGCCAAAACCCCAACCGGCTGCCAGCAGCAGGGGCATGGCGATATGCACCGTCAGCCACGGCATGCGTTCGCCGGCGGCGGTATAGGCAAACAGCGCGGAAATCGACCAGAAAACCAATAACGCCAATACCGGCAGCCGTTGATTCTGATTGAAAATAATCGGAGCAGGTGCTTCAGCGGCAGTAACATTCGCCTGTAACTCCAAACCGTCAGCGATCTCGGTTTCTACTTCCGGCCTGGGCGGTTCAATTCCACTGGTGACAGCTTCTATTGCTTCAGGCTCTTCGGGAAGCTCTTCCGAACTGAGTGCAGGGCTGTCACCGGGGAACTGCGACCACTTGTTGTGGCGCGTCCCAAAATAAATTGCCACCAGGGCGCCAAAGGCAGCCAGGTATTCATAGATGGGTATCTGAATCAAGAAGTAATAATAAAAAGGCTGCTCGCCGCGGTAAACTCCCTGCTGAGACAACCAGTAGGCTAACCCGCCGATGATGCCGGTGAAGAAGCCAAAGCCGTTCGTAAAGAAGGTGGTGTAAAAAACGGTGGAAATGGCATAGAAGATCACAAAATTAGGCAGCCAGATGCGCGGTTTCCAGTTCATGCCGATGAAAGCAGCAATCCCGCTCATTACGACCAGAAATATGCCGGATAAAACAATAATGGCTTGGGGCGGCGCAACTGATGGCACGGTTGGATCCCATTCCACACCCAGATACGTTGCCACCAGCTTGACCGGAAATGCGGTCAGGATGGGCAGGATTAACGTACCGCTCAGAATCAATAAATCAAAAGAGCGCTCCTGTTTGATGGCATTCCAGCCGATCGACCGCAGCAGCACAAATGCTGCCACACCGAGAAGCGCAAAGGCAATGACCACCCCGCCGCCTTCCAAAACTTTGATCCAGGACAGCGTCTCCGCCACCGTCCCGGCAGCTTCTGTTTCCGGCGTGGCCGCAGTGACCGCCCGGTTGGCGATGGCGTTCCAGGCTGCCAGTCCAAGCGTCATCAACAAGATAATGAGGGCGCCAGACAAGGTCAACAAAAAAGTGTTGCGCGCTTTGGCCTGCGGCCAACGAGCGCTGGCAATGCGCTGCATGAACAGGAATGCCAGGAAGATCAGCAGTTGGGCGGCATAAATGTAATTGGTCTCTTTGGTAATGAATTGCATGGCGGTTGCAATTCCCACGATATAGAGCGAAGAGACCTTGCCGTCATGCAGATATTTGAGCACCGCGTAAAGGGTGGCCACACCGTACAAGGCAACGTAGGCTTCATTACGCGTGTAACGGCCATAATAAAGCAGGTAAGGAGAGATCAGGAAAAGGAATCCGGCGATCAGCGCTCCCGTGCGCCCAAGATATTTGCGGAATGCGAAAAGCACCAGCCCGATCGTTGCGACGCTGAACAGGGCATCCGGGGCGCGTGACGAAAAATCGCTGTCACCCAGCAGAAAATACGAGAGGGCCATCGCGTGGAACTGGAATGGCCCGTGGGTAACCGGGTCGTGGACGTAACCACGGCCGGAGACCAAATCAAAGGAAGGATTCACATGATTGACTTCATCGTGACTCATCACCCGCTCGCCGAGCATATAGAAACGGCTGAAGATCGCCAGGATCAAAATGATCGTGACCAGCAAGGTTTCTAATTTAAATTGGGGAAGAGTTCGGAAAACGGGCTTGTCCAACCAGTGGGGTGAATCAGGGGTTTCGACAGGTTTGTCCATTATCAGTGATTTCTCGAGGATTTAGGAATGGAAAAAGCGTAATTGACTATACTTTAAAGCAAAGTTTCTGGCAAGGCTTAGCCAGATGGGCGGTTGACAGGTTTCAGACGCCCCCCTATACTGGTTTGAAGCGTCGGTTATCTAAATTCTGCTGTGTGAGGTGCCCTGGTGACCAAAACTGCTCGCTATGCCATGTTTGCCATGCTCTACTTCGCACAAGGCGCGGTGCTGAGTTATTTCACGGCACTGAACTCGTTGTATTTACTCGGTTTTGACCTGACTATGAGCCAGGTCGGGTTGGTTGGGACGGTGGGATTGATCCCACTGGTGCTCAAAATCTTCCTTGGCATGCTCAGCGACCGGGTCAATTTGTTGGGCAAGGGTCACCGCCGCCCGTACATCATCATTGGTTTAATTCTGCAGGCTGCCTGTCTGCTGGCAGCGCCTTTGATTAACCCGGGACGGCAATACGGCCTGTTTTTAGGCCTGGCTTTCTCGATGATGACCGGCATGGCTTTATACGATACCGCCACCGATGGGCTCGCGCTCGATTCGACGCCAAAAGAAGAAGAAGGCGCGATCCAGGGATTTATGGTCGGCGGGCGGGCGCTGGGGGTGGTGTTGATTTCGGGGGTGATCGGCATTCTGGTCGAACGGACTTCCTGGGCCGCTGCCTTTACCCTGCTGGCGACGTTGAGCTTGCTGCCGCTGCCGTTCGTGTTCGCTGCCCGTGAGCCGGCCCGCCGCCCGGACCAGAAATTCGAGTGGAAAGCATTCGGGGCATTCAAAGCCTGGGCTTTGATCGCGCTCGGTTTGCTGGGGGCGGTGTATTCGCTGGTGATTAATGGCGCCAACCAGATCATGAATCCCTTTTTGCAGCAGCGTTTCAACATCAGCCTGGGGACTGCCGGTCTGGTGACCACAGTCTGGGGGCTTGGGGTTGTGGCAGGCTCACTGGCCGGCGGAAAACTCGCCGATCGCTGGGGGCACCGGCAGGCAGCTTTACGCGCCATTCTGCTCTCGTTTGGCAGCATCCTCCTGCTGGCATTTGTCGTGAAATCATGGCTGGTCTGGCCGCTGGCAGCCCTGTTTGGGCTGGCCTACGGCTTTTATGAGACGGTATATTTTGCAATCGCCATGGACCGCACTGATCCACGTATCGCTGCATCCATGTTCTCCATTTTAATGGCGGTCGCCAACCTGGGAACGGGCATCGGACTGGGTCTGGCGGGCGGCCTGGTGGATTCGGCCGGTTTCGCAACCACCTTTGCGATTCTGGCAGTGATCAATTTGGCCGGGCTGATCCTGCTGCCGGCCATTTTTGGCCGGCGGAAGCAGACAGTTTCGCTCGAAGCCGTGTAATGCCGATCGGACAAAACTGTGGGTAAAATTAATGAAAAAGGAGCCCCAATGACCCCGGACAATCCATCATCTCCCCAGGTACCTTTTCCAAACGCATACTGGGTCATTCCCGGAAAACTAATGGCTGGCGAGTATCCCGACGAGTTGGAGCAGCATCAAACCCGGCAAAAAATCCTGCGCATGCTTCAGATGGGCATCAACTGTTTTATCGATCTAACCCATCCCGGCGACATTTCTACGTCTTATCATGCTATTTTGGAAGAAGAAGCTGCTGATTTGGGCGTTGAAGTTGATATTTATGCACACCCGATTGTGGACTTCGGCGTCCCGCAGCCCCTGGAGATGAAAACCATTCTAGATGAGATCGACCGGGCATTGGAGGCGGATAAAGTCGTGTACGTCCATTGCCTGGCCGGGTTGGGACGAACCGGTACGGTGATCGGTTGCTACCTGGTGCGTCACGGCGAAGAGGGCGAAGCTGCGCTGCAGAAATTAAATGATCTGCGAAAAGCTACCTTGAAAGCCCACCTTCCCTCGCCGGAGCATCCCAGACAGGAGATGATGATCCTGGGCTGGCGGATGGGTCAATAATGGCTATTGAGATTCGTGCTTTTGCTGCAGCGGATACGCCGCAGGCATTAACCCTCTGGCGATCCTGCGAGGGCATTGGTTTGAGTTCCGCGGATGAGCCGCAGCGCATTGCAGGCTACCTGACGCGTAACCCGGGCATGAGTTTCACAGCCTGGGACGGCGATACCCTGATCGGAGCAGTGTTATGCGGGCACGACGGGCGGCGCGGCTATCTGCATCACCTGGCAATTGAGCAGGCCTACCGCGGCCAGGGGATTGGCCGGGCGCTGGTTGACTGCTGCCATGCCGCGCTGCGAGCGCAGGGCATCGATAAGGTGCACATCTTTGTTTATCGTGAAAACGAGGCTGCCCTGTCCTTTTGGAAGGGCGTCCATTATGTTCCGCGCGATAAGCTGGCGCTGCTGTCAGCCAGTCTGACCGACTAAACCAATCGCTACTGCGTCGCGCGCAGCGGCACCTCGACGATGATCTTAAGGGCGTTGCCCTCTACAGCAATAGATTTAAACGTCGCGGCTTCCTGAATGGCGCCGACCTCGCGCTGCAGGGCATCTTCCAATGCGCGATTGATTTCTTCCATCCTTGCATCGGAGTCATCCGCGCCGGGAATGTCGAGGGCGGTCACCCCCACGCGCGGGGCGCCATCGGCCACGGCAAAGGCCACGGTCATGCTGCCCGGCACGAATTCCCCGGGAGAGGACTCATAGACGCCATCCACGCGGACTGAATCCGGCTCGATAAAATCGACGTTGTTGATCGTCACCTGGGATTGCCCGCCGCTGGTCGCAGTGATGGCGCTTTGCGCCAGGGAGATCAAGCGGGTGACCGCCTGTTCATCCAAAGTAATGGGAACGGTCAGTTTTCCGCCTTTAAGGCTGAAGTTGCAGGCCGACAGGCCAAGGGCAAGGATCAGGGTAAGAAGGGCGATCCGAAATGGTTTCATGGTGGTAATTCTCCTTGTAACCTGAATAAAGCCAATGTAATGTGATCGGAGTACCGAGCATTTACACCCGAAGGGCTAAATAATTTTGGATTCCATCCAATAATAATCTAAATACGGCAATTTTTTATATATCAAGGTCTTCTAATTTATTTCAGAGCCAGACCTCAACTGCGAACCTCTGAGAAGAGTTGCTATCTCCGAGGGAGTAAGATGTCTGATTTGGAAGGTTGATTAAATCAGGTGCAACGTACTTTCAAAGCGCATTGCACCTGAAAAGAAAATAAAAAAGAGGATGTCGGGTACATCCTCACTTGTGTCGGGGCGGGCGGATTTGAACCGCCGACCTCGCGGACCCGAACCGCGCACTCTAACCGGGCTGAGCCACGCCCCGAACGATTGCCATTATACTCTACAGCGCCCATCTTTGGCAAGGATTGGTTTTTTGGAAACGCCATGACCTCGGGCGGCTCGCGAGCCGCCCCTACAAGCGGCTCTTACAAACAGCCCTTACAAACAGCTCTTACAGGCGGCCCCCACAATCTTGCATGGGGGTATAATTCGACGGGGCCAAAACTTTACCAGTTCAATCCCATTAGGGCGGCAGGACGAGGAAAAATTCCCATTTTATCCATCTCAAGGAGCTTCGAAGTAGCATGAGTGACGGAAAGAAAGTCCGGGTAGCTATCATTGGCGTTGGCAATTGCGCTTCGTCTTTGGTTCAGGGGGTTCATTTTTATCGCAATGCGGTCGAAACCGAGCGTGTGCCGGGATTGATGCATGTCAATCTTGGCGGGTATCATGTCAGCGACATCGAATTCAGCGCGGCGTTCGATGTGGTCGATACCAAAGTAGGTAAGGACCTGTCCGAAGCCATTTTTGCCTATCCTAATAACACCTTCAAATTCACCGATGTGCCCAGCCTCAATGTGCCGGTGCAGCGCGGCATGACCCATGATGGGCTGGGAAAATACCTGAGCCAGATCGTCAAGAAGGCGCCCGGTAAAACCGCCGATATCGTGGGTATTCTCAAAGAGACCAAAACCGATGTGGTGGTCAGTTACTTGCCGGTCGGGTCAGAGATGGCGACCAAATGGTACGTCGAGCAGATTCTGGAAGCCGGCTGCGGTTTTGTCAATGCCATCCCGGTGTTCATCGCATCGTCGGAATACTGGGGAGAGCGCTTCCGCCAGCGCGGGTTACCGATCATCGGCGATGATATCAAGAGCCAGTTGGGCGCCACCATCCTGCACCGCGTGCTGACCAGCCTGTTCGTCGACCGCGGCGTGCGGCTCGACCGCACCTACCAGCTCAATTTTGGCGGTAATACCGATTTCCTCAACATGCTGGAACGCGAGCGCCTGGAGTCCAAGAAGATCTCGAAAACCGGCGCAGTCACGTCGATGCTGCCATACAAACTGCCAGAAACCGACATCCATGTAGGGCCATCTGACTATGTGCCATGGCTGCTCGACCGCAAGTGGTGCCACATTCGCATGGAAGGCACGACCTTTGGCGATGTCCCATTGAACCTGGAAGCCAAGCTGGAAGTCTGGGATTCTCCCAACTCCGCCGGCGTAATCATCGATGCCCTGCGCTGCGTAAAATTGGGCCTTGACCGCGGTCTTTCCGGCCCGCTGTACGGCCCCGCGTCATATTTCATGAAAACTCCCCCGCGTCAATTCCGTGATTCGGCTGCGCGTGAAATGACGGAAGCCTACATCCGCGGCGAGGGTGAGTAAAATCCCCGGGAATCCTGACCATTAATTCACAGAGTGGAATGGGGCGAAGACCTTCGATTCTACGCAGCCGGTTGCTGGTAATCATCCTGCCAATCCTGGGATTGATCAGCCTGACCGCCTGCTCGCAGAGCGTTGCAACCAGCGATATCAATTCAAGTCAGGAACAGCGCCCCGACCTGAAAGTCGCTGGTTCTACAACGCCAGCTCCCGGTCCAGCTTTTACCCCGACACCGTTCAAACCGGAGCCATTTACTCCGGCTCCAACTGCTTCCGCAACACACCGACCGACACCTGGCCCTACGCCGGTTCCCCCGGCGCGCTTCGAAACGGATGCGCTTAATAACGGGGTTCTTCCGGTAAGTTACATTCAGGATGAATGCCTTTATCTCGAAGCGCGTTGGAATCCGGACAACGCAGCTCCCGGCACGGTGGTTGTGCCGGTCATGTTTCACGGCATCAGCAAGGCTGGACCGCGCGGGGCAGACAACATTACGATTAGTACTGCTTATTTTGAAGCCAGCGTGGTCAAAGCCCACCAACTGGGTTTCGAGACCATTACCATGCAGCAACTGGTCGATTTCTTGCATCACAATGCCTACATCCCGCCGCGTTCGCTCTTATTGATCATCGATGACCGCCGTTTGGGCACGGTGCGCGAACACTTTATGCCCGTGCTGAAGAAATATGATTGGACGCTGACGATGGCCTACATTACCGGAGTCATCAACGAGCAGGAGTGGAACCAGGTGCGGGATGTGCTGGGGCGTGGACACACTGAGGTTCAGGCGCACGGTTACCTTCACAATGGCGAGACCTACATCACCGAGTGGACATCGGAAGAGATAATCCGCAACGAACTGTTTGCTCCGATCCCGGCGATCGAAGAGCACCTGGGCTACCGGCCGATTGCATTTATCTGGCCGGGCGGTGATTTCAACCTGTTGTCCGTTCAAATTGCACGTGAAGCCGAATACCAGGTAGGTTTCACCGCTTTTGCCCGCGGTCCGCTGCTGTTCAACTGGGTGCCACAGGGTGAGTTGGAACGCGAGATGGGTGACCCGCTGCTGACCTTACCGCGTTATTGGAGCACCACGATGTTCAAAAACCTGGACTACGCGGTCGAAATGAGTGCTTCAGCCGCGGCGCAGGCGGAAAAGCAGCGCATTGAAGAGATCAACTGGTACCGCAGTAACTGCCCTAATTATCCTCCGCTTTCCATTCCCGTTCAGGTTGAAGAAGAGGTTACAGACCGGTGGTAGATCCTAATTGTCCCTTTTGCCGCATTGTAACCGGCCAGGAGCCGGCCGATATCGTTTATCGGGACGAGCTGGTGACGGCTTTTCAGGATATCCATCCGATGGCGCCAGTCCATTTGCTGATCGTGCCGAACCATCATCTCGAATCGGTCAATGCAGTCGCGGATGAGGATGAACGGTCGTTGGGCCGCATGGCTGCCGTCGCAAAGCGCCTGGTCAATGACCGCGGTGTGGATGGCACGGGGTACCGGCTGGTTGTCAACACCGGTCGGGACGCATTCCAGTCAGTTTTGCATCTGCACATGCATCTGATTGGCGGTAAACCGCTCCCTTTCCGGATGCTCGGACACGAGTATTAGCATGAATCCGCGAATCTTTACACTATTTGTTGCTATTGCAGCCCTGACCCTGACCGGTTGCGTGCTCCCGGCCCCTCAGGATGAATTGTGGTGGGCAGGCAGTTCGAACAATCTTTCCAGCCAACCACCCATCGCGGCTGCCACCCCGCTGCCAGCTACATTTTTACCGCCCACCCGTGAACCGGGGGCGCCAATTCAATCCCCAACCCCGGATGCGCAGCGCTTTCTTCCTACATTGCGGGTCAACGAAGAACAATATGTGCTTCAACCGGGCGACACGCTTGGTCGAATTGCCCAAAATTTCCAGGTCAGTCTGGAGCAGCTGATCAGCGCCAACCAGATTGGCAACCCGGATATTGTCGATGTCGGGCAGGTATTGGTTATTCCCGCGCCTTCACCGCAGGCGCCTGGTTCAGCGTTTAAAATTATTCCCGACTCCGAGCTGGTTTACGGGCCCGCCAGCGTTACTCTGGATGTTTTCCAATACGTGAAATCAGCCGCTGGTTACCTGGCCAATTATCGCGAAACACTGGATGATGGCATGTACACAGGCGCAGAAATAATTCTCAAAGTTGCGCGTGAATATTCCGTCAACCCGCGTATTCTGCTGGCAGTATTGGAATATATGAGCGGCTGGGTTACGCGCGCTGAACCGGCTGAAGAGACGCTGGACTACCCCATGCTGTATTTTGACGGCGACCGCGCGGGGCTGTACCGTCAATTGTCCTGGGCCGCCAACCAACTGAATCGCGGTTACTACCTGTGGAAGGTGAGCGCGCTCTCGCATTTTGCGTTGGCCGACAACGGAATGACCCCGGCGAATGGAACCATCAACGCCGGCACTGCGGGTGTGCAACAATTGATGGCGGCTTTATTCGGCCGCGCTGACTGGGATAAGGCCGTCGGCGAACAAGGTGTCTTCGCCACCTTCAGCCATATGTTTGGCTACCCGTTTGATCTGGCCGTCGAACCTGTGGTACCCGCCAATTTGACTCAGCCGGAAATGCAGTTGCCATTTGAAACCGGGGTGGCATGGTCGTTCACCGGCGGCCCACATGCCGGGTGGGGAGACGGTTCAGCCTGGGCAGCCATCGATTTTGCCCCGCCGACGGGCGCCTATAACTGTTCTGTTTCAAATGATTGGGCAACCGCGGTTGCCAGCGGGGTGGTGGTTCGCTCTGAAATGGGCGTGGTGGTCCTCGACCTGGATAGGGACGGGCTCGACCAGACTGGCTGGTCGGTGCTTTATTTGCACATCGCCAGCAGCGAGCGTATTCCGGCTGGATCCGTGGTAGCAGCCGGCGACCGCATCGGTCACCCCTCGTGCGAGGGAGGGATTTCAAACGGCACGCACCTACACCTGGCCCGGCGGTATAATGGTGAATGGATACCAGCCGATGGGCTTCAACCGTTCAATCTGGATGGTTGGATTTCAAAAGGGGCGGGCGTGGAATATAACGGAACATTGGAGCTGAATGGTGCATCGGTTGAGGCCTATGATCGCCTGGTACCGCAAAACCAAATATACCGGTAAGCGCGCGGGCATCATCACAGTCACGTTGGCCTGGTTATTTTCGACTATCGCCTGCTCGCAGGGCTATGTATCCACTTTCGACCTGACAGCCACTGCGCTTTTTTCAGGCGGCGGCGCCGGTGGTGGAGAAGTATTGCCCAGCCTTGAGGCGCCCATTGATGTGACCCCGGGGGTAACTGTTGAACCGGCAGTGATGGCCACTACTTTGGCTGCGCAGGACATGCCGCCCACGCTGCTCATCGAAACCCCCGAGCCTACTTCACCGCTTACAACGCCATTACCGCCGATTCTGTACTACACACAGGCAGGCGACACCCTGCCAGCAGTCGCCATCCGTTTTGGCGTCAATCAGGAAGAAATAACCTCCAATGAGGTATTCGATGTGACTGGCTTTATTCCGGCCGGGAAATTATTGATCATTCCCAACCGCCTGGAAACGACAGGCCCGGCAGATGCGGTCATGCCCGACAGTGAAATCGTTTACTCGCCCTCCGCTCTTGGATTTGACATCGAAGCCTTTGTCCAGGAAGCGGGGGGTTATTTGGCCGGTTACCGGGAATATCTGGCAGACGGCTGGAATTCTGGCGCCCGTGTCATACAGAAAGTTGCCATTGAAAACTCGATCAATCCGCGAATGCTGTTGGCGCTGGTGGAATTTCAGGCAGGTTGGGTTTACGGTCAACCGGCAAACCTGGCGGTCACTGACTACCCGCTGGGTTTTATCAATAAAGATAAAAAAGGCCTTTACAAACAGCTCAGTTGGGCGGTGCAGCAGCTTTCGATTGGCTATTACGGTTGGCGGGAAGGACTTTTTACCAGCCTGACCTTTAACAATAGCACCCAGATGCGTTTGGCCCCAACTTTGAACGCTGGTACGACCGCTGTCGAGTTCTTGTTCTCCCGGCTTTACCATCCGAATGTCTGGAACGGAGTAATATTTGGCGATAAGAGTTTCGGCGCGCTTTACGAGCGTATGTACGGTAACCCCTGGCTGCGCGCCCAAACCGTCGAACCATTGCTGCCGGTCAATTTAACCCAGCCGGAATTACAATTACCATTTTTACCAGCCCGAGTCTGGAGCTTTACCGGCGGTCCACATGCGGCCTGGGGGCCGGACGGCGCCTGGGCGGCGCTCGATTTTGCCCCGGCAGCGGCTGAATCCGGCTGCGTTAAATCCGATGACTGGGTGGCTGCGGTAGCCACCGGCCTGGTTGTGCGCTCAGGCAATGGAGTTGTAGTTGTGGATTTGGACGGCGATGGTTATGAACAAACCGGTTGGGCAATTTTATATCTCCATATTCGCAGCGACGGCCGCGTTCCGTTGGGCGCCTGGGTCGAACAGGGTAGCCTGATCGGGCATCCTTCCTGCGAAGGCGGTGTAGCGACCGGGACGCACGTCCATATTGTCCGAAAATATAACGGAGAATGGGTGGCAGCTGGTGGACCCCTGCCCTTCATCCTGGATGGTTGGACGGCCAAAGCCGGGGCAAGACCATATGAAGGATCATTGATTAAGGAAGGCGAAGTGGTCGAAGCCTGCACCTGCGGTTCATTCGAGACCCGCATTCTTCGCCCAAAAGACGGTAACTGACGAATGAAAGTATTGATTTCCAAAAACTGGGCGCGAACCTTGGGGTTGGGGCTCATTTTGCTTTCCACGGCTTGCCTACCGATCGAACTCACGCCAATCCCTGAACCGGTGGTCGAGGAGGTACCTGCACCGCCAACGCCAGATAGTCCCATGCCCACCGCGCTGCCAGCCCGCCCGCCTTTTGAGCCGGGCACCCTGGTGGAATACATTGCTCAAACCGGCGATACGCTGCCAGCGCTGGCTGCACATTTCAACACGACCGAAGCGGAAATTCGGGAGGCCAACCCGATCATCCCAGGCGACGCGACCACCATGCCGGCCGGTTTTCCGATGCAGATCCCCATCTATTACCGCCCGCTGTGGGGCACACCTTACCAGATTGTGCCCGACAGCCTGTTCGTCAACGGACCGGCGCAACGTGATTTCGATGTTGTCGCTTATGTCAATGACCAACCTGGATGGTTAAAAGACTATCGCGTTTCGCTCGCGACTGAAAATTTACGCGGCGGCGAAATCGTCAATCATGTGGCTATCAATTTCAGTCTCAGCCCGCGTTTGCTTTTGGCCATGCTGGAGTATCAATTAGGCGCGTTGACCAATCCCGAACGTCCGGAGAGCCTCGAACGGTACTCGCTGGGCTATCGCAATACTCAGTATGTCGGGCTGCTGCGTCAATTGACCTGGGCGGCCAACACGCTTAACAACGGCTATTACAGTTGGCGCAACGGCAGCCTGGATACCTTCGATCATCTCGATGGGCGCACCGAAAGGCCTGATCCCTGGCAAAATGCCGCGACCGTGGCGTTGCAATACTACTTCTCAAAATTATTCCCTGATGATGCCTACAATTACGCTGTTAGCGGCAATGGTCTTGCGCAGACGTACCTGAATCTGTTTGGCGATCCGTGGAGCAATGTGGTCGCGCATATCGAGGGTTCATTGCGCCAGCCGGAACTGTCCCTGCCGTTTGCTGCGGGTCGGACCTGGGCGTATACTGGCGGACCGCATACCGGTTGGGGGGATGGCGAACCGTTTTCTGCGCTCGATTTTGCTCCGCCAAGCGTGGTCGGCGGCTGTTCGACGGCTGAGGATCCGGCGACGGCGATTGCCGACGGAATTGTTGTGCGCACCGGGGATGCATTAGCCATGCTCGACCTGGATGGCGACGGCGACGAACGAACCGGGTGGGTGATCCTTTACCTGCACCTGGCGAATGATTCTTTGCCAGCCGTAGGCGCAGTGATGCTCAAAGGCGATCCGATCGGATTGCCATCCTGTGAAGGCGGGCGCGCGACCGGTTCGCATGTGCATATTGCCCGTAAATATAATGGAGAGTGGATTCTGGCAGAGGGGCCACTGGCTTTCAATCTGGAAGGTTGGGTGGCAAAAAATGGCGAAGCAGCCTATGACGGTACGCTTACCAAACTGGGCCGTTCCATCCGCGCCTGTGTTTGCTCGGATCGCAACAGTCAAATTCAGGCCAGCCTGCAGCAATAAGATTGACCGTTCAAAATAAAAAATCCAAACCAAAATTCATTTTACAACGCCTCTCCCCGAAAAAAATTCTTCGGGGAGAGGCGTTGTGAGGAGCCAAATTTATTGAGCTTTGAGGCAACATTTTTATGGGCAACGAAAATTTTTACATTTTGCGATTTAAGCTGCTTCCGATTCTTTGATGGTTATCTTGGTCTTGATATCCACGCTGCTTTTGAGGGTATTCGATACGGAGCAATAAATATCCTGCGAGAGTTTAACTGCGCGCTCGACTGCGTCCGGGTCAATGTCGTGGCCGGTGACCACATATTCAATGATCATGCTGGTGAACTTACGCGGATGATCCAGGGCCCGATCCGCATGAACGATGACCTCAAAACCGGTTACATCCTGGCGTTTCTTCTTTAGGATGGAAATCACATCCATTGCGGTGCAGCCGCCGACAGAGATGGCAACCAGTTCAGTTGGTCGTACGGCTGAATCATCCCCACCCGATTCTTTCCTTGAGTCCATTTTGACCTCAAAGCCTGAATCTGCAACACCGGTAAATTTTAGATTTTCATCCCAGACAATTTTTGCTTTCATGCATTCTCCTCTTGAGTGAGCTCCGACGGAGCGACAAAGATTTTTATCAGGTGAAGCAGCCGCCCTGGGTGTAGGCGCACTTCGGGCAGATCAGGTTCAACAATCCATCATAATCCATAATGCCCTGGTTGCATTGCGGGCACAGCGTGCCTGGTTGCGCAGTCAATCCAACAGGCTGTTTTTCCAGGGTCAGGGTGGCTGGATGGACTGGATTTTTTGCGACGTTTTCCCGTTGTTCGGTCATTCTCCATGTTGTAGAGCAAGTCCCTTTTAGTCCTTTGATGCAGAATCCCCTCAGGGGTGTTCAGGAAGTTGCTTGTTCAAATAATCTTCCAGGTGCAGGCGGGCATATAAGCGTGACTTGATCTCATCGGGTAATGGATTATCGGGTGTGGGTTGTCTGTATAAATCAATGGTCCTGCGCATGGTATTGACCACGATGGTGCAGTTTTCACACTCGCTCATATGCTTCTCTAATTCGGCGCATAATTCCGGCGGCAGTTCACCGTCGATGTATTCTGAAATGGAGGACACCAGTCCTTTACAATTACAAATCTCTGTCATTCGGATGAATTCTCCGTAAGGCGTTCCCCAAAATAGACCGATAACTGGTTGCGCAATTTAAGCCTGGCGCGTAGTAAACGGGTCTTCACCGCCGTTTCCGTCAAACCGAGCATTCCTGCCGTTTCCCGAATGGAGAGCCCTTCCATATCCCGCAGCATAAAGACTACTCGCAGCGTATCCGGTAAGGTGTCCACAGCCTGTTCCAGTCGCAGCCGCGATTCGGCCGACAGCAATTCGTCCTCTGGCAGGAAGCGCCAATCTGTGAGAACCATACCGGTTTGTAAGTCATCCTCTTCCGGATCTTCCTCCACCGGGACCAGGTGAACCCGGCGCTTGCGCAGCAGCATTAAGGCTTCGTTGACCGCGATGCGGTACAACCAGGTGGAAAGGCTGGAACGCCCTTCAAATTCGGGGAGCGCGCGCAAAGCTTTGATATAGCTTTCCTGCAGCACATCTTCTGCATCTTGCGGATCGCGCAGGATTTTGAGCGCCAGCCGGTAAATGTGATTGGAGGTGGCATCTACCAGACGCGCGAACTCAGCCCGATCTCCAGCTTTGAGCGCGGCAAGTGAAATGTTCGAATTGTTAAGGCTCTCTTCACTCATTTAGATGACCTATGAGCTAAAAAGATACCCATCTGTTTGTTTATGAGAGCGCCCAGGTTGGCAAAACGTCCAGGTTGAGCGGGTCACGCTGCCCATAGGCGTAATGGTAGTAGCCAGCCGCGGCGATCATGGCGGCATTGTCAGTGCACAAGAAGATCGAAGGGATTTGTACCGGAAATTCCTTTTGTGAGAGGAACGCATCACGCAAGGCAGTGTTGGCAGAGACACCGCCAGCCACCAGCACCTCTTTGGCCTGGTAAACGCGGGCAGCGTGGAGGGTCTTGCTCACCAGCACATCCACTACCGCAACCTGGAAGCTGGCAGCCAGATCAGCCACTGGAAGCGGCTGATTGCGACTTTCCAACTCGCGCACGGTCCGCAAAACAGCAGTTTTCAACCCGCTGAAGGAGAAATTCCAGGTACCCTCCAACCGCGAGCGCGGGAAGTTAAATGCCTCCGGATTTCCATCGCGAGCGGCCTTTTGGATGGAAGGCCCGCCCGGGTATGGCAAGCCGATCAGCCGGGCAACTTTATCAAAGGCTTCTCCTGCAGCATCATCCAGCGTCCCGCCCAAGCGGCGGTATTCCAGATGCGAGGTCATTAAATTCAGTTCGGAATGTCCGCCGGAGACCAGCAGCGCCAGCAATGGGAACTGAGGAGGTGGGGGTGGGTTGGGTGTGTCGTGCTGGTAGATCCAGGACGAATAAATATGACCTTCCAGGTGATTGACCCCGATCAAGGGCAAATTGGATGAGACCGCCAGCCCTTTTGCCATATTCATGCCGATCACCAGGGAACCAGGCAGACCCGGTCCGCGGGTAACCGCGATCGCATCGATGTCGTTCAAACCCAGGTGAGCGCGCTGCAGCGCCTCATCGACAATAGCATAAATGGTACGGATATGCTGTCGCGAAGCCACCTCGGGAAAAACGCCGCCATACTGGGTGTGAATATCAATTTGCGAAGCAACCACATTGGAGAGCAAGGCGCGCCCGTTTTCGATGACCGCTGCAGCGGTTTCATCGCAGGAAGATTCAATCCCAAGGATTCGCGCGGGCGGTAGGTCAATTAATGGACGGTCCATAGGGTTGATTTTATCCCACAATGCGCAAGAAGTCCAAAATGTACCGGGTAGCTTTTCTGTTTACCAGAGAAGGAATACCTATCGCGGATGTAAACATAAAAACGCAGAGGAGACAAAGGACTCGCGTATAAATCTTGAATCCGGAATAATAAGCACCCCTTTTTCTCCATTCCCCGTAATGAGGCTTTCTATTTCCTCACCGGCAGCACCAGGTCGTAGGGGTAATCGACTAAAGCTTCGAAACTTCCGTCCGGGTGGGTGGCGTAGGTATCTTCGATGCGTACGCCCATGTTACGCGATGGGTAATACAACCCAGGTTCGAGGGTGAACACCGTTCCGGCAACCAATTTATCCGCCGGTCCGGCTGCCAGCCCTGAAAACGGCATTTCATGCACTTTCAGGCCAACACCGTGACCAATACTGTGGATATACCCTTCGCTGGCGGCGGGTTGAGAACGCGAAGTGGGATGCCCCATGGCTTCAAACAAGTCGTTGGTACGCCGCTGCACCTCGATAAAATCCTGGCCGAGCTTAAGTCCAGCCGCCAGGTCCTTGTAAACACGATGCACCTGCTCGTACAAACTCAAGAGTTCATCGGTGGCATAACCAAGGCTCCAGGTGCGGGTAAAATCATAAAAATAACCGCCGCCGGCTTCGCAGGGGAAGATATCAAAGACAATGGATTGGCCGAGGCGCATCAAATCGGTAGGGGTGCCGGCGCTATGCGGGACGCCGGCGTCACGGCCGATAGCAAAAATGGTTGCTTCGGGGTTGGAAGCCCCTAATTCCGCCAGCCAGAGGTCGATAAGGCTCTTGACATCGCCGATGGTGATCGGCTGACCGTCAGGTTTGACCAACACCTCGTCCTTGACACGCTGTCCCGTCAGGTAATCTGCCACCCGGCCGACGACTTCTGTTGTGATCTTGCCGACTTTGCGGATACGCTCGATTTCATCCGCTTCCTTGGTCATCATTGCGCCGTTGAAGATTGGGTCGTACACAAAACCGGTAAATTCAAGGTCGGGCAGCATCCTGGCAACCCGCTGGAGATTGGCAAAAAGCGGCCCGGCTTCCACTACGCCGTAAATTGCCACCCGGCCGCGGGTGATGCCCAGATCGGTAAATTGCTTGAACAGGCGCAAGGCATCTGCCACCTCAGCGTCGCCGTTGGCTTCTTTCAACCGGTCCGCCAAAGGATAATCGGAATACAGATGTACTGGCAGTCCGGTCTTGGCGGCTTCGTCGCGTTCCATCATGCCGCAGAATAAAACCGGCTGCTCGCCACGTTTTTTGATCAATTCGGCGTTGGTGATATGGCCGCCGCCCGTCAGGTACATCATGGCCGGGTTATGCACTGCCGGGCCATTGACCAGCAGAATGTCGATGTTGTTGGCGAGCATCAGGGCATCCAGGTCCGTTTTCATAGAGAGCTCCTTGAGAGAGGGTGTATTAGAGGGTGTGACCTTGCAAGATGGCCTTAATTTGCTGCAGCAGCGCTTCTTCCTGGTCTGGCAGCACGGTGCGCGGGTCAAAAGCCACGCGATCCGCGGCGATGCAGGCAATGACCGGTGGAACGCTGCTGCGCAGACGGGCCAATACCTGGTTAGGTTTTGACAAGTCTAAAACCAGCAGCGTGGTTGGGAATGTCTCTTCAGGCAGGCTGCCGCCGCCGACGGTCGAAAGTCCGTCCACCAGGCGGCCAGCGCCTAGCACCGTCTGCCAGCCTTGCGCCCGTTGGCGGATTTGGTCGTGAGTTTGGGAGATCATTTGCCAGACCGGGATTTTTTCAACCGCCTCATTTTTGAGGTAGTGCAGTAGCGTTTCCGACAAAGCCGCCAGACAGAGTTTATCTGCCCGAACTGCGCGCGCCAACGGGTGCTTCTTGAGCTTTTGGATCAAAGCTTTTTGCCCGATGATAATCCCAGCCTGCGGACCGCCCAAGAGCTTATCGCCCGAGAAGCACACCAGGTCAGCGCCGGCTGCCAGCGACTCTTGCACGGTCGGTTCGTGCGCCAAACCGAAGAGAGCCGTATCCAGAAGCGCACCCGAACCCAGGTCGTCCAGAAAGAGCACGCCACGTTGGTGCGCAGCTTCGGCCACCTCGACCAGCGGGGGTTCGCTGGTAAAGCCGATGATTTTGAAATTGGAGGAATGCGCGTGCAGCACCAGGGCTGGGGATGTTTCCTCGATTGCGGTGGTGTAATCAGACAAATGCACCCGGTTGGTCGTACCCACTTCGATCAGGCGTGCGCTGGACTGCTTCATCACCTCAGGCACGCGGAAACCGCCGCCTATTTCAACCAGTTGAGTGCGGGAAATGACCACCGCGCGGCGTTTCGCCAGCGTGCTAAGCGTCAGGAGAACCGCAGCGGCATTGTTATTGACCACCAGCGCTGCTTCAGCGCCGGTTAACCGGGTGAGGAGGGCTTCGGCGTGTACTTCGCGAGAGCCGCGCTGACCGCTTTCCAGGTTGTATTCGAGGGTTGAATAACCGGTGGCGACCCGCTGCATGGCCTGGGATGCTGCTGCGCTCAAAGGCGCCCGTCCAAGGTTGGTGTGCAGGATTACCCCGGTGGCGTTGATCACGGGCAGCAGGGTAGTTTGGGTGGCTGCGTATAGCCAATCATTGATGCGGGCGAAAATTTCGTCCGATTCAGGGGCTTCTGCGCCGTTCTGCATATCCAGGCGGGCATCTGCCAACACTGCGCGCACTGCGTCCAGCGTCAGCGGCCGGCCAAATTCAACTATCAGGCGCGACGCCTTTTCGGTTTGCAGCAGGCGCTCGATCGATGGCAGCCTGCGCAGGTCACTCATTTCCAGGGGCGCCGGGGGAAAAACGGCTGCGCTCGGCCAACCGCAGTGCAAATTCGATGACAACGACCCCGGCTGCCAGTCCGACTGCCAGCGGCAGGCTTAAGACTCGTCCCAACTGGAACCAGGCTAGCAGGTCGAAATAAACGCCGCCCCAGATGGCCTGCCTTACCAGAATGCCGGGCGTTGTGGGGTTAGGCGAAGGGAAACGCCAGTGTAATAAATAAACGACCGGCAGCGCCAGTCCGCTGACGCTGGCTGCGCCCAGGAAAAAGAAAAGCCAGCGCGGTCCCAGAGTGGGAACGGTGAAACCGAAGAGTAAGGCCAGGCCGAGAATCCCGAAGATACCGAGAATCAGGGAGACGATGAGGAAGGGCTTGAAAGGGGGAAGTTTAGGGTCGTCCACGCGTACCTCGATAGAGAAATTATATCGCATCTGGGATTACGGGGCCATTTAATTAGGGTTAGCTGGATAGATAGTCAGTATTTTCATACTGCTCCAGTTAACTCACAAAATTGCATAAGGCTGCCTCTCCCCCCTCACCTAGCCTCTCCCGCCATTTGGCGGGAGAGGCATCATTAATGGCCTTGCCATCATTGATGCCTCGCGTAGAATAACAACCATGCGTTCACTCTTGCTTGTATAAATTGTTGACCATTTGTGGTAGAATATTTGCTAACAACGCTCATCCAGAGAGGTGGAGGGACCGGCCCGACGATACCTCGGCAACCGCTGCAAAATCAGCTGGTGCCAATTCCGGCAGATCACCCGCAGTGACGGGGATTCTGGCAGATGAGAGCAGCCACTCTAACCCTTGGCCTCTCGTATCCAGAGAGGCTTTTGTTTATCGGGAGAACATCATGGAACGCCAATACACCAATCGAAAGTACCTGGACGCCCTGGCTCAACGCGTATTGATTTTTGATGGCGCGATGGGTACCAGCCTGCAAAAAATGAATTTAACCGCTGAGCACTTTGGCGGCGAACGTACCAACGGTTGCAACGACTACCTGGTGATCACCTACCCGCAGGCCGTGGAACAGGTACATCGTTCATTTCTGGAAGTGGGTGTGGATGTCATTGAAACCGACACCTTCCGCTCGAACCGGCTGACTCTGGGGGAGTACGGCTTGCAGGGGCGAGTCAATGAGATCAATCGCGCCGCTGCATCAATGGCGCGGCGGCTGGCGGATGAATATTCAACGCCCGATCAGCCGCGTTTTGTCGCCGGGTCGATTGGCCCGTCCGGCAAATTGCCATCCATGGACGACCCCGAGCTTTCCAATGTGACCTTCGATGAACTGGTCGATATTTTCCGCGAGCAGGCGGTTGGATTGGCGCAGGGTGGGGCTGATTTGATCCTGATCGAGACCTCGCAGGATATTTTGGAGGTCAAAGCCGCCATCCTTGGCGTGCAAAAGGCCTTCACAGAAACCGGAATTTACCTGTCCATCCAGGCGCAGGTGACGCTGGACACCACCGGCCGCATGCTGCTCGGCACGGACATTTCTGCCGTACAGACCATTCTGGACGGGCTGGCGATCGATGTGATCGGGTTGAACTGTTCTACCGGCCCGGAGCACATGCGCGAGCCGATCCGCTATCTGGGCGAACAGACGCATTTACCGGTTTCTTGCATCCCCAACGCTGGATTGCCGCTCAATGTAGATGGGCAGGCTGTTTACCCGCTGGAGCCGGAACCATTTGCTTCGGCATTAGCTGAATTTGTCGAAAAAAATCACATCAACGTGGTAGGCGGCTGCTGTGGCACCACGCCGGATCACCTGCGTCTTTTAGTGGAAAAAGTTGGTGGGTTCAAGGTCTCCCCGCGCCCTGACCTCGAAATCCCGCGACTGGCGTCCGCCATCCAGGCTCAGCCCATGCTGCAGGAGCCGCGGCCGTTCCTCATCGGTGAAAGGTTGAATACACAGGGCAGCCGCAAGTTCAAAGAAATTATTTTGGCTGAGGACTACGACAGCGTGGTGGAGGTGGCCCGGCAGCAACTGGATTCCGGGGCGCACGGCCTGGATATTTGTGTGGCGCTTACCGAACGCGCGGACGAATCGGAGACGATGCGCCGGGTGATCAAAAAGCTGGCGCCGGTTGTGCGTGTGCCGTTGGTGATCGACAGTACCGAGCTGGAGGTGATGGAAATCGCGCTGCAAACGGCGCCGGGACGCTGCCTGATCAATTCGACCCACCTGGAAGGTGGGCGTGCCAGGGCAGACCGGGTTTTCGGGCTGGCCAGGCGCTACAATGCGGCGGTCATCGCATTGACCATCGATGAGGCTGGCATGGCCAAGACTGCCGAGCGCAAACTGGAGGTCGCACGAAAAATTTACGACATTGCCGTCGGTGAATATAGCCTGCATCCCATGGACCTGGTGTTCGATGCGCTGACATTCACCCTGGCGACCGGCGATCCGGAGTTCGCCGATTCTGGTTTACAAACCATCGAAGGCATCCGGCGCATTAAACAGGAATTGCCGGGTGTGTTGACATCGCTCGGTGTCAGCAATGTGTCGTTTGGATTGTCGCAAAACGCGCGTGCCATCCTTAACAGCATTATGTTGCATCACTGCGTCTTGGCGGGATTGGATATGGCCATCGTCAACCCGGCGCATATCACGCCTTATGCTGAAATTCCGCAGACCGAACGAAATCTGGCTGAGGATTTAATTCTGAACCGCAAACCGGATGCATTGCAACAGTTTATTGCAGTAGTAGAAAAATCGGGCGTTGGAACCACCCAGCGTGCCAGCAGCCAGAAAGAAGCTTTGAAGGAATTGACGCCCGAGCAGCGTCTGCACTGGCGTATCCTGCACCGTATGCGCGACGGCGTCGAACAGGATATCGATGAAATCCTGGCGCGCAGTAACGGAAAATTTCGTCACGAGACGGCAGTAGAAATTCTTAATACCGTATTGCTGCCCGCCATGAAGGAAGTGGGTGATAAATTTGGCAGCGGCGAGCTGATTTTGCCGTTCGTGCTCCAATCCGCTGAGGTGATGAAAAAATCCGTCTCGCATGTCGAGCAATTTCTCGAGCGGAAGGAAGGCGTCAGCAAGGGGAGGTTGGTGCTGGCAACCGTTTATGGAGATGTACACGACATTGGCAAGAACCTGGTGAAAACCATCCTGTCCAACAACGGCTATGAAGTGTTGGATCTGGGGAAACAGGTACCTGCCGAGACTATATTGGCTAAAGCTGCCGAAGTCAACGCCGATGCCATTGGCCTGAGCGCGCTACTGGTGAGCACTAGCAAACAGATGCCCTTGATCGTCAACGAACTGCACCGCCGCGGTCAAAACATACCGGTGCTGGTGGGCGGTGCGGCCATCAACAAACGCTTCGGCCGGCGTATTTTGGCTACCGAAAACGGGGAGTTTTACGAAGCCGGTGTGTTTTATTGCAAGGATGCCTTCGAAGGCCTGACAACCATGGATGCGCTAATGGATAGTCAGCAGCGCCCAAGCTTGCTTGAACGTACCCGGCGCGAGTCCGAGATGGAACTGGGGCGGACCAGCCAGAAACCACCTGCGGGTGAGGTGGAGGTTATTTCGAAGGTCCCAGCCGTCGAAAAACTACCGCGCCCGCCGTCCTGGGGCGCCCGGGTGGTGCACGCCCTACCATTGGATGAGGTCTTCCAATACCTGTTCAAAAATGAGTTGTTCCGTCTGTCATGGGGCGCAAAAAATACCCACGGCGCAGCCTGGATTAAGCTGGAAGCTGAATTCGAACAGCGCCTGGATACCATGCGGCGCATCGCGCTGCGCGAAAAATGGCTGAAACCCCAGGCGGTTTACGGTTATTGGCCGGTTCAATCGGACGGCAACGACTTGATCATCTACGAGCCTGGCAGCGTGCAATCCGGCGTGCCTAGCGAGCAAACGCGCATGACCTTCCCGCGCCAAAATTCTGCCGAGGGTTTGTGCCTGGCTGATTACTTTGCGCCGGTTAGTTCTGGCAAAATGGACGTTGTTGCATTCCAGGTGGTCACCGTTGGGCAGGAGGCCAGTCGCCGGGCTGAAAAACTTCAGGCAGCCGGCGATTACAGCGAAGCCTATTTCACCCACGGGCTGGGTGTTCAAATGGCGGAAGCGACTGCCGAGTACCTGCACCGTCACATTCGGCGTGAATTGGGGCTGAGTGATGAACAGGGCAAACGTTACTCATGGGGCTATCCGGCCATCCCGGATTTAGCAGATCATGAAAAAGTGTTTGCACTGCTGCCGGCCGAATCTGAACTTGGCATGGGCTTGACCAGTGCATTCCAGTTGACTCCGGAACAGTCCACTGCAGCGATTATTGTGCATCATCCGGCCGCGCGTTACTTTAATGTTGGTGAAAGCCGGGTCGAGCAGTTATTGGGTCGAGGTTGATATGGGTACTGAATCTAAATTTTTACAAAAACTCCAATCCGGCCGCCCGCTAATCTCTGACGGCGCGATGGGGACCTTGCTGCACCAGCGCGGTGTCTCATTCGAGCATTCTTTCGACGAACTCAACCTGACCAGCCCGGCCTTGGTAGCGGATATTCACCGGGAGTACATCGACGCAGGCTCGAATATCATTCAAACCAATACCTTTGGCGCCAACCGCTACAAACTGGCGCAGCACGGGTTGGAAAAACGGGTGCGCGAGATCAACACCAACGCGGTGGAACTGGCGCGGCGGGTGGTTCTTGCATCGTATAAGGATGTGCTGATCGCCGGCGATGTCGGTCCGCTGGGGGTGCGGTTGGCGCCGTTTGGCCGCGTCCAGCCTGAAGAAGCCCGCATCGTGTTCCGCGAGCAGATCGACGCATTGATCTCTGCCGGTGTCGATCTGCTGATCATCGAAACCATGACCGATTTGTATGAACTACGCGAAGCGATCCTGGCGGCGCGCGACATCAATTCGGATATCCCGATCGTGGCCTCGATGACCTTCACTCGTGACGATCGGACGCTGCTAGGCGATGATCCATCCAAAGTGGCCAGAAAGTTGAGGGATGCCGGTGCGGATGTGATCGGGGTAAACTGCTCCGGCGGTCCAAATCAAATATTACGTATTTTGAAGCAAATGGTGCAGGCGGTGCCGCAGGGAAAATTTTCGGTCATGCCGAACGCCGGTTGGCCGGAACAGGTTGCCGGACGGATCATGTACCCGGCATCGCCGGAGTATTTTGCAGATTACGCCCTGGCCTTCTGGCACGCCGGCGCCTGTTTGATCGGCGGCTGTTGCGGCACCACGCCCAAGCATATTGCAGTGATGCACCAGGCGATTGAAAATGCTCCACCTGGCAACGCGCCCAACGGATTCACACTAACCGCGGTGGAACGCGAGGAAGCTGCTCCTGAAGGGATGCAGCCAACCCAACTGGCTGAGAAATTGGCCAACGGACAGTTCGTTTTCGCGGTCGAGGTGGATCCGCCGCGTGGTTTGACCGCGCAGAAGCTGCTGGCTGGCTCAAGCCTGCTCAAAGAGGCTGGCGCGGATGTGATCAATGTGGCTGACAGCCCCATGGCGCGCATGCGCATGAGCCCCTGGGCAGTTTGCCGTTTGATTCAAGAAAAAGTTGGCATGGAGACCGTGCTGCATTTCCCAACGCGCGGGCGCAACTTGCTGCGCGTGCAGGGAGACCTGCTGGCAGCCCACGCGCTGGGGGTGCGCAATGTGTTTGTGGTTATGGGCGATCCGACTGCCATTGGCGATTACCCGGATGCCATGGATAACTACGACCTGGTTCCCTCTGGCTTGATCAAGTTGATCAAGCAGGGATTCAACACCGGCGTCGACCATGCCGGCGCGGATATCGGGCAGCCGACGTCGTTTTTTGCCGGCTGCGCTTTGAATCTTACCGCTGCCAATCCAGACAATGAGATCAAAAATTTACGCCGCAAACTACGCGCCGGCGCCGATTTCATCCTGACCCAGCCGATTTATGATCCTCCCGCTGCAAAAGCCTTCATGGAGCGAGTTGATGAAGAACTGGGTGGCTTGAAAGTACCGGTGTTGATCGGGTTGCTGCCGCTGGTCAGTGCGCGCCATGCTGCCTTCCTGCAGCACGAAGTGCCTGGCATTGAGATTCCGGATGAAGTTCAATCCCGAATGGCACTTTCTGGTGACCGGGAAGCCCGTACAGGAATCGAAATTGCGATAGAATTAATCCATCAGATAAAACAATTCGCTCAGGGAATTTACCTCATGCCTGCATTCAACCGTTTTGACTATGCAGCTGAAATTATCGAGACCGTCCGCGAAGGAAATTGAACCCACAACCTATGCTGCTCACCATCGATATCGGCAATACCAACATCACTATTGGCTTGTATGAAGGCGTGAAACTAGGCGCCCGTTGGCGTCTGGCGACCGACCATGAGCGGATGCCGGATGAATATGGCATTCAAATCCTCGGGTTGCTGCAGCACGGGGGTTGTTCTGTCGCGCAGTTGGACGGCATCAGTATGGCATCGGTCGTCCCGGCACTTACGTCCCGGTTGCAGCAGGCCTGTCGCTGGTACTTTGACCGGCCATTGCTCATCGTGGATGAAAACACAAACACCGGTATCAAACTGCTGGTGGATGATCCAAAAACGGTCGGGGCAGACCGTATTGTGGATGCAGTTGCGGTTCACAAATTGTACGGCGGGCCAGCGTGTGTGGTTGACTTTGGCACGGCGACCACTTTCGATGCCATCACAGCCAAAGGTGAATACCTGGGCGGCGCGATTGCCCCGGGGATTGGCATTTCTGCCGAAGCCCTTTCGTCACGCACTGCCAAACTGCCGCGGGTCGATTTGCAGATGCCCCCTTCTGTTATCGGCCGCAATACCGTCCACGGCATGCAATCCGGTTTGATGCTCGGCTATATCTCGCTGGTTGAAGGCATGGTCAAGCGTTTCAAGGCTGAACTTGGTCCCAAAATGAAGGTAATTGCCACCGGTGGCCTGGCAGAACTGGTCTCTGAAAACACGAAAGTGGTCGATATCCTGGCGCCGTGGTTAACCCTCGACGGATTGCGCATATTATGGGAATTAAATCAGGGACAACATGCCTAACCCGCTGGCAAACAAACGCATTATTCTGGGGGTCACTGGTTCGATTGCAGCTTACAAGGCTGCAGAAATAGCCTCCCGTCTGACTCAAATCGGCGCCTTCGTGGATGTGATCCTGACCGAAAGCGCCACAAAGTTCATTACGCCACTGACCTTTCAGTCTGTAACCGGACGCAAAGCCTATGTCGAGGCCGATCTGTGGGGCGGCGAAGGGCATGTCACGCATGTTGGGTTAGGGCGCGCTGCCGAACTGCTGGTGATTGCGCCGGCTTCGGCCAATACCATTTCCAGGCTGGCGCATGGCTTTGGGGACAATCTTCTTACACTAACGGCATTGGCCAGCCACTGCCCGCTGCTGCTGGCTCCTGCAATGGACGCCGGCATGTTCGAACATCCGGCCACCCAGGCGAGCGTAAAAATGTTAAAAGATCGCGGCGCGGTGTTCATCGGGCCGGCGGAAGGCCATCTGGCGTCCGGGCTGGTTGGACCAGGGCGAATGGTTTCACCTGCGGAAGTGATCGCAGCAGCCCGGTGGGCGCTCAGCCGCAAAGGCCCGTTGGCGGGTAAAAAGGTGGTGGTTACGGCCGGCGGTACCCAGGAGCCGATTGATCCGGTGCGTCTGGTGACCAACCGGTCCTCCGGCAAGCAGGGTTATGCCATTGCCTGGGCAGCACAGGATGCCGGAGCGGATGTCACTTTGATCACCACTGTGGATTTACCTGCTCCCTGTTTTGCCAAAATCATACCGGTGCAGACCGCGGATCAAATGCACAGAGAGGTCAAAAAAGCAACCGCCGACGCCGATCTATTGATCATGGCGGCTGCCGTGGCTGATTTCAGACCGGCACGTACGGCGACGGATAAGATCAAGAAGGAGAAAGGGCTGCCAGAAATTGAAATGGAGCCGACCATCGATATTCTCCAGGCAATCGGCGAAGAGCGGGAGAAACACGGGTGGCCCAAACGGGTAGTGGGGTTTGCCGCCGAGTCGCGCGACCTGTTGGATAACGCGGCCGTGAAATTACAGCGCAAGCGCCTGGATATGATCGTTGCCAATGATATTAGCCGGCCAGACGCCGGGTTCGAGGTAGACACCAATCGGGTGACATTCCTTTTTCCAGACGGTACCGCCATCCCGCTGCCAAAAATCAGCAAAGAAGAAGTAGCGGAAGCGGTTATTGACCGTACTCTGGTGTGGTTCAAGAATCCTTAATCACAATATAATTGGCATCAAGGGCAGGCAAGGTAATGCAAATACTGGTTATTTCTGATATTCATGCAAACTTTACCGCGCTTGATGCCGTTTTAGCTGACGCGGGTCAGGTCGATGCAGTCTGGTGTCTGGGCGATTTGGTGGGCTACGGGCCTGATCCGGAAGTGTGCGTGGAGCGCATCCGACAACTGCCCAATACAGTTTGCTTGCTTGGCAACCATGACGCCGCGGTATTGGGTAAATTGGACCAGGAAGCCTTCAACCATGAGGCCAATATCTCAGTCAGTTGGACCCGTGGTCAGCTTTCCCCAGCCAGCCTGGGTTATCTCCAGGGGCTTCGTACCCGGGTCGAAACACAGAATGTGACCTTGAGTCACGGCAGTCCGCGTAATCCGATCTGGGAGTACCTACTCGATATTAATACGGTTTTGTCCAATTTCTCATTTTTCAAAACGCCAATTTGCATCGTTGGTCATACCCACATTCCGATCATCTATACTCACAACGGCAACGGGACAGTGGACTGGAGCATTCCTCAGCCGGGTGTTCTTACTCCGATCCAGGGGCGAGCCATCCTTAATCCCGGGTCCGTTGGCCAGCCGCGCGACCGTAATCCAATGGCTGCCTATGCAATCTATCACTCAGACGAAAACAGTTGGGAAGCCCGTCGGGTGGAATATGATATCGCCAGCGTTCAACAGCGGATTTCTGCGGCTGGTCTGCCCTTCCGCCATGCTGCCCGCTTGATCGATGGCTGGTAAGCGGAACTATCCCTGGGTTCTCAGCGTCTATTCCCCATAACCCGATTGCCCAAAGGAGAAGAGAAATGATCAAGCGCACCTTGTTAGTCCTGATAATTGCTGCTGCGCTGCTTACAGGCTGTTCAGCCGCAAAAACCACCGATAGCCGTGATTCTGCTGGATTTGAATCCCCAAGTCTGGGCGTACCAGAGGTTGCGCCGGCCCCTGATTACGCCATCGAACCGAGCCAACCCATACTCCAGGAAGAGAAAATCCAAAATCTCACTGAACGGATGGTCATTCGTAACGCCAGCCTTTCCATCGTCGTAGTGGATCCAGCCGCCGTTATGGATGATATTATGGCCATGGCCAATGGCATGGGAGGATATGTCGTCGATTCAAATCTGTACCAGACAACTACCTCCGCTGGGATCGAGGTGCCAGAGGCGCGGGTGACCGTGCGCGTTCCGGCAGACCAGTTGGATGTTGCCCTAACGCAGATCAAAGCGCACGTCGAAGACCCGGTCAATGACGTTTTGTTCGAAAATATCTCCGGTCAGGATGTGACCCAGGAGTATACGGACCTGCAATCCCGCCTGCGCAATCTGGAAGACGCCGCTGAACAGTTGCGCGAAATTCTGGACAATGCCATCCGCACCGAAGATGTTTTGACGGTTTTCAACGAATTAAAAAATGTCAACGAGCAGATCGAAGTGCTTAAGGGGCAGATCCAATACTACGAACAGTCTTCCCGACTATCTGCCATCAGCGTAACTATTCAAGCTAAAGAAGGCGTTCAACCGATCAACATTGGCGGGTGGGAACCCCAGGGTGTTGCGCGTGAGGCGCTGCAGACCCTGGTGCGCGCCTATCAATGGCTTGCGGATGTAGCCATCTGGCTGGTCATTTTCTGCCTGCCGATTGCAATCCCGGTTGGGCTAGTAGTATTCTTTGTGGTGCGTGGTATCCGCAAGTGGAACCGCGGGCGCAAGGCAAAAAAAGTCGCAGCGGTTGAGGTTAAACCGGGCGAGTAAAGGATCGTTCAGTTTCACCTGAACGGCAAAATAAATGCACATGTTCAGGGGCGTCCAACCGGGCGCCCCTGAACGGTTTTAAAGGTCATGATGGGTAAGCTTCAGCTGCCCAACGGCCCGTGCGGTTGTCACGCCTGGACAAACTAAAGTTTATCCTACATCAACTTAGCATACCGACCGACCGTGCGGTTTTCATGCCCGGACAAACTAAAGTTTATCCTACATCTACTTAGCTTGCCTACCGAACCGTGCGGTTGTCATGTCTGGACAACTAAAGTTTATCCTACATCCAATTGGCATGATGACCGACAGGTAGGGTGAGCTTCAGCTTGCCCGACGGGCAGGGCGATTGTCATGTCTGGACAAACTAAAGTTTATCCTACATCTACTTAGCTTGCCGGCTGACAGGTAGGGTAAGCTTCAGCTTGCCCGATGGACCGGGCGGTTGTCATACCTGGACAAACTAAAGTTTATCCTACATCCACTCGGCATGATGGTCGCCCCAAATCATTTCGATTTGTGCCGTTCGGTCAACCGTCAGAATAAACCGGAACGCACCGCCACCCAATTCCTGCCATTCCAGCGGCTTGCCCTCGCATTCCGCATGGGTGGGCACGGATGGCAAGTAAAGCTGAACAAATCCTTCCCCTTGACGGCCCAGCTCAACCGAAAACCGTAAGCGCTGCGGTTCTGGTGCCCATTCAGCTATCTCGCAACCCTGTGAAAAATGCAGGTTACTTCCCAGGTAAAGCGGGGCAGAATCATCCATGAAGGGTATTACGGCTGCCAGAACTGCGCCGTGCGCGGGTATGGCTGGCATATTAAGCGCGATACCGGGGGCGTAATGGAAAATTTTCTCGTCCCAGAATGAACTGACCCAACACGACTGGCCGGGTAACGAAAATTCAGAGGGCTTGAACTCCCAGGCTTGGGCAGTATTCTTCCAGTTGAATTTTGCGATCACCGTCCATTTTCCCTGCGCACCCGTAAGCGGCAGCCTTAACCGGGTAGGGGCCGTTTCAGCTATTAAATCCAATACCTCCGTGCGCTGGCCGACCACCGGCAGCAAAACTTGCGCGACCCGCAGCCGGTCGGTTGGTAGAGCAGCCAGATCATCCGAAATCAGCAGAGACCCGCCAGTTACTCCAATGGCTGTTGCCAAAGATTGGATTTCGGCCAGAGTCAACCAGGTATCCGGGCGCACCAGCAGGCAATCCGGGTCATTGACCCACCAGCGGTTGTGCAGCGGAGCCCGGGTCAGGATATTATGCAGCGAATTACGTGCGGACGGCACCGCCGGCTCATTCTTGAAGGGGACACGAATTCCTTTAATCTCGGGCTCCCATGAGCTATTAACGTCTGCCCCGATGCGCATGGCATCTACCAAACCAATTCCAGACCCTAGCGGCAGGCCGCAGCCTACCAGGTAGGCCTGGGTGCCGGCTGCAGCCCGAATGGTTTCTATCCCTTGACGCATAATCTGCGCGCGCGTGCGGGTTGGGTCATGATGCAAGCCGGGCAAAGCTGCCGCGTACAGGAAGTCCAGCTTGAGGTAGGGAAAGCCCCATTCTGCCACCGCCGCCCGCACCGGTACGCAGGCAGCTTCCAGCGCGCCCGGGAAGGTCAGGTCCAGACCGGTTGCCAGTGTATTCCAGCCAAAACCGGCGTTGACTGGTTTGCCATGTTTATTGCGTAGGATAAATTGAGGATTCTTTCGCGCAAATTCCGAACCAGGATGCACAATGAACGGCGCCAGCCATAAACCCGGAGTGCAACCGTGTGCAGATATTTCACGAGCCAGCGGAGCAATCCCGTCAGGAAAACCCGGCGTGAAAGAAAACCAATCGCCCACCTTTGTCTCAAAGCCATCGTCGATTTGGACCAATTCAAGTGGGAGTCGGGCACGGGAGGTTGTCAACGCGGTTAAATTGGCCTGGACGTCCTGCGCTGAAAGCCGCGTGTAATATTGGTACCAGGAACACCATCCGGTGGGGGTTGGGCGAATCTTTTCCCTGGTTACACTGTGTTCACGCGCAACCGCTTCCAGGTATTCGCGCAGCGGATCAGGGTCATTCGTCGAGAAAGGGGTAATGACTGCCCAGTCGGATTCGATCACCTTTTCCGGGTCAAGGCGGGCGCCGTCGCTGGTCCACATTGCCAGCGATGGGCGATCGTAAAGTACAGCCTCGATGGTGCCAAAATGCTGCTTTTGTGACAGGAACCCGGCAATCAACCCTACTTTGGATTTTAAGTCTGCCAACGCGCCAAAAAAATCAGCCGTGTAATAACCTGGCATCCGCAATACGGGTGTACCGGGGTTGATGATCATCGGCTGCTGCAAAAAACCAAGCCGTGAAATGCGCATGGGTTGGCCGTTGGGGAAAGCGCCGGTTGGCGACCAGGACTGCCAGCCGTTACTGTAAAACGACCACTGTGGGTCGGGTGGAAAATCAAGTGAACCGAATTTATCCTGGCCGCCGACTCGCAGAAACTCGATTTTGTCGATGCGAATGGCTTCCCCGCTGGCGTTCTCAAGCCGGATTTTCCACAAAAACAATGGGTGGTCCTGACTGAGCGCGAAGGTAACTGTGACTTTCAGACTTGGATGCGGTAAGGTTTGCTCTACCTGGAGACTCAGCGTTTCGCCATGTCCGCCCATGTCAGGGGATTCGCCGATAGGTGCATGGATATCCCAATGATCGAGGGGCAGTGTAATTTTGCTGCCTGGCTGACTGATTTCAATTTTCATCTGGCACCCAGACAGGGCAACCAAATTGGCGCTGGCGCTTTGCAGGTCGAATTTTCCGGTTTCGGGATGCAGGATAAGCAGGAAATGATTGGATATCAGCGTTGTTGGCATGGTTGTCGCATTCTAAATCTTTGAATAAATTTAATTGCCTGACGATTGGATTATACTTACTCCAGATTGCCTGGGTGATCCGGAGAGGGGCCGAATCCACGTCCGCGCTACATTTTATTTCAGGGACTCAGTCCGCAATATGAAGCATCAATTCGTTGTCTTTCAAACGGTCATCCCGCAGACTTACCAGTTATCCTATCAAATATACCTGCCAAGTGATTACGGAGTTGAACCCGGGCGCACCTGGCCGTTGGTTTTATCGTTACACAGCGCTTCCGCTCGCGGCACTAACCCGGAAGAAATCCTCAAAGCCGATTTACCCGCCACTATAGAGGCCGGAGTCGAATATCCGTTCGTTGTGGTCGCGCCTCTTTGCCCGGCAGAGACCTGGTGGTCAGATTACCTGCCGGCCCTGGATGTTCTTTTGAAAGAAGTGTGCGACCGGTATTCGGTCGACCAGAATCGGGTCGCGGTGACGGGCGTCAGCATGGGTGCTTTTGGCGTCTGGCATCTTGGGGCTACCTTCCCGAACCGGTTTTCCGCCCTGGTCCCGATCAGCGGCGGCGGAGCCTGGTTTTACGGCTTTCCCGAACGCGCCCGAACGTTAGCAGCCGTCCCGATGTGGATCTTCCACGGCGATGCCGATCCTATCATTCCGCTCCGCGAGGCAGTGGTTCTTGCCGAAGAACATAAGGCCGCCGGCGTCAATTCTCGTTTAACGATCATCCCTGAAGGCGGCCATGACATCTGGAAACAGGTTTACCGCATGCCAGAATTGATCAATTGGTTGGCAGAGCAGAAGCGGATTCCAGGATAATAAACTAACAATACGCTCCAGTATGCTGAAGCGTATTGTTTTTAATCCATGCTAAAACGGTTACAACCTGGGCAATAAAATGCCCTGCTGGTTCTGATACTTGCCCTTTTTATCCGCATACGAAATTTCACAGGGTTCATCGCCTTCAAAGAACAACACCTGGGCAATGCCCTCATTGGAATAGATTTTGGCGGGCAGCGGGGTGGTGTTGGAGATTTCGAGCGTGACATAACCCTCCCATTCGGGCTCGAAGGGCGTCACGTTGACAATAATCCCACAGCGGGCGTAAGTCGATTTGCCAACACAGATGGTCAGCACGCCGCGCGGGATATGGAAATACTCCACAGTGCGCGCCAGTGCGAAGGAGTTCGGCGGAATCACGCATACATCCCCTTTGAAGTCGATCATCGACTTAGGGTTGAAATCTTTGGGATCCACGATTGCGGAAAAAACATTGGTGAAAATTTTGTATTCGTCTGCCACGCGGATATCGTACCCGTAAGACGAAACTCCATATGAGATGACCCCATTGCGCTTTTGGCCATCCTCGAACGGGTTAATCATGTTGGCTTCCAGCGCCATCTTGCGAATCCAATGATCGGGTTTAAGACCCATGGTGATCGTATGTCCTTTCGAAATGGGGATTAATCGAGGTTCATTCCGCCGCGTTCGGCCAACAGGGCAGACAGGCGTTTTTCCAGTTCGGCAGAGCGGGTTTCGACACTGCGAACTTCGTGAAGCAGATGGGCTTTGGCAGCTTCGTCATCCAATCCGTTGGTATTGATGCGCACATTGTACGCCGCACAGGTCAGGGCAGCGCGCGCCAGGGTTGCACCCGAGGCGGCATCGGATATAGCGTTGAGGTTGCCAAGCTCGGCAGCTTGCAACGCCAGCTCTTGCACGGCCAGGCACTGTTTTGCAGCTTCCAAAGGAACTTGAGCAGCAACAAGGGTGGCAGATTGAACCGCCTGGTTGCGTGCGTCGATTTGCTCTGGCGTATCTTTTGGCAGCTTGAAGGCTTCCATCACCGCGATAAAAGAGTCTGAATCGCGCTGGACGCCGGCTGTCAGGTCAGCGCGCAGGGCCTCGGCTTTTTCGACCAGCGCCCACATTTGTTCTTTGACGTTTTCGTATATTTTTTTCCCCAGTGTGACCCGCGCCACCATGGCTACCAGAGCCGCCGCCGCAGCCCCGGTATGCGCTGCCGCCGAGCCGCCGCCGGGGGTCGGATTGGCGGATGCCAGCTCATCCAGGAAGGACGCTTCCGGAACGCCTGTCGTAATTCCACCGGTGCGCATCATTTGCATCATGCGCTGCTCGAGAATTTGTTCGGCCGAGAAACCGTCCAACTGCATGTACCAGGTGGCGGCGTCGTTGAGGGCTTCCTGCGGAATTAAACCGACCAGTTCTGAATGGTGTATGGCAACACCATAGCGTTCCGCTTCCCGCCGGATCATTTCGACCACCCGCGCCAGCGGAGTCTGGCGGTAATTGGTCATGTTCATCGATACCTGCGCGCGGCCTTCCACCAAAACGCCCATCCCTTTGACAAAGCGCAATCCGCCCGAAGAATGGCGTACAACGCGGGCAATTTTCTGCGCAATTGAAGTATCACTGGTGGTCAGGTATACGTTAAAAGCAATCAACGGCTGGCGGGCGCCAATCACGGTCGCCCCCGCTGTGCCGAGAGCGCTTGGCCCAAAGTCCGGTTTGCGTTCGGGGCGGACACTAATTTCTTCTTTGAGAATTTCGTACTGCCCGCGGCGTATGTTCTCCAAATTGGTGCGTTCAGGGGAAGTTGCGGCTTCCTCATAGAGATATACGGGAATGTTCAACTCGCTGCCAACGCGTTTACCCAACCGGCGCGCTATTTCGACGCATTCCTGCATAGTGACGTCGCTGATGGGCACAAAGGGAACAACGTCCGTAGCGCCAATGCGCGGGTGGGCGCCGGTATGTTCATTCAGATTGATCAATTGCCCGGCTTTGGCAATCGCCTGAAAAGCGGCTTCTTCTACCGCTGCCGGTGCCCCGATCAGGGTGATTACCGTGCGGTTGTGGTCCAGGTCGGAGTGGTGGTCGAGGACATGGACACCAGGGACGGATTCGAGCGCGCTGAGAATCTCGGCAACAACCTCGGGGCGGCGGGCTTCCGAAAAATTCGGGATGCACTCAACGATAGGATTCGGCATTTTCACCTCAAGGCGATGGGATGGTAATATTATATCCAGAAGTAGGCGCTGATGGCGGAGGAGGTGACCATGTGCGGACGCTTTACTCTGGCTTTGGATCCGATTGAACTACGACAGGCCTTTGGCCTGAGTGTGATGCCGGAAGAATGGATGCCGCGCTATAACATTGCTCCCACCCAGCCGGTTGCGGTCGTCACGGATGCCGCTGCGCGCAAGGTGGATTTTATGCGTTGGGGATTAGTTCCATCCTGGGCAAAGGATATTTCAATTGGCAATAAATTAATCAACGCCAGGGCGGAGACGTTGACCGAAAAACCGTCTTTTCGCAACGCTTTTGCCCGCCGCCGCTGCCTGATTCTGGCGGACGGGTTCTATGAATGGCAGAAGACTGGGACGAAGAGTCCATCAATCCCTTATTATTTTCGCCTGGAAGATGGCGGGCCGTTCGCATTTGCCGGGCTGTGGGAATATTGGGAGTCATCTGAGGGCGACGGATTGAAGACCTGCACCATTATCACCACCGAAGCCAATGCCCTGGTTGCGCCGGTGCACGACCGCATGCCGGTCATGCTGAACCCGGATATGGCCTGGAACTGGCTAGGGGATGGGTCGAGCGAGTCCCTGCTGAAATTGTTGCGGCCGTATCCAGCCGAAGAAATGACCGCCCACCGCGTTAGCCGCATGGTCAATGATCCGGGCAAGGATGTTGCTGCGTTGGTCAAGCCGCAAGCCGGGTGGGGCAGCGAGATATTCTGAAAATTGGGTGGTCAATTCCTTGACCGCTGCCGGGTAGGATGGTAGAATTTCGCTCGTTGCCGCCCCCATCGTCTAGGGGACCAGGACGCAGCCCTTTCAAGGCTAAAACGAGAGTTCGAATCTCTCTGGGGGCACAAAAAGATCGGTTGTAAAACGAGAGCCCCGTTACACGGGATGCATTCGAATCTCTCTGGGGGCACAAAAAGATCGGTTGTAAAACGAGAGCCCCGTTACACGGGATGCATTCGAATCTCTCTGGGGGCACAAAAAGATCGGTTGTAAAACGAGAGCCCCGTTACACGGGATGCATTCGAATCTCTGGGGGCACACGATAACCTGATGAAACGCGGTTTTTTTTTATTTAACCACTAGGCACGGAGAAAATTCGGAGGCGCAGAGAAAATTCCTCTCCCCTTGGGAGAGGTTAGGTGAGGGTGCTTCTTGCGCAAGCGGATTGCTTTAATTTAACCACGGAGGCGCGGAGGCCACGGAGAAAATCCCTCTCGTCTTGGGGAGAGGTGAGGGGTCTTCGTAATTATTTACCCTAACTTCTTTCCGCAGTTCGGGCAGAACTTGGCGCCCATGGTTTCCGTGCCGCACTCGGGACAATGCGTCACCAGCGGCTTGACTTCCATTTTCTCGCCGCAGTTTGGGCAGAATTTTGCGCCGTGCGTCTCGGTGCCGCATTTCGGACAGGTCGAAATGCTTGGCTGCACCATCGCCGTCCCGCATTCCGGGCAGAATTTTGTACCTGCTGGGGCAGTGGCGCTGCAATTGGGGCATTTAGCCGTGGTAATCTCCTGGGCGCGGCTGACCGCATCCGAGACGCCCTTCAAGGCATCACCCAACCCGAAGGCGCTGGCGAAACCTTTCAGGGCAGCTCCAGCCTGTGTACCGCGTGATTCGGCGATCTCTCCCTGGCGCGGGCTATCGTCATTGCAGAATCCTGCCTGCGAATCGAAATCCGACAGGCACACAACGCGGCTGCAGGTTGGGCACTGGCGGAAATGCATCTGTACTTGTTTCCAGGCTTTTTCCAGTTGAGTCTGATCTAGCTTCATGGAATAACGAGCGTCCTCACCAACAACGCTTTCAGCCACCTGCTGCCCGACCAGGGGTACTTTCCTCAACAGCCCGCCCAGAGTTTGTTTGCTAATGTCCTGTTTGATGACCTGGCCAACATTGGGCTGGCTGCGAAATTCCCGCCCGCAGCTATCGCAATAAAAAATGGCATATGGCCCCGCTCCATCATTGCGCACATCATAATTCGGCATACGCGTGAAAGTTGCCATGATTCTCTCCTGAGGTAGTTTTTGCATAAATTGGGTATCATTCAGTTTATCCGCTTGGTCCGGATTGTCAAGAAAAACAAACCAGATTTTGCAACAATTGAAAATTGTGCAGGTTTAGCGCCGCCTAATGTCCGTATAATAGAATGGTGGGGGATGGACTACCCGGATTTGTAAACAACCCCTAAATACGATTTAGGGAGGGGATTTGCAATGAATAGCCCGAATTTAATCAATGAATCGATGCTGGACTGGCTACTCGATCCGGCTGATCCTGGCGTGGCATACCTTGCGATGCGCGACCTGTTGGACCTGCCTCCGGATGATCCCTCTTTATTTTCAGCACGCGAAAAAGCGCATCATGCCGGACCCATTGCGGGAGTGATGGCAGCCATGAGCGAGCCAGGTTACTGGGAGCAGCCGGGACCGGGGTACAACCCGAAATATTTTTCAACGGTTTGGTCGCTCTGTTTGCTCGCCCAGCTTGGTGCTTCAGCCAGTCAGGATGAGCGCATCCAGCGGGCTTGCGGGTACTATCAGGATCAGGCGCTGACACCTTTCGGGCAAATATCAGCCTCTGGCACTCCTTCTGGGACAGTTGATTGTTTGCAGGGCAATAGTTGTTGGGCGTTGACCGTCATGGGTTGCGATGACCCGCGGCTGGACAAGGCGTATGAATGGATGGCACGCAGCGTTACCGGGGAGGGCGTTGCTCCGATGGCCGAACGGGATGCTGAGGTGCGTTACTATGCGGGAAAATGCGGCCCATTATTCGCCTGCGGCTCGAATGACCGTCAACCCTGTGCCTGGGGGGCGGTCAAAGTTCTTTTGGCGTTTGCTGCGCTGCCGCGCGAGCGGCGGACGCCTTTGATCGATGCAGCTATCCAAGCCGGAGTCGATTTTATTTTCTCCATCGACCCGGCGACCGCGGATTATCCGCATCCCTACAGTCCAAAAACGAGCGGAAACTGGTGGAAGTTCGGCTTTCCGGTATTTTATGTCACCGATTTGTTGCAACTGGTGGAAGCCATGGCGGGATTGGGCTACGGCCAGGATCCGCGTTTGGCAAATGCACTACAGATCATTCGTGATAAGCGGGATGCAAACGGACGATGGCTGTTGGAATACGACTACCAGGGCAAAATCAAGGCTGATTTTGGCAAAAAGAAAGAAGCCAATAAATGGGTCACCTTACGGGCTTTGAGGGCGCTAAAAATGGCGAGCTGTTAATCTGGCGGTTGGATGTTCAATACCAGTTACAGGGCTATTTCGAATATCATTCCAACGGGATGGCTTACCTGCCGCCGCGACCCGCAGGACTCCTAACTCATCGTAGCACGAAAATTGGCAAGTTGTGTCAGCAAACCCACGCCGGTGGCGGTCAGATGAAGTCGGCGTTGGTCGGTAAAGCGAATCTGGATTACATCAAACCACATTCATTTAGTTCTGAGCTTCCAACATGATCCAATCGATATTCCAAGGCAGATTATCTTTGTGCGGCACAGATGTCATAGAAAAATCTCGAAAACCCGCTTGTTGTAATCGAGTTTGCACCACCTCAGTTGTTATATAGTCAACGGACTGTGCCGGGTATTCCAGAGAAGTCAGAAACGTCGATAACAAACGTGACGGCGGTGCACTGGTCCTGCTTGGTGCAAATTTATCTACGATGACGAGACGACCCTTTAGATTCAATACATCGTGAATTCTGCGGAACAGGATCTCGCTGAAAGAGCCCACATCACAGAGCATTACCATATCAAATCCAGTGGGCAAGTCGTCTTTTAAAAAATCGGCAGCCAAGTACGTAATCCGTTTCTCGAGCTTATTTTCCAAGGCAATCACTCTTCCAGCCTTGCAGACGCTTTCAACGTCCACTACAACAGAGGTCAGCTCGTCACGTTTGCGGAGAAGAGCAAATGACACGACTCCTGAACCGCCACCTAAGTCCAGCAACCGTTTGACTCCCTGTAAATCAAGCATGTTTGCCAGTTGTTCTGCGAATGAACTGTGAATTTGGTAGAGCTTGCGCGTAAAGCGTGCCATGTAGATGGGATCTTCCTCAATCTGTTGGAAATAGTCCGCTGGCGTCAGATTACATGTCTGCCAGGCTGACATGGGCTTGCTGATATTCAACGCTAGCTCTCTCACATATAAAGACAGATCTCGATCTTCACGCGCCTGAAAAGCCCAGGTGTCTTGACTCTGCACGTTCAGTATCGCTTCCCGGGCAATGGTAGAGGGGGCGTAGCTTTCGTCGCTATCCTCCAACAAGCCAAGCTTGCATAATATCTGTAACCAATAATGGCAGCGGTTCAGAGGTATGTTCAAGTATTGGGCTAGCTCTGGTGCCGATAAAGGTTTATCTGCAAGTAGCCAAAAAATGCCCAATTCCATGGCAGTGCCCAAAACGGCTGAGACGACATGACCATTCATAAGTTCCAAGATATCTTCTGTGGTCTCAGGTTTCACTGCAGACCTCCTTTTCAGTCGATGACGAAAAAGCTGGAATCATTAATTGCCCGATTTGGATTTGCCGCAAATACTCCGTATAACCAGTCAATTCGACTTAGTATAATGTTTCATTCAATGAGCTTGTCATAAAAGCAGTTATCGTAATCTAGCGGAATGGAGTTCTATTCCCGCGGGTGTACATTTATTGACCTCGCCAGCGACATGACATTCTCACTCGTCAATCGGGTTAATATTAGCGCATTGTTAACCTTTTCAATTTGCCTTTGCCACTACGTAGATATACTGCAGCGGGGTCGCGCCCGTGTTCTTGACGTCGTGTTCGGTATCAGGCGGGCAATATAAGACCGAACCGACCTTCATTTCTAGATGCTTGCCGTCGCTTAGCATAAACAACCCCTCACCCTCTAACAATATAAGCAGCTCTTCGTTGCTTTTAGTGCTGTGCTTTCCAACAGTCTTTCCCGGTTGAAGTACAACCTTACCCGATCGCATCGATATACTCTCGGGTGAGCCACCCAAAAGCTGAACATATTCTTTTCCACCCGTTTCTGCATTGATTACCTTTGGTTCAGGCTTCATTCTATTGATCCCCTCCTTTGGTAAAACTTAATAAGCATCCACTATTTATACTTGTGACAAAATAAATTATCCCACCCCAAAAATTAGCCCGGTGTTTTATAAATTCAGTTTGCTGACCCCGGCGGTCCATGCACGACCAGCATGAACTCGCCTTTGCGCGGCCCGATGGCTTTTTTGACCTCTGCCGGCGTGCCGCGCACGATCAGCTCTGATTCCTGGGTCAGGTCAAAGCCAAGCGTCAGCCGCTGACCTTTGCCAAAGGTTTTTTCCACATCGTCCAGCAGGGCTGCCAACCGGTAAGGTGTGTCCATCAGCACCACCGGCAGGCGCAGCCCGCGCAGGCGGGTCAAATCCTGGCGGCGCTGGTCGGGAACCCGCGAGAGAAACCCACCAAAAATGAATTTGCCCAGCTTGAAGTCGAGGATCGAGAGTACCGCCATCAGCGAGGAGGGTCCCGGAATGGGTATCACCTGCAGCCCGCTCAAGCTGGCTTCCTGGATCAAATAGGCGCCCGGGTCGGCGAAAACCGGTGTGCCGGCGTCCGATATCAGAGCAAAACTTTCCCCCTTGAACATGCGAATGACCAGGTCAGCAGTCGCCTCGGCCTCATTGTGCTCATTGAGCGTGATCAATTCACGCTCTGGCAAATCCAGCCTTTTCAGAAGCGTGCTTCCTTCCCGCCGTTCTTCGCAAATAACTCCGTCAACTTCCTTGAGAATATCCAACGCCCGCAAGGTGATGTCACGCGGGTTGCCAATTGGGGTGGCTACGATATATAATTTACCGACATTTGTCATAGAATGGATTATATTATCCTTCAGCCATAACGGTTGAATATCGGGGCTTTCGCTCTCATTCTTGTTACATGGATGACTCCAATCAGGGAGGACTATGATTAATTTCTTTATGAACTTCAGCCCTGTCATTCAGGCGCTATTTGCGACCCTTTTTACCTGGGGTGTGACAGCGCTTGGGGCTGCCGGGGTATTCCTTGCAAAGGATATTCATCCACGTACATTAAATGGGATGCTTGGCTTTGCCAGCGGCGTCATGATAGCCGCCAGTTATTGGTCGTTGCTCGCGCCGGCGATCGCCATGTCCGAAGGCGGCGCAATGCCTAGTTGGCTGCCGGCGCTGGTCGGGTTTTTACTGGGTGGGGGATTCCTGTATATCGTCGACCAGATATTACCGCACCTGCACATCCAAGCGCTAGCGGTTGGCGAAACCGAGGGTATAAAGACCTCCTGGCAGCGTTCTGTTCTATTAACCCTGGCAATCACGCTGCACAATTTGCCGGAAGGTCTGGCGGTGGGCGTGGCATTTGGCGCAGCAGCCTCAGGACTTACGAATACGACCACAGCATCCGCCATTGCGCTGGCGATTGGAATTGGCATCCAAAACTTCCCGGAAGGCCTGGCGGTCTCTGTTCCTTTACGGCGTGAAGGCCTTTCTCGCAGGAAATCCTTCTTGTTGGGTCAGGCATCCGGCATGGTGGAACCGCTGGCAGGCATGTTGGGCGCAGCCGCTGTATTTTTTATTCAGCCGCTTTTGCCATACGCGCTAGCTTTTGCCGCCGGCGCTATGATCTATGTCTGCGTAGAGGAATTAATTCCAACCGCGCAGTCCGGGAAGTATTCCGACATCTCGACCCTGGGTGTCATGCTCGGATTCGCGGTGATGATGATGTTGGATGTGGCGCTCGGGTAATCCCGCATGAAGTTATCGCGAGTCACCCGCATCACCTTTCTGTTAACCGGCTTTTTCGCGCTGGATAAAGTAGTGGGGTTTGTGCGCCAGGTGGTCATTGCGCGCCAGTTTGGCCTCTCTGCCGAGTTGGATGCTTTCAATGTTGCCAACAATCTGCCTGATTTGCTGTTTGCATTAATCTCAGGGGGAGCGCTGGCTTTAGCCTTCATCCCGGTTTTGACCGAACAGTTAAGTCATGATGGAAAACCGGCAGCCTGGGATCTGTTCAGTAAGATTACTAACCTGGCTTTCCTGGTAACGGGAGCGCTGGCGATTGTGGTGGCTATCATTGCGCACCCGCTGGTGCGCTGGGAACTCGGGATTGCCCCCGGTTTTAATGAGCAGCAGCAGGTGCTGGTCACCAACCTGATGCGGCTTAACCTGTTCGCCACGCTGATTTTCTCGATCAGCGGGTTGGTGATGGCTGGATTGCAGGCCAACCAGCATTTTCTTCTGCCTGCCATCGCACCGCTACTTTACAATATTGGTCAAATTTTTGGCGCAGTGATCCTTTCGCCTGAGCAGGGTTATACTTTCGGCCCGATCACGCTTCCGGCATTGGGTCTTGGAGTTTACGGCCTGGTTTACGGCGTAATTATTGGCGCATTGCTGCACCTTGGCATCCAGATCCCCGGGTTATTGAAATACAAGTTCCGTTGGAGCCCTGGCCTGGGACTCAAGACGGAGCCGGTGCGCAAGGTGCTGCGGCTGATGGGCCCTCGCCTGGTTACCATGTTCTTTATCCAGTTGATCTTCCTGGTGCGGGATAATCTTGCATCCCGGTTGGAAGCTGGCGCAGTGACGGCGTTGACCTACGGTTGGATGCTCTTTCAGGTGCCGGAGACGCTCATTGGGACGGCGATTGGCACCGCGCTGCTGCCGACGCTGGCAGAACACGTTGCCCTGGAGCGCCGCGAGGAATTTCAGCAGTCCATCGAACGTGCGGTGCGCGTGTTGGTCGCTTTGACGCTGCCGATTGCCGTCATCCTTTCCTTTGGGCTGAAGCCGCTGCTGGCGCTGGCCTTCGGTTTTGATGCTGCCGGGACCGACCTGCTGATGTGGATCACGCGCGCCTACCTGGCCGGGCTGCTTGGCCAAAGTCTGGTCGAAGTGTTTGCGCGCTCCTTCTACGCTCGTCAAAATGCGCTGACGCCGCTTGCGGCTGCCGGATTCACGCTGGTGCTCTATATCGTTCTTGGAACACAACTTTATCGGGTACTTGGCGTGGCCGGCATCAGCCTGTCCGATTCGATTGCTTTCACGGCGGAGGCGGTTTTGCTGCTGGTGCTGCTCAATCGCAAACTGATTGGATCGGTGAAAGCGGGAGGCAGCCTGCTGCGCGCCTTTTTGGCGGCGGCTGCCAGCGGGGCAGTAGTCTGGCTGTTGATGACCGTGCTTGGCGGGCAGAATCCGCTGCTGCAGAGCGGGGTCGCGCTCACAGCAGGGACGCTGGTGGCTATTCCGTTGGTGTGGCCTGAGCTGCGCCTGATCCTGCGTTTATAGTGGGGTATAATTGCCCGCATGACACTGCCAGACCCCATCGAACCGGCTCCGGCTGAGGAAATTCAGACCGAGACCGAGCCAATCGCCCCAAAAAAACGCCGCCGTATAGGGGTGTATCTCATCGGAATCCTGATTTTGCTCATCGGGGCAGGGCTAGGCGGTCTGTTAGGGTATCGGGCCGGCGTGAACTTGCGGCTGCAGGCCCAACAGGATCAAAAAGTGATGGTAGCCACCAACCAGTATCAACTTGGCCTGGTGGATTTGCAGGCAGGCCGTTATGAAACGGCTAAAAAACGCTTCGAGTATGTCATCCATACCGATCCTAATTTTCCCGGTGCTGCTGACCAACTCGCGCGCGCCATGCTGGAAATGTCACTGGCGTTGACGCCCACGCCTGCACCGACTCCGACTCTGGCGCCGACGCCCGATCTACGCGGCGAAGCCGAAATGTTCGCCAATATTCAGCAATCCATGATCAACCAGGACTGGGAAGGTGCAATTGCTTCCATCGAGGCGCTGCGCGATTTGAATCTCACCTACCGGGCGGTTGACCTGGATGGCATGTACTACATTTCATTGCGTTTCCTTGGCGTTCAGAATATCCTCAACGAGGGTGAGTTGGAAGTTGGCATATATCACCTGACGCTGGCTGAGCGCTTTGCCCCACTGGACGTGGATGCCAATAACTATCGCATCTGGGCGCGGCAGTATATTGCCGCCGCCAGTTTTTGGAAGATCGATTGGCCGAAGGTGATTGCCTATTTTGCTGAAATTTACCCGGCACTGCCTAATCTGCGTGATTCTTCCGGCATGACCGCTACCGAACGTTACCGCCAGGCATTGATCGGGTACGGCGACAAGCTGGTGATGGACTCCCTGTATTGCGATGCGCAGATTCAATACGAAGCAGCCCTGCAATTTTCCAGCCCGCCCGATTTGCAGACCAAGGCCACCTCTGCGGCTGAAATGTGCGCCGGTGGACCACCGCCTGCCGAGAACGGAGCGCCGCCTGTTCCAACCGTCACCCCGACGCCTGGCACCCTAACGCCTGGAGTCCTCACGCCTTCGGAGACTCCTACTTTGGGCGAAACCACTCCGACTCCCTGATCCTTGATCTAAATCTTTAAGGAGCTAGACAGTGGACCTTCCGGATTTTAGCCTGGCACTGGCCTACTGGCTGCATATCCTGGCCACTGTCACCTGGATCGGCGGTTTGATCGCATTATCGGTGTTGGTCATTCCAGCCGCCAGGCGCACGCTGCAGCCCGGTGATTACGCCGCGCTGCTTGACCGCCTGCAGGCAGGGCTACAACGGATTGGCTGGTTGAGCCTGGCGGTGCTGATTGCGACGGGCATGTTTCAGATGAGCGCCCATCCAGCGTATGAAGGTTTTTTAACAATATCCAATGCCTGGGCAGTGGCGATTCTAATCAAGCACATTATGGTCGGCTTCATGGTTCTGACGGGTGCTTATTTGACCTGGGGGATCATGCCATCCTTACGACGGATGGCGTTGCTGCGCGCTGCCGGACAGAACTTGGATGCTGCAAAAGACCTGGCGCTGCACAAACGCGAATCGCGGGTGTTGACGATTAACCTAATCCTCTCGATCCTGGTACTGCTACTGACGGCGATTGCCCGGGCGGCGTAATACAGTTATTGCCAGGCTGACAGTACTTTTGTGTGCTGCCCACACTCACAGAGCACCCTTCGGGTGGGGCACGCTGTGCGTGAACGGAGTGAAGCATCTTGGTGCTTGACCACGAGACCCTCCGCTCCACTCAATGTGTTTGGGTTGGTGCGTTCGCCCCATATCCTTCGAAACGTATGCGACTTGTATCAAAATTTCGCGTTCTCGCTCGGGGCGAACACACCCTACAACTGCGGGCAGCGACCGGGGTCCCGTGCCCTGTCCACAGGGCAGAAGGGTGCGTTCGAACTTCGCGGTTTTTACGCCCTGTGGGTGAACGCACCATGAAGTATTTCGTCTGCTGTTTTGGTGCGTTCGCCCCATTCCAGGTAGATTTTGCACCATTTGCTTCCAAAGTCGCGCTTTCGATTCGGGTCAAACAATTCCCTCACCCAACCGCTCCCGAGGGGAGAGGAACATCAACGCGGAGTTTTATAAAGCGCAAACGGATCGTCGGCGTAATAATGGTATATATTCCGCTCCGCAAAGGTATCGATCACACTCTGGTCTTGATCCGGACCGCGGCTGTAGGTGAAAATAAACGGGGTGTCGAGGTAGGGGTCCGCCAGTTCGAGCAGAACGGCGTACTCCCGCCAGGTTTGCATTTGGTGCACAATCACCAGCGCTGGCGTGAGCGAAACCGCCCCGGGTTGTCGAAACGGTTGCAGTTGTTGGCGAGAAATCCCGTATAGTTGAGTCATTTGTTGGAACCGCAAGGGCAGGTAATAGCGTAAATTGCCGGCGATCAGCATCAGCAAGATCACTGCGGTCAGCCCAAAACGCGCGACAGCTAAAATGCGCTCGCGCAGGGGAGTGGAAATTGGTTTGATCTTCCCGGCCAGCCATTGAACGCCCGCCGCAGTCAATAACACTGCGCTGATGATCCCCTCGAAATAATAGCGCGGCCCAAACACCCACGAACCGATCCAGTAAAGCGTGTATGCCAACACCAGTGAAACCAGCACGGAGCTGACCAACAGCCCTTTACCGTTGCGCCGCATGGCGACCAGCCCAAACGGCATGAACAGCCAGGAGATCATGAGCCAGCCAAAAAGGTCGCTGGCGCCTACCCGCAGCGAAGCTGTCCCATTAATGTAAGCCCAGTTCAGGTCATTACCGCCTGTTTGCCGGCCGATTCCGGGGCCAAAGCCAAGCCGGTCGTAAGGCCACCATAACGAATAAGGGTTGAGCAGCGGGTCGGCGGTGACGGCGTACTGCCAGAGCGGGATGATCAAGGCCAGGATGCCGGTGAGGGCTCCCAGGATGAGAATGTGTGCCCGGATTCGTTTGCTTCCGCGAGTGAGTAAAACGAGACCATGAATGAAAAATGGCAGAGCCACGCCCACCGCAGTCAATGGACGGGTGAGCACCAGCAATCCAAGTGACAATCCACCGGTTGTGACTGGCAGCCAGCCAGGCAATGGATTCCCATCCGTTGTGGCATCCAACCAGCTCAAAATAAAGGTGAGCGTCAGGAAATAAGACCAAACATGGGATAGCAGCGTTCCACCGTTTATCAGGAAGAATGGCGACATGAGGGTAAGAAACGCCGCCAGCAGCCCGGTTTTTTCATTAAGCAGGCGTTTGACCAGCCGGTAGGTGAGCCACACGCACAGGGCTGCCAAAAACGGATTGAGCCAGTCACGCAGGTTCAGTTGGATGGCAATCGATAGAGCGGCCGGCCAGCCCGGCGGATATTTACCAAAACGCAGCCCCTGATAATCGACGACGAACGGCTGCAGAAAGCACTTAGGGCAAACCGGCGACTCGAGCGTCAGGTCGCCGTGAGCTGCGGTTTGCGCCTGCCAGATATAAGCGTACTCATCTTCGATGTGCGGTAGCCCTTCGAAAACTTGTTGGGTAACCCAAAACACCGCTATCAGGGTAAAAAATGCGAGTACCAGGGCGATGCGGTCGTTTCGGGTCATGCGTATAGCCAATTATTGCTGCAGGATCAAGGCCGAACCAGGGTTCCGTTCAGATCGTGGGGCATGGCGCCGCCGATTAATACCGGCACGATCTGCCCGACTGGCGCTTTATCGTTGATGACGACATAGCCATCAATTTCCGGGGCGTCGCGGTAGGAGCGGCCGACCGAAACGCCGTTATTTTCTCCCTCCACCATTACGTCCAACACTTTACCGATCAGGGCTTGATTGCGTGACAGGGATATGGTTTCCTGGGTGAGCATAAACTGCTTGTAACGTTCCTCTTTCACCTCTGCGGGGATTGGGTCTCCGAGCGGCTGGGAAGCCGTACCTTCTTCGTAAGAAAAAGTGAATGCGCCAGCGCGGTCTAGCTTGATTTCCTTCAGAAAATCAAGGAGCGTATTGAATTCTTCTTCGGTTTCACCGGGATAACCAACGATGAAGGTGCTGCGTAGGGCCAGGCTGGGAATGGCAGCGCGCATTTTTGCCACCGTGTTGTGCACCCAGTCCATGTTGGCGGGTCGGCGCATGCGTTTGAGTGTTTCCGGGTGGGCGTGCTGCAACGGCATGTCAAGGTACGGCAAAATTCGCGGATTGGCTGCCATGACTTCGATCAGCCGGTCGGTGACATAGCCCGGGAAAGCATACATAATGCGAATCCAGGGGATCGAGGTGTTTACCAGGAGCCGTTCCAGCAGTTCCGGCAGCCCATCGCGCACGCCAAGGTCGTGGCCATAGTCGGTAGTGTCCTGAGCGATCAGGATCAATTCCTGGATACCCATTTCTTCCAGGGCCTGTGCCTCCTCGACAATGGTGTCCGCCGGGCGGCTGACCAGCGTGCCTTTGATCAATGGGATGGCGCAGAAGGCGCACGGGCGGCGGCAGCCGTCTGCAATCTTCAAGTAAGCGCTGCTGCCCTGAATGGCGGCGCGCAGCACGTTACGCTCATCGCGGCCTACCGTGGCATCATCAGGGATATGATAACGCTGCACCGGAGCGCGTTGGCGCAAGTCGCGCACCAGATCGAGGATATCCATCCAGCGGCGGGTGCCAATCAGCCCATCGATGCCTGGTACCTGCTCCACAACCAGTTCGCGGTAGCGCTGCGTCATGCAGCCAGCTGCGATCAGAATTTGGCCGTTTTTTTTCCGGGCAGCCAACCCGCGCAGTTCCAGCAATGATTCCTGGCGGGCGCTATGGATGAACCCGCAGGTGTTGACGATCATTACTCCGGCCTGGTTAGGTTTATCTACCTGTGAATAGCCAGCCTCCTCCAACAACGTTGCTATGGAGACGGAGTCGACGGTATTTTTGGCGCACCCAAGCGAAACCAGGTAATAGGATTTATCTTTCATCTCAACTCTTTTCAACCATTAAGGCACGTATGGCGTGATGGAGGGTGTCGCAACCTGCGGCAAGGTCGGCTGCCGGGTGGCGGATGGCTGGGGAGTCTGGGTAGGAGTAGAGGTGAACACCGGGGTTGGAACAATTGTGCCGTCGCGGGTGAAGGTGATTTCCACCACCTCGCCGGTGGTTCCAAGCGTACCCAGATTGTTTTCGTTATAGATCACTTGCAGCGCAGCGCCATTGCCGGTGATCAGTTCGATACTTTCGCGACCGGTGAAGGGGTAAGCATTGCCCGGCACCACCCGGCCGTCGAACGCGACGGTGGTGTCAACCTTGATGCGCATCCAGGCGCGTTGGGAGGCGACAATATATACCGAGATCGGTGCACTCCCAAGGGTTGGTACGACTAATTCAGTGGCCTCAGCAGTGTTTTCGACCACTGCAACTGGCGCCTGGGTGTTGGCGACGGCCTGCGCCGGGGTTGCCGAGGCGGTCATGTCCGGGGTCGGTGATGCCAAATCGGTATTGGGGGTCATCAGGATGTCCGAGATGGAGGCTAAAGTTGGCTGGGCTTCTTCGCGTTGCAGGTTAATGACCCGCCCCGCGCCCCATAAGACGAAGGCGATCAAGAAAACGAACAATCCACCGCCAAGCACCAGGTCGAGAGTCACAAAACGGCGCCAAAATGGAGGGCGACTGGAGCGGTTTTTGCCTGTGGGGGAGGTAGGGCGATTTTTTGCCGCCGAAGAGAGCGGTGTGGCTAATTCAACCCGCCGGGTCTGCAGAGCATCCGCGAACTTGAGCATGAGCCCTTCGGAATCAAGGTCAAGAAATTCGGCGTAGTTGCTGAGCATCCCCCGTCCTTGCACCAACGATGGCAGATCCTCGATGCGGGCTTCTTCCAGCGCCAGGATATAATAGCCGCGCAGCCGGGTGAAACGTTCGATATCAGCGATAGAAAGATTCAGCCCTTCACGGCGCTCGCGCAAGATATTACCAATTTCGACAAATATTCGTTGCGATTGTCGCAGGACATCTGGCAGCAATTCAGCGAGGAGGTTTGCTGCAGGCTCGGTTTCTTCCGAATATTCGATCAAATCAGGCGGAAGCTGGAAATTGGTTTCAGCCGGTTCTGGTTCGACGGCTTGAGGAGCATCCGGTGCAGGTGTATGGCTGGGGGTGGAGGCAGGAACCGGTTCCGGTTCAGCCTCGGTTGGGGTCAAAGGCGTGAATTGTCCGATTTTCCAGCCGTCCAGCAAGGGTTGAGCGGGTAAACCTAAGAAACTGGCATACAGCCGCAGGAACCCACGTGCCTGCACCGCCGAGGGCAGGCTGGTGGGTTCATCCTCTTCAAGTGCCAGCAAATACGGCAACCGGACACGGGTGGCCTGCGCCACCTGTTCCAGGGTAATGCCGCGTTCTTCGCGGGTTTTCCTTAAATATTCGCCAACTGTATTTGTCATGCCAGCCATAAGTCAGGGGTAATTATACCCGTCTCAATAAAAAACCGGCTTGCGGCCGGTTTTCTGTTAAACAAATCGAATCGGTGGCTTGGTTTAGGCGCCGGCTTCTTCGCTGCTCTCGGCGACAGGGGCTTCGGCTGCGGTTTCTTCCGCTGCGGGAGCGGCTTCTTCAACTGCAACAGCCGCGGGTTCGCTAACAACCGCGCGTTTTTCACCTTCGCGGTGCACGATCACGGTGACTTCCGGGACCAGATCCACGGTCAGGCGGATGTGAGCTTTGTGCTCACCAAGGGTGCGAATGGGGGCGACTTCGATTTGGTGCCGGTCAACCTCTACCCCGAGTTTCGCTTTAATGGCGTCAGCAACCATCTGCGTGGTAACCGAGCCGTACAATTTACCGGTTTCACCGGCTTTGCTCGCAAAGGTAAAGACTTTGCCAGCCAGTATTTCAGCCACGCCGCCCATCTCATTATTGAGCGCCTGGCGCTGCACAGCGGCTTCAGCTTTAATCGACTCAACTTTTTTGAGGGCAGCAGCGGTAGCCAGCACCGCAAGTCCTTGTGGGAGCAGGAAATTACGGCCGTAGCCGTCGGCAACACGCTTGATGTCGCCAGCGCGTCCCAGTTTGTAAACGTCTTTAACCAACAATACTTTCATGTGTCAAGCCCTTTCTACGGCTTTCGGAAGAATCGCCCATGGCGGCTTAAGACGAAGGGTACAACGTCTCAAGCGGACGGATTGTACCAAAGGAAAGGGTATTCGTCAAACTTTGGGCTAACAACTTTGGGCTAACAACACTGGAAAATCACTGGTGTACTCACATCAGGTAAAACCACCTGCTCTGAAAGTGCTATTTGGCAAAGATCAAAACTTCGGTAAGTACGTGTGCTCCCATACGGGTATACAATTTATCCAGATGATGCTTGAGGGTGCACACATTGAAGAGATTTATAATGAACCATCCAGCGTTTTCGAACTAGATACACAGAGTGAGCCTGAATCAACAGGTTTAATGGACGAACTCACTGAAATGCGCAGCAGGCATTTGGGTACCATCTCCAAACTTACGTAGTGATAAGGAAGATATTAATGGAAACTGCTTCTTTGCTCCCTCTGATTCAAAGCTACAAGTCAGACCCGGAGTCAGTCTACAACACCTGGTTTATTAGCAGCGAAGAGCGCATGAAAGCTTTCCGTTCTATTCGGCGAGGGGTGCGTGACCTGGTCGATGCGATCTCGGCAGGAAGTTTTGGGAATGATTTTAAAGGCTCTCCGTTGGAAGTAGTGCTGACCGCTATTACCGAGCAAAAGCAGGTATTCGAAGGAGCAGCACATCCATTCTTCTGGAAACCGAAGCTACGCATCCCCGACATCTATGAAAATGAGAGCAATAAGCGGAAGTTTGGTGCCTTTTTGGAATCTTGCCTGAATGCAACGCGCGAGGACCAAATTTTAACGGCCATGAGTCGCCTGGCTGCGATGCAGATTAAAGGATTGGGTCCCTCGGTGGCCAACATCGTCTATTTTCTCCACCCCACTCTCATTCCACCTATTAATACGGCGATGATGAATGGATTCAACGCGTTGTTTAACGATAAGAAAAAGCTAAGTTCCTGGGAAGCCTACCTTGGAATGCGTCAAACGCTGCTCCAAACCAATGAAGCCGTGCGTTCATATCTCTCTAAAGATCTAGGAGCTTTTGCAGGATTGTTATACGAATTGGGCATCGGGAGGTTAATCTATGGAGGTGCTGTGCCATGGGGCCTACAACTTGAAAAGGCTAAAGCAGAGAAGTTGGCTCAGACACGTCATAATGATGTGGTCTCGGAACTGGCAGAGGAGTCAGAACATACCCATATGCAATACATGCTGATCCAGATCGGACGGGCCCTTCATTACAATGTCTACATAGCCCGGAACGATCGCCACCGAGAGTGGGAAGATCAGTTATTTTCGATGCTTACCGTCCCCGATTTGCCATCATTGAACTGGTCCCCAGAAGTTCTGGCTACCGTGCGACTGATTGATGTAATTTGGTTGGAACCGGATTCAAACAAAATCGTGGGAGCTTTCGAAATTGAGAAAAGTACCTCTATTTATTCAGGTATTTTACGCTTAGAAGATCTATATCACTCTCTCCGTGATTGTAATTGCAACCTGTACCTGGTAGCGCCCAATCAGCGCGAAAAAGAAGTGATGGCACAACTCGCTCGCCCGGCATTTAAGCAGGCCTTGAGAGAAATCGATCTGGCGTATATTTCCTTCAACGATCTACACGAGTATTGCGGCGCAATGTGCAAATTCGGGGAAGATATTTCAATCTTGAAGAAGATCACGCGCAGTTCCGTTAATTGAGACCAAATCGGAAAACTACCTGACGTATGTTTAAACCCAAAACTGCCCAAAATTGGGCGTCTGGAAAACAGTAGCGGGGAGTGGATTCAGTTTAAATTGATTGTCAAATATACGATTGCTGAAAAAGGGTGCATCCCAGCTTCTGTCACCCGGTGTAATGGATAGGGGACCATGATTTTGTTTTACATGGAAATAGACAACCATAAATAAGTAGATTATCATTATCGTATTATTTTGTTAACCAGTTTTTGAGTCCATTTGGACTTAATCATGAACAAGCGGAGTCACATGAAGAAAACAACCCGACAAACTATGCGTGAAGCCAAAAAGAAAAAGGAAATGCGACAAAAAGTGCTTGCTTACAGCGGTTTGGGTCTGGCGGTTATCGTAGTGTTCGTCATCATTATCCTGCTTTTGCGTACACCTGCCAATTCCGCGGGACTTATGGGTGATGAAGTCGCTATATCATTGAGTAACCATGTCTCCTCTGATACTCCTCCAGGCCCGTATAATTCAAATCCCCCAGCCGGTGGCACTCATTTTGACACGGATTTTCCTGCAAAATTCTATCAAGAAAGTGATCTTGCCACCCTTCCTGCCCATCCTGAAGGCTATCTGGTACATAGCCTTGAACATGGTTATGTTATCTTCTGGTACAACTGTCAGATTTCAGGTACTGACTGTTCTGAGCTGAAACAGAATATTCAAAATGTAATGGATGAAACCGGCAATACGAAACTGATTGCTTTCCCGTGGCCGGATATGGATGTTCCTCTGGCAATGACATCGTGGGGACGAATTCTCAAATCCACACAACCTGATTCTGCGCAAATGAAACAATTTGTGGAAAGGAATCGTTATCACGCTCCCGAACCAGATGCACCCTAAGACTTTATTACAAAGGATAGACCTGCTCCCAACAATTGAACCAACTTGAAAGTTAGGAAATGATCAGGTTTTGGTGGGCGGGTTACAAGGCGAATTGCGGTTCACACCAAAGGTGCAATGCGTGTTAGAAATTCCTCCATTTTTGGAAAAATATCTACCGCTGTGCGCCGGGCTAACGAAAAACCAGAGCCAGGCATAGCACCTGTAAGCGACGGACTTTGCTCCACTCCGCATCCATTGTACGGGCCTATATCCATGCCCGTCACTTCCAGCGAAGCTCAGGATTGCGGGTTGCGATGGATGCCGATGAAACGATCGACCGGCAAGGTGATCAGGATGCCGGTATGGGGATCGTTCAGGTCACCGGTGATGCGCTGGGTTGCCTCGATAACCTTTTCCACTATCTCGTCAGTCGGTACGATGGTAAACAGGGTTCGGTTGAGCGATTCGACATAGTCGTGAAAATCTTCCAGGCTCGGGATGAGTGGTAGATCGTCGCGCCAGGGGCCTTTTTCACGGATGCGCGCCATTCCTGTGCTTGGCAGAATGGTGATTCCACCGACGCCCGCTTCTTCCCAGGCGTTCAGGATATCGTCCATCAATCCTGGATTATTGAGAACGAGCAGAATCATGTGCATGTAGGGCACTCCTTTGTCTATTCATTCGTAGCCACAAGTTCCGCTGGCTTTTCTGCTGCAGCTTTAAATGTCGCCCGCAGCAACGGAGGGGTGATCAGGGTGGTGATCAAAATCATGCCGACCACGGCTGAAAAGGCATCGTTCGTCAGGTGACCGGCACTCAAGCCGATGGACGCCACGATAAGCCCAACTTCGCCGCGGGAAACCATACCTATTCCAAGTTGTAGCGATTCCAACCACGAGAACTTACCCAGCCGCGCGCCTAACCCGGAACCAAGGATTTTTCCCATCACTGCCAGCAGTGTAATTGCCAGCATCAACCACAAGGCTGAGAGACTCATTTGTCGCAAGTCGATTGATAGGCCAATGTTGACAAAAAAGATGGGCACAAAAAATGCGTAGCTCAGGGCGCGCAGCCCGCCTTCGATTTGAGTTTTCTCCGGCGTGCGGCTAAACATCAGTCCGGCAACAAACGTCCCGGTAATGGCTGCCATCCCCCCGAGCAGCTCGGCTGCCAAGCCGTAGGTGAGCATGATGATGAGCGCAAGCGTGAGGATATTCTGGCTAACAGGCAATTTGCTGACAGCGACTGTCAAACGCGGCAGAACCCAAAACCCGAAGCCAGCGGATAGCGCCAGGAACCCAACCATTTTAGCCAGCACCAAAAGGATTTGCATTGTGGAACCGCCGTCTGCCAAAGCAACGAAAGAGGAGAGCAGCAGAATTACCAAAATATCATCAAAAACAGCCGCGCCAAGCAAACCCAGGCCAACCCGGCTGCGTAAGACTTTAAGCTCCATAAGGGTTTGTGCAGAGATGCTCACGCTGGTGGCGCCCAGGGTCAGCCCGAGGAAGACAGAATTTTCCAGGCTCATCCCGAACAGTTCGCCTGCCAGAAAACCGAGACCCACTGGGACGATAACGCCAAGCACACCGCTGTAGGCAGCCACTTTGGTGTTTTTTGCCAGATCCGACAGGTGTAATTCCAATCCAGCAATAAACATTAATAAAAGTACACCCAGCTCGCCCAATTCATAAATCGTTTCGCTGACGTGCGCGGCGGTGATGAAAGGCAAATGTCCAATGTCCACCAGTGAGGGTCCAAGCAGCAACCCGACGATCAGTTCACCCAGAACGGACGGCTGCCCAAGTTTGGTCGCCAAGTAACCGCTGGCCTTCGCGGCAACCAGAATCAAAGTCAATAAAAAGGCCAATTGAAGGAATGAACTCACCCAAGAACCTTTCTAGCAATTCTGCAATCATGCGATCCCATGACCCCCATCCGGGAACAATACCAACTGCACTATTTTCGGGAAGATTGTTTATAGTTTAACATATTTTTGTCCCTCAATTTTATTTTTTGCTTGGGTTATACTGATAACGTCATTATCCGTTGCCATCTTAGAGTAGTTTTATTCGTGCTCACGAAATCAGTCAAATAGCAGCAATATCCCGGCGTTCCTGCCGGGACTTTCAAACCAAGGATTTAATTCGGAGCCCTTTCAATGAATCCAGACGCCGAACGAAAACGCTGGGAGAGCGAGGTACTCAATCCTCTCATTTCCAAATATCCGGAACGCCAGCCGGAATTTTTTTCGCCTTCTCAAATCCCTGTCCCGCGAGTAGGCATTCCCACCCCATCGGACTATATGGAGCAACTGGGCTTTCCAGGAGAGTACCCGTTTACCCGCGGCGTCCAGCCGACCATGTACCGCGGCCGTTTGTGGACCATGCGCCAGTATGCCGGTTACGCCAGCGCGGAGGAATCGAACCAGCGTTACCGTTACCTGCTGCAACAGGGCCAAACCGGCCTGTCCGTGGCCTTTGACCTGCCGACGCAAATTGGTTACGATGCCGATGACCCGATGTCGATGGGCGAGGTTGGTAAAGTGGGTGTCTCGATCTCCTCGCTGGGCGACATGCAACTGCTCTTCCAGGATATTCCACTGGACAAAGTCTCGACTAGTATGACGATCAACGCGCCTGCATCGATCTTGCTGGCAATGTACATCGCGGTTGCCCGCCGGCAGGGCGTCGACGAAAAATGGCTGCGCGGTACCATACAGAATGATGTGCTCAAAGAATATGTTGCGCGCGGGACTTATATTTTCCCGCCCGCGGCGTCCATGCGTTTGATCACGGATGTATTTCACTACTGTGAGGAAAAAGTTCCGCGCTGGAATACCATCAGCATCTCTGGCTATCACATTCGCGAAGCGGGTTCCACGGCGGTTCAGGAAGTAGCATTCACGCTGTCTGATGCCATTGCTTACGCCCAGGCAGCCATCGATTCCGGTCTGCAGGTGGATCATTTTGCCTCGCAGCTATCCTTCTTCTTTGCGGCGCATAACAACTTCCTGGAAGAAGTGGCCAAATTCCGGGCGGCGCGCCGACTTTGGGCGCAAATTATGCGCAACCGCTTTGGCGCTAAAGATCCAAAATCCTGGATGCTGCGCTTTCACACCCAGACCGGCGGTTCGACCCTTACCGCCCAGCAGCCTGAAAACAATGTCGTGCGGGTGGCCATTCAAGCGCTGGCGGCTGTGATGGGCGGGACGCAGTCGCTGCACACCAACAGCATGGACGAGGCGCTTTGGCTGCCTACCGAGAAGTCCGTGCGGGTGGCGCTGCGCACCCAACAGGTGATCGGGTATGAGTCGGGCATTGCCGATACCATCGACCCATTAGCAGGGTCATATATGATCGAATATCTGACTGATGAAATTGCCAAGCGCGCCATGGAATATATCAAGCGCATTGACGATATGGGCGGCGCGTTGGCTGCCATCGAAAACGGCTATATGCAGGGTGAGATCCAGGATTCTGCTTACCACTACCAGCGCGCGGTCGAGAAAAAAGAGCAGGTTGTGGTGGGAGTCAATGCCTTCCAGGTCGAGGAAAAGATGGAACTGGAAGGTCTACAGGTCAACCCGGCTATCGAAGTCAATCAACGGGCCAGTCTGGCAAAGCTGCGTAAGAACCGTGACGCTGTTCGCGCCAGTGAACTGCTGACCCACCTGGATACAGCCGCTCGCGGGCGCGAAAATCTCATGCCGCTGTTTATCACATGCGTCGAGAATGATCTAACGCTTGGTGAAATTTGCGGTGTATTACGGAAAGTTTGGGGTGAGTATCAGCCCCCCGCCTGGATTTAGCCACCGGCCAACTTTTTCCAATAAAAGGGTGTGAAATGGCACGCATTAAAAAAATCAATCACGTCGCAATAGCAATCCCGGATATCGATGCTTCACTGGGCTTCTGGCGGGATGCCCTTGGGCTCACTGTGGACCACATCGAAGACGTCCCAAGCCAGAAATCAACGGTTGTATTTCTTCCGGTCGGAGAGGCCGAAGTCGAACTGGTCAAACCGACCAGCGATGACACCGGCGTGGCCAAATTCATCGCTGAAAAAGGCGGTGGCATGCATCACCTGTGCTTTGAGGTGGACAATATCAGTGAGATGCTGAGCGATCTCAAAGCCAAGGGGGTGCGGCTGATTAATGAGGCGCCGGTAGAACTCCCTGGCCGAAAAATGGCCTTCGTTCACCCCAAAAGCACTGGCGGGGTGTTGGTCGAGCTGTACGAAGTTACCGCGAAATAGATCCTAAGCCCCGGCAGGCTGGGTGACCAGCTGCTCTTCATCCCTGGCAGCTGATTCGATGCCACGCTGCACGTTGACGCGCGTTAATAAGATGGTACCGGCAACGAAGAAGACAATCAAAGAGATAATGCTCAGGCGGCTTTCGCCCATGATGGTGGATACCACGCCGAACAGCAGGGGGCCAACTACGTTGGCAAATTTTTCGAAGACGCTGAAGAAACCGTAAAACTCAGCCGATTTGCTCTTGGGCATCATTTTACCCATCAAGGAGCGGCTGAGCGCCTGGCTGCCGCCCTGCACGGTGGCGACTAGCGCGCCGAGCACCCAGAACTGCCATTCAAACTGCAGGAAGTAGCCCAGAATCGAGATGAGGGAATAAACCCCCAACGCCAGGTAGATGGAGCGTTTGGCGCCAATCTTGCGAGCCAGCCTGCCAAACAGGATGGCGAATGGCGCTGCCAGGAATTGCACCATCAGCAGGGTGCCGATCAAAGTCGTTTGACCCAGGCCAATTTCCGCTCCGTAAATGGTTGCCATCGTGATGATGGTGCCGATGCCGTTTGCGTAAACCCAGAATGCCAGCAGGAAGGTAGCCAGGTCGCGGTAGTGACGGATGTCCTTGAAAGTCTGGGCGAGCCGTTTGAAACTGGCCTCCAAGGGCTTGAAACCGGCTTCGCCGGGTAAAATACGCCGCACTGGCTCTGAAACATGGCGCAACAGCGGCAGTGTGAAGATAAACCACCAGATGGCGACGGTGACGAATGTCAGACGGGTCATCAGGCCGGTCATGGAGTCCCTTTGACCTTCCGGGAACAGGGTCGGTACAAAAAGAATCATCGCCAAATTGACCGCCAATAGAACTCCGCCGCCGATGTAACCCATGGCGTAGCCGCGCGAGGAAACCTGGTCGATCTCGTCCGGATGGGCAACATGCGGCAAGAGGGCATCGTAATATACCAGGCTTCCGGCAAAGCCAATCTGCCCGAAAATGAATAACAGCGAAGCCAGCAGGTAGTCGCCGGTGCTCACAAAATAGAGTAGGGCAGTGGCGGTTACACCGATGACCATAAAGATGGTGAGGAATTTTTTCTTTGAACCGCGAAAGTCGGCTACCGCTCCCAGCACCGGGCTGATCAGGGCAGCCAGCAGGGCGGCAAAGGCGGTCGTGTACCCCCAATAGGCGGTCGCCATATTTTTTTCCAGGCCAACAGCAGCCACTGAGCTGTAGTACACCGGCAGGACCGCGGCCATAATGGTAGTGGCGAAAGCGGAATTGCCCCAATCATACATCGTCCAGGCGCGAATGGCCTTCTTGTGCAGTTGTTCGTCCATGGAATACTCCCTGTTCGATGGCAGGATAAAAAACCTGGTCTCATTATATATTCAGTGGTGAAACCGAACGGGATATTTCATACCCGAATATAAAATTTTCGCCTGGATTAATCCCCGGCATCTGGGGTAAAATTACAAGTTGCTAAAAATTATCGCAGAACGGGCGTTCCATTTTGCGTTGGTTATGATATAATTTAGAAAATATATTCCATTCTATTACCGGGGTAACTATGACACATAATGTCATTCGGGTGGTTGGCGCCCGTGAGCATAATCTTAAGAATATTACTGTCGAGATCCCACGCGACCAGCTGGTGGTGATCACTGGACTTTCCGGCTCGGGCAAAAGCTCCCTGGCGTTTGACACCATCTTTGCTGAAGGGCAGCGGCGTTATGTCGAATCGCTGTCCGCCTACGCGCGCCAGTTCCTTGGTCAGATGGAAAAGCCGGATGTCGATTCCATCGATGGGCTCTCGCCGGCGGTCTCGATTGATCAAAAGGCGACTTCACGCAACCCGCGCTCCACTGTCGGGACGGTCACCGAGGTTTATGATTACCTGCGCTTGTTATTTGCCAGGGTGGGCATTCCGCATTGTCCGATTTGCGGACGGGAAGTAGTGCGCCAGTCAGCCCAGGAAATCGTTGAAATTGTGGAAAACAAACCAAAAGGATCCCGTTTGCTGATTTTGGCGCCGGTGGTGCGCGGGCGGAAGGGCACCTACCAGGCGGTGTTCGATGAAATCCGCAAAGCCGGGTTCGTGCGCGTGCGCGCCGACGGAACGGTGTACTCTTTAGATGAGGAAATAACCCTCGACCGTTATAAGATTCACAATATCGAGGCGGTGGTGGACCGTTTGGTTCTCAGCCCTCAGGAAAACCCCGAGGATGAACGCGCAGCGCGTACGCGCCTGACCGATTCAGTTGAAACCGCGCTGAAAGTTGGCGAGGGTTACCTGATCGTCCAGGACATCACGACTGACCCGCCGGTGGATTACTTTTATTCCGAGCACCTGGCCTGCCCGGTACACGGCATCAGCCTGCCGGAAATCGAACCGCGCACCTTTTCCTTTAATACCCCACACGGCGCATGCCCGGATTGCCAGGGCCTGGGCAGCAAACTTGAAATCGATCCGGATTTGCTCATCCCGGATAAGGAACGCTCGCTCAACGATGGCGCGATTGTGGCGCTGGAGTGGTCCGGAACGCGTGGCGACGAAGGCCGTTACTACTGGCAGATGGTAAAAAATGTGGCTGCCAAGTACCACATCAACATGGACGCTCCGGTAAGCAGCCTGGCACCGGAAAAACTGCAAAAGGTTTTGTACGGCACCGGCGGTGAAGAAGTCAAGATGCGCATGGAAAGAGATGATCGCCAGGCGACCTACACCATGGCCTTCGAAGGCGTGATCCCGAATCTGGAACGCCGTTACCGCGAAACCAATTCGGAATACATCCGCAATAAAATCACCGAATTCATGAACAACCGGCCCTGCCCAACCTGCGGCGGCAAGCGATTGCGACCTGAGGCGCTGGCGGTGACGGTGGACAATCAAAACATCATCGACGCGACCGATTGGCCGGTTTTGCGAACCCTGGATTGGATGCGCCGGCTGGCCGGGGAGGACTCGCCGCTCTCAGAGCGCGATCTGGCCATTGCCGGGCGCATTTTTAAAGAAATCATTGCGCGGCTGGGATTTTTGGTGGATGTTGGATTGGATTACCTGACCTTGCGGCGCTCGGCGGCCTCGCTTTCAGGCGGTGAAGCTCAGCGCATCCGGCTGGCTACCCAGATTGGCTCGCGCTTGATGGGTGTACTGTATGTATTGGACGAGCCTTCGATCGGATTGCATCCCCGCGACAATACGCGTTTGCTGGCAACTTTGAAGGGTTTGCGCGACCTGGGCAATACCGTCCTGGTGGTCGAGCATGATGAAGAAACCATCCGCGAAGCGGATTGGATTATCGATCTCGGACCCGGAGCCGGCGAGCACGGCGGTTATGTGATTGCCGAAGGCACTCCAGACCAAATTTACGATAATCCCAAATCAATAACTGGGGCATATCTGTCAGGCAGGCTGCAAGTGCCGGTGCCAGAAAAACGGCGCAACGGCAACGGAAAATCGTTGCGGGTGGTAGGCGCACGCGCCAACAACCTCAAAGATTTGGATGTCAAGATTCCGCTGGGCAAACTGGTGTGCATTACCGGCGTGTCGGGATCAGGCAAGTCAACCTTGATGGTGGATGTGTTGTACAACGCCCTGGCGCGCGATTTGAACGGGGCACACACTTACCCTGGTGACTATGAACGGATCGAAGGCATCGAATTGCTGGATAAGATTATCAACATCGATCAATCCCCGATCGGGCGCACCCCGCGTTCCAATCCGGGCACCTATACCGGAATGTTCGATGAAATCCGCAAGTTGTTTGCAGAATTGCCGGAAAGTAAAATCCGCGGCTACAAGGCCGGTCGCTTTTCGTTCAATGTCCACGGCGGGCGCTGTGAGGCTTGTCAGGGACAGGGACAGCTGAAGATCGAAATGCAGTTCCTGCCAGACGTTTATGTCCCGTGCGATGTTTGCCACGGCGCGCGCTTCAATCGCGAGACGCTGCAAGTGCATTTCAAGGGCAAGAGCATTGCGGATGTGCTGGATACGACCGTCAGCGAAGGGCTGGAGATTTTTACAGCCTTCCCGGCGATTGTCAACAAGCTGCGTACGCTGAATGATGTCGGCCTGGGTTATATCCGCATTGGCCAGCCAGCCACCACGCTGTCGGGCGGCGAAGCGCAGCGGGTCAAGCTAGGTCGCGAGTTGTCGCGCCGGGCAACCGGCCGCACGCTGTACGTACTGGATGAGCCGTCGGTTGGGCTGCATGCCGCGGATGTGCACAAGTTGATCGAAGTGCTGCAGCGATTGGTGGATGCCGGTAACTCGGTGCTGATCATCGAACATAACCTGGATATCATCAAAGTGGCAGATTACATTATTGACCTCGGCCCCGATGGCGGAGATCGCGGCGGCCTGCTGGTGGCAGCGGGCACCCCGGAAGAGGTTTGCGCCAATCCGGATTCTTATACGGGTCAATTCTTGAGCCAGTATGTTGAGGAACATCATATTAATTGGCCCGAGGCAGGATCAGCTTTAGCTTCCCAACCATAAGGGCAGGTTTTTCCGTAGGTCGGAGTGCCCTGCGGGCAGGGCACTCCGACCTACGGAATCTATAACCCAACAAAATACGAAACCCCGTGCCAGATCTTGGAATTGGCACGGGGTATTGAACCGGATGGCTCTTTATTGGGTTAAAAAAGGACGGGTTTTTGCCCCGTCCTTCAAAATTAATCAGGTTACTATCTTAATTCCCGTTCCCGTTGTTACCGCGACCGATACCGTAATAAGTAAAGCCCAGGGCGCGCAGGCGGTCAGCGTCCCACTGGTTGCGTCCATCCAGGATCAATTTGCCGCGCATTAATTGGGCGACCCGTTCGAAATCCAACTGTTTGAACTCATTCCATTCAGTTGCCAGCACCAGCGCGTCTGCTCCGGCAGCGACCTCGTAAGGCGTCTTAACCAGGTGGGTCTTGGTTAACACCGGGCGGGCATTGTCCATAGCCTGGGGATCGTAGGCCTGGATAACCGCGCCTTCATTCTCGAGTAAATGGATCAATTCCAGAGCCGGGGCTTCACGGATATCATCCGTATTGGGTTTAAAGGACAGGCCTAAAATGCCGATTACCTTCTCATCCAGCCCGCCAAGCGCTTTGCGCAGGCGCAGCAGCACCCGGCGCCGCTGGTTGCGGTTGATGTCCATCACCGCCTGCAGCAGTTGCGGGTTGGAGCCGTGAATAACCGCCATGTGCGCCAATGCTTTGACATCTTTGGGGAAGCACGAACCGCCCCAACCTAAACCAGCGTCTAGGAACGAGCGCCCGATGCGTTTATCCAGTCCCATCCCCTCGGCAACCTGGCCGACGTCCGCGCCGAGTTCCTCGCAAATGGTGGCGATTTCGTTGATGAATGAGATGCGCGTAGCCAAAAAGGCGTTGGAGGCGTATTTGATCATCTCAGCGGTGCGTAAATCGGTGATCATGATCGGGCAGCGCAGGCTGAGGTACAACTGGGCGACTTTTGTCGCTGCCGCGCGGTCGAGCGACCCGAGGATGACCCGGTCGGGGTCCATGAAATCATTGATCGCCGAACCCTCGCGCAGGAACTCCGGATTGGAAACTACTGCGAAATCCAGCGGCTTGCCGCCACGGCGCCGCCGAATGATGTCAGCAACCCAGTCGCCGGTACCAACCGGCACTGTGGATTTATTCACTACGACGATTGGATGATCCACAAGGTCAGCAATGGCCTCAGCTGCTACCCGAACGTATTGAAGATCGGCTTCGCCTTCCTCTCCAGAGGGGGTGCCAACCGCAATGAAGGCAAAATCAGCACCTTCCAGGGCTTCAGTAATGTCGGAGGTGAAATTTAAACGGCCGGATTTTACGTTTTGCGCAACCAGCTGCTCGAGACCTGGTTCATAAATTGGCATAACGCCTTGTTTTAACCTCTCGATGCGGCTTGCATCGATGTCCATGCAGTGAACTTCACTGCCTAAATCAGCGAAGCATGTGCCGGTCACCAGTCCAACGTAGCCGGTTCCAATCACACAGAGTTTGCTCATAAATGAAATTCCTCCCAGTTGCCAAATTATAGCTTATAAGCCGGCCATCCCACGGGATAAAGCTCCCGAAATTGGGAGTTATTATTAATATTTTTGAAAGGCGGCAGGTTTGCGGGACGGTTTGCTAAGATCAGAGTATAATTTTCTTGCGGGTTGTCTGATGATTATACAACCCGTTCAGCGGGGTTTACATCGATTCAATATCCGTTTCAAAATTGAAAAGGGAGAGGGAAATGACTGCAGAAATAATCGATGGGAAGGCAATTGCTGAAGATATTCGCGCGAAAGTAAAAGTTTCGGTGGCAGAACGGCTGGCTGCTGGAAAACCTGTACCCGGGCTGGCGACGGTGTTGGTGGGGGATAATCCAGCCTCGCAAGTGTATGTGCGGTCAAAAAGAAAGGCCTGTGAAGAGGCGGGTATCCAATCCTTTGGCGTCGAATTACCTGCAACTGCCACCCAGGCGGAGGTGGAAGGCGCGGTCCGCGAGCTCAACCAGGACAGCCGGGTCAATGGAATTCTGGTCCAA
>JBAZZG010000003.1:0-295525 GCA_041658905.1 Bellilinea sp.
CAGTAAAGACTGGCGTTCTTCATCGTTTAGGTGGATATGGTACAGTTTTTTAGGCATTTTGGCCATCTCCTTGCCTTCCTTGGTTGCAAGGATTGTTCCATCTTATTCACGGTGACTGACTACTAGTAAAATTATCAATAATATTTGCTGATCTTCGACCGCCGGACCGAAAACATGAATGGGGCGCGGCCTTTATCTTATCAACCGTACACTTTACCATAAGGATATGGAGATGGCAATGGAACCAGTTGACGACACCCTACGCACAGAAGAAAATATTGACCCACAGGATTGGCATGCCATGCGGCATCTGAGTCACCGCATGGTGGACGATATGCTGGATTATTTGGAGGGCATTCGCGAACACCCAGTCTGGCATCCGATCCCGCAGACTGATAAAGACTTTCTCATTCAACCGCTGCCGCTCGAACCGCAGCCGGTGGAAGAAGTCTATGCCGAGTTTCTTGAGCACATCCTGCCCAACCCGATGGGCAATATTCATCCGCGTTTTTGGGGTTGGGTGATCGGCACCGGGTCGCCGACCGGGGTGATGGCGGAGATGCTGGCCGCAACGATGAATCCCAACATGGGCGGCGCCGATCATATTGCCAATTATGTCGAAAAACAGGTGATCGAATGGCTGCGCGAGATCGTTGGGCTGCCCGAAGGGACCTCCGGACTGCTGGTGAGCGGTGGTTCAGTGGCCAACCTGGTTGGGTTGGCGGTGGCGCGTTCAGCCAAAGCTGGATTTGACGTCCGCAAGGAAGGGCTGCAATGCAGCAATCATTGCCTGACGGTATACGCCTCAGTCGAGGCTCATTCGTGCATCAAGAAGGGTGTCGAGCTGCTTGGCATTGGCAGCCAGTCACTGCGTTTGATTCCAGTCAACGATGCGTATCAAATCGACCTGGAAGCGCTGCAAATTGCCGTCCAGGCTGACCGAGCCGAGGGGCGGCAGCCGATCATGGTTGTTGGCAACGCCGGGACAGTAAATACCGGCGCCATCGATGACCTGCGCGCCCTGGCTGATTTTTGTCAGCGCGAGGACCTGTGGTTCCATGTGGACGGGGCCATTGGGGGCGTGGCAGGCAGCTCGCCGACCCTCAAGCTGCTGTTTGCCGGCATGGAACGCGCCGATTCGGTCGCCATCGACCTGCACAAATGGATGTATATGCCTTACGAAATTGGCTGCGCATTTGTGCGTGACCCGCAACTGCACCGCAACGCTTTTGCTGAGACGCCTGAATACCTGGCGCACGCCGACCGCGGCCTGGCAGGCGGGACGTTGTGGTTTTCAGAGCTTGGCATTCAGCTTTCGCGTGGCTTTCGAGCCCTTAAAGCCTGGATGATGATCAAGGAGCAAGGCGTGCATAAATATGGGCGGATGATGGAACAAAATGTCGCCCAGGTGCGCTACCTGACGGAGCGGATCGACCGCGAACCGGAATTGGAGCGCATTGCTCCGGTGCAGTTAAATATCGTCTGTTTCCGTTATAACCCGGGCGGCATGGATGAGGAGTCGCTCAACGCGCTCAACAAAGAACTCCTGATTCTTCTGCATGAGAGTGGGGTGGCGGTTCCGTCGTACACCACGCTGAAGGGCAAGTATGCCTTGCGCGTCGCCAACACCAATCAACGCAGCCGGCTCGAGGATTTTGATATCCTGGTCGATGAAATCTTACGGCTGGGCAGACAGTTGACTCCGGCGATGAAGGAAGCATAAAGAGATATTGAATTGTACAGGCGGAATGGCTATAATAGGTAACTAAACACTTCGACCAGGACGAGTAGCTGATCTCTCGACCAACAGAGACAGGGATGTACAGGTGAGAGTTCCTGAAGGCCAAGAACAGTGAAAACCACCTGCGAGTGGAAGCCTGAACCCGGATGCAAATTCCAGCAGTAAGGTAAACGGCAGACACCGTTATCCGTCGCCACGAGATAGCTGCACACGGCAGCTAACCTGGGTGGAACCGCGAGCTGAAACGCTTGCCCCAGTAAGGGCAGGCGTTTTTTTATTTCTGGCGGGCACGCTCAATTCCAAGGAGGAACGAACCTATGTCCGTAAATGTCAAACAACTTGAATATCAACAATCGCTGCTCTACCGCATCCGTCACTCGACCGCGCATGTGATGGCCGAGGCAGTGCTCCAGCTTTTCCCGGACGCCAAAATTGCTATTGGGCCAGCCATTGAGGACGGCTTTTATTATGATTTTGACTTGCCGCGGGCTTTGACGCCGGAGGACCTTGGAGCAATCGAAGAACACATGCGGGCCATCCTTCGCAGCGGGTCTGCTTTCAATCGGAAGGTGATCACCGCTACGGAGGCGCGGGCTATTTTTTCTACTCAGCCCTATAAACTTGAGTTGATCGATGGCCTGGAGCAAGGGGCGGTGGATGAACATGGCAACCCGCTGAACGAACCTCCTGAACTATCGATCTATGAATCGGATGGGTTTGTGGATCTGTGCCGCGGCCCGCATGTTGAAAATATGCAGCAGATCAATGAGCAGGCTTTTCGATTAATCAATGTCGCCGGAGCTTACTGGCGCGGAGGTGAAACCCGGCCGATGCTGCAGCGCATCTATGGAACCGCGTGGAACACCCGAGAGGAACTGGATGCCTATTTGTGGAGAATTGAGGAAGCCCGCCGCAGAGATCACCGTAAGCTTGGCAAGGATCTCGATTTGTTCAGTATTAATCCGGAAGTTGGGGCTGGGTTGGTACTCTGGCATCCTAACGGCGCTATGGTGCGCCACTTGGCTGAAGCCTACTGCAAGGAGGAACACATTAAGAATGGCTACGACCTGGCTTATTCGCCGCACATTGGGCGGGCGGGGTTGTGGGAAACGAGCGGGCATCTGGTCTGGTATAAGGAAAATATGTATGCGCCCATGCAAATCGATGATGAAGCCTACTATGCCAAACCGATGAATTGTCCGTTCCATATCCAAATCTATAAAAATAAAACCCGCTCCTATCGGGAATTGCCCATTCGCATAGCCGAGTGGGGTACGGTTTATCGTTATGAACGCTCGGGCGTCCTGCATGGCTTGCTGCGGGTACGCGGCTTCACTCAGGATGATGCGCACATTTTTTGCCGTCCCGACCAGATGCCGGAAGAAATAGACAGGGCGCTCCATTTCTGTCTGCATATCCTGCGTCATTTTGGCCTGGACAATTTTCATGCTTATCTTTCGACCCGCAACCCGGATAAGTTTGCCGGTGAGCTGCCGGATTGGGACATGGCGACCCAGGCGCTGCGCCAGGCATTGGAGCGGGCTAAGCTGCTGTTTGATCTGGATGAAGGTGGGGCAGCCTTTTATGGCCCAAAGATCGACCTCAAAATGATCGATGCGCTCGGGCGGGAATGGCAGCTCAGCACCATACAATTCGACTTCAACCTGTCGGAACGGTTTGTCCTCGAATACACCGGTGATGATGGGCAGCTGCATCGGCCTTTCATGGTGCACCGCGCCCTATTGGGATCGATGGAACGCTTCATGGGCGTCCTGATCGAGCACTATGCCGGGGCTTTCCCGGTTTGGCTGGCGCCAACTCAAGCAATGGTCATTCCCATTGCCGACCGGCATTTTGCCTATGCTCACCTGGTTGCGCAGCAGCTGCGCGAAGCCGGACTGAGGGTGGATGTGGATGAACGTGATGACCGGATGCAGGCCAAAATCCGCGATGCGCAGAATATGAAGGTCCCTTATATGTTGGTGGTAGGGGATAAGGAAGCGGCCGCCGGGCAGGTTGCGTTGCGGCTGCGTTCAGGAGAGAATCTGGGCGCAATCAGCGTGGTGGAGTTCCTGGCACATGCCAGGAAGGAAATTGAGGGATTGGTTTAACGAAGCGTTAACGGTTTGGGCGAGCATGCATGTCTGCACCTACAATACACCAATGGTTTCGTAGGGGTCGACACATAGGTCGACCCAGGTTTTCTAAATTTCGCGGATTATTTACGGCGAAACGTAATTGAGTGGGTTAACCTTGCCGTACAGGTCGCTGCGCATTTCAAAGTGCAAGTGCGGGCCGGTAGAACGGCCGGTAGAGCCCATCAGCCCGATCAAATCGCCCTGGTATACGCTCTGGCCGCAGCCAACGTTTATGTCGTTCAAGTGAGCATAGTACGTCTGCCAGCCGGTGCCGTGGTCGATCACGATGAGATTGCCATAGCCGAAGTCATTCCATCCGGCATAGACAATCACACCGTTGTCTGAGGCATAGATCCCAACGCCAATCGAACCGCCAATATCGATCGCCAGATGATTGATATCCGGGTCGTAGCCGTAACCTGAAATGTAGGTGGTGGCAGACGGCCAGATGAAGGTGTTGGAGCCCATCGCGCCGTCATATATGGTGCCGCAATAACCCGGGCCAACCGTCCTTGCCGCGGCAGGATTATCGCGGGTGATGCCAGGCATGGTCCAGGTGACAAATTGTCCAATGCCACCGGGGACGAAAATCTGCGTGCCTGGCTCAATGTTCGGGTCAGCAAAATCGCCGATTGCGGCAGCGATCATATTGTTGCCAGGCCAATTGATAATCGTCTCAGGCGTTACTTTGTAAAACTCGGCCACGCCGTTCAGGCCGTCGCCTTCATGCCATTCGTAAACCACCCCATCGACTGGTGGAATATCCAGCTCTTGACCGGGCTGGAGCAGATTTACATTCGGGATTTTAGCCGGGTTACTCCACATCAACGAGCGGGGGTTGAGCTCGAAACGGGCCGCAATGTCATAAATCGTGTCGCCTTTTTCCACCGTATAGGTGGTCATTTCGAAGCGCGGGCGGGAAGGCAGGGTGGTGTGCAGCGTTACCTGACGCAGGATACTGCGGATATTGGCCATTCGATCAGGCGGCTCGAACATGGGTGGGCGGACCACTGGCGTCTGAGTGGGGGAGGCAGCAGCAACTGCGGCAGTCTGCGGGCTTTTGACCGTCCCTTTGAGGTAGAAATTGCTCATAACCCATACGACCATTAATATCAGCGTGATCGAAACAATACCGGTGGCGATTCGGAGGACCATATCGCCCAAACCCATGCGTTGAATATTCCCCCAGATTTCCAAAAAACCACGGCGCGGGCGGTCTGGCTGCGGGCTTGTAGTTGAGGTTAAATTGTCTGGGGTATTCGGAATCGGAATTTTTGTTTCCGACGAATCACTCATGCTAAAAATTCCTCTTTTGTCAATATAACATAACCATTAATGTCGGTCAAGCAACGGTATACCTATGGATAAGTACGCTTTCCGTAGGCAAAAATGCTTGTTTATTTAGTCGCTGGCAGGTTTTTGACTTGAATCACCCTGGCGACGGACGATGGGGATCAGCAACAGGAACCCGAGTGCAATCACCGCCTGGCCAATTTCGACGCCGCGGGCTTGCCAGGCGCCAAAATAGGGGATGCCTGGCAGCGGGTGGCTGCCGAACCCAAAGATGTCTGCCATACCGGCAAAAACGGCGATCACATATCCTGTGGCTACCAGACGCAGACCGATATCAGCCAGGATGCTCGTCTGGCGGTCTTTCCATAGGGCCATCAGGCTCAAGTAGCCGCCCATGCAAACCAAAGCCAGGCCGATCAGGAAGACGGCAATTTGAACGAAGCCGATCACCGGACTGCGGTCCGCACCAAAAAGGGCAGGGCGGGCGCCAAGCAGAAAAATGACCAGGCCTGCCAGGGTAATTGCCAATCCGGTGCGAATCCGCCGGGCTGAAAAACCGTTTTTTGGCGGTCTTTGCCAGGCAGGGATAGGGCGGAGAGGTGCTTTTATGTCAGAGGTTTGGCTCATGCAGGGAGAGTATGCTCCAGAAGCCGCTGCCAGTTCCCGGAAAAGATCGATTCGATCTCTTCCGGAGAGTAGCCGCGCGTGGTGAGTGGCTGCGCCAGTTTGGGTAAATCTGCAATCGTGTTCAATTCCAGGGGAATAGCCGGCCAGCCGAAACCGCCATCATAATCGGTGCCAAGGCCAACATGCAGCGCATCACCGGCTATCTGGCAAATATGATCGATGTGATCGACCACCATTTCCAGGGTTACCTGCTCGCGGGGGTCGGTGTTCTTCCATCCGGAAAGTAAAAAGCGGTTGAAGGGTACCACCCCGATGATGCCATCCCGTTCCACCAGGCTGCGAATAACCGTATCGGTCAGGTGGCGCTGGGAAGGATCTTCTTTTAAAAGGGCGCGGGCATTGGCATGGCTGGCAATAATCGCACCAGAATAGCGGTCCAGCGCTTGCAGCGCGGGTTCCTCTTTCATGTGCGCGATGTCCAGAGTATAGCCCAAATTCGCCATATTTTCTAGCAGGTGCAATCCCTCAGATGTAAAACGACCGCCTTCGTAGGTGCCGCCGCAGTAACGGGTGCCAGCCCAGACCGGGCCAATCAGACGCAACCCCTGTTCCCACCATTCTTCCAATTCAGCCGGCCCTGAGACGCCTTCGGCGCCTTCCATGGAAAGCACCAATCCCACCGGATGAGTAGCGGTGGGGTCGCCTTCCCAGGCGTTCAAGACCTTTGTCAGGCTAGGAAGGTCTTTAACAAGCGTAAATTGGTCCGGCGATTCATCTGCCAGCCAGTTGTAAATATCCATCTGAGCGCTGGTCAGGCGGTGGGCCTCTTCCAGAGTGGCAAAATCAACGCGTTCCGACTCATTGGCCTTGTACTTGCGCGGCAGGACGAACAGAGTGGCAAAAATCACAGCCAGTTGAGCTTGCTGGTATTCCGGCCAACCTAAAGTGGACTGCCCATTCTGGAGCTCCGGGATGCGCGTACCCGCTTCACGGGCGCGGGTCACCGCCGCCGATTGGCGGTAGTCCCGGCCAAACGAGTACATGTTGTAGGCAATATCCTGGTGAGCGTCTATTATTCGCGGCATAAAGGGTTCAGAAGTGCGGTGAAACAAAACGCACCCGTACGGTGCGCTTTGTTTATTCCGTATTGAAGATCGATTACTTGGTTTCGGTTTCTGGATCAGACTCGGCCGGGGGTTCCTCAAGCGTGGTTGGCTGGTCGCTCTCAACCGGAGGTACTTCGGCGGCGGGCAGATCACTTTCTTCCAGAACGCCTTCGAGCGATTCCCAGTCCATATCCGCGTAGGCCATTGATTCGACGCGGCGCAGGCTCAGCCCGATGCGGTGATTGTCGGGATCGACCTTAATCACACGAAGCGTGACAACGTCGCCTTCTTTGAGTACTTCTTTGGGATGCTCAATGCGCTTATCGTGGATTTCGGAGATGTGGATCAAGCCTTCGATGTCGTCTTCGATGCGGGCAAAGGCGCCGAATTTGGTAAGCCGAGTGATGGTGCCTTCGATCAACTGGCCGACCTGGTACTTGGCAGCCTTATGGCTCCACGGATCCTCCAGCAACTGGCGAATGGACAGGCCGATGCGTTTCTTCTCGCGGTCGATTGAAATAACCTTGACTTTTACGTCTTGCCCGACTTTGAGTACTTCACTGGGATGCTGAATACGGTCCCAGGAGATTTCGGAGAGATGCACCAATCCGTCAGCCCCGCTAATGTTGACGAAGGCGCCAAACTCAGCCAGGCTGGTGACCCGACCGGAGCGGATTTCGCCTTCATGCAGTTCATCGATGACGCGTTCTTTGATGGATTCACGGGTTTCGGTGCTGGCCTGGCGCTCGGAGAGGATCAGGCGGCGGCGTTCACGGTCCACTTCGATCACGCAAACGTCGATTTCCTCGCCGATCATCTTGCTCCAGCGCGCTTCAGGGGTGTCGCCGGTCATGGCAGCGCGGCGCGACAGGCTGACCTGCGAAGCGGGCACGAACCCGCGCAAACCGCCCACCGGAACGATCAAACCACCTTTGTTGTAGCCAATGATCTTGCTGTGGAAGGATTCTTTCGATTCCATCAGCGTGTCGGCATCTTTCCAGCTCATTTCCTCGCGTGCGCGCACGTAGGATAGGACAACGTTCCCGCTGGAATCTTCGGGGTTGATCACAAAAACGGGTACTTCCTGGCCGACCTTTATTTCGGCTAACTCATCGGCAGGAATTGCTTCGTATTCTCGCCCACTGATGATACCCTCGGATTTCGTCCCCACGCTCACAAGAATTTGTCCAGGTGAGATGCTGGCGATCATACCGGTGCGGATTTCACCCTGCTTGGGGAAATCGATGTTGCTTTCTTCCTGTTCCAGCAAAGAAGCAAAATTATTCTCTACCTGGTCGTTCTCGGGCGCTGCCCCCTGCTCGAGTTGGGCGTCATTCTGGTCCATACTATGTAGTACTCCAATGGTGAAAAGATATCCACCCATTATAAGGGTGAAGGTACGACTTGACAACCCGGCTAAGGTTGGTCAAGCCCTACCATTATACCTGATTAATGTCTAGTGAATACCGACAATACTGGCAAGCAGGCAAAGTTGTATCGTTTTTATACACAATCTTTTATGCCTGAAAAGCCCTAATGTCTGCGTCGTTTCTTCTTGCGATCCGCGCGTGAGTCGCCGTCATCCGATCCTGTTCCGGGGGCGGCTAAGGGTATTTCCGCGGCTGGTTTGTCTTTGTCAACACTTGCAGTGGAGCGCCGACTGGGTTGGTAGGTGAGCATGCGCCCGACTACCCCGCTGCGAATTTCAGCCAGCAGGGTCTGGAACATTTCAGAGGCTTTGCCCTTGTACTGCACCAACGGGTCGCGCTGCGCAAAGGCTTCCAGGCCAATCGAGACGCGCAAGGCATCCACACGGGTCAGGTAATCGACCCACAAGTTGGAGATGACGCTCAGCAGCACTTCGCGGTAAATTTCATTTTGCAGCCGTTTGCCAAGAACGCCCACGACCTTGCCGATTTCTTCCGAGGCCAGGTCTTTGAGCGGCAGGCTGGCAGCCTCCAAGTAACGTTCAGCGCCCAGTTCTTCAGTCAACTGGTCTTGCACGCGCGCATCCAATTGTGACAAAGTCACCTCGGATTGCGCCAGGCGTGAGAACTCGAACCGTCCCCAGAGCTGCTGCTGAGCGACCTGTGCGCCTTGCAAGTGCTCCAAAATATACGCTTCCAATTCACCGGGTTCGCGATCATCGATCAAATGGGCGGCGTGGAAGAAATAGGTCAGCCGGATGATGCGCTGCTGGCCGCGGCGGTGGGTACGGCGGTCAAAACTGACTTTTGTGCCCTGAGCCATCACTGCCAGCAAGCCCATCAAGGCATGTAGATTCTGCTCCAGGTCGATCAGGCCGTCACCGGCTTTCTCGAAGGCGGACTCCAGATCGCGGTCGATTGCTGCGCCTGGCGCCGCCAGTTGATCGGTGCGGCGGGCCAGGGTGGCGTCCAGTTGATTCAGCACCTGGTTAGCGATATCCTGCCATTCCATTCCCTGGAATTGGGCCGGCTTCAGGTCCAGATCATCCACACGGCGTTGCAGCGTGCCGATCAGACGCACCAGGTTGAGTTGAACGATGAGCGTATCCACCTGTTCGCGCAGGGTATCGCTGACGCTGTCATCCCCCGAAGCCAGGCGGCGCATTTCGTCCGGTGACAGCCGCAGCGGGATGCGCACCAATCCCGAAAGCTCGTCGAGTACCTCCTGCGCGCGCAGGCTGCCGCCGGCTTCTTCCACTCGATCGGGCAGCCCCTGAAAGAAGGTGTCCAGCGTTTCAAACCGCTCCAGGCGGGCCTGTTCGATCGTTTCCTCGGTGCGCTGCAAAAGCGTCTCGGCCGATTTCATCAAGTGCTGCCGTTCTGCTTCGAGTGAATTGGCCGCCAGCTTTAGCAATGCGTTACGCAGCAGACCGGCGTTCACCGTTGGCTCAGCCAGGTTGTATTTAAGATCGTCGATCAACAGCCGCTGGGTGAAGGAGGGGTACACGACGCCTTCGCCGTCCATGGGCGGCTGGGTTTCATCAAGGAAGGCCAGCAGCTTCCAGGGACCTTCCTCGTCTCCGGCGACGGCGGCGACGCGGCTGTGCAACTCGCTGCGCAGCATATCATCGACGTCTTCGCTGAGGTCATCCTTGGTGAACACGCGGTCACGCTGCTCGTAAATGCGCTTGCGCTGCATGTTGAGTACATCGTCGTATTCCAGCAGGTGCTTGCGAACATCAAAGTTGGAACCTTCCACCCGGGTCTGCGACTGTTCGACCAGCCGTGCTACCAGGGTATTTTCGATGGGCAAGCTTTCGTCGATTTTTAGCCGCGTGAGCAGTCCTTCTACCTGATCTCCGCCGAACAGGCGCATCAATTCGTCTTCCAGCGACAGGTAGAAGCGCGACGAACCGGGATCGCCCTGGCGCGCAGCACGACCGCGCAGTTGGTTATCGATGCGGCGGGCTTCATGCCGCTCAGAGCCGATGACATGCAAGCCGCCCAGTTCGTGCACTTTGTCCATCTCATCCATATATTGCAGGAAGGCATGCACGCCCTCGGCATAGATGCTGTAATCTTCCTCGGTCATCCGGCGTAAGGCATTCCGGCGTTCTTGATTGGTCATTTCGTAGGGGTCCATGCCCGGCTGATTCAGCACGCGAATGACGGCATTGACCCACTCGTCGTTCAACTCGCCGCCCAATTTAATATCGACCCCGCGGCCGGCCATGTTGGTGGCAATGGTCACGGCGCCAAAGGCGCCCGCGCCGGCAATGATCTGCGATTCCTCATCATGTTTGCGCGCATTCAATACTTTATGATCGACCCCGCCCTGCAGCACCTTGACCAAACGCGGCGCATCGGCTGGCGCAAGATCCAGCAATGCCAACAGGCGTTCCAGGTTGCCCGCGTCTTCCGGACTGATCGAATTCATTCCCACCGTGCGGGCAAACTGGCGCATTTCGCCGGCGTTCAGGTCAGGCAGCGACCGGTAGAGCCATTGCAGCTCGGGGATGGCGATTTCGCTCTCCTCGCGGTTGTTTTTCTTTAGCCAGGCGTCGCGGATCAACATGGCCTGGGTCAGGCGGCGCAGTAATTCAGGCTGCAGGCGCAGCGAAAGGCGATCGGAGTGCTCCACCGAGGTTGTTCCAACCAGTTGCGGGCGGCCGATTACGTTGTAACGGATGATTTCCTGGGTGATGGAGCGGATTTTGGCTTCTTCGGTGCGGTAGATCACATCCGGATAGTCCTTGCGCTTCCAGAACACCGGCGTCAGATCATTGCCGTCCTTGCGCGCGTAATAAGTGTACTTGTAACCCTGATCATCTTTGTCATTGACTTCTTTTATAGTCGGGTTGGGCCGGATGGCGTTGTATTCCAGGTTGGTGGGAATGGGCAGGACGTTGAGTTTATAAATCTTGTGGAACTCTTCCGCTTCAGTCAGCGCAGTACCGGTCATGCCGGCCAGTTTTTCGTACATGCGGAAATAATTCTGAATGGTAATGGTCGCGTAGGTGACGTTCTCTGGCTCGACCTTCACGCCTTCTTTGGCTTCGACCGCCTGGTGCAGGCCTTCCGACCAGCGCCGCCCGGGCATTAAGCGGCCGGTGAACTCGTCGACAATGACCACCTTGCCGGTTTGCACCAGATAGTCTTTGTTACGCCTGAACAGGAATTGCGCCTTGAGCGCTTGTTCCAGGTGGCCCAAAACGCGCGCCTGCTCGGGCGCTATGTCTTCGGGCCGTTCCGGGTCGCCAAGCGACATATCGAGCATTTCTTCCACATGCGCTTGCCCGACTTCCGTCATGGTGACGGTACGGTCGCGTTCGTTGATTTCATAGTCTTCCGGATTGAGCGCGCGCACGATCTGCGCCATTTTTACATACCATTCTGTGTCGTCTGAGGCCGGCCCGGAAATAATCAGCGGGGTACGCGCCTCATCGATGAGGATGTTATCCACCTCATCCACGATGGCATAATAATGGCCGCGCTGCGAGCGGTCCTGCAACCGGTTCGTGAGGTTGTCGCGCAGATAGTCGAAGCCAAACTCACTGTTGGTGCCGTAAGTGATATCCGCCTGATAGGCTTCGAAGCGATCGACCAACCGGAGTTGGTGCTGGTCTTCGAACGGAGAGGTTTTCTCCGGGTCCACGATGAAAGCTTTGCGACCGTTTTCGGTGCGGGATGCCATTTGCAGCACGCCGACGGATAGACCCAGCAAATGGTAAACCGGCGCCATCCAGCGGGCGTCCCGACGCGCCAGGTAGTCATTGACCGTCACCAGGTGCACGCCGCGGCCCGTGAGGGCGTTTAAATAGAGCGGCAGGGTGGCGACCAGGGTCTTGCCTTCGCCGGTACGCATTTCAGCGATTGTGCCCTCGTTCAAGGCCATGCCGCCGATGAGCTGCACTTCGTAATGCCTGAGCCCAATAGTGCGCTTGCTGGCCTCGCGAACCGCGGCAAAGGCCTCATCGAGCAGATCATCGAGGGTTTCGCCTTCGGCCAGGCGAGTGCGGAACTCTTCCGTTTTGTTTCTCAATTCAACGTCGGTGAGTTTTTCGAACTCGGGCTCGAGGGCGTTGATTTCCTCGGCGCGGGCGGTCAGGCGTTCGATTTCACGTTTATTGGGGTCGCCACCCAGAATTTTCACAAATTTTTGCAGCATAAAAGCACCCTTTCCGGGGAAAAATTATAGCATACCGAAGCGTGCGTGCGCATTTTATTGCTGAATGCGGCGCAAGGCAATTGAAATTTAGGCTGTCCCAAAAGCGGGCGGGCAGGGAAACTATCGCGGCCCACCCACGGACCCCAGGTTTTGAAGTAGGGGCACGGGGATCGCAAGTTCAACCTTATTAATTTAACCTAACCCCGTGCCCGGATTTTATTCACACGCTGGGCACGGGGATTAATTTACGGCAACAGGTGCTTGACGATGCGCTTTCCGCAGGACGCTGTCCACGGGACTTTGTCCGCAATGCACATGCTTGAGGTAGGGTGCGCTTAAGCGCACCAATTCTCTGTGCGAAGCGCACCAAACAACGCAAAGAGCGCGGCGTTAACCGGGCCAGGCTCTTTGGGCTTCGCCACTACCCGGTTAAAGGCATCCTTGGTCTTGCGTGTGAGCATTGCCACCGACACGCCAATCTTCACGTCCTAGTCGACGAGGTTAACTATTAGTAGGCAAATACCAAGCTTTCAATCCATAATAAAATCGTTAATATGCTTTGCGTCCTAAAATATTACTGTGCACACTTAGATGCCTAATTCAGATATTAGATATTCATTAAATCTCTTGTAGCCAGGATCCTTCGGATTAATAATCTGCTTAAGGTAAAACAATTCATGTGTTGTTGGTGTTTCTTGTTTCCAAGTTTTTCTATCGATAGGATCAACATTTACCACAGTCCAAAATTGCGTAAAACCGGCAGCTTTTGCGTTCTGATGAGTCTTTTCAGCCTCACCAAGCCGGTTGTGAATGTTGGAAAAATCTGTTCCACCTTTGACCTCAATTGAAATTCTATTTCGATATGATCCGTCTGCTAATAATTGCCTTATTGCTATATCCGGGTCAGGAGCAAACTCTATCTGGTAACGTCTGGAGTTTGAGTTTTCAATTATTAAATATGTTCCAGTCTCTTCGACGACATGATCAGCAACTATGGATTTAACAACGGTAAAAACCGATTGAATTGCATCGATGCCAAGGTTAACATTTCGTGATCCTCGAAATTGTGGCCCTAATGAAAGCAAAGTCAAGGAGTGAATAATTTCTTGCGAAAGTTCTGGGATACCCTTTACAAGAAACCATGAGCTTTCGATTAAGCTTTCACATAAAGGGTTTAAATAAGAAAGTAATAACGGGGATAATGATCCATTTTCAAGTGATTTGAATCTAGCGAATTCTTTTTTGTAAAACTCTTTTTGCGAAAATCCAAGAAGCAGACGGTAATAGCCAAGAAGGGAGGGTTTTGAAATAAGTATTGTTGGAATAGGGAAAATAAGTTCCCCTCTAAGGCCTTGACGAGCGAGTACAGCTAGTTTTTCGCCCCCCACGAACAAATGAAGTTCTTGGTCGATTTGTTCAATGTCATTGTTACCAACATGTGAAAGAAGTGCTGGAAGAAGATGCGTTTTCTCGGATTCTTTTAGTCGTTGGTAAAAACCAAGTTGAAGCGTGGGTAATAATACAGGAAAGCTAGGCAAGGTGTAGGCTCCTCTCATTGGGATCGATTACATCAAATATTATTCTCTGACCAGAAAGTCTTTCTTTGGCTATCGTTATATAATCTGACTTTAACTCAATTCCAATGAAGTTACGCTCATGTAAATTTGCAACGAGACCGGTTGTTCCCGATCCAAAAAACGGATCGATAACATAATCATTTTTTTGGCTTCCAGCAAGAAGACAAGGTTCGATTAACTTAGGGGGGAAAGTTGCAAAATGTGCACCATTAAACGGCTCTGTATATATAGACCAAACACTTCTTCTATTTCTCTTTTGCCCGTTTGAGCCTTTTTCGCGGATTGCTTCGTAATCGTAATAATAATCTTCATTTTTTGATAGCAAGAAGATAGTTTCGTGAACTCGGGTAGGGCGGTCTTTGACACTCTCAGGGAGGGCGTTAGGCTTATGCCATATAATCTCACTGCGTAAGTACCACCCATCTACCTGGAGAGCCATTGCGACACGCCAAGGAACCCCAACAAGGTCTTTGGCTTTTAGTCCATTTGGTGTAGGTGCCCTGTGCGACATTGCGCGTGCTGGATTTTTTTTGTCTGGTGCACGCCATGTGCGACCACCACTTGTATAACTATCACCGAGATTTAGCCAAAGAGTACCATCATCAGTTAATACCCGCCGAAGCTCACGAAATACTTCAACAAGGTTATTGACATAAATATTAATATCATCTTCAGACCCAATTTGGCCCGAGGTGTCATAATCTCTCAGCCCCCAATAAGGAGGTGATGTTATAGAAGTACGTCCAATTCCAGCAGGGAGTAACTTTAGGACTTGGAACGCATCACCATGATAAATGAAGGAATCTGAAACAGAATATTGAGGTATTAGTGGGAGTTGTTCTCGGATTGAATGCATGGCGTAATGCTCGTAAATCTGAACGGATGTTCAATAATAATACCAAATACTTATAACATCATCAACTCCAAAAACCTTAAAATTATCGTGAAAGATAGCCAGTGTGGTCGGTTTTCGTGGGGTTTCGCCCCGTGGGTGACCGCACCGTTCCAATCCGGGTTTTACATATTCCCCCATGCCTTGATTATACATTCCAACAAAAAACATCTTCCATTTCTGGAGACCAATTCATAGCTTCACTGCCGGTCCGACCTTACGCGCAGGGCAACCACCGTGCCTGCTCTCGTCGATTACTTCCCCCTTGGTTGCTCTCTCCTTGACATCCATGTTATAATAGAACATATTTACTATTCTTTCCACTGCCTATTCGTTTCTATTCGTTTTGAAAAAAACGAATACGAATAAGCAAAACCCCCAGCGGTGCTGGTCATGCACTCAAACCACTCCGCATATAGGCCAATTAACCTTAAAATCGCCTGTCTGTTATTATTCGTTTTTTGAAACGAATATCCCTTTTTCCCTCTGTACCTTAACAAACTGTCCAGGCAACAAAAAAATACCCGCCATCCCTGGTGAGCGTTTCATCTTCTCAACGGGGCGGCCCCTGCCGCTCACCTCCAGGGTGTGGCAAAAAGACAGGGACGGGTCCACCCCGTCCCTTACCGCTGCCCTGGGGGCAGTTTTTTGGAATTTCCAAACCACCCGTAGCGGCGCGCACTGCGCGCCATTCATTATTCTGCGCTGGATTGCAGGAAACGCACGTAATTGACCACATCCCAGCGCATATCGGCTGTCGGCAGGTTGTCGCGCAGCGGCGGCATGCGTCCCTCGATGCCATCGGTGAGGGTCATGAAAATCGCGCCATCGGAAATCGACCGGGCATTCGCATCCGGTTTAACCAGGTTGGCTGGTGGGAACTTGGCTAAAAAGCCAGCGAAAGCGCCGTCGCCGCCGCCTGTTGGCCCGTGGCATAACGCGCAAGCGGTATCATAAGAAGCTTTGCCGCGCGCCAGCGAAGCTTCGTCAGCCGAAACCGGGTTGACCGGAACGCCCAGTTCACGGATGTAAGCTGCGCCCTGAATCGGAATGGAACGCGCCGGTAACGGCAGCGGATCCTCCATGGGCCGGTAGTTCGGTTGGATTTCCATGAAGCTGACCCAGTCGATTTTGATCACATCGTACGTAAAGAGCAGCCCCACCGCCAACGGGCTGGCCAGGATCAACAGAACAATAATCAGGCGTTTTACTATAGCCATAACTTCTCCTCCTCGACGTCATGCTCCAGCGTTGCGCCTAATTCTGCAAAGGTGGAATGGAACTGCTGGTCCAAATCCATCGGGCCGCTAAAGAGCACCGCAATATGCCCGTCGCTGACCTTTGGGTGATAACCCTGCGGGCCATAGGATGGCGAAATGGTCTCGACGAAAACCCCGATGAACGTGCTGATGAGCAGTCCCAGCATGACCAGTTCGAAGGTGACCACGATCGAGGTAGGAATGGGGAAGAAAATGGGCATATCCGCCACCCGCAGCGGGTAGAGAAACGGCGTGCCGAAATTGAGCAGCAGTGCAGTGATAAAGCCAAGAATCGCTCCAGCTATTCCAATCCGCCCGACATTAGTCCAATTCATCGGCCGGTCGAGGATTTTCTCGGAGAAGGGGATGCCGGATATCACCGAGATGTCCCGGTCCGAGACGCCCAACGAGCGCAGGCGGGCAATGGATTCTGCGGCGTGATCCAACTGTTCTTCCTTGAAAAGCGCCATATGGACAACTTTGGTGTACATGCTGCGCTCCTTTCCTAATCCAACTCGGTGACGGAAGGCACTTCAGCCTTGCCGACTTTACGCAGGGTATGAGCCACCTGGCCTTCCTGTACCTCCCACACCGGCACCAGTGGTATCAGGCGCGACATGATCAGGTAGAGGAAAGTGAACAGGCAGAAAGTGCCCAGCACGATGCTGATTTCAACCGGCTGCGGCGTGTAAACGCCCCAATCGAAGGGGGTTCGCTGATGGCCGAGGGTCAGGGGGATGATGGTATAGCGTTCCAGGTACATCCCAACATTGATCAGCAGGGTGATGATGAACATCAACCAGGGGGTGCGGCGGATTTTCCGGTTCCACAGCGTCAGCCAGGGGATGACAATGTTGCAGATCAACATCGTGTACCATACCCAGGCGGCCGGGCCGCTGGCATGCAATGTCAGAATTTGCCGCACCGCAGCCTCACCGCCGTACCAGCCGAGCAGGTAATCGTTGAAGAAGAAGTACGCCCAGGACATGGAGAAGACCAGGATCAGTTTGCCCAGAGCGTCAAAATGCTCGGGCCGCAGGAAGTAGTCCATGTGTTTGAGCGTGGACCGCAGCACATAGAGGATGGTCACCACTGCCGAGACACCCGAAAGAATAGCGCCAATGATGAAGTAGGGGCCGAAGATGGTGGAATGCCACCCGGCTACCTGACTTACGGCAAAATCCCACGACACGATGGTGTGTACCGAGAACATCACCGGGATGATGGCAAAGGCGAAAATTTGAATGGCTTTTTTCAAGCGGAACCATTCAGCTTCGGTGCCGCGCCAGCCAAGCGCCAGGATTTTGTAGGCGGTATGGCGAAGACCAGTTGTGCGGTCGCGCGCCATGGCCAGGTCTGGCACCAGCGGCAGGTACAGGTAAATGGTACTGCTGAGCAGGTAAGTGGTGATTGCCAGCAGGTCCCAAACCAGCGGGGAACGGAAGTTAGGCCAAAGCCAGCGGGCGTTCGGGTAGGGCACCATAAAATAAAACACCCAGACGCGCCCCAGGTGGATGAGCGGGTAGAGCGCGCCGGCTGCCAGGCCGAAGGTGGTCATGAGTTCGGCGGCGCGGGTAAACGGCCGGCGGAATTCCGACTTGAACACCCGCAAAATGGCCGAAACGAAGGTACCGGCGTGACTGATGCCGATCCAAAACACGAAGGTGACGATGAACACGCCCCAGTAAATGGGCCGGCGCAGCCCGGTGACCCACATACCGGTGCTGATCATGTAACCCCAGGCGCCAAAGAGCAGCACGGCCACCCCCGCACCCAGACCGATGGCCCACAACCAGAATTTTCGGGTCGTGGTAGTCATCATCTCCATTACCATGCGGTTCAACTCCTCGCGCGGGCGGGGATCGAACATGAGCTGTTCTTTCGGGTCTTCGTGCTCCTGCTCGGTCGTTTTCAGTTTGCCAAAAAGTTTCGTCTCAGCCGCCATTGCGTCCACCTCCCTTGAGATAGGTAACCTTTGGCCGGGTACCGAGTTCATCCATGAGCTTGTACTGGCGTTCGTTCTGCGCCATTTGGCTGACCCGGCTGTTGGGGTCGGACAGGTCGCCAAACACCAGGGCGCCCGATGGGCAGGCAGCCACGCAGGCCGGCATTACCTCACCGTCGCGCAGCGAGCGATCTTCGGCGGATGCGGTCTGCCGGCCAGCCACGATGCGTTGCACGCAGAAGGTGCATTTTTCCATCACACCGCGCCGCCGGACGGTCACATCTGGGTTCAGGTACGAATTCATCGGTTCGGGGATGTTGGGATCCTCGAAGTTGAACTGGCGGGCATGGTAGGGGCAGTTATTGGCGCAATATCGCGTACCAATGCAGCGGTTGTAAATTTGCAGATTGATTTGTTCTTCCTCGCTGTGCACCGCGGCAAATGTGGGGCAGACCGGCTCACAAGGCGCGCTGCCGCACTGCTGGCACATCACAGGCTGGAAGGCAGGCGCCACTTCGGGGTAATTCCCCTCCCACATGCGCTTGTTGTAAATCCAGTAGGTTCCCCGGCCAAAAGCCACATTATCTTCACCGGTAAAGGGGACATTATTTTCCATCGAACAGGCCACCACACAGGCATTGCAGCCGGTACAACGGTCCTGATCCACCACCAGCCCCCACTTCTCGGCAATTCCTTTGCTCACTTCAGCCATGGCTCAGTCTCCTTTTGCGTTGTGCGTAACATTAATGTTCACCATAGACCCCTTCACGGCTTTCCACCCGGGCCAGCGGCCGGCGTTTGCCGGTCAGCGCAATACTGGCAACAACGTCGTTATAGGCCAGGTCACCCGCTTCATTGACTGCGGCCGGCAACAAGGCTGCCGGGTTTGCCCCGCGGCCTTCTGCCCAGCGCCCCAGGGCGGTGTGACCCTGCCCAAAGGGGATGGCAATGGTATCCGGGCGGATGGCCGGGTAGCGGTAAACCGAGGCTTCCAGCGCGCCGTAAGGGGTGGTGACCCGCACCACATCGTCATCGTGGATGCCAAGCTTGTCGGCTGTCTCTGGATTGATCTCAACCCAGGTATTCCAGGTAAGGGTGGTCATGGGATCGGGCATTTCCTGCAGCCACGGGCGGTTGGCGCCGGCGCCATCACCCAGCTGTGTCGGGAAAACAACCAGATAGAACTGCTTGTCCTCTTCCAGCGTAGCCGGGCCGCTGAACGCAGCGGGTCTTTCAGAAGCCGCGGAAATATCCGTGTCCAATGCCTGTTCGGTGACCCACCAGCCTCCATATTGCAGCCAACGGCTCCAGAAGGTCTGAATTTCAGGTGCAGTGTAGAAGCCGCCTGCGCTGATGAGCGGAACAATCATTTGTTGAACAAAATCGACTTCATCGGTATATGGCAGAGGCGATCCAGCCGCTGCAGCGGCAGTCAGCAGCACATCGGCGGTCGCGCGGGTATCGTAGAGCGGAGCGACCACGGGCTGGATGGAGGAGTACACCGGTCGGTCGGCAGCCGCCAGCATGCGCTGGTACCCGAAAGATTCGAGCGGGGAATGATCGGGCAGAACGTAATCGCTCAGCATGGCGGTTTCATCCGGAAAGGTCGCGAAAGAGATCACCAGCGGAACCTTTGCCAGAGCTTCTTCAAACCCGAGCACTTTGGGGAGCTCAAAAACCGGGTTGGCGCCGTGGATAAAGAGAACCTTCACCTGGCTGTTGTTCATTTTCTGGACCAGGTTGTAAACTTCTGCCAAAGAAGTGGTTGGTTGTTCTGTATTGGTCAGGTAAACACCGCCGGGAAGCCCCAGGTTGTTCACCTGTACGTTTAATTGCAGGATAGCCTGAGCGATTGCCAGTCCTTCATGTTGGCCGATTGCGCCGCCGCCGGGAATGGCAAGCGAATGCTCGCTGGCAGCGAACAGGCGCGCCAGGTCGGTCAGTTTGGCTGGTTCGATGCCAGCCGCTTCTGCCGCAGCCGCCGGATCGATTGAACGGGCAGCAGCGGGAGCGGCCTCCCCACGGGCTTCTGCGACCAGGCGGGCCAGCGCGAGCGCCACCAGCCCCTCACTGCCGGGTTTGATGGGGATCCATTCGTCAGCGTTACCGGCGGTAAGCGATTGGCGCGCTTCGAAGGCCACCAGGTAACCGCGCCGGGTCGGGCGCGCTTGCCGCATATCCCCATAAGCCGCCGAATAAGAGACCGGGGAAAGCCAGGTTTCGAGGAAGTTGGCGCCAAAGGAAAAGACCACTTCGGCATTGGCCAGGTCAAAGTACGGTAGGGCAGGTTTGCCGAACGTCCGATTTGCTGCTTCCTGAAGCGTGGAACGGCCTTCGAAGGAAGCCAGAGCTGAATAACGCAGCGGCGCCGGAGCGCCGATGGAACGAGTCCATTCGGTCACCAGGTCGAACAGGTGGTCAGGAGCAGTTCCCAGCAAGAACGCGATCTGCCCGGCCGGGCTTTTGAGTGCTTCGCTCACTACCGGAATCGCTTCGTCCCAGGTGGTTCGTGCCTGGCGGCCTGTGTCCCCACGGGCTTGAAAAATAGGTCCAAACACCCGGTCCGGGTTGTACAGGCCTTGCTGGGCGGTGATGCCGCGGGCGCACAGCCGTCCGCGATTGAGCGGGTGCTGCGGGTTACCCTCAATGGTGATGGCGCGGCCTTCTTTGGTGCGCACGATGATACCACAGCCTGCAGCGCATTCGCGACAGGTGGAGGCATAATAGGTATTCAATCCCGTCTGGTTATACTCGGGCATTTCCGTGTACGGGCGGCGGACGATATAGCGCGACATCGGTCCGCAGCCGGTCAAAACCGCTGAGATCGCGGCGCCAGCTCCGGCTATTTTCAGGAAATTTCGGCGAGTGATCTTGTCGCTCATACTGCTTCCTCTCTATGAATCAATAATGGCAGGTCGCGCAGTCGGAGAGTTTCGTCCACTGCTCAGGTGCAGAATTTTTATGGCACTGTAAGCACCAGCCCATATTTTGCCCCTTTTGCGGTTCGGCCACCGTCATCTTGGTCAGGTCACCATGGCAGGCTGAGCATTGCAGGCCAGCGTTCACGTGCAGACTGTGTTTGAAATGTACAAAATCCGGTTGAATCGCTACCGGTACCCAGGGGATCGCTTCATTGCGTTCGACATACCCGGCCAGTTTCGTCAGTTCAGGCGATTGCTTCTGGACTTGCTGGTGGCAGCCCCAGCATTTTTCGATACCTGGCAACCCTGCACTTGGTCCAAGGGTTGCGCCTGTGTGACAATACAGGCAGGAAGCTCCAATGCCAACATGCCGGTTATGGGGGAAGGCAATCGGTTGCTCGGGCGATGTTTGAGTCAAGAAAATTCCCCCCACGATTCCACCTACGATAATCAACGTCACCAAAACCGTGGCTATTTGCATGCCGGGCTGATTCCACCAGGGTTTCTTAAGCTTCATGCTCGTCTCCTTTACGCTGTTCTTCAGTGTTATTTACGACCGCGCAGGAACCAGACAATCAGTAAGATGATTCCAATGAGCAGCGCACCCAGTATGATGGCAAAACCAAGCCCAGTCGCTATGGCGCCCAGGGCTGTCAAAATGCCGGTAAAAACGTTTGAAGCCGGTCCACCCGGTTGTTCGCCGCTGCCGGGGGTTTGTTCACCAATCGAGGGGGTATTCTCCAACTCCAAACCGGTTGGCAGTGTTTGAGCGTATAAAAGAACGTCGCGCCCTTCTTGTGCAGTCCAGCCAAGGCTGGCGCCGACGACCATTTCAGGCGCCCGGGCAGTGCCAAAACGCGTGCGGTGCAGGAAGCGCCAGGGATCCTGCCCGGCCAGCTTACCCAGGTTGATATCCTGTCCTTCGTAGCGGAACTGGATTTGGCGGCCGTCCTCACCGTGGCATTGCGCGCAGGTGCTTGAATATAACGCCTGGCCATTGGCCAGGTCGCCGCCTAGGACTTTCAGGCTGACTGGATCGATGTACTCATTATCATCAATCAAGCCATTTTGGATGAATACAACCATCGCCTGCAGGTCGCTTTCGCCGAGGTAGGGGCTGAAATTATGCAGTTCATCATTTACCCCGGCAAGGGTGCCTTCCAGCTCACTGGGGTCCATCTCGCGGGCGGCATAGATCCCCGGGAAGCCGGTGTAATTCGGACCGGATCGGAAAGCACCTTCGTTGCCTTTGTAATCCCAGCCGTGACAGGAGACGCAGCGCCAGGTGTCCACACCACTCATGGTGGCGGTATCCTGCCGGTCCCAGATTGGATGATTACCTGTAAGGGTTAGCGCCGGTGAAATGAGCTTCGCCCAATCATCATAAAGTTGGGCTCCCCGAATGATTTCTACATCCGGTGAAGCGTAGCCGTTGTTCACCAGCAGCCCGAGGATTAAAACCAATATCAGGATAAGGAGACTTCCAGAGATAATTCTTTTCATTGCGTATCTCCTTTATCATCGCGCATAATTATTTATCTAAACGATATTCATACCCACCTTAGTTGACATTATACATTAAAGGTATCTAAGTTTCAGCCTATTTTCGGGTGATTTTAAAATAACCCGACAAAGAATGTCCTCAAACTTGACAATCCAGCGCTTTTTGCGATAATGAAGGTAGTCACTGGTACTTTCCAAACGCATTGCATCTTTATTTGTAGGAATATATGTCTGGCTCACCTGGGGCAACCGACCGATTTTCCATTTGTTATTTTCCGAAAAATAAATTGAAAGGAACAAGCCGATGGCGACGGTGAACAACTTGTTACTCCATAAGGGGAAGGATGTCTGGTCAGTCCAGGCAGACAGTACCGTGAGGGAGACCTTGCAGTTGATGGGGGAGAAGAACATTGGGGCTGTTCTTGTGATGGAAAACCAGAAGATCGTCGGGATTTTCTCCGAACGGGATTATGCCCGCCATGCTTCCCGAAAGGGTTCCATGCTCCTGGAAGAGCCAATCCATAGCTTGATGACCCATTCTGTATATTATGTGAGCCCGGTCCAAACTGTCGAAGAGGTGATGGCATTAATGACCTCCAAGAAAATCCGTCATCTGCCGGTCATGGACAACGAGCGGTTGGTGGGGCTTATCAGCATTGGTGATGTGGTCAAACAGATCATGTCCGACAAAGAGACCACTATCCTGGGGCTCGAGAATTACATTCTCGGGCGGGATTACAGCGGTTAATCACGGATCAGACGAGTGATTGAGAAAGGATTTCCGATGGCTACGGTAAAAGACTTGCTCAAAGCAAAATTCACACAGGTCTGGTATGTCACCCCGACTTCGACCGTGTCTGATGCCCTGAAATTGCTGGCCGAACAACAGATTGGCGCGGTGTTGGTCGTAGAGGCCGGAAAAATTGTAGGTATTTTTTCCGAGCGCGACTTTGCCCGCAAAGCGCTCCTGCCGGAAGTCAATCTTGGCACGCCGGTAGGTGACTTGATGGTGCGCGGGGTTTATTACGTGACCCCCGACCAGTCAGTCGAATCTTGCATGGCCATGATGACTGCCAAGCGCTTCCGCCACCTGCCGGTGTTGGAAGATGGCAAATTGGTCGGCGTGATTTCGATAGGTGATGTGATCCGGCAGATCATGTCCGAAAAGGATTCCACCATCCAGAGCCTGGAAGATTACATCTGGGTGCACATGATATAATCCCGCGGGTAGGCATCCACTGAAAGCGGATCACCACCCCATGAGCGAAACAAAACAACCCATACTGGTCGAAGTCACAGTACCGGTTTACGGTGGAGAGTGCATTGGCCGCCTGCCTGATGGTCGGGCGGTCTTTGTTCCCTATACCTTGCCCGGCGAGCAGGTGCGGGTGGAACTGGTGGAAGAGAAGCGCGGTTTTGCCCGCGCCCGGTTATTGGAAGTGGTGCGGCCTGCGGCAGAAAGAATTGCTCCGCGCTGTGCGCATTACGGCGTGTGCGGCGGCTGCCATTACCAGCACACTGATTATGCGACACAATTAAAAATTAAAGGCAGGGTGGTACGCGATCAGCTCGAACGCATTGGCGGCATTACCAACCCGCCGGTGGCGGAAGTAGTGCCTTCCCCGGCGGCCTGGAACTACCGCAATACCGTCCAGTTTCATATCACACCGGAGGGAAAAATTGGCTACCAGGGTTGGGGAACGCACCGGGTGGTGCCGATCAGCGAGTGCCACCTGCCTGAGGATACGCTCAATCAAATCTGGCCGCAGCTGGATCTGGAACCGCTGCCGGGGATCGAACGAATTGACCTGCGTCTGGGCGCTGAGGATGAAGCACTGCTGGCGCTGGAAAGCTCCGATCTGGCGGCTCCCGAGTTCAGCGTGGATTTCCCGCTGTCAGCCGTTCATCTCAGCCCGGCAGGAAAACTGATTCTGGCCGGCGACGATTATTTGTTGATGAAAATTAATGAGCGAGTCTTCAAGGTCTCAGCCGAGTCGTTTTTTCAAGTTAATACAACCCAAGCCGAGGCCATGGTCAACCATGTGTTGAATGTTCTCGAACTGGACAAGAATAACACCGTACTCGACGTGTACTGCGGAGTAGGACTGTTTTCGGCCTTCCTCGCATCGCGGGTCAAGCGCTGCATCGGGGTTGAATTATCCGAGTCGGCCTGCGACGATTTCGCGGTTAACCTGGACGAGTTCGACAACGTCGAGCTATACGTTGGGGCGGCGGAAGAAATATTGCCCGGGTTGAACGTCCAGCCGGACATTGCGGTGGTCGATCCGCCGCGATCCGGCATGGAGCGGACAGCGCTGGACGCGTTGATCCATTTGCAGCCGCAAACCATTGCCTATGTCTCCTGCGATCCGGCTACCTTGGCGCGAGATGTCAAGCGGCTGGTTGCCAGGGGGTACAACTTGAAACAGGTTACCCCGTTTGATTTGTTCCCGCAAACGTACCATGTCGAGTGCATCGCGTTGATGAACAAGAACTAAGCCGATCCTGTTATCTGATTACCCGATTGACGGGGATAAATTATGAAAATGAGTAATTTAGGAATTGCATTCCTTCTTGAAATGGCAATGTTAGCCATCTATGGATATTTTGGCTATCACCTGCTTTCAACCAATGCCCCGCTGGTGCTGAGAATTGCTCTTGCAATAACATTCCCCGCAGTCGTAGCGATAATTTGGGGATATTTTCTAGCCCCTCGCGCAACTCACCGACTTAAGTTGCCATGGTTGCTGATTATCAAGTTAATCATCATGACCATTGGCGTGGGCATGTTATGGCAGCTTCAAAAAACTTCGCTGGCGGTAATTGCAGCCATCATTATTGCAATTCATTATTCACTGGCTGCGGCGTGGAAGCAAATTTAAAGTATGCACTGAGAATATTTTTTTATAAGTACCTTCACAATTAAATTTCCCGGTAAGTTCTCTGTGTCATAAGGGTCCCAACCTGGGGACGTGACAAATGCTCGAACTGCCGGAAGCTAAAGTTATTTTTGGCCAATTAACTCGAACAATTGTTGGCAAGACCATCGTAAAGGTGGAGGCTAATACCTCTTCGCATAAATTTGCCTTTTTCTCGGGCGATCTAGCCGCATACTGTTATTCGGCAGACATATTTTGGCGGGAATGTGTATTTTTGCCCGACCTGCCAGCCTATTGCAAAGTAGGGAACGATCTTGATCGCGGTTGTTGCATCCCCGCCCACACCCACAGGGTGCCCTGTAGGCAGGGCACTCTGCGAGCGAGCAGAGCGGGAGGGACCGTTCCGAATAGCTTCCACAAAATGAATTTACCCCATCGCTTGCAGCATTTTGATTACAGCCAAAGCGGGGCCTATTTTGTAACTATCAGTACAGTAAATCGGAATAATCTTTTATGCGAAATTGTTGGGGAATGATCTTGACCATTCGGCAATTTTGGGATTGTATAAATCAGGAGTGTCAAACAAAATCCATACAATAAATTTACATCTGATTGTTTGTCAGAAATCGTTCCATGACCATATTATTCGTGAGGAAATTGATTTCAAAAATATCTGGGATTACATCGAGCACAATTCGATAAGGTGGTCGGATGACAAATATTTTTTCTAGCGAGCATCTCACGGAAACAACCGGCGGGCTTTGACCTCGGCGACGGCGTCTGCGCGGTAACGATAGAGCTGTGCAGGTCGCCCTTCGCCAGAGCGCCGTTCAGGGGTCGGTTCGATGATCCCTGCCTCCAAAATGCGGCGTCTGAAATTGCGCTTGTCGAGATGCTCCCCCAGAATCAGCTCATACGTGTGCTGCAATTCACTCAAGGTAAAGACTTCTGGCAACAGCTCGAATCCGACTGCCGAGTATTCTATTTTGTAGCGCAGGCGGCGGATTGCATAGGTCAGGATTTCAGCATGGTAGTCCGCTAACGCCGGCAGATCACCAACCGGCTGCCAGGCTGCCTGAACCTGCTCAATCCGTGCCTGGGAAAGCGAATCGGCTGCCAGGAGCGCAAAATAAACTACGGAGACCACCCGCCCTTGCAGATGGCGACCCGGGCCGCTGTAGGTATAAAGCTGTTCGAGAAAAACTTCTTTTAAACCGGTCAACCCTTCAACACAGTTTGCAGCAGCGCTTTCCAGGTCAGCATTTTCGAACAAGCTGCAGCCAGGCAGTATCCACAGCTCGTGGTCGCTGATGGGATGGAGCAATACTTGCAACTGATTGTTTTGCAGGGTGAAGGCGACTACCCGCACTTCAAGGTCAGACAGCGTTAACATATGGATTTCAAAATTCCTAGTGTCTTCCAACCGATGGTATAAATCATTAAAATGATTATAGCGGTGATTGAAATTATTTCGGAAGATCAGGGGCGGCGGACGCGAAAAGCCGCGTTTGAACAGGAGGACGGGTATGAAGCACAAAGCAGCCAAACGTTTGGGATTTGTTTCGCTCATTTTGATTGGCGCTATTCTGGCATGCAACCTTCCCGGTCGCGATGCTCAACCGACCTCCTCCGTACCGACGCCTAATATGACCATGACGGCTCTTTTCAGTATTGTCACGAAAGCGCCTGGCATATCCACCCCCGTAGCACCGGATATCACGGCGACTACTGTGCCAGGCACTGACAACCCACAACTCCCAGCAGCCAGCCCGACCAGCGCGATCACTCCTTTGCCGCTTGTTACTACTACTCCTATGCCTACCACCGAACCACGCCCGGCGGGTAAATTCACCGCCGATTTCATGACCACCCCCCCGGTCCTTGATGGCCCATGGGATGAATGGACCAATACCGCATACTCCGCCAAGTTCATCGTGTTTGGTAAAGAAAATGTGGCGGACAAGGCGGATCTGGAAGGTTCCTTCCGGGTTGGCTGGGACAACACCTATCTCTACCTGGCAACCAAAGTTTACGACGAGAAATATGTTCAGAACGCGACCGACGTTAATATTTTCAAAGGGGATTCAATCGAACTGCTGTTTGATGTTGACTTGGTTGGCGATGTAAATTCGAATGAACTCAACAGCGATGACTACCAGCTGGTCTTTTCAGCAGGTAAGGGGGGCGTCACTGGCGTGAAAGAGACCTACCTGTACTATCCATCGAATGTCGCAGGTCCGCGAGCTACGGTCAAAATTGCCGCGGTCTATAATGCCGGTATTATCCGCACAGAAATTGCCATCCCATGGAGCGTGCTGGGTGTTTCACCGACAAGCGGCAAACAGTTTGGCTTTGCACTATCACTGAATGATAATGACAGTGAGAGCCAGAATATTCAGCAAAGCGTGATGTCCAGCGTATTGAACCGTGATTTCCGTGATCCCACCACCTGGGCTTTGCTGGAATTGAAACAGTAAAGGTTTATTATCTCGGGTGCGTTGCTCCTGGCAGGAGTACACGCCCGGTGAGCCATTACCTGGGAGCGATGCACCCGCACTTTGAAACCACGTGCATCACACAAAACAACCTTTAATTCACTTGCAACGCACCTGAAAGGTGCATCGCACGAAGATCAACCTCAAAACAAAATCGCCGACAGTTCTTTGCGGTATTCGCGGGTGAGGGGATTGTCGTCGCCGAGCAGCTCCAGCAGCGCAAGAATGACTTTTCTGGACTTCGAATCATGCTTGTCCAAACGCAACACATCCAATAGCCCATCCAGCGCGGACGTGATTTTACCGCGGGCCACCAGTCGGATCGCATTCCAGTATGCCGCGCTTTGTTCATTATCTTCAGCGCCAATGGTGTGCCGGCGCAATTGATCCATTTCTTCGGCCAGCGGAAGCAGGGTCATGACCTGAGCGTAACGGCGGCTGGCAGGGAAGGAGGTCACCAGTGCCAGCGCTTCATGGCTTTTGCCCTGAGCCAGCAGGGTCTTTGCCAACCCGAGCAGGCCGTTCGGGTTGTTCGGGTCAGCGTCCAACGCTTCGCGGAATATAATTTCAGCCTGCGCCCACTGCTCTGAAGCAATCAGGCTGGATGCTTTTTCGATCAGCAACGCAGCCGGGCTGGGCGGTTCGACATGATCTAAAAACTCTCGTACGCGATCTTCAGGTTGCGCGCCAACAAATTCAGCTACGACCTGGCCGCCGCTGAACGCTTTCACAGTTGGCAGACTGCGGACGCCGAAGCGCAAGGCTAAATTTGGATTTTGGTCGGAATTCACGCGCGCCAGACGAAACCCGCCCTGAGCTTCATGAACCAGCCGTTCGAGGATGGCGGTTAACGGTTTGCAGGGCCGGCACCATTCAGCCCAAAAATCGACCACTACCGGCGTATTATTCGAAAACGAGATCACCTCGTACTCGAAGTCCACCTCATTCACGTCAACAACGAAATCAGTTGCCATCATACCCGTTTCTCATTCGGTTTTGTTATTCGTCGCCTTCATCGCTGGCGGTACTCGGTTGATCCAAACGGATGACATCACCGTGGAAATTGATCACTACTTTGAAGCCCATCATCCCCATATAGGCGCGACCTGCTTCAGGAATTCCGGTTTTGAGCAACTGTTCCAACTGTTGATCGATATTTTTAAGCTGATTATCTATAATGGCGCGCGAGAAAATATCATCCTGGCCGAGCATTTTAGCCGTCTGTTCGCTGATCAAATCTTCATGCCCGGTGATCTGGTCTTTCATCAGCGCCAGAACCTGGCGATCGACATATTCCGACGGGATATGTCGGTGAAAACCAGCGTCGTTGACTACATACATGGCCTCATTCCCAATGTGGGCGACATCAACCACCTGGTCGTTTTCATCCATTACCAAACCGGCAAAAAGAGACTCTGGCATCAACCCTCTCCTTTCAACGGAGACAATTCGAATCGATCGCAGCGACGGTAACAAACCTTTGTCTCAATCAGCCATCGGCTGATCGATAACTTCCACCATTGTACCGTTTTTTTCGATGGCCGTCATTGTGGTCAGTGAGACGACCGGGTTGGTCCAACGGTAAACCCACAAGGCGTGCTGCGGCGAGAGATTGACACACCCGTGACTGCGCGGCCGGCCAAAATTGTTGTGCCAGTAGGTGCCGTGAAAAGAAATTCCATTTTCCATTAAGTAACTTACCCAAGGCACGCCTGGGAGGTCATAACCATTGGCATCCGCTCCATCGCCAGCAGCCATGTGACGCGAGGGACGTTTGCGGTTGGTAATGTAAGTGCCGGTCGGAGTACGGTAATCGCCGTCGCGGAAGCGAGCCCCGGTAGCGGTGCGCGCCATCCATACCGGTTGGTTATATTCATAAGCAATGACCACTTGCTCGGGCAAATGAATTTCCAGCCGTTTTTCCTCCGCCGGGACCTCCGGTGAGAGTGGAGCCACTTCATCCGCAGTGATCAAGTGCAAATGCGTGGCATTGACATAATGCTTGACCTTCCATTTATCGTCGTCGATGCGATACCATGTCACGCCTTGGCGGTCCTGGACGGTCTCGTACACCCAGTGGGTAGTGGCATAGTACAACCTGTAAGCCAGAAATTCCTGCTGGCGCAAAGACCAGACCGTGTCGGTAAAGGGAACGGTGACGACCGCTAATTGTCCTTCTGGCAAAATTGGATCAATGATGGGGTTGGTTTGAATATCAACCGGTTGAACATCGCCGGAGTGAACGTAACTTTCGTTATTGAACTGGTACCATACCCGGTTATGGCCAGACTCTTCATCGCCGAGGGCCATCCCGGTGATTGGCATCACCAGATTTTCCCAATACGATTGCTTCAACTCAGCCCTGAATGATGGTCTATCATAGCCGTCTATTTTTATCGCGGTGACTCGCCCGTACGGTAGAGTGTAGCCCTGGGCAGTCCTTAGCTGGTTTAAACGCAAACTCTGATTGGAAAATGGCAGCGTAAACAAGCCTAATAGGGCTGAGCCGGAAAATTTGAGAAATTCCCGCCGCGAGAGAGATTTTAGATACGACGAGAGCAATCCATCCATGGGCTTAATAATGCACGTTAACCAGGGTGCCGACCGACGCCCGGGCGAAAATCCAGCCAGCGTCTTCAATGCGCAGGTTGACACAACCGTGACTCATGGGCGTGCCAAAATTGCTGTGCCAATAGGTTCCATGCAGCCCATACCCCTCATAGAAATACATGGTGTAAGGGACATCGGGCAGGTAGTAGCCGGGCCCGGACATATCCGTGTAGCGCAGCATAATCCAGATGCGGAATTGGCCAACAACGGTCGGGTGGGCGGCTGTGCCGGTTGATACCAGGAAGCTGTTCAGCAAGTTGTCGCCTTCGTAGGCATACACCATTTGCTCGCTCAGATCTACATCGACCCAAAACTCGTCACTGGCGACCTCATTTGGAATGTCATTATAGACTACAGGGGTCGAAGTTGACCGAGGGGGAGGGGTGTCGGTTGGCGTGGCGGTCGGCGTCTCGGTGGGTGTCTCCGTCGGGGTTGCGGTTGGGGTGAAGGTTGGCGTGGCGGTCGGTGTATTGGTGGGCGTCGGCGTTGGGGTGACTGACGGCGTAAGCGACGGCTTGAACAGCGCTCCTACCGGTCTGGCTGCGTAAGGTCCACCATTTTTTTGGGATTGAAGGGTAGGAACAGCCAGCCAGGCAGCCATTGCCACGCAAAAAAGCAAGAAGCCAGCGGTCACCGGGACAAGCCAGGAGCGTGCTGATTTTGTCTTTTTTGACACGCTGCGAGCGCGGATAGGGGGGGCTGGGCGAACTGAACGGGAAACAGTGCCAGCAGTGGCCTCAGCTTTTGCGGATTGGCCTCCAGCTGGCAATTCTCCAGTTTGCGCCCGCATGCGCTGTACAGCCCAGTGCATCCCCTTGCGGGCAGGTTCGCTGATCGGGTTGATGGCCAGGGCCTTCCGCAGGTAATAGACGCTTTCAACCGGGTTAGCCAAAGCGCCGAGAATCAACCACGGTTCTTCCAAGCCGGGAGCCAGCTCGGAAGCAAGTTTGGCGTGCTGAAAAGCTACTTCCCGGCGGCCTTCATGAATAGCCTGCTTGGCAAGCCTGAGGGCTTGTATGGCCTGTGAATGTCCGGATTCGTTCGCAGGGGTATCCGTCATGGAACGGGCTCATTTTTTATGTAGCACAAAACGCCGTTGGTAATGCCTTGTGCTACCAGATCCGGCTGCTCAGTTAAGATGCGCCGGTCCAAATTCAAAAAGCCGGTCTCGATAATGGCAGCGGTAGTGTTGGTGTTGATTTCCCGGAAGGTGTGGTACTGAGTCATATCATCGGTGACCGTGTAAGCATGGTAACTCATACCGGTTGTCTTGGCGTAGCGGTCGGTCAGGCAGGCAGCCAGCCGGTCAGCTTTTTCCGGGTAGGCGCTGGATGCTGCTGCAGCGACCTTAAAGCCAGTAGCTTCGTCGTTTACATAATTGCAGGAATCGTTGTGGATGGAAACCAATGCCAACGCCTGGTACTCGTATAGTTTTTCGTCGAACTCTTGCAGCAGGTCAACCTCGTAGCCCTCAGCTAACAACAGCTGCTGGACGCGAGTGGCAATTTCCAGATTGACCGACATCTCGGTCAATCCGTCGGTGCAGACTGCCCCAGAATCATTTCCCCAATGGCCGGCGACAATACCGATGCGCGGCCGGGGAGAGGGGGTTCCGGTTGGGATGGTTAATGTCGGGTTGGCCTGCCAGGCCTGGAAAAAATTATCCAACATCTGGTTCGAAAACAAATTGGCAGGCGTCCACAAGGTAAAGAGCGTGGCCAATACCAGCGCAACCGTCAGAATGGTGGAGAGAGCGCTAAAAGCAGAATTGTTCTTCGGTTTGTTACCAGGGGTGGGGTTGGGCAGGCTGTTTTCGCTCATGGGTTGTATGATAGTAACTTAATTAGACCTTATTGGGCAAGTACTTGTCTCGAATTCGCATAGGATAATCAACGGCGCAACCTTCATTTTACACCTCAACCCCATCGTTTGACTTCATTTCAGGTGTATTTAATCGACTGACTGAAGCCAGCGCTGGCATTTACCCGATTTGGAAATCCGAAACCGGCTCTTGACGGATGCTAAGCGTGAAAGTATAAGTGTAACGGGCTGTAAGGGAAGATGCAAGTTGGTTGCCAGCCCGGATCGCCGATTGTGAAACCCATTGGAGGATAACATGCAGGTTACTGCAGAAATGGTGCGGCATGCCATGCGCCATTGGACTACGGGCGTGGCGGTGGTAACCGCGCGGCTTGATGAACAAATCCACGGGATGACGGTTAATTCATTCACCTCGATCTCCCTCGAGCCGCCGCTGGTGACCGTCACCCTGGCAGCCGGCACCCGCACGCAAAGTCTGGTGGAACAAACCGGGGTCTTTGGAGTTACAATATTAAGTGACGGGCAGGCGGACATTTCTGACCGATTTGCCGGCCGGACGCCAGCAGGTGAAGATCGCTTTGCCGGGTTGGAGACCTTTGAGCTGGACAGCGGTGTACCGCTGCTGCGCGCCGGGTTGGTAAGTCTGGATTGCCGGGTGGTTCATCGTTATCCAACTGAAACAGCAACGCTCTACGTTGCCCAGGTAACGGCCATCCAGCACACGAATGAGGGAAGTCCGCTGGTTTACCATAACCGGCTGTATCATAAATTGGGTGGGTAAATTAAGCGTGGGTGGGTTAACACCTGAAGAAAAACACAAACTATTGAAATTAGCCCGCGAAGCGCTTGAAATGGGCGTTCGCGGTCAGAGGATTACCCCGGTTGACCTGGACAGCCTGCCGCCAACGCTGCGTGAGCAGGGCGCCAGTTTTGTCACCCTGACCAAAAATGGACAACTGCGCGGTTGTATCGGTACTCTTGAAGCCCGCCTGCCATTGGCTGAGGACGTGCGCGAGCATGCCGTCGCGGCGGGGCTGGATGATTACCGCTTTCCTCCCGTTGCGCCACGCGAGTTGGATGAAATCGAGATCGAAATTTCACGGCTGACCACACCACAGCCGCTGGAATACACCTCCCCCGAAGAATTACTGCAAGCTTTGCGGCCGGGCATCGATGGAGTGGTGCTGCGCGACCATTTCCGGCGAGCCACCTTCCTGCCGCAGGTGTGGGAGCAGCTACCTGAACCCGAAAGCTTTCTCGACCATCTCTGTCAGAAGATGGGTGCGCCGCGCGATTACTGGCGCTGTAATCCGGTAAGGGTCGAAATTTACCAGGTGGAAGAATTTCACGAAGAGAACGAATAAATTAAGAACAAACCTCAGTTCGTCCTTGCAAACTGTTGTTTACGCTACAAGCCGGATCTCGGATCGCACCGTCTCCAGATCGAGTGCAATGTGTAGGGCGTCGTGACGCGGCCACGGTTTTCTCTCGCTCACAGAGCGCCCTGCCCGCAGGGCACCCTGTGGGTGTGGGCGGAGATGCAACAACCGCGATCAAGGTCCTTTGCGTTATTTGCGTCTTGGTTAAATGCTGAAACTCTGCCTGACGCAGAACACCGGGCGCGCATTGCGCGCCCCTACAGCCGCTGCGCGGTTGAAAGAAGGGCAGGCAATAAATAGCTGGTGCGTTGCGCACAGCGTCCTGCGGAAAGCACACCCTTGTATAACTGCTGGACGTTATGCGCGGCACAGCCTATAACTGGGGCGACTCGCGAGCCGCCCCTTCTTGTCTTTTTACGCCGCGGGCGGGATTTCCACCACCATTTTGTCCTTGTTGGCTTCCAGATGAGCCTGCCCATAGAAATGCCCCATGATAGCCAGAGAATAGGTGTAAGTCAGCATCACGCCGATTACACAGGCGATCAATCCCAGTGGCGCGATAAACCCGGCAACAATCGTGCCCAGCAAAACAATGAAATAGGTGCCAAGGTTGAGCTGAACCTTCTTAAACACTTCAATGAAATCGAAAGCTGCGCCGATCGATTCTTTTTCCAGGTAGCGGGTCAGGGCTGCCGGCAGAAGTAAACCGACAATCAACCCAAAAATAAAGGAGAATAGGCCTAAGCAAATGGAGACAATGCTGAAGAGGGCCACGGCTGTTTCGTCGCCGCCCGAATTTTCGAGTACCGCGCTAAAGAACGAGATAACGCCGCTAAACAACGTGATCGGAAGTGTGTAAACGAAACCGATGACGATCCCCATGAAACCGCGGGTCAAATCGCCGCCAAAATCCAGGTCCGGCAGGGGATTTGGGTCGTGACTCATCACCCGTTTGCTGATTTGCAACGCCCAGCCAAAAACAACGATTTGCCCAAGGATTGGAATAAGCGCCACAAGGCTGATAATTGCAATTTTCTTTAACCAGTTGGGATCTTTGAATACAAACGAGAAAGCCAGGCCGAAATCCATTTTGTTCCTCCAGGGTGTAATTAAATAGGATCATACTCCAGAACAATATACGTCAGGAATAGCCAACGGGTTCCTGAATATCCAGGTATCCGGATCGCGTTTGTATCCAACTCCACGGAGGGAAATCCTAAACGGCACGCACGCTGTCAGAAATGGTCAAAGTGGTCAACCTTGACCACAAAAATGACCGCCCGTTTCTCTTTCTCGTCTTTTTCGGGTGAGACTGCCCCGCGGATGGTTTGCAGCGCCGATTCGACCTGCTCATCCTCTACGCCGATCAGCAGCGTAGTTCTGCCTCTGCGCAGGAACCCGCCGCTGGAGGCCACCCCCGTAACGCGGAAGCTTGCCGAGGTGAGCGCATGCGAGACTGGGTCGCTGTCAACATCGCGGACAATTGCAATGATCAGTTTCATGGCTATAACTCCTCGTAATGCTCGACTTCCAGGGTGAAGATGGTCGCGCCGCCGATCGTGATCGGGGTGGGGGTAGGCAGCGGCAGCGGCGCACTTTCAAGCGGAACCGCAATATATTCCACCCGCTGGCGGCAGTTTTCTTCCAGGGAACGGAGGGCTTCACCCCGGCGAAGACCTGGCAAAGCTACTAGCAGCGTGGCGTTGCGTCGCCCAAGAAAACCGCCAAAGCTTGGCAGGCGGGTCACGTGGAATCCAAGCTCGCCAAGCGCATTTTCGGCGCTTTCAGCATCCTGCGCTTGCACGACGACGATCAAACAGGTATCCGTAACAAGGGAAGGATTGTTCGGTTCGTTCATCTAAGGCCGCTCCTTTCGTGTTTAGGAAAGGGAAATCTCATGGATTCCACCCCCCTGCACAGACATCGTCTGCCCGTTGGCGAAGGAAACCTGCGTGCGATCCCCAAAAAAATTAACATTCGTTCCTCGATATTGTACCGTAATTGAGCGTGAAAATGGATTCAATCCGTCGACAATTACCCGATTTGGGGAAATTTGCACCAAACCGAGCAATTTCAATAGGAATCCGACTGGCGCAAGACCGTTGAGCGTATTGCGTTCCCCCTGACCGCGTCCGGTACCTGCATTGTACGCTGACCAGAAAGCATGGTCGGTCTTCAAGCCTGTGATAACTGCCTGCATGATGCGGGTGAAAATCTCCGCAGCTTCTTTACGGTAACCATAATCGACCATTCCTTCACCGACCAGTTGATTCCAGATCAGCCAGACCCCCCCGGTCGCTGTTCCATCTCCCGCGCAGCGGTCCGGCGGGCAAACCGGCAGTCCAAACGGTTGCAAATAACGTTTAAGGATGGTGTTCTCCACCATTTGTGCTGCACGCTGCGGATCAGGCATTCCTGCCCATAACGGCGCCAGAAGTGAAATATCCTCACTGGTGAAGTCAATGGTGCCGATCTCACAACGATCGCCTGGGAGCATGGCGCGCGCAACCACCTCCACAAGCCTGGTGAAGTGATGGCGGCTGGTGTAGCGACCAGTGCCATGCAGCCAGTGAATGTTGCGTGGGGTCACTTCTTCGGTGACCGGACCGTCGGGGGTATCCCCGTGCAGGATTAACAGACTCTGACGGGTCATTTCGTCATGCGGGCGAAAACTGATCAGCAGGCGGCGAGGGCTGGCCAAACTTTGCATAACCGGGAAGGTACCGGTGCTGCTAATTTTCAATAAAGTCTCCCCCGCCGGGCTGTCTTGAATGGCTGCGTCGCGGTAGGAAAAACTATTCCGGGTTTCCGACCAACTGCTTTCCAGTTCTGTTGCCAAGACCTGTTGGCGAAATCCAAGCCAGGCGGCTTCTTCCGGCCGATCTAGAAGCGCTGCCATTTTTGCCAGCGCACCGCATTCACGATACAACATGGCGGCCAGGGATGGACTCTCGACATCGTCAGGGTCGACGCCCTGGGCGTTTTCCATCCAGGGATGAAAAATGGGCGCGTCATCCAGGCCGGTCTGGAAGGGGTGTTCCCACTCCGGGAACCCGTCCTGGTCGCGGTCTGAGGATGGAGAGAACCAGCAGTGGACGAAGCCCAAGAGCGTCGGGTAGATTTTTGCAATCCAATCTGGGTCCCCCAGGTTTTGATGGATTTTCCAGGCGATATCTGCCAGCAGCGGCTGAGCCAGGCGATTGGCGCGCTGGCCGGCCAGCCCGGGTTTCCAATCCAGGCAGCCGTCTGTGCGCCGGGCAGCGATGAAATTTTCCACCAGGCCGGCGCAGCGTTCCGGTTGAGCAGCACCGATCAGGCTGGTCATATACCAGGCATCCAGCGCTGTTTGACCGCTCCACAGGTGACTGTAATCCACTCCGTCGCCACGCCGCGAAAAACCATTATCCGGACGGCGCGTTAGAACGAACGAGGGGTGCGGCATTTTTTCGCTGGCGGGAAAGAATAATCCGTTGGCTGCGCGCAGCGACAATGCCAGTGCAGCGTCCCAATCGGGATCGCCAGTGGAAATGGTGAGGCTTTGCGAATCTTCCAGCAGTTCGATGCGAGCGATCTCGGCATCCCAAGGACGGGTAGTAGTCTGGCGCGCCAGGACCAGCCCGGCTTTACTATCCTCCAGAGAAGCCAGAGCCCAGGTAAGCTGGCGAGTATCGCTTTTGCCCAACTCAATCTCATGAGCCAGCCCGGCGTAAGGCCCGCTTCCGGGCTGGGGACCGCCAGTCATGATGCAGACCGGTGATAGGCCCTCAGTCTTTCCTTCCAGCACATGGTTGATCCCGCTTTCGACCACCGCCACTCCCGAGCCTTCTCCCAGATGGCTAAGGAGCGCGATCCATTCGAACATTAAGCGCTCTTTCGTGTGCCGGGTGTTGGTGAAGGTAAATCGCCCGGTGAGCAGCTGAGATTCAGGTACCCAGAACTCGGAGAGGATTTCGAGCCCCTCAAATGGACTGTAAGCCAGCGCGATAAAATTGGGGAACAGGCTGGTGACCCGCGGCGGGCTAAAAAAATTAGCCGGGTCGTTCAGCCAGCTATCCTGGCGTTGGAAACGCGGGAACAGCCGCATCACCCCTGCGCGCAGGCCGTAAGTGGTCTGGACGCTGACCGCCGGCGGCGTACCTCCGCTCAAATGAATTTCCCAGGTGTGGTCGTTGAGGTAATCCGGCGCGCCCAACCGCGCGTCACAGGCGATGGTCAGATGCAGCGGATCGCCCTCTTTGAGATTCCAGTGGATCATGACTGCATTGTAAGGGGAACCGCAGCTGCGGTCAATTCATTACCGCTAAGTCGGGATGCAGGAAATTTTCTCGTTACCAGAAAGGTAAAACCTTCGCGACCAGCGAAGCCAATATCAAGGAGCTGCCCAGGCAGAAAGCTTGGGCAGCCTCTTTTTTGTCTCGCTACCTTCCCATTGCAGGCAAGAAAGTAAGAAGCATATTCGGATCGCTGTCTTAACAGTCAAACAAAACTGGAGGCGCGAAATGACGCAATTGGAACAATTTCACAAGGAAAAAGATGATTTCTTCGCTTTTCATCCCCAAAGCCCGCTGACCAGCGAACAAAAGAAGCATTTTACGGGGCTCAAATATTTTCCGGAAAATTCCGCCCTGGTATTTGAGATCAATATCGAGAAATTTCCGCAGCAGCAGGAAATCAGGATGCAAACTTCCACCGGGGAGGTGCAAATCTACCATCGTTATGGCCGCTTTCAATTCACGGTGAATCATCAGCCGGTCGAATTGACGATCTACGAGAGGGATCACGAATTCTTTCTACCTTTCGCAGATGCGCTGGCAGGCAATGAAACCTATGGGGCCGGTCGCTACCTGGAACCCAGGCTATTGAGCAAGAGCAAGTTTGCCATCGACTTCAATTATGCCTATAACCCCTATTGTGCTTATAACGCCCGCTGGTCCTGCCCGATTCCGCCGGCAGAAAACCGTTTACGGGTGCCTATCCGAGCTGGCGAGAAGGTCTTCGAAGCGCACCCATAAGAACGATAGATTTGAGAATCCTGGTAAGGATGGCGGAGCGATCCTCGTCATAATCCATAGAGCAAACAAAACAGTTCAAAGCATAAGGAGAGCAAAATGTCAACGATTTCAGCGGTAAAAAGCAATACGTTTGGGAAATTTGTGGTGACGGGGATCATCGCCGGGCTAGGCGGCGGCGTTGTCTTCGGAATGATGATGGCCATAATGAATATGCTGCCACTGGTCGCCGGATTGATAGGTTCGCAGTCCGTGGTTGTTGGCGGCTTGGTGCATATGGCTATCAGCGCCGCCATCGGAGGATTTTACGGCGCGGTGCTCAGCCTGGGCCGCGTTCAGCTCGGCTGGGGTTCTGCCGTCCTCACGGGGATGGTCAATGGCGTCATCTGGTGGGTGTTGGGCGGGCTGATCCTGATGCCTTTGGGTCTGGGCATGACGGAGATGGTGCTCAAAATCGGAACGGATCAGTGGTTAAGCCTGATGGGGCACGTGATCTACGGAGTGGTGACCGGTCTTTTGTTCGTAGTGCTGCTGCGCAAGAAATAACTCCCCTTAATGATTCGGCAGAGGTCTGAAACGAGGAGGTGTACCCGCACCTCTTCGTCGATTCATGGGGCTTTTGCTCTTTAATTGCCTACCGGAACCAGATTCCGGTTGGTGATCGTAAGATTTTCCCTGCACCGATCATCTTACTCAGGGATAAGGGTTAGAGAACTTTTGGAGCCATCACACCAACCTGACAGGAACCGCTCGCGGTCCCAATCAGGAACGTGGTTTTTTGCTGACTAACCCAACCAGAAACCATTGCAAAGGAAACGTTATGAAACGCATTACCCCCTTTCTTCTCCTGCTCACAATTTTACTGAGCGCGTGCAGCGCCATCGCCGGTAAGGCCAATCCATCCCCAGCGTCCTTCGATATCAATGATTGGGATAGCGTGGTTGCCGCAGCCAAAGGGCAAACGGTCAACTGGTATCTTTGGGGCGGTTCGGAATCGATTAACAGCTTTGTGGACACCTTCTATGGGAAAGCCCTGAAGGATCGATATGGGATTACCCTCCATCGCGTCCCGGTAGCGGATACGGTCGATGCCGTCAACCAGGTGCTGAGCGAAAAACAAGCTGGAAAAGACCCGGGAGCGGTCGATTTGATCTGGATTAACGGCGCGAACTTTTTATCACTGAAACAGGCGAATCTATTGTATCCAGACTGGGCAAACAAGCTGCCCAACAGCCAACTGGTCAACTGGGATAACCCGGCGATCAACCGCGACTTTGGCACCCCGGTCGATAACCTGGAAAGCCCATGGTCGTCCGCTCAGTTCCAGTTTATCTACGATTCTGCTCGCCTGAGTCCGGCCGAACTGCCCCGTTCGTATGCCCAACTGAAGGAATGGGTTATCGAACACCCGGGCCGTTTCACCTATATCGCACCGGGACCAGGGGCCTTTCAGGGCACCCGCTTTGTCAAAGGCGCTTTGTTCGAAATCAGCGGCGGCGCTGACCAGTGGAGCACTTTCGATCAGGCCACCTGGGATCAATGGTCGCCGGAACTATGGAAATACCTCAACGAACTCAAACCCTACCTCTGGCGAAATGGTGAGACCTACCCAAAGGACGAAAATGAGTTGCACAGCTTGTTTGCGAACCAGGAAGTAGATTTCAGTATCACCCAGGCGGCGGTTGGAGCAGGCGCTTTGATCGAGCAAGGCCTGGTGCCGGCAACATCCAAAGCTTTCGTGTTCGACCAGTATATGATCGGCGATTTCAATTACGTTGCCATCCCTGCCAACGCGCCAAACAAAGCAGCGGCACTGGTACTGGCCAATCTGATCCTTGACCCTGCGCTACAGGCTGCCCAAATCTTGCCAGAAAACGGTTTCGGTCTGGGATATGGAATCGATATAAACCGCGTTACCGACCCGGCAGCCCTGGCGAAACTCCAGGATGCAGCCAAAAAGCTGGGAGATGCCGCCACCTCTCCTGCCGATCTGGCTAAATCCCTGGCAGGCGATTCGGACGCGCAATATCAAAACCTGGTGGAAACTGGCTGGCGACAGAACGTCCTGGTCAGCTCAAAATAAAAATGGCCAGGCGTGCGGTTTCATCATCTCCGTGGATCAGTATGGCTCCGGCAATCCTGCTCGTTGGGACCCTGTTTGGAGTCAGCCTGATCTACGGCCTGGCGCAAAGCCTTGGACTCCTGACCGGGACCGATCAACGAACCTTGAGTATGGCAGCCTACCAAAATGTCCTGTCAGGCTCGGAAGGGGTCGGAACGGAATTTTGGCCTTCACTGGGCTTTTCATTGTGGATCGCTGGCGTTTCCACGCTGCTCTCAGCAGCGGGAGCGCTGCCGGTAGCCGTCTGGCTCAATCACCAAAGCGGCCGTGGACGGCAGATGGATACGTTGGCTTTGAACTGGAACCTCGCGTTTCCACACCTGGTCTGGGCTATCGGCCTGCTCTTGTTCTTTTCGCAAAGCGGCCTGCTGGCTCGCCTGGCGGCCTTATTGGGATGGATCCAAAATCCGGCAGATTTTCCGGTACTTGTTCGCGACCGGCTGGGGATGGGTATTATTGTGGATTACGTCACCAAGGAAATCCCGTTCCTGGCATTGATCGTACTGGCAGCGTTGCGCTCCCAACCAGAGGATTATGGAGTCGTCGCCACGAACCTGGGAGCAACGCCCTGGCAACGGCTGTGCTATGTAACTCTTCCGCAAATTTTGCCTTCGCTGATAAGTGGTTCCTTACTCGTGTTTGCCTTCGTATTCAGCGCTTATGAGGTTCCGGCTGTACTGGGAATGCCTTATCCCCGTATGCTGCCGGTGCTGGCGCTGGATTTTTTCGCCAATCCGGATCTACACCATCGAGCGGAAGGTATGGCAATCAGTTTAATCATTGCCGCAGTCGTTATGGTTGTCGCTGCGATCAGCCTCCGTTATGAGAAGCGGGCGGGATATTCTCAATGAAAGCCCTTCCGACATATATCATTCGTTTTCTGCTTTATGGGGTGCTGGCTGCACCATTATTGTTGTTTGGGTTATATGCATTTTCGGAGCACTGGTTCTTCCCGGCATTCCTGCCCAAAGATTGGACAACCGCGCCATTTACCCGGATCGTAATGGACCCCCAAACCGGCAACAGTCTGGCGGCCAGCCTTGGGATTGCAATTCTATCCAGTCTGCTATCGCTTTTGGTCGGATTTCCTGCCGCGCGCACATTAGGGTTGCGGAACTTCCGCGGGCGTCAAGTAGCCTGGCTGATCTTTTTTCTACCAACGGTCGTTCCTCCCCTGGCGGTTGGTATGGGGTTAAATATCCTTTTCTTGCGCCTTGGCCTGGCCGGTACCCTTTTTGGCGTGGTTCTCTCCCATCTCGTCCCAACCATACCTTACACAATTTTCACGCTCGCTGGAGTTTTTGCCAGCTATGACGAGAATTTTGAGCATCAAGCGTGGGTGCTTGGCGCGACACGGCTCCGGATTTTCTTCAACATAACATTACGATTAATCCTGCCCGGATTGGTGGTTGCCGGGTTATTCGCATTTCTCATTTCCTGGAGTCAGTATTTGCTAACTCTCTTGATCGGCAGCGGACAGGTATTGACGCTGCCGCTATTGTTATTTTCGGCGATCTCTGGGGGAAATCCGACCTCGATCGCCGCTTTAGCGTTGTTATTTGTCTTGCCGCCAGTGTTAGTCATCGCCGCTTCGGCGCGGTATCTCAATCAGCATGGTAATACGGTCAGGGAGCAACACTGATATGGCCAACATTGACTTAATTTCACTCTCCAAAACTTACCCAGGTCAGATTCGACCTGTGCTAGACAGGTTCTCATTGAACATTGCCTCGGGCGAACTGGTGGCGCTGCTGGGACCTTCCGGCAGCGGCAAATCCACCTTACTCAAATTGATCACCGGCATCGAACGCCCGGATATGGGCGATATCCACTTTGACGGGAAAAGCGTGCTGTCGGTTGCCCCGAACAAACGCGGGGCTGTGCTCATGTTTCAAAAAGCCTATTTGTTCCCCTTCCTCAACGTGGCTGAAAATATCGGTTTTGGTTTGAAGGTAATGGGCGAGTCGCCGAAAACGATCCGGAGGGAAGTGGCCCGCCTGTTGGACATAATCGGCCTGCCGGGGATGGAAAAGCGCAAGCCATCTCAGCTATCGGGTGGAGAGCAGCAACGGATTGCCCTGGCCAGGGCATTGATCGTTCAGCCGCACCTTCTTCTGCTGGATGAACCGCTGAACAGCCTGGATAACACGGTGCGCATGAATTTGCAGGAGGCCATCCAGCGTATCCAGCGCGAATTGGGAATCACCACCATTCTGGTCACCCACGACTTAAACGAAGCGATGGCAATGGCCGACCGAATGGCACTGCTCATCAATGGCCAGGTCGCCGCCGTCGATCAACCCATGCGGTTATTTCAACAGCCGCCCAGCGAGTCGGCTGCCAGATTTGTGGGGATCACCACCTTCCTGAAAGGAAGTCTGGCTCACGGCACTTTGAGAACAGATTACGGAAACCTGGTGGTTAACACCAATGGTCATGCGGCAAACTCAGCATTGTTTGCCATTCGCCCGGAGCATATCCAAGTTCAACAGCACCCCGGACAAAATGCCATCCCTGGCAAAGTAGTGGGGTGCATGTACCGCGGCGAACATATCGAATATCAGATCGCCGCGGGCGATTTGACCGTTCGAGCGCGAGTACCCATGCCGGCGACAATGGTTCCGCATGGCGAAAATGTTTTCGTCATTTTCCCGCCGGAATATCTCTTCGCCATTAACGAACAATTCGTTCGTCATTCGTCAACCACCTGAAATTGTCCGTCCGCCGCGGATCGATTTTCTATCCAAGACGGCGCTCACGCTGGAAAACGTCGATACGCAGTAAGGAACGAAAAAGGATAAAACTATTCGAAGGATTTGCGCGTGGGTTACAGTTCCTTTCAGGATACTGTCGCCATAATTAATTGAACTGAGAACAATGCCAACAAAGAGCGCAGTGAAGCCGGCGCGATGCACAATCCACTTCGAAAAAGCCAGCTTTAACCAGGTAGTCATACGGAATACTCCTGAAAAGACCTGACTATTCGAAATTTACAGAACTTCCACCCGCCCCAATTCGGGAACTGGCAAAGTCTTATTGCGCAGATAGCGGGTGACAACCTTCTTGATAATTTCCGAAAAAGTTGGGTAGATAAAAATCAAATCCCCAAGACTCTGGATGGGAAGTTTCTGCTGAATTGCAAGTGTAAAGAACTGGATCCATTCACCAGCGTGAACACCGATGGCATCCGCGCCAAGGAGGACATCATTTTCGTCCATCACCACCTTGAGGAAACCCTCTGTCGCGCTTTCCGTAACAAAACGATCGATTGAATTGGTGTTCACCTGGGCAATATTGACTTTTTCGCCTTTTCTTCTGGCTTCGCTCTCGGTGAGTCCAACATGTCCGATTTCCGGGTCCATAAAAATAGCCCAGGGTACAACCGACAAATCATTCTTGACCTGATTGCCATTTAAAATATTCTCGACGGCTATCTCCGCTTGATAGGAGGCAATATGCGTAAACTTGGCCGGAGATGTCACGTCGCCAATGGCATAAATATTTGGGACGGTCGTTTGCAGGTATTCATCGGTGCTTATCCCGCTGGCAGAATACGCGATCCCAACACGGTCAAGACCTAAACCAGCGATATTCGGATCACGTCCAAACGCGGCAAAAATTTGTTCAGCAAAGACTTCGCGCTGAAACCCCTGCTGGGTGAGGACGATTTTGATTTGCCCACCTTCGGACAGGTGGTAGTTGGTAACCTCGGAATCGACCAGAATGCGAATACCTTCACGTTTCAATACATTGACCGCCAGCGCCCCAACCTCTTCATCCACGAAATTGAGAATGCGCGGGAAACGCTCGATGATCGTGACTTCACTGCCAAACCGTGCCAGGGACTGGGCAATTTCCGCCGAAATCACCCCGCCGCCTAGAAAGGCGATGGAGCGCGGTAGCTTTCGCAACGCCCAAAAGTTATCATTGGTCACAAATTGGGGCATTTCGCTGCCTGCTCGGGGCGCCGGCCGGGGTGAAGAACCCGTTGAAATAACCACGTAATTGGACCGGATCACGTCCTTCCCGATTTGGATCTCATTTCGGCTCAAGAACTGCGCCCCACTGGGATCGATATAGACATCGATGCCTAAATCCTGAAAATGAGCCGGCTGCTCGTTTTGATAAACACCCTGTACGACATTATCCACATGTTCCATGACCCGAGCAAAATCGAAATCGCCGGATGAACTCAGTTTTGGCAGACCATGAACGTCAGCCCGCTTCATGGCGTGGTAAAGCCTGGCGCTGCTTATCAACGTTTTGCTAGGCACACACCCCGCATGAGTGCATTCCCCGCCAATCTTATTTCTTTCGATCAGGGCAACCCTTGCTCCGTGACGCCTGGCTTTTAGGGCTGCTACCAACCCGCCTGAACCCGCCCCAATGACCGTAATATCGTATTCTTTCATGAGTATTCCTCTTCTCTTTAGATTAGTGAGGAAAAGATCTTTTCCTCAGGGTCACCGTAACTGATTCGGTGATAATTTTTATGACTATCTACCTTTGGTAGATCGCCAGCCAAGCGCATCAAAGGTGTTGACGGCCTGCGGATCGAGTATGTGATTGGCCGCCGTTTGCGCGGCCTGCTGAACAAGCGGATGATCGCTGGAAAGTCCCTGATAAAGATAACCCTGCTGGAATAAACCAACTGTCCTGGCAAGGATTTCGCTGCCAAAGTGGACCGCGCTTTCCATTACCCCCCCTGCCCCCAATATCTCGTCGAAATCAGTGCCCAGGGCGAGCCGGTAGCTTACCAGAAACTTTTCAAGAATGGTCTCTGCGTTTTTCGCAGCACCCGGGGTGTTCGCCCGATGGATGTGCATCCACAGATGAGCGGCAAAATGTCCAACGTCCTGTGATGGGCGGCCATAATGCGCCAGCTCCCAATCAATCACCCGCAGCCCATGCGTTGAAACCATCACAGAAGGCAGCCAGAGATCTCCCATAATGAGCGCTTTTCCCGGCTGCTGGAGCAGTTCCCCGTACTCAACTGCCAGCTTTCCTAATTGCTCTGCATCGGGTAAATGGGCACGCAAAGCATAGTTGTGGACGTTGCCATACAGAACGGCGAGTCTGGTTTGCTGCATGCTTTGGTTGTTGAATTCGTCGGCCATTTGCGGGCGTTGTGCCGAGAAACGATGCAGCGCGCCGATGAATTTTCCTAACGATCTGCCAATATCTGCTGCTTCTGTGGTCGAATGTGATTCTTTGAGCCAGGCTTCCAGATCGGGACACTGGCATACATCCTCCATCACAAGTAGATGCTGTTTTCGGTCCAGCAGGATGAGGCGGGGAGGGCGAACCTTTTCCGACCCGATAGCTTCTAAAATACCGCCCGTGCTAAAAGATTCCAGCATCCTGGCTTCGAAAAATATTCGATCGGGATCTAAATACACCTCAGGGGAACTGGCGATATAGGGAGGAGCTGATTTTACAATCATTGTATGCGGAACCGAGCCAATGGTTCCATTCAAGCGCCAGACAAAATTCAGCAACCCACCGGATAATTTCTGGGGGCTGCCTGTAATTTTAAAATCAGGAATCTGATCCAGCGTCACGCATAATCTATCTTCAGGTCTTTTGAAATGATTTTGGTATTCCTCACGAGCGCCATCCGCCGAGAATTTCCCATCTACTAATCCTGTTACAGATTTAGGCTTTGCTTTGAAAGCTAAAAGTTTGGCGTCCATCATCTGCTCCTTTTTTATATTCATGAGAGCTTAGACAAATCTTGGGAGCAGATTCTTACCGGAGCCCATGAAATGTCGATCAAAAGGACTGCCCGATTAACGAAAACGAATAAACTCAGGACGCGCGAATCAAAACAAAAGACGACTGAGGGCCACCTTTCAGTCGTCTTGTATTCTGCGGAGCGAAAAATCGGTATTGTTTCAGAACCACCTAATCCGGCGAGGCTTGCAAAATTTGCATCAAAGCATCGTATTCTTCGCGGCAATCGGGGCACGTATCGAGGTGGTGATGGACCAATGGCAATAAACTCGCGGCATCCTCCCCGCGCATGGCCATTTCAGCAAATTCACCCAATAGACGGTGGACTTCGTCACATGAAAGCTCCACCTCCTGCGTTTTCTCAATCATCTTGATCATTGCCTCCGCTCGAGATGGGGGAATTTCAGGCATACCCATCGACATGGGAGCATTATTTTGGATTTTGTGAGGGCGATCTCTCTTGAAAACTCGATGGATCCAATTCTTCATTTCACTCTCCGAGAGCTAAGACGCAGCAACGCGGTAATTAATTACTCTTTTTCGAAAGTAGCCATGATTTCGGCAGCAGAAAAACCCTCTTTTTCCAGGTGGTTTTTCAATTTCAAGCGGGCATCGTGCAACAATTTATAGAGTGCATTACGCTCGGTACCCATCCGGCGCGCTACTTCCTCCAGCGGCATCCCCCGCACTGCGACCGCCATCAAAGCCGTTCGTTGCTTTTCCGTAAGGTCCATTTGCATCACCTTGAAAAGCATGGCCATCATCTCTTTTTTTTCGACCGATGATTGAACTCCAGGGCTGAGATCCGGCATTTCGCGCGGCTCGTCATCGCTATCTTTTTCCGCGAGGAGTTCATCGAGAGAAACTTCGTGCCATTTCGCTCTGCGCAATTCAGTCAATGCTACGCGAACGGCAATTGTATACACCCAGGTGGTAAACTGGCTGCGGCCCTCAAAAGTATCCAGCCGTGCCGTCACCCGCATCACGGTTTCCTGGGTGACTTCCTCTGCCAGGGCGGAAAAGCGAGGATCTTCCGGAGACAGCCATTTTGACAGCGCGTAAGGTAAGCCGGCAAGAATCACGCGACTTAGTTCTGCCATTGCTTCTTCGCGCTGGGGTCCTGCTGAATGGAGATTAGAAAGCCATTGCTCATTGGTGCGTTTCGCCATGATTTGTCTCCAAAAAAGATAAGTATACTAGATATACTGATGCAAAGGAAAGGTTTTTGCCCCAAGGTAAGGTTAGTGAGCATCCAACCATCTTATTGAAAAGCTGTGTTTTTGGTTTCATCCCTGTTTTGCGGAGCGATTGATGAAGGTTCCTGCTCTCACAACGCACCAAATGATGGAAGTCGATCGGTTGATGATCGAGGAGTACGGCATTGCTCTGATGCAAATGATGGAAAACGCCGGCAGCCACCTGGCAAGCCTTGCCATTCAATTAATGAAAGAATCATCGGCAAAGAAAAACGTCGTGGTTTTATGCGGCGGAGGGAATAATGGCGGTGGCGGAATGGTGGCTGCCCGCCATTTGCATAACCGTGGGGTTGAAGTAAAAATCGGACTGGCCACAAAACCTGAGAATTTGAAAGAAATTCCCTCCCACCAATGGAATATTCTGCAAAGCCTGAAGATTCAAAGCACCGAAATAGCCGACCTGGCGAGGGCCGACCTGATCATCGATGCATTGATTGGTTATGGCATCCGCGGCGACCCTCAAGGAGAGGTCGCTGAATGGATCCTGCGCGCAATCCATTCAGGCGCGCCGATTTTAGCCCTGGATTCACCTTCCGGATTGGACGCGACTAGCGGACAGCCGGGAGAACCTTGTATCCGGGCTTCGGCAACCCTAACCCTGGCATTGCCAAAAGTAGGGCTGCTAAAAGAATCGGCCAAAGAATTTGTCGGTGATTTATACCTGGCGGATATCGGCGTTCCGCCAGAACTGTATCGCAGGTTAGACCTGCAAATAGGACCTATTTTTACACAGGACGCCATTATCCCATTATGAAAAGACCGGTAGGGCTATGAATCTCGATCTTCTGTAATTCGACGGCTTTCCTTCCTGACAAAAAGGACTAAAAAAAGCCGCCCTCCATCGCTGGAGAGCGCTTTTGCTTTAAGACACGCGCGAAATCAAGTCCCTACCATGGCAGTGTACTATAATGGATCGACATCTATGACATTTTTGATCGTAAAACGATAGATCACCAGGCTCTACCCCTGAGTTGGCTGACACTCAGGACACCCGGTAGCCGATCAGGCGGCGCTTCATGGATTGCTCAAAAAAGTGCGTGATTTAGGACTGCCATTGATCTCGGTCACTTGTGTGCAACCCGACCAGGCAGAGGTTTCAGGGCACAATCATGAATAACGATAAAAGGAGATTTACAGTGAAAGCCGTCTTATACAAAAAATACGGGCCGCCGGATGTTCTGCGGATCGATGAGATCGAAAAACCTACCCCCAAGGATAAGCAAGTGCTGATCAAAGTTCATGCCTCGTCCATAAACGCGGCGGACTATCGGGGAATGAAAAACACGATGCTGATGCGCGTGATGGGCGGGGGGCTTTTCAAACCGAATAATCCGCGCGTCGGTACCGACGTGGCAGGGCGGGTGGAGGCGGTTGGTGAAAATGTCACCCGTTTTCAGCCTGGGGACGAGGTATTCGGGTGTGCCAATGGCGCTTTCGGCGAGTATGTCCTTGCCAAAGAAGCCTATCTGGCGATGAAGCCCGCCAAACATTCCTTCGCGGAAGCAGCGGCCCTGCCTGTGGCAGCGCTCACCGCGCTGCAGGGCATTCGTTATGCTGGCGGGATTCAGCCGGGGCAAAAGGTATTGATCCAGGGCGCCTCGGGCGGCGTGGGCACGTTTGCAGTGCAGCTTGCCAAATCGGCCGGGGCGGAAGTGACCGCCGTGTGCAGCCCGCGGAATCTGGACATGGCGCGCTCCATCGGGGCCGACCACGTGATCGATTACACCCAGGAAGATTTCACCCGCGGCGAGAAGCGATACGACCTGATTTTTGCCGTGAATGGTTATCACTGGATCTATGACTATAAACGCACGTTGAATCCCCAGGGGGTTTATGTTTGCGCCGGGGGCACCCTGCCCCAATTTTTCCAGGCTATGCTCCTGGGACGATGGATAACGAAAAAAGGGGACCAGAAAATGGGCAGCATGGGAATTGCGAAAATAAACCAGGAGGATCTGGTTTACCTGGGGGAACTTCTGGAAACCGGCAAAATCACCCCGGTCATCGATCACAGTTATCCGTTGAGTGAGATTGTCGAAGGGATCCGGTATGTGACAGAAAAACACGCCCAGGGGAAAGTGGTCATCGCTGTGGGATAGCGAAGGCTGACAGCCTTGAAAGAGTGCTCATGAAAGCGATTGTACACACAATATACGGCTCGCCTGATGTACTTGAATTAAAAGAGGTGGAGAAACCTACCCCCACAGATAACGAAGTCCTTATTAGGGTGAAGGCTGTATCCGTAAATTTGTCGGATTGGGAAGGCCTGCTAGGCAAGCCGCTCTATGCCCGCTTATCCGGCTTGTTCAGTCCAGGCCAGACGATTCTGGGTTCTGATGTCGCGGGGGTGGTCGAAGCGGTTGGCAGTCATGTTCAGCGGTTTAAACAAGGGGATGAAGTATTTGGCGACCTTGTCATGTTCGGGGGCGGGTTTGCCGAGTATGTCTGCGCCCCCGAAAAAATACTGGCGTTGAAACCGGCCAGTTTGACATTTGAAGAGGCAGCAGCTTTCCCGCAGGGGGCAGTCATTGCCCTGCAAGGCATTCGCGACAAAGGACAGGTTCAGCCGGGGCAAAAGATATTGATCAATGGCGCGGGCGGTGGTGCCGGCACATTCGCGGTGCAGCTTGCCAAAATGTACGGCGCTGAAGTGACCGGCGTGGACAACGCTAGGAAGCTCGATATGCTGCGCTCACTTGGCGCCGACCATGTCATTGATTACGCTCAAGTGGATTTCACGAAAAACGGACAGCGTTACGATTTTATTCTCGATCTTGTGGCACATCGTTCGGTTTTCGCCTACAAGCGTGCATTAAACGCCAATGGCAATTGTTTCATGGTCGGAGGCTCCATGGCGACGATGCTCCAGGTTTTGCTGCTGGGGTCAAGAATTGGGAAAGCCGAGGGTAAAAAGATAGGTTTGCTAGTGGTGCGGTCCAGTCCAAACGACTTACTTTTTATGACAGGGCTTTATGAAGCCCGTAAAATTATCCCGGTGATTGATCGGAGTTTCTCGTTAAGTGAGGTTCCTGAAGCGCTCCGGTACCTTGGAGAAGGACACGCCAAAGGAAAAATAATCATCACCGTTGAACAGAATGACAACAAATCCCGGTGACACCAGAGGAACGTTCATGAAAGCCGTCGTGTGGACAAAATACGGTCCAGCGGACGGGCTTCAGCTCCGAGAGGTAGCAGTCCCAAACCCCAGAGAAAATGAAGTCCTGATCCAAGTACATGCAGCAACTGTTTCCAGGGCGGACACCGAGTTCCGTGGGCTCAAAGTTCCCCTCTTGTTTTTGATCCCCCTGCGACTATATCTGGGTTTCATAAAACCTATCAGAATAACGATACTTGGGACGGAGTTCGCCGGGGAGATCGTATCAGCCGGCAAAGATGTAACCCGGTTTAAGCCGGGCGACCAGGTTTTTGGCTATACCGGTCTGAGCATGGGAACATACGCTGAATATTTATGCCTGCCTGAAAAACCTGCAGCACTGGCTGGCGTGCTGGCAGAAAAACCGGTCAATATGACCTATGAGGAAGCCGCTGCCGTTCCGTTTAGCGGACTCGAAGCGCTACATTCTCTTCGAAAAGCAAACATCCAGAGCGGACAAAAAGTGTTGATTGTTGGCGCAGGCGGGAGCATTGGCACCAGTGCCGTGCAGCTTGCCAGGCACTATGGGGCTGAAGTGACTGCGGTGGACCATACAGGGAAATTGGAGATGCTGCAGTCGATTGGCGCAGATCACGTCATCGATTACACGCGCGAAGATTTCACCAAAAACAGCCAGACTTATGACATCATCTTTGATACGATCGGCAAGAGTTCGTTTTCGGGTAGTTTACGATCACTCAAGGAAAATGGGACCTATCTGAACGCCAACCCTGGACTATTGGGTGGGATTCGAATGCGTTGGGCATCCAAAAGAAGCGGCAAGAAAATAATCCCTTGGACGGCAGGCTATTCAACCCAAAATCTGCTAGCCCTCAAAGAGCTGATCGAGGCCAGAGCGATTAAAGCGGTCATCGATCGACGGTACCCGTTGGAACAGATCGCCGAGGCACACAGGTATGTCGATACCGGGCAAAAAAGGGGAAATGTCGTCATCACTGTAGAGCATAATGACAAAGGCTGACCCCACCTGGGTCAACCCGGGGGGCGCGCAGCGGTCAGGGTCAGGCTGTGCGGTTGAAGGGGTGTGAGAGAATGTGCAGCCGGTTAAAAAATATTTTCGGAACGCTTAACTCCAAAACTTGATCGCTATGATGGGGTTACACACTATAGTTAAACGGTATGGAGTATAGATACATGACATTTCTGCAAAAAATTAAACTGATCCAGGGGGGTATGGGGGTGTATGTTTCGAACTGGCGGCTGGCGAAAGCGGTTGCCTTGGCAAAGCCGGGCGTCACCGCGGGTACGGTTTCTGGTACTGCCCTGGATGTCGTGCATGTACGTCTGCTCCAACTCGGCGACCCTGGGGGGCACTTACGCCGGGCTTTTGCGGCTTTCGATGCACAATTTGGGGTTGATATCGGTAAAAGGATTTGCGAGCGATACTTTGTGGAGGGCGGCAAAGCGCCTACAGACCGTTATAAATATGGCCCGGTGCAAACCCTGCATGCGCAAGACGGCAGACACACCTTTCCAAGCCCGGATGGGACGGCCGAACCTGTTTCTTTCAACCTCGAAGAAGAATTGGTTGAATTGTTGATCGCCACCAGCTATGCCGAGGTGTGGCTGGCCAAGGAAGGTCACAAGGGAAACATCTTTATAAATTTTCTAAAAAAAGTCGAACTTCCCCTGATTTTTGCCATGTACGGCGCCATGCTGGCCGGAGTAACTGCCATTGTGGTCGGAGCGGGAAACCCCGCTGGCTTGCCCAACCTGTGTTCACAGCTTGCGCAACACCAGACTGTGACCACTGAGCTATCCGTCTTATATCGGGACTCGGGTGAAACTTTTAATTTAACCTTTGATCCACGTCAGGTGGCCGGAGGTAAATTAGCGCAGGAACCGCTCCAGCGCCCCGCTTTCCTGGCGATCGTTTCGCTGGAAATGCTGGTCAAGGCGTTGGCGCAGGGCTCTAGCCAACCTCCGGACGGCTTTATCATCGAGCATCATACCGCCGGCGGTCACAATGCTGCACCTCAAGGACCCTTGAAGAAAGATGACCTCGGGCAGCCGGTGTACAGCGAGATGGATGAGCCTGATCTTGCAGCAATCCGTCAGGAGGGATTGCCTTTCTGGCTGGCGGGTGGCTATGGCAGCCAGGCGGGATTGCAAAAGGCATTGGATGCCGGTGCGATGGGTGTGCAGGTTGGCTCCAATTTTGCCCTGGCTGAAGAATCAGGAATGAGCCCAGTTTATCGCGGCGCCATTTTCAAGGAACTAAAAGAAGGCAGCACGGATGAGGCACTGGTGCAAACTTCACTTTATTCGCCGACTGGTTTCCCATTCAAGGTGGTTCAACTCACCGGCACCCTGGCGGAAGAATCGGTATATGCTGACCGGCGCAGATTATGTGACCTGGGATTTTTGAAACAGCGCGTCTTGAGCAAACCCGAAGCTGATGGTTCTAGGCGGCTGCTGCAGCGCTGCCCGGCCGCGCCAATCGAAGACTTCGTAGCCAAGCGCGGTCTGCCATTCAATGCTGAGGGAAAACGCTGCCTTTGCAACGGCCTGCTGGCCGGAGTGGGGTTGGGGCAGGTGGGCACCCAACCGGGCGAAATGACGGAAGAGCCTGCCATTGTTACCCTGGGCAACGATCTCGAAGGCGTACGCCGGTTATCACGCCAGGGAGAGACAGGGTACTGGGCCAGGAACGTGGTCGAGGATATCCTCGGGAATAGTTAATCGAATCGGGGTGCGGGTAGAAACGGTTGCGCCCCATAAACGGGATGCCGGCGACCCGGCAAGTGAAGATGCCTGGCAGGTTCAACCCAAAACCCTAAACCTGGCTCATGCCAGCGGGCTGCAGGAAGCGCATCTTATTCCATACCTGGCCTGGCTGCGCAGACGAGGTCACAGATGCAGGCGGTTTTTATACAAATCCGCTCCCCCTATTTGGCGTGCTTTTTTCGTACCTTATGTCACAATAGGAGGGGATCAAGAATGCGTTCACAATCCGTTTGGCGGCATGTACCCATCCCATTCAACGATCTGCAATATACCCAATAGGAAGGAAAGACTTTATGAATGTGTCGGAATTTCCCGACTTCGTGCGCAGTTTGCCAGAGGCGGACTTACCGTATGAGGGACTGCGCGGCTGGATTTTGCAAAGCGATTCAGGACAGGTTTTCTTCAATGAATCGGATATCGAAATGACGGTGCCGGTACATTCGCACGGCAGTCAGTGGGGCGTGGTGATCGATGGGAAGATCGAACTGACGATTGGCGGCCGCGCGCAAACCCTCACACGCGGCGATACATTCTTCATTCCTGCGGGTACGCTGCATCAAGCCCGCATTTATCCCGGTTATCGGGCGGTCGATTATTTCGCTGACCCACATCGGTATCGCGCCCGTTCACAAGGCAGCTAATCGCGCTGTAACAGCCTGTCAGGTCTGCCGGAAATCAGATCCCGGTGAGGGGTTAGAAAGTCACAGGCCAGCGCAAACCCAATCCTTATCTTTTATCGTTTTCTTCGAACACTCAACCAAAATCGATCCTCTGCTGTTCCTGGCGGTGGGGGCGGTTAACATTCTGCAAATCAAGGAGAGTTTTTAATGCACAAGTATTCATTTGTTCGACGGTTTCCTTCTCTGGCGACCCTTGCCCGGGCGTGCCTTTGCGCGGCATTGCTGGCAGGTATTCCGGGTATCACAGCCGCCCTGGCTGCCACGCCCAAACCCGAGCCTTACCTGGTCGAAGACATCTACCCGGGAATTGGCAGTTCAGAACCATATTATCTGACCGCGGTGGGCAATATGCTTTTCTTCGTCGCGATTGATGAAACTCATGGGGACGAGTTATGGCGCAGCGATGGCACCGAAGCAGGCACGGTGATGGTCAAGGACATCTTTCCAGGGAAATTCAACTCGCACCCGGAAAATCTGATCAACGTAAACGGAACACTCTTTTTCAGGGCCAGCGACGGAATCCACGGCGAAGAATTGTGGCGCAGCGACGGCACCGAGGCCGGCACGGTGATGGTCAAGGACATCATTCCAGGAAGCGGTGGTTCGGCCGGTATATACAACCCGGACTGGGTCGTTTTCGATGGAAAGGTCTTCTTTATCGCTAACGATGGCGTTCACGGCGACGAGTTATGGCGCAGCGACGGTACGGAAGCAGGCACAGAGCTGGTCAAGGACATCTATTCGGGGGTCAACGGTTCGCAGATGATATTTATTACCCCCACCACCGACGCGCTCTACTTTGGTGCGAGGGACGAAACCCACGGCACTGAGTTATGGCGCAGCGACGGCACCGAAGCCGGGACGGTACTGGTCAAGGATATCAACGCGGGCGCGAGCGATTCGCTCTACATGTATTACATTGATCACTGGCTCGCCATCGATAACACGCTCTTTTTCGTTGCTTCGGACGGAATAAACGGCTTCGAGTTATGGCGCAGCAACGGCGCGGAGGATAACACGGTACTGGTTAAGGACATCTACCCGGGTGGAATGGATTCTAACCCAACGAATTTGACCGATGTCAATGGTGTGATCTTATTCAGCGCCTACAGTCCAGGCCACGGCAACGAGTTATGGCGCAGCGACGGCACGGCGGAGAATACCGTGATGGTCAAGGATATTTTTCCGGGGGGGCTGAGTTCGGTACCGGGTTATAACTCGGAAGGGTGGCCTGTTGTCAATCACACAGCCTTTTTCATTGCTACCGATGGCATTTCCGGCTACGAGTTATGGCGGAGCGACGGCACCGCGGAGGGCACAGTACTGGTCAAGGACATCAACCCGGGGTATTACGGCTCGGAGCCGAGATGGATAATTAACCTGGGCGGCAGGCTCTTCTTCACGGCGGAAAATGTAGCCTACGGCGAGGAGTTATGGCAGAGTGATGGCACCGAGGCAGGTACGGAGTTGGTCAAGGACATCTACCCGGGAAGCGTAGGGGCGCGACCGCGGTTTCTCACCAACGTCAACGGCCGGCTCTTCTTCACCGCTACCAATTATGATTACAATTACTATTACTTCCTCGCATCGCAGCAAGTTGAAACCATCCCCGAGGTGCCCTTCGGCATCGAGTTGTGGTCGCTTCGGCATTTAACCTACGTGCCGCTGGTTGTCAAATAAAGCATCTCCGGCGGCATGGTCGGGTTGTCGAGGTATCAGTTGCCTGTTTACCGGTCGATAGTTAACATCAAAGCGCCTTCCTCACCGAAGGCGCTTTTATAATTCAACAGCCGTGCAGCATGTCCGAAGACCGTATAATCAATAACAGCCAGCCATTCTTGAAGCAGCAGTGAGGTGGGCTTTGAATATCGCGAATCTCGAAGAGCAATACGCGCGCATCACCACCGCATTGAGCCGGACGGGAATATTAATCCCCCTCCCCCAGGCGAAAAAACCCGGCGTAATTGGGATGGACGGAAATGAGTATCCCGTGCCCACTCAAGAACAGGTTGTGGAGCTATTTGCGCATCACAGCGAGCTGGTAAGCCAAAAAGTTCCCCAGGGGTTCGACCGGCTGGAATTGATTCCCCTGGCTATGCCCATGACAGTGCTGATGGACCGGCTGCAGGAAGCGATTCTCAAGCACGCAGCCGAAGGAACCATTTTTCAAACCCGAAGAGCTGCGTCTGACCCCTTAGTGCCGGTTCGCGTCAACAAAGAGAAGCAGGTCTGGGTATGGGAGGTCTTAAGGCAGGCCTGCGATGCCAACGAACTGGTCTATTTTCCGCAAGAATATTCGAACAGCCATCGAGGACAGACTAAATTAGAAGTGATCCATAACGGCCATATTTGCGCCTTTCCAGGCTGGTCGGTAGGGCTAGGTGAAAGCGTCCCCATCATGCCGGCAATCGGCCAAGGCAAAACGTTGGGAGGTAGAAAACAACTGGAAATTGGCTCCTCGCCCAATGAATACCTGCAGACGCTCCAGGCGCAAGCGTATCATGGGGAAACCGGTAAAACGCTGGAAGATTTTATTATTAAATTTCTTACCCGGCTCGAAACGACCCATGAAGTAAGCCAAGACGTGAAGGATGACAATGCCTTATGGTGTCTTGGCCAATATTTTAGAATACCATATGCACAGGTGGTGCCGACCGGGCGCTGGGTTCGCGATGTCGGGCGAGTACGCCTGGATATGCACCGCACCAACAATAAGCAATGCGCCCAGAGTTGGGGCGCAGCGACCACGGTGAGGCTCGGCGCTTGAGGGCGGGGTTATCTGCGTAGCGATATCGCAAGGGGGAGTTAGTCACATGCGTTTTGCTATTTGTTGGCGACTTAACTGTAGGTATTCATTCAAACATTATTACCATCCTATTTGGCATTGGGTATGTGCTATTAACAACATGGTTCTTTCTGATCGCCCCAAGTCTTTTTCGGCTAGATCGGGAGTCTTGAAAGAACATATGCAACAAAATTAGCAGAGAACAGATAATGGCGGCCAAAATGCTATAATGGTACTAGCCGAGGCGGTGACAGGCTACCTTCACAACCTGGCCCGGTAATCCACAAAAATGGAGACAGGCAATGGGAGAAAAAAAGAGCAAGAAAGATAAAAACAAAGCCAGTAAGCAAAAAAAGGAGCAGCTCGATAAGAAGAAGGAACAACAGACGGCCAAGCTGCCCGCCAAGAAACCTGCGTAACGCTGGGGACAGTTTGTAGAATGCGTTGAGCGAAGCGAAACCCATAAACGAACACAAACATCTCAAAATACGACATGAGTACCAAGTCGAACGCAAAGGTAATATCCCCGTAAGGGGTAAATCCAAGTTGGCTGTTTGTGTCTGGTGCGAAGAAGATGTGAGCAATGCCCCCAGTGATGGAGGGCGTTTGTTGGTTTGTGACATAATGGATACTTATCAAGAGTCTGCCATTATTAATGGGTTTGCCTTCTCGTCGCAATCGCGACAGCCTGCAAGCCCGCGGTCATACACCGAGGTCCGCGCGTTGTGCAAAGTGGGCACACCGCAGACACCGCGAAACTTGTTACCCATGAAGAGAAAGGAACTCAGGTGACCACATTTCGGATTCGCAAGCCACGTTGCTTTTTGGTTTATGCTCTTGCACCTGAAGGCGCCTCGCCTGCCCAAGCCAATCGGCAATTCAATGAATTTATTGCAGACCAGAGACTGCCACTGGTTCTTTTCCACGATCACTTTATCGGTCAACCCGGCGGAGTGGCGGTCTTCTTCACTGAAACAACGCAAGAGCAAGACATGCTGGCAAGTTCCGAGTTGTTGAACGGATGGCGTATCGAAATCCGTCCGCTCATTTTCTCTTACAGCCCAGCCGCTTTTGATGAACAAACTGCCTTTACACTCCGTCAGTATCGTGGACAAGATTGGGAAAAGTTACAACAGGAGAAACGACCTTCCTACGGCAATCCTGCCCATGAAGCTGAAACAGCATCGGAAGATGACTCCACGTAGCGGTTGAAGATGAAGCGTCCTCCAAATAGAGGGGCTTTTAATTATTTGGCATAATTACGGCATCTCAAGAGCTGTATAATTACGTGCGGCATGATCGAAATCGGCTTTTAATACAATTATAGGAATCATAGAATCAACACCGGGAAAAAATGAACAATAAAGAGAGCCTTGAATTCATTCAAAAGTACTTTAATGAGTTGTTTGGCAAACGAAATTTGGCAGCCCTGGACGTCTATTTGGATAAAGATTATTTTGACGACGATATATCTGACCCCGAAGTTGATCATATAAACAACTCAAAAGAGTATCTACAAGAACTGTTCAGGGAAAATCCAACAATAGGCGTTGACGTTAACGGGGCAATCACCCATGATAATGTAATATCCGCATTTATTGAGTGGTATGTTCATGAAAATAATAGGAAACGGACAATAACAAAAGGCGTGGCAATTTTTGTTGTAAACAATCAAAAAATTCTAAAAAGACATACTTTTATATACTTTAACGAATGATCGTATTAAACGCAAAGCGAGCCCTACCCCGCTTCGCTCGTCCACAGGACCCGCATCGCATGTAAGTTTAGGCCGGCAGAAAGAGTAAAGATAACGTGAGAAGCGCTCTTCAAAGATGGAGGGCGTTTTTTAGGTTTTTTAAATATTGCTATAATACCTGATGCAGCCAATTTCGCATTGTTGAATAAGCGAATGCTTTTTGCAGTCTTTTTGACACCAGCTCTCGTAACATAAGCCAGGCGGGTCATGTCTAAAGCAGATGATTATCGCGCCAAATTACGCACAGTAGATCATTGGGATGCCTATCTGTTGGCAGAATCCGGGCTGCCCGGGCCAAGAGGAAATCTTGAACTGGCCCAGGTAGTGGCTGACGAGGGCAACGCGGATCTTTTTTGGCGTTATACAGGCTATTCGGCGGATTTGGCTCCAGTAAACTCGCCGTATGAATTTCTTGCCTTCTGCGGGGTTGTTGGTCTGGGTCGTTTACTGGCGGAAGGTAACCAGGACCTCCTGCCGACCCTGCGTCGCTTTGCGTCCGACCCCCGTTGGCGGCTAAGGGAAGCGGTGGCGATGGCCATGCAGCGCCTTGGTGACGCCGATATGGATGCGCTGATTGCCGAACTAGAGCAGTGGAGCCGTGGAACGCCGTTAGAGCAACGGGCGGCTGCAGCCGCAATCTGCGAGCCAAGGCTCCTGAAACAGCCGCAGTATGCATTGGCAGCCTTGAAAATATTGGATACGATTACCACCTCGATTTCACTCGCAGGGGATCGCCGCGGCGAAGATTTCCTGGCGCTGCGCAAAGGTTTAGGCTATTGCTGGAGCGTGGCTGCCGCTGCCTTACCTGCTGCGGGTATGCCGGCCATGGAAAAGTGGCTGGTGTTTGCGGATAAAGACATCCACTGGATCATGCGCGAGAATTTGAAGAAAGAGCGGTTGGTTCGGGTGGATGCAAATTGGGTAGAGCGCTGGCGTAACCATACTGCCCATCAATAGAAAATGTATCCATATTACTGGTAGGAGAAATGTTAAACCATGAAAGATTCCTGGCTGGGTGCAATTGCCTACGAAAGGTTTATGGGTCGTTGGAGCAGACTCGTTGCGCAAAAATTTTTAGGTTGGCTCGAAGAGACCTCTGATCGCACCTGGCTGGATGTGGGTTGCGGAACAGGTTCCATTACCAGGCTCATTCTTGAGACCCAAAAGCCAAAAGAAATTATTTCAATCGATTCATCGCGTGATTTTGTTTCATTTGCGCAGCGGTCGATAAAGCATCCCTCGGTGCATTTTAAAATGGGGCTGGCCCAATCTCTGGGACTGGCTTCAAGTTCCCTGGATACCGTTGTGTCTGGACTGGTCCTCAATTATGTTCCACAACCCAAAGCCGCTCTTCTGGAAATGTTGAGAGTAACCAGGCCAGGCGGTAAAATCGGGATATTTCTGTGGGATTATGCGGATGGAATGCAATTTTTACGCTATTTCTGGGATGCCGCGATCGAACTTGATGCTAACGCCTGGGAGGCGGATGAAGGCATCCGGTTCCCGCTGTGCCTGGCAGGGCAGCTTGAAGCTCTCGTCAGGGAAGCCGGTTTACAGCAGGTCCAGGCAGCACCCATTGAGGTAGAAACCGTCTTCCAAAATTTTGATGATTATTGGCAGCCCTTTCTTGGCAAAGTGGGTCCGGCGTCGATCTATACCATGAGTTTGCATCAAAAAGACCGACAAAACCTTGAAGATAAACTGCGCAAGTCATTACCCATTGACGCAAACGGTACGATTTCCCTGATCGCCAGAGCATGGGCGGTAAAAGGTACAGCCTGACATAACATGCACCGACTGGCCGGGCTCATGCCGCCTAATGTGAGGTGGCTGAATAGCGAACCGCTTTATGAAAGTGCAGCGCTCTCCAAAGAGCGCTTTTTTGTTATTGTGCCATAATTGCAGCGCATCTCGTTGGCGCAACTTGAATAGCAAGGTGAAGTTCCTCAACGTCAGGAATTGAATCACAGGTGACAACCGTTATGATGAATGTCTGCTTTCAATGTGGTATGTATCACGCCGACAAGCTGATCGATCCAACCGGCCCTTTTGCGATCTGTCCGGAATGCGGCTATAAACATCCTTTTCAGCAAATCCAGTTGCTGATCATTGGCGGGGCGAGCGGTTCGGGTAAAACCACCGTTTGCCAGCATCTATTGGGCCACGTTACGCAGGCGGTGCTACTGGACTCTGATATTCTGTGGCGGCCCGAGTTCGACACCCCGGATACACAATTCCGGGATTTCTTCGAGCTTTGGCTGCGGGTCAGCAAGAATATCTCTCAGTCTGGTCGGCCGGTCGTTCTTTTCGGAGCCGGCATGGGCAATCCCCAAAATATTGAAAATTGTATCGAGCGGAGATATTTCTCCAAAGTGCAATATCTGGCTCTGGTCTGTACTGATGAGGCCCTTTCCAAACGACTCCAACAGCGACCTGCCTGGCGGGGTACGCATGAACCAGCCTATATCGAGGGACATATCCGCTACAATCGCTGGTTCAAAGCTTATAACAGCCAACCCGCCATCAAGTTAATAGACACAACGAATGCGCCCATCGAAGAAACGGCCCGACTGGTTGCCGCGTGGATCGATGAGGGTATCAGATCGTCTGATCAGCAATAGGGCTCCGGACAAGGTGGAATTATGGTGCGCTGCGCACAGCGTCCTGCGGAAAGCACACCCTATATCGTTTTATCCCACCGATTTTGAGAAGACGATGCGCTCTTTGGAGGGCGTTTTTTTGAACTTATGCCATAATTGCAGTGAATCAAATGGTACTAAATTGTTGCCTGCTGGATTTTGGAGGGGTTCGAAATGGCTTCAGATAAAGTACGTAAACCCAGACCATACTGGCATGTGGACGCCAAATGGATTACCGGCATCCTGCTCTTATTCCTGTTGACCCTAACCATTCTGATTTTCATCCTGGTGCAACTCACTGCGCCGAAACAGGGAATTTCCTTCCTGACAACCATGCTGGCCAGTTCATTTAGCTATGAATCCGGGGGGCTGGATACACCCGATGATATCAACATTATGCGGGAAAAAATTGCCCAATCGCCCAACGGAGAATGGCAGCCAATCCCGGGGATGCAAATCGTCGTCAGGGCGGAGGATATTGCCGGCAAAACCCCGCGAGAGGCTCGCCTGTGGTTTTTCCAGCAATGGGCTGAACCGCTTTACTATGGCGGGGCGGAGGGACTGGCCAACCTGATGACCGACCCTGATATGCAAAAAAGTGTAGCGGAAGGGGTTGGCCCGCTGGGATTTATGAACGCCGGAACGCATAGCAAGCTAAAAATCGCGTTCGCCATTTTCGGAGCAGTATCGCTGCTATTTTTGGGTCTGCTGGCCGTTTTCAGTTATCGCTTCGGCCGGCTGGGCAGCCCGGGATGCGTCATTTTCCTGACTGCTATTCCAGGCCTGGTTTTTATGCTGGGATTACGCGGCTGGATCGAGCAGACGGCGCAAAACCCAACCGGAGGCGGCGAAGAAACCTTCATCACCCGGTATGCGCAACTGGCGGCGGATGCATTGCCTGATGTGGTTCGGCAGGCCATACAGACCTATACGATTCTGATTTTTCTGGGGTTGGGCCTGATGTTCCTTGCGTTGATCGGCGCCATATTTATTCGGGAACGGCCTGGTAAGGCGCCAGCCAGCATCAAAACAGAAACCGACCTGCCCCAGTGACGCGGCGGATTCACGCAGCATTTCTCCGGCGAGAGCTAAAATTCTGGCCGGTAAAAAAACGTTGATCACCCTATAATCTACATGCATAAAACCACATGGAAAAGAAAGGAAAAATCACCATGACCAGCGTTTTGGATGAAATCAAGAAATCCCTGGAAAATCGTGACGGAAAATGGACTGAAAAGAAAGGCGTCTGGAGTTTTTCTACTGGCATAGCGGAGCGAAAAGCATTCCTCTCCAAAAAGAAATTAACCTACTCCTTGAAAATACGAGTTGACGATGGCGCAAAAGTAATCAAGTTTTCCGAAATGCTGATCGAAGCCGGTTCCGGGCTTTCTGCCGGCGGCGATTTCGATAGCGGAATGTCAACCGGCTTTGGCTTTAAGACCGAAAGCTATAATACCTTCGGCGGCGCCCGCCAGGGAACGATCGAGGAGCAATCCAACCTGTTTGGCAAAAACTATTCGTACCAATTTGACTTCAAAGAGATTCGGCTAATGGTTCAGGGTATCGTTGAGAAAGCCGGATATACATTCGAGTATCAAATTCTGCCCGTTAAATAATATCCACAAAAAGTGTGTCCCGATCTTAAGATGTCCTGAAAGGGGCATCTTTTCTTTTGCCAGGGAGATGGCTGTCTGATCGCTTTCATCGCGCCGATCCTTTTACCCATTCTCCACGGAGCGATTTATTCAGCAGACGAGTCGCCGCTGCAAACGGTGACCTGTCACAATCAGAATCCTGACATTTTCCCCTGTTCAAGCTATTGACCCGGCCTTCCCGCATCGCTATAATGATTTTTTATTCAATTTTCCCAGAGGCAGATCGTGCCATCCATCACCGAGACGTTGACCGAAGTAACCCGCTTTGTGATCGCCCCACGCACGCTGGATGATCCCCGTTCAGCAGGTTTCCTGCACGACGCGCACGCTCTCGGCCTGACAGCCGTGAAACGCATCTGCTGCGCCGATCTCTACTTTATACAAGGGCGGTTGACGCCAACGGAGGTGCGGGTCCTGGCTGACCGGCTGCTGCACGACCCAATCACTCACAACGTGACACAAAATCTGTCCGCCGCTGGCAAAATGTCAGCGGCGGACTGCGTCTCCGGTGATGCATTCGTCATCGAAGTGGCGCTACGCCCGGGCGTGACCGATCCGGTGGCCGAACAGATTGTGCGCGCTGCGCACATGCTGGGCATCAAGGGGGTGCAGGCAGCTGGAACCGGGCTGCGCTTCGAGGTGCAGGGCGGAGGACTGAGTGAGGCAGACTGTCACCTGCTGGCAGCGCGCCTGCTTTCCAACCCGGTCATCCAGCATTACACGCTGGGCGAGATCGAGCCTTCCTTCCCACTGCCCACCCAGGCCAGTGACGCTGTCGAAACCCTGCCCATCCGCGCACTGGACGACGCCGGGTTGATGACGCTTTCACTGGAGCGCCGCGCTGCGCTCGACCCGAATGAGATGCACGCTATTCAAGCCTACTACCGCACCGAAGACCGCGACCCCACGGATGTCGAGCTCGAGATGATCGCGCAGACCTGGAGCGAGCACTGCGTTCACAAGACTTTCAAGGCGCGCATCAGCGTCGAGCGCCCCGGCCGGCCTGAAGCGGAGATCATCCCCAACCTGTTTCGCGCCACCATCCGCGCCGCCACTGAGACGATCAACGCGCCCTGGGTGCTTTCAGCCTTCGTCGATAACGCCGGGCTGATCGAATACGACGGCGTCAATGCCATTTCGTTCAAGGTTGAAACGCACAACCACCCCTCGGCCATCGAACCGTTCGGCGGTGCCAACACCGGCGTGGGCGGCGTCATCCGCGACGTGCTGGGCGTCTCGGCCAAACCGGTGGCCGCCACCGATGTGCTGTGCTTTGGTCCGCAGGATACGCCGTTCGAAACGCTGCCCGTGGGCGTGCTGCACCCGCGCCGCATCCTCTCGGGGGTGGTGGCCGGCGTGCAGGATTACGGCAACAAGATCGGTCTGCCAACCGTTTCCGGCGGGCTATGGTTCGACCCCGGTTACACCGCCAATCCGCTGGTTTTCTGCGGCTGCCTAGGCATTGCCCCCAAAGACACCCACCCACACCAACCGCAGCCCGACGACCGCATCATTGTACTGGGCGGGCGTACCGGGCGCGACGGCCTGCGCGGCGCCACCTTCTCTTCGATGACCATGGACGCGCAGACCGGCGAGGTCTCCGGTGCATCGGTGCAGATTGGCGCGCCGGTGGTGGAAAAAGGACTGATCGATGTGGTGCTGCTGGCGCGCGACGCGCAGCTCTACCACGCCATCACCGACTGCGGTGCGGGCGGGCTTTCCTCCGCCGTGGGCGAGATGACCTCCACGCTGGGCGGGCAAGTGCAGCTCGAGTGCGTGCCGCTCAAATATCCCGGCCTGGCACCGTGGGAAATCTGGCTTTCCGAAGCGCAGGAGCGCATGGTGCTGGCCGTGCCGCCCGCTTCTTTGCCCGCGTTGCAAACCTTGTGCGAGCGGTACACCGTCGAGCTGACCGACATCGGCCAATTCGAAGCCAGCGGGCGCATTGTTGTACGCTACGGTCAAAAGACTGTGCTCGATTTGAGCAATGACTTCCTGCACAACGGTCTGCCGCAGCGCAACCTGGCCGCACTCATCCTCCCGCCGCGCTGCCCGGCCGGGAAAACCGCGCCGCTGCCGTTGCATGAACACGATTACGCCGCCGCGCTGCTGGCGCTGCTGGCGCACCCCAATATTGCCTCCAAAGAGCGCATCATCCGCATCTACGACCACGAGGTGCAGGGCGGTACGCTGATCAAACCGTTGGCCGGGCTGGCCGCCGACGCCCCCGCGGATGCGGTGGTGCTGCGCCCGCCGGATTCGGCCGGGACTCAGGCGCTGGCGCTTTCAGCCGGCATGAACCCCGAATACGGCAAGCTGGACGCGCGCCAGATGGCGCTCAACGTCATCGACGAAGCTGTACGCAACGCCGTGGCTGCCGGGGCTGACCCCGAACGCATTGCTCTGCTGGATAATTTCTGCTGGGGCGACCCACTGCGCCCCGAAACGCTGGGGGAGCTGGTAGAAGCCGCGTACGGCTGCTACGATGGCGCAGTCTATTTCGGCGCGCCATTCATCTCCGGCAAGGATTCATTTAATAACGAATATCTCGGCTCCGATGGCCAACGCCATGCTATCCCACCCACCCTGCTCATCTCCGGGCTGGGACTGCTGAAGGATGCACGCGCCGGCGTCAGTATGGACCTGAAGGCGGCCGGGAATGCGCTTTATCGGGTAGGCGCTTTCGCTCCCACCTTTGGCGGCAGCCATTATTCGTTGATCTGTCCGCCAGGCGAGCAACCGCCCGCTGAAGGGGTGCCCGCGCTGAATCCGATCACCCGCGCGGTTTACCGCACGCTGCACGCCGCCATGCGCGGCGGGCTGGCCGCTGCCTGCCACGACCTGAGCGAGGGCGGGCTGGCTGTGGCAGCCGCCGAAATGTGCATCGGTGGGCGGCTTGGGCTCGACCTGACGCTGGAGGATGCCGAGCCGCTGCGCGCGCTATTCGGCGAAACGACCGGCTGTCTGCTGGTGGAAGTGCCGCAGCAGCATACCGCCACTTTCGAGGCCACGATGAGCGGGCTGCCCTGCCGCCGCCTGGGCGCCGTCACCGCCGCGCCACGTCTGACTGCCCGCTGCGCCGGGCAAGTCCTGATGGATTTGCCGGTGGATACGCTGCGCAACGCCTTCCAGCAGCCATTTTAGAGAAGCGGAGCCGATATCATGCCCCCCAAAGCGCTCATTCTTTTCGCTCCCGGTACCAATCGTGACCTCGACGCCGCGCGCGCGCTGGAACAGGCCGGGGCAGTACCCGAGGTGGTGCCGCTCAACCGGCTGCGGCGCGGCGAACGCCGCTGGCAGGACTATCAAATGCTCGTCCTACCCGGTGGTTTCTCCTACGCGGATGCACTCGGCGCGGGCAAGCTACTGGCGCTCGAACTGCAGCACGATTTCGCCGGGCCAATGGCCGAATTCGTCGCCAGCGGCAAACCGGTCATTGGCATCTGCAACGGCTTTCAGGCGCTGGTCAAATCCGGCCTGCTACCCGACCCAGTTCAGGCCGCTGCTGAAGCGCAGGCCACGCTGACTTTCAATGCAGGCGGGCATTTCGAGTGCCGCTGGGTGACCTTGCTGCCCGTCTCGCAGACCTGCATTTGGACGCGCGGGTTGAACGAACCCATCGATTGCCCGGTGGCGCACGGTGAGGGCAACTTCCAGGCGCGCGACCCGCACTGGATCGATGCGCTGGTCGCCTCCGGCCAGGCCGCGCTGCTATATGCCGCGCCCGACGGCCGCCCCGCTCACGGCGCCTATCCGTACAACCCCAACGGCTCGGCTGCCGACATTGCCGGGCTATGCAACCCGGCCGGTAACGTGCTGGGGTTGATGCCGCACCCCGAGGACCACATATTCGCCGAGCAGCACCCGCTGTGGACACGCGGCCTGGCCCGCGGCAGTGGGTTGGCCCTCTTTCGCAACGGCGTCGCTTATGCCGGACAGTTCTGACCGTTAGGAGTGAAACCCGTGATCCCAGAAGAAAAAATTCTCCAACTCCTCGCCCAGCCCTTCGAGGGCGCTGCCCTGCCGCTGCCGGGTATGGCGAGCGGCAAAGTCCGCGAATGGTACAGCCTGCCCAATCAGCGCCGCTTGCTGGTAACCACCGACCGCCTGTCGGCCTTCGACCGCATTCTGGCGGCCGTACCCTATAAAGGACAGGTGCTCAACCAGCTTTCGGCCTGGTGGTTCGAGCAAACGCGCGATATCGTTGCCAACCACTTGCTCGCTGTGCCCGACCCCAACGCGCTGCTGGCCGTCGAGGCGCAGCCCTTCCCGGTGGAAGTGGTTGTGCGCGGATTCATCACCGGCGTCACCGGAACGGCGCTGTGGTACCGTTATTCGCTCGGCGAGCACGAGATCTACGGTTATCGTTTCCCGGATGGGCTGCGCAAGAATGAACAACTGCCCGAGCCGATCATCACCCCAACCACCAAAGGCGGCCCGACCGGCCACGATGAACGCCTGACCTGCCGCGAAGTGAGCGAACAGGGCTGGCTGGATGAAGCCACCTGGAACGAGGTGCAAACCGCCGCGCTGGCGCTCTTCCAGCGCGGGCAGCAGGTGGCGCAGCGGGCTGGCTTGATCCTGGTGGATACCAAATATGAGTTCGGGCGCGCGCCAGACGGTCGCGTAGTGCTGATCGATGAAGTACATACTCCCGATTCTTCGCGTTTCTGGAAGGTCGAGAGTTACGCCGAACGCTTCGCTGCCGGGCAGGAGCCAGAGAACTACGATAAAGAGTTCATCCGGCTGGCCTATGTCGAGCAGGGCTACCGCGGCGACGGCCCCGTGCCCACGGTGTCGGCGACATTGTGGGCGGCCGCCAGCCAGCGCTACATCAGCATTTATGAGTTGCTCACCGGGCAGACCTTCGTGCCCGGCGATTATCCGGTGGCGCCGCGGCTGCGCGCCAACCTGAAAAAGGCAGGTTTGCTATGACCGCTCCGCTGATCGTGATTCTGATGGGTTCGCGCGCCGACGAAGCGCACGCCCGCAAGGTGGCCGAAGCAGCCGCGGTACTGGGCATCGAATCCGTCCTGCGCGTGGGTTCGGCGCACAAGACGCCTGAACATGTTCTTGCCATCCTCAAAGAATATGAAACCGGCCCGCGCCCGCTGGTTTATATCACCATTGCCGGGCGCTCCAATGCGCTTTCCGGTTTCGTCGACGGCTGCGTGATCGCGCCGGTAATTGCCTGCCCGCCGCCCTCCGAGGCTTTCGGCGGTGCGGACGTGTATTCATCGCTGCGAATGCCCTCCGGCGTCGCCCCGGCAGTGGTGCTGGAACCGGCCAATGCCGCCCTGCTGGCCGCTAAGATCTTCGCGCTCTCTGACCCCGCCCAGCGCACCCGGCTGACGGAGTTCAAAGACAAACAGGCCGAAAAAATCCTCCAGGATGACGGCGAACTGCATGGTTGAACGCACCGCTCCCATCGATTGGCTGGCCGACGAGCACCCGCAGGAAGAATGCGGCGTGCTGGGCATCTATGCGCCCAGAGAAGATGTGGCGCGCATGGCCTTCTTCGGCTTGTATGCACTGCAACATCGCGGCCAGGAGGCCGCCGGAATTGCCGTAGCGGACGGGCACGGTATTCACATGCACAAGGATTCCGGCCTGGTTTCGCAGGTCTTTTCGCCTGAACGCATCGCCAGTCTGAAGGGCGATTTCGCCCTGGGTCACGTGCGCTACTCCACGACCGGCTCTTCGGCGCTGAGCAATGCCCAGCCTTTCCTCATTGAGACACAATACGGACCTATCGCCGTGGCGCACAACGGCAACCTGGTCAACGCCACCGAGCTGCGCGCCGGGATGCTGCGGAATGGGGTGGGTTTCTCCTCCAGCTCCGACAGCGAGGTGATTACCATGATGCTGGCCGGCGCGCCCGGCGCCAATTGGTTCGAGCGCATCAAGAATGCCATGCAGCGCTGGCAGGGAGCTTATTCGCTGGTCGTCCTGACTCGCGACCAGCTCTTTGCCGTGCGCGACCCGTGGGGCATTCGCCCATTGACGGTTGGCATGTTGCCCACCGGCGGGCACGCCGTAGCCTCCGAATCAGGCGCGCTGCGTTCACTGGGTTGCCAGGCCATTCGCGAAGTGCGCCCAGGCGAGGTCATCATGCTCACCAACACCGCGCTGAGCGTGGCACAGGCTCTGCCGCCCGCTGCGCAAACCGCGCTGTGCACCTTTGAGCACATCTATTTCTCGCGCCCTGATTCGTTCTGGGACGGGCGCTCGGTGCACCAGGTGCGCCAGCGGCTGGGTCAACAACTCGCCGAAGAAGCACCTGCCGTTGCGGATGTTGTGGTGCCGGTGCCCGATTCCTCCATTCCCGCCGCCATCGGCTACGCCGCCCGCTCCGGCATCCCCTACAACGACGGTTTCATCAAGAACCGCTACATTGGACGCACCTTCATCGAGCCGACGGATTCCCTGCGCAAAATGGGTGTGATGCTCAAGTACAACGTCATTTTCGAAAACGTGCTCGACCGGCGCGTGGTGTTGATCGACGACAGTATCGTCCGCGGAAACACCACCGGGCCATTGGTGCGGCTGCTGCGCGAAGCCGGCGCACGCGAGGTGCACTTGCGCATCACCTGCCCGCCCATCCGTCATCCCTGTTTCATGGGCGTCGATATGGGCACCTACGACGAACTTCTGGCGCACCGCCACACTCTGGAGGAGATTCGCCAGATCAGCGGGGCCGATTCACTGGCTTACCTTTCGCTGGAAGGCATGAAAAAGGCCATTGGCCGTGAAGAAGGCTATTGCGACGCCTGCTTTACCGGCGTTTATCCCTTCGAGGTCAACATGCACACCGCTAAAACCGGCTTTGAGCAACCGTTGGGAGAGCAAGCGTGACGCGAAAACGGCTCAATGTGCTGGTGATCGGCTCAGGCGGCCGCGAGCACGCCCTGGCCTGGAAGATTGCCCAAAGTCCACGCCTGGGACAGCTATTTTGCGCACCGGGCAACCCCGGCACCGCCCAGTTGGGTGAAAACGTAGCCATCCCCGCCCTGGCAGTGGATGCGCTGACCGCTTTCGCTCGCCGTAGGCAGATCGACCTGGCAGTGATCGGTCCAGAAGCCGCATTGGAAGCCGGGTTAAGCGACGCGCTGCGCGACGCCGGGATCGCTGTCTTCGGCCCGTCACGCGGCGCCGCCCGTATCGAAACCTCCAAAGCCTTTGCCAAAGATTTCATGGCGCGCTACAACATCCCCACCGCGCGTTACGCCGTCTTTCATGACGCACGGGCAGCCCACGCCCGCCTGGATACAGCGGACTACCCGGTGGTGCTGAAAGCTTCCGGGCTGGCCTCCGGCAAGGGGGTGTTGCTGCCTGCCAGCCTGGCCGAGGCGCATGCCGCTCTCGACAGCCTGATGATCGATTTGGCTTACGGCAAGGCCGGGCGCGAAGTGGTCATCGAAGAACGCTTACAGGGTGAAGAAATTTCGCTGCTGGCGTTCTGCGACAGCCGCAGCCTGTGCCCGATGCCTGCCGCGCAGGATCACAAACGCCTGCTGGACGGTGATCGGGGCCCCAATACCGGCGGCATGGGCGCCTACGCCCCGGCGCCCGCGGCAACGCCTGAGCTCATCGCGCAGGTGGTGCGTGAGGTGCTGCAACCAACACTGGATGGCCTGCGCAGCGAAGGGCTGCCTTTTTTCGGTGTGCTGTATGCCGGCTTGATGCTCACCGCAGACGGCCCGAAAGTATTGGAATTCAATGCCCGTTTCGGCGACCCCGAAACGCAGGCCATTTTGCCGCTGCTGGAAAGCGACCTGCTGGATGTGCTGGAGGCCTGCACGCTGGAAAAGCTGGAGAACATAGAGGTTCGCTGGCGGCCTGGCGCGGCGGCCTGTGTGGTGCTGGCCGCTTCAGGTTACCCCGAACGGCCGCAGGTCGGCCAGACCATCAATGGGCTGGAAATCCCGCTCAAGAACGGCGCGGTCTTTCAAGCCGGGACGGCGCGCACAGATGACCGACTCATCGTTGCGGGTGGGCGCGTGCTGGGCGTCACTTGTTGGGAGAGCGATTTGGCTGCTGCTGTGCAGGCCGCTTACCGTGCGGTGAAGAACATTCACTTCGACGGAATGCAGTACCGCCGCGATATCGCCGCAAGCGCACTTAAAGCTGCGCCCGTTTCAGCCTACGCCGCCGCCGGGGTCAACATCGATGCCGGCAACCGGGCTGTGGCGCTGATGAGCCAGGCAGTGCGCGCCACCTACAATTCGGCCGTACTGGCCGGCATTGGCGCGTTCGGCGGGTTGTTCGATGCCGCCGCGCTGGGCGGGTTGCGCCAGCCGGTGCTGGTGGCTTCCACCGACGGCGTCGGCACCAAGGTCAAGCTGGCCGCGCAGATCGGACGCTACGGCAGCATCGGCGCCGACCTGGTCAACCATTGCATCAACGATATCCTCGTGCAGGGCGCGCGCCCGCTGTTCTTCCTGGATTATTTTGCCAGCGCAAAGATCGATCCCGAGATCGTTGCCGCCGTGGTGGGCGGACTGGCGGCAGCCTGCCGCGAAGCGGGCGTGGCCCTACTGGGCGGCGAGACCGCCGAAATGCCCGGCGTTTACCTGCCCGGCGAGTTCGACCTGGCAGGCACCATTGTTGGCGCGCTGGAACGTGAGCGCATGCTGCCGCGCCTCGACCTGCGCCCTGGCGACCTGCTGATCGGCCTGCGTTCCAGCGGCCCACACACCAATGGCTTTTCGCTCATCCGCCGCGTCTTTGCCGATGCCGACCCGACGGCTCACGTTCCCGAACTCAACGGCAGCCTGGGCGATGCGCTGCTGGCGCCGCACCGCAGCTACCTCCATTTGCTGATCGAACTCATCGAGCAACCTGATTCGCCCATCCGCGCGCTGGCGCACCTGACCGGCGGCGGCTTCACCGAGAACATCCCGCGCGTGCTGCCGCAAGGCCTGGGCGCGCGCATTCACCGCGGCCGCTGGCCGGTACCGCCGCTGTTCCAACTCATCCAGCGGCAGGGAGCTATTCACAGCGACGAAATGCACCGCGTGTTCAACATGGGCATTGGGATGATCGCTGTAGTCCCCGCCGAACGCACCGCTGAAGTGCAGGCCGCCCTGCCTGAAGAAAGCTGGATCGTCGGCGAGCTGGTCTCCGGCGAGCGCAAGGTGGAACTGCGGTGAGCGCGCCTGCCCGCCTGGTAGTGCTCATTTCCGGCAACGGCAGCAACCTGCAGGCGATTCTGGATGCCTGCCGCAGCGGCGCGCTGCCAGCCAAAGTGGCGGCAGTGATTTCGAACAAGTCCGATGCCTACGGGCTGGAGCGCGCCAGGCTGGCCGGCCTGCCAGCGCTGGCCCTGCCCAAGCGCAAGGAGCTCGACCGTCTGGACTACGATTGCATGCTGGCCGAACAGGTCGCGGCCTTCCAGCCGGACTGGATCGTGTTGGCCGGTTGGCTGCGCCTGCTCTCGCTGGAATTCCTCGGGCGCTTTCCGGGGCGCGTGGTCAACATTCACCCGGCGCTGCCCGGCGCCTTTCCCGGACTGGAGGCCATCGAACGAGCCTTCGCAGCCTGGCAGCGCGGCGTGATCGATCACAGCGGCGTGATGATTCACCTGGTGCCCGACGAAGGCGTTGATTCGGGCCCAGTGCTGGCGCAGGAACGCATCGATTTTCTGCCCGGCGATACGCTGGAAAGTTTTGCGCAGCGCATGCACACATTGGAACACCGCCTTTACGTGGAGACCCTCCACCATCTGGTCACTCAAGTTCAATCCTGCGAAAGGTAAGATGCAATGCCCAAAGCTATTCTTTCCGTACACGATAAGACCGGTCTGATCGAGTTTGCCCGTGGCCTAACCGCGCTGGGCTGGGAGCTGCTCGCCTCAGGCGGCACAGCCCGCCTGCTGCGTGAAGCCGGCCTGTCTGTGACCGACGTAGCCGACTACACCGGCTCGCCTGAAGTGCTCGGCGGGCGCGTCAAGACGCTGCACCCGGCCGTGCATGCCGGGCTGCTGGCCCGCCGAACCGCCGCTGACGCCGCCGACCTGGCCGCCAACGGCTGGGATTATATCGACCTGGTGGCCGTCAACCTGTACCCCTTCGAGGCCACCATTGCCCGGCCGGAAGCGACTCTGGCAGATGCGGTGGAGAACATCGATATCGGCGGCGTCACGCTCATTCGCGCCGCGGCCAAGAATCGCGAGCGCGTCACCCTGCTGTGCGACCCCGCCGACTACCCGGACGTGCTGGCTGCGCTGCAAAGCGGTGGTATTTCAGTCGAGCAACGGCACGCGCTGGCGGTGAAGGGTTTCCAGCATACCGCCCACTATGATGCCGCCATCGCAGGCTATCTATCATACAGCGCATACGAAGCGCTGGAACTCTACCCGGTGCGGCTGCTGCGCTATGGCGAAAACCCGCACCAGTCCGCTATGCTGTTGGCCTATCGCCCCGATGAGGGTCCGTTAGGCGGGCGCGTACTGCAGGGCAAGGAACTTTCCTATAACAATCTACTCGACCTGGATGCTGCCTGGCGCGCCGCGGTCAGCTTCGAACGCCCCAGCATCGCCATCGTCAAGCACCTCTCGCCGTGCGGCATCGCCTCGGCGGATGCGTTGCAGCAGGCCTATCAGGCCGCGCTGGCCAGCGACCCGGTTTCGGCCTTTGGCGGGGTCATTGCCGCCAACCGCGCCATTGATGAAGCCGCTGCCGCCGCTATTGCCGAACTATTCGTCGAGTGCGTCATTGCGCCGGGATTTGCTGCCCGCGCGCTGGAGATCTTTGCCAAAAAGAAGAACCTGCGCCTGGTGGAAATGCCTGACCTGATCGTGGAACCGGCCTTCGAGCTGCGTTCGATCACCCGCGGGGTGCTGCGCCAGGCGGTCGATTTTGGCGACCCGGCTGCCGCCGAATGGCAGGTGGCTACCCGCCGCGCGCCCACGCCGGAGGAGTTGAAAGCGCTGCACTTCGCCTGGAAGGCCTGCCAGCACGTCAAGTCCAACGCCATCGTTTTTGCGGTGGGCGAAGCCACGGTTGGCATTGGCGGCGGACAGCCCAACCGCGTCGATTGCGTGCGCATTGCCGCCCAGCGCGCCGGAGAACGCTCACGCGGCGCGGTGATGGCCTCGGATGCCTTCTTCCCCTTCCCTGATTCGGTCACGGAAGCGGCCAGAGCCGGCATCACCGCCATCGTCCAACCCGGCGGCTCGGTGCGCGATGCCGAATCCATCGCCGCCGCCGACCAGGCGGGCATGGCGATGCTGTTGACCGGCGTGCGGCATTTCAGACATTAGGGGTGTGAAGGTCGTACCTTCGCGGCGCACGACACCGCCTTTGCCAGTGCCAATACGTAATCGATAGGGTCGCGCTCGGGCTGCTGTGAGCAGGCGCAGACCCTTGCGCATGGATTGCAAACAGGTTGCTTTCAAGCGGGCAAGGGCTAGGCAAAAAAGTGATCGACCGGATTAACGTAACGAGTTGAGCCTTGCCCTTGCCGGATCAATTGCGTGGATTGGTATGTTCAAACACGCCTTAGAGAATATTGTTAAAGGCTTGACTAATTAATTATAGGTAATTACAATGTAATTATTCGAGGTGATGAAATGAACGTGATTCGTTCGAAAGTGATAAAAATCGGCAATTCGCGTGGAATTCGCATCCCGCGAACCATACTGGAACAGGCCGGATTGACGGATGAGGTCGAGATGAAAGTTGAAGGGAACCGGCTCGTTATCCATGCTGCCCGTCATCCCCGGCAGGGATGGGAGGAGCGTTTTGCTGCAATGGCCGAGCACAGCGATGACCGGTTGCTGGACGAAATCTCCCCTACTCAATGGGATGAGGAAGAGTGGACGTGGTAGTCAAGCGCTTTGAGGTATATCTCGTCAACCTGGATCCAACCATTGGAAGCGAGATCCAAAAAACACGCCCCTGCCTGGTCATTTCACCCGATGAGATGAATAGCACCATCGCAACAGTTATCGTAGCCCCCATGACAACCAAAGGTCGAGATTACCCAAGCCGGGTGCGTTGCCAATTCGAAGGAAAGGCCGGGCAAACCGTTCTGGATCAAATTCGCACGGTTGACCGGATCCGCCTGGTGAAAAAGCTTGGGAAAATCAGCCCGGCCGCACAGCGTGAGGTCCTGGCAGTTCTCATGGAGATGTTTGCCGAATAAATGGTCATGGGGCAATCGCAGAAAGGTGTTCGAAAAGTCTTAGCGTCCTTGCACGGACTATATCGTATGGTTCCCCAGGCGGACGCAGGCAGGTATCCGTTCCGCCGGGCAGTAAGAACATGATTTGTTAAGAAATTGCAAGGCTGCTTTCTGAGATAAAGCGGGCTTTTTGGTTGCGCGCCCAACGAAATTTAATATAATTACTGCATAGCGGCACTTTGAAAGAGCACTCTCAGCGGCGGTTATTCCATAATAAACACTTGCTCACGATCAGAGCCCACGCCCGTCTGATCACCCAATTCAATAGAATGGAGTCAAGGGATTCGTCGTGATAAACCGTCTACCGGCAAGGATACCCCCACGGATCACAGTCCCCCCATCTCTCTGCGCTCCAACATATTTCCTACCTTGTTCGTTCAGCGATCAGCCAAAACCAAACCCGGCTGGTCGCTCTTAATTTCCAAACCAAAAGAGGAGACCATCATGTTTATGTTCAATCGTTCCATCTGGGGCAAGGCAATCATCATTGCTCTTGTCATGGTCATGCTAACCACCAATGTGGCTCAGGCAGCCAGACCCGTCGCCATTGTCACGCCGGTCAGCGGCGGAACAGTCAGCGGGTCGTATCTTGTGACTGGAACAGGGAGCGGAGCCGCGACGCGGGTAGCCATTGACGGAGGAGCGTGGCAGTCCACCAGCGGCGGTAAGAACTGGTCGTATACCTGGGACACCACCCTGTTTAGCAATGGTTCGCACACCGTGTCCGCCCAATACACCGACGGCACAGGCACAACCAGCGTGAATGTGACGGTTGCCAACGCCACCGGTCCGCGCGCGCCGATCATGGGTGAAGTTCGGATCAATGAGTTCGTCGCGGCCAATGGCACACTGCAAACCAGTGAATGGGTCGAGCTGTACAATACCACAGCCGAAGTATTGACCATTGGTTCCATGTGGATCGACGATATTAACGCCGGGGGCGGCGCGCCCCAGCAAATCCCTGCCGGCACGACCATCGCAGCCGGCGGTTATTATGTAATGACCCTCAGCTCCTATCTGAATAACACCGGGGACGATGTGCGCTTCCTGGCCCAGGACGGAACCACCGTCTATGATGCCTACACCTACGCCTCAGCCACGACCGATATGAGCTGGTGCCGCAAACCGGATGGCGGAAGCTGGAGCGCCACAGAATGCAGCCCAACCCAGGGCAGCACCAACAGCCCTGCCCTGCCCCCCGGCACCTGGACGCCCGGCACGCTTGAAATCCACGTCCTGAACGTTGGCCAGGGCGAGTCGCAGCTCATCATTGGCCCGACCGGCAAAACACTGTTGATCGGCATCTCGGAAGAAAACTGGAACACCAATCAGGGCGCAACCTGGGTGGCCAGCGAGATCCGCCGCATTACCGGCGGCAGCCATCTGGATTATGTGATGGCTTCCCACTGGCACCTTGACCACATGGGCTACGCCGGTTACGGCGGCATCTGGTCCTTGCTCGAACAGCAGGGCATCACGGCGAATGTGTTGATCGACCGGGATGGCGGCACCTGGGTGGACTCGAATAGCGACGGCATCTGCGACCCCGATCTGGAAGTTGCCTGGCACAATGCCGGGACGGTGTCCGGCACAGCCCGTAACTGGACCTGCTGGGCGACTGATCCTAGAACCAAAGGTGGACAGATCCGCCAACTGGCTCAGATCAATTCCACCACCCAAATCGATCTTGGCCTGGCGAGCGGTTTAACCGTCAAGGTGGTGCAGGTGGACGCCCAGGGCGTGATGCAGGTCGACGGTGTCACTCCCGTCGCGGGTAACCATACTCTGGACACGCTGCCTACCTCTGAAAACGATTATTCGATCACCCTCTGGCTCAACTGGGGCAAATTCGACTTCGTGACCGGCGGCGACACAGACGGCGAATACGCCACCAGTTCGTTTGGTTATTCCTATAACGATGAAGAAACCGATGTTGCCGCGCGGATCGGCCAGGAGGTCGAGGTGATTGCGGTCAATCATCACGGCTCGTCGCATTCGACCAACGCAAATTATGTCGCTACGCTCAACCCAGACGCGGCCATCATCAGCGTCGGCAGCACCAACACCTACGGCCATCCCGATCAGACCGTGCTCGACCGGTTGTATAACAACGGCACTATGCGTTATCTGACACAAATGGGGGACCCAACCCGCAATTACTATAATTCGGTCATCGTCAATGGGAATGTGGTGGTACAGGTCACCGACGGCGTCAATTACACGGTTCATGGCACCCCGTATGTGGCCACCGACCCGGTGGTAACTCCGCCCGGCCCGCGCATCCCAGCCATCGGTGAAGTGCTGCTGAACGAATTCCTGCCCGCGCCGCAGACGCTGTTCACCACCGAATGGGTCGAGCTGTACAATCCAACCCCTGACCGGCTCGACATCAGCGGCATGTGGATCGATGACCTGTTGAACGCCGGCGGCGCGCCCAAGCAAATCCCGGCGGCCACTATCCTCGAACCCGGCAGCTATTACTTCATGGAAATGGCCAGCTACCTGAACAATACCGGCGACGATGTGCGCCTGCTGGGTACGGATGGCGCCACGGTTTACGACGCCTACACCTACGCCAGCACCAGCTACGATCTTTCGTACTGCCGCCTGCCGAACGGCGGAACCTGGACAGCCAACTGCACAGCCACCAAAGGCACAGCCAACCAGTAAAGGGTCTTAAGCTCTCTCCCCGTGTAGAGTCGGTGGGTTGAGGGCGATCAAAAGGTACGTACCACTCTCAGAGCATGCAACCCGAAACCCAACAGCGCCCATTTGGGTCAAAGCGTTGGGTTTCGGGGCAATTCAATGGGCTTAAAAACCAAGATTCTTAACCCCTCAACCCAACCTACGCATTTCGGCAAAAAACCATGACCTTATCCTCTCCCCTCGTTCAGGCTTTCAGCAGCCATCCGTCTGGACTGTGCGGACAGCATGACCCGGCCAAAGCCGTGGAGATCGTGCCCGTCCTCGAACAGCGAATCAGCATTTTGACCTTCGGCGTCGTAGCGGACACCAAACACCTCAATCGGGAGCGTTGGTCCGCGCTGGCAGCCCTGCATGACCACTGGCTGTTCGACCCCGCGCAGGCGGCGTACAAATCGTCGCAGGAGATCCTGACGGCCATGCAGCAGCAGCGCATTGCAGCGCCGCAGTACATTGCCCGCGTCTGGTGGCAGCTTTGCCGCGGCGTTCAGGGGCGCTTTAAAGGCTCGTGGCGCGACCTGCTCAAAGCCAGCGCGGACAATGCCCAGACTTTACAGGGCTATTTACAGCAATCCCAGACCACCTTTCCCGTTCTGTCCGGGCCGGTCATTTCCGCGCGCTGGCTGGATCTGATTCAGCGCATCGGAGGCGTCCCATTGCAGGGCTGGGACGCATTGACGGTAACCCTGCCGCCTGAACAGGTTAAAACAGCCCAAAAGTTTGGCATTACCGCGACTGAGGTTCATCCGCTGGTCTCCAGCGCGCTGGAAGCCTGGCCGACGGCGTGCCGCAGCCTGCCAGCCGAGTCCTGCGGTCTGGCGGACTGCCCGAACCGGTGACCGGCCGGTAAGGTCAAACCGAACAGGCAAATCAGGCAGAATGGCAGCGTAGTCGAAGCGCGCTTTTGCCGCGGATATGGCATAATCGACGTGTTGCCCAATAAGGATTAATGGTTGGTCAAGCCTGACCGATATGCGAAGGAGTATTTAATGGAACCCTACGTTACCGAGAAAACGATCGCCGGGAAAGGGGAAAAATGGCTGGAGCACATTGCCCCCTTCAATACCCACGCGATGCAGCTCAACCGGGAAAAGGCTGCGCTGCTGGTGATCGATATGCAGTATTTCTTTCTCGACCCGGCTTCCCCCTCTTACACTTGCGGCGGCCTCGCCATTCTGCCCAGGCTGCAAAAGGTGATCCAGGCCTTTCGGCAGGCCAATCGCCCGGTCATTTACACCCGGCATGTGCATCACCCCGATCACCTGGATGCCGGCATCATGGCCTGGTGGTGGGAAGGAATGTGCAAAGAGGGCAGTCCGGAAAGCGAAATTCACCAGGATATTGCCCCGAAGCCCAACGAGAAGGTCATTTTTAAACACCGCTATTCGGCTTTTTACAACACCGACCTGGAAACGGTCCTGCGCAGCCTCAAAGTGGAAGAAATTGTGGTCGCCGGGATCATGACCAATATGTGCTGCGAATCCACGGCACGCGACGCCTATTATCGCGACTACCGGGTCTTTTTCCTGGCCGACGGCACGGGCAGCGTCACCGAAGAGATGCATCTGGCCAGCCTGCTCAATGTTGCCTTTGGTTTCGCCTGGGTGACGGATGTGGATACGGTAACGGCGCAATTAGGCCAATAGCCTAGCCTTGTCGAAACCCGGTGGCTGAGCCTGTCGAAGCCCCTGTAGCTACCCTTCGACAGGCTCACTCGCAGAGTGTCCTACGGACAGGGCGCGGTCTTCCCCGGTGGCTGCCCGCCCTCACAGGGCGCTCCGCGAGCGACCGCGCACGACTGTATGGGGCAGGTCAGGAGACCTAGCCCCATCAAAGAGAGGAATTCGCCCGATTGGATCGAACGTCAGAGCCTTGCCTCAGTGATGCCCGGTGGCCGCCCTTCGACAAGCTCAGGGCGCGGCGGCGCGACGCGGATAATTAATGGCAAACAGCGGACAAAACAGACATGCTGCAAAACACTCCCCCAGAAATGACCGCGGATGATGTGATCGAGATCGTCCACCTCTTCACCCAACATCACATCGATATTTGCATCGACGGGGGTTGGGGCGTGGACGCCCTGTTGGGTGTGCAAACGCGCCCGCACGCCGACCTGGATATCGCTATGCCACACAAGGACGTGGAATTGGCCCGCAGGCTGCTTGGTGAGAAAGGTTTTGTGGATGTGCCGCGCGACGACACGCGCGAGTGCAACTTTGTCATGGGTGACGACCGCGGCCGCCTGATCGATATTCACACCTATACCTTCGATGCGCTGGGAAACCTTGTTTTCGGCGTCCCCTACCCCTTTGACTCACTCAATGGCAGCGGGAGCGTGATTGGGTATGCGGTCCAATGCATCACGCCGGAGTGGCTGGTAAAGTTCCATACCGGCTACCCGCTCGACGAGAACGATTATCGCGATACCAAAGCGCTGTGCCAACGCTTTGGCATGGCGATTCCGGGGGAGTACGAAGAATTTGAGAGGAAAGACGCAGAACGTAACCCGAATAATTAAAGCCTTCCTTGCATCGCATTGCTTGTTAATAATGTCTTTTAGTCAGGACTAGCCAGATAAATACCCTGAAATTCCTTCATCGCATGACGGATTTTCATGGTATTATGTTTTTATGATCCCTCGCCCTGGCCTAAAAAAAGTCATACAAAGGAAGCTTGAAACCAATCGTATTGTTGCGCTCATCGGACCGCGCCAATGCGGGAAAACCACTCTGGCCAGGGAGTTTGTCCCACCCACATCCGTCAATTACTTCGACCTGGAAGACCCATTAAGTCTGGCGCGTCTCGACCAACCTATGACCGCTTTGCAGGATTTGACTGGCGTGGTTGTTATTGATGAAGTCCAGCGGCGTCCCGAGATATTCTCTGTCCTGCGGGTTCTGGCCGATCGCACGCCGTTGCCAGCGCGCTTCTTGATTTTGGGCAGTGCTTCACCCGACCTGCTGCGTCAATCATCCGAGTCGCTGGCCGGAAGGATTTCCATCGTACCCATGAGTGGTTTCGGCCTTGAGGAAGTGGGCGCTCAAGCACAAAACAAGCTTTGGCGGCGTGGAGGATTTCCCCTTTCGTTCACCGCTCCCAGCGAAGAAAGCAGTCTGGATTGGCGTAGAGATTTTTTGCGTACGTTCCTAGAACGCGATATTCCCCAGTTTGGGTTCAACATTCCTGCCACCAGCCTGTTTCGCTTTTGGAGCCTGCTGGCGCATTATCATGGGCAAGTCTGGAACGCTGCTGAAATTGCGCGCACATTGAGTATCAGTGAAAGTACCACCCGTCGTTATGTGGATTTACTCCAGGACCTTTTCATGGTGCGGTTGCTCCAACCCTGGTATGTCAACCTGGGAAAAAGACAAGTCAAGTCTCCAAAAGTTTATGTTCGCGATAGCGGATTACTGCATTCCCTGCTAGGACTCCGGTCAGAACAAGATCTTCTCCTGCTCCCACGCAGCGGCGCATCCTGGGAGGGATTTGTCATCGAGGAAGTGATTAAAACCTTCGCGCCAGATGAAGCCTATTTTTGGGGCACGCATTCGGGAGCAGAATTGGACTTGCTCTTGCTCAAAGATGGTGAGCGGATTGGCGTGGAGTGCAAACGGATGGATGCACCTCGCCTGACGCCTTCCATGCGCGCTGCCATGCATGACCTGGAACTATCCAAACTGTTGGTAATCTATCCAGGGACTAAATCATACCCATTGGCCGAGAATATCCAGGTAATACCGCTGGCAGACCTGGCGGGTGCAGGGAAAAACATATTGGATTAACCCAGGCCAGATTTTAACCTTGAAAATTCGGGGTTGAACTCCGAGATTTCAGGGTAGAAGCTGCGCAGGACAGATGTTTTCGTGAAAGGGCGGGTGGGTAGAGCCAAGTTGAGGAATTTGGGAGAGTATAGGATAACGTTAGATGGTTAATAATTAACGAAGGAGCCATCGGCGTGGCTCCTTCTCTGCAAAATCGGGCGGCTTCTCTTCTACTCGGACCTAGTGTTCTGTATCCTTAGGTGGATTGGGATCGTTGCCAAAACTATCATGGCTCACGATACGCCCATCAGTCCCTTGGGTGATACGATCAACCTGGTTATTTTGAGCGATTTGACGTGCAATCTCGTTGGCTTCCCTTTGCGTAGAGGTAACGTTGGAAGGACGTTTACCCCCTTCCCGCTGGACACCCCATGTACCGTCTGGCCGATGAACAACCCATACATTTGAACCTTTTGGCATATTGACCTCTCTTTCTAATTCCTCAAGTTTGACAATTAACCGCCCGCAGCATTCATTGATATACTGCCACATATGGGATAGAAAATTTATTTTATCCCATATGTGGTGTGTTTTCTAAAAGTGTAGCATGAATAAGTGTTCTACGCAACTTAAAATTTACAAAAATAGTAATAATTTAAGATTTATAAATTTGTGCTCGTTTATTAACTCTAATTATCCCCTTGTCACAGGACGGTATATTTTGGGGCGTTTGTGTTAGCTGTGGATATAATAATGAAAGGTAGCCAGGTCCTTATAGGGATAAAAACATCCTGTTTATATATAAAGAAAGAAATTGCATGAACAACGAGAGGAAATACGAACCGATAAAGGAAAGTCGAGGTTGGTACTATGTTGAGTATCGCCCTCTCGATAGGGGTTCCAAGCATGCAATTCTCAATTTAGTAATAACCGAAGATGCTAACACAAGTGACGTAGCCAACGCGATGGAAAAAGAGGCAAAAATTTGGCTAGGGTTGTATCCAGTTCCCCTGTTAGTTTCTGCATTTGATAATGCAGATAGCACCTACAACCTCCACGGGACAAGACAAAATGATCACTTAATTGGGTTTATAAATCAAGACAATAAGATCTGTTTACACTGGGAATCAATAAATTACGAAGAAATTCCCAACAATGCTTTGAATAAGGAATATGTAGACACGTTATATTCAAATTTGGGTTATAAGACGTATGACGAATTAGATAACGAAAGGAAAAAACGACAAAAAAATATTAAATCCGGTTGGTTTATATTCTTAATTTGGGTAGCAGTAATCCCAGCAATCTGGGCAATTCTTGAATATTCTAGTAATTTGCTCTCAATAATTGCGCTATTATATAGTTTATATATGGCCATTCGAAAGGGCCTAGAGCTTATTGGCAAATGGCCAAAATCTAAACGGGAAAAAGAACAAGAAATTAAAAACCGATTAAAAAATCATTACTACTACCATTGCCAGATGAATCCAGAAGGGTTTAATCGGTTAAAGCTGGAAAATCTAACTAACTTAACAAAGGCTAGAATTGAAAAAGAAGCAGAGTCTTTAAAGAATAATTCGCATTTGGCATAACAATATTTAATTAAATCAATCCCGAAAGGTTGGGAAAACCCATGAAAACCATCCTCGCCAACGCTTTTCGTGAACCACTCCCATTCGAAAGCTATCCGGATAAAGGTCGGAAACTCCTCGGGCGCGTGTCAGGCGATAACTGCCGGCACACCTATGGATTGAAGTTTATGCGCTTGACAGGATTAACCAAATGCGCTTACTGTGGTATTAGTTTGGGAGAAGTTTACGAAAATTGGTTAAACATGGCCTTGGATCACGTCATTCCGCACAGCACCTGTCTGGCCTGGCAAGTTCCAGCAGAATGGCGGGAGGACTATAGCAACCGAGTGCTAAGCTGCACCACCTGTAATACCTTTGGTAATCGTTACAGCCCTCAAAGCCTGAACCCACCGTCCATTTTGGAAGAATTCTATAAGTTGAGAGATATTATTTTTATTGAACGTAAACGCCAAATACTGGAAAGACATCGTCAAGAGCGGGATTTTTTCGAGAAAAAACTGTGGGAAACCCACAGTTTTCAAGGATGATTTATAGTTCTTTCTTCCAAATACTCCCCTTTACCCCACTCCCACCTTGCTAAGCACCCAATATATCCCGGCGGCCAGCAGCCCGCTGATCGGGATGGTCAGCAGCCAGGCGACGGCGATGTCCACCGCCACCCCCCAGCGCACCTTGCTGAAGCGGTGCGCCGCGCCAACCCCCATAATCGAGGTGCTGACCACCTGGGTGGTGCTCACCGGCCCGCCCAGGATCGAGCTGCCCAAAATCACCACCGCCGAGGCCAGTTGGGCGTTGAAGCCGTCCAGCGGGCGGATCTTGTAGAATTTTGCGCCTAGCGTGCGGATCAGCCGCCAGCCGCCCAGGGTGGTGCCCAGCGCGATCATGCTGGCGCTGGAAAGGATCACCCACAGCGGCACCTTGAACTCGGTCAAATAACCGCCGGTGACCAGCGCCAGGGTGATGATGCCCATGGTCTTTTGCGCGTCGTTGGTGCCGTGGCTCAGCGCCAGCGCCACCGCGGTCACGATCTGGCCGCGCTTGAACAGCCAACTCACCTTGGGGGTGGACTGCGAAAATAAAAACCTGATCAGCTTGTTGATGGCAAACCCGAAGGCAAAGCCGATGATCGGCGAGGTAAACAGCGCGATCAACACCTTCTCCAGGCCGGCGAGCATGATCTTGTCCCAGCCGGCGCCAATCACCACCGCGCCGATGAATCCCCCGATCAGCGCGTGCGACGAGCTGCTGGGCAGGCCGAGGTACCAGGTGAGCAGGTTCCACAAAATGGCGGCAGCGATGGCTGCCAGCAGCACGGTGATATTGATGGCGGAGGCGACGGCGATCTCGTTGCCGATGGTGTTGGCCACAGCGACGCCGAAAATGAGCGGGCCGCTGAACTCCGCCACGGCGGTCACGGTCAGGGCGACGCGCGGCGAAAAAGCGCGCGAAGAAATCATGGTTGCCACGATATTGCTCGAATCGTGGATGCCGTTGAGGAAGTCAAACCCCAGGGCGAGGACGATGAGGATAATGAGCAGGGTGGTCATGCGCGTTCCATCCCCCGGGTCAGGTAGTCTTGACCACGATGTCAGCGATTAAATTGGCGGCTTCGTCGCCGCGGTCGGCCGCATTGCTCAGGTGACGGTACACCTCGCGGCTTTTGAGCATCTTCACCACGTGCTTGATGTCCTCCGCCCCGGTAAACAGGTCGGCCAGCGCCTCGCGGTAAACCGCTTCCACTCGATTTTCCAGCGCTTTGGCGCGCTGGGCATGCTCACTGGCCACCCCGGGGTGATCCTCCAGCCGGTTGGCGGCAGCGTTAAGTTCGAAGGCGGCGTCGCGCAGCAGGGATGCCATGCGGGCCATGTAGGGGGTGGGTTTTACCTTCAGAATATCGATTTCGGTGGCGGTCGAGTAGGCGTAATCCAGCACGTCGTCGATGGCACGCGACAACGAGAAGATGTCTTCGCGGTCGAAGGGGGTGATGAAGGTCTTGTTGAGTTCATAAATGAGAATGCGGCGGACTTCATCCGCCTCTTTTTCCTTGGAGGTCAACAGGGCATCGGCTTTTGGGTCCTGGGTTTCCATGAAGGTCTTCAGCGCGTCCATACCTTCCAGGGTGATCTGGGCCTGTTGGCGGATCAAGGTGAGGAAAATGTTGGGCTGCTTTTTGAACAGCCGCTTGAAGAATGGCAGCTTCTTTGGCACCGGCGGGGCGGGAAGCGGTTCCTCCGCGGCGATTCTGGCTTCTTTGCCGGGTTTGGCTTTCGAACGGTTCATGGTAACAACTCCTTCATGGATTTGCGCAGTGTCCTTATTTGTACTATAAAACGCAGAGCTGTGTTGCAATTTCAGGCATGCATTTTCCGGTCCATGCACCGCCCACGCAAATTAAACTCATCAGGGGGCGCGAAAGCCTGCAAAATCTGGGCTGCACATCTAGGGCGAAATTCCATTTCGCCACGCAAATTGAAAATTTGCGCCACAGGCTGTTTCGATGCTCCAACCTGTATACGATTTGACCGGGTTGCAGAGCGCCCATAATTGTCAGCTTGCGCAGGCCGAAGGCCTCGTTTGAGCCAGCGGCAGGAGAGCCGGGGACAAGCTAAAGCTTATCCTACAATTTTCATCACCCTGGGCTTGTCGCAGGCACATAAAGTAGCGTAAGCTGTCAGCTTGCGCAGGCCGAAGGCCTCGTTTGAGCCAGCGGCAGGAGAGCCGGGGACAAGCTAAAGCTTATCCTACAATTTTCATCACCCTGGGCTTGTCGCAGGCACATAAAGTAGCGTAAGCTGTCAGCTTGCGCAGGCCGAAGGCCTCGTTTGGGCCAGCGGCCCGAGAGCCGGGGACAAGCTAAAGCTTATCCTACAATTTTCATCACCTTGGGCTTGTTGCAGGCACTTAATGTAGCGTAAGCTGTCAGCTTGCGCAGGCCGAAGGCCTCGTTTGGGCCAGCGGCAGGAGAGCCGGGGACAAACGTAGGGGCGCTTCGCGAAGCTCCCCTACGCAAAAAAATTCCCGTCAGGGAACGCGGCTTACCCGTTACCGGAAGGAGAGATATGGACAAGCTAAAGCTTATCCTACAATTTTCATCACCCTGGGCTTGTTGCAGGCACATAAAGTAGCGTAAGCTGTCAGCTTACGCAGGCCGAAGGCCTCGTTTGGGCCAGCGGTTGGAGAGACATGGACAAACGGTAGGGACGCTTCGCGAAGCGCCCCTACGCAAAAAAATTCCCGTCAGGGAACGCGGCTTACCCGTTACCGGAAGGAGAGACATGGACAAGCTAAAGCTTATCCTACAAATTTTTCCGCTCTGGTCTGGCCGGAGGGCCGCCACCGGGGTTTCGCCAAGCTCAGCCACCATGGCGCTCTGTGAGAGAGCGTGCCAAGGGCCGTAAAAGCGTTCGAAATACAATCCAGTCGGAAATAATTGACTTAATTTGTCATAGTATGATATTCTGTTTGCCATAAGATTATCAACCCCACCCAACCCGCCCCAGTCTTGGGGCGGGTTTATCTTAATCGAGTGTTTTTGCGTCGCCAAAGCGACGCAAAAACACTCGAAAATCATTTACTCCCCGCTCCCCGGTTTATGGTTTGGCCGGTCGGGTATATTAACTGAAAACACCACCCGCGGATTGTCTGTTCGGGTGGTGTTTTGAAAGTGCTGGTTACTGGAGGATGGTTACGTTGACAGCCTGCGGGCCTTTAGGGCCTTGCTCAACGGTAAATTCCACCTTCTGACCTTCGTCCAGAGAGTGATATCCTTCACCTGCGATCGCAGAATGATGGACGAACACATCGGGTCCATTTTCCCGGGCCAAAAAACCATAGCCCTTGGTATTGTTGAACCATTTTACAGTTCCGGAAATTCGTTCTGACATTTTGATATTCTCCTTAAAATCTTCGTTTATACGCTTGTTTAATACCGCCGCGCCCCGCCCCGATTTTTGTGGGTGACAGGTCGGCGAGATCCGTTGCCGCCGTTGCGGTCGTTGTAACCGCCGCCGCTGGATGCATCCCGTTCGCGGGCGGTTCCAACTTTGATCTCACGATCGTCCAGTGAATAGCCGTTGAACATCTGGGTTGCTTTGGCAGCATCGGCTTGTGAGCCCATGACCACAAAGGCAAATCCCTTGGATTCCCCGGTTGAACGATCCTTAATCAAATCCGCTGATACCACCGTGCCCGCTTGAGCGAGCAAAGCGCGCAGGTCTTCTTCCTTCGTCGTAAAGGATAGGTTTCCGATGAATAATTTTACTTCCATAGCTTTGTTTTTCCTTGCTCCGGCAATTTTTGCCGAAAAAAATGCTGTCAACCTATAAGAGGTTTGACAGCAACACGACAACCCTATTACTAAGACATCAATACTATACCACATAAATAGACTTTTAGGGGGAATAATTAATATGGAAGATGCCATCACGGATATTGAAAGCCGGATTATTCCATCTTTTTTATTGTTACGTATACAATTGAACTATAGGTACGGGGTGGGGAGAATGAATAGCCAAAGTTGGAAAATTAAGGTTGGCGGCCTGCGTCCAGCGGCGTTCTTGATATTTAAGCACCTCTGCCAAAGTGTATCGCCGGGAAAACGAGCCAGTCAAAACCAATGAAAGAGGTGTTGAAATGTCTATGCAAATCGCTCAACACGTGCCATTCAATCCAGTGCAGTGCCCAGTATGCATAAATTATGTTCCGAATATCAACCGATGCCGGGCTTTTGCCGTTGAATCCTGGCCCAGACCGCTCCTGGCAGTGCTGGGGGACGAATCTGCCGATCCTTGTCTCCGTTTTGTAGAGATTGCGCAGACCCTGGCGGCTAAACCGGCCGACGCACCACTCGCTGAAATTGAATCGGCGCCGGCCAATGTACGGCCCGTTGCGGTTCAGGCAGAAGCAGTCCAACCAGCAGAAAATGTTCCCGCAGTGACGATGGAAACGGCGCCGGTTGAAACTGCACAACCCGAAGCGTCCGTAATGGATTCGGCTGAGATTGCAACGCCAGCGCCGGTACGCGGAGAGGCCCGCATTCATTGTCAGAAATGCAAAGCGGAAAACCCATCCGGCGCAGTACGCTGTCAGCGGTGCGATGCTAAGCTGCTGCCAAGCGAAAGCGCAGGAGCCCGTTTCACCACCTTCATCTCCATGCTCATTGCGGCCGGCTTTTTTGGGTACCTGCTATACCGCTTTTATATTCAAAACCCGGGCTCGGCTCCCGATATCCCGTTCCTGGGTGCCTTCTTGAATCCGGTTGTATTAGGCCTGGCAACCGTTATCGCATTCATCACTGCGATTGTCGTACCCCTCCGCAGAACTCCGGAATATGTCAAGTACATCAACCGTGCTAAACGGCATATCAATTTCAACCCGTGGCAGGCGCTGGAGGATGTGGAAAGCGCTATGGAGATCGCGCCTGATAAAGAGCAGAGCAATCTATTAAAGCAGCGTGCACAATTATACGAAAAGGTCGGTTTTGCAGAGGATGCCGCTCGCGACCGCCTGGTGCTTGCCACTTCGCAAGACGCTTTCAAGGGTGAAGCCGATGCGGTAAAAATGTTCACCGGCGCCGATTCGGGTACGTATGCCGCGGGCCGTCGCTCCTCCCAAATTCAAACGATTTTATATTCGGGCAAAGCGCTGGCTATCGGATACTGCCCAAAGTGCAACGCGGTTGATGTTTTGGACAAAGATGAGCATTGCCCAAACCATCCGAAAACAAAGGGGCGCGAGGTCGAGTATGTCATCCCTGCCGACATGCTTGCCGGAAAATTGGCTGTCATGCAAAAAGTAGAAGCTGGCAAGCCAAATGTAGCCGAGCAACTCACAGAATTATTGACCACGGGCAAGGCCAACGCAATCGGTTATTGTCTGCGCTGCAAGGCAGTTGTCGAGTTAACCTCTGAACGGCGCTGCGTGGCGCACCCCAAGGCGCGTGTGAAAAATGTGCAATATGCCGTTCCAAGGGACCTGGCGGCAGCCCGGAAGCGAATCTTTAAATTGCAGCGTGGCCGTCCATCTGGTCGGAATCAGACCATTTTTATTGCAATTTGCTTGACCCTTGCGGGGCTTTTATTATTGATCGCGTATGATACTGAAATTTCAGGGATTTTTCAACGGCTGATCAATTCCGGGCGCTGATACCAAAAGAAACATAAGGTTACAGGGAAACAACCCTCCCCCGGGAAGGATCATCGGAACGGATTGGAGGGCGCTGGCTTTGACAGGCTCGCTCACAGATTGCCCCACCCACCGGATGATCTGTGAATGTGGGCAGCCAGTGAGCGACCTGTGATGGTGAAAACCCGGGGCAGAAAATAACCGCGGCTGGTAAAATATCGACTTACAATTAAACGGATTCGATTGCTTTCAGTATGGGAGGAAACAGGCAAATGGAAAACAAACCAACCAGCGGAAACATCGTTGTCTTATTGGTGGTGATCCTGTTGCAGTTCATCATGGCACAGGCGATCACCCTCATCGTCTCGTTGATTTTCCCGACTATGGGAGATTACCTCAATTCGCAACCGGCGGTGTTTCTCCTGCTGCTGGCGATTTGCTTTTTCGCCGGCATTTTCCTGACCGGCTGGGCAGCGATTCGCTGGCGCTGGCTCAAGGTCAGTCCGTTATGGAAAAGCCGCCTGGCCAGCACCGTGATCGGGGTTCTTGGGCCGCTGCTGGTGGCCTACCTTTTCTTTCGTCCCATCGAGGCGGGCAGCCCCTTTTTCTTCATTGCCATGACGGTTGGCGTGCTTGGCTTTCATATTCCTACCTTGCTTGTCAGGTCGCCAGCTGCAGCCTGAGGGGCAACCAAAATCGCCATCAGGGGTTTCATAGCAGTAACCACATCCATATTTCATCGAGGTTGCTATGAGACGCGTTATTCTTATTCCCCTATTGATCATCCTTATCCTGGCAGGCATTTATTTTTGGCCGGTTCCCCGCCAGGAATTTACCCAGGTGTACAGCCTGGCTCCAGCCGACCAGGTGGAAAGCCTTCAAGCATTCCGGAGCAACAACCCGCCGGCGTCGCTGGAGGTTGACGGGCTGAAGTGGGAATATCTTTCGACCGGCTCCGGCCCACAAACGATTGTTTTTCTGCACGGCATGACCGGCTCCTACGACATCTGGTGGCAGCAGATCGAAACGCTCAAGGTCAACTACCGGGTCATTACTGTCACTTACCCGGCTGCCGCTTCGCTGGCGAAAATGGAGAACGGCCTGCTGGCGATCCTCGCTCAGGAAGGGGTCGACAAATTCAATGTGGTTGGTACTTCGCTGGGCGGCTATTTTGCCCAGTACCTGGTCAGCCGTAACCCGGACCGGATTGAAAAGGCGGTGCTTGCCAACACCTTTCCGCCTAACGACCTGATCAAAGAGAAGAACGGCGCCATCGGCAGCCTGATCCCCTACCTGCCTGAATGGCTGGTGATAAAAGTTCTGCGCGGCAGCTTTGCCAGCAGTATTTATCCCGCCTCCGGAAATGATGAGATGACGCTGGCCTTTTTGAATGAAATCAGCGCCGGGCGGATGCGTAAAGCCCAGGTTGCCGCGCGGTACGCCTGCATCGTGGAAAAATTTTACCCGCCGACCGATACTGCGATCCCATTATTGATCATCGAGGCCAGCAACGATCCCCTGGTGGAAGCCAGTTTGCGTGAGCAGTTGAAAACCACCTACCCCGCCGCGCAGGTTGTGACCGTTGATAATGGCCATTTCCCTTACATCAGTACGCCGGATTTTTATACGCAGACGCTGAAGGATTTCTTTAGCAGCAGCAATTAACGGTTGAAGTTCCGGGTCATGGCAGTAGCTCCCCCGGGTAAATTCCGGGGGAGCTGCCGTTTCTGTGTTGGGATGTCGAAAAGGTTGGCGATAACGACGTGATTTACAGTTAAAATGTCGATGAAATCTTCAGGTTTCGGATCAATAGCTTGAAAATCCAGCGATAATTCTCTATCATAACCATACGTGCAATGGACAATTAGCTGCACCTCAGCGGGTTCTTATGCAGTGGTTAATATTCAGGAGGCAGGATGAACGCGGATGTTCAGCGCTTTTCTGATGCCGTACCCGAGGCCAGCAAAGCTTACTTCAACCAGATGCATGCTCTGGTCATGGAACTATGCCCTGAAGCAACCACCGCCATTTCCTACGGAATCCCGATCTACAAGGCCAAATCGGGGTGGGTCGGGTTGGGCTTTTGGAAGGGCGGCGTCTCGATTTATACCAACGGGCCCGGCCACCTGGCTGAATTTAGAGCACTGCACCCAAAAGTTAAAGGTGGGAAAGGCAGCCTGAATTTCAGGAATTCCGAACCGCTGCCATTGGCAGATTTGAAGTTGATCATCGTCCACGCGATCGAGCACGCGAAAGATGTCTGAGGGATAACCACCGGCAGCAAGTTAAGTCTGGTGGTGTTGCACCTTTCGTTGGCTGGTTCACAACCCAATCGGGTCATCCTATCCCAGAAGCCATGGATTCATGCATCGGCAGCCGTCAAGGCATATTGCCAATAACATTAAAGCCTGCCACTGGGGTTGAGGAATGATTTTTGATTAAAATAGCGGATATGTGGTTTTGCAAAATCATGAACGGATGAGGACAGGATAAAAATGCAGATAAAACAATATCTGGCTGAACAAAAGACCTCATGGAGAAAATGGCTTGGTTGGGCCTCCCTTTTTGGATTTTGCTATGTTGTTGGTCTGTTCTTGCCGCAAGGGTTCGATTGGGTCATATTTTTTTCGAAAGGAGCAGTGAGTCCGGTCTGGACCCCCTGGACACCCGTCATTCTAAAATTTTTAAATTGGCCGCTGGTTGTAGCCATTACATTATTTGCAATCATTTACCGGGCGTTCCGGTACAACCGCTCTCCCTGGCCAATTGCGCTGGCGGTCTTGTCCCTGCCGACCATGTGGGTTCTCTATCTGGGAAATCTGGACGGCCTGGTTTTGGCCGGGCTGCTGCTCCTACCGTGGGGCGTTCCGCTGGCAGCCATGAAACCGCAGCTCGCAGCCTTTGCTTGCGAAAAAGAGTTCCATCGTTGCGGGGGTGGTTTGGGGGTTGATTTCACTGGCAATCTGGGGATTGTGGCCGCTCAACTTCATGAATACATTAACACCGGATTGGCGGGTGGAATGGGTGCAAGATATATCTATGTTCCCTTGGGGCATCTTCATCGCTTTGCCCTTGTTGTGGCTGTCTCGCGGCGATGAAGATTTACTCATGGCTGCCGGCAGCTTTGTAACGCCCCATTTGTTCCCCTATCACTTCATTTTGCTCATGCCATCCCTGGCAAGGATGAATCCCATTTGGATGGTCGTAACCTGGTTCGTTTCCTGGACGCCCCTGCTCGCAAACTGGGTCGGCCCGATCGGCTGGCGGATGGGCAATGTCTTGGCCGCCTGTATTTGGCTGGGCATATATTTCGGTAAACGCATGAAATTAACCAAAGAGCGGGCAGAGAATGTGCCGGCCGCAGCGCTAAATCCGCAAATCAGTGCGGAATTGCCAACGATTGATTGACGTTCTCAGTTCAAATAACTTTGAGTTATTATATAAACATTGTTGTAATTGGCGTTCATTCGGGGTATATTTAAAATCCTTGCGAGCCAGATCTGTTTCAACACATCTTAAAAATTCCAGGAGAAAACGCCATGAAAAGTTTGAATCCATACCTTAATTTCGCCGGCAACTGCCGCGAGGCGATTTACTTTTACAAAGATACCTTCATGGGTGAAATCTTGTCCCTGCAAACCTTTGCCGAAGCCAATATGGAGGTCGAGGAGAGGTTCAAAAATAACATCATCCACGCCAACTTCAAAGCGGAGGATGTCCATTTGATGGCGTCGGATGGCATGCCGGGCTTCGTGGCGGAACCAGGCAACATGGTCACCTTGAGCGTGGATCTGACCGATGTGGACGAGCAAGACCGGCTGTTCAACGCTTTGGCTGCCGGCGGAACCGTCACCATGCCACTGGATACAACTTTTTGGGGCGCCCGCTTTGGCATGGTCACCGACCGTTTCGGCATCAACTGGATGCTGAATTGCCAGTTAAAGCATCAGTAGCCGAGATTGTTGGATTTTGGGCTGCGTATTGGATCTAAAAAAGAGCCGCTGCGCCACGCCCGCACCCACAGGGTGCCCTGTGGGTGCGGGTAATCCAACCTGCGGTTGCGCTGGGTGACAAAAGCGTTGGGCGACTATAGCGCAGGGTATTTTAACGCGGTCAATCCGCTACGGCATAACGGTAATTCACCGCGCCATTGAACTGGTAGTGCCCGCGGTAGCGCTCCGGCAGCAGCTCGGCAATCTTATACATAATCTCATCGGTCACAGCCTGGCGTACATCCCGCGAGGGTGCATCCCCATTTAAGTGGATGTGAAAGGGCGTACCCAGAGCGATATGAAAATCCGTCGCGCGCAGGCGTTTCAAGTTTTCCCAAAAATTTTCGTACCCGTGAAAGCCAACCGGCAAGATGGACACGCCGCTGCGCATTACCATGGTGACCACTCCCGGCTTGCCCGGCAGCATGCGACCGTCCTTGCTGCGCGTACCCTCTGGAAAGACGACCAAAATTTTCCCCTGGTCGAGCGCTGCCAGCGAGCGGCGGAAAGCTTCGCGGTCCACCGCATCCCGGTCAATGGGGATAATCTCCCAACGATCAAAGAGAAATTTAAAAAGCGGATTCTTCCAACTTTCCTTTTTGGCTACGCTGGTGACCACAGGGTTATCCAAATGCGGTAACAACACCGGCGCTTCCAAAAAATTAATGTGATTGCAGACTACGATTAAAGGACCGCTGGTGGGAATTTTCTTGATTACCTCAAGGTCAATGCGGCAGACAGCCTGAAAAACAAGCCGCAAAAACCAATTCATCAGGCGCGCTCTACGGTTCATGCCGCGCCCCCGTCCGGGATGGTTATGACTTCCAGTGAGCCAGGAATCAGCTCAACAAACAATTCCTGCCCGGCCGTGCAGATGGTCTCGCCGTCTGCGTGCGCCGGTATGGCGCCCTGAATAGCCCGCACACTAATCTGCCGCGCTTTTGCCATGCGTACCGCCGGATGCTTAGCCTGTGTGCCGCTAAAAAATTTTATCGCCAGCGGCAGGATGGCTAACTGGCCGACCTGCCCGGCCAGGCAGAGATCGAAAGTCTCGTCTGCCGGGTCGCTGTCTGGCGTCATGTAAAATGATCCGCCCATGCGCCGCCCGTTCATGATCGAAACCATCAGAAAGGGTTGGCGCAGAGTTTCACCATCCATCACGATTTCATATACCGGAGCTTTGGCATACAAGAAGATGGTCCGCACCAGCGCTGCCAGATAAGAAGCTGCTCCGTGCAGCCACTTGATTTTGGCAGCTTCGAACCCGACAACGGTATCAAACCCCAGCCCAACGCCGTTGGCAAAATATCGTCCCTGAGGATAGTCTCCTCCGACAAAACGGCCAAGATCGATTTTGCGGCGGTGACCGCCAGCCAACACGTTCACCGCATCGGCAATTTCCTGGGGGATGCCAACGCCGTACGCAAAATCATTTCCGCGCCCTACCGGCAGTACCGCCAGCGCCGGGCGGCCGTTGCCGTTCAATTTCGCCTGCATTAATCCGTTTACCACCTCATTGACGGTCCCGTCACCTCCGGCGGCAATGACGATTGCATATCCGTCTTCGCCAGCCTGACGAGCCAACTGGATGGCATGCCCTGGACGGTCGGTGATGACCAGGTCAAAATCAATCCCGGCCTGGCGCAAAAGTTCTTGAACATGAACCAGTTTGCCGGCGGCGACGCCGTTCCCCGCCTTCGAATTATAAATAAGCATCGCTTTATTCATCTAATCCATACTCCGTATGAGGATATATTAACTAACCCTGGCGTCAGCGAACAGGTTCGGTATAGAGCAGTAAAGCTGAGGAAATCTGATCGGGAGAACGCCCAATTCTACCGCGAAATTGGTCCGATTCGGTCAGGTTGTGGCTGCTGTCTTGAGGTCAAAATGTTCGCGTCCTTGAAGGATTTTACCGTCTGGCAGCAAATGTCTTTCTGCCCCCTCCGTATCGTTTTCCCTTTCGGGACGATTGAATATCCCGTCGGCGGGGATTAAATGGATTTTATCTTTATTTCACAAGCGCAAAATCCATTCCTCGGGTAGAATGCACTTCATGGCTGAACTTTCAACCACCCACCCGGCTTACCAATTGGTGATTTTTGATTTTGACGGCACATTGGCGGATTCGTACCCGTGGTTTTTGTCGATTTTCGATGAGCTGGCAATCCGCTTTAAGCTGCCGCGGCTGGAAAAATCGGCGCTGGAGCAGTTGCGCAAGGTGGATATTCACTCCATTTCCCGGGAATTCAAAATCCCCATTTGGAAAATGGTGCGGATCGGCAGTCACGTCCAAAAGGAAATGGCCAGCCAGATCGAAAATATCCGGCTGGTGGATGGTATGCAAAAGGTACTGGATACACTGATCGAGTCGGGCATCAAACTGGCAGTGGTCTCATCCAACGACGAGCAGAATATCCGTCAAGTGTTGGGGCCGCGCAATGCCGCGCATTTTGAGGTTTTCGAATGCGGCGTATCGATCTTTGGCAAAAAGGCCAAATTCGAAAAAGTGCTTAAGGCAACCAGCACCCAACCCAACCAGGCGTTATGCCTGGGTGATGAGGTGCGCGACCTTAAATCCGCGCAGCAGGCCGGTATTGCCTTTGGCGCGGTCACCTGGGGTTATACGGCGGCGGAAATGTTCCACGCGCACTCCCCGTATGCCATTTTCGATCAGCCCGAGGAAATATTGGCGCTGTTTTAAGCGATGGGCCATTGTAGGATAAGCTTTAGCTTGTCCAGGCTGAATGGGCAAGCTGAAGCTTACCCTACGTACAGGCTGGTGCGTTCAATTCGTCCAATTCGAACCAGGATTTCTTTATTCTGCCCATAAAATTGATGGCTTGGCCGAACAGCATCGCTTGTCAAAACCTGGCACGGTCACCTGGGGGTGTACCGCTGCGGAAATGTTCTGCACGCATGCCCCGAATATCATATTCGATCAACCCGAGGAAATATTGGTGCTTTTTAACGGGTCATAAGTTGCAGGATATGACCGCTTTGTCTATTTGTCTTTGCGATCTGTTGCCACTGCGACGCAGGAAGCAATCTACGTTTGAGTGACCGCTTTCCTAATTTCATGGAAAAGCAGTTGGTACGACTGAGGTAGACGGCTTCGTTCCTCGCCATGCCAGCCCGCCTGTTGTTATGCAGGATTTGCAGCAGCGGAACTTTTTATTCACCAAAGCGTCATGGCTTTGTAAAGCGGGCCTAACTGGCAGGTTCTATCATTGTGTGGTATCAATATTGCAGCATTCTTATCTTATTAAACGCCATTATCAGGACTTACAGCTTTCTCCATGGACGAACCCAAACCCGAATCCGATTCTCCGAAAAACAACCCGGAATCAACCCAACCTGGCAGCCCTCTGCGCCGGTCGAATGATTCAGAAAACACGCTACCCCTGCAAAACAAAGAAGACCAACCTGAAACCCAGGATAATCCGACGGACCAGACTGTACCGGTAGAGATAGAGCCTCCTTTACCGGCTGAAAACGCTGGTGATCAAACCGTTCCAATGGATACGCAGAACGATCTGACAGTTCCCACGGAGCTGGCAGCAGATGTCACCAGACCTGGAATTCCCTACCCGCCGGATGCGGCGGAGGCTGAAACTCAAGCTATCGAACCGGAGATATCTCCGGACATGCAACCCACCCAACCTTTGGACACCGCGGCGCTGATGCGTCACCCGACTGGCTCACCGGAATCAACCGGCGGTTGGTACGGTCAGGAAATGGAATCCCCGCAAGAGCCCACGCCCCCTTTTGACCCTGACCAAACCGTCCCGAGCCTGCCGGGTGAACCTTCACCGCTCAAAAAAACGCCGCCCTCCTCCTTTGACGAACAAACCCTTGCCAGTGGTACACGCCCGCTCGGCGCAGGCGGTACTCCGACGCCACCGCCGCCTTTCAGCAGCGATCCGGCACACCTGCCGCAGCGCGTGGAAGAGGTGGACGTGGACGCCACCCGGGTGACCCCGGCAGCGTTATCTCATGCACGTTCAGCGGAAACGCAGGCTACGCGCTCTTCAACTCGCCCCGTTACCGGGTCGCGCCCGGTTCCACCGCCAACCCGACCGGGCGTTAAAGTGCAGCGCCCGGGTGTTCCGCCGCCTCCCCCCGTCATTCCCCCCGAACCGCCAACCAATGGCAGCAGTTGGAAACGACCGGTGGGGTGCTTACTGCGCATCTTTATTGTGTTGTTGTTCTTGCTGGTCATGGCTGGCCTGGGGGTCGGCTCGTTCATGGTCTACAAGTACTTCAGCATTGCCGCCAGCCTGCCAAGCGTTGACGATTTACGCTCCAAGGCTTCCCAGTTCGAAACCACCCGCATCGTTGACCGCAACGGGAATACGATTTACGAAATCATCGATCCAAGCGCTGGTTTACGCACGTTCGTACCGCTGGAAAAAATCAGTCCTTATTTGATTGCCGCCACCTTGGCGACCGAAGATAAAGATTTCTATACGCATCCCGGTTTCGACCCGGTAGCCATTGCCCGTGCGATGGTGCAAAACTATACCAGCGGCGGGATTGCATCCGGCGCCTCGACGATTACTCAGCAGTTGGCGCGGTCGCTGCTGCTTGGCCCGGACGAACGCTACCAGCAAACTGTGGAACGCAAAACACGTGAGATCGTATTAGCGGCTGAAATGACCCGCCGCTACAGCAAGGAAGAAATTCTGGAGCTGTATCTCAACGAGTATTACTACGGCAAACTCTCCTACGGCGTTGAAGCTGCGGCCGAGACTTACTTCAACACCTCAGCCGACCAACTCACCCTGGGACAATCCGCATTTTTAGCCGGGATTCCGCAGTCGCCGGTGGTGTATGATATCGAGTCTAATTATGAAGGCACGATGGGGCGCTTCCAGACCGTGATCGTACTGATGTACCAGCTCAGCCAGGAGCGGGATTGCATCTACGTCAGCACATCTGCCAACCCGGTATGCGTTGACCAGCAGACAGCAGTCGATGCGGTGCGCGAAATGGAATCCTATGTTTATGTTCAGCAAAGCGGTACCATTCGCTTCCCACATTGGGTGGATTACGTGCGCTCACAATTAGAGAGCATGTACGACCCGGCCACCATCTACCGCTCGGGTTTTACCGTATATACCACTCTGGATCCGTCGCTGCAGGAGCAGGCGGAACGGCTGGTGCGCGAACAAGTGGGCTTGCTGGAAGCCAACAATGCCCGTAACGGCGCACTAGTCGCCATGAGCCCGAAAACCGGTGAAATCCTGGCGATGGTTGGCTCACCCGATTTTTATAATGCAGCCATCTCGGGGCAAGTTAATATGGCCGTCAGTCCGCGTCAGCCCGGATCAGCGATTAAACCGCTGACTTATGGGGCTGCATTTGAAAAAGGTTGGACGCCCTCCACCCTGATTTGGGATGTCCCAACCGGTTTCCCGCCTTCAGGTGACCCGGCTGACCAGCGCGAGCCGTACCAGCCAGTCAATTATGACGGACGCTTCCACGGACCCGTGACCGTGCGCACTGCGTTGGCAAATTCATACAACATCCCGGCGGTGAAAGCGCTGCAATTTGTTGGAATATACGACAAAACCATCACCCCCGAGCAGGATGGGTTTATTGCATATGCCAAACGGCTGGGCATCACTTCGCTCACCCGCTCCGATTACGGGTTGTCACTGACCCTGGGTGGCGGTGACGTATCCTTGCTGGAATTGACCAACGCCTACGCAGTTTATGCCAACGAAGGCCGCAAGGTGCCGTCCGTATCGATTACCAAAATCGTGGACTTCAAAGGTAATGTGGTTTACGAATATCAGCCGCCAGCCAGCGAGCAAGTAGTACGCGCTGAACACGCGTACTTGATCAGTTCGATTCTGTCGGATAACGATGCTCGAACCCCGATGTTTGGCGCCAACTCGGTTTTGAATGTCGGCTTTCCTGCCGCAGCCAAAACCGGTACGACCAACGACTATCGCGACAATTGGACAGTAGGTTACACCCCGGATGTGGTAGTAGGGGTATGGGTAGGAAACGCGGATTACACACCCATGCAGAACACCACCGGTTTGACCGGGGCTGCCCCGATTTGGTCAGAGTTCATCAAAATTGCTGCCCAACAGTTGACTGGCGGGAATTATTCAGCCTTTGTCCGTCCGGCAGGGGTGTTGGATCGCGTCATTTGTGCGATTTCCGGCGCGGAACCTTCGGAATGGTGCCCGTCACAGAAAACTGAAGTCTTCGCCTATGACCAGATGCCGGCGCCAAAGGAACAGGATTTGTGGAAAAAGGTGCGCATTGACACCTGGACTGGCCTGACTGCATCCTCTGCCTGCCCGGATTATGTCGAAGATAAGTTTGCACTCAACATCACCGATCAAAGCGCGGTCAAATGGGTGCTCGAGACTGAAGAGGGCCGAAATTGGACAACAGGCAACGGGTTCGAGCAGCCGATTTTCTTTACCCCAGAACGCGAATGCACGGTGGAAGACCAACGCCCGTTGATTTTGTTCGCTGGCCTGAACGATTGGCAGACGGTCACCACTTCCCCGCTGCAAATTTACGCCTTGATCAAGGTGCCTACGGCTTACAAGGATTACAAATTGGAATACGGGCTGGGCGACGACCCGGCCGATTGGGAATTGTTATATTTGGGCGGCCCGCAATCCGACCAGCCCCAGTTTCTGATGGATTGGGATCTTAACACAGTCCGGGCGGGCGGTGTGACGCTGCGCATTTACCTGACCAGCGATCACGACACGTACGCCGTGCGCAAACTGCACCTCAATTTACAGGTGCCAACGCCCACTGCTACGCCGACTACCACGCCAACCAGAACTCCGACCTCTACCAGTACACCGACGATCACCAATACGCCGACGCTGACGCCCACCCCCATGCCCACTGCCACGCCCACGCCCACAGCGACATTTTCACCAACCGCATCATTGACCTCAACCAGCTCTTTGACAGCGTCGCTTACCCCGTCTTCAACCGCCTCCCAGACTGCAACGCTTACCCCGACTTCCGCAAGCTCCCCCGCTGAAACGCCGACAGAGACGCCTTTGACGCCAGTGTCCTGGTTGTTGACCACGGTTGGGTAAAACTGGCTAGAACATCGCGATCTGGGTGGCTTCCTCCCAACGAGGCGGATCGCCGTCCAGCAGTTCCTCCCACAGGGCGTGGGTCAGGTTAGCCATCCCCGCCAACTGACGCAGGTGGCGGAATTTGAGGATGTGCCAACCGCTTTCAACAGCAGCATTCAGGCGCGGGTCGCGGCGCAGTTTCAAGTTCAATAACGTAGAACGTCCACCCGGCAGCACCAGGACACAGCGGCTCACGGGCACGGGTTGTGGTTCCAATACAAAGCGGCTGATCTGGCTGGAAGCCATGACGAAGAACAGGTAGGCGGGTTTTCCGTTCTTATCTTGCCATTGAATCGGATCTTCCCCCATCGCCTGGTACCCCAGACCTTCCGCCAGGCGCGCCAGCAGCGTTGCGGCTAATTTCAGATCCCCCCGGCGGGCGGCGGGCTGCTCTTGCCCGGCTAATCGCCATAGCATAGGCTGGTTTCCGGCAGTTTCACCGTAGGAGTTCAGACAGGCTTCGATCAATTCGGCGGAAGGCGTCAACAGACCTGGGAAAGCCTGGTAAATCGCCTCGTCCACCTCCTGCCGCCAGACTTCATCGCGGCGGGTCAAAAGATTGACCACCTCGCGTTCCAGGCGGTCAGCCAGCGGAATCTCAGAATCGGTCGGTTCTGCCAGCCACCAGACGCCGCCCTCTTCGGAGCTGGTTTTGCCAGCAAATCGCACCAGGAAAGAACGGTCTTCCAGTAGTTCTGCCAGTGTGGACTGGGTGCGAGCCATCAGATCGCTGCCAACTTCGTCGATATCGCGCGGCAGTTGCCCGGCGCTTACCAACCCTGCCAGCGAGGTAGTATACAAAGAGAGGTAATTGGCAGGTTCGCCGCGCCGGCTTAAATAAGATTGAATTGCCTGGCGGCTGATGAGCTTGGGACTTCTTTTAGCCGGCGGGACGGCAGAAATCCCGGAACGCCACCAAAATTGCGCCAGGTTTTCTTCTCCGCTGACAGCCAGGCCTTCGAGGCCAAAACCGGCGGCGACCGGGGCGTTCAACAATGCAAGCAGGAAACCTGGGGTCAGCTCGCTGCCGATGGCAAAGAAGGGCGTGCCGGCTGCAAGGCGCTGATTGGACCCCGATAGCGCGCTGTGCAGTGCATGGGTCATCCAGTGCCAGTCATAGCGGCGACGCTCGAGTGCGCCGCGCAGTGGGGTGACCGCATCGCGGCCCCACAACCAGCCTGACCACAGGGCACACAGTGTCCAGAAGGCCTGGTTTGGTCGTGGTACAGCACTTAGAATAGCGGCTGGCTGTACGTCATTTGGCAGCGGCAGCAGAGATTTGATACGACCTTGAAACAGGCAAATCCCGCCACTCTCCGGGGGAAATGCCGGCCAATGGGTGAGCGGTACCGGGGCAGGCTGACCGCTCCAGTCAGCCACGGCCTGTTCCAGCGCCAGCCACAGGTTGTTTTCGTGGAATTGCGGCGGGACGATCAACTGGCGCGGTCGAGGTCGCGCTGCCGGCCAGGGCCAAAGCGTATTGGCTTCGTCGCAAACACTGATCAGCAATGCGGTCAACAGGCGTTTGCGTTCCGGCGGTAAAGACAGACCTTCACTGCGATTGATCAGCATGCTCAACACATTCAGCGGGCGGGCCAGGTAGGTTTTGAGCGCTTCTTCCACCGTGCTGCGCTGCTCCTCATTACCCTCCTGCAAAATGCGCGAGAGCGCCCGCGAGCGGGACATGGCGTCACTTCCGGCTGCCACCAGTTGTTCCTGGTCGGCAGGTGCAAAGGGCTTTTCGCCGTCGCTGCCGCAGGCCGGGCAGTGATACCGGACCTTCACCGGCGCAATTTGCTCACGCTGCCAGATGTATCCCACTGCCTGGGCGGTCTGACTGCACACCGGGCAGGGGGTGCTGTATAGTCCATGCAGATAACGTTCCAGGCGTTCTTCACCGCGTCGCGATTCGCTCAGGGCGGCAATAGCTGCTTCAAATTCTCGGGCTGGCGGCGCAGCCGCCAGGATTTCCAGCATATAACTGAGAATCGGGTTGTTACTGGCGACCAGAATGCGGTAACCGGCTTGGGCAGCTTCCAGTGCTGCCAGCGGCGTGGAGCCGAAGGGATCCAGCACCCAGGAACCCGGCGAGACATTTTCTGTCAACCAGCGCGCGACCATACCCTCCGGCAGCGGCGGCAGATAACGCGCCAGCGGTAACGCAGGTGGAGGCAGAGCGGCAGGCAAAAATGGGCGTTCGATTTGCTCCATAATTACCATCAGTATAAGGAAAATTGATGTAAAAATAAAGCGTCCCGGTCAAGAATGACAATATTTGTGCTATTTCTGAAAACATGTTTCCTTGAAACGGGTATACTGGGGCGTACGATCCTGTGTCCAGACTTTTAACCGATTCGCAGCCTGTTATAGGACCAATGTCCATGAAACTCTCTTATATTGACCCCGCGCGCGGCGAAAATAATCAATTCTGGCGTTATCTACTGACCTTTTTTGCTATTCTCTGGTTTTCGTTAGGCGCCGGGGTGATTCTGGCTGTGGTAGCTATTGCCGTCGAAGGCAGCCCGGATATCACCACCTATTCGAACGTTACCATGTTGCTCCTGACCATGCTGCCCTTTCCATTTGCCTTACTGGCATTATGGGGTGGCCTGAAGCTGCTGCATAAACGCGGGTTGATGTCGTTGCTGCATCCGGGCGGGGGATTTTCGTGGGCCAAAGTTTTGCTATCGGGAGCAATCTGGTTTGTGCTGGCAGGCGCTAGTGATCTGGTTCTCTGGCTGATCGATCCGGCAAATTACAGCTTTAACTTCAATCCGGCTGCATTTTTTCCATTCTTGCTGCTAACATTGGTCCTTGTACCGGTGCAGACTTCAACCGAGGAGTTGATCATCCGCGGCTATTTGACGCAGTGGATGGGACGTTTCAGTCAGAAGATCTGGCTGCCGCTCATCGTTCCGGCAGTGGTGTTCATGGCACTGCACGGTCTTAACCCGGAAGTCGGTGCGTACGGGATGCTGCTGACGCTGCCGCTGTACCTCGGGATCGGTCTGTTGTTAGGCTGGGTCACCCTCAAAAGCGGTGGTTTGGAGATGGCGCTTGGGCTGCACGCAGCCAATAACCTGTATGCCACCTTGCTGGTCACGTTTCCCAACACGGCGCTGCCGTCACCGGCGCTATTTAATATCAAGGTATATGATCCGCTGCTGGCGCTTGTGCAGCTGGTAATCGTTATGGTTCTGTACTTGGGGATTTTATATGCCTGGAAGCGATCCTGGCTGGCGCAAGAGGAAGAAGTAATATTGTAGCGCAGCCTTCAGTTATAGAAGTCACGCCAGTGCGCGAACTCTGTTCGTGAGACAAACTAAAGTTTGTCCTACAAAAACCACGAACCTTGCCAGCAAGGTAGGTTAGGTTGAGGGGCCAGGAAAGCTAGCCCCTTTGCGCTTTGGAAAGCCCCTCAACCCAACACAATGGGTTAATTTGGGCGCTGGGCGCGAACTTTGTTCGCGAGACAAACTAAAGTTTGCCCTACAAAAACCACGAAACCCAACGCAATGAGTTAATTTGAGCTGGGCGCGAGCTCTGTTCGCGCGGCAAACTAAAGTTTGTCCTACATGGAACGCAAAATGGCATCCGTCATGCGAGCCAGCCGCACCACGGGTTCAACGTCATGCACGCGCAAGATGTCTGCGCCGCGCTGAACGCCGATGGTGCAGGCTGCCAGAGTGCCTTCCAGGCGCTGGTCGGGGGGCAAGTTGAGGGTATAGCCGATAAATGACTTGCGTGAAGGTCCCAACAGCAGCGGGTACCCCAGGGCCTTGATCGCATCCAGCCGGTTCAGCAGCATCAGGTTCTGCTCGACCGTTTTGCCAAAGCCGATGCCGGGGTCCAAAATAATATCTTCTCGGGCAATCCCGGCTTGCAAGGCGATCTCCACGCTTTGCAGCAACTCGCGGGACACGTCCGCGATCAGGTCATCGTATTGCATGCCGACATAACGCCCACCCAGCCGCTGCTGCAGGTCGGCATTGCCGGGTTTGGAACGGTTGTGCATCAGCACCACCGGGGCACGGTAGTGGGCCGCCACCGCCGCCATTTGCGGGTCGGCGCGCAATCCCCAGACATCATTGATCCATTGTGCGCCGGCTTTGAGCGCTGCTTCGGCCGCAGCAGCTTTGTAGGTATCGACCGAAAGCAACACATCCAGGTCGGCTACAGCCAGCGCGTGAATGACCGGTACGATACGGGCGATTTCCTCGTCAGCCGTGACCTGTTGCGCGCCCGGGCGGGTGGATTCGCCGCCAATATCCAAAATATCGACGCCCGCTGCCACAAATCGCCGCGCCTGGTCCAGTGCTGCGGTGGTCAATTCACCATCGCCCAGCAAGCCATCACCCGAGAAGCTGTCGGGGGTCAGGTTAATAATACCCATTACAAAAGTTCGCGCGCCAAAGTCCAGTCTTTTAGCAGTCATGGCAGGTTCCCTTCTTCAGTCAGCCGGTCGATCATCCAGGCAATGCGGCGCTGGCGCGTGGCCGGCTTGCGGGCTTCTTGAATATATTTGAGATATTCGCGCTGGTGTGAAGGAGGCAAACGCAGGTAGCGATCCAGCGCCGCCGGGTGTCTCTGCAGCGCTAACCCAATATCTCCCGGAGCGGCGTCATCTACAGTCGTGACGACAGCGATTCCGCTGCGATCAACCTGCGCCAAAAGATCATGAACTGTCTGATGAGTGGTCGGATGCATCAGGTCAGGCGCAAGGTCTGCCAGCGGTACCAGCACAAATGCACGTTCTGCAAGGCGTGGGTGGGGGATTTCCAGTCGCTCGCTTTGCAACTGAAGGTCGTCGAAAAACAGAATATCCAGATCGATCAGCCTCGGGCCGTAGCGCTCGCTTTTCTTCCGCCCAATTTTTTCTTCCAATAATTTGAGCCGGTCCAACAACACGAGCGGTTCGAGGGTGGTTTCGCCCACGATGACCATATTTAAAAAGTCTGGCTGATCAAGGTAACCCCAGGGTGGCGTTTCGTACACCCGAGAGCAGCGCTGCAGCATCACCGCAGGCGGCAGCAGGGTAAGCGCATGCGCCAGGTCCAACATGCGATCACCCAGGTTGGCGCCCAAGGCCAGGTAAACGCGGCTCATATCTTTTCCACTACCGTCACCAGACCAACGGACGGCTGCGCCAACAACCCGGCGCTGCCGGATGCTGGGGCAGAATGCAGCAGGTCCAGCAAAGCCGCAGGCATTCCGGTTGCGGTTTTGACCGGTATGGCTGGGTTCAAAGCGGTCACCGCCTGCCGGAGGGTTTCGGAGAGCGGCTCCAATTGGGCAAAAGCGAAAACCCGGGAAGGCTCTACATCGCAGGCTGCCAGCCCACTATTCAATTCATCCAGAACCAGATCCGCGCCGACTTCCATGGACAGCGGGAACGCACACAGCCTGGCTGCTGGCAATAAATTGCGCCGCCCCAGCGCTGTCGGCGACCCAAGCACCATTCCAAAGGAATTGCCAGCTTCCGTTATCACCAAGCCGATCATCGCGCGCCTGTCCAGTTCGATGTCTGCGATCAGCAAGTTTAGCAGGCGATGAGCGGAGGTGGAGTCGACCGGCCAGTTAAAAACAGGAATGGTCGGCGGAGAATCCGGCGCTGGGACTCCTGATACCTGGTGAATCTCATCCAGCCAGGCCAGGTGCAAATGCTGGTTTTCCAGCCAACCCTGGAATCCATCTTCAGCAGGGGATAGGTCGCCCCCGGCTAGTAGAAACGCTTCGCCCATTTATTGTCCGCGTAGAACGTTGAGTAAATCAGCCAACATGCCGTAAGCCGTGGTGTCCGGCCCGGGGTTGCCCTCGACGATTCCCAGCCCGGGCAGAACGTCCAGCTTGAACTCGACATAGGAGCTGGTGCCCTCAATGGAGTACAACGGCGAGCCCGGCGCAACTCGCGCAGGCTTGACGCTGGCTTCGAGTAAGCGTTGACCTTCGCGCCTGACGGTGCATACCAGCTTCCAGCGCTCGCTGGCTTGCTGCGCTTCCTGCAGCATTACCGGGGTAATCTCGCGAATACCGGTGCGATCCACCTGCTGCGGTTTGAGCGGGATGCCCATCAATACGCTGGTCAGCGCTGCCACCTTGATGGCGGCATCCCAGCCATCGATATCGGCGGAGGGGTCGGTTTCGGTGATGCCGATTTTCTGGCCTTCGACAATGGCTTCATCCAGCGACATGCCCTTTTCCATCAGGCCAAGAATGAAGTTGGTGCAGGAATTCAATATTCCGGTAAAACCCTGCAGATCCGCGGCTGGCAGCGGACCGCGGAAGAGCGAGAAGATCGGCGCGCCGTCCATCACCGTCGATTCATACATGAAACGCTTGCCGCGCATTGCCGCCATTTTATTCAGCTCGGCGAGACCATGCACCACCGGTCCCTTGTTGGCTGTGATGGCGTGCATCCCCTTGTTCAGCGCCGCTTTGATATGGTCGATGGCCGGCTGGCCGGTGTGGTGATTGACCGGCGAAGTCTCCAGCATGGCGTCCGCCGAACTGGAGAAAATAAAATCCGTGACGTTGGTTGGGACAGGCTGCTCGGAGAGAACGTCCAGCGATTGCCCCCGTTGAATGGTCTCCAGGGCACGAGTCAGGTTGATGCCGCCTGAGTTGATTGCGCCGCCGTGCCGTCCGGTGATGATGCCGGTAACGATGAACTCCAAACCGAATTTTTCAGCCAGGACCGGCTTTTTGCGCAGCAGCAAGCGTGCGAACGCCTGCCCGACATTGCCAAACCCGACCATAACCAGGGCGATCTGTTTCATGTTTATGTTCTCCGCTAGTGTGATACCTCTATCATAGCCGGATTAAAGCGCGCGGGCAAGCCATTGGAATGCGCTGAAGTTAAACCGGCGGCCATGGATAGGGGCGGCGGTCAGGACGGGGGGAGGGAAAAGCGCCAACTTCCACCAGGCGTTGTGCACGGTTGGCAAGCGCCTGAACTTCAGCCTCATAGAGAAGCTGGATCAACAGATGGGTGGTTTTATGTTCCGGCCGGGTCAGCTGCTGCGCCAGGCGCAGCAAGTCAGAACAGAGGTCAGTCGGCAGCGGTTGCCCGGCAAAATCCCAGATGACAGTACGCAGTTTGTCTTCCTCGTGGAAGCAAACGCCGTGATCGATCAGCCAGATATGGTCGTTGGCATCCACGATGACGTGACCGCCCTTGCGGTCAGCGTTGTTGATGATGGCGTCGAAGGCGGCTGCTTTCTGCAAGCGCGCCCGGTGCTCGGGGCGAAAGGAAAAATAGTGATACCCAGGGTCATGGTCAACGAAAAGTTGCAGAGAACCGCGTCCCAGGGGAGCGCTGCGGCGGTAAACCGTGGGCGGTACCAGCTCCCATCCCAGCGCGTGGCTGACCAGGAAAGCTGCCACCTCGCGGCGCGAAAGCGTGCCCTCTGGAAAGTCCCATAAAGGCTGCTCGCCGCGTTCCGGTTTGTAAACTGCCCGGGCTTTAAATCCCGGGTGGCGCAGGGTTACCAGAAAAGTACTGTTCGAGCCTACTTCCAATTGCCCTTCCAGATCAATTTCACCTTTTTGCAGGGCGGTCAGCGTTGTTTTTAAATCTGCGCGGGATGCCATGATTAATATGGTCTCCCCAAAAATATTTAGTGTTTGTGGCCGTTTTTCTTGGGGCAAAAATGGCCGGATGGATCCATGGGTTCGCCGCATTGCGGGCACAGCGGGCGCCCGCGGGATGCCAACTCGGCTCCCCAGGCGCAAAGCGCCAGGAGCTGAGAGCGAGTGCACCAGAAACGCACCACGCCCGCCTCTTCCTCCCCTACTTCTTCCGAGAGGATTTCATTGGCTACCAGGCAGGCCAGATCGCGGTCAGCGTCGTACGCCAGACCCAGTTCGCCAATCCGGAAGAGCGGGTCGAACGGGGGCTCAATCTGCATCGCCTCTTCGACATATTCAGCCGAGACAGGCGTCAAATCGGGCAGGCGTTGATCCAATTCATTAAAAAATTGCTCCACCCCTACTGAAAGAGTCTGAATTTGAGCTTTTTCGATCAGCAGAGTGACCGTTTGATGATCGTCCTGTCCTTGCAGGTAAAAAACCCGCTGACCGGGCTGACCAACCGCGCCAGTGGTGATGCGCATTACCGGGTCAAGTTCGATTTCAATGCGAGCCATAGGGTTGAACCTCCTCTATGGATTAGTATATCAAATCGCCCGCTTTTTCAGCGGGTTTTAGGATGGCAGCTATCGGGCGGCTCAGTCTGGCAGGTTGGAGCCGTTCCAGCGCACCCCTTCCACCGGGGCGCTTTCCCCCAACAGGCGTGGCAGGATTTTTGCAAAGGGTCGGACCGGGCCGCTGGTAACGAAGCGCAGCGTGCCCGCTGCTGCGCCTTGTGCCAGCCAACCGTGCTGTTCCAGCAAGCGGCGAGTCTGGCGGGCGATTGCCGGCGCCGGGTCGATTACCTGCACCGACGGACCGACGATTTCTTGAATCAACGGGATAACGAAAGGATAGTGAGTACAGCCCAGCACGACTGTATCGATTTGTTCTGCCAGCATGGGTCGCAGCGCTTTTTCTAAAATTCGGCGTGTTTCTGCCCCTGCCAGCCTGCCCGCCTCGATCTCATTGACCAGGCCGGGCAGAGTATCCTGGAAAATGGTGGTGCCGCTGGCAAACCGCTCGACCACCGACGCATATAATGCGCCCTGAAAGGTGGCCGGAGTCGCCAGCACGCCCACCCGGTGGGTGCGGCTGGTTTCCGCTGCCGGTTTGACTGCCGGTTCCATGCCGACGAACGGTACTTGCGGAAAAGTCAGCCGCAGATGTTGCAGCGCTGCTGCGGAAGCGGTGTTGCAGGCTACCACGATCAGTTTCACGCCGCGCCGCAGCAGGAAGCGAGTTATTTCTTCCGAAAAAGCGCGCACCTCCTCCAGCGAACGCGGACCGTAAGGCACATGCGCCTGGTCGCCAAAATATAACAATTCCTGCGCCGGCAGCAGAGAACGGATGGCGTGTAGCACCGACAGTCCGCCGACCCCCGAATCGAATACCCCGACCGGAATGCCAGACTCGCTCATTTGTGGTTCCGCGCCGCCTCGACCAACCCGCTGAAAATGGCTTGATTGCCCGGCGACTCGACCAGCCATTCGGGGTGCCACTGTACGCCCAGGCCAAAGGGATGATCGCTCAGTTCCACCGCTTCCACCAGGTCGTCAGTGGCGTGAGCCACGGGGGTCAGGATAGGCGGGATGGCATCCAGACCCTGATGGTGCAGGCTGTTCACGGGTAATTTGACGCCTCCAGCCAGGTTGCTTAACAAGCTGTCCTTGCGGATGCGGACCACATGCGCAATTTTGTTGCGCGGGATATTCGGGTAATAATCATGGCGCCCTGCATCAGGCAACTGGGCGCCAATGTCGGTATAAAGCGTACCTCCCAATGCTACGTTGATCACCTGCGCGCCGCGGCAAATGCCCAGGAAAGGGATATTGTTCTTGGCAGCAAAGCGCACTAATTCGATTTCGAAGAAATCGCGGGCATGATCGATCCCGTAAACGTTAGGGTGCGGCATACCGTTGAAGATGGCTGGGTCAATGTCGCCGCCACCGGTCAATAAAAACCCGTCCAGGCGCTCAAACAGATCGCGCAGAGAGAAATCATCCAATGTTGCGGGCATGACAATCGGAACGCCACCGGCACGCTGAACGGCTTCGGTGTATTTCTCTGACAGTGAGATAGTAACGGTCTGGTCTTTGGCAATCGTACGGCTGGAAGTGATTCCAATGATGGGGCTTGGCATGTGACCTCTGTGTAAGCGGATTATACCGAAAAAAGGGCGCAGCCTGAAGCTCAGGTTGCGCCCTTTTCAATGGGCAAAAGAGAATGCGGGTTAGTTGAACTTTTGTTTAAGTCGGGCGCTCTTGCCGGTGCGGCCGCGTAAGAAGAACAGGCGGGCACGGCGAACCTCGTTGCGGCGTTCCACCACGACCTTGTCGATGCGCGGGGAGCGGATCAGGAAGGTGCGTTCCACGCCTATCCCGTTGGTCGCCAGGCGACGCACGGTGAAGGTGGAATTGACACCGTCATTGTGCAGATAAAGGACGGTGCCCTTGAATTCCTGAATACGCTCGCGGGTGCCTTCTTTAATTTTCACGTGAACCGAGACGCTGTCGCCAGGGCGCAAATCTGGGATATTGGGGTTAACCGGTGCCTCAATTGATTTGAGCAAATCTTCCATCGCAACTATCCTTCCAAAAATTTTGCAATTAGGCCGTGCACTGATTTGGAAACCAGCGCGAGGGGAGATTATAACACGAATTCCGTAGATGACCAAAGAAATCTTTCTGAATTTGAAAACTGGCTGGCCAGCCTTGACGCCTAACCGGCATGGATTACAATTAGCACATCCTGGGGCGGTGGCGGAATCGGCAGACGCAACGGACTTAAAATCCGTCGATGGAGACATCGTGAGGGTTCGACCCCCTCCCGCCCCACAGATAAAACTACGAAGTCCGTCAGTATCTGTTTTATAAATATCAAACAGACTATTCGTTGTATAAGGTCAATATTAACATCTGGTTACTGTTTGTTGTGTTTCCCCTATGAACGATCTATAATAATACAAACTAAAAAATTACCATAATTTCAATAAAATCGGCCATTCAACATCAATAATGGCTCGTGAACAAGTAAGCAGTAGTTTTCTGCAACATGGGGAAAAGGGGAAAACATGAGCAAGAACAATGGTAGGGCCTCCCTTGTAGTAATTATTATTGTGATTGTGGGATTGCTTCTGGGATTTTCTAAGGCATTTGCTCTGGTTATTTCAAATTCGGTATATCTACCGTTAGTGATGAAAGATTATCCACCGTTGCCAACGGCCACTCCTACTATAATTCCAACGGCAACTGAAATGCCAACCGCAACCGCCACGGCGACACTAATAAATACACCAATTCCTGTTGGGGTCCAAATTTTAAACAATTATTCTACTTATGTAGATTCTATTGATTATTTACATATAGTTGGAGAGGTTTTAAACTATACAGGGAATCATTTAGAGTTCGTAAAAATTTCAGCAAATTTCTATAATAGTTCGGGACAATTTGTTGACACAGATTATACGTATACATATTTGTGGTATTTGCCAGCATATGACAAAACCTGCTTTAATCTCTCATTACAATTACCAACAGGATATTCGTACTTTGAATTTGAACCAGTTTATTTTTGGACTGGTGGACAACCTTTGCCATTATTGACTGTCCTCAATGATAGTGGCACTTATTTACCAAGTTACGGTGATTATAGAATTATTGGCCAAGTCCGAAACGATGAAAGTAGAACGGTTACTTTTGTCAGCCCTGTGATGACCTTGTATAATGGTTCTGGAAAAGTTGTTGATTGTGATTATACATATGTAAACAGTACTGATTTAGCCCCAGGACAAATAAGTTCATTCGAAAACACTTTTTTTAGTACGGATTATTCGGGTGTCACCTCCTATCGTATTCAAGTGGATGGGAACTAATGGAAGAAGGGTTTTAAATAGAACAAAATCCAACCGTAAAAAATCCGGAGCCTTAAGACTATCAAAGGACCATCAAAAATGCCGCGAATAATGACCGTTGCCCCCCATCTGTACGGGTAGAACGTTTAGAAGATAGCACGTAAGCCGATTTTTAGGAGGTGGCAGAATCGGCAGACGTAACGGACTTAAAATCCGTCGCTGGAGACAGCGTGAGGGTTCGACCCCCTCCCACCCCACAAGCATAACTGTCATCCTGAAGCTGTCAGGCCGAAGGATCTCACGTTGCTCCGCCGAGAGATTCACCCGAGATTCTTCGCCTGCGGCTCAGAATGACAGTGGCTAAAGCAATTGCCCGAAGCGTTTGTGTGCGTTCGCCTAATCCGCCAGCGGTAAATTCTGCTCCTTCGGCAAAGCCTCCATCAGTTTGAGCAGGATGGCTTTGCGGCTGCGCAGCATTTCTTTGTAGTCCATGTTGTCGGTGGCGTGAATTTCTACCCGTAGATCCTCAAGGTAGGTATCGAGCAGGTTTTTCAGAAGTTGAATTTCATCCTGGGTCAGGTTTATCTGGATCATCTCTGCCTCCTTACTTAAAAACCGCTCGCAAATATGCGAACGGCCTGGGATGCATTCAATATTTGGACTGCCTGAGTTGTGCGGGCTGCGATGTTTCTTTATATCCATTATAGGAAATCGGAGTTGTCCAGTCAAGTTATGCGGTTTACAGTCCATTGCTTTATACGGTAAGTTGTCGGCGTGCCCGATTTGTGGCACGAGCTTGCAGCTCGCGTGGACAAACTAAAGTTTGTCCTACATGTAGCGTAAACTTCAGTTTGCGTGCGGGCGTTCCAAAAGCGGGCAGGTCAAGACCCATCCCGCACGGTTGAGGTGATCCATTAATTTTGGGACGAGCCGTGCATGTAGCGCGAGCGGCAAGCTCGCGTGGACAAACTAAAGTTTGTCCTACATGTAGCGTAAACTTCAGTTTGCGTGCGGGTGTTCCAAAAGCGGGACGGGCAAGACCCATCCCGCACAACTGAGGAGGCCTATTAATTCTGGGTCGACCGAGCATGCAGCGCGAGCTTACAGCTCGCGTGGACAAACTAAAGTTTGTCCCACATGTAGCGCAAACTTCAGTTTGCGTGCGGGCGTTCCAGAAGCGGGCAGGTCAAGTCCCATCCCGCACAACTGAGGCGATCCATTGATTTTGGGACGAACCGTACATGTAGGACAAACTAAAGTTTGTCCTACATGTAGCGTAAACTTCAGTTTGCGTGAATCAACCCAATTGCCGTATATTTTATTGATGTCGGATTATTAGGGTATTTTCTACCTTCATCACTTGCATTTCAAACCGATTTCTCCGATAATTAATCCCATCCATTGATCTAACAATTCTATATAGGAGCATTAATGATGTCGTCACAGACAAATCAAGGCGGTAAGCGTCCGTTCCAGGCGACCCGGTTAAATCGGGTTAAGCCGGTTCCGTCGGATATCGAGGTCGCCCAGGCGGCAACCTTAAAACCCATTGCTCAAATCGCAGAAGAGCTTGGACTGCTTCCGGAAGAGATCGAATTCTACGGGCCGTACAAAGCCAAGGTCAAACTGGAAGTCCTCGACCGGCTCAAAGCCATCCCCAATGGCAAATACGTCGATGTGACTGCCATCACGCCCACCCCGTTGGGTGAGGGCAAGACCACAACGACCGTGGGCTTGAGTCAGGCGCTGGGGGCGCATTTGGGCAAGTCAGTGATGACCTGCATCCGCCAACCCAGCCAGGGACCGACCTTTGGCATCAAGGGCGGGGCAGCGGGCGGCGGTTACAGCCAGGTGATCCCGATGGAGGATTTCAATTTGCATCTGACTGGCGATATTCACGCCATCAGTGCTGCCAATAACTTGCTGGCCGCCGCCATCGACGTGCGCATCATGCACGAGGCCGAAGCCACCGATGAGCAGATGTTCATCCGCCTGTTTCCCAAAGACAAAAAGGGTGTGCGCCATTTCGCCATCAACATGCGCAACCGCATGAAAAAATTGGGCATCACGTACACCGACCCCGAACAAATGACCCCTGAGGAGCGCGTGCGCTTCTGCCGGCTGGACATCGATCCCGAGACGATTACCTTCCGCCGGGTGGTCGATACCAGCGACCGGTTCCTGCGCGGCATCACCATCGGCCGCGGAACTGAGGAGCAGGGCCATCAGCGCGAAACCGGTTACGACATCACCGTTGCCAGTGAGATCATGGCCATCCTGGCGCTGACCACCAGCCTGGCGGATATGCGTAAACGTTTTGGCGAGATCGTCATCGGCCGCAACAAGCGCGGCGAGGCCGTCACTGCCGATGACTTGGGCGTGGCGGGCGCCATGACCGTGCTGATGCGCGACGCCATCAAACCGACCCTGATGCAAACCGTCGAGGGCACGCCGGTGTTCGTACACGCCGGGCCGTTTGCCAACATTGCCCACGGCAACAGCTCGATTCTGGCGGACATGATCGGCCTCAAACTGGCGGATTACGTCGTCACGGAGTCGGGCTTTGGTTCCGACATGGGCATGGAAAAATTCTTCGACATCAAATGCCGCTACTCCGGCCTGGTCCCCAACGTGGTGGTGCTGGTGGCCACCATCCGGGCGCTCAAAATGCACGGGGGCGGTCCCAAGGTGGTCGCTGGCCGGCCGCTCGACCCGGCTTACACCAACGAAAATCTCGATCTGCTGAAAGCCGGGCTGGGCAACCTGCTGGCGCACATCGGCATTGCCCGTAAATACGGCATCCCGGTGGTGGTGGCAGTCAACAGCTTTGCGACCGATACTGAGGCGGAGCTGGAACTGGTGCGCAAGGCCGCCGTGGATGAAGGCGGCGCCGAAGCGGCGGTGGTATGCCGTCACTGGGAATTGGGCGGCGAGGGAGCGTTGGAGCTGGCGAAAGAGGTAGTCAAAGCTGCCGAAAAACCATCGCAGTTCCACTTCCTTTATCCGCTGGATCGAACCATCAAAGAAAAAATCGAAACCATAGCCCGTGAGGTTTACGGCGCAGACGGCGTCGATTACGAACCGCTGGCCGAAGAGCGCATCCAGGCCTATACCGATCTTGGTTTCGACAAGCTCCCCATTTGCATGGCCAAAACGCACCTTTCGTTGAGCCATGACGCGAATGTGAAAGGCGTGCCGAAAGGGTATCGCATTCCGGTGCGCGATGTCCGCGCTTCAGTGGGCGCGGGCTTCCTCTACCCGCTATTAGGGACGATGAGCACCATGCCCGGCCTGCCAACCCGCCCCGGATTCTACGATGTAGATGTTGACCTGGAAACCGGCCAGGTAGTAGGGTTGTCATAGACATTTATAACCGCTAGCTGCACGTAAAACACGCTATGATTGAGCCTGTCGAAGCCTGCTGGCTGCCCGTCGACAGGCTCAATCGCGGTTGTCCCACCCAAAGGGTGCCCTGTGAGTGCGGACAGGTCGGATGGCTCGCAAACCAAAAATGGCGTTAAAATACTTTAAAAATAATTTTACATTCCCGGAAAATCTCTATATAATAATGACAAATTAAGTCATATATTGTTTGAGTGGGTCGGGTAATATCGCTGATCAAGCTAACCGCGGAGGTTTTGATGGATATTTTAGGTAAAGAAGCTGTTTCCGTTGACGTTGGCCAGCGGTTAAAACGTTTGCGAGAAGAACGCGGTGTGTCGATGCGCAGCCTGGCGCGCACCAGCGGCCTCTCAGCCAATGCGCTGAGCATGATCGAACGCGGCCTGACCTCGCCTTCGGTTAGTACACTCAATAAGCTGGCTGGCGCGATGGAGGTGCCGGTGACGGCTTTCTTTCGCACCGAACCGGATCGCAGTCCGATAGTCCACCTCAAAGCCAGCCAGCGGGTGCGGATGCCCTTCACCCGCGGATTGTGGGAAGGCTTAGGCGGAGAGAAGTTTACCGGTCGCATCGAGGCTTTCATGGTCACGCTCGAATCCGGCGCAGGCAGCGGGCCGCATGGTATGCTGCACACCGGCTCGGAGTTCGTGTTTTGCCTGCGCGGAGTTTTGGAATACGAGGTGGACGGGAAGACTTACCTGTTGGAAGCCGGCGACTCGTTGATTTTTGCTGCACATTTACTGCACCGCTGGCGTAATGCCGGCACGACGGTGATGAATGCAATTATTGTCATTTCCTCATTCGAGGACGGTGAGCGACCCGGAGAGTTTCACCTGGCGTCAGCCGACATCGCCGGAACCGATCACGCATAAAAAATATTCACCAGGCACACAGTGTACGCAAAGAACGCTAAGGCACGGAAAAAACCCTTATTTTCCTATAAAACAATGGGTGCGTTGCTCCTGGACGAGATATGGTGGCAATCCACACGTAGCCGAGGAGCGGTGCACATGCACATAGACGGCGATGCTATTTGGTGCACCCATCGAAGACACCCAAATTTTGGAGAAGGGCATACAAAAACAAACAATTCGTCGTGAATAATCAATTCACGATGTCATGCTGAGCGAAGCGAAGCATCTATGGGTAAAAGATCACCAGACCTTTCGCTGCGCTCAAGGTGACATAATAAGGACTTCTCCGTGTTCCGTAGTGGATGTTTTAGCAAATTGTAGGATACGTTTTGCCTGTTGACAAAACGTATCCTACGAAAGTCTTATGCTTCACGTGGTTTTATTTGAAATATACCCGCGGCACGCGGGGATTGATGCTGGACACGATATCGGCCTGCGAGGTATGCCAGCGGTCGATCAACTCGTCCGTGGTGATCTCCTCGCCGCCCTGCCTGCCAATTAACACCACCTCGCTACCAACTGGAACGGCGTGCGGCAGCCGCACCATGCACATGTCATTGCAAACCCGCCCAACCACCGGCGCGCGCTGCCCCTCGAGCAAAACCTGGTTCCCAGGCAGCCGTCGGAATCCGTCTCCGTAGCCCACTGGCAGGGTGGCTATCCATTCCGGTGCGGCAGTGATGTACTCATGCCCGTAACTGACCCCCCAACCGGCAGGAAGCAGGCGGCAGCTTGCCACCTGAGTTTTCCAACGGATCACCCGCTGTAGTTCAGCCGGAAAAGGTTGGAAATAAAACGGTTTCATGCCTAGTAGCGCTGTTCCCACCCGCACCATGTCAAAGCGGGCGGCAGGCAGTCCGAAAGCTGCTGCCGAGTTGCCCAGATGCGCCCAACGCGGCCTTAAACCGGCTGCCTGCAAGCTGTCCAACACCTCGCCAAAGCGCTCGATTTGCTGCCGGGTGACCGGGTGGTCCGGCGCTTCGTCCGCCATTGCCAGGTGACTGTATATTCCATCGACTGTGATCCCACCCAGCGCCTGACAGGTGCGGGCCAGGTCTATGACTTCTTTAGACAATACGCCCAGCCGTCCGAAGCCGGTATCCACCTTGAGATGCGCTCGAACCTGCTTGCCGGCTGTGTGAGCACGCTGCGCGAACAGCCTGGCAGCTTCAAAGCTGTGCAGCGTCAGCATGACCCCCTGAGTAATGGCTTCGTCTACTTCCGGTGGAGTGACCATGCCAAAGACCAGCACCGGCGCAGGTATCCCGGCCTCCCGCAGCACGCGCGCCTCGCCAAAACGCGCTACCGCAAGCTGGTCAGCGCCTGCATGCAGGGCAGCCCAGGCGATCTGCGGTGCGCCAAAGCCGTAGGCGTTGGATTTGACCACCGCCATCAATGGCGCCCCTGCAATTTTGAGCACCGCGCGTGTGTTATGCGCCACGGCGTTCAGGTCGATTTCGACCCAGGTGGGAAATGGAGATGAATAGGCGTCCAAGGTGTGAAAATTTTTCGACTGGATCTGGCAGCGCCTTAAGGTAAAATTATCGTCAACAGGACCCTGTTGCTCAGAGGGTGGGGAAAAGCTAAATGTACTCTCATTTAGGCATTGTGTAAACCTTCATTCGCTATTATATTATCCGCATATGTTGAAGCGTCTTCGCTACCGCCGCCTTCCAAAACCCCCGAAACAGGCAAAACTCGCCAAACCGCAGGCAGATAAGACTGCAAATATGGACTTAATGCAGCACATTGCCGAATTGCGCAAGCGTTTGCTTATCGCGCTGGCTGCCGTGATCCTCATGACCGTGGCTGCCTTGTACTTTGGCGAGGGTCTGATTGATATTCTGGCAAAACCCATCGGCGGGGTGGACAAGCTGGTCTCCATCGAAGTCACAGAAAACATTGGCGTCTTTATGCGCGTGTCGCTGTTGGCAGGATTTATCGCATCGCTGCCGATCACGCTCTACCAGTTGATCGCCTTCCTGATGCCTGGCCTGATGCCTAATGAGCGCCGCGGTCTGGTCATCGCCATTCCTTTCGCTACGCTGTTGTTCGTCGCGGGTGTGGCATTTGCATATTACGTCATGCTGCCGACCGCGCTGCCGTTTTTGATCAGTTTTATTGGGGTGAAGACCACGCCCAGGCTGTCCAATTACTTCAAATTCGTCACCAATCTGATGTTCTGGATTGGATTGAGTTTTGAAACACCGCTGGTGGTCTATGTGCTGGCGCGGCTGAAAATTGTTACTGCCCGCCAGTTGGCAAAGCAGTGGCGCGTAGCCGTTGTGGTCATTGCGGTCATCGCCGCGGTTGCGACGCCAACCCCAGACCCGATCAATATGGGGCTGTTGATGCTGCCCCTGTTTCTGTTGTACTGGCTTAGTGTGCTGTTGGCGGTCATCGCCGGACGGGGGCGCAAGGAAGAACCCGGCACCGCCTGATTTTTCTTATCATTCCATCATACTGGCGCTGCGCCGGTCTGTTATAATAGCATTGATCAAAGGAGAAGGACTATGGGTTTTTTACGTAATTTCAGCGGTTGGGAAATCCTGGTTGTACTGGCGATTGTCCTTTTGCTATTCGGCGTTGGCCGAATTGGAAAAATCGGCGGTGAACTCGGCAGCGGTATTCGCGCCTTCCGCAAAGGGCTGAAGAGCGATGAAGCGGAAAAACCTGAAGACGAAAAAAAGGACGAGGCCGAGAAGAAGTAATACCAGCTTTCCTGCTTCGCACTTGATGTAGCTACTGGTGACTTCAGATTTAATACAGCGTATCCTGCATAGAACTATGCGGGATACGCTTTGGTTTAATTCAGAGTTATTCAGACGGCTCTTGTTTGGGTGGTGCTTCGGAAGACTCATCTTCCGGCTTGGCAACCGGGGCTTTTGCAGGCTCAGCCACCGGGGAGACCGCACCCTGAGCCTGTCGAAGGGTGGGGGCGGTGGGCGGGGCAATGGTCGGTTCGTCAACCAGGGCCTGGGCAGCTTTGGCAGCCGTGGCCTTGATGTCCACATTGCGCAGTTCCTGCTGGGTTTTCTTGAGTTCTTTGATGTCTTCTTCCAGCCCGGCTTCACGCACCAGTCGGGTGGGCATATCGCGCAGTTCGCGCTGGGTATCCATCAACTGCGCCCAGATCGGCGATTTAATCACTTTTCGCATGAACCGCCCGATCGATTGCGCGGCCTTGACCATCCCCTCGGGTCCAAGGACGATGACCGCTATGACCAGGATTAAAATGACTTCGAGAATTCCGACACCAAAGATTTCCATAATTATTTAAATCTCATTGTGCTCAGTCCAGAGCTGCCTAAGGGTGTGCTGCTGGTTTATGTACCATGCAGGCCAGGCTGCTGGCATGGCTATTATAGCATTCCACTTACAGGTTGCACGGCTTATTCGACTTAGCACATCCATGGTTGGAACTGAAATCCGTGTAATAACGTCTTAAAACCATTACAGTTGTTGAGAGAAAGGAGCAGGACATGAAAAACTTTATATCAACCATGACCCTGGCTGTGTTTTTACTGTTGAGCGCTTGCACTGGTCGGATAGCAGCGGAATCCTCAGGCGAGACGACGGTCTCTCACGGCAACGCTGTTGTCGATCAAGTCAGTCTGATCGATGCCCTCCGAACAGCAGGGGCAACGGTGGCGTCGGGCGATTCGGTCGAACAGCCTTTCTTTGCGGTTAGCGGACAAATTCTGCTGGTCAACGAGACAGAAGTACAAGTGTTTGAGTACGAGACCGCCGAGGCCATGGAGGCGGATGCCAGCCTGGTTGCCAGCGATGGGGCCTCGGTGGGAACGACCATGATCAGCTGGATCGCGCCGCCGCATTTCTATAAAACCGGCCGCATCATCGTTTTATACCTTGGCAAAGACACTGCTGTCCTCGATCTGTTGAATCAAGTCCTGGGCGTCCAATTCGCCGGAGGCTAATCCATACCTGTGGTGCAGGATATAAAACAAGGTTCTAGCTTGTGTTAGAACCTTGTCTCGGTTTTATTTGCGGATTTAATCTATACTGCCGCCGCGACTGCTTCACGCCCGGCGTGGAAAGCCTGGCGGTTCAGATCCAGGAATCTGGCCGGCACTCGCTGTTCCAATACGGCGTCCCAATGGCTCTCGTCCAGGTCGAGCAGCCCTGAAAGCGCGCCAAGCAGCACCATGTTCGCCGTGCGAGCATTGCCAAGCGTTTCGGCAATTTCGATGCCTTTCACCCAGTAAGCATGCGGGGTGACCTGTGCCAGCCGTTCCCGCAGGACTTCATCGCCGGGGTAGGGCACGCCGGTGGTTAGCACGCTGAGCGGCTCGATGGCATAGTCATTAACCAGCGCCAGCCCACCGGGTTTGAGGATATCCACAAAGCGGGCAGCTTCCAGTTTCTCGAAGGCGATCAACACATCTGCTTCACCGCGCGGGATGATGGGTGAAAAGACCTGCGCTCCCCAGCGCAAATGAGAGGTGACGCTGCCGCCGCGCTGCGACATGCCATGAACTTCAGCTTTTTTGACATCAAAGCCTAACCTCAGACCCAACTCGGCCAGCACATCACTTGCCAGGATGGTTCCCTGTCCGCCCACGCCTACCAGCGCAAAATTGATACCTTCGGGTCTCATGAGGTAGCCTCCTGCAGGGTTGTTTTACCTTGCACCTGGTTGCGGAAAAGTATGGCGTCGCGCGGGCAAACCTGGGCGCAAATTTCGCAGCCGGTGCACAGTAACGGATCGATCAACGCCAGCGGACGGTTCGTTTTGGGATCCAGTTGTTCCGACTGGAGAATGGCGGGGCAGCCAACACGGAAACACAACGTGCAGCCGTTGCATTTATCGTTGACCACTTCCAGCGGCAGCCAGCGGGTGCGAGCGGATGGCAGCAGGGCGCATTCCTCGCGGGTAATCAACACTGCCGGTTCATCTGATTTCATCCATTCCTTCAGCGTTTTCTCGATGGCTGCCACGGCGTAGGCTGGTACGGTTACGACTTTGTCAAAGCCGAGCGCCCGCACCAGCGGTTCGATCTCGATCTCACGGGTTTCTTTATGCTGCAAGGTTCGGCCGGTGCCGGGGTTGTCCTGGTGCCCGGTCATGCCGGTAACCCGGTTGTCCATGATGATTGTAATGACGTTGCTGCGGTTGTATGCCACATTGATCAGCGCCGGGATGGCGCTGTGGAAGAAGGTCGAATCACCGATGACCGCCACATGGCGTTCCTTATCGCCGGCGACGGCTGCGCCGTGCGCCACGCCCACGCTGGCGCCCATGCAACCGACTGTATGCAGCGCGTCCAGTGGCTGCACCATACCCAGGGTGTAACAGCCAATATCGCCGTTAACCGGCACGCCTAGCTTGTGCAGCACATAAAAAGACGAGCGGTGTGGGCAGCCCGGGCACAGTACCGGCGGGCGGATGGGCAAGCCAGAGGTGGACAAAGCCAATCCATCGTTTTCGCTGGCTGGGAGCAAGCCAGCCTGGCGTCCGCTTTGGCGTACCACGGCTGGGTCGAGTTCGCCCGCAATGGGGAAAATCTGCTTGGTGACCGGGTAAGGCGGCTCCGGCATGATTTCTTGCGGGCGGTATAACGCGATGCCCATCAGGCGAATCTGGTCCTCGATGAACGGGTCCAGTTCTTCAAGAACGATCACTTTTTGCACGCGCGCGGCAAAATCGCCAATCAGTTTGCGCGGCAGCGGGTAAACCATGCCCAATTTGAGCACGCTGGCCTCGGGGAATACCTCGCGGGCGTAGTTATAAGCCACCCCACCGGTGATAATCCCCAGATCAGAAGAGCGCCACTCGATGCGGTTACCCGCAAAAGTTTCGGCAAAGGCAGCAATCCTGGCGACTCGCTCTTCGATAGCCGGGTGGCGTTTTTTAGCATTGGCCGGTACCATGCAATATTTGGTCAGATTGCGCGGGTATTTCCCGGGTTCGGGTCGTTGTTCGCGCTGCTCGCCCAACTCCACCGGCGAACTGGTGTGGCATACCCGGGTGGTCAAGCGCAGCAGAACCGGCGTATCGAACTGTTCGCTCAGGTCGAAGGCTGCCAGAGTCAGGTCATGCGCATCCTGGCTGTCAGTCGGATCCAGACAGGGAACGCGGGCAAATTTGGCAAATTGGCGGTTGTCCTGTTCATTCTGCGATGAATGCATGGAGGGGTCGTCGGCAGAAATGATCACCAGGCCAGCTTCAATGCCGGTCATCGCGACTGCAAAAAATGCGTCGGAAGCAACATTGAGGCCAACATGCTTCATGGTGGCAAAAGCGCGCTGCCCGGCATAGGTTGCGCCAACAGCCACGTCCAACCCTACTTTTTCGTTAGGCGCCCATTCGGCGTATACGTCGGGATAGGGCGCAAAGGCTTCCATTATTTCTGTGCTGGGAGTGCCTGGGTAACCTGAGCCTACTTTCGCTCCGGCTTCCCAGGCGGCCCGTGCGACAGCTTCATTGCCGGATAACAATCGTTTCATCCAGTATCCTCCTGATCGGATTACGCCTGCAAAATGACTCGGCCATCCAGCGCCAGGGCGCCTTTGCCTTTGGGGAAAACCAGCAGCGGGTTTATTTCAATTTCTTCAATCTGGGGAAAGTCCAAAGCCAACTTGCTCAAGCGCAGAATGGCATCCACCACGGCTTCCACGTCAGCCTCTGGCATCCCGCGGAAACCGGTCAGCAGGCGACCGGCGTGCGTTTGATGGATCATATCGGTTGCATCCTGGCGGGTCAGCGGCGCCACACGGAATGCGACATCACCGAATAGCTCTACGTAAATTCCGCCCAGTCCAAACATCATCAGCGGGCCGAAATTGGGGTCGCGGCGCATGCCAACGATCACTTCCTGCCCTTTTGGCGCCATAGCCTCGATCAACACGCCTTCGAGGTGCGCTTCCGGTTTTTTTGCCGCAATGTCCTGCATCAGGCTGACAAAGTTCGAGCGTACTGCATCGTCATCGCCCAGGTTAAGGCGGATACCGCCGACATCGGATTTATGTAGGATGTCTGGCGAAACGATTTTCATCACGACCGGGTAGCCTACTCGCTGGGCTACATCCACAGCCTGTTGTGCAAACTGCGCCATTTCACCGGCGACGACTGGCATGCCGTAGGCTGCCAGCAGCGGGCGGGTGAGCACCTCACCAAGCGCAGGTTGGCCGTTGGCGCTATCCAGCAGCCGCGCAGCTTCCGGTTGATTTATCCTGGTCCAATGGGTTTCAGCCAGAGCCGGTTTTTCCAGCCAGCGAGCGTAGCGCAGCATGGCACTCAACACGCGGCCTGGAGTTTCAGGGTTGACATACATGGGTATACCATTGCTGTGCAGGATTTCGCGGACTTTGCCGGTGCTGTATTCTCCCACGAACACCGCCACCACCGGCTTGTTTTGACCTTTAGCCTGGTCGACAATGGCCTGGGCAACCGCATTGGTATTAACCAATGCTTGCGGGACCAGAATGGCAATCGCCATGTCCACATTGGGGTCGGCCAGAACGCCTTTTAAACCAGCCGTGTATTCTGTAACATCCGCTGCGCCGAGCATGTCCACCGGGTTGGCAATTTGCGCGGCCGGGTTGAGGTGCGGACGTAAAAATTCCTGGGTTTCCCGCGAGAGGTCGGCCATTTGCAGGCCGTTCATCGCCAGAGCATCGGAGGCCAGGGCCGCCGGGCCGCCGCCGTTGGTGATCATGGCAACCCGCGGGCCTTTGGGCAGGGGTAAATGGGCAAAACCCATCGAAATATCGAAGAGGTCTGCCAGGGAATCCACTTCGGTCACCCCGGCCTGTTCGAAGGCGGCTTTATATGCCATGTGCGAGCCAGCCAGTGAGCCGGTGTGCGAGGATACCGCTCGCGCGCCAGCGCTGGTGCGTCCGGCCTTGAGCATCACAATCGGCTTATGCGGCGAAACCTTGCGCGCTGCCTGGATGAAGCGTTGCCCGTCACGAATCGCCTCGACGTAGGATGTGATCACTTTGGTATGCTCGTCTTCAGCGAGATATTCGATCATATCCGTTTCAGTAACGTCGGCCTCGTTGCCCAGAGTGGCAAACATCGAAAAGCCGATGAACTTATCCCGGATCGTTTCGACTACACCGCCGGCGACCGCTCCGGACTGGGATATAAACCCGATCCCGCCGCGCGCCGGCTGCCCATTGATGAACGTGGTATTCAGCCCGGTGTACATATCCAGCGTGCCAACGCAATTCGGCCCGATCATGCGCATGTTATAGCGCTGGGCAATGGTCAGCAGGCTTTTTTCCATGGCAGCGCCTTCCGGGCCAATTTCTTTAAATCCGCCGGAAATGACAATGACAGACTTGACGCCGCGTTTTCCGCAGTCCTCCAGTACACCTGGAATGACCTGCGCAGGCAGAACGATCACCGCCAGGTCAACCGGGTCCGGCACCGCTGAAATATCCGGGTATGACTTGTGCCCAAGAATTTGATCTTCTTTAGGGTTTACGGGCGCAATCTGGCCGGAATAACCGTATGAGGTCAAATTACGTAAAATTCCATAACTCAACTTGGTGGGACTGGCAGAGGCGCCAATAATGGCAACTCCCCGCGGCGCAAAAAACGGTTCAAGGCCGTGGTGCATGCACTTCCTCCTGGGAATGGGATGGTGGGGGTGGAAAAGCTCTATTATTGTAGCGAAAAAGTATGGGTTTATATAGTGAACAATATAACCTGCTTGACTGCGACCTGATCATTTTTTATGCAACCTGTTATTGGCTGGCGCAGGGTGGATTATTTTTCGGAATAGATCAGGCTGACATCCAGTACCTGGATGAGGTCGCCATCGTGCAAGGCGCGCGCGCCGCTAACCGGAAAGCGGTTGAGCATCACCGGCGACTCGCAGAACATAACCTCCAAAAAAAAGCTAGCGCGGGCGCCGCGTACCCAGATCTCGATATAGCCAGCGTCGCGGTTATCGATAAAAACCGGGTTGCGCGGGTCGGTACCAATGCGGAAAGCCATATCGGGTGCAAGCGGGTGATTTTCCCGTTCCCCGTTAGGCCATAAGACCAGCAGCCGCGGATTGATGCTTTCCCCTTCCTTGTTGAGCGTCCTCCGTCGGGCTGGTTGGGCGAGGCTTGGAGGGGCAGGTTCGCCAACCTTGTTGGAGCCTGCTTCCGGTAAATTCAAAGTCGGCCGCGCCTGCCGAAGCGCCAATGCCAGATTGGTCATTATCCCCTGGATTCCCTGATTTGGGCCTTGCTCGGCTCTAATCCAATTCATTCGGGAACGCATCCATAACACTACTGCCGCAAGCAGCAGCGCTATTGCTGCAGCGATAGTGATGCCCAGGTGGGTATTGATCCAGACCGCGGCGGGTTCCCAGGTTGAAAAACCCCAACGGATGTCTTGAACGCGGGCAGTGTTCACCGCCGTGAAAATATCCTCCAGAATCGAAACCGTACCAGCAAATTGAATTTCAAGCGATTCGCTGGCTTTTGGCAGCCCTTTCCAGGCGGCGTAAGCATTCAAATAAACCCAGGCATCGCTGTCACCCGACAGTGCAGTTGCCGCATCAGGAGAGAGCACCGCAGGAATTCGTTCCAGGTGTGAGCTTTCGGTGATCTGGCGCAGATAAGTGGAAATGGATTGCAAACGGCGGCGCAGATCGTTCAGATCTTCCACTACTTTTGGACTGAGTTCCTGAATTTGGTTCAGGTGCTCCGAATCGCTGACCTGGGGCTGCTGGCGGACTTGATAAAAAAGCGGTTTGAGCGGCGCTGCCATTTCCGGTTGCTGCAACTCTGCCTGAAGGGCAATCAGCTCCACAGCCGCATTCTTGAGCAGGCTGGTGAAGGTGCGGACATCGGTGCTGCGAATGCCTTCAGCGGCCAGCGCCTCGACTAACTGCTCCTCCGCTGAGGGTCCCATATCGGCAACGGCGTAGGCTATATTCGTGTCAAGATACACCTGCAAGCGGGTTCGGGCTAATTCAATGTAATCCAGCCTGACTTCCAGGTCTGGCTGCGTTTGCAGCAGGAAGTTCACCTGATCGGTGGCATCTTGATACGGGTTAAAAGCCCATACCAGCTGCGCCGCGATGATGATCGCCACCAGGATAATGCCGAGGATGCCGCACACCAGCGCAGCGCGGGTAGCCGTAGCCGGGTGGGCGACAGGTGTCATTTCGGCGGATTCAGTGGCATTCATGGGTTGGATCTGCGGTCGCGGTGTGGCGAAGGTTGGACAAACCGGGTTTAATGAACCTCGGTGCTATCTACGTAATAATATCCTACCTGGAACACAGGCCTTATCAATAGTATATGTCAGGATTTTAAAAGCGGTCGAGTTACATGACAGTTTCATTCACGTTAAAAATAGGGATGTTATTCTGAACGAAGCGCAGCGAAGGCGAAAGATCTTCCTACAAATATATCAATTATTGTTACCCATAGCTGAGACCCTTCGACCTAACGGCTTAACTTGAAGAGTGCCCTCCCGGAAGGACACCGGGACGGTGTAACGGGTATGTAATGGTCCTGGCGGCTGAACCTGCCTGCACTGAGCCCGTCGATGTGTCGAAACCCGGTGGCTGGCTGAGAGACCCTTCACTTGTTCAGGGTGACACAGTTTGTCATGGCATCTGTGGGGTGACAACAAATCCAACCGGTTTATCCCCTTTCCGGTCCGGCTATGTTAAAATCTCCCCCAATTATGGCAAACGCTTTTATATCCGTGGAGGATGTCCATTTTCAGCACCCGGTCCGGGGTGGGGAATCCACCAGGGCGTTAAACGGCATCAACCTGCAAATCGAGGAGGGGGAGTATCTTGCCATTGTGGGCGCCAATGGCTCGGGGAAAACCACACTGGGGCGCCACCTGAACGCCCTGCTGTTGCCGGGTCAAGGACGGGTACTGGTGAACGGCAAGGACACGCGCGACCCGCAAAATCATCCGGCCATCCGCTCGACAGTCGGCATGGTTTTCCAGTCGCCGGAAGACCAAATTGTGGCAGCGGTGCTGGAAGAGGACATTGCTTTCGGACCGGAAAATATGGGCTTACCGCCGGCTGAGATCCGGGCGCGGGTCGAAGAGGCCTTGACCATTACCGGGATGCAGGAACACCGCGATCGACCGCCGCACCTGCTTTCGGCCGGCCAAATGCAGCGTGCTGCATTGGCGGGCGTGCTGGCGATGCATCCGCGCTGTGTCATCATGGACGAAACCACCGCCATGCTCGACCCCGGCGGGCGGGCAATGGTGAAGCAGCTAATTCACCGCCTGCACGGTGAGGGGCTGACCGTGGTTGTCATCACGCATTTTATGCGCGAAGCGGTTGAGGCTGACCGGGTCGTAGTGCTCAAAGAGGGGACAGTGGCTTTCGACGGCCCGCCGCGGGATATTTTTATTCACCCGGCTGACCTGTATTCGATGAATTTGGATTTGCCGATAGCGGCTCGCCTGGCGCAGTCGCTGCGTCCCATTTTTTCGGAATTGCCAGCGGACATACTGACCCCGGAAGCGCTTTTTCGGGCTTTACCGTCCTATACCGGCGCACTCCTTCCCGATTCCCTGCCACATCCCCCGCGCACCCGCAATGATTGCGCGGATATTATCAAAGTTGAAGACCTGGAGCACGTTTACCTCAGCGACACGCCGCTGGCACATACGGCATTGACTGGCGCTTCTTTATGTGTGGGGGAAGGCAGTTCCCATGGGTTAATCGGCTCCACCGGTTCGGGAAAATCGACTTTGCTGCAACATCTCAACGGGCTTTTGATCCCGCAGCAAGGCCGGGTAAGGGTCGGGTCATTTGACCTGAACGATGCCGCCACCGATTTAAAAGCAGTGCGGCGTTACGCTGGCCTGGTTTTTCAGAACCCGGAGTACCAAATCTTCGAACAGTATGTTGGCGATGAAATTGCTTATGCCCCACGCTTAATGGGCGAAAAAGAAACGCTGCGCGGGACCGTTCGCAGCGCAATGACAGCCGTCGGCCTGGATTTTGAAACCTTCAAGGACCGGCTGACCTTTGCACTGAGCGGCGGGGAGCGCCGCAAGGTAGCCATGGCATCCATTCTGGCGATGAACCCTGCTATTTTGTTACTGGATGAACCGACTGCCGGTCTGGATCCGCGTTCACGCCGGGATGTGCTCGAGCATTTGAAAGGCATGCACGCAGGAAGTAAGACGCTGGTGGTCTCATCGCACCACATGGAGGATATCGCTGAACTGGCTGAAAATGTGACTGCGCTGGCCAATGGCCGCGACCAATTAAACGGCAACGCCGCCAGCGTTTTCCATGAAGTGGAGCGGATTAATGCTCTGGGTCTGGAGGCTCCACTGGTCTCGCAGGCGGCAGCGGTTTTGCGCTCGCACAGTTGGCCGCTGCGCACCGATATTCTTCGGCCGGCCGAACTGACGGAAAACCTCTCCCAGATCATGGAGGGCAGCCATGCATAATTTTGAGTTTTTACGCATGGTCAACATTGGCCAATACCTGCCGCTGCAATCTGGGCTGCACCGGCTGGATCCGCGGGCGCGTATTCTGATCTACTTCTGCATCATAGCGGCAGCCACATTCACTTCGAGCCCGATCGGTCTGGCTATTGCGCTGGCGGTTATTTTTCTCAGCTTTTGGTTTGGACGCATTCCCTTGCGGTTTGCGCTGCGTGGGCTGCTGCCTCCGCTGCCATTCTTGCTGATCCTGGCATTTCTGCAGATATTCCTGGCACCTCATCCTGAAGAAGCAGCGATCCTGTATTCCATCGGTCCGGTGAAAATCTATTTTGCCGGATTGGTTTCAGCTGGAATGCTGCTGCTGCGCTTTGCGGTCTTGATCCTGGCGCTGGGGTTGGCCTCTTATACCCTATCCACTTCCGAGATGATCCACGGGTTGGAATCACTCTTTTCCCCCCTGGCCAGGTTGGGCATCCCAACGCATGATCTGGTCATGGTCGTGCAGGTGACCATCCGTTTCATCCCGTTTTTAGCTCAAGCAGCCGAACGGATTGCCAAGGCTCAGGCTTCCCGCGGCGCTGATTGGGGTACGCGCAAGGGCGGGCCGCTGGCCCGCACCCGTCAGATGGTCCCGCTGGTATTGCCGTTGTTTCTCACCAGTTTGCGCCGCGCCGAGACGATGGCGCTGGCGATGGACGCACGCGGTTACGCCGTCATCACCCGGCGCACGTCCATGATGGTGATGCATTTCACCTGGAAAGACGCATTGGCGATCCTGCTCGGAATTGCAGCTGGAGTGGCGATTTTACGGGTTGGTTAGCGCTGACGAATTAGATATTGGCGCCGCGCTGCTTGCCAACTGCAAAGCGCTGCCAGGCTGCTACCACTACCAGCGTAATCAAAGCAGCCGCTCCGGCTTCGGGCAGGCCGTTAGCAATGGCAATGGGACCTAACGCCGCCCAGGGTAAAAACCCGAGCAGGCCAATGGCGCTCAGCACAAGGACAGTATTGGTCAGGGTGCCAGCGATGCCGGCGGCAATCAACCCGGCGATGGGCCAGCGTTTGAGCGCGCTCCATACCAGCCAGGCGACGGGTCCGATAAGAATACGCGGCAGGACAGAGATGATGGGGTTGGTGAACCAGGCGTCAGCCGGGCCGGTCGGCGCCACGGCTGCCTGAATCATGCTGAAAACGCCAAATATCAATCCGATCCCGGCTCCCACCAGCGGTCCTTCCAGAACTGCGCCAATAATGACTGGCACGTGCATGATAGTCAGTGAAGCGCCTGTGAACCAGGGGATGAATCCCAGGCGAGTCAGCCCTAATAACACGGCGATAGCCCCCAACACACCCGTCACAACGATTTTCCGCGTCCGATCTTGTGGCATAACCTGCTCCTAGAGGGTTTATTTGTGCAGCGAAAACGACATAAGAGATAAACACTGAGACTGGCAAATGGTTCTTGCCAGGCACGCTGATTGTAACATGGCACCTTCTGGCTGTGCTTGGAATCTTTTGCCTTAATGCGGTACAGCTCGCAACCTTTGGCCTGATTATGGGTTGGTGAATGTAGCCTGAGTTAATCGTCCACCACTATAATTTACGCATTATTCACATGTTTTTATTCCGGTCTTTCAGGTTGCAAAATGAGCCGTACGCTTCGTTGGCATGACCTTATAACGGTCAATATTTACTGGTTTGCGCTAAACACGCGCTCGCAGACCCTTTCACCATTGATCATTCCGCTGCTGGTGCAGCAGTTCATTGGCGAGGAATCAAAAGGCAGCGCGGTCGGCAGCATCCGACTGTGGGCGCTGATGACGGCGGTGCTGGTGCAGGCGTTAATGGGTATCTTATCCGACCGTTCGATAGCAAAATTGGGCCGCCGACGCCCGTTCATCCTGCTGGGCACCCTGGGGGAGATCATCATCTTTGCGCTGATCGGTTTTTCCGCCAGCCTGGAAGGACAGACCGGCTATGCAGTCCTGTTTGGCCTCTATATCCTCTCTATGATGGCTTCCAATACCGCCCATGCCGCCACGCAGGGACTGATTCCCGACCTGGTGTCCGAATCCCAACGTGGGCGCTACTCAGGGGTAAAAGCTTTGCTCGAACTGCCCCTGCCGCTGCTGTTGGTCTCGTTGGTGATCGGCAAACTGGTCAGTTCAGGCAATCTTTGGGCGGCCTTGGTCACCTTGATGGGGGTGCTGGCGTTTTGTGCGGCCATCGCCATGTTCGTCCCCGAGCAGCGGCAGGAGAAAGCTCCCTTTGTGTTGGACTGGAGGCCGTTCCTGCGCCTTGCCTTGATGACGGCGGTGTTCACCCTCTTGATCCTGGGGATGGGCGCTTTTGTTCGCTGGTTCTTGACCTTAAAGCTGGACATGGATCCCTGGTTATGGGGTGCGGCTGCTGCGGCAGTCGGAGCGGCTGCGATGACAGTCGCGATTGGTGGCGGGGTGCTGGCCAGCTTGCGCATCGGCGTCGGCAAGGATATCCTAAACCTGCCATCGTTCAAGTGGTGGGTGGTCAACCGGCTGGCATTTCTGACTGCCTCCACAAATATTGCCACTTTTCTGTTATTTTTCTTGCAGGAGCGTTTCGTGGAGTTGGAAGGGGAAAAAGCTGCCGGACCGGCAGCGACGATTGCCCTGTTCGTTGGCATTTTCATTCTGCTGACCGCAGCGCCAGGCGGTTGGCTGGCCGACCGCTTTGGCAAAAAAATCCTGATTGGTATTGCTGGCTTGTTGGGGGCTGGTGGCGTCGCCCTGATCGTTCTGGTGCAAAGCATGACTGCCATTTACATCGGCGGCAGTATTGTTGGCGCGGGCATCGGGCTGTTTTACTCGGCTAACTGGGCGCTCGGGACAGAAATTGTGCCGCGCGAGCAGGCCGGACGCTTCCTGGGGCTTTCCAATCTGGCTGGAGCGGGGGCTGGCGCTATTGGCGCATATATCGGCGGCCCGATTGCGGATGCCCTGGGTTACACCTTGATCATTGGCGTTTACGGCTTTCTCTTTCTGGTTTCGATTTTGGCGCTGCTTGGAATTCAGGAAAAACGCTTCAATGCCTGATTGTGTGTAACTTTTCATCCCAGGCTGCATCTATTCAGTAGCGATGAAATTTAGCATTGAATGGAGAGAAGCTATGAAATACATCAATGAAGCTGGATGGGATCGAATCGTACGGGTTTTAGCGGGCATTCTGCTGCTGGCGCTCGGGTTTGGCGGCGTTGTCGCCGGGACGTTCGGTTTGGTTTTCAAGATCATCGGAACGTTATTGCTGGTGACCGGACTGGTGGGGTATTGCCCGGTTTATGCCCTTTTGAAAGTCCGCACGAAGAAATAACCCCGTCCGTTTGATCTGAATAAATGAAAGCAGCATTTTGCCGAGGCAACCCCCTGGCAGAGTTGCCCATGTTGGGGAGACTGGTTTGCTGAAACGAGTTCGCCGGTCTACTCCCCATTAATCCATTTTTATATTTCCATTGGGTAGAAAGATCAGCCGTGAAATTAGCTGAATTCAAGCGAACCATCAAAAATTCTCGCATCCCGGTTGTAGTTGAATTCTGGGCGCCGTGGTGTGGCCCGTGTCGGATAATGAACCCCATTTTGAAAGAGGTCAGCAGTCAGTTCGAAGGGCGGGTCAAATTAGTGAAAATCAATGCGGATGAGTCTCGGGAATTACTCCAGGAGCTCAAGGTTATGAGTATACCCACCATGCTGGGTTACCGCGGCGGAGAATTGATGATGCGCAAAGTTGGGGGTCAATCCATGCCTGCTTTGAGGGAATGGTTTATGGCGCTGGAAGAAGGCCGGCCCGCACCCAGCGGGATCCGCCCATTTGATCGTTACTTGCGGGGCGGGACCGCTTTAATTTTGGCAGCCATTGGGCTGAGTTCCGGGGTGTCGATCTGGCTATTGGTGCTGGCAGGGCTGGTGCTGTTCAGCGCGATTTACGATAGATGCCCGATTTATAAAGCTCTGGCACCCCGCATCAAGGCTTTATTTAAACGGCAATCGCCCGATACAATCCAATAATTTGATTTTGGTTGGGGCGCTGCCATGCTGCTGAAGATGCTTACTTACACATACCTGGTGGTGAAAATTTCTGGTTGAAGATTGAGCAAAGACATCCCGTCTGGACGACCGGAACCAGGCGGGATGTTTTGGTTTAATCTGGAATTTGGGTGATTATGGGCCGGTAACAGTTGGCAAGCCCAGGCTTACCCAGGAATTCATTCCGCCGCCCATGCTGGTGACCAGTTGGAAGCCGGCGTCCAACAAAATGTCCCGTCCGGTGGCGCTGCGGTTGCCGGAACGGCACACCACCACGATTTGCTGGTCTTGCGGCAGCTCTGACAACCGGCTTGCTAACTCTCCCAGCGGGATCAAAGTGGCGCCGGGGATATGCCCGGCATTCCATTCGTCCGGTTCACGGACGTCAAGGATAAAGGCGCCCTGGTCTCGTAATTCAGCCGCCTGCGTGGCGGTAACCTCGCGCGCCAACGCTTTATCGCCGGCTGGCGCAGCCAGAGCGGTATAAGCGGCAAAGATTACCAGCACAACTACGGCGATACCAATAATCCATCCCCATTTGGGGATATTTTTCTTCGGCGAACGGACGCCTTGTCTGGTCATGGCTTTAATACTCCTTGGAGAATGATACGTTATATTTGATTCAACAGGTCAATAAAAGTTGCATAAAACTGATGTCACGAATAGGGCGAAGCGCTAAAGCAATTTGTACCCGAGTATATTTATCATTGCAACGTATAAAAGCGGAGGAAGCAATCTTCACCTGTTAATCCAGTCGCCGTTCTTTTATGTCCCGCGTGGATTGCTTCAGTCGTCGCAATGACAACACATGCATGGGGCGAAAACGGATTTCATTCCTGGCGCAAAATGAATACAATACCTGTATGGCAACCCATAACCCGCTAACGCGCTCGCGCTTCATGACCCATACGCTCAAGACTCTTTCGCGTGGGGATGAAGTCTGCCAGGTGCTGGAGGCAGCCTTGCAAGCGGCGGACCCGGCGGCAGCAGTTTCCCGCTTTCTCAGCCGGGAGGGCAATCAACTGACTGCCGGCGACCGGACTTATGACCTGGCGGACATCCGCCGCGTCTTCCTGATCGGAGCCGGCAAGGCCGGAGCGCCCATGGCGCAAGCCGCTGCCAACATCCTGGATGACCGTCTGACCAGCGGCGCTGTCATTGTCAAAGACGGTTATGGCCTAGTTGAGGTCAATTTCCCGGCCAGCCTGAAGATCATCGAGGCCGGGCATCCCTTGCCCGATGAGCGCGGCGCAGCAACGACCCGAAAGATCTTGAGCCTGCTCTCCCAGGCTGATGAGCATGACCTGGTCGTGTGCCTGCTTTCGGGCGGGGCTTCGGCGCTGCTGACCGCCCCCCCAGCCGAAATCGCGCTTACCGATCTCCAGCAAACGATAAGCTTCCTGCTGCGCAGCGGCGCGGACATTGGCGAAATCAACACTGTGCGCAAACACCTGGATATGATCAAAGGCGGCGGCCTGGCCCGGGTTGCCGCGCCTGCCCGGGTGATTTCATTTATTCTCTCCGACGTGGTTGGCGACCCTTTGGATATCATCGCCTCAGGCCCGACCACTCCTGATCCGACCACCTTCGATGAGGCTTTAGCGGTCCTGCATAAATATCGGTTATTGGAGCAATTGCCCCCAGCAATTTTGCTGCATTTGCAACGCGGGGCTGCCGGCGCAGTAGCGGAAACGCTCAAACCGGGTGACCCCCTGCTGAGTCGGGTGCAGAACTTGTTGGTTGGCTCGAATGGGATGGCTGCTCAAGCTGCCGCCGATGCTGCTACCGCCGCGGGTTTCAACACCCGTGTGCTGACCACCACCCTGCAGGGAGAAGCACGCCTGATCGGAAGGCTGCTTGCAGCCGCTGCCCGCGACCTGGCAGGCGGCCAATCCGTCTTGCAGCGCCCAGCGTGTTTAATCGCTGGCGGAGAAACCACCGTCACTATCCGTGGGGGTGGAATCGGTGGACGCAATCAGGAACTGGCGCTGGCAGCCGTCGAAGCCATGAGCGGTCTGCCAGACACACTGCTGGTCGCTCTGGCAACGGATGGGGGTGACGGCCCGACCGATGCCGCCGGGGCAGTGGTCAGCGGCGAGACGCTGGCGCGCGCCAGGGCACTAGGGCTCTCACCCGAAGAGCATCTGGCGCGCAATGACGCCTACCGGTTCTTTGACGGGTTGGGCGATCTGCTTAAACCCGGTCCGACGCGCACGAATGTCAACGACCTGGTGCTGTTATTCGCTTTTTAGCGCTTTTTCTGCCACCCGTACTTCGCCTGCGGGTGCAGGATGATCCAGTGCTGCGGGCTGTAAGGATGGGGTTTGCGTTTTCAGAACGCGGGCTGCGCGGATCTTCTGGCGCTGCGCGATCACCCAGGTTTTAACTGCCGGAATGCGCAGGATCAGGGCCGCTAACAGCACGCTGCCAGCAGCAATGGGTTTCCACAAATCACCCATCAGTTCGAGTAAATTACCCTTGATGACCAATGCCAGGTGCAAAACAGCCACTGCACCGGCCAGGTAAACCAGCTTGTGCAGTTTTTTCCAATTTTTACCGAGCTTTACTTTCCACCAACGCCGCGAGGTGAACGCCAGCGCGCTGAGAAGCGTCAGCGTAATGAGCCCCACATAAACATAGAGCTTATCCGCATGGTCCTGGTTGAAAAACGCAAAATTAAAGCCGTAATCCAACCCGACGTAGCTTAACATGTGAAGGCTGGCGTAGTAAAACGCCCAAAGGCCCAGCGGCCGGCGTAATTTGAGCACCTTGGGCAGATCGAACAGCGTGTTCACCGGGGAGCAAGCCAGGCACAGCAGCAGGAAGATGATGGCAATGTCTCCGGCGCGCTGGGTTGCCGCCTGTATCGGGTTGATGGTCAGGTTGTTGGTGAAATAGGCGCCAACAAGCACCACCAATGGAATGGGTGACAGAATATTAACGGCAGTGCGTAGCGGGTTGGCGGTTTTTTCGGCTGTCATGCTGGCTTAGAAATTGGAATACAGGCTCATGCCTTCATAAAGCGCGCTCACCTGCTCACTATACCCATTAAACAAGAGGGTTTCCCGGCGTTTGGTTTCACCAATACGCCGCTCAGTGGCCTGTGACCAGCGCGGGTGGTGCACGTCGGGATTAACGTTGGCATAAAAGCCGTACTCGTTGGCGGCAACGGTGTTCCACAGGGTTTCAGGCATTTCTTCCACCAAGTCGATCTTGACGATCGACTTGACGCTTTTAAAGCCGTACTTCCACGGCACGGCTAGGCGGATAGGTGCGCCGTCCTGCGGAGGCAGGTCTTTACCATACAGCCCGGTTACCAGCAGAGCCAGGTCGTTCATAGCTTCATCCAACCGCAGCCCCTCGGTGTAAGGCCAGGGGTAGAACGGACTTTTCAGTCCCGGCATGTGTTCCTCGTCCATTTTGGTGGTGAACGCCACATAGCGGGCGCTGGTCATCGGCTCGACTTCTGCCAGCAGTTTTGCCAGCGGGAATCCGGTCCAAGGGATGACCATCGACCAGGCCTCGACACAGCGCAGACGGTAAATACGCTCCTCCTGCTGGAATGCGCGCAACTGATCGATATCATAGGTGCGCGGGTTTTGCACCAATCCACCAACTTCCACCTGCCAGGGTGTTGTCGGAAAATCTTCAGCCAGATTGGCAACGCCTTCCTTGTCGGTGGTGAATTCGTAATAGTTGTTGTAGTGAGTGATCTGCTCGAAGGTATTAGCCGGATCGCCAAGTTCGTCCGCCAGGGAGAGGGTCTCTGGCGTAGCAACATTCTCGGTTGGCTGCACGCCGCAGGCTGCCAACAGGGCAGCAGCACCGGCTCCGCCGGCCAGTTTCATGAATTGGCGCCGGTTGAGGTACACCCCTTCCGGGGTGATTTCTGAAGATGGGATCGAAGGGATCTTGCCAGTTCTCATGGGATTACCCTTTCCCACGGTCAAATTAACCGCGATAGGGTAATAATATTACAAAATTTGTCCAAATTGAAGTTTTGTGGTCGTTGAGAGGATTAGAGTTTATTAATTTTTTGCGTTTGTTCAGAATAACGGAAATTTTTAAGAATTGTCACCCTGCCCGCAAGGAGCTGTAGGGCGAGCAGTGTTCGCCCGGGGTTCAGATTCTGCGAAAGGATCAGCGCTTCCTGAAAATCCCGAATAAGATCGCGAACCCAGCCAGAATGAGCAAGGTGGGAGTCAAGATTCTCCAGCTAACGCCCAGCAGTGCGATCAAGCCGACCGACAACATCATCAGTCCAAAGAGCAGCAAGCCAAAGCCGCCGATGGCAGCCTTGCCGCCGCGCAGCATGCTGGCCAGGCCGCCCAACAGCGCTCCGAAGCCTGGGATCAGAATGGCAACTGCCCACCAACGCAAGGGATTAAATACAGATGAAACATCGTAGATGCCAAGGTTCTTAGCCAAAAAACCGGCGCCAAGGAACATGGCTCCCAGGCCAATCCATAGCCCGATATTCAAGATTCTCCCGATTCCAACGGGCGCTTCGGTGCCGAAGCCTTCCAGAAAAATCGTCAGCCCGGCAACCAGCACCATTAACGGCCACCACTTCGACCAATCCAATCCAAAAAGGAACATAAGCGACAAGGTCAACAGAATCAACCCACCGCCCAGCCCGGCGCGTACCGCAGCGCCAAACCTGCCAGACCGTTGCAGTTCCGAAAAGCCGCCGCCGAGGGACGCCAGCGCCGGAACCAGAATGAATAATGCCCACCAGTTATAGCGGGCGCCGAGCCAGCCAACCTGCTGGGCGAGGAGAATGACACCGCCGATGATGAAAATCAATCCCCAGATCCAACTACCGCGTTTTTCACGCTTTTCCGGTAACCGTATTTGCATTTCAACCGGTTGTTGTTCCATTGCAACCTCCTCAGCTTCAAGCCATGTTTTGATTCCATATTACTGTTAAATAAATACGAGTTCAAGCTGGAAAAGGTTGCTTAAAATGTCAAACGCCCGGGAGGGGCGTTATCTATAGACATAAATTCTCGCATTTTTACTGATTATATCCGCTACGCGTTGTTCCACGGCTTCGATGCCCGCCGCTTTAAGACGGTCGGAAAATCTGTTCGGGTCGCCGCCGTCCAGGAAAAATCGCCTTGCTGAAAAATGGATTGGTCATAATTTATCTCTCTATGCCGTCCCGTGGTAAGTTACACTAACCGAAATTTCCCCGTCTGATATCATGCCGCCAGTATACGTTGATACTTTGTTTGTTTCTGTTCTGCTATAACACGAAATGATTCCATTTATTCCGGTCGATGCCGTTGCCGCATCGGTATCACCAGAAGCATTAATTGGCAACGTGAATAATACGAAGGTTCTGTTTCCGGCTCCAACCGTCAATGCCCCACGAATAGATAGCGAAACTTGTTTCCCGTTCATAGAAAATTCTGCTTTGTAAATTGCCATTGAGGTTGGGTCGGTTGTCCCACCAGCATACGTGACAGTTGGTGTGTAGTTTAGATATCCAGGAAAATCTGGTGGATTGGCATAACTGATTCTTATCCCCGTGATCGCCGCGTTGGCAAGCGAGAAACTTGTGTTGGGGACCAGGTTGACAGTCGTGTTCGGCGCGGTATAGCTGCTGCTCAGAATGTAGCCGAATTTTGTAGTGCTGTTGACGCAGCGGAATTTAGTGCCTATTTTGAAATAGGCCGTAAAGTCTCCGACTAACGTGAAACTTGTCGGGCTGACATAAGTTCCAGATAATCCAAAATCCAACCATCCGTCTAGCAAAATAGATATCCAGCCATCCAATTTGCCATTGGCATCCGCAATCGGGATTTTGCTGGCGGTCGGCGTAGCCGTGGCGTTGGCAGGGTTTTGCACAACCAGGCTGGACGCGTCAAGGCTTGCCAGTCCGCTGGCTGCGGCTTTGCTGGAAACGAATGTGTCGATCTGTGCGTGAGTATTCGTGCCTTTATTCGCCAGGTTTATATGGTCAATTTGTGCCCCGTCTCCGCCGTTATGGTCGTGACTGTCTCCGTTGGTTACGCCATTGGCAACGGGAGCAATACCCGCGCCAGACAGCGTTTTGTTTTCCCACTTCGGCTCGTCTGGCATGGTGTAGAACTGGATTTCATTGACGCGCAGGTTAGTATTTGTAGGGAAAGTGATCTTGTAATAACGGTAGCCCGTGCGCGGCGCAGCAAACGTTGTTGTGTTTACCGCCGGCCCAGTATTCGACCCACTACCCATCAGCGTTTCTTCACCACCAAACGCACCAGTGTTAGACCCGTAAATATTCCACGATTTCGGGTAATCAGCGCTCATCCAATCCCCGTAATTCGCAGTAATAACTACCTTTGACACAAATCTCTTGCGACTGAATGCGGCGGTTGTCCAGTGTGGGCCTCCCGTCGAAACCCATTGATCTGTAAAAATTTTATTATAGGCATTTGCTGGCAGTGTCCCGCTGCCGGCTACGGTCAGCAACGCCGAGTCGTATAGGCTCTCCGCTCCGCCTAAAATCTCGATCCAATCAGCGATTTGCAGCAGATCGCCAATCTCCTCGCCGCTCGCCCCGACATTGCTCAGCTCCTCAACTCTATGCTTATGTCCCGCCGTCGCAATTCCTGCCTCGGCGAGCGTTTTGTTGATGACATTTCCGCCACTGTAGCCCAGGATCTCGCCGTCTGCCGGCGTGGCAATGACCACATCACTCAGCTCATCCAGTTTTAGGTTCAGCTCACTGGCCGGGTGGTAGTGCATGATCGGATAGCGCAAATCGACAATGTCCGTGCTTTCGCGGTTCTCGGCAATGGTATCCTGACCATCGTAGAGCCGCACCGCCGCCAGTACATACTGGGTATTTGCCGGCGGGGCGGGGATGTCGGTGATCGCCAGCGCAGCGATGACCACCTCCGCCCCCAGCGTAGAGATCACCGCCCCGCTGACATCGATAGAAATCAGCACATATCTCGCTTTTCCGGCTGCCGGCAGATCCATCCACAGATCGATGGTTTTGGGGATCGGCATGCCCAGGGCGTTGATATCGGCGACCAGTACGTAACTGGATGCTCCACGCACAATCCCCGGATAGATTCCGACGATCAACCCGCCAGTGGGAAAAACCCGCAGCGGCAGGAACTGCTGCAGGTGCACCTTTAGCACATCTGTTCCACCATGAGCGCCCAGCCCAAACCACTCGTGACTGGCCGCATGCGCTGCCACGCCGGGTTGTGCTGGCGAGGCGCTGGTGCCGTAGCCCACCCGCTGCCCCAGCACCTGGAGTACATTCGGCTGGTGCGGCGTATAACCCACCCACACCTGCAAACCGGCAATTTTGGGGGTGGTCAAACATAGCGCCATCTCCACCGTCTGCGCCACCTGCACATACACCATTCCGCCGCCCGCATTGACCTGGCCGGAAAAATCGCCCAACACGCCGGGCATGGCAGACAGCGCATCCTGTTTCTGGTTTAACCGATCGTTGAATTCGCGTCGTAGATTTTTCATAGCTCAACCTGGGATCGGACAGACGTTCGATAGTAGGGTTTGGCTGAGGTGCAGGCGGTAGGTCGCCATTGGCAGCACCGTCAACCACTGGTGCGCGGTGATGGTAAAACTGGGCGTGTTCGCCGGGATATACGCCCCGATGTTGATCTCGCTGATCGCCTCCTGACCGGGCGTTGCCGTTAATTCATGTTTCTGGGTCAGGTAGGCCAGCATATCATCGTTCGGCCCCTCCTCCCACTGCGGCACACCGCTGCCGCTGAAATTGCCATGGGCGTATGCCTGGATGTCACCCGGCGGGGTCACGATCTGGTAGCCGTTGTGTCGGATGCGCAGGGCTCGCCCGTTGAATTCCCAGTCCGCGCCGATTTTTATGCGGGTGATGATGCCGCCGTTGATAAAATCGCCAAATGCCCATGTGGTGGTCGAGCTCGCGATTTTTACCCCAGTCAGACTGACCCAGATACCTGCCCCCTGATAGCCCCATTTGAGTTCCCCCTGATCGGTAACCGGCCACCAGAAATGCGATGTGTCGCTGGGATGTGTGACCCCGGTCGGCCGCACCAGGTCCGCCAGGATGCGGATGCGTATCCAGGCAATCGTCGTGGCTGCCGGTGCGTCCAGGTAACCGGTGCGCACCCGCAGGTTGGTAACCGGGTTATGCACGCCGGTCGCCACCACCGCGCCGCTGGCGGATATGCCCTCCACCGCGTACCAGGCATCGTCCGTGGTTTCCTGCCAAATGCCGCCCACCAGTTTTTCGAAAATTCCGCGCAGCTCATAGATGGTCCGATTGCCGTGCGTGCTGGTACGGATCACCACCCGGATATCGCCGTACGCAGTGTAGGTTTCCTCCACACTCAGCGTTCCGCTGATCGGCACGACGTACGGCCCGTTGGCGGGCGCATTGCTCGGGCAGGTTGCTCCTGGCGTGATGGGTACCTGCGGCTCTGACGGGATGTACTGCGGCGGCGGAAAACCGGGCGTCAGCGGAGTCAGCGCTGGCCAGTTACCCCACTGATCGAAATCCGGGAAATCGAATCCGATGTCTCCGTCGCCAATGATCGGCGGGTAGGTGATGATGATCGTTTGGCCATCCACCGCCGCTGCTCCGCCACTTTCGGCCTCACATTCCAATTGTGTGGTCAGGGAACCGCCCGCGGCATCGAACTTATATTCCACCCGCCGTGGGATCAGGGCTTTGGCTGCCCACACCAGTCCGCGCGGGGTATCGCCCGCTGCCAGCGACAAACTGACCCGCTGCCGCGGCGCGATGTCGATCATGCGGTTGTTCTGCCCCAGTACCAGATCCACGTTGGGGAACTCGTTGTTCAGCCAGGCAAAATAATTTCCGGCCAGCGCGTTGGCGTCCGCCTGGTTATCCAGCAGCAAGTTTTCCACGCTCTGCGTCGCGCCGTGCAGCGTGAAAACCCCGCCGCGCGCCCAGCTCATCAGCGGTCCGTTGGTATCATCCTGGATGCCGCTGAGCTGCAACATCGAGCACTTCCGGGTCGGCGCGCGCGTCACGCCGACCGCTCCCGCCCAGTCATCGCGCGTAAGCTCCATCACCACCGGCACCGCCGCCCGGGCGGCAGTCGATAGAAATTGGGTGTCTGCCTGGCAGTACAGCCGTCCGTAGCGATCGCAAACCGGCTTGGCCAGAATCGTCTGGTAGGCCAGCGTCTCCAACTGATCCCAAATTCCGCTGGCTGGAGCCTCAGCCGATGGCAGGCTGCGCGTATCCCCCGGCAAAAACGCATCCAGGCACAGGCTGGCGGTAGTGCGCCAGTGCAGCAAGTGCCACAGGCTGCGGTCCACCGTCAGATCCTGCATCTCCGTCCAGGCGGTTGCCGCCGCGGAGCTGCGCTCGATGCCTACCGGGTAGCCGGTCATGGTTTTGAGCCAGTGCGCCGCGCCGCGCACTGCAAATTCGAGCTGGCCGCTCAGCGCATCGGGCGCGATGCTCTCCTCATCGATCCAGCCCATGGCGATGATGTTTTCGACGCTGCTGACCGGCCCCAGACTGCCCGCTGTGGCGCCGTACCAGTCCTCGGCAAACAGGATCACCCGCGAGCGTGGGCGAATGGCGGTTGCATCCGCCAGCATGCGCACCGAAAATTCCCAGCCGCCGTCATCATAGCTGCCCTGGCAGGACAGCAGCTCGAAATCCGTCACCGGCTGCGCCGCCGCCGAGAAAACGTGCAGGTAGCGGTAACCGGTGGTCGTTTTGCCGTTGGCTGCCGTCACCAGGCAGCTCACCCGGTAGGTGCCCGCCGCGTTATAGGTGATCGTCGGCAGGGCAGTATTCAGGTTGAGCGTTGCCGATGCGCCCGGCGCTGCCCACAGGTAGCTGCTGATGGCCGATCCCAACGCCCAGGATCCGGATGCGTCCGGCAATAAATTTACGGTCCCGCCAGTCGGCAGCCATAAAACCGCCGCCGGACCGAGCACCGGGTAGGGCGCCAGCAGCGCATGCTGGTCGCTGTAGCCGATGTCATAATCCATGTACGGCGTGGTTCCGGCCAGCCTCACGTGCCGCGGCCACAGCCCGATTTCGTCCACCACCGTCAGATAGTCGTTGTCAGCCCAGGCGATCTCGCTGGTTTCGCCAAAATAAAGCACCCCCGCCGTGGGGGTTTTGCGAATGCGCAGCATCCCTTTGTCCCACGCCCCCGCGCTGGTGCCGACGTACAACGTCATGCCGGGCAGCACGTTGGCCAGCGTGCCGCTGCCGGTGTCATAGGCCACCTCCGCGATCGGATCGATGAAAACTGCCTGATTTACCCGGGCGGAGTAAACCAGCGCCGGGGTATGTATGGCCAAGTAGAGTTTGCTGCGCTGGCCATCCGATCGCAGTTTGACCAGCTCGTCCGCCGTTGCCGCCCGCGCCATCATACGATCTCCACCAGATGCCGGAATGCCAGCTCAAAATCCAGCAGGATGTCACAGGTTGGATCCTCGCCCGCTGGCCACACCATCACCGCCCGGAATGTTTTGTAGGTTTTGTCGTTGACCAGCGTTTTGATGTACACCTCCGCCGATTTTCCCGCGCAAAATGTGCGTAACTGCGTCCGCTCAGCCTGTTCCAGGTTGCCCCAACGCCAGGTGGCCCGCGGGAAACCCATGCCGCGCACCCGCCCATTGGGCAGCTCGATCTCGTCGCTGTAATCCGCAAAATCGAACGCCGGTGGGATGACCGGCGTCGCCAGGCTCTCCAGGTTGATCATGCCGCCCTGCGTCAAGCCGATCTCGAATGAATATCTAGCCATGACCCAGTACCTCCCCCAGCCGGATGTCGGTGTCCTGGCGGATCAGCGCTCGATCCTGCGAGCTCAATCGGCTGTCGAAACGCCGGTTATCCTGGTAGATGATGGTTTTGCCCGCTCCGCCGCCGCCCGCCAGCGCAGCCAGCATGTTGTCCTGATTCAGCGACCGCCCGATGACCCGCTCCGCCGCGTTGGTGACATCCGGACGCAGCACGAACTCACCGGCGCGCATGCGGTACAGCCCGTCCGCAGTGTAGCCGCCGCCGTGACGGGTGGGCACGGCCATCCCGGCGGATGACATCGCTGCGCGAAAATCCGCCAGCATCGCGGCGGTGAATTGCTGCCGCAGCGTGCGTTCCTGGGATAGCCCCTCGGCCAGGTCGCTCAGTTGATCGACCAGCGCCTGGCGCCGTTTTTTGCGCTCATCGGTGTAGTTTTTCTGCAGGTCGGCCAGTTGTTCGCGCTGCTGTTCGGCCGCCTGACGCCGCCGCAGCTCGTAGGATGCCTGTTCGTCGGCCATGCGCACCTGGAAGTCCGCCAGGCGCTGCGCCCGCTGCGCAGCAAATTGTTCGGCCTGTTCTGCCTGCTGCCGCGCGAAATCCTCGGCCCGCCGGCCGGATTCTGTCTGATATTCCTGTTCGGCGTCTCGGCGCGCGCGTTCGTAATCCCGCATGCCCCGAACCAATCCCAGCGCGTCGCGCGAGGTGATCAGCTCCTCGGCCTGGTCGGCCCAATCCTCGCGGATCTCCTGCAGGCGCCGCTGGAAATCCTCCTCGGCCCGCGCCGCCTCCACGCTGTAAGCCCGCGCCTGTTGTAGGCGGTTGCGGTAAAAGTCCGCCTCGCTCTGGCGCTCGCTGTTGTAAAAATCGCGCATCGACTGCGCCCGCGTGCGGTTGAAATCCGCCGCCTCCTGCGCCTGCTGTTTTTGATAGTTGCGGATCAGATCCGATCGTTGCTCCTGGTAGCGCGCGGTCGCCTCGCGCTCGGCCTTGGCATAGTTCAGGTAGGCGGCCATTTGCGCCTCTACCATGCTGTTGAGCGCGCCGGAGGTTTTTTCAGTCTCCCCCGTCATTTTGGGCAGCACCCCGGTCAGCTCGCCCATCGCATGGCCCCACTTGGTGGCCAGTTCCGGACCGCCCAGTATTTTGCCCCACATGTAGGCAAGTGAGGTCTGATATTTTCCGAGGATCTCACCGGCGCTGTCCCGCCCGGTCGCCTGGGCGTAGGCGTTGTACCCGGCAAAACCCAGCCCGACGCCCCCCGCCGCTGCGCCAGCTCCTGCAGCAACACCCGATCCGATCACTTTTGCCGCGATACTGCCGATGGACTGAGCCCCGCCCAGGGTGCTAACCAATTTCAGATTGGCTATCAAGCGCTGTACCTGGGCGATCAGCGTTACCACCGTCCCGGCCGCTGCAATTCCGCCGCCGACCGTCAGGACGGCTTTTAAAATATCCGGGTGATGTTCAATTAACGCAGCAAATTTGTCGGCCAGGTCCGCGCCCTGTTCCATCAGCGGCAGCAGAACCTCGGTCGTCTCCCGCCCCACCCGAATCTGCGCGTTTTTGAGCCGCTCGCCGGATTCCGCCCAGCGCCGTGAGGTCTCCTCGCCCAGTCCAATCTGCTGGTTATAGGTGCGCGCTGCCAGCAGGAACGGAGCCATCATCGCTGCGCCGGTAACACCCAGTGCAATTCCGACCTGATGCAGTTTCTCGGCGCTCTCGTGCATCTCAACCATGCGCCTGCGGGCTTCCGCGGCGCTAACGGCGCTCTTGTGCAACCCCTTATCCACCGCATCTATCGCCTGTTTGGCCTGTTCCAGCGCAGCCTGATCGACTGCGAAACGCAGTTTGGCCAGCAGTTCTTCCTCAGACAGGTTTTTTATTGGCATTTTTGATGACCTCCAGTTCGGATGCCAGCGTAAACAGATCGTCCATCAGCCAGTCCGGCTCGTCCATCAACGCGCTAGGCAGGTGTTTCCAACCGGTCGCTTCCATCCAGGTAAAAACGCGCCAGGATAGATCCGGATTGTTGAGCTGGATCACCGGCGCCAGATTGCCAGACCCGGTCTGCGTCCGTGTAGCGAACGCGTTGAGGCGCCGCCGGGTCTCTAAACTTTTTTTGGGTCGACCGGCAGATCCAGCCAGTGCGGATTGAGCTGGTAAACGGCGATGCCCCAGCGCGTCAAAAACGCATCCGGCAGCTCGCAGAACGCCTCGAACGTCACCGGGTCCGGCAGACCAACCGAAGCAGTCATGCACGCCACGTAATCGGGGTAAACGATCAGCCGCATGATCTGCTGCGCCTCGTCCGGATAGGTTGGCGTCCGTTTTTGGGCGTCCTGTTTGTCCGCCTCGAACGCGCCCTCGCGCAGCAACTGGCGCCGCATGCCCATCAACGCGGTCGCCTCGGAGACCGTCACGCTCAGCTCGCCGTGCTCAACGGTCTCAGATCTCATACCACACCGTGATGATATCGGTCACCAGAGGAGCAACCGTAAATGTGATTTTGGTGACGATGGGGGTCATGCCGGTTGTGATCTTGACGCCGTTTTTGTAGACCTCGATTTTGCCCACGCTCAGCGCCGGTTCGCCCACCGGAAACAGGAAATCGACTGCCACGCCGTCGCCCTTGAACCCGACCACCGCCGGTTTGCCCTCGCTGTCGTACTCGAAAATCCCGGCATCCAGGTAGCCGTCATCGACGGACGTCAGGGTTTTGCCCCACAGCCGTTGCGTGGTGGCGGTCGGCGCGATCTGGTAACTGATCTCTCCTGCGCCATTATTCATCGAGCCCGGCGACTCGATTACCCGGCATTTTGGGACGATATAGCTGTGCCAGGTTAGCAGGCCGCTGTCCAGATCCTGCGACTGCTGGTACAGCAGCAGCGCCACAGTCGGTTCGTAGCCAGCACGACTGTGGAAAATCGGCATTTCCTTGGCCTCTCCGACCTGCCCGACCAGAATGCCGGATAGCACCGACCGGATGTCGAAACGGAAATCCGAGACGCGCATCACTGCCGATGCCGACTCTTGGGAGGGCAGGATCGAGGTACGCAGGTTGCGGTCAGCCCCCGGATGAGGGATGATGCGCGCCTGTGGCACGGTCATATCGAACGCCAGCGGCCCCGACCAGCGCAGTCCGGTATAGGCTGTTGCGCTGCTGGCCTTGGGACGCCCGGTGGCGTCCAATTCGAAAACGGCGGCAAAACGCATGCCGACCGGTAAAAATTTTCCAGATCGTACGGTCATGGATCACTCTCCTTGATAGGCGCGCGGTTCGATGGTCTCGACCGTCAGCCTGATCTCAAATCCGATGTATTTCCCGCCCCATTCGGGCAGGATGACGATCCCGCTGTCCGACGCCACATGCGCATCGCGCACATAGGCCGTTTTGTACAGCCGGGGAAATTTCCGATAGGTCTCGATCGTGGTTTGCAGCAGGGGGCGCACCAGGCTCTCGCGCGTGTTGGGGTTGCCCTGGCCGGTTGGGATGACCGCCACCTGTACCCGATAGGTGCGGGTGGTCAGTATCCGGTTAGGACCGTAGTCCTCGCTGTGGCTGGCAGAGCCCAGAAACGCGTACAGGGCTGGCAGGTGCGCTGTTTCGATGCTCACCGGCGGCGGGTCAAATGCCGTGACAATGCCCGGCGCCAGCGCTCCCACCGTTTTGATCCCGGCGCACACAGTCTCGATAATAGTGGTCATAGCCGCACCCGATGCGCGCCCAAAATCCGCGCCACATCCGCCGGGATGCTGGACGGCGTGGAAACCACGCCCGAACCCACCACGTAGGACTGATCGAAACTGTCCACGTCCTTTTGGGCGTAGCGCCACTTCACCAGCCGCACGCAGATCTGTTCGATGGTGCCGGATGGGCGGAAACGTTTGATCGGCGTGGCCTGCGCATGCTGGACGGCGGTCGTGCCGTTGATGCCGCGCTCGACGGTCAGTTTTTTGGTCAGGTCATCGACCGCCTCGACTAACATCAGCTCGTCCTCGATGCGCAGCAGCTCGCCGGTCTCGCGCTCGCTGACATCCAGCAGGGTTACCTGCGTTGCGCCCGCGGTCAGCGGGGCATCCTGCACCGCGCCGACCGTCCGCCAGGCATCGGCGTAGCGATCATGGTAGCCCCACCACCCGGTCAGCGTGATGGCCTGTTCCGGTCCGTCATCAGACTCCAGCCAGATTTCGCCGGAGCGTAGCCGCACCCGTGTTTTGGGGTACTCGTTGGCTGGTTCCAGCACGTACTCGGCGGGGAGGAGCACGATCCCATCGCCGTTTTTGATCTCGACGATCTCCAGCAGATCTTCATCCAGGCGCAGCACTCGGTTGCTGGCCGCGGCCAGCAGGCTGGCATCATAAACGCCGAACATCGACCCGCCCGCGGTGGGCGTGTTGTAAAGCCTGGTTTCCAGCCGCACGTCGTACCGGCGGCCCTTCCACCACTCCACCAGCCGCGCCGCCCAATCGATGAAATCGATCAGCCGGTCATCGTCGGATGTGCCGATGGATCCGCCGATGTATCGCCGCACCGTCTCCAGGGTGATGTAGTTAAACATGGGCTACCCCAAAAACGGGTTCGCCGGCTGACCGGCTTTTGCAGCTTCAGCCTGCTCGGCTGCATGTTTCGCCGCCTCGCGCCTGGCCTTTTTTTCCGCTTCGCGTTCGGCCTTCTTCGCCGCGGCCGCCATTTTGGCCGCTTCTTTTATGGCGGCATCCGCTTCGGCGCCGGATGGCGTCGCGCCGTTGCCGTTGGCCATCATCTGCTGGGCGTACCACTCCTGGGTTTCCAGCAGGTCGCCTGGCTTGCAGTCCTGCGCGCGCAGGTCGAAGTTCATGTACCGGCCCGCTTTCGTGACCTTTATTTGCATCGCACCCTCCGATCTCCAGTGGGGGCGGTTCCCCGCCCCCATCGATCACAAAAAACAGTTTTTACCCGGCCACCACGACCACGGCGCCCTTGTCCGCTCCCTGGGTCGCCGGTTGGTCGCCGTTGAACCCAAAGAACGTGATCGCGCCAAAATCGTCCGCCAGGGCCGGACCCGCCAGGGTCAGGGTGACATAGTTGTACCCGTTGTTGCTGTCCAGGTGATCCGTCTCAACCTCGATCAGGTACCACTTGTCATCCCCGGTGTCGGGAATGATCACTACCGCTCCGGTCACGTCCTTCAGGACGCCATTGATGGTGGCGGCCTGCTGCACCTGGCAGGTGGTTGCGGAGGTCAGGGTGCCCGCCTGGATCAAAAACGCAAACCGCTCGAACCGGCTCACGTCGATGAACGCGCCCGAGGCCGGGTAGGATGCCACGGCCAGCGCCACCGCGACGTTGAGCTGTTTGATGACGGCCGCCTCGCTGAAAAGTTCGTTGATACGCATGGTTCACCTCACAAAAATTTCTGGTGGGGCGGTTGTCAGCCGCCCCGGTTGATTTTTCAGTTGTCAGGAATTAGGCAGAAACTTTTTGCACGGCAAATTTCCACGGCTGTTCCAACCGGCCGCCCAGGCGGCGGCGTACATGGAACTCGATCACGTTCGGACCGGTGCCGCTGTCCATGAAGCGCTCGATGGTCATTCCCAGTCGCTCGACGATGGTGTAGCCGGACATATCACCGAAGATCGTGGGGAAAGTACCGGCTGCCACATCCGGCATGCCGCCCGATTCGCCGACGGGACGATTGAGCAGTTTGTCCGTTTCGGACAGATCTTCAAACACATACGTTCCGTTCGCCACGTTTTGCAACGTTTCGATCAGCCCGTAGGTGTCGCCGTTGGCTATCCAGCGCCCGTTGGAGCGGTACTGCGGCGCCAGGCCGCGCTTTAGTTTCTTTACGCCGGTGGCCGTCAACGCTGCCGCCGCGCCTGAATTAACCTCTTTCAGGCCGTTGGCGTTTGCGCCGCCGGGCAGGATGCCGAAGGGCTTGCCGACCCCGTCTCCGGTGATAAAGACATCGTCTTCATCGATAGCTGCGGTGGTGACGATGTCTTCCTGCAGCAGGCTGACCAGGTTGGCCGCATCCTCCACCAGTGACCGGCTCATCCGCACCTTGTAGGTATAAACCTCGGCGAAGACCGGCACCATTTTGAGCTTGAAGTTTTTCTCGGTTGGGATTTGGGTTTCCGTACCCCATGCCCCACGGAGCAAGCCCATCCAGCGGTCGGAATTGCCGACGTACTGCGGGATCTCGATGCTGTTGCTGTTGTTCAACTGCACCACGCGCGCGCCGCCGCCGCGCACCGCCACCAGCCCCGGTAGACGCCGGTCAGCCTCAGCCTGCACGTTAGGCGGTACTGCAAACCCGCCCAGCTCGCCGATGGCTTCCACCTGGGTCGCTTTGACCCTGCTGGCGCTGAAACCACCGTTGAGGATCAGGCCCATGATGGCGTCGGTCGGGAAATACAACTGATGCAATGCCTTGGTCTCGTCGGGGGACAACGCCCGCTCGCCGCCGCGCGCATATCTGCCGAACGCGACATTTTGCTCATAAATGAGCTGCTGGTAGTCCTTGCCAATCACGTCGGACAGGATCGCCTTCTGGGCTGGGGTTTCGTCCTTGAACCGCAGCATGTGGGCGGCGCTGACCGACTTGGCCGCGCGAGCCGCGTCGTCATCGTCGTCATCGTCGGGATCCGCCTTTTTTTCCGGCTTGAAATCATACGGCGGGCGGACTGCCGCTTTTTTGGCAGCGGGTTTCTGACCGGGCAGAACCACGTCATAACCCAGCGCCTTGAGTTCCGCGGTCAGCTTTGACAGCGGAATGGATTTGAGTTCCTCACCGGCCTCGTCAGCGACGGGTTCACCGTTGGGGGATACAGCCATGCCAGACAGGCCCATAATCGCTGCGATCTGCTCGATCTGTTCTGGGGTCAGGCCCGGCACCAATTTCTTGATGGCTTCCAGGATGTCCATAGTCTTCACCTTTCGGTTGTTGGATCCCGTTGACGTCCGGCTGGTAGCGCGGTCACCTCGTGTGCCGCCTATGCCGCCGCCGCTCTGGTCGCCCGGGTGGTTCGATAAATTCTTCTCGAGCAACCGTTTGGCTGCTGAAAATTCGCTTGATAGGGCCTTCATGGCCTGTAAAACATTGCCGGTCAGCATCTGCGGTTCGACCGGCATGACCGTCAGCGTGTCGCGCATCAATGGCCAGTTCACAATCGCGCCGTCATCCAGCGTTTTAACGTGCTCGGGTATCGCCTCGGACGAGTTGCCGATCAGTCCCTCGTCGATCAGATCCTCCAGCAGTTGGATGTAACGGTTGCGCCGGTCCAGTACCCGCTCCACGAAAATTCCTTTGTCATCGCGCCGGGCGGTTTCCCAATCCACGTAGCCCAGCACGCCGTTTTTGACCTCCGGATCCGCGCCATGCTCGAAATCGATCGCCAGCCGTCCCTGGCGCGTGTACTCGGAATCCACTTTGACGGTTGGCGCGAAATACTCGCCCAGCGAGCCGTCCATGTTTTTGCCCTTGCGCAAAAACTCCAAATCGCGGGAGTTGAACAGCACGATATAGTTGCCGACCCGCATCTCGGTTTCGGTTTTTCCCAGCGATTTCAACGCGTTTTCAAACGATTTCACGGTTGCCTCCCAGTTTGTCCGCCGCCTGCTGGATGCGCTCGCGGAACTCCGGCCAGAATTTTTGCTCGAACTCGTCCCAGGCGCCCTCCTCGGCCGCAGCGACCACGTCGTCGAACTGCCACCAGCGATCTACATGGATCTGCGCCTGGAATTTTTGTCGCCCGCCGATCTGTTCGCCCGGCCAGTCTGGCCCGACCACCCAGGGCGCGGAAATCAAATTTGTCCCCAGCTCACCGATAACCGCGCCGGTCTCCAGCGACACGCGCTCGGTAAAACTGCCGCTTAACCCACCGCTCCCGCGCCGTTTGTAGCTCGAATCCGGGATGGCAGGCGGATAACCGGGCAGTTGGCCGTGCAGAAAAAATACGGCATCCACCATCGCCGGTTGAGCGGCATCCAGCGCCAGTTCCGGCAGCAATTGGATCAGCTCCATCAATTCCTGTACCCCGTAGAACGTAAATTCCGGCATTTATTCCGCCTTTTTCCCCAGGTGCGACCCCTCGGATACCACCACGCGATGCAGTTCGCGGCAGCCGTTGACCTGGCCCCAGGGGGTTTGCAGCGGTTGAGTGCACACCCGCTCATCCCGCGCCGTGTACCACACCAGAACTTTTGTTCCGTCGCGCATCCGCCACGGTTGCAGGTAGCAGCGGCATTTGACATGCGCCGCGGGCCTGTAGGCCGCCGGTGCGTAACCGGCTTGCTGCCAGCTCAGCGCATTTGCCGATGCGTACGTGTTGGTGGCCTCGGTAATCGCGATGGTTTCGGCTCGCTCCGGGCCGAAAATCCGGCTGCCCTCCTCGGTCAGGTTGCCGATGCGCCGCGTCAGGCCCTCCAGCCCCTCGCCGGTCTGCGTCCACTCCGCCACCAGCGCGCCGATCTCTCGTTTGGTGGTATCCATCACGCCGGACACCAGCTCGCCGGCATGTTGTTTGGCCCAGGCTGCCGCCTGTTCGTTGGCCAGCTCCCAGTTGACGCTGATAGCAGTTTTACCCAGCGTCGCCTGCACGCGCGTTACCGCCTGCTGGGTCAGCTCCAGCAAAATCGGCTCGATCACGCCGCGCAGCTCCGCAGTCATCGCCGACCACAACGCCGCATCCTCCAGCATGGCCGGGTCGCCGTTCTCACGCAGTTTGGCGACCAGTTGATCCGCCTGGCCGCGCAGCACCGGCTCCAGCTCGGCTGCCAGGCGCTCTTCGTAGGTGGACCACGGCCGCCACGAGCGGATCACGTTTTTCTGCGCCCGCTCGAAAATCAGCGTCACATCCTGCGCCTGTTCGGCGCAGGCCAGTCCGTCCGCGATGGCATCCGCCAGTTGCGGTTCTATTGCGCGGGAAACGAACGGCACTGCCGCAGTCTGCCCCAGTTTGAGCGATTTAATCGCCTTGCCGCGCCAGTTTTTTAGGTCCACCTCGCGCAGTCCGCGGGTGGATTCCATCAGCGCGTTGCCAACCTGCGGCAGAACGTCCGCCGCAAAACCGTCCTCCAGCCCAGCGCTGATCGGTCCAGCCTGGCCAACCGGATCCGGCAGCTTATCGCCGTCCGGATGCGGCGGCAGATTCCAGAACCGCTTCCGACGCTCGTTGATGGTCATGTCCGATTTACTGGCGTCCGCTTCGCGCAGCCGCATGTCCTGGTTGATCGGGCGCACGTCTGCAAACCGCGCCTCCAGATCGTCGCCATAAAACCGGTGGATAATTTGCGCCGTGATCTGTTCGGCATACAGCCCGTGGATGGCGTAAATGCGCTCCATGAATTTGGCGTAACCGACGGTCGAGTTGCTCTCAGTTGAGTTTTTGTCGGCGTAGCCCGGCGGGTAGCCCAAAATCTGGTAAATCTCATCTTTGGTCGCCTGTCTGCCGCCCAAAAAATCCATGTCCTTGGCGTTCCAGCCCAGCAGGTTGACTGCCATCTGGTAGGCGTTGGTGACGATGGTTTTGCGCCGGCTGGCGGCGTACTCGTCCTCAAGCTGCGACTTGACTGCATCCACGTCCGCCGGATCGAGCGGTGCATTCGGGTTGCCGCTGCTGAGGTTGATCACCGCGCTCGGCATGACGTTGTCGCTGCCGAAAAATCCACCGTTCCAGCGCGCCATGGCGCTGTCGCTATCCACCGGCAGCATGGCAGCCACCAGAGGAGAGAGCCCGCGAAAAATGTCGGACGGGTTGGGATAACGAAAATGGCAGATATACTCGGCGGGAATTTTGTAGATCATGCCGTTGGCCTGGTACTCGTAGTAATCCACCATGCGCTCTGCGCTGCCGGGCCAGACGGCTACCGCGTTGGCGGGCAGCGGCCAGATCTCGGCCAGATCGCCCATGTCATCCGGCGCCAGAAACCAGAAATTGCTGCCGTCCAGATCCTGCCACCAGTGGCTGTACTGCCACATAAACGCCCGGCCCATCAATGGATTGGGACGCCGCAAAATGCGCGTGAACGGATGCCCAACGATCAACTCGCCGTCCTCCGTGACGCCGTCGTCCCGGTACACCCCCAGGCGGCCCTTACTGATCTCCATCGCTTTCTCATTGATGGCCGTAAAAACCCAGGAGTTCTGGATAGCCCGTTGCTGCGCCGCCTGTTTATCCGGGTTGAATGCTCCGCCCCTCCACTTACCAGCCTCAGCCGTTGCGCCCAAAAATCCCGGTCGAATGGCGCGCGGTTCGTCCGCCGTCAATCCGCTGCGGAATGCATGCAGCGTTTTACCCAGGCCGTAGGCCATGCGCTCCGCCAGGTTCATCGCTGTACCCTCGCGCGCACCTGCCCGACGTGCAGGCGTGTAGATCGTGGTGTAGCCAGCATTTGCAGCCCTCCCGAAGCGGTATCGACCTGGTCATCATGTGCCCCGGTCGGAAAATCGACAAATTCGGCAATAAATACCTCTATCCATGGTCCAGGTACCAGGAAGATTTTCCCGGCCTTGGCCCGCCCCTGTAGCGGACGCGCCCGCATAACTTTGTCATCTGTAACCGGAATCCCGCGCACTGCCACACCAATCAATTCCGGATCGTTGATGAATTCCTGGAAGGCAAGCTCCTGAAAGGCGTTGGTTTCGATCCCCCATTCTGTCTCGCGTTCCTCCTCAGACATCATGGATGTTTTGATCCGCGACTTAAACTCCACCCAACCCTTGATCCGGATCATGTCCCGCAGGTACAGGTTGGCCGTCTTATCCACCGCTATGGCCACTGATGAATTCCAATCGGCGCGTGCGCTTTTTGAGATCGCTAGGTCGCAGTACCGCACCCAGCGCAAATCTTTGGGCAGCTGATGCCGTTCGATGGTTTTGAAATCCGCCGCCCCGAAGAAATCTCCCTCCTGCGGGTGCGGCTGCTGTTGATACAGCGCGTGCCAGTCGCCGCTGTTGCCCTGCGCCTCCAGGCTGGCGCGAATGCCGTCCAGCATCGAGCGCGGGAACTGATCCGGCCATAGCACCTCGCCCGCTTTGCGGCCCAGCGGGTCGCTCAGGTTGAGGTAAATCCCTTCGCGCATTTTTGCCCGCTGATCCTCTTCATCCGCTGCATACTCCTCGGGTTCATAGGCGATGGCAGGTAGGCACAAAACCTCCCACTGATCAGCTCTCGCGTTCTGCACTGACGCCCGCAGCAGCTCGCCGGTCAAATCCAGCCGGTGCCAGCGGGTGTGCATGATCACCACCGCGCTGCCTTTACGTAACCGCGTCATGGCAGAAGAGCCAAACCACGATATGACTGACTTCCGATATTGCAGGCTGTCCGCCTCCTGGCGGTTCTTAAACGGATCATCTACTACCAGCAGATCCGCCGGTCGACCAGTGATACCGCCGCCCACACCCGCGGCGATCACACCGCCCCGGTGCGGTTCGCGTAAACTCCAGCTGGTGGTAGAGCGGCTGTCCGCACTGATGTCCACATACTCCTCCAGTGCGCTGCGTTCGCCGAACACGTTCTGATACCGGTCGCCCGAAATCATGTTCCGAACTTTCCGGCTGTTCTCGCCGGCCAATTCCGCGCCGTACGCGGTTAGAATGATGTTAGAATTTGGCCTTTTGCCCAACACCCATGACGGGAACATCTGACTGGCCCACGTCGTTTTGGTGTTCTGTGGGGGCATCTCGATGATCAGCCTGCCGATCCCCTCCTGCCCGCCAGTGGCGATGTAGCGATATACCTGTTCCAGCTTTTCGGCCATCAACTCCATGTGCGGCGCGATGACCCACTCCGGCATCATGTAGCGCACAAAATCCACCAGGTGACGTTTTGCCAGCGCGCGTTGGGCGCGTTCTGCCCGCGCCACCGCCGGGGTGATGCGCTGCGTTTTACTCGTCGCCAGCATCGGCTGCCTCGTTGGTGCTGTTTTCAACTGGGTTGCCCCGAGCTGCAATCTCGCGCAGTTCTGCCTCACTCAGCTGATCCAGGTCGTCCAGATTCTTCCGATCCGAGTCAACCTTGATCCGCGGCACATAATCGCCCAGCATCTCCAGCGCGATTTTGCGATCCTGGTGATGTTTGTAATCGGCGTTGGTTGCCGAGTCGATCAGCGCCCGTAGGATGTCCGCCCGGTGCTCGAACAACGGAGCCGCCTGCAGCAGCCCGATCGTTTCATCGATGGCCGGGTTTTTGGTGCGCCACGTCCAGATCTGTCGATCGCTGGTCAGTCCCAACACCTGGGTGGCCAGCAGTTCCTGCGACGCCGGTATGCGGTCACGCCGTGGGCAGCTCGCCCAGGCGATATAGGCTGCAACCCGCCAGTTCCAACCTGCCGCGCGCAACTCGGCATAACGAGCAAACCAGTCCGGTTTATGCTCAACATCGTCGAACAGCTTACGCGCTGCCTCGGACCGCATGCGCGCCTCATCCGGCGTGATGATCCCCGGCTCGACCTCGTCGATATCCAGCCCGAGCGGTCGCTGCTGCAACTCTGCCCAGTCCGGTTTTTGGATCGGGCGTTTCATGCAATTCCTCTCGGCGCCGGACCGACATACCCGTACCGGCGCGCCCATTCGTCGATGGCCAGCGCCCAGTTGGTCAGGTTGACCTCCTCCGGTGTCGGATCAACTGGCGATGCAAACCCCGGCATCGCTGCCAGCTCAGCCCACACCTCCGGCAGGGCCATGGCGTGCTGCATCGACCACCAGGTGATGCCCTTCAGCCCTGCGATTCGGACGTACTGCCCAAAAGTCCGGACCGCATCCTCCCGCGCTTTGCCGCCGTCGCCGTTGTAGGCCCGGCCGGCCGGGATGATCGGTTTAGCGGTGAGCTGCTGCCACTGCGTCAGGCAGGGTTTCACCCAGTCCAGCGCATCATCGGGCGTCTCGCCACCCCAGTACACCATGGGCATGCCCACGTCGCAGAACTGCATAAACGCGCGCGCCACTGGCAGCGGGTGCCAGGTTGCGCCGGATCGAGGGCTTTTCCATAACGCCCACGAGCAAAACGCGGTCGGCGTGGTCGGGCACGATTTACGATAGCGCGCCATGACCGCATAGGCATTAGCCTCGGCGTTGGAACGGCTGTCGAACTGCCCTTCGACGTCGAACACGTAACCATCCAGCCCGTAACGATTGACCTGGGTGATGGCGATGTCCGCCTCCCCAGTCGGGTTGGCGCCGTACAAAAAGCCGTAGCCCAGTACCGCCAGGCCGCGGGCATGCAGCGCGTTGACCAGTGCTGCACTGATGTTTTCTGTCCAGCCGATGACCGGCGGGCGGTACGCAAACGGTCCATCCGCCGCCTTGACGATCACCCCCTCGAAACCGGCGTTTTTCAGCCTCTCGGCCACCTCGTCCGGTTTGCCGCCGGCGATGGTTGGAACCTGCCACAGAAAAATCGTTTTGCGAAAAAATGGGTTCATGCTGCCCTCCGTTTGCGCGCAGCTCCGTTGGCCACACTCTCGATGCGATCGGCGCGCTCCGCCGATTTTCGATCATGCACCGTCAGCGTTTCGGTCAGCATGTCGATCCGACTAATCAATTTCGAGAGCACTTCGTTATTGTCCCGGTCGCGCCTGGCCTGGTGATCCTGGATTTGCTGGTAGAACTGCTGCCATTTCAGATCGCGCAGACCCTGCGACTCATCCCGTTTTTTCTCCATGGCCTCGTACCAGGTGCGCTGCTGTAAATTTTCTTGCGTCTGCCAGGTGCGGTACTGAGTGAACGCCCGCCACGCAAACGCCATCAACACGATAAAAACCACAAACACAATCGCGGCGACCGCGTACTGATCCCAGATCGTAGTTGTCGGCATGGGAATGTTGGTTGGCATGGGAGTTGTCTCCAGCATGTCAACGGGTCGGGTTGAATGCCGGAATTTTGCCCTCGAGGGCCACGCCGGTTATGAACGCCCCCAGCACTATGGCAATGTCCGCCAGTTGCGCCTCCGTGATCCCAAGCGGTAGTTTGACGCCAAAACCATCCAGAAAAATGACGACCAGGCCGACCGCGGCCGCCCAAAATTTACGGGATTTGAGCACGCCCGCCCAGCCGCCCGGGCCCGGATCAACCGCCACGCCGATGACGTAACTGACCACAATGACGGCCAGGCCAGCCCCCCGCTCCTGGTCGATGGAAAACGAGGGCACGAACGCGCTGATGATGATCACCAACAGCGCCAGAACGGTCATCCAAAATTTGCGAGACGTAAACAGGTCTTTCATGGTTTCCCTCCTCCTGGGGGTTAAATGCGAAACGCCCGACATCCATAAGGATGCCGGGCGCTCATCTCCGACTGGTGCCCGAACGATATCGGGCTTGCGATTTCGGTTATCGTAGCACAACCCGAATCCTTTTGCAAGCCCCCAGGCGGAGAATGTTAACAACAGGTTAACAACACCAAAACCGCCTGACATACTATACCATATTTGGTATAGTATGTATATCAAACAGACACAGAGGACTGAGATGGATCGAAAACAGTACCAACCCACTGAAAAACAACTGCAAAAATGGGGCACCCTGAAATCATCAGAAATGCCATCAGACGATGAGTTCAAGGCAGCCTGGAAACACAGCCATCACAACGTAGAGCGCGGCTGGGGCATGGGAAAACGGGATTGGGTTGTAAACCATGCAAATGACCATCTCATTTGGACCATAGAATACAATATCGGTTTATGGCAGGGTCGGATCGATGCGCTGCAGGGTTTAGAACCAATCGAAACCCCCGATTATCATAACGACCCCTACCAATACGGCTATTTTCACGGTTTCAATGGTTTCGAGAGTTTCTGGCACGGTTACGATGCCCAGGCTCGCGCAAAATTAATTGAACAATATTCAAATAATTAGGAGGACGAAATGGATATAAACGACACGGATGGCGGTCTCGGAATTGGCGGCATCAACAATGATCAAACATTGCCCATAATCCCCACCACAGAAGCTCTTGAGCGCGTTCAAAAACTGCATGACACAGACACAATTTGCCGTCGCTGTGGAGCATCCAAAAATTTTGATGGTGCTATGTTCACTACGATGGCAGGTTCAGAAATTTGTGACGATTGTATATAACGGAGAAAATAATCATGGATGAAAATTCTGCCCGCTCACTCTACGAACAAAAAATACAGGTAATGATCGATAGCCTTCTGCCATACGGCGCTGGTTCCATCACCGATCACCGCCTGCGCTTGGCCCTGAATCAGATTGCCAAAACCGCATTTTCCGCAGGAAAATCCTACGCATTGCTGAATCTCCTGACCGCCGAACAGGCTGCTGAGGAGATCGGCATCAGCCCCCGCCGCATGCGGGCCCTGATTAAAACCCGCCATGACCGGTTCGGCGCCGGTATGCAGTTCGGCAAATCCTGGCTCATCCACCGCGATGAGCTGGATGCGCTGCGGCCCGGCCCGCAGGGTTGGCCGAAGGGAAAATCCCGTTCCGATGCCCGCTAAACGCGCCCCCCTCGGCATCTGCGATTTCTGCGGGGGAGCCATCTCCCGCGATCGCTGGTACACCCGGCGCGGCCCACGCCTGTACTGCTCCGTCGATTGCCGCAATACCGGAAATTCCCGAGCTGGCGCGCCGGTGCGCCGCATAAAAGCGCTGGCCCGGGTGGCCGCCGGGCAATGGACGAATCCGGCATCGATCCGCAAACCCGCACGCGAAAATGTCAGTTTGGGCGTCAGCCGCTCGAAAAAACTGGCTGTGCGTGAGGGCCGCTGGAAAAACCCGGCATTGACGCCCGAGGCCCGATTAAAACTGTCGCGCCCGCGGAAACATTCCGGGGCGCTGGCTGATGCTATGGAAAAACTGGGTCGCGGGCTGAAAATGGCCGATCTGACCGAGGAGGAGCGACTGGCCTACCATGCCTATCGTCGCGAACTGGCGCAGAAAAAAAAGCTAATCAGCCCGCCTTAACCGACGTGCTTTTCATTTTCATCGATCCTGGATATCAACACCCGTTTTAGGCGTTCCCCGCCGCGCTGGACGAAATGCGAACCCAACAGGTACCACGTGCCGTCGTCCATCCTATGGGCATTCAGCCGCACGGATATAACAAGGGGCCTCAGTGGGTAAAACAGGCTCGGGGGGGGATCGCTGATCAGCATCGTTTTTTCAGCCACATACAACGTCGTGTTTGGCTCGATCTCGAGCCAGTCCATCGTCAGATCCATCTCGAGAACCGGCACACGCATCGCCTCCAAAATCTCCTACACATGCTCTTCGGGTATCATAGACGACCCTCCTCGCTCTTCATCCGTTGATTATACTCCCGCGCCCGATCGATGATTTGCTGCATCGCCTCAGCTCCCGGGATCCACGTCCGCACTGAGCCGCACACGCTGCAACGCACGTCCGCCGCGTACCCCTCGATGATGGCCATCACATCCACCTCACCGCTCGCCTGCGCCGGGTCCAGCGCCTGGCGGTACAGCAGTAACGTCCGCACGCCGGATCCGTTGCGCACCACCAGCCCCAGGGTATGCCCGCCCGGGCAGCGCCAGAATTTATTGATCATCTCGCTCATACCGCCTCCTCGCACATCAGTAAAAATCCATGCGGCAGTTCCGCCAGCGCTGCCAGCCGCACCGTGATCCGCTCATCAGCATCCTCGTAAATGTTGACCGTATCTGTTGCCCCGCGCGGCAGACTCTGCACCATCGCCACGTCTGGCCAGCGCCCGACCAGATCCATGTATGCCACACCCGCATACACAATCGCCTCGCGCAGCGTCTGACCTTTGTCCAACGCCCACAGCAGCGCCTGGCGATCGTTCAACCCCTCCGGACCGCCTTTGACCGTCACCAGCTCGCGCGCTGGCCACCACATCCGCAGGTGATGCAAATCCAGACCTTTCTCGTGTTGCTGCTGTGTTTCCACCAGCGGCAGCGAGTACGACGGGATCCGCGCCAGCCACAGAGACGCCGCCACCGGCGCGCCCATCTGCGCCAGGTGCATCCAGCGCAGCCCGCTCTGGTTTAACGTATTTTCCAGAATTTCCACGCTCACGGTTTCGCCTCCGCTCTTGTCCCCTCTCCATCCGCAGGATGGGGAGGGTTAGGGAGGGGTGTCTCAGGCACCAAAAAATCTTCAGGTCGCAGTACCCCGATCGGAGTCTGGTTCTGCGCAACCTCGGTTATGAAAAGCCGTCCGCCCAGGGCAACGGCGATCGCCGCCAGCTCAGGGCTCTCGATTTCATATAGCAACTGGCACGCACCCAGTTCAACGTGCAGATGCTGGGCAACATCCTCCAAAATCGTATTTTCGCTCGCATCAATCAATATTTTCATTCCTCACCGCCCTTTCTTTCAACTCAGTCTCCAATTTGGTAATCCGCGCTATCAGGCTTTTGATGATTTCAACCAGTGCCATCTCCACCCAGTTGACGGCCGGACCGGCCGGATTGAGATCATGATCGGGGTTGTAAAGTCCCTCGATTTTTGACATTAATCTTTGTGCATTCGCATCCATCACCCACCTCCATTTCTATTCCACTCATGGATTGCTTGTTTGCATACCGAACAGTTTCCAATGTGCTGATAAAATGCCCGGTGGTTTCTCCGGGCAATCCTGACGGCGGCTTTGAACGCAGCCTCTGACACATTCCCCGAGTAACCACTGATGAGCATGGGGTCTACCCGATTTTGCAATCTAATTCCATCGTCACATAGATAGATCATCTTTGGCCACCTCCCAATCCCACACTCGCTGTTGCCCACGTGCCGGAATGGGTTTTTCCAGCGGTTGAACATCCTCCAAAAGCCACGCATACCGTCCGGGCGTGTAATCACCCAGCAAACCCTCCAACGACTCATTAGCTTTTGGCGGGTTTTTGGTCTGATAATAGCTATATAGGTCCCACCACGGCGTGATCTCCAAACAATCTACCAACTGACAAATCGCAACGATCGTCCCCGTAGGGAACACCTCCCCCCATTCCATGATATGGGACAGGTTTTTCGTTTCGCGATAAGCCTTCGACACGCGCTGATCACGAAACAACCCATATCCTTCTTGCGGCCATTTCATGCGCGCTGCATGGATGGCCAGAGGACCGCGATAGTTCGTCCCCCAGCTACGTGTCTCAATTGTTTTAAGCCCCAGGGCAACGAAACTTGCCCACGGTTGGTAAAGTGTCAATGCTTTCATTGTTCACTTCCCTCCCTTTCTGTTCAACTCTCGGCATCGCGCCGAGTGAAACCGCTGCCAGGGCATGCGCGGCACGAACTCGATCCCGCAGGCCGGATAGTCGCACAATCGGGAATCGGCCAGCACCAGCGCGCCGGGCCGCACGTTTCCCAGCGCCTGGATCGTCACGGTGTGGCTCTGCGCCAGCTCGAGCGGGGTATCATCCAGCACCGCTCCCAGGCGCAGCATGGCATCCACCAGTTTTTTCCCCGGCTCGAGCTGGCGGTTGAGCACGTTATGCAGATAGCGCCAGCCCCAGCCTTTTTCATGGCGCACCAGCGCCGCCAGCCGGTCGGCTACCCGTTGCAGCTCCGCGACCGTGATCAGTTGTGGGTCATGGTCGAGCGCCAGCAGCAGGTCAGACAGCAGTTCCGCCCCGTTCATGTCCATCAATGCCGCTCGTGCCTGTTTCGCGTTTTCTAACACGGTTCTAACCTGCGAATAACCCATTTTTTTGATCCTCCTCTACCCCCAGCCAGAGGTCATAGGACAGCAACCGCCGGTCGCGCACCACCCGGATGCCATCCGGATATTCGAGCGGCAGCGGCAGGTCCGGGTGCGCCCGGCAAACAGTGGGCCGCCGGTGGAACTTGCACTCGTAGTGCGCGATGGCCCGCTCCAGATCGACCGGGATCCCGCAGCGCCAGATCATATAAACAGTGTCCATCGCGCCTCCTACCCGAACCACGCCACGATCAGCAGCACCACCAGCGCCAGCAGCATAGTGACGGCGAACTCTGCCGGCAGACCCTCCCGGCTTTCCGTCCCGGTCAGATCGCGGAACTGCTGCGTTGGGTCATGGACGATAACCGCCGCCCGGTCGCTCACCTGGTTGCCCAGCGGCCGCTGCGGATCCACCTGCACATAGCCCTCATGGCCATCGACCGTTTTCACATAACACCATTTTTTCATGTCCTTTACTCCTCTTGTGAAAAGCTTCACTTGCTGTGAACTTCAAAAACTGAGTCTTCACGAGTGTTCACGCCGGCAGAAATACACCCAGTAGCGGGGTGAGCAAAAATGCGACTGGCCATCATATGAGTTAACAAAACTACATAGTGTTCATCAAAAAAGCCTGTCAAAACGTGCCTTTTAAGCGTTTCTGCTACAAATCCAGCTCTTTTTTCAGTTTTTCGGGGCCGTGAACTATGAACTTTGTGAAGAGCATAGGCAGGATGAGAATATGTTTTGTGTTGAAGATTAAAATTGCTCTCATTCTTGTCGCATTTTTTAATCTTCGTTACAAAACAAAATCTCCAGTAGCCTATGTTGTTCACGAAGTTCATCAGTTCATTTTTCATGGTTCACCCCATTTACCAGCGCCGGTTGGATTGCTCGCGGCTGTTCGGGTCGCGGTCCGAAATCGGCCGGATCGATGCCAAATTTGGTGGCCAGGCCGACCATCCTGGGTTCGTTCCAGTACACAAAAAATCCATCGCGGGTGCGGGTGCTCACCTGGAGTTGCAGCTCCTCGCGCACGATCCGCCCGACCCGCTGGCTTTTCAGCTCCGATCGCTTGAATTTCTTTTGACCGTCCTCTTCGCTGTCCTCCTCGTCGTTCATCATGTCCATGATCTCGTTGGTCATTTTGGTGATATCGCCGATTTTGATCATGCTGTTGCCCTGCTCGTCCACTCGTACGCACTCCCGGTGTTTATCCGGATAGTTCCAGATCGACCATACCGCCTCGATCACCCGCGCGCTCAGCGTCATCGATTTGTTGAGGATCGACTCGGCATAGTAATCGCGAAGCGTCTGGCGGATCTCGGCCTGTTGCTCCGGGTCATCCCTGGCTATCGCCAGCAGCGGTCCGGCTACCTGATTGAGCCGCGGGGAGATGGTTAAGTCGTAAAATCCGGCGTCCACCTCGATGTCCGGCTGCCAGTTCTCCAGCCGCCAGCGCACCAGCAGGTTGCGCAGCGCCTGAGCGCGGGCGCGCATCGGGGCGTTGATCGTCAGCGGGATGCCCGCCGCCACCAGCTCCGTCATTTCGCGCGATACCAGTTTGATCGTCAGAGACCGGCTGCCGACCGCGTCGTCCCGAAATTCTTTTCGCATAGCCACGAGCTTGGGACAGAACGTCTGGAACGCGACTGCCTCCCACGTTTTCTCGCCGTTGGGCCCGGTCATCTCGATGGTGCGCCAGATCGGGTTGCCGCGCATGGCGCCCAGGTTGTAAAACTTAACCATGTCGTTTTCGGTGTCGGACTGTTGCAGATCGGCCTCGTCGATAAACACGGTTCCCCGATAGCGCTCCAGCGATCGGAACAGCGAACTGGTGGACCCGGCGCCGTTGGCGGTCATGGTGCGGTAGCACACCAGCCCGATGCGCCGCATCAGCTCCGATTTCCCGGCGCCCGCGCTGCCCATGGAGCGCAGGTAGATCACGGTTTCGAACGCATCGTACAACCAGGTGGTGATCACCCAGTAGGCGATCAACCGCCCCATTTTGTCCGAGGGCAGCAGGTAGATCGATTTGAGATACATGGTGATGTAACTCACCAGTTCGCGGATCGGTTTTTTCTCCCCCAGCGCCGACGGGAAAATAACGCCGCCCGATTTCAGCACTTCGTTGGGCGGGTAGGGCTCATAGTAGCGCCCATCGACGTTGACGCCCGGACCGCTGTCCACCAGGCCGTTCGGATCCCGCCAGGCTAGGGTTGCCCGGTCGGTATCGATGTCGTACAGGTATTCGACCTGCCATCCGTCGATATACCCGCCCCAGGTGTAGGTCGGCTCGCCCATGCGCTGGGCTTTTTCGATGATCCCCGTCGCCGTTTTGATCATCCGTTCCAGGTCGCGCAGCGTCACCTGGAGGATTTTTGCCAGCCGCCCCTTGTGTTGCGCCAGTCCGAATTCGTCCAGCCGCCCGATGACCGTCACCGCCTGTTTGACCGCCTCATCGCGTTCGGCGCCCTCGCGCGCCCCGGCCCAAGCCGTGATCGCCTCGACGTACATCGGCGATTTGTCCAGCAGCGTTTTGATGTGCCGAGTTTGCTCGTCCTCGTCGATCCCGGCCTGCACAAATGCGCGTAGTAAATCGTTGGGATCCTTGGCCTCCTCGACCTGGCCGTCCCGCTCGAACGTTGTCAGTTTATCGGGGATCGGATAGCGCGCCATGCTGCCGTCCACTGCCCGCATGATGCTGTTGGCGGCCTGGGTGATCTCCACCATTTTGGCAGGCGCATCTGGTTTGGGCGCAAACTGCACGCCGCCCGGGTCGCGCGCCAGCACCAGGCGCGTCGCGGGTCCGATCTGGTTGGCGATGCGCCAGGCGCTGTTGATCCCGGTGACATCGATATCCACCGCCAGGTAGATGTTTTTGTGCCGTTTGACCACCTCGGCCAGCTCGTCGCTCCAGTCCACCCCGCATAGGCCGATGGCTGCGTACCCCCAGATCCCCCAACTGATGGCGTCCGCCTGGCCCTCGCACAGCACTACCGTTTCTGCGCCGGTGGCATACTCCGGGTTGAGATAGACGCGTTTCCGCCCGACCAGCGCCTCGGGCAGGTTGTAATGGCTTTTTTCGGCGATGGAACGGCAGGAGAGGTAGCGCAGCCTGCCGGATTCGATGTGCGGATAAACCAGTCGTTTGTGGCCGATCATGCCGGGGATCGATCCCCTTTTCACCCACTCGTCGTTTTTGATCTCGATGTTGTGGGCCGCCGCCCAGGAGAGCACGTCGCCATGGTAGCCCAGGATGGCTACCGCCGCCGGGCTGTTCAGCTCAACGCCCGAAAATTCCATCTCATTGCGCATCTCGGTTTGTTCGGCGGGGCTGCCGTCGCCGGTGTACCCGAGTAGGGCGGCCGCAGCAGTAGCAGTTGGGCGGCGCTCTTCACCAGGTTCACCCTCGGGGATGGTCCAGCCACGCGAGGTGGCATAGGCCAACGCCTCCGTGGATTTGGAAAACCAGCGCATGAAGACCCGGTGCGCAACATCCAGCGCTTCCTCGCGCGCCCTGGCAGCCACCCGGGCGGTGTGTTCTTTCTCGCCCCATTCCGGCATGGGCAGGTTTGCCCGCCGGCAGGCTTCCTCGATAGTTGCCCGGAAATCGAATTTAGCGCGATGTTCCCCGCCGTACTGGATCCACTGGAGCACATCGCCCCATTCGCCGAAGCTGTACCAGTGGTAGAGCTGGTTTTGCGTGTCCACCACCAGACCGCCGTTCCCGGAACGGGTGCACCTGCGCCAGCGCCCGCGTGGGGTCAGTGGCCAGCCGTCAGCCTGGATGATGTCCTCGATGCGTAGCTTGCCCTTGACCTGGTCGACGATATCCAAAATATACCTCGGGCCTTGCTGGGATAATTGCAAAATTTGGCGGAGGGGGATACTGACTACCCCCCACCCTCAGACCGTCAAACCGAACGTAACCTCGCCTGGAGCTGGCGACCGGTCACCTGTGCGCGGGTTATGCGACACAAAAACGCCGTGATCCAGGGCTCAAAACCGGTCAAAAACCGGCCAGGATGCCGGTTTTGTGTCGCATAATGCGTTGTTATGCGACATTGATTTCCGTCGCCGATCATGACCGGCGCCCCGTTTTCTGGCATCCATCCCCGCACAGCACGGTTTGGTGAAGTTTGTGAGTTTTTTCGCTACTGGTTTCAAAATTGATTTGCGCGGGCGGGGATGAGACCAACCGGGTCGAGACGCGCTGCTGGACGTTGCGGATCAGGCTGGATGCCTGACGCAGATCATCGAGCGCCGGCGCAACAAGCGACTGCTGCGGCAGCACAACCATGGCCGCCTGGATGCGCTCGCTCACCAGGCGCAGGTAAACGAGGGAGTTGCCCAGCAAGGCCAGGTCTCCCTCGACCTCCTCGACTGCGCTGGCGCGGCTACTGCTCAGCCGCGCCATGATCTGGCCTCAGTGTCCGCGCCTCATGCTCAGAAATCTCCATGCGCGTACGCGTCTCCAGGTAGCTGTCCAGATGATTGATACCCGCCACCACACCGCCGCCGACCAGCGTGATCGCCCACAGCGCATAGACTGCCTGCCAGTAACTCCAGACCAGCAGCAGGACGGTCAGCGGCAGGTGAATGGCCAGCACGCCCATGATATAGGCCGTCAGTTTGGGCAGCGGCCGCCGGATGATCGGCTGCCACGGCCAGTAGTGCTCACTGACCAGGATCAGACTGCTGATCAGCACTGCAATCAAAATTTGCCAGATCATCGCGCACCTCCACATGCAACAGCTCTATTAATGTTTGGATGGCCAGATAGAACCGCGCCTCCTGCCGTATCGGGCAGGGGATCTCGACGCTTGTCAGACTAACCGCCATGTTCACGGCACGTCCTCGTAGTGCGGCTCTGGCCGCTGCTGATGCAACGTAGAGAGCTTGCCGAACTCCTGTCCGCGCGCCTGGGCTGCGGCCAGAGCCACATCCAGATCGGAGGTGTGGAAACCATTTTTATAGTCCCAGGTGGGGGTGAACAGCACACTGCCATAGATGGTTGGCACGATGTAAGAGCCATCGAACGATCCAACCCGCCAGTATCCCAGGGCCTGCCCGAGAAAAACGCGGATAGGCGCAAAGTTAGGCACGGCGATGGTCACCCGCAGTCGATTAATCCCAGTTGGATTGATGATCGGATCATCGACCGAAAAATCATCGACTGAGATAAAATCCCGGAGATAGTCCGGAAACGCTGACTGGACAGCCAGGATCAGTTCCCTGGCCGCTCGTTGCATGGCTGTGAGCCGGTTTTCCCTCTCGATGTGAGCTTCTGCGTTTCCCCGCTTGATTTTTTCCTGGCCGCGGTTGAGGGCAGCCTGCATGTCATCTGAAATCATATCATCCTCCTGTTTGGTTGGGTACTGCCGAGATGTACACCCGGCTTTTGTCATCCTCTGGTGGACGGCAGGGATAGGGCGAGGTCAACTCGATGACCTCATAACCCGCATCCTCCAGCGTGCTCACCAGTTTGTCCGCTATATCCTCCGCCCGGCCATGTCCGGCAATCAGGCGGATTTTCACCAGCCCGGCTCTGCTGCCTGCCATAATCCCTCCTCAGATGATTTTCTCGACCGCCGCGGCCAGGTCATCCCAGCCGGGCAGGATATACCGTTTGGTGGTTTCGGTGCGCGCGTGACCGGCCAGGCCCTGCACCGTGGTCACCGGCGTCGCCGCATCCACCAGCGATTTGCAAAACGTGTGACGCAACTGGTGCGGGGTGATCTCCAGACCGGCCTGCCGGCTGATTTCCGCCACGCGCCGTTCGACTGTCCGGGTGGTGAGCCGGGCCGTGCCCTTACCGATAAACACCGGCTCGCCACCCTCTCCCGATCCGCCTCGGACGGACAGCCAGTAACTCACTGCCCGCCGGGCCTCGGCATTTAGCGGGATCTGGCGACGTTTGTCCCCCTTTCCACGTCTGATTAAAACTCGCCCGCCGCGTTCGCCGATGGTGATATCCCCCACATCCAGCGCCACCAGCTCGCCGACCCGCAGCCCGCAGTACCGCATCAGGGCAACCATGGCCTGATCGCGCGCCGCCTGCCAGCGCCAGTGATCGGTCGTCGCGCCGTTGACCTGGCGTTCCACCTGGCGCATGATGCGTCCCTGGTCAGGCCGGTTTAGCCAGCGCGGCGCCAGCTCGGCCTCTGCCATCGGCTCGATCCCCTGGAATGGGTTGTAGCTCAAATTACCGGCCAACATCCCCCAGCGGCAGAAGCGCGCCAGGCTGATGCGCCGCCGGTTCCAGGTGGCGGCGCTGATTTTTTCGACCTCCAGCGCATACTCGCGGTAGGCGCGCAGGTCGTAACTGGTGACCAGGTCGGGCGTCAATGGCTGCCGGTTGACCTGGGCAAACCAAGTGCCAAAGCGGCCGATGTCCGAGAGATAGGCGGAGATGGTGCGCGCGCTGGCGCCGTTGTCCTCCAGCCAGCGGCGGAAATCTGCCTGCCGGCTGGAGGAGGGAACGACCTGCACCTGAGGGGATGAAAGGGCCAGGTCAGACATGAGTCACCTCGAGTGCTTTACGCGCCCGATAGCCACGATCATAAACATATCCACCGGCAACCCGTTGTACTGGCGCATTTTCGGCATCATAATGATCCTCGTTTGCATACCATTCCAACGTCGCCCTCAAACCGGCAACCTCGAAATCCGTCAATCCATTTTTTTGGATGTGTTCCGACTGTGCGATGGCTTTGCGCTCGATCTCCTGCAGCCGCTCGATCTCGGCCAGTGCCGCCAGATATTTCGCGGCGTGGGGATCATAATCTTTCCGACGATCCAGCAACTTATGCTGGTGCGCGATATATTTTGGGGTGAACTCGGTCATTTCTCACCTGCCAGCGCCGCGTCCAGGATATCCAACTGCGCGGCATTCCAGAAAACGATGTAGCCGATGTTGATGCGGTTGGATTCGAAGCCCAGGTCATGAAGAACGCGCCCCACCAAATGGGCAGTGGGACCGCCTTCGATCAACTCGGCCAGCAGGCCGACTTTTATGCTGTAGCTGGTCTCGCCGCCGGTATTGAAGATGCGGCAGTGCAGCGGGGTCTCGATTTCGCTGCGCAGCACAGCCAGGATGGAACGCGCCAGTTCGGGAACGCTGAATTTAGCGTCCGGGGCAGCGGCGATGACGCTGCCTAAAACCTGTTTGGAGAGAATGCGGCTGTAGTACATGGGTTTTTACTCCTGTTTTTATCTGTTGTCGTTATCTGGTTTTGAAATCAACATCCCCGACGATCGGGGATTGCGAACTATGCCCGCTCGATCCAGTGCCAGGTTCCGGGCGCGGGATCCGTGTTGCCGTCGAACAAAACGGACGTGCGCCACATTTTGCCAGCAGCGCAATCCGCATCCATGACATAATCCGGACCGCGCGAATCGTTGGTCCAGTCCGTGAAAACGGTCAGGTTGACACAGCCATTGGTATGCGCTTTGTCCCAAACTCTCACGATGATCGCGGGCCTGTGCTTCCCGTCTGGCATGACATAGTGGACGATACGTCCCTCGATCAAACCCTCGAAAATATCTGCGCCCATCAAAAGCATCCTTTTGAAACGAAAAATCCCCACAGACGTGGGGTTTATGCTATTTTGATACGGTCTCCGCCGGTTCACTAACCTCCCCCTCGCTGGCCATGACCCGCGTGTACAGCTCAGCCACTGCCAGGTCGATGACGTTGGCTTTCGAGCGGAACGTTTTTTTCGAGATCTCAACGACCATTTTTTCCGTCAGCTCGAGGAGAGAGTAGGTGCGCACAATGCGATTTTCATTTGGTTCCTGGGTCATGTAAACCTCACAGTGTAGATATTAAAGACACTGTATTTATTATAGACAATGTATCTATTTTGTCAATAGGTTTATAAAGAAATATTAAAAATTATTACAAATGGCTATAATCTACTTATGAACTGGCAGCAATGGATCACCGAACAATATTTAGCCTGGCGCAGGGACAAACCCGGCCGCGCAGGTTCGGCAGCCAGTTATGCCCGTGAAATCGGGTTCGATCCGGCAATCCTGAGCAGTTGGATGAATCGGGGGTCCACACCGCGAGAGATGGAAACGATCCACAAATTGGCGGCCTATTTCGGGCCGGTGATCTACGAGGTCTTGCAAATCCCCCAGGTCGATTACATCTCAGTCGACAAATTACCGTCGGAGTTGGGATCGAACTTGAAAATGGCCATATTGGAAATCGCAAGCGAGTTGAACAAGTATTCCATCGATCCTGAATCGATAGAAGCGGCTGAAATTTCCCGCGCCATCCTCAACAAACGTTTGCTGACGGTCAAAACGATCAAAAAATCGGGATAACGCTGGTCGACAACAATGATCTTCATGCAGATTTCCCCTTCCCAAAAAGTATAGTACACTTGTTCTATAAATTCAAGTAGGAAAAACAAACCAGGGAGGTAAATTTGATAGCCAGACCTCACACTTTCTCACTGAACTGTCCATCGTGCGGCGGGACTGTTATAGCCGAGCACTCCTCAAGGAAAATTACATGCAGCTTTTGCGGCAATGACCTGGTGGTGGATCCGCAATCGGCAGTGGGCAAAGCCGTTTCCATCCAGTCACTGTTGAACATACCCGGCGATTTGCGGCTACTGGAGGAACGCAAAGGGCTGATATCCCACGATGTAGCCAGGCTGCAAAAGAAAATCAAAACCGCTGAGGGAGAAGGATTTTATACCGGCCTACGAATGGTTTCGGCCATAATCCTATTCATCTTGATCTACCTTTACGGTTCAACTTTTCTCGGAACCATAATCCACTATCAAAGGATCGATGTTCCGAGATCTTTTGCAATTCTATTTACCCTCGCGCCATTAATCGCACTGTTTTTTCACAACTTCGCCATCATCGCCTGGACGCTTCCGGTGTTGCCCATTATCGGGATCATCACCGCCCAGGCCCAGCTGGCGCAGGTCCCCAATGAAACGCGCGAGGAGCTGGAAGAAAAATTAACGGCGCTGTCGGGAGAATTGTTTGCCGTCAATGCGGGCATTCGTGAACATCAAAAAACAATTGAGCTCTATCGTGACATCGTGCCGCGATTGGTAGGTTAATTGGCGTGCGGCACGATCCCCCCTTCCCCACCGGCGCGCGCGTGGTCGCTTACCTGCGCGACAGCGGTCATGATGATCAGGAGCTGTCGGTTGATCAACAGGAGCACGCCATCCGCGCCTGGTGCGCCGACCATGACCTGCTGCTCACCCGCGTGTTCACCGACGCCGCCGCGCCTGGATCCTCCACCATCGGCCGCGCCGAATTTCAGGCCATGATCAGCCACTTCCACGATCCGGATTGCGCCGATCGGGGCGTGGTGATCTGGAAATACAATCGTTTTGCCCGCGACATTGATGACGCCCAGTTTTACAAGGCGGACCTGCGCCGCCGCGGCTACATCATCCACTCGCTCAACGACTCGGTCCCTGACGGGCTGGACGGCAGGTTTTTCGAGGCTGCGATTGACTGGATGAATGCCCGCTACCTCGAGGATCTGCGCACTGACATCAAGCGTGGGCTGCACCACCTGGTGGATCAGTACGGCGGCATGCCGGGCAACCCACCCAAGGGGCTCAAGCGCGAGGTTTTCGAGATCGGCCAGCACCGCGATGGGCGGGTGCGCCAGGCCGCGCGCTGGGTGCCAGACCCGGACATGGTGGAGACGATCCGCCTCGCCTGGAGATTGCGAGCTGGTGGTTTTGGCTATGGCGCGATCCACCAGGCTACAAAACTCTATACGACCAGACAGTCCTATTCCAATTTTTTTCGCAACCGCATCTACATCGGCGAGCTGGAGTACGGCGGTCGCCTGATCACCGGCTACTGCGAGCCGATCATAGATCGAGATACCTGGGAGGTTGTACAAACCGTCATGGATGCCAATCGCTCGTCCTACCTGCACCTGCGCCAAAACCACCCGCGCCGCGCCCGGTCGAATTTTTTGCTCTCCGGGCTGGTGCAGTGCGCCATCTGCAAAAACCAGATGTACGGCAACGTCGTCATGCCCAGGGGGCAGCGCTACGGCTATTACGACTGCGCCCACCGGCGAAATGGCGGCTGCCCCGACGCCAAACCGATCCCTCAGATGGTGCTCGAGGATGCGGTGATCGATAACCTGGTCAACCACATCCTGCAAACCGATAACCTGGCGCAGTTGCTGAAAACCTATCAGCAGGACACGGATGACCTGAGACGCTCCACGCAACAACAGATTGATGCGCTAAACCGGCAGCTCGGCCAGGTGCGCCGCCAGTTGAGTAATCTGGCGGATCTGCTGGCGGAGGACGGCCTCCGCTCTCGGGCGCTGATGGGCAAGGTCCGCACGCTGGAGGCCAAAGAGTCGGACCTGATACTACAGATCGGAGAGCTGGCGGTTCCGGTCCAGCCGGTCGAACTCAAACCCATCGATGAGATGATCCTGGCAGTCGAGGAGATCAAAATGCGGCTGCTGGCGCCGGAGCGAAATGCGGACACAAAAAATATCCTCGCGGGCCTCATCGATCACATCGAGGTACGCCGCGAGGGTAAAAACCAGTTGGTGGGAGTGATCTACTATTACCTGCCCCCCGCTGGCAAAGAGATTTTTACGTCTAAATGTCAAACGCCCGGGTGAGGGGGGCACCCGAACGTTTGACAGGCTTATTTTAGCATGTATACCAGGCGTCTACAAGATAATTGTTTGAAAATAGTTTGTCTATTTTGTTAACGATGGTTTAACAAAGTTTTTTGTTTTGTTTCAAAAAGCTTGATAATTGACGTCAATAAAGCTGCATGTTATAGTATTTTTACGCCTGAATAGACATCTCGACCAACCCCCTCCGATGCGAATTTGCTTTTAGGGGGTTAATGTGTATGGCAGAGCGTCGGAATCCATTCTGATGTATGGGCGCTTTGGTCATTGAAGCAACCCATCAGGATTGGTTAACAGGAAACCATGACGGCCATCTCACCGCTAATTGTCGAAGGACTCTCGTTCCGTTACCGCAGCCGCGAATTGCCGGCCATCCAGGATATTAACCTGGCCATCGAGCCCGCTCAGATCGTGCTGTTGGCAGGCGCCAGCGGCTGCGGCAAGACCACCCTGATCCGCTGCATCAACGGTCTGATTCCGCGCAGCTATAAAGGAGATTTGACCGGAAGGGTACTGCTGCAAGGGCAGGAGGTAAAAGACCTTTCTCTGGCGCGGATTTCTCAACTGGTCGGAACAGTTCTGCAAGATCCGGAACGGCAGATCCTTGGCTCGGTAGTGATGAATGAGGTCGCTTTTGGACTGGAAAACCTGGGCTGGGAGCGGGCGGAAATTCGGCATACAGTGGAAGAAACTCTGGCGCGCTTGAAAATCAGCCACCTGCGCGACCGGCAGACCCATTCACTCTCGGGCGGTGAGAAACAAAAAGTGGCTCTGGCGGGAGTGCTGGCCATGCGCCCGAACATTCTGGTGCTCGACGAGCCGCTGGCATCCCTTGACCCGGCCAGCGCGCAGGAAGCGCTCGATTTGGTGCGTACGCTGGCGGATGAGGGCATGACAGTTCTGATGGTCGAACACCGCGTCGAGGATGTGTTGCGGATTCAGCCGGAACGGGTGCTCTTCATGCAGGATGGGCGTATCCGCTTCGATGGGCCGCCGGATGCTATGCAAAAGAACGTGGATTACCACGAGGTCAAATTGCCAGCGGGCATGATTCTGGCGGCCGCCCGCGAGGACGCGCCGCCCCCGGAAATAAACCCGCTGCCGGCTGCGGCTCAAGAAGCCGATGCGATGCCTCTGGTGCAGTTCAAGGATGTCACCTTTGGCTATGAAAGCGGCCTTGAGGTGCTGCACGGCGTCAACCTGCAAATCAACCGCGGGGACGTGATCGCGGTACTTGGTCCCAACGGCGCCGGAAAGACCACCCTGGTTAAACACGCCATTGGCCTGCTGAAACCGACCGGCGGCCAGGTGCTGGTCAATGGGCGGGATACGCATCAATTGAGTGTGGCTGAAATTGCCAGCACGCTTGGCTATGTGTTTCAAAGCCCAAGCCATATGTTGTTTGCTCCAACCGTGCGCGAGGAATTGGCCTTTGGGCCGACCAACCTCAAACATCCCCCCGTAGTGATTGGAGAGGAGGTGAGTCAGGCTGTCGAGATTGTGAATCTGGTGGGCTTCGAAGAGACTCCGCCGCTTTCGATGTCGTTTGGCCAGCAAAAGCGGGTCAGCATTGCCGCCATCCTGGCGATGCGTTCGCGCATTTTGGTGATGGATGAACCAACCGCCGGGCAGGATTACAAGAACTACATGACTTTTATGAATTCCATATTGCAACTGCCCACCTTCGAAGCGATTTTGTTCATCACCCACGACATCGACCTGGCGGTCATCTATGCCAACCGGGTGTGGATGGTCAACCAGGGGCAGGTGGTGGCTGACGGCGTCCCAGAGGAAGTATTGCGCGACCAGGAACGCTTGCGCGCCAACCGCCTGGTTCCCACCAGCCTGCTGCAGGCCAATCTCGACTATTTTCCAATGATGCAAAAATTCTATAGCGCGGAAGGTCTGGCGCACCGCATTCCAGTGGGCGGCTGACCGGCAGGTACATTTTGTCCAGGTTTTATTTGCTTTTGAGCCAAAGGAGTAAATCATGGATCGTAAACTGGTTTCGGTAATTGTTTCGCTCGTGGCTGTTCTGGCCTTTTTCCTGCTGATTGTTTGGATCGGCGGAATAATCAATCCGTCGCTACAGTTGGATGAGACCGGAGTGCTGCGCTTCGCATTCGTCGGCCTGGGGCTGCTGATCGTTTTTATCGTCTATCTGCTGACCCGCCAGAGCAAAATCTGGGAAGTTGGCACCCGCGAAGTCGTTTACATGGCGATCGGCGCGGCGCTGTATGCGGTGCTGTCGTTCCTTTTCAACGGCACTGTCTTCGCAGTTCCTTCTGTCAGCCAGGTGGCTTTACGCCCGGCTGTTGCCATCCCCATGTTCTTTGGTTATGCGTTTGGCCCGGCGGTCGGGTTGTTCACCGGGGCAGTCGGCAACATGTTTGGCGACGCGCTGACCGGCTTTGGCCTGTCACCGCAATGGTCGGTTGGCAATGGTTTGATCGGCATGGTCGCTGGCCTGGCGCTGCTTTTCAAGGATGAAAAGAAAGGCATCAACATGGTATTGTGGATTTCACTGGTGCTGGCATTGATCGTCACCGCCATTTTCTTCCTTAATCGCACCGCGCCAAACATGATGTTCTTCGACCCCGAGAACAATATTTTCGGCGATGCCACCATTTCGATCTTCGCCGGTCTGTCCATTGTGGTTGGCTTCCTGCTGGTGCTGCTGGTACGCTTCGTGTTTGGTAAAAATATCGATGTCGCGGCCGCAGTCACCTGGAGCTTGCTGGGCAACTTCATCGGCATTGGCTTTGCCGCTCTCTCCGATATCTGGATCAACGGCTACCCGCCTGCGGTTGCCATTGTCGGCGAGTTTATCCCGGCAGCCGGTCCCAACGCCATCTTTGCTGCCATTCTGGTACCTATCCTGGTGGGGGCTTATGCCTCCGTCCGCCGCCAGACCGGGCGGTAAAGTTCAGCGCTAATAAGGGGGCTGTCCCGGGTGAAGGTTTAACGCCGCTTCGATTTCGCACCCTGACAGCCCCTTGCCCTCCGAGGACCTTTTATGCTGGTCACCTGGCGCTACAAACCGCGAAAATCATTGATCCAGAGCTTCGATCCGCGCGCGTGGATCATCTTTTATGGCTGCTTCCTGGCAGCCACGGTGCTGTTCTGGGATTTTCGCTATCAGGCGGCGCTGTTTATCCTTACAGCGATCACAGTGGCCACATCGGGGATCAAATTTAGCGAAATGAAGCGCGCCTGGATTTTTATCGGCGGTTTTGTAATCTTTTTCTCGCTGCTGACCTTCCTGACCGGACGCGGGGGCGTTGAGCTCTACACGGAAGAGCATCTGATCAGCCGTCTGGCAGCCAATTTCACCATTTTGGGTTGGCGCCCCACGCTGACGATCACTGCCGAAAAGATCATGTACGCGGTCACCATGTTGGTGCGGGTTTTCAGCCTGGCGAGCATGACCATCCTGATTCCTTATTCGCTCAACCCGGCGCTTTACGGCGTCACCTTCCGCGGGCTGGGTTTGCCGGATAAGGTCGCATACGGCATGGATTTGACCATGCGTTTCATTCCGTCCTTCGGCCGTGATTTTATGCTCACCCGAGACGCCCAACGGGCGCGTGGCTATGAGCTGGAGAAAATCACCGGCGGGTTGTTTGCCACCGTGCGCAAACTGGCGCCGCTCATCGTTCCGGTGACCATTCACGCTATCGTCAGCAGCGAGGACATCATCGACGCCATGGACTTGCGTGCCTTTGGCGTCGGCCCGCGTACCTGGCTGGAGCAGCTTATATATCGCAAACGCGATCGAATATTGATCGCGTTTGGGATTTTTTTGATCGCCTTCAGCATTGCGCTATCGCTGCTCGGCTTTGGAAAATTCTGGGTGCCGCAATTCCTGCTGGCAGTGGCAGCTTGATCTACATCACTTTTGACACTTCCAGCCCGCCACTCTGGTTGAGTTGGGAGCTTTGCACAGCCTCGGGCGAGCCAAGCACGACCACCGCACTGGCAGGCTGGGCAGCCTCTAGCGCTGCACCAAAAGCACGGAAGTCGGCGGGCGAGGTGGATAGAATCTCATCGCGCAGGCGCTGACGCTCGGCGTCGGTGATGCCCAGCAGGTAGCGCGCCAAAGAAGTAAAGCCCTTTGCGTCTGGTAGCTGGTAGGCGTCCACCTCGCCGATGGCGCCAATGATGGCTTTGGTCAGTTCTGCCTCGCTTAATTCAAGACCACCCAGGAAGGCGGCTGCCTGGTCGTAGGCTGCCAACGTCTGGTCGAGGTTGGGGTCGCGGTAGGAAAGGTAATTGAAGACACCAGAGTGCTGGTCGAATACGCAGAAACCGCCGTAAGCGCCGCCTTGCACGCGAATTTTGTCCCACAGATACGTGCCGCGCAGGTAGGGGGCGATGACGAAGGCAGAGCCATTCAACTGGTAACCGGCTTGGTACAAATTGGCGCCTTTGCCAACAAAATTAACTTGTGAAGGCAGTGTTAACCCTTCTGCAGCGGGCAGAGCGGAGGGCTGCCAATTTGCAGCCGGGATGGGCTCGCCTGGGAAACTGCTCAAGAATTCATCCACCTGGCTGCCGATTACATTCCAGCTTCCGTTGTCCACGGTGATGTTGCAAAGGGCAAGGGGCTGGCGGACTAACGCGCTGCGCATCCCTTCAAACGCCGCTTCCACCGCTTCCCAGTCCTGGTCGATTTGCTGCAGCAGGCGGCGCAGGAAGAAGAGCTGGCTGATTCCGCCCATTTGTTCAGCTGCCCAATCTGCCGCACTGGCGCGGGCTTTCAGCCGCGAGTTGACCACCCGGTGTCCGGCACCGGTCATCCCGGCTTCCAGTCCGGCTTTTTCCTCCAACGCGATCTGCCGGATACGTTCCCGGTTGTTCAAATTGGCGCCAGAGAGCACATCTTTGAGGATGCCGAGCAAATCGGTGGTCTGGCTGATCATGGCTTTGCCGCGCAGGAACAGCCAGGCAGCGCCGTCTTGTGAATTGCGAGAGGCCGAGGTAAAGGTGGTGGGGTGGAGGCCGCCGGTACGCTGACCGATGCGCTGCATCAATTGCACGAAATCCTCGTCAGCCGTGCCAGTTTCCAGCAGTGCCCGGCTGAAAACGGGCACATAGGGCAACCAGTCCTGGGAAAGTCCGCGTAAATTGAAACCTAAATCCAGGTAAAGGATCCCGTTGGTGAACAGGTCATGGAAAAGGATGGTGCTCGCGTCGGATTCCTGAGTTTCACAAGGGATGGTTTTGATGTTTTTGTCCAGGTCAGCGCGTTGCAGCATCGGAATAGTCGCCAGCGCCTCGGGTGGATCGGCGGCTTCCTGGCGGCGGTGCAGTTCTGCTGTATTCGCAATAATTTGCTGAAGCTCAGTCGATGTCATCCCTTGACGAGCGGCATGCAGGCGATTGCTTTCGGCGGCTGCTCGGCGGGTACTCAACTGGGCATCCGGGCGCAGCAACAAGGTCACCCGGTGCCGGTTGTTGAGCAAATAGTTTTGGAGCAGGTTTTCGAAGTAACGCTCGCCAGCATTGACCCGGCGCTTGATGGAATTGAGCGGGGCTTCGAAAGCCAGTGGGGCGACTGGATCGCGGTCATAATTCCAGTCGTTCAATACGCCCAACATCAGCGCCAGGCCGCGTGGAAAGGACCCGGTATTGTTTTCGCGCAGTGCAAATTCGACTGTATTAAGCGAGGCAGCCACTGTTTGCGGGTCGATCCCGGTGTTGGCTAACTCCTTTACTGTAGCCAGTACCAGGTCCTCGACCTTTTGCGCATCACTTTCCTGGATGCCTTTCAAGCCGGTCGAAACCAGCATCTGACGCAAACTGGTCTCCAGGCCAACGCCGGCCAGGTCCTCGCCCAGCCCGGAATCGATCAATGCTTTACGCAAAGGGGCAGCGGGTGTGCCAATCAACACATGCTCGAGGATGCGCACTCCCAGCGATTCTTCCTGGGAGACAATTTCAGGCAGCATCCAATTGACGGTTAGTTGAGCTTTGGCTTCCGGGTCGTCAGAGCTTTCGTAGAATTCCTCGGCGGATTTTGGCGCAGCGAAAACCGGCTGCAAGGGTACTGCTGTGTCGATCGGGATGGCGGAGTAACCCTGGAAAGCCGTATCGATCAAACGCAGGCGTTCTTCAGGATCGTCATCGCCGTAGAAGTAAATGCGGGCATTAGTGGGGTGGTAAAAGAATTCGTGGAACTGCTTGAACTGGGAATAGGTTAAATTGGGAATATTTTCCGGATTGCCGCCGGAATCATGGCGGTAGGGAGTGTCGGGGAAAAGCAGCGCTTTGCTTTTTTCTTCCATGACGCCGTCCGGCGAGGAGTAAGCGCCTTTCATCTCATTGAAAACCACGCCCTTGTAGCTGATTTCGCCGTCCGGAGTGTCCAATTCATAATGCCAGCCTTCCTGCAGCAGTGTGTACGGGCTTATCAGGGGGTGGAGCACGGCATCGAGGTACACATCGATCAAATTGTAAAAATCTTTCAGGTTAGTGCTGGCCACCGGGTAGCAGGTCTTGTCCGGGAAGGTGAATGCGTTCAGAAAGGTGTTGAGCGAACCTTTGAGCAGTTCAACGAAGGGTTCTTTTACCGGATACTTCTGCGAACCGCATAATACGGAATGTTCCATGATGTGCGCCACCCCGGTCGAGTCGTCCCAGGGAGTGCGGAAGTTAATGCTGAACACTTTGTTTTCGTCGTCGTTTTCCAGCGAGAGCAACTGGGCGCCGGTGGCGATATGGCGCCAAAGCCGGGCGCGGGTGTTTAATTCGGTGATGGTCGTATCCTGGATCAGTTCGAACCCATAAAGCTGTTTCATTTTTCCTCACAACCCTGACAATAAGTGAAATTGCCGAAAATTATGCTTTATTAACACGCGGTAAGCCTAATATGAATGGCAAACCTGCCAGTGCCAGCGCAGCGCTGACATAATAAGCCGTGCGTAGGCTCGAGAGGTCGCCAATGGCGCCGATGAGAACGGCGACAATCGCGTTGCTGATAAAACTAACCGCCATATATACCCCGTTGGCGAGGGCGCGGCTTTCCGGGAAGCTCTCCTGAACAATGGCCATAATAATGGGCGCGACGGATAACAGGGAGAAGCCAAGCGCCAACAATAGTGGGAAGAGCACCCACCCATTCAGCGAGGTGAAGGCAAACAACGTGACTGCGGTCAGCACCATGCCCGTGATTAAGACCGGGCGGCGCCCCAAGCGGTCAGAAAGCGAGCCGCCCAGAAAGGCGCCGGCAACCCCGGCGGCCTGCATCACCGAAAGCGATACACCCGCCATCATTAGATTGGCGCCTCGTTCGGTCAAATAGGTGGGTAAAAAAGTGGTAACGCTGACAAACGCGAAAGCCCGTAAAAGGAGGATGGCGCTTACCGGCAGCAGCACCGGACGCATGCCTTTGAGCGCCTCGCGCCAGGGTGGTGCGGTGGCATGAACAAACGCCCGCCCGTTGAGATTCCTGAGTTGAAAGTAAAGAAAGATCGATGTCAGGACGCCGCCGACCGCCAGCCAGGGGGTGTTTTGCGGCTTTAAATATTCCACCGCCGAGACGATCACCAGCGGACCGAGCACGCGTCCAATTTCGCCGCCCATCATCCAGAAGCTCATGCCCATACCCAGCCGCTGCGCGGAAAGCCGTCCGGCAATCACCGGCCCGGTGGCATGGATGCTGGCGGAACTGATGCCAGCGACGATCAGCAGCAAGGCAGCAATGAGATAGGTGGGCGCTGCACCCAGCAGGCTCATCATGACTGCGGACACTCCTGGGGCAAGGATGACAAAATACCGCGGTCCGACATTGTCCGCCAGGTAGCCGATAACCGGCTGGAGTAAGGATGGAAAGCTGGAAAAAACCGAGAGCAGGCCGGCCTCGGTTTTCATCAGTGAAAATTTTTCAATCAAGATGGGCAGCAGCGCTGGCAGGAAAGCCTGGTAGGTATCCTGGACGCTGTGACCGGCTGAGAGGACGGCAACTTTATCGGCTTGAAATTTCTGGTCTTCGACGATGGTATCGGTGGTCATAAAGCTTCCTGGGCGGCGGTTAAATTTCGTGCGGCGGCGCAAACCTTCGTTTAGCCTGATTGTTCAGAAACGCTGCGTACATTGCCCTCGACCATAAAGGTCAATGGCTGAACCTGACCCGCGGGATATTCAGTTATGTCTTCTAAGGTGATGCGTAAGCGCAGTCTGGTGAGGTCAGGATGATTATGCAGGTGTTCGACAATGGCAGTATCGGCTTGAACACCGAACGTTTTCAACAACCGCCGGATATCCATTTGCGCAGTCTCATCAAGCATGGCTTTACTCCTTTGTTAACCAGTAAGTCGTCATTCGAGTATACCGCAACCCGGATGAATGCTAAAGGTATCCGCCAACAACACGCAAATTAAACAGGTTCTGCAGCGCTAATCCACAATTTGAAATGGAGCTGCCCCGAAAACAAGCAGCCGGGCGATTTTCAACAGTAAATGGTAGAGGCGGCTCCCACTCGCTGCGCTCACTCACAGAGCGCCCTGCGGGCGGGGATGCCAAAATCGCGATCGCGAGCCGCCCCTACGCCGTTCATCGTTGACGGGCTTTCAAAAATAGGATTTTGGGTGCCTCAGCTTGTTTCCGGGTTGAACGCGTAACCTTCAGGTGAGCTGACCAATATTTTCGGCTGAGCAGGATCCTCTTCGAGCTTGAGTTGTATCCCCTGGATGGCGCTTTCGACCCGCTCCTGCCGGGTGGGCAGGGAGACCGGTTCGTTCCCCCAGCTCGATTTGTACAGATCGTGTTGTGGCACCGCTTGAAACGCAGATGCCATCAGGCGCTGCATTACGAGGGTCTCTCCTTCCGTCAGGTCGATGGCGGTCCCATTGTGAACCAAAATGTGATTGTCGACATCCAGCCAATAGTGACGGGTCCACGCGGGCACAAGAGTTTGAACCGGCGCGGTGGTTTTATTGGCCAGGCGGTAAATGCGGTCGAGCAGTTTCTCGCGGGTAAACGGTTTGACGACGTAATCGTCGGCGCCCAAAATGTAGGCTTGCTGCATGATCTCCGCATGCGATACAGCAGTCAGCATCAGGATCGGGGTGTCAGAGAACCGGCGAATGGTCTCCAGCAGGTTTAGTCCATCCACATCGGGCAGCATGATGTCCAGCAAGATAATGTCCATCCTCTGGCTGCCTAGCAGCGCCAGAGCTTCGCTGCCAGTGGCTACAGCCTGGATTTCAAGGCCGGATGCTTTCAGCGAAATTGTCACCATCTGCCGGGTGTCCAAGTCATCATCCACCAGCAAAAGTTTCAGGTTGCGTTGGTTGGGATTGGCTGTCATCATTTATCCTTTGCTCAGCGGGGGGAGGCAGATTCACGCCTGCTATTATTGTAGAATAAACTGGGGTTTGGATACAAGCGCCGCGGCCGATGAAAAACCGTTGCGCTCACTATAGGGTTGTTGTGCCCAAAGCGGGCCGCCCGGTTTGCGTTCTTATCAGGCGCCGGTTACAATGGTGGGAAATGCGCCGCGGTCAGGGTGGAAGTGTGGACCTATGGGTGCTGGAATCCTGGAGGACAAGATGAATTCGCGATCGTTGCCGCTGATTGCCGTTTCGGGCAGCCACCATGAAATGGGCCGCCAGATTGGCGAGGCGTGCCGTCAACAAGTGTCAAAGAGCGTGGATAACGCCCACAATCTACTGAATGAATCCTATGATTCCTTGCAATTAGATTGGGTAGGAGCGCTCATTCAGGCGCGGAAGTACCTGCCTTTTGCCGAGGAGCGGTACCCACAGTACGTGGACGAATTGCGCGGGATGGCGGAGGGAGCCAATGTTTCCTTCGACGACCTGACGGTTGTCAACGCCATGGAAGCGGTCACCATGGATGCGCTGCACCTGGTCAAGTGCACCAGTATGGCGGTTAATCAGGAACGCACCACCAACGGCACCGTGTTGGTGGCCCACAACGAGGAATGGGTGCCGGAAGACGAGCCGGATGTGTATCTGGTACAAGCTCGCCCGCAGCACGAACCACCGTTCCTGGCGATGACTTACGGCGGGCTGCTGCCGAACATCGGGTTTAATGCCCACGGCATTGCCCAGTGTTGTGACTCGGTCTATCCGACGGACAGCCGCATCGGCATCCCGCGCGTGATTGTCTCCCGGGCGGTGCTGGCCGCTGCCACCCCCAGCGAAGCCATCCGGCGCACCCTGACGCCGCAGCGCGCAGCCGGATACAACCACTTGTTGGTCCATGAGAGCGGCGAAATCTATTCGGTCGAAGTCTCAGCAAGGCAGTTCGCCATTCTTTACGCGAACGATGGCATGATGGTACACACCAATCATTACGTTGACAACCAAATGCGGAAGATTGAAAGCGAACCAGACGAACTGATCGCAACCCATGTGCGCTATTTCCGCGCCCAACGTTTGCTCAACCAGACTCGCGAACATTCCATCCGCACCCTGCAGGCCATTCAAAAGGACCACATTAATTATCCAGACTCGATTTGCAATCATTCAACCGGCGGCGACCCATTGGATCGCGAGAAAACGGTCACCGCGCTGACTATGGATCTGACCAACCGTCGCATGTGCGCCACCTGGGGCAATCCATGCGAGAATACATTCACCACCTATCAACTGGAAGGTTAACCGCCTGACCATATCGGAGTGTTTTATGGCTGCCAAACTCAACCGCTTCCCGTTTGCCCACACTTTTTCCATCGTTGCCCGCGACCCGTCCACCGGTGAGATGGGGGTAGCCGTCCAATCACACTGGTTCTCTGTCGGATCTGTGGTCGCCTGGGGTGAACCGGGTGTTGGGGTGGTAGCCACCCAGTCCATGGTGGAAAAGAGCTACGGGCCGCAAGGCCTGAAATTAATGCGCATAGGTATTTCGGCGTCTGCTACTCTGCCGGCTTTGTTGCAGGCGGACGACAACCGTGAAGTGCGCCAGGTCGCGATGGTCGATTGTCAGGGGAGGGTGGCGGTTCATACCGGGCTACGCTGCATCGCTTGCGCCGGGCATGTCCAGGGCGACGGGTTTTCAGTACAGGCCAACATGATGCTCAAGGATACCGTTTGGCCTGCCATGGCAGAAGCCTACAGTGGGGCGGCAGGTGCGCTGGCGGAACGCATGCTGGCCGCGCTTGAGGCTGCCCAGGCGGCTGGGGGCGACATCCGCGGTCAGCAGAGCGCCAGCATACTGGTGGTCAACGGGACGGCAAGCGCCAGGCCCTGGGAAGGCATTCTGGTGGACCTAAGGGTGGAAGACCACCCACAGCCGGTGCCAGAATTGAAACGTCTGTTGGGGGTTCACCGTGCGTATGCGTGGGTGAACCAGGGCGATGCCTTTCTGGCGGAAGGCCAGGTGGAGCAAGCCCTGCATGCCTACCGGTCGGCAGCAGAAATGGCGCCGGATATGGATGAACTTCCTTTCTGGCATGCGCTAACTCTGGCAGATTTGGACCGCATGGATGAAGCCGCATCGATATTCAAGGCTGTGTTTCGGGTTAATCCAAATTGGGCTGAACTGGTCAAACGCCTGCCGGCCGCCGGGCTGCTGCGGGATGACCCTGAATTGTTGCAGCGGATATTGGCGCTGAGGGAATAATTTCGTAAGTTGGATTGAAGGCGGTTGAACAACCTAAATTGGGAAAATATATGTTTAGCCTGAAATCCAACGTCCCATAATTCAAGGGTATCGGGTTTCGGCCGCAGGGCGCTCTGGGAGCGGATCTGCGCTGACCAATCTTGGGCAGTAATGGTTTGTGATTTCTCAACCCGACCTTGTATTTCGATATCATTGAACGGACTTGGTGACGGTCAGATTGTCAACCCCACCCAACCCGCCCCATTCTTGGGGCGGGCTTATTCTTAATCGCGTGTTTTTGCGCCGATTCGGCGCAAAAACACGCAAAATCATTAAACCCCCGCTCCCAGGTGGTTTCGTTGGCTGCGAATAACGAATCACTTCCAGGGAGCGGGGGTAGGGGGTGAGGGGCAAAACTGTATCGGCCACCCTGACAATTGGCGTCTCCTGCAATGGTATGGGTTTCCCTCAAGGCGGTATCTACGAAAACCTGTGACGGGATGACCCTGAATTGTCGCAGCGGATATTGGCGCTGCAAAATCCAGGGTCATAAGGGCATATCTTTAGTTGTCAGTGGCTCCGGCTGCAATCCAGGATACGATTAAATCGATTTCGTCCGGGGTGAGTGGTGTGCCAGGGGGCATACTTCCGCCGATGGTCTGGATGCCGAAGAGCTTTTGCACCAGCAGGCTGGCTTGCGGATCACCGGCTATGATTACCGGGTTATTATTCCCGCTCGTCATTACAGTCGCATAATTACTTCCATCCCAACCGCCCAACGACCCGTGACAAGAGGTGCAGCGGGCTTCGAAGATCGGCAGCACGTCTTTTGAGAAGGATACGACGTCAGGGGAACCGGAGGAGGTGGCTGTTTGTTTAAAACTGCGAATCAAAGCCACCAGTTGGGCAATCTGATCGGCACTGAGGATGTCCCCCCAGCCGATCATGGCGGTCGAACCATGGCCGATATTGATCGAGTCGAATATTTCCTGGTCAGTTCGTTGACTCTGGAAATCCACGCTTTGGAATTCCGGACCAACACCGCCCTCGCCAGCAACCCCGTGGCACTGCGCGCACACGAAGGCATAAAGTTGTGTCGGTTTTTCGTTTATCACCGGAATGACCACTTCGGGCGGCAACTCGACCGGTGGCCTGATTTCCCATGAGCGGATGAATCGGACGATTGTTTCGATGTCATCTTCTTTGAGCGGACCGCCGTTTGAGGTACCAAATGGTGACATGCCGAAATTCGGCTGACCTTGCGAGATAATCGACATCAGGGTGATATCATCCCGCGTTTTCAAATATTCAGCCGAACTGATGGGGGCGATAATGTCGCCAGCTTTGGTAGGATTGGGACCGCCCTCACCCAGCGTGCCGTGGCAGGCGGCGCAGTACTGAGAGAAGAGAGTCTGCCCAACAGCCACAGAATTTCCTCCCGTGGTTTCGCGGGTAAAACTCACCAATGCATCCAATTGCTCGGTGGTCAGAAAATCACCCCAGACCGGCATGGTGCGGTGCGGTCCACCGCTTTCGATAATCTCACGAGCCGATTCAATGCTGTCAGCCTGGGGAATCCGCTCCCCATGGCAGGAACTGCACAATTCCTGGAAAAGCGCCTGCGTTTGCGGTGCGCCGCTCGGGTCAACAATATAACTGGATAACTGGTCGAGCTGTTCAGGAGTCACCTGCTCCTCCCAACCCGGCATGTCCAGGTGTTTTCCCCCCTGGCTGATGACCTGGCGCAGCTCTTCATCGCTGCCAGCGAAGGCCAGAGAGCTGCCGTGACAGGTCGAACAATTGGTAGCGAAAAGCCGCTGCCCATCCGGTGCAACCAGAAAATTCAGCAAGGTTGTGCGATTTTCCAGGCTGAGTTCGGTGTTCCAATCCGGTATCTGCACCGCAGCGTGGGGTTGGAAAGAAACGCCATTTTCGAGGGCCAGCTTCAAATCCATTGGCGAGCCCTCGACAAGCTCCTCCACAACATGGCAACTCCCGCAGTTCTGGTTGAAAAGCTGGCTGCCGCCGGGTGAGGTGATAAAGCCCGCCAACGCGTCAATCTCATCGGAGGTGAGGTCAGCGCTCCAGGCTGGCATGCCGTCATGGTTCCCTTCGGCAATGATATTATGTAAATTTGCGCCCGGTTTGACCGCGATCGAAGCGCCGTGACAGGCAGAACAGTTTTCCGCGTACAGGCTGGCGATTGGGTCGCCTTTCTCGGTTACTGAAGGCGGCGGCGCTTCGCGAGCGGATAAGTAAGTCAGCACCACGATTCCGGCAACAATGATCGTTGTAGGAACGGTGACTGACAGGCGGTTCAAAAAATGCCGCTTGGGACTTCGATCGATCAAAGGCAGGATAAACAACAGCAGCAAAACGATGCTGGGGAGCACCACCACGCCTAATACTTCCAGTTTGCCCGGGAAATATTTAAGCAACTGGAACAGAAACAGGAAGTACCATTCAGGCCGCGGGGTGTAGTCGGTATTCGCGGGATTCGCCCGCTCTTCCAGCGGCGCTCCCAGGAAATATGCCAGCCCAACCAGGATAACAAACAGCAGCAGGGATACTACCGCGTCTTTGAACAAAATATCGGGAAAGAAAGGAACGCCTTTTTCTTTTTCTTTTTTGTATGCCTGCAAATATTCCTGTTGTTCTTTCTCATTCATGATTGTTTTCTCCGCGCTTTGGTGTTGTGCTGATCCCATGCTTGATTACCAGGTAAACATGCAGCCCGACCAGTCCCAAAAGAATGGCGGGCAGTACCCAGATATGGATTCCAAAGAAGCGCGCCAGCGTCATCGCCGTCAATCCTTCACCACCTCGTAAGATTCGCAGTGCCAGATCACCGATAAGCGGTGGAGTCCCGGCGATTTGTGTCCCCACCGTCGTCGCCCAGTAAGCTTTCTCGTCCCACGGCAGAAGATAGCCGGTAAAACCGAAACCGATCACCACCAAAAACAGAACGACGCCACTAAACCAGGTTACCTCGCGTGGGAACTTATAACTGCCAAGAAAAATAACACGCAGCATATGCAAAAAGACCACCACCACCATCGCGCTGGCACCCCAATGGTGCAGTCCCCGAATCAACCAGCCTAACGCGACCTGAGTGGTGATGTATTGAACGCTGTCATAAGCGTGATCGGGGGTGGGCACATAATAAATCGTCAGCAGGATGCCTGTTACGACCTGGTTTACTACAATAAATAGAGAGGCGCTCCCAAGGGTATACAACCAATTAACCTTGGGTACTTTACGCAGGAAAATACCATCCCAAATATTCCGCCAGCCGGTACGAGCATCGAGCCAGTTGGAAAATCGAGTTGCCATGTTCAACCTACCTTAATGTAGATATCTTCGTTCTCAACTTTAAATTCGTATCGATCCAAAGGCCGCGGAGGGGGGCCTGCCAGTACATTCCCCTGCTTGTCATAAACCCCGTTGTGGCAGGGGCAGAAAAACTCCTGGCGCTCCTCGATCCAGCGCACCCGGCAGGCCAGATGCGTGCAAATGTTCGACATGACGGCATAATCGCGCCCGTCCTCCGTATAGACATACACCATAATCTCGTCTTGATCGGTGATCCACCCCGTCTCTCGTTCCACTTTGAGCGAGAATAACGTCGGCGTGCCGGGCGTGACTTTAGAGATCGAGCCAAGCCGCATCCAGCCGCTGCCCTCCTCTTTTTTTAGCACTGGTTTGACAACAAAAATGGCGGCTGGAATCCCAAAAAGGACAGTTAGCGCACCCCCAATGCCCATTGTTGCTTTTTCCAGAAATTTCCGCCGGCTGAGGTCAGATTCCTCGCTCACAATTTGCCTCCTGATAAAATGAATCTTTCGGTATCACTCAAAAATTGAGGGTAAGGGCTGAGGTTAACTCTCAGCCCATACCCCTATTTCATTCTGTTGAATGGAAAAACATTATTGAACTGGTACGCTCTCGATCGGAATAGCGCCCGGAATGGGTAGCTTTTCAGGATTGGGTACACCTTTCTCATTGACATCGACCTTTTCCGTCAGCAGCTCCCACTCACCTTCGCCGTCCACATTATGGCAGGTGAAACAACTACCGCCATAATGCAGCTTGAAGTATTGAGAGGCCATATGAGCGGGATGGACAATGTCGCGCAGGGAGAGAGGGGCTATGACCCCCATACCGGCGCGGTCACCTGAACCGGCAGCATGGCATTGCAGGCAGACGGTCACCCTGACATCATCTGTCGGAGCAATGGGGGTTCCATCCAATGACACCTCAGGATGTTCTCTGCCCCGCGCCTCGACCCGTTCCGCTGCCTCGAACGGCAAAGTGTATTTTCCGGTCTCAGCGTCGACCAGGACGTGACAGGCCGGACAGCCGCGGCGGACGTCCTCGGTTGCGGGGAATGAGATTCCGGCCAGCTTTGCAGCGGTATCCAGTGCTTTTACCTGGTCTTCGGTCAGAGCCGACCCGGCCGGACCTGCAGGGCCAGCCGGCCCAGCGGGACCTGCGGGGCCAACAGCACCGGCGCAAGCAGCTAACGCCAGACCTCCTAAAACGATCATTCCAATCAACAAAATAAACTTTCTTGCCATTTCACATCCTCCTTGAGATTTGGGTAGATTGGGTTGGTGGCGTATTTACCTGGAGAGTCTCTCCATTGGACCTTTTTAGATCCTTGATGCCAGGAACCTCATCTAGCTGCAACCGTCCGGATGACGCAGATGCGGCTAGATGATTACCGACCATACCTGTTATGAGTTGAAGAGATCCAGTAATAATCCTCCCGGAACTGATCTGTGACGACCTTGAGCCAGTTACTAATTAGCTATACACGGCGCTGGAGTTGATGAAGCGGCTGAATATTTACTACCATCGCATAACAACTGGTTCTGGGCGGCGTATCGCTACCTGTCATTACTGCTACCTTATGGCGCTACGACGGGTAAAGTCTGAGCGAAGGCCAATAGATCGAGTAAATCGTCCAAACTCCAGTCCCCATCCATAGCGGCTGGCATAGCTGTGCCAGGTTGACCAGAGCGGACTTTATGGAGAAACTCCCACGGGTTGTCCAATGCGATCGTACCGACGTACTCAGGTTCCGCATCGCTCCCGAAGTTGAACACGCGCCCATCTTCGCCGTGGCACGCCGCGCATAAGGCGAAGAGCTCTTTACCATGGGCGACGTCACCACTGACTGCGCCCTTGGTTGCGGTGTCAATCAAAGATGAGACATCAACCAATCCCGATTGGAGGAATGTTGCAAGATCTTTCATTGCATCATCACCCATAGCCGAAAAGTCGTGATCGGCGTTGGTGCCCCCGGATAGGATGGCCACGATCTCGTCAAGTGTTTTTGATTCGGCTCCAAATACACCGGGGAAGCCGGTAAAGTGGGACCCCGAGCCATAAGCGCCAGCGGCTCCCAGGTAATCCCAGCCGTGGCATTCTTTGCAGCGCCACGTATCGACCCCGCTCCGGGTGTTTGTGGTTTGAGAAGCCCACAGGGGTTGATCACCAGTAGGTTCTGCTATACCCGCTTCTTTCCACCAGTTGTCATACAATCTTCCGCCACGGGAGGCTGAATTCGAAGGGGCTGCTTCTCCGGCCCCGATTGGGTTTGCGCCCGGAATGGGTAGCTTTTCAGGATTGGGTACACCTTTCTCATTGACATCGACCTTTTCCGTCAGCAGCTCCCACTCACCTTCGCCGTCCACATTATGGCAGGTGAAACAACTACCGCCATAATGCAGCTTGAAGTATTGAGAGGCCATATGAGCGGGATGGACAATGTCGCGCAGGGAGAGAGGGGCTATGACCCCCATACCGGCGCGGTCACCTGAACCGGCAGCATGGCATTGCAGGCAGACGGTCACCCTGACATCATCTGTCGGAGCAATGGGGGTTCCATCCAATGACACCTCAGGATGTTCTCTGCCCCGCGCCTCGACCCGTTCCGCTGCCTCGAACGGCAAAGTGTATTTTCCGGTCTCAGCGTCGACCAGGACGTGACAGGCCGGACAGCCGCGGCGGACGTCCTCGGTTGCGGGGAATGAGATTCCGGCCAGCTTTGCAGCGGTATCCAGTGCTTTTACCTGGTCTTCGGTCAGAGCCGACCCGGCCGGACCTGCAGGGCCAGCCGGCCCAGCGGGACCTGCGGGGCCAACAGCACCGGCGCAAGCAGCTAACGCCAGACCTCCCAAAATAATCATCCCAATCAATACAATAAGCCTTTTAGACATTTCACATCCTCCTTGAAGTCGGATAGATTAGGTCAGGTTGGTTTACGCTTTGAAGGTTAACCGAGAACAAATTGGAGCAAATCCCCGGCTTCTACTACCGTTTGGTGTTCGCGCTGGAAAAGGTTGATTTTGTTATCCTCAAGGCTTAGTCCAATCAGGCGAACGTCCCAGGTCTCTGCCTGTATGATCTCCATCAGGTCTGCTGGAAAACCGGCGACCGTCCTTTCGAATAAAATGGTGTCTGGTTGAAGTTTTAGGATTTCTTCATGCACTGCTGACATGTGCTGGGCAGCACCTACCCATATCACATCCGGATGTTTCAAGAGCAAACGCGCAGATTCGTAAAAGAGGGGGTTTTTCCAGATCACGAATACGCGCCGTACGGTCATTATTAGTTTGCCCTCTTTCCTGAATATCCTTAAAATAATATTAATAAAAATGAATTTCAGTTGGTATCGTTTAAACTGCTAAACCACTCAGAAAAAAACGCCAATTTTGTTGGCGTTTTTTTCTGAAATACTGGCAATTTAGGTTTGTCTATTCAGGAGTGAATTATTTATCCGGGATAAGCCCGCGTTGACGCGCATATTGAATCAATTCGCGCCGGTTGTTCAAACCAAGTTTTGTCATTAAATTGCTGCGGTGGGTGTGCACGGTGCTTGGGCTGATGACTAATTTTTCAGCAATTTCTTTTGTACTAGATCCTTCACTGATCAAACGCAGGATTTCTTTCTCGCGCGGGCTCAATGAGGTTCCTGAACCATCTCCCCATTGGATCGAATTGAGATAATCTTTGACCAACATTTGTGCCATCGTCGGATAAAGAAAGACTTCACCGCGGCCGACCACTCGAACAGCATGAATCAGATCACTGGTTTCTGCGCCTTTGAGAATATAGCCCGAAGCGCCAGCCTTTAGCATTTCAAAAAAGTATTCATCGGAGCGGTGCATCGTGAGCACAAGCACTTTAATCTCAGGCCAACGGGCTTTAATTTGGCGCGTTGCCTCCAAACCGTCCATCCCCGGCATGGCAATATCCATCAACACGACATCGGGATGGTAGGTTTCAGCCAACTTTAACGCTTCATTACCATCCAATGCCTCACCGACCACATCAATATCCGCTTCGGCTTTCAACAGCAGCCGCAAACCAGTTCGGACGATGGTATGGTCATCTGCAATCAACACGCGAATAAGATTATTCATGATCGTCCTTTGGCAGGGGAATTTGGACCTGTAATCGGGTTCCCTCTCCGGCCCGAGAGGTGATTTGCATGGTTCCGCCGCATTGCCCCACTCGTTCCTGGATGCCAAGCAGACCTAATCCACGGGGATTGTCGGCTTCAAGGCTGATCGTTTCGGGGTTGAAACCATGACCATTGTCAACAATTTCCCCGGTGAAAACACCGGCGTGCTCTGCAAGATGGATCGTTACATGGTTTGCACCGGAATGTCTCACGATATTGCTCAAGGCTTCCTGGAAGATGCGATAGAGCGCCGTCTCGATGGAGGGTGGAAGCCGTTTTTTTAACTCGGATGAATCAAGAGTGAATGTAAATTGGCCTTCAGGGAGTACTTTTTTGGCGAGTGATCGCAAAGCGGCTACCAGACCCAGATCATCCAGAATCGATGGGCGCAGTGCCAGAATAAGCTCGTACATCTGCTGCGTCGTCTTATCGATCAAACCACGGGTAAGGGATAACTGTTCGAGTGCCCGTTCCGGGTCAGTATGGATGTATTGCTCCATCACTTCGGAATGCAGCGCTAACCCGGATAGGGATTGGCCCAGATCATCATGCAATTCGCGCGCCACCCGTTTGCGCTCATCCTCTTGAGCGGTGATTAGGCCTTTGAGCAATTCTTGTTGGCGAGTTGTCTGGTGTTGGAGGTCCTGCGAGAGTGCCTGGTTTTCAGACTCTTCAGCCTGAATTTGTTGGGCCATTTTATTAAAAACTGTCTTCAGTTGACCAATCTCATCCTGACTACCAGGCTCCAGGTGCAGGTCCCGGTTGCCGCTTCCGAATCTAGCCAGCTCTGCCGCGACTTTTTCCAGGGGGGTAACAACCAGATTTCCCATTGCCAGGTTAACAACGATCAGGGTGACCAGTATCATACCCAACGCCCAGAACAAGTTTTCACGCAAATCAGAAGATAGCGCAGTCTCGAATGGCGCAGTGTAGATGTCGGTGAGCAGCAACCCGATTAACCGTTGTTGCGGATCATGGCACGTTGAGCATTCAGGGCTATTCTCGATAGGCTGCATGCTGCGGAATACGCGCTGCCCATCCTCTGCCGGAACCATGATCCCTTTTGGTCGTTCTTGTGGGGACAGGTCATGGCAAGGCCGGCAGGTCGGATTGGTGTTGTCCAATCGCGTTCCAATCCCTGTGCCGTTGGAGGCGAAGATCACCTTTCCAGCGGTGTTAATAATGTATACAACCCGGTAATTTTGATTCTGTCCAACCACATCCAGTATTCTTTGCACATCCACGAAGTTGGATTCCAACATCGAATGCTGTAAGGTGTCCTCGATCAACTGGCCGTTATAGGATGCCATGACGGAGAGGTGGCTTAAAAGGTCAGAACGGTAACGAGTATATTCAATTATGGTGAAGGTACCTAAAACCAATACCAGAGGTATGGCAATTCCAAATGTGACTTTGGCGCGCAAACTGCGATCGATCGGATTGGAGAATAATTGATTAAGAAATCGCTTGATCAAGTCCCCATACCTTTAACTTGGCTTGTTTCTTTTGAATTTTTGGAAATGTGGGTTGTTGCAAAATACCAGGCCGCTAGCACGATACGCTGAGTCGGGTTAGTCGTACACAAAATCCGCTGGCGCAACCATTTCGATTTATCGTTGCCTAATTAGCTGCCATTCGGGATAAGCATCACATGTTCGGATATGTCATGCTAAAAGGAGTGAAGCATCTTGCCTATTGTGCCAGAGATCCTTCGCGTTGCAAAAAACGCGCCGCTCAAGGATGACATTTTGGCGCTTTTTGTTATCCAGAGCTCGCGTTAATCAGGTTCGTAGCGGCGAAAGTGGAAACAGGCGCGCTGAGTGTACCAATAAAATTGTATCATTATTTCTTTTATGTATATGACCCTATTCGTTGTCAATGATACGCAGCCGGTGTTGGCATAACAAGCATATGCCGGTTTGTCGATGGTTTATGGCCAGGCAAACCGCATTCATGGCTGGTATATAAATTGCAATTCTGACACGAGGGTATAATGGAGGAAATCCATCTTCTCCGGTTGACGCGAACCCGGCGGTCAACTGCGCCCAATCATCGACCAAAGGTATTCCGCTGTGCTCGACCTCTCCATCTATAAATACAACCTGATTGCAGGAAACGAAGATCCGGAAATGCCGGGTTTGTTTACCGGTTTGCCTCCTCGACGGGCAGCCCGGGGCAGAGAACAAGACCGCCTGGTGCTTAACCTTTCCTTTGAAGGAAGTTCAGCGCTTCCGCCCGAACTCCAGCGTGAGTTCCTGGAAAAACTGACCGTACTGTTTTATAACACACCGGGTACCGTGACTTTTGCCTTGAAGGCAATCGTCAGCCAATTGAATGATCGCCTGCTCGCGCGCAATTTGCGCGCCCGGGAAGGCGCTACAGCGATTGGGCTTTTTCAGGCGCTGGTCTTGCACGGCGGCACGATCTTCATTGCGCAATCCGGTCCGGCGCATACTTATATCCTTGGGCAGAATTCAGTCGAACATTATTACGAGGCTGAAGATACCGGGCGGGGGTTGGGTGCCAGCCGCGTGGCTGCGGTGCGTTTTTACCGCGCGGACTTGAATTCGGGTGACCGGGTATTGTTATGCGCCCATCCACCAGTCCATTGGTCCGCTACCAGCCTGGAGAGCAGCGCACGATCAGGATTGGGTGATTTACGCAGCCTGTTAACCGCCCGGGCGTCGAACAATTTGCGTTTTCTTTTAATGCAAGCAGCCCCCGGTAAAGGCAATTTGCCCATTTTGAGCCTGCACACCGTTGAAACTCCCGCAAGCAGACCGGTTGCGAGTGAAGCAGCCGTTGGTACGCCCGCCACGGCAGTCGATCCATCCATTTCATCCCCGGCACAGGCTCCTACAGGCGTGTTCCTTTCCAGGGAGCCGCTGGCGCCGGACGAATCCCAGGTTTCCACCACCATCGCCGATAGCGGCGATAAGGTTGCCGGCTTATTCGCCGGTTTGCTCGCCTCACGCAAGAAGCCGGATGCGCAGCTAGAACCACCCTTGCCGGTTGCAGACGACGCCGCTCAAACTGCAACGCCAGAACAAGAGAATGAACCCGACTTTGAGTCCTTCACCACTGGAACCGGCAGCCCGCCGGTAGCGCCAGCGGTCGAGCCCTGGTCGCCGGATCGTGGTGAGCCCGATTTTTTGCTTCATCCAGAAGCGGGGGATGCTGACCCCCAAACCACGGCAGCAGCCAGCCGCAGGCCTGCCAGACAACCATTGCCCACCCGCGCAGTTCTGGCCAGGGGCTTGCGCGGCTGGCGTGCCTTCAAACAAAAGGCCGGGGCGGTATTTTCGGTAATACTCGCCCGCATTGTCCCTGGTCAGGCCGATAAACTTCCCAGTATCTCTCAGGGCGTACTGATATTCATAGCTGTTGCCGTTCCGCTGATCATCGTCGCTGTGGCTACCACGGTTTACATCCAAAACGGGCGCGGGGAGCAGCATGGGGTCTTTATGGCGCAATCGCGTGAGGCGGTTGCCCAGGCTCAGACGCAGACTGATCCGGTGCTGCAACGGGTCAACTATGAGGCAGCGCTCGATTGGGTCAAAAAAGCTGAAGAATACGGAATTACCGACGAGTCGAAGTCGCTTAAATCCCAGATTGCCAGTGCGATCGATGCCATGGACGGGATTTCCCGCTTTGATCTTCATCCGGCGCTATCCACCGATTTCGACCGTGGTGTGCGCATTACCCAGATATGGAGTTCGCCGACCGAGGATATTTACCTGCTCGATGGCGCCAACGGTCGCGTGCTGCGCATGGTCTATACCCGGCCGGGCTACGAACTCGATCCACAATTTACCTGCGGCCCCGGCACGGTTGGCAGCTTGATCGTTGGCCCGCTGGTGGATTTTGTCCTGGCGCCGTCCGGCAATCCCTTCGATGCCGTAGCAATGGGTGTGGATGCGTCGGGCAATCTGCTGTACTGCTCGCTCAACACCGGGAAGACTACGGCTACCACGCTGCCGCCCCCTGACGCCGGTTGGGGCAAAATTCAGGCGGTGGCTTACCAATCCAATGTTCTGAGCATACTGGACACCGGCGGGAATGCCGTCTGGCGCTTTGAGGGTTTTGGGCTGGACTTCAGTAACAAACCGCGCTTGTTCTTCGACAATATCGTCCCCAACCTGGCAAGCGCAGTGGACCTGGCAGTTTATCTGGATGATTTGTTCGTCCTCAACCAGGATGGCCACATGATCCTGTGCACTTACAGCAATGTTGAAGTGACCCCCACCCGCTGCACGGATCCATATCCTTACCGGGTTGGCACCGCCGGGCAAGCGCTACAGGAGATGGTCGCGCTGGATGCGCAATTTACCCAGATTCAGGCTACCCAACCGCCGGAGCCGTCCCTGTATTTCCTGGACACCTCCGGACGGGCAGTTTACCAATTCAGCATGTCATTGAACTTTGTGCGCCGGCTGCAACCGATTACAAACGGCGATAATCCACTGCCGGATTCAGCCCCAACTGCGCTGACGGTTACGGCTGGCCACAATCTGGTTATGGCCTACGATAACCGGGTGTTCATCGCCGCCATGCCGGCGCCGTAGGCCTGCATTTCGAAATTTATTTAATCCTCGCGAACTACCCCTACCGCTTGACTTATTTACGGCCGCGGCTCTTTAGCCAGACCGTTATTTTTTCCACGGGCCAGGTATTGATTACTACTTCGGGTTCCACCCAGGCTCGCCAAGCGACGGAAACGCCATACTCGCGCAGGTCCAAGTCGGCAGGAGAGTGGGCATCGGTATTGATCGTGAGCGGAATGTCCATTTCAGCAGCGCGCCGGGCATAGACCTCATCCAAATCCAGTCGGGCCGGATTGGCATTGATTTCCAGCGCCAGGCCGTGCTCTTTTGCTGACGCCAACACAGCGTCCATGTCCAGATCGGCGCCTTCGCGATTTGGCAGCAGCCGCCCGCTGGGGTGCCCGATGATATCGACGTGCGGGTTGCGCATTACTTTCAGCAACCGCTCGGTGATCTCCTTGCGCGGCTGGCGCAGGCTGACATGCAGCGAGGCAATCACAATGTCCAACCGGGCCAAAACTTCATCCGGGTGATCCAGCGTACCGTCCGCTTTAATTTCCACCTCTGCGCCTTGCAGGAGAAGAATATCGCTGCCCAATTCTTTTTGCACTTGATCGATCTCCACACGCTGTTTGAGCAGATCTTCAGCTTTCAACCCGCCGGCAATACCCAGCGAGGCGCTGTGGTCGGTAATGGCCAGCACCTTTAGCCCGCGTTGCCGGGCAGCCTCCGCCATTTCGCGGATCGAACTGACCCCATCACTCCATGTAGTGTGGCTGTGCAGTTCGGCCTTCAGTGCTGAGGTGTGCAGCAACGCCGGTAATTTCCCGGCCAGGGCTGCCTGAATTTCTCCGCGGTCTTCACGCAGTTCGGGGGTAATCCAGGGCAGGCCAAGCGCCTGGTAAAGCGATTCCTCGTCCGGGTAGCTGACCAGTTTCCCATCCGGGCTGGTCAGACCGCGCTCGGAGAGCGACCAGCCTTGTTTCAACGCCAACTCGCGCAGCCGAACATTATGCTCCTTAGAGCCGGTGGCATATTGAAGCAGGCTGCCAAAATTGGCTGCCGGTTGAATCCACAACTGCAACTTGAGCCCGCTCTTCAATTCGATGCTGGATTTATTCTCGCCCTGCCCAAGCACGCGTTCAACCTCGGGGTGGCCGGTGAAAGCAGCCATCAGTGCATTCGGGTCCTCGCAAGCTGCTACCAGATCCAGATCGCCGATGGTGGAACGCCAGCGCCGCAGGCTGCCGGCAAACTCAGCCTGCTGAACGCACGGCTGCGCCCGCAGCCACTCGATCCAACGCAGGCCAATCGGCCGGGCAACGCCAAGTGTCATGCGGTGAGAGCGGCGCCGCAACGCGGCAATCCCTTCCAGAATACGCTGTTCGGATTTTTCGCCCATCCCCGGCAGGCTGCGCAACTGTCGCTCCTGAGCGGCCATTTCCAGCGCGTTTAACGAGGTAATGCCGGCCTGCTTCCAGAAAAGCGCCACTTTTTTGGGTCCGACATCCGGCACTTCCAGGATTTCCAATAACGAGACGGGTACCTCTGCCTCGAGTTTTTCCAAAAAGCCGAGCTTACCGGTGTCCAACAGTTCAGTAATTTTTTCGGCAATCGCCTTGCCAATTCCCGGGATACTGGTCAGAGGTTGGGTTACCCGGTAAGCGTCGGCTTCCTGCCCCAGCGTGCGCAAACTTTCAGCCGCGCGGCGGTAGGCCAGCGTGACATAGATTACTTCGCCTTTGATTTCGAGCAAATCGGCAATTTTTTCGAAGGTTTGGGCAAGCTCCACATTGTTCATTCGCATATTATACTTGCAGGTAGTTTCATTATCTCCGGATCTTTTTCAAGGAACTCATGGCCTTGCTGGATGAATTGCAACGTCCAACGCTGTTGGTAAATGCTGAAATCGCCCGTAAAAATATTGCCTTCATGGCAGAAAAGGCTCGTCAAAAGGGGGTGCGCTTCCGGCCACATTTTAAAACGCACCAGTCGGCAGCAGTTGGCGAATGGTTTCGCGAGGAGGGTGTGACTGCGATCACCGTTTCCTCGGTGGATATGGCGGTCTATTTTGCGGATCACGGTTGGGACGATATCACCATCGCATTTCCGATCAATGTGCGCCAACTGCGCACCGTCAACGCACTGGCAAAACGGATACGCCTGGGGTTGCTGGGTGAATCGATAGAAAGCATCCAGCACTTGCAGGGGCAGTTGGAAGTGGTGGTTGACGTCTGGATAAAAATCGATAGCGGAAGCGGACGCACCGGTCTGGCCTGGGACCAGCCTACTGAGGTTGCCCAACTGGCGCATTTCGTCAACAGTAACCCTATAACGCGGCTGCGCGGGCTGCTGACCCATGCGGGGAATACCTACAACGCAGCATCGCGCGAGGAAGTTTGCCAGCGCTACCAGGCCAGCGTCACCCGTATGACAGCCCTGCAATCCGATTTATGGGCGGGCGGGTACGGATTACTCGAACTCTCTGTGGGCGACACCCCGGGTTGCACCGTGTGTTCCGACTTCGGCAAGGTGGATGAAATTCGGCCGGGGAATTTCGTGTTTTACGACGGACAGATGTTGCGATTGGGGGTTTGCAGCCCACAGCAAGTGGCTGCGGTGCTGGCGGTCCCGGTGGTGGCGCTGCATCCAGAGCGCAGTGAAGTGGTGGTTTACGGTGGAGCAGTGCATTTGTCCAAAGATGTCATTGTCGAAAACGGCCGGCCGCATTATGGCTATATCGTCAGGCTGGAGGCGAATGGCGAGTGGTCAGCGCCGATGCCGGAAACGTGCATGGCGCGTTTGTCACAGGAGCACGGCATTGTATCCATGCCAGTCGACGCGATCAGCGGCCTGCATGTGGGTGATTGGCTAGGCGTGCTGCCTGCGCACATTTGCCTGACCGTCGCGGCGATGGGTGGGTATCGCACGCTCGACGGCAGCCTGATTACAACATGTACGCTAGCGGAACCGGCGTAAATACCAACAGGAAAATGACCAGCGCCAGAATCGCCAGTGCCTTACGCCGGCCGTCGAGCTGGGTGATGGTGTCCAGCGGTTCGGCATAAACGCGGCCGAGTAGGAAAATCAGAGCAGCCCACAGCCACCAGCCTGACCAGACGAATCCCAACACCACCAGCGCCGCCAGAATAAAGGGCAGCAGCCGCCGGGCTCCGTTTTTGCCAATTAAAGTGTAAATCATATGGCCGCCGTCCAGTTGTCCGGCCGGGATCAGATTTAACGCGGTGATCAGAATGCCACCCCAACCAGCCCAGGCAACCGGATCGAGCGACACATCCAACCCGCCGTAAGGTAATGGCTGGCCGGTGAAAAAGTAACGCAGCCAATACAGGAGCGGGGAAACCCCACCCATGCTAGTGGGCGCAGGAAGCCACTGGCCGAAAATGCTGAATTTTGCCAGCAGATACAGGATAGAATTGCCTTCCAGCTGAGTCTGGCCAAGGCCGCCAGCCGCTGCCGCGGCAGGAAGCTGCTGCAGCTCAGACATGGACAATCCGATCAAAAGTACCGGGATGGCAACTACCAGGCCTGCCAGCGGGCCGGCAATGCCAATATCCAGCAGAATGCGCCGGTTGCGCGGCATTTCCTTCATGTTGATAAAGGCGCCCAGGGTGCCGAATGGGCTGAAAGGGAAGGGCAGGGGGAGAAAATAAGGCAGGGTGACCTGAACTTTGTGATGCCGTCCTGCCAGGTAGTGACCGAATTCATGCGCGCCTAAAATGGCAATCATGCTGAGGGTAAACGGCCAGCCTTTGACAATAAACTGCACGATGTTATCCCACCAGTTGCTCGAAAGCGACTCAACGCTCATGATGCCGCCGGTAAACCAGACTGAAATGAGGGTCAGAATGAAGAAAATCAAATTGACCCGCGGGTTGGATGGACTCGGGCTTTTTACCCCGGTCACCAAAAGAACGCTGTGGCGGCCTTCGTCCATGCGAAACATGGGCGTCAGGCCAAGCGGTTTGACCGATTCGGCCAACTGATCGTAAGCTGCGGCTGAATCCTCTGCGTAAAGCCGTCCGCGGTAGCGAACCAAATAATTCTGGCGTTCGTTGCCAAGCGTGGTGTCTTCGACGGTCATGATTCTCCGTACTGCCGCTTCAGCACGCTCTAAGGTCATACCATTATCATCCATAGAAGGTTCCTCTACTGTACATCAGTAATAAGGCGGGAATGGATGGGAGTCGAACCCACCGCGGCCCGCAACGCGGCCCGCCACCGGTTTTGAAGACCGGGGAGCCCACCGGAACTCAACCATCCCCGAAATTAAGCATACCCCAGGCGCAACTTTTCGTCAACGAAAGCGACTAATTTATTGTAGCGGGTTACCGACCGTCCAGGTCAGACCCAAGCCAAGTTCAAGCACGGCAGATTCCTGCAGCAGGGCGTGTGCGCAATCTTCAACTCGCAGCCGGTAACTGTCGACGGGAACATAAAAGGTGCGCACAGCTCAAAGATTTTTCTTATCATAAATTTAGGTTTTCACCCCTTGTAATTTTACAAGACCGCAATATACTATTTCGCGAACAGGTGAATAACCTGCATTCGACAAACGAATGAGAGAGCAAAATGGAGACGATCAAACCAGAAACGCAAGAAATGACCGAAGAGGAAAAGCCTCCGAGTAGCAATCCGCGACCGGCGAGACGCTGGCGGGTAGCGGTGATTGCGAATGTGAAGGGGGATATTTCGCTAACAGAAGGCGCGCCTGCCGATGCCGGAGCGGAGTTTGATAAACCAGAAACGATACTATCCATCCAGAAGGCAATTGAATCGGATGGGCATCAAACGGTGTTTCTCCCGGCTGACAGCCGCCTGCCTTTTGCGCTACGGGAGTACAACCCGGACATTTGTTTCAATATTGCCGAGGGCTTAGGCGGCGATGGCCGCGAGGCGCAAGTACCGGCGCTGCTGGAAATGATGCGCATCCCATACACGGCATCGCGGGTGGTGGCAAACGCAGTCAGTCTGGATAAAACCCTGACGAAGCGATTGTGGCGCGAGGCCGGGCTGCCAACCGCACCGTTCCAGGAATTTGTAACCGGCGATGAAGCGTTAAATTCGGACATGCACTTCCCGCTGTTTGTTAAACCCGCGCGGGAAGGCACCGGAATGGGAATGGATGCTGGTTCGATCGTGCGAGATGAGGAAGCGCTGCGTCGCCGGGTTCGCCAGACTGCGCAGCTCTACCGCCAGCCAGCACTGGTCGAAACCTATCTGCCTGGGCGCGAGTTCACCGTAGCCGTGATGGGCAGCAGCGACGCTGCCAGTTGGAGCCGCAACCCGCAATGGTACCAGTCTGATGGTTTTCACCGCTTCCCAGTGCTGGAGGTTGTCAGTCAGGAATCGGTTACGCCTGGGGTATATGGTCATGCCGCTAAAAAACTCAATTTTGGTGAGGCTGGCATCCCGGATTTTGCGTGCCCGGCCAGGCTGAGCGCCAAATTCGCGGCGCAACTGTCCGATCTCGCGATTCGGGGACACCTGGCGATTGGCGCACTGGATATCTCGCGGGTGGACATGCGCCTGGATCGTGAAGATCGACCGTTCTTGATTGAAATTAACGCACTGCCAGGTTTGACACCGGATTTCAGTGATTTGTGCGTGATTGCCAAAGCACAGGGAATTTCCTACCGGGATCTGATCCTGGAAATCCTTTATCTGGGTGCAGCGCGCTTTGGGTTGATGGCTTTCTTGCCAGAAATGATGTCTGAACGATGGCCGGTCATGCCGTCGTTGACGCCGCACATCCACAAGCCGCTGTTGCGGTAAACAACAACTATTTTCGGGTAGGGGCAGTTCCGGTGGGGATTATCTCGTGCTGGATCGTAGGGGTGCAGCGCCGCTGCGCCCCTACTTAATGAACGGGAGTGTGCTACACACCTTCGCATTACAATCTACTTAAAACACCGCCGGCAGCAGCGCTGTTAATAGCGGCCTGATCAAAACAACGAACTGCCCAACCGCGATTCCAAGCAATATTCCCGCGACAATATCCGAAAAATAATGCATGGCAGTTAAAACCCGCGACAAACTAACTAGGATTGCCCATATCCCCATCAAAACTGCAATCCAGACCGGTCCGGTCAACACTGCAATAACAGCCAGTAAACTGGCACGGGCAGCGTGTCCGGAGGGAAATGAATGCGGATCGGTGTTGCGGTACACTGCCCCCCAATCACCGGGTGGTCGACTGCGGCGGACCGTAAATTTAATCACCATGACGATCACCGCCAGGCCAAGGATGGCAGCTATTAAAAACGTGGCCAGGGGGCGGCGTGAAGGAAATAATACCAAAGAGATGAGCAAGCCGGCCAACCAGAACCAGGAGTCGCCCGAATGGGCGAAAAAAGTGACCAGTTTCCACCATGGTGACTCGCCGTGGTCCATTCGGACTAATTTTGAGATTTTGGTATCGATCGCGTCAATTTTCTCAAACATAATAGGGCCGGTGGTCGGGGGAAGTCCTCTCAATCGGGCGAGAGTATACCGTTAACTGGGCGAAACAGCCAGACGTATTCCTCATTCATTCAAATTTTGGACATTACAGGCGGGGCTATGGGTAAGTGGTAGCTCGCGAGCGGCCACTTGTATGTCTTTCCTAAAGTGTGGTTAAATGATAATAGGCGATGGCGTCGGTCAACAATTGTGATTGGCGCAAAGGAGCTCAGGTGATGAACCCAACCCAGGCCACGCATAGACGCTCGCGCAAACTGCTGACAGCTTTTTCGACCCTAATGGCGGTCACTCTGGCGTGTAACCTGCCCTTTATGCCGACCCCGGCGCCGGGGCCAGACTCGTCCACTGCCACCCCTGAATCCAAATCGATCCAAGTAGAACCGCTGCCGCCGGTAGTGGTCGAAACTGTGCCGTTAGCATCCGGAACGCTGCCGCTGCAGGGCGAAGTGACACTCACCTTCGACCAACCCATGGACCGCGAATCCGTCGAGGGCGCTGTCAAGGTCGATCCGGCATTGCCTGGCAGCTTCGAGTGGGACGATGACAGCACTGTTCGTTTCGTCCCGGACCAGACCTTGCCGCCTGAAATCCGCCTGACTGTCACTGTGGCAGATACAGCCCGCAGCAAGACCGGTCAGAGTTTGCTGCGGGCCGCCAGTTTCAACTTCCAAACCCCGGGCGCGCTGCGCGTCACGGAAATTCTACCTAGACCGGGTACTGCGGATGCCAATCCGTCCTCTACGGTGACCGTTTCCTTCAACCAACCCGTGGTTGCATTAGGTGAGGAGGATGGCCCGCCAGCCTTTACACTCGAACCGCAGGTGGACGGTAAAGGGACCTGGTTGAACACCAGCACATATATTTACGAAGCTGACCCGGCATTAGGGGGCGGCGTTCAGTACCGCGTACACTTGAATCCCGACCTGACCAGCTTCTCCGGCGCGGCACTGGATGACAGCGGCGCCCTGGATTGGGAATTTACGACGGCGCCCCCCGCGCTGTTGGTCGTGGCGCCGCTTACTTCGAACACGATCTTGCTGGATGAGAGTTTTACGCTGACCTTCAACCAGCCGATGGACACGGCCAGCGTGGAGTCGAATTTCTCTCTGCGCGATGCGGTTGGAACTGTGATCCCCGGGAACTTTACCTGGGCTGAACGCGACACTGTCGTTACATATTCTCCTGCCCGGTTGTTGAAGCGGGGCAACAGTTACCAATTGCAGCTTTCCAACCGTGCCCGGTCGCGCGGTGGGACGGAATTGCTGATATCAACCCAAATCGAGTACCAATCGGTCGGTGACTTCTCGGTCCAATCCACCGAACCGGCGCAGGGTGAATCGTTGACCGTGTATACCGGACTGGGGACGATCCTGGTTTATCTCAACGCCCCACTGGCAGAGGGACAAAATTTGTCCCAGTTGGTGGAACTGGAACCTGCCCCCGGCAATTTGCGGATCACGCCTTCCGGCGACCGGAAAGCATTGTATTTGTCCGGATCGTTCGTTGAAGGCACAGGTTATCACCTCACGCTGCGTGGAGATTTACTGGACCGCTGGGGAGGAACGTTGGGCGACCCCTATACCGCCAATTTCCGGGTGGCCAATACGGTACCGGCGTTGCAAATCCCCATCCTGCTCTCCGGCAGCCAGGTGCTTTTCACTTTGCCTGGCGAGACTATTTTGCCTGGATACGCAGTCAATCTGAGCAGCGTAAACCTTTCGCGCGTTTCACTCAACAAGCAGCAGTTCCTGGATGCCTATTACCTTACGCTGGATGTGGAAGCATTTTCGTCCGTTGAGCAGTGGGATCAGGTGATGACCTTGCCGCCTAACACTACGCAGGGGATCGAGGTCGATCTCGTGCCCGGAGCTGGAGCGCTCGAAAGTGGTTTGTACCTTTACCAGGTTGGTTCACCGGAAATTACCGCCCGCTATTCTACCGACCAGAGATTCTCGCTGGTGGTCAGTCCGTTGCAGGTGACCATCAAAGAATCACAGGCTGAAGCGTTTATCTGGGTAACCGACCTTCGCACGGGCCAGCCTGCTGCGAATATCCCGGTTGAAGTATTCACGTCCCGCGCGAAAACGGTTGGCAGCGGTACCACGGATGCTGACGGCATCAGCCGCATTGCCATTCCCAAAGATCGCGAACTGTACCCGGGAATAGTAGTGGTTGCCGGTGATCCGGAAACCGCGACCTTTGGCGTCGGAATTTCAAATTGGACCAGCGGTATCTCGCCGTGGCAAATGGGGGTTTCCAGTCAATTTGTTCAACCGGACTTGCAAGCGTATCTCTATTCCGATCGCCCCATTTATCAACCAGGCCAAACGATTTACTTCCGCGGCGTGCTGCGCACCCCTGACGATGCCCGCTACACCCCGGCCGCCTTGGAAAAAGCCGAGTTCAAACTGTTGGGCGGTTACGATGCCGCAACCGGCCAATCTGCCTTGATCGACGAGGTTACATTGGAGCTTTCGCTATACGGGACAGTCAGCGGCGAATTTACCCTGCCGGAAGACGCCATTCCAGGGACTTACACGATCCAGTTGACGGATCACAATGCCTGGCTTAACCTCCAGGTAGCTGAGTATCGCAAACCCGAGATTGATGTGCAGGTTGATTTCGCCAAAACCGACTTTCGCAGCGGCGAAGCGCTTGAAGCAGCGGTGAATACCAGTTATTACTTTGGCGGTGCCGCCAGCAATGTGCTGGTCCGCTGGTCTTTGTATGTCCAGGATGATTATTTCCTGATCCCGGGAGGATATTCAACCGGGCTGGTGGATACTGCCTGGTTGAATCCTTTCTGGTACGGCAACCCCGAATTTTTCATGGGCAGCTATTTGACCGGCGGTGAGGGCCGAACCGGGCCGGATGGCTCGTTGAAGGTGACATTTAGCCCGGCTGAACTTACGGAGCTGGTGGATCCGGCTACCGCTCATACGCTGATCCTGCAGGCTGAGGTGGTGGATGAGAGCGGTCAAACCGTCTCGCGGCGCGGTTCTGCGCGTGTCCATCCGGATGAGTTCTACATTGGCATCCGGCCTGAAGCCTGGCTGGCACAGGCGGGCGAGACGATCGGTTTCACCATCCAGACCAGTGACTGGCAGACCGCGCCGGTCGGAGACAAGAAGTTGAGCGCTGTCTTCCAGCGCGTGGAGTGGGTGCAGGATTGGAGCAATGTCCAGACCGGCGAAACAACCTTCGAGGAAGAATTGACTGAAGTCGGCAGCGTCAACCTGGTCACGGATGCCAACGGACGCGCGCGTATCGAGTTTACTGTGGATGCACCCGGCGCCTACCGGCTGGATATGAGCGGCGGCCAGGCGCTTACGCAGGTGATGATCTGGGCTGGCGGAACGGGCAGCGTGCCGTGGCCGAACCTGCCGGATCAACATATCCGGTTGCAGGGTAGTCAACCATCCTATCAGGCAGGCGATACGGCTGAGATCTTTATCCCCAATCCGTTCCCACAGGGTGCTGTTGCGCTGGTGACTGTCGAGCGGCGAGGCGTGCTAAGATCCCAGGTGGTAGACATCCAGGGGTCAAGTACGACTTTTGAATTGGACATTCTCCCGGAGGACGCGCCGAATGTGTTTTTCTCGGTGCTGCTGCTGGGCCAAACGGATGCGGGTAAGCCGGATTTTCGGATGGGCATCCTGGAACTGAAAGTGGATGCAGAGGCGCTGTTGCTGGATGTTCACCTGACAACCCAGGAAGAGACATTGGAGCCTGGCCAAACCGCCCGCTTCGATGTCCAGGTCACCGATTCAGCGGGCAGCCCGGTGCAGGGTGAATTCTCGATTGCGGTGGTGGATAAGGCCATCTTTGCATTGGCAGATCCCAACGCGCCCGATATCATTTCGGCCTTTTATGGACCGCAGCCGTTGGGCGTTCTGACCAGCACCGCTCTGGCAGCCTACACTGGGCGAATCGTTACGATCCAACCCGGTTTGGGCGGAGGCGGTGGGGGCGATCAGGCTCAGGTGGCAGACCTCCGCCGGGATTTCCAGGATACTGCGTACTGGAGCGGCGCTTTCGAAACGGATGCCAGCGGCCGGGCAATGATCGAATTCCCGCTGCCGGATAATTTGACAACCTGGGTGGCCACGGTGCGCGGTTTGACGCGCGATACACGAGTAGGCGAGGCAGTTACTGAACTGCTGGTGACCAAGGATTTGATCATTCGCCCGGTAACCCCGCGTTTCCTGGTTGCCGGCGATCGGGTGCAATTGGGCGCTGCGGTCAATAACAATACCTCCCAGACGCTGGACGTGACCGTAGAACTCCGTGCAACAGGGGTCGCCCTGGAAGTTGCTGCGGATGCAGCAAAGGTCGTTCGGGTAGAACCTGGCGGGAGGGAGAGAGTGAACTGGTGGGTTCGCGCTCAGGATGCCGGGACGGCTGAATTGATTTTCTCCGCTCGCAGCGGCGCCATGCAAGATTCCTCGACCCCGCAATCCGGCTCATTGCCTGTTTTGCACTACGCCTCGCCCGAAACTTTTGCCACCAGCGGGTTGATGCTTGAAGCGGGGGAGAATCTGGAAGTGGTCAGCCTGCCTCGTTCATACGAACCGACCGGCGGAGAGCTGCGCATTGAAATGAGCAGCACCCTGGCCGGCGCTGTATTGAGCGGATTGGAAGCCCTGGAAAGTTACCCGGTTGATCTGACGGAGCCGACAATCTCACATCTACTGGCAAACCTGGCCGCCTACGACCTGGCTAAAGAACGCGGTGCTGGCACGCCCGGTTTAACGGACCGTTTACAGCAGGCTATAGATCAGGATTTGGAACGACTGCCACGTTTGCAGAACAGCGACGGCGGGTTTGGCTGGGCTAAGGGCAGCCAAAGCGACCTTTATCTTTCCAGTTACGCCTTGCTTTCGCTGGTCCTGGCGGATGAGGCTGGTTTCATGCTGCCATCCGGTCTGAAGGAAACCACCCGAAACAAAATTGCCGCTGACCTTTACCCGGCCCGGGATGCGCTCGAGGACTGGGAATTGGACCGCCTGACGTTGGTTTTATATACGTTGGACCGCTCCGGTTATAAAGAGGGGGAGTCAGCAGCTTTGTACGAGCAACGCGAACGGCTCAGCCCGTGGGCAAAGGCCCTGCTGGCTTTGACGTTCGAGAGCCGCGGTCTGGAAGGGGCAAAAACCATCTTCTCGGATCTGTCGGGCCTGGCGATCCGGTCAGCCACCGGCGTCAACTGGCAGGATGCCGAAGCTGCCTGGCAGAATTTTTCCACCCCCAATTTCACCACTGCAGTGGTTGTGTTTGCCCTGGCTGAAAGGGATCCGGCTTCACCGCTGCCGGCGGATGCTGTGCGCTACCTGATTTCGCACCGGCAGACATCTGGTAGCTGGGCATCCAGTTACGATTCTGCCTGGGTGATGCTGGCGTTGACCCGCTTCCTGCATGCGACCAACGAGTTAAAAGGCAGTTTTGACTTTTCAGCCACTTTGAACGGCAATCCGCTCGCTTCTGGCAGCGCAGGCGATGAAAACTGGAGCGTGGTGCGCGCCAGCGCCCCGCTCGATGATCTGAACGCCAATATGGGAAATGCACTGCGCTTTGTCCACTCCGAAGGCGCCGGACGGTTGTACTACCGGGCTTATCTCGAGCTTGGTCAACCAGTCGAGCAGGTGCAGCCTTTGGAGAGTGGATTGGCAATCAGCCGCGAGTATATTCTGGCAGGCGCGGACTGTGCTGTGCAGGATTGCCCGGCGGTCGATGGGGTCAATTTGGCTGCGTCCAACCCGGTGGTGATTGGGCGAGTGACGATCACCGCGCCAACCGATCTGTACTATGTGGTCGTAGAAGATGCTATCCCGGCTGGTGCAGAGCTTATCAATTTACGCCTGAACACCGCTGCCTGGATGCCGGAGAAGCCGCTGGTTCCCGAGGTCGATGCACTCGATCCATTTGCGGACGGCTGGGGCTGGTGGTGGTTTGGCCCGCCGGCCATTACCGACCAAAACATTCAATGGATCGCCAGTTACCTGCCGGCTGGAACGTACACCCTGACCTACAAGCTGCAACCGCTGCAGGCCGGCGAGTTTCGCGTGCTACCGGCGCGGGCATACACGTATTATTTCCCGGAAGTGGAAGGGCGCAGCGCCGGGGCGATCTTCAAGATTGAGGAATAGCAGGGAGGTCGGTGGGGATATATGATTCGGAGGGGCACGGGGATTTGAAAGACTTCTCCATCATCAATGTTTCCCCGTGCCCGGCCAGTTACTTTCTCCACCATTCCCGCGCTCCAGCAATGTGGCGTGCACCCCAGGTAAGGGCGAGGCAAAGGCAATCTCGTCGTTTCGAGATGACAGAAAGACTTCTCGTCACCACGGGCACGGGGTGATATTGATTTCCTGGTGTTCAGGTTAAATCCCCGTGCCTCTACGCGCGGACTGAAAAGCGTCGTTTAGTCCATTAACTGGACGGGCACGGAGACTCGCCGCTACCATTGATCCAATTGTTCGATGCGCTTTTCCAGGCGCTCCACCTCTGCGAGCAGGGATTGGATCTCGGCCGCACTGGCTGGCGGCTCGGGGACTTCGGCAGGCATTTCAGCCGTTGTGAGCGCGGGATCCAGCAGCAGCGCGCACAACCGGTCGGCTTCGTCCGGCGTCAATTGACCCAACACCACCAGTAGCGCGGCGCGGCGGCGGAGTTCGCCGTCGAACGCGGCTATGGGGTCCAGCAGGGCGCTCAATCCGCGGCTGCCGCGATTGACCAGGCGGGTCAGCAGCGCCAGTGGAAATAAACCCCCGGCGCGCCTCTCCTCGTCGAAGAGCACTTGCAGCAGGGTTACAGTAGTCAGGTCAGCGCCAGTGGCATAATCCACCACCTGCACCTCATCACCGCTGCGCACCATCGCCCCGATCTCCTCCAGGGTGACATACCGCCGCGCGTTAATATCATAAAGTTTTCGGTTGGTGTAGCGCCTGATGATCGGCATACACTGCAATTACTCGCCAGATTTTTGTTTTTTATTAAGCTCGTCGATCTTGCGGTTGAGTTCAGCAATTTTCGCTGTTAGCGCATCGATGTCGGCTTTAGTCGCGGCCGGCGGGTGGGAGGGTTCGCCTCCACCGCGCCACTCACGCATCATCTTCTCCCGCCGGTCCATGATTTCCCGAGCCAGCTGCCGGGCGTCTTTTTCGGCAATTTCACCGCGCTCTACCATGCGGTTAACAAAGTTCTCGATCTCTTCCTGCGCCAGCACCGCAGCGCCTATGCCAGCCAGCAGCACCTTTCTTGAAAGCTGGAAGAAAGCTGAATATGGGTTCTTTTCAGCGGATTCGTCGGTTTTCGAGTTTTCAGTCATCATCACACCTCCATTATCGAGAAAACTGGTTCGCCAGTTCATCATAACGCGCTGCGTTATAAATTACAAGTCCTGTCATGATTATTGAAAAGATTGTCATAAATACTCGTGACGGTTAGCCTGCTTGTTCGGGAAACCTATCATGTGAAATTATGCACAAACAAGGCTAAGATTAATCTGGAAGAGCAGGATTCATTCAAGAGATGTTAAGGGCTGTCTTAAAAGAGTAAATTTGCCATTTATTCCACCACATATGCGGGATGGGGTGGAACCCATCCCCTACCAGTAGAGGCGGGCTTTCACGCTCGCCCGCTTTTCAGACAGTTCCACCGCTCTTATTGTTCACAATGGTAGATAACTTTAGCGCAATGAAACCTAAATCCTCAGCGGAGGTGAATGCATGCTTCATGTTCTGATTGCGGCGGCAACGCTGGTTTGCGCAATCCAGGCTGTTCGGGCGGCGCGGTTGTTGGTTTCTGCCCTGTGGCTGGCGGGCGCCAGCGCGCTGGTCGCATTGGAAATGTATTTATTGGGGGCGCCAGAAATCGCCGTGATCGAACTGAGCGTTGGGGCCGGTCTGGTGACAGTTCTGTTCGTGTTCGCCATCAACTTGACCGGCGAAGAAAACCTGGACGCGCGCCGCATGATTCCCCGGCCGCTGGCCTGGGTTCTGCTCTTCGGCGCCAGCGCACTGCTTTTGATTTTCGTCCTGCCGGGAATTAACCAGCCTGCAACCGGTCAGGTATACGGAACCTTCCGCGAAATTTTCTGGGAAGACCGGCAATTGGACACCCTACTGCAGATTCTGATGATTCTGGCAGGCGTTCTGGGGGTCTTGGGGCTGCTATCCGATCAAAAGACAGATCTAACTCCATCGCAGAAGGAGCATAGAGCATGACGATATCCATTCCCACCACCGTAATCATTATGGTCCTGGGTTTAATCGGGATTGGCATTTATGCACTGCTGACCACCCGTCATCTGATCAAGGTTGTTGTCGCGTTGCAATTGCTGGTCAAGGGCGCCATGTTGGCGCTGGTTTTGGCCGGTCGCCTGACCGGCCAGGAGGATTTGGGTCAAAGCCTGGCCATTACGGTCATTATTGCTGACACCATCGTGGCGGTCATCGGTATGGCGCTGGCCGTACAGGTACGCCGTGTGATCGGAACCCTGGACCTGCGTTCGCTAACCTCGCTGAGGAGATGATCTGTGGCAGAACAATTGATCCTTTTGACAGTTGGACTTCCCTGGCTGGGCGCATTGCTTTGCTGGGCAGCCGGCGACCGTCATCCCCGGCTGCAGCATACGCTGGCGGTTAGCTTTTCGGTCGCAGCCGGGATCACTGCCCTGCTGCTCATTCCCTTTGGCAATGAACGCCTGCTGGTCACACTGCCCATAGGCGGCGCTTTTGGCGATTTCACCTTCTCGCCGGACGGTCTGGGCGTCTTTTTAGCCGCAATTGCCACGGTCATCGGTTCCCTGGCGGTGATCTTCTCGGTGGACTACATGCGCGGCGAAGCGCAGCTTGGCCGTTACTATGCCTTTGTCCTGTTTTTCATTGGCGCCATGGTTGGCCTGGTGCTGACCACCAATTTACTGCTGATGTTCGTTTTCTGGGAAATCACCGCGCTGACCTCGTATGCCCTGATTTCCTTCCACAATGACGATCCCAAAGCCGTCGCCGGCGGCATCAAGGCGCTCATCATCACCCAGTTTGGCGGGCTTGGTTTGCTGATTGGAGCGCTGGTTCTATTTGCCCACACCGGCGGTTACGACATTTTGGCTGTGATCGCCAACCCGGGCTTGCTGCCTGCCGGCGCGCTGGCCTGGATGGCCTTCGGCTGTCTGGCGGCGGCTGCCGCCAAGTCGGCTCAGTTCCCTTTCCAGACCTGGCTGCCGGACGCCATGGAGGCGCCTACGCCGATCAGTGCATTGATCCATGCCGCGACCATGGTCAATGCCGGGGTTTACCTGCTGGCGCGCTTTTTCCCGGCTTTTGAGGGTGTTGCAGGTTGGCGCGAGGCGGTCATGGCGGTCGGCATGCTTTCGGCGCTGCTGGCAGCGGTGATGGCAATCGTTGCGACTGACCTGAAACGCGTGCTGGCCTACTCGACCGTCAGCCAGTTGGGTTACATGGTTTATGCGGTCGGTGCAGGCAGCGTTTTTGCCGCTCAGTTCCACTTGCTCAGCCATTCAGTTTTCAAAGCGCTGCTCTTCCTGGGCGCTGGCGCTGTCATCCATTCGGTTGGAACACGGGATATGCGTGAGATGGGCGGCCTGGGGAAGAAGATACCGTTTGTGCGGCTGGTATTTGTCATTGGCGCACTGGCTTTAACCGGGCTTCCGGTCTTGAACGGCTTTTGGAGCAAAGAACTAATTCTGGAAGCTGGCCTGGAACCCGGCAATCCGCTGTGGATGTTGATCGTCATGCTGGTGGTCTCCGGGCTGACGGCCTTCTACACCTTTCGCATGGTGTGGCTGGTATTCTACGGTCAGCCGCGCGCTGAACTCCATGCCCATGAAGCTGGCACTGCCATGAAGGTTGCGCTGGCACCACTCGCCATCGGGACTATGACCACCTGGCTGCTGGCCGGCTCGTTTTCGCGGCTGCTTTCGGAAAGTTTGCCAGCTCAACAGATCGCTGCGCATTCCACCGGCGAGATTTTACGGGAAGTCCTGACGGCTTCGGTCACCTGGATCGCGCTGGCGGCGATAGGTCTGGGGTTGGCTGCCTGGTGGCAGCGCGACCGGTTGGCAGGGATTGGGCGGGCTTTTTCCGGTCTTGGAAAAGCAGCAAGCAACAGTTTTGGGTTTGAGGATGTCAACCGCGCTGTGGTGATGATTACGCAGAATAGCGCTGAAAAGCTGCGTGAGACCCAGACCGGAATGCTCAGCGTAAATGTGGCGTATCTACTGGCTGCATTGATCGTGGTTATGACCATTCTGGCGCTTGGAGTTGGATTACCATGAACGCGAACGATGCATTTCTCCTGACGTTGGGGTTGCCGGTAGTCGCCAGTCCGGTGATCTATCTGATTGGCCGGATTGCAACGCGAAAATATCCCAAAGTCGATCTGGCGCGTTGGTTGGCCCTCCTTACATTACTGGTGGACGGCTATTTCCTGTTCATTGTTGGCACGGAATTTATCCAGACTCGTCATGAACTGCTGATAGCCGTTGGCGCGATCAGCTTGCGCCTGGATGGCATCGCACTGCTGTTGGCAGTGGCCGTACTGGCGCTTGGCACGCTGGTAACTTTGTTTTCCGGTCCGGCAATTGCTCGCGACAGCGGGCGCGAAACTTATTTTGCGCTGCTGACTGCGATGATTGGCACCATCATCGGGTTAGGCGCAGCGGATGACCTGTTCAACCTATGGGTGTGGTTCGAGGCGATGGCGCTTTGCTCGTACGTGCTGGTAGCCTTTTACCGCAACGAAGCCGCCGCGCTCGAGGCGGGGGTCAAATATCTGGTGCAGAGTGCGCTGGGAACGGTTCTGGTATTGCTCGCCATCGGACTGGTATTCGCCAACACGGGCTCGCTGGACCTGGAAGAGATTCGCATAGCGGCGCAGCCTTCAGGGTTAATGCTGGCTGCCGGGGCGCTGTTCATCATTGGGTTTGGCGTCAAGGCTGCCCTGGTTCCGCTGCACACCTGGCTGCCGGATGCCCACTCGCAGGCGCCCAGCGGCATCAGCGCCATGCTTTCCGGTGTGGTCATCGAAGCCGGCCTGGTGGCGATGCTGCGCGCGCTGGGGGCACTGCACCTTGTGACCGTTTCCTGGGGCGCATTGCTGCTGGGTTTTGCCGCGGTCAATATGCTGGTTGGTAATTTGATGGCGCTGCGCCAGACTCAGGTCAAGCGCTTGCTGGCCTACTCCAGCCTGAGTCACATGGGCTACATTCTGCTGGGCGTAGGCGCCGGGGCAGTGTTGGGGTCGGAAAATTCGGCCGCTGGCGGATTCTTCCACATCCTGACGCACGCTATGATGAAAGGCTTGGCCTTTTTGGCCGCCGGCGCGCTGCTCTACAGTCTGCACCAGGCGCTTGGCAATCACGATCCGTTGGTTGTGGACGACTTGAACGGAGCCTCGCGTAAATACCCGCTGACGGCCTTCGCCTTCAGTGTGGCGGTACTGGGTTTGGGCGGCTTGCCCCCGCTGGCAGGTTTTATGTCGAAATGGCAAATTTTTGTGGGCGGGTTCCAGACCGGGAACGCCTGGATGATAGCCCTGGTTGTTTTTGCCGCGCTCAACTCCGTCCTTTCGCTGGGTTATTACGCACCGCTGGTCAACCGGTTGTACCGCCGTCAGCCTGCCAGTATCGTCGAACAAGGCAAGCCCATCCCGGTGTTGATGTCTGTGCCTATGGTGATCCTGAGCCTGGGGGTGGTGGTACTTGGTCTTTGGCCGTCGTTAGCAGATTGGCTCACTGGTCCAGCGGCCCAAAGTTTACTGATGCTGTTTGGCGGATGATGGAGAAATGCTGATGGATTTCATACTCACCCCTCCGGTAGCTTTTCTACTCTACATTCCACTGGTTTTCGCTCTGGCCGGGTTTGGCAAGGCGTTGGCTGGCCCCGCCAAATCTTCCGATGTTAAAGAAAGTCCGTACACGGGCGGCGAGGAGCAGGCCAGCAGCCACTCAACACCCGGTTACCGGCCGTTTTTCCTGATCGCGTTTTTCTTTGCCATTTTGCACCTGGGTACGCTGGTGGTTGGCCTGGGCGACTTTTCGATCCGCGTTCTGCCGTATCTGGCGGGGCTGGTGCTGGCATTGATCATCTTATTGTTAGGGTAGCGGAGACGATATGGTCCAACAAACCCTCAATTCATCCTGGCAGGGCGTCTTGACGAAGGTCACCAACTGGGCGCGCATCAACTCGCCCTGGGCGATCCATTTCAACAGCGGGTCGTGCAACGGCTGCGATATTCAAATTTTAGCCACGCTCACGCCGCGTTATGATGTGGAACGCTTCGGCATCAAACTGCAGGGTAGCCCGCGCCACGCCGATGTGCTGATTTGCACCGGCCCGGTCACCATGCAAGCGCGGGACGCGCTGCTGCGCACTTATGAACAGATGCCCGAACCAAAATTTGTCATCGCGGTAGGCTCATGCGGGCTTTCCGGCGGCGTTTTTCATGGATGTTACAACATTGTCGGTGGCATCAATGAACTGCTGCCAGTGGATGTGTTCGTTCCAGGATGTCCGCCGCGCCCGGAAGGCATTATTTATGGAGTTGCCGTTCTGCTACAGGCGCTAAAGGCCGGCAAACGCCCCGAACCGATCCAATGGTCAGGGGGCGGGTTGGACGGTGTGCTGCATAGCGGCAGCGGATTAGAGGATCATCATGGCTAGTACGATAGGATCATTAGGAGCGGCAGAAGCCGTTTTGAAACCGTTTGCGACGACCATCACCCGACCGCAGCCGGAACGGCTGGAGGTGAACATTCACCCGGATAACTTGTTGGCAGCCGTTCGCGCTTTGGTGGACGAATCCTGGGGCTACTTGAGCGCCATTGTTGGGCTTGATCGTCCGGCGCAGCTTGCGGCTGAAGGCATGTCGCAGCCGGAAAGCGCCATCGATGTACTGTACCTTTTTTGCAGCGGTGCCGCAGTGGTGACCCTGCGCATCACCTTGTCGTACAGTCAGGCAGTCATCCCGACTATCTCCGGGATCGCGCCGACTGCCATGCTTTATGAATGGGAATTGCGCGAAATGTTCGGCGTCGAGGTAGTTGGCCTGCGCGTTACCGGACATTTGATTTTGGCTGACGACTGGCCTGCTGGCGTATACCCACTACGGAAGTCGTTCACCGGGTTCAATCAGCCAATTGTCGGGGCGGAAGGAGCGTGACCCATGACCGCAGATACCAATAAATTTGTCATTCCGATTGGCCCGCAGCACCCGGCGTTAAAGGAACCCGCCAACTTCGAGTTTTGGGTGGATGGCGAAATCGTCACCGGGGCGTCCGTGCGGTTAGGGTATGTGCACCGCGGCATCGAGAAAGGCGCTGAAGTGCGCACCTGGACGCAAAATTTGTATCTGATGGAACGCATCTGCGGCATCTGCTCGCATGTACACGCCACAGCCTACACTCTGGGCGTCGAAAAATTGGCGGGGGTTGAAGTTCCGCCGCGCGCCAATGCCATCCGTCAGCTAATGGCCGAACTGGAAAGGATTCACAGTCACATGCTGTGGCTGGGGGTTGCGGCGCACGAGGGTGGCTTTGACACGCTCTTCATGTACTCCTGGCGCGACCGCGAGACGGTCATGGACCTGCTTGAGAAAATCTCGGGCAACAAGGTACATTATTCAGCCAACTTGTTGGGCGGGGTCAAGTTTGACATTACGCCTGAACTGGCGACTGAAGTCCATAAAGGCCTGGATTTTCTGGAAGAGCGCAATCGTTTCTATCTGAAAGTGGTTACCACGGATGAAACTTTCATCGGTCGGACGCGCGACATTGGCACCATGACCACCGAGAAAGCAGAATTTCTGGGCGCTATTGGACCAACCGCGCGCGCATCCGGTGTCGCCCGCGACATCCGGGTGGATGCGCCGTACCTCACCTACGAACAGTTCCCGGTGAAAGTGATGACACATACCAGCGGCGACCTGCACGGCCGGTTTATCGTCCGCATCCATGAAACCTTCGAATCGATCCGGGTCATCCGCGAAATTCTGGATCACATGCCGCAGGGGGATTTGACTACCCGCGTGCCGCGGCGCATTCCCGCCGGTGAAGCGGTCAGCCGGGTGGAAGCGCCGCGCGGCGAGCTGTTGTATTTTATCGCCAGTAACGGCAGCGAAAAACCTGAGCGAGTCAAGGTACGCACGCCAAGCCTGTGCAACTGGTCAACCGTCCTTTCCCTGGCCATTGGTCTGAAACTGGCCGATATGCCGATGCTGCTCTCCGGGATCGACCCGTGCTTTTCGTGCAATGACCGCAGTATCAGCTTGAAACGCGGCCAGCAGGGTGCGCAGGTTTGGTCCTGGGAAAAATTACGCCAGTACGGGATTGAATATTACCGATGAATCTGCCTCTGCCCTCCATCTTTGTTTTGTTGATTTTCCCTGGCGGCCTGTTTTTGATCGCCAGCGGGCTTATCTACCAGTGGGCTGACCGAAAATTGGTGGCGCGCTTTCAGAACCGCATTGGGCCGCGCTTTATCCAGCCGCTGGCAGATACCCTTAAATTACTGGCGAAAGAAGAGATCACGCCCGTTGGCGTGCACAAGGGATTGTTTTTCGCCCTGCCGGTCATTGCCCTGGCGGCAGCGTTGACTGCCGGACTTTACGTCCCGCTGTTTGGATTTCAACCTGCCGCCAGCTTCCGCGGCGATCTGATCATTGCATTGTATGCCTTGTCCGTTTTGACGCTGGCCATGGGACTGGCGGGCGCCAACACCACCAGCCGCTTTTCGCTGGTTGGCGCCACTCGCACGCTGACTCAGCTTTTTTCGTATGAAGCGCCGTTTTTACTGTCCCTGCTGGGACCCGCCATTGCGGCAGGAACCTGGCAAATCAGCGAGATCCATACTTATGCTCATCAAAACCTGTGGCTGATGATCGCCCAGCCGATTGGTTTTGTGGTGGCAATGATTGGCCTGATGGGCAAGCTCGAGCTGCCGCCTTTTGACGCCCCTGAAGCGGAAACGGAAATTGTCGCCGGCGCCATGACCGAATACTCCGGGCGCGGCTTTGCGCTCTTCCGCCTGGGTAAAGACGTCGAACTGGTCATTGGACTGACGTTGGTTTCTGCCTTCTACCTGGGAGGGCTGGCAAACCCGCTTGAATTCATGCTCAAGACGCTGGCGCTGCTACTGGTATTGGCGCTGCTGCAAACCGCCTTTGCCCGCCTGCGCATCGACCAGACAGTCGGGTTGTGGTGGCGCGCCGGTGCGCTGCTGGCGGTTGTCCAGTTGATTGCCATTGTGCTTGGGCGCAATCTCGGATCGATTTTCTAAGGAGAGCGCGATGTCTGTTGGACCGATGATTAGCGATTTACTGCGCTCGTTGTTTAAACAACCTGCCACCGAGCTGTATCCATTCGTCAAAACACCTGCGCCGATCCGGCTGCGTGGTAAATTAATGTGGGATCCTACCAACTGCACCGGCTGCCAGCTATGCGTCAAAGACTGCCCGGCCAACGCAATCGAATTGATCGTTATCGATAAGGCTAACAAACGCTTTATCATGAATTACCATGCTGACCACTGCATTTATTGCGCGCAATGTGTGGTTAGCTGCCGTTTTAATTGCCTTCGTTTATCCAATGAAGACTGGGAATTAGCTGCGGCGCAAAAACAACCGTTCGTAATGTATTACGGGAAGGAAGAAGATATTGCTCTCTTCATGGAGCAGGCAGCTAAGGCAGGCGCTGAACAGGCTTGACGCCCGAAATCATGCAGATGCAATTCCGGGGCAATTGCCGCGGGTTGCATTCGTCGGGATTGGCAATGAGTTCAACGCAGATGACTGCGTTGGGCCATTGATCGCCCGCAAACTGGCTGCGCAGCTAGCGTCGCGCGGAAATGTGCTGGCGCTGGATGCGGGCGTAGCCCCGGAAAACATCACCGGTACGCTGCGTAAATTTCGGCCCGACCTGGTTGTGCTGATCGATGCGGTGGATATGGGACAACCAGTTGGAACGATTGCCTGGCTGCCCTGGGATGCGGTGGAAGGCATGGATGCTTTTACCCACGGCCTGCCACCGGCCGTGCTGGGCGCTTATTTACGCCAGGAATTGGGCTGTGAGGTGGGGTTGCTGGGCATCCAGCCTGCCTCGTTGATTTTTGACCAGCCTGTTGATCCTCGAGTGCGTGCGGATATAAATATTGTTTCCCGTAGGGTGCGTTCCGCCCTCAGGGCGGTCTGTGACCGTACTTGAACGCACCGGATTATTAATTCAATAAAATAGGCATACGCCCCACGTCTTATAAGAAATGAGTTTCATTGCCCATACCAAAAATAATTCGCCATATCGCGATTTGATTTTCGCTATAAATACGGACACGGGGTGCCGTTGATAAACCGGCGCTCTTTTACAATCCCCGTGTCCCTACAATTTAAATATTGGCCATGTTGTGATCGATTGTTTACCTCTCCATGTTACAATCAGATAAATTTTTGGGGATTGGAAACGACTGGCATGGAAAGAACGGTTCCCAGCACTGCCTCGGACGAAATCGCACTTTACCTGCGAACCATTTACTCGCTGCTGCGAACTACGGCTGAATTTCAGATCCGAACGCTGGAGGAAACGCATGCAGCCACAAACTCGTCGCTCCACCTGGACGCGCGCAAAAGCACGCCGGACACCTCGGCTTTCATTTATAGTTTGCTGCGGCTGCCGGACTGTATGCCCGACGTGCGTTCGGTCATTCTGGGGCAGTCCGCGGTAGTTTTTCACCAGCACGGTTACCTGGAAATCGAAAACTGGCAGCAGGTGTCCGCCCGGGCGCGCCGCCGGCGCTGCTTTTTCAACCGCAAAGACACGCTGGCCTGTTACATTGCCAGCCGCTCCGATTTGGATGATATCATCCCGTCGCTGGTCGCCTACCAGATCGAGTGGAACAAGCTGCACACTTTGCTGCAGCGCTGGCCGGCATCTTTGACCTGGCAGGCTGTCGAAAAAGACCCAATTGCTTTTCAAACCCTGGCGAAACTACTCGAGATCAGCGTGGAAGACCTGGAACGCCTGCGCACCATCTGGGGCCGGTCATTCAGCGCCACCCTGCAGCGCATTGCTCACAAACGCTGCCGAATCGGCGTTCGCTTGTTGAGCGGCTCGCTGGCAGATTACCGCCTGGCAACCCGCGCCTGGTGGGACAACATCGAGCGCGTTTGTCCGGAGTTGAACGACCGCCCGGTCTATTTCATATCCAGCAACACGCACTCCTTGCCCAATTTGCTGACCGGTTTTGCGCTGCGCCACCAGGCAGAATTGCAACAGTTTCTTGATCGCAAAGAAAACGGCGATTTGAAGGCTGAATGGGAAAGCATCACCACCGGTCAGGTGCCTTCCAGCCAGGAAAATTTCTGGTATTACGTATTGAAAAAATACCAGCAAACCAGTGGGGGCCGTCACCTGATCAGCGGCCAGGCTGCGGCTGAAACCGAAGCAGGCATCCTCCGGGTGCCCAGCGAGCACTACTTTGACGTAGAAGCGCAGCGGGTGGAGCTGAAGAAACTCAATCCGGCCTGGTTGGACCCGCGCTTGAACGATGAGGATCACACCTGGCTGGCCCAATCGGACGCTCTGATATTGAATATCGACTACCCGTTGGGAATGGGCGCCTATAACTTGCTGGTCAAAATCGCCGAGCATGCCCAACCCATCCTTGGCGTGTACATCATGGGCAAGGCGGCTACGCTCAACGGCCGGCAAGGGGATGTTATTATCCCGAACGTCGTTCAGGACGAACATTCGGAAAATACCTACCTGTTCGAGAACTGTTTCAAGGCAGGGGAAGTATCGCCTTACTTGCAGTTTGGCACCGTGCTCGACAACCAGAAGGCGGTCAGCGTGTACGGCACCTTTTTGCAGAACGCACGCATCATGGACGTGATCTACCGCGAAGGTTATACCGACATCGAAATGGAAGCCGGTCCCTACCTTTCGGCGGTATACGAAATGGCGCGTCCCAAGCGCCACCCGGTCAACGAGATCGTCAACTTCTTTAACCTGCCGTTTGACCTGGGCATCCTGCATTACGCCTCGGATACACCGCTCGGCAAGGGTAAAAACCTGGGAGCCGGGACGCTCTCGTACTTTGGCATGGACTCAACCTATGCAGCCACTACCGCCATCCTGCGCCGGATTTTCAAGCACGAGCGCGCGCGCTTGAAGGAAGCCAATAAATGAACAAACAGCAGCTAATCGATAAACTGGAAAAGACCTGGGCAGACTTTCATCAATCGTATGCTGGCTTGTCGCCCGAAGAACTGGTGCGACCCGGGGTAATGGGCGAGTGGTCGGTGAAGGATCTGCTGGCTCATGTGAGCTGGTGGGAGGAAGAAACCCTCAAACACCTGCCGGAAGTGCTCCAGAGCATCCGGCCGCAGCGCTATTCGATTCTGTATGGCGGCATCGATGCCTTCAACGCCTTGATGACCGAGAAATGGCAGGCGCTGTCGCTGGCAGAGACCCTGAAACGAGTAAATGCCACCCATGCAGCCTTGATCGCCTACCTTCAAACTGTTTCAGAAGAGCTGTTCACCAGCGATTCCCGCTTCCGCCGCCGGCTGCGTTTGGATACGTATGGGCATTACCCGATCCATGCGCAGGCCATCCGTACATGGCGCGAGAAGATCGCCTGATATGGATTTCTTTCGCTATAGTGATGTAGAGTTGAATTATTTAAAGAGCCAGGATGAAACCCTGGCGCAAGCCATAAAGCGCATTGGGTTGATTGAAAGGGCGGTCATCCCGGACCTTTTTACGGCGCTGGTCTCCAGCATTGTTCACCAGCAAATATCCAACAAAGCCGGCGCCACAGTTTGGGGGCGAGTTTTACAACTTTTAGGAACGGTTACGCCAGAAACAGTTACTGCTGCCTCGCTGGAGGCGATTCAATACTGCGGAATGTCGTTTCGTAAGGCGGGATATATCAAGAGCATTGGCAGCGCTGTCGCCAGCGGTGAACTGGATTTGGCGGAACTGCCCAGCCTACCTGACAGTGAGGTGATCAACTGCCTGTCAGGTCAACCCGGCATTGGCGTTTGGACCGCCGAAATGCTGATGATCTTTTCCATGCAGCGCCCGGACGTGGTCAGCTGGCATGATCTGGCGATCCGGCGCGGCATGATGAATTTGTACGGGCAGGCTGAATTAACGCGCCCGCAGTTCGAGGAATACCGCCAGCGCTACTCGCCCTACGGGTCGGTGGCGTCACTGTATCTGTGGCAAGTTTCGAAAGAATAAGAATAATTGTAGGTCGGAATGAGGGGCGGCACAGTATTGTGGTCCGAAATTTTCTATATTGCCCCGAATTCCGACAATCTGTTTACCCAATCAGCGTCGGATTTCGGGCGGGACGAGATAATTTCGACAATCGTGGTTGATCCCGCCCTCAATCCGACCTACCCAACCCGGCCGATGATCAAATGCAGGTGCAACGAATATTCCTTTACCACCATCCCATCCTGGAAGTAAAAATCAGTCCCCACAGCACCACGGTGGCGGAAAGGCACGCCCAGGCGACTACTGCCTGTGTCTTGCCCATCTTTTGCAGCCGGAGCAACATCATTGAATCGCCGCCCTCGGTACTTATATTAATCTTCAACGCCGGGATAACAAAGGTCAGGAGCGCCAGGAAGGGGATGAGGAACATAGCGCCCCCAAAAATGCTGCTTGCAGTACTGGAATAGTCCTTTCCTAGCAGCCAGCTGGCTGGATCGGCGAGCGGCAAGAGAAGTACCCATTTGCCAAGCGACCAAGCCCAAATCGTAAGCCAAACAGCTAACATGGCAATTGCAATTTTCTGGAAAATTGAAGAGACTTTCATCGTATTCCTCCATTCAGAGCAATGTTCCTTGAGGATCGACAACAGCAAATCGGTAATGACTGCGCAGTAGATCGTAAAACTGCGTCCTCTTGAATCCGTCTCCGACTCGTTATTCAACCAATCCTGAAAAGCCAGCAGTATTTCTTGCTCGAAGCGCTGCCGAAAAGATTTTGGATACCAGGTGAGCAGCCACCTGAAAAGCGGTAAAACCGGGTGGGTGGTGGGTGACATTACGCTGCTCATAGCGACAACCTGGTTGGTGCAGGCGGAATGACCTTTAGCGTTCGGGCACGCTTCAGTAGTGCATCCATTCGAACCAAGTCGGCTTGCAATGTCTGGCGCCCTTGATCGGTCAAACGGTAGTATCGTCTTCGCTGATCATCGAGTTCGGGATCAGGGCGCTCCTCCGATTCGGCAATCAGGTCATCTGCCAGCATGCGTTTGATCGTGCCATAAAGCGTACCGGGTCCAATCTGAAATTCGCCGTACGAATTGGCTTTCACCGCCTGCATGATACGATAGCCGTGCTTTTCGCCGTCAGACAGCGCCAATAATATGTGAAACACGGCTGGCGTAAGGGGTTGAGGGACAGATGATTTCATGTATTATATCCGTTAAAACTATAATCGTTACGGATATAATACAATCAACTTCAAGAATTGTCAATAGAGGAAAACAGGGGAAATGCACCCGACAAATGGATTGCCTATCCCACAAGCCAATCACCGACACCGAGCAGTTTTGTAGGTCGGATTGAGAGCGGTTGCATTCAAGGATTCGAAGCAAAATTTTATCCGCCCGAAATCCGACGCCCGTTTTGGATTAGCAATGTCGGATTGAGGGCAGAGTGCATTCGATTAGGAAATTGTGGTTAATCCTGCCCTCAATCCGACCTACAATAAACCTTGTCCTATTCCAGCGCGACCACCGCCACGGAACACGGCGGCAGGTCCAGCGTGAACCGCGACTTTTTGCCGATCTGGCGCAGGTCAACTGCTTTGGCCTTCACATTGTCCGGGTTGGCAAAGCTGTTTTCCGCCAGCGGGTCTCTGTGGCGCAGCAGCCAGCCGTTTTTTGGGCTAAGATCGCTAAAACCGTACAATCGCACCGAAAGATCAACCCGACGGGTGGGATGGCGGTTGACAATCCCCAGCACCACCCGCTGGCCGCTGCGCGAGCGCGTGGCCGAGACATCGATGTATGGCACTTTTTCCATGGCTTCGATATTGCCAAGCACCTGGCTCTGGTACACCGGTGAGTCTAGCTCGACATCCAGGGCAACCGGCTCCATCTGGCGGTACATCTCGAAGGGGTAATAAATGGGCGTAGCATACGACTGGCGTTCATCGGTGACGATCAACGGCAGAACGTTGACCATCTGCGCCAGGTTCGCCAGCGTTAGTACCTTGCTCTGGCGCTGGAAAGCATTCAGCATCCCGGCGGCGTAAAGCGCGTCGCGCATGGTGTAACGCACATCGTGCATACTGGCAGCCCCTTCGGACGGAGCCGGCCAGACATTCCACTCGTCCAATGCCACCTTGATGCCGCGCCCGGGCGCCACCTGTTTGATCAACTCAGCCAGACGTTGAATATCCTTCTCCGCAGAAAGCGGTGCGGCGCAAAGGGTGTAATACAGCGCCTCCGGGTCGGAGCTCTCCTGCCAGCCTGCTTGACCGGGTTGGTACAGGTGGAACGAAAGATAGTTGATTAAGTCGCCGGCTTCGCGCAGCACGGTCTCGTTCCAACGCCGGCCGGCCGAGTCGGCATCTTCGGCCAGGGTATCGCCCATCGCCACTATGTAGATGGAAGGATCAACCGCGCGCATGGCTTGGACGAAGGGTCGCAGACGCTGCACATAGCCGGATGCATCTGTGCGACCGACCTGCCAGGGGCCCCACATTTCGTTTCCGACGCCCCACAGGCGCACGTTGTAAGGTTCAGGATGCCTGTTGGCCGCCCGGCGGCGTCCCTGTTCACCCTGAGCATCCTGGTTGCAGTATGCCACCCAACGCGCGGCTTCTTCGGGTGTGCCAGTGTCGTCATTGACGCAGATATACGGGTTAGCACCGGTGCGCCGGCATAATTCGATAAACTCGTCCGTGCCAACCTGGTTGCTCTCCTCGACCTTCGTGGTCGGGTCAAAGCGCTTTGGGCGCGATTCTCGCGGACCAATGCCGTCTTCCCAGTGGTAGGCGCTGGCGAAGTTGCCGCCCGGGTAGCGAATCACCGGCGGCTTGAGGGTTTGGATCAGGCGCAGCACATCTTCGCGCAGTCTTTCACCGTTGTCCGTCCAGATGCCGCCGTAAATACTGCGTTCCAGGTGCATGATGACGTGCCCGTAAATGTGCGGATTGATCTCGCCGATGGTCCGGTTTGCGTCGATGCGCAGAATGGCGCGCTGCCGGCCTTTAAAGACATCCAGCAGGCTGGCTTTGGGCTGCCATTTTTTTTCAGGGGTAGCCGGCAATGAATTTCCTCCCAGTTTACTCAAACTGACCCTTACAGGTTGAGCCAGCGAGCGGTCAAGGCGGGTAAATCACGCAGCGAGCCCACCTGGACTTTACAATCCGGCAGTGAATCGAGGAAGGAACGGCCGTAGCGCTTGGAGAGCAGGCGTTTGTCGAACACCGCTACCACCCCGCGGTCGGATTGGGTGCGAATCAACCGACCAAAACCCTGACGAAAGCGCAAAATCGCCTCTGGCAGGTGATATTCGTTGAAGGGGTCGTCGAAGGTCTCGGATCGGGCTGCGACGATTGGGTCAGACGGCACGTCGAACGGCAGTTTGACGATCACCAGCACCGAAAGCGCATCGCCGGGGATATCGACGCCCTCCCAAAAAGCGCGCGTGCCGAGCAAGACAGCCTTTTCGGTGCCGCGGAAAGTTTCCAGTAAGGTGTTGGCAGAAGCTCCTTCACCCTGTTCGTAAACCTGGATATCCTCTTCAAGCAAGGGCGAGGTAATCGCCTGAGAGGTTTTTCGTAATTGTGCATACGAGGTAAACAGCACCAACATTCGGCCGCCAGTTGACTTTGCCAGCCGCACCAGCGACTGGTCCACCGCTCGCTGGTAGCCGTTGGCATCGTTTGGCTCGGGGATGTCGTTTGGCAGATACAGGAGAGTGGACGTCTCGTAATCAAAAGGCGATCCGAGCACCAATTCATCGGCCTCGTCGGCATTTAACCGACTCTTGAGGTATTCGAACTCGCCCTGGGTGGTCAGGGTGGCAGAAGTCACCACAATGCTGCTTTTTTCATGCCATAAAAACTGTTCCATCAGCGGGCCGATGTGCAGCGGTGCGATTTGTAGGGCCAGCCGATTGGTATTGGGTTGAATTTCAACCCAGTAGATGTAATTCAAATCCGGCTGCGAAACCAGCGCTGCCATATATGCCTGAGCTTCAGTCAGGCGGCGGATGATGTTGCCCAGATTGCCGATGGTGTCTTCCATTTCCTCGGGCGGCTGGTCAAAGGTATCGGTGACATTCTGGTGGATTTGCCCAACCAAAATCAGCAGTTGGCTCATGAACTCGCCGGTGGAATCCCAGGCCATTTCCACTTCAGTCCAGGCGGGCAAGGTGCGGGTTGCAGGCAAAATGCGTACCTGCTGCCCGTAGGAACTAACCGGAGCGCCATCGCGAATATGATCCATAAAGAAATCAACGGTGCGCAGGAATTGGGTCATCTGGTTTTCCAGGCGAAAGGCCAAGTCGGTGGCGCGCTGCATGAAAGTCGTTAGAGATGCCAGCTCGGCGGGATTGAGGAGGTTGTGCACCTGGTTCAGCAGTCGTCCCAAGATGCCGCTGGAGGCGCCGCCCAATTCGCGCAGCATGCGCGCCAGATCGTTCTGGGTAATTTTGTAACTGAGCGCATTGGTCGAAGCGGCTTCCAGGTGGTGTCCCTCGTCAACGACCAAATAGGAATAATCGGGCAAGACCCGGTTGCCGGTGACCACGTCCGACAGCAGCAGCGCATGGTTGACGATGATCAAATGAGCAGATTGCGCTGCCATGCGCGAGCGGTAGAAGGGGCAAGCGCCGCCGGTGCGGCTCATGCATACCTCGGCCTTGCAGCCTTCATCATCCGCCGAGAGCCGCGACCAGACCTCGCGTTCCATCGGACCGTTCAGGTTGATCTCCGAGCGGTCGCCGGACCCGCCTTCACTCAACCACACCAATACCTTGGACATCACCCGAATTTCATCGGCATTTTCCGGCGTGCGGGTGCGCAGCGCTTCCAGCCGGCGCGGACACAAGTAATTGGAGCGTCCCTTGAGTACCACAGCGCGCAGGTCGAGCCCAAGGGCATTCCGCAGGTCGGGAATATCTTTATTGATGAGTTGTTCCTGGAGGGTGATAGTATTGGTAGAAATCACAATGCGGGTATTGTTCTGCATCGACCACAATGCAGCCGGAACCAAATACGCAAAGGACTTTCCTGTTCCGGTACCTGCCTCGACCATCAGATGGTAACCGTCTGAAAAAGCGCGGGTGACTGCACGCAGCATTTCCACCTGCTGTGAACGTTGCTCATAACCCTCGAAATAACGGGAAAAAGGTCCGCCGTACTCCAGCAGCGATGCCACCTCATCGACGTTGAGCGGAGTGAGCGTTTCCGGCGGGGTGAGTGGCGGTAATAATACTGCTGCCGTGGACGCGAAAAGCGCGCCGTAATCATGTTGCTGCACCTGACGTGCGCCAATCGGCTCGCGCGCCCTGGCGCGCATAATTTGGCCAAAGACCCAGCCGGCGTCCCAGTTCACCGACTCGCTGTCACGCACAATTTCAGCCAGCAGATCGATCGGCATTTGAATTGCACGTTCATACAGTTTCATGTAAACTGCATGCGCCAGACGGGCGTCATCCAATGCCCGGTGCGAATTGGGGATCAGAATTCCCAGTATCTGACCGAGCGAACCGAGGTTATAGCGGCTGGCAGTTGGCATAAGTACAGCAGCCAGTTCATAGGTGTCAATCGGTTCGGCCAATCCAAGGATTCCGCTTTTTCGTAAAAAGCCCAGATCGAATTGCACATTATGCCCAACCACCGGAGAATCGCCCACAAAATCTGCCAATTCCTGAATGACAGCCTTGATGGGCGGGGCATTGCGCACCATATCATTGTTGATACCAGTTAACTGGGTAATCAGCGGCGGAATGGCACGGGCGGGATTAATGAGCGAGGTCCATTCTGCTTCTACCCGGTTGCCGGAAAAACGTACGGCAGCTATTTCGATTATGGCGTCTTTTTGGGGATCAAGGCCGGTGGTTTCAAGGTCGATTGCGACGAGCGAGGGCATGGAGGGATTATACCATCAGCGCCTTGACCGGCCTGCAGCGCCATCTGTTGTAAAATGTCTCCGGAGGAAACACCATGCCGGTCACCACAATCATCTTCGACGCTGGAGATACCTTGATTAATCTTAACTCCGACGATTCACGCCCCATGGTGGAGTGGGATGTTCTGGAAGCTGTTGCCGGAGTGAAAGAGATGTTGGATCGTCTGAATGGGAGATACCGGCTGGCTGTGGGTTCGAATGCAGACGTTTCGGATGGACCGATGCTCGCGGCTGCCCTGGCACGCTTGGGGATTGCTCAATATTTTTCAGATTTCTTCAGTTCAGTGGATCTGAATAAGCGAAAACCTGACCCCGCTTTCTTCAAAATTATTGAAAAATCCATGGGTGTTCTGCCCTCCGAAGTAGTCATGGTTGGCGACAGCTACGTGAATGATGTCTTGGGTGCCGTGGGGGCCAGCTGGCGCGCCGTTTGGTTCAATCCATCCGGTGCCGCTGTCACAGGTCTTGCCCCGCAGCACAGCGCTGAAGTAACTCTCATGGTCGACTTGCCAAAGGCACTCGGTCCGATCGACTTGCCGTCGATCTCGCAGTCGCATGCCTGGCTGGCAGAGCAGAGTGCCAGCGCCAACCTGCTGGTGCATGTTGACTTGGTAGCCGCGCTTGCATACCAGATGGCTGTCTGGCTGCGTCAGGCAGGCGAGGAGGTCGACCCGGTACTGGTGCACCGCGGTGGATTGCTGCACGACCTGGCAAAAATTACTGCGCAGCCACTCAAAGCCGATCACGGCCAATTAGCAGACAAAATACTGGCAGAACGCGGTCAGCAAGAACTGGGGCAGATTGCACTTCGTCACATGTTATTCAACCTGCTGGATAAAGCCAATAGCCCGCGCAGCTGGGAAGAAAAGCTGGTGTATTTTGCTGACAAGCTGGTCGAAAGCGGTCAGATCGTCCATTTCCACGAGCGGCTGGCCGCATTGCGCGCACGCTACAAGATCGCCGCCCCCGAGGAAGAAATGAACACTCTGGTCGCAGCCTTGGGCGCATTGGAAAGGGAAATCTGCCTCCCGTTATCCTGGACGCCAGTTGAATTGTTGGGGCAGCTCAAAACAGCCTATTTTGGCCGCCGTTGAGCGGTTGATTATTGCCCGGCCAAGTTGTAATAGTTGTATATCGACTGGGTGATACTGGCAACCAATGCATTGGCCGGGTCGAACAGCAGTTGCTCCTGGTCGTACAGGTAGATGACAAAAATGAAATTGCCACCGGGGGTATAGACGATGGCAGCGTCGCTGATGGTGTGGATCAACCCATCCGCCGTGTCGGTCAGCCAGCCGTGCTTGTGCGCTACCTGCACGCCTTCGGGTACACCGGCTTCGATCAATACGGCGATGCGGTTTTTGGTCAGATAACTGATCATCAAACGGCATTCTGGCTGCGAAATCTGCCCGGGGAAGACCGCGGCGAAAGTCCCGCCTCCCGTTGAAGCGCACTGGTACAGGTCATTGAGCAGCATGCCAGCTTCTACCGGGGTGGTCTGGTTGTAACGATCGGGGTCAGCGGATACGTCAGTGCGCGAGTTTGCCGGCGTATCATAATCTCGCAACAGGGCAGCGCCAGGGTAGAAAAACCCGGCCATAAAGGTGCTCTCGTAACCCATCTTCTGCAAATCTTCGGTGACAGCTAACGGACCCAGGCGGTTGTCGATCACTTCTTCCATCAATCGGTCGGCCGGATCATTTTCGGACAGTTCGATCATCGACTCCATCAGGCTGGTGATGTTGGCGGGCGAGGGTTCGTCCAGACGCCGGAAGGTGGAGATCATAATCGGGATTTTCATGGTGCTGGCGGCGGTAAAGGCAATACCAGGGGCAATGATTTCACCCGCGTTCCAGGCAAAATTAATTTCCTGCCCGGTTTGGATATCCAGTAAGTAAATTTCTGCCAGTCCTTCAAATTCGTTGACCGCGAGCACCTGCTGCATCATGACCTGCAGATTGGGGAAAGAGGGCCGGGTCGGGTTTTGGCTGGAGTAGGTCAGGTTGACCACCCGTCTTGTGGGGTTACGCATGGCGTCGCTGACCAGGATCACCGCACGGTCGAGATCAAGTAATGTGCCGGGCTTCCCAGGTGAGAAGGATGAACTACCGGGTACGGGTTGAGCCGGCGATGGCAGCTTATCGTAGCGGGCAGCGACTTCGTCGCGTAAGTACGCGCGCAGCCGCTCGTCAGAAGTTTCAGCCCGGAGTGGAATTTCGGCGGGTTCCGGCAGTTGGTTCCACAAAAAGCCCCAGAAAGCGTTCCAGAAGGGCACTGAAATGCGCTGCTGGTCAGCGGCTGCCAGCATGCTTTCCACATCCAACTTAAAGCCGGCTACCGACGGTTTGATCTGCACCACCGCGTCGCCGTAGCGCATTTCGACGGGCATGCTGTAAGCCTGGATCAGGCGTTCGGCGGTTTGTTGGCGGTCTAAATCGGCTACCGGAACGCCAGCGATCACGGTTCCGGCGGGGTAGGCGGAGCGCAGCCGACTGTATTGAATCAGTTGGAAAACAACCAGTAATAATCCTAAAAAAAGCACCCCAATAGAAATCCATCTCAGGATGGCTGTGTCACCTCGTCTCAAAACAAACCTCCTTGCATGATTGCATGCGAATTGTACCAGAATCGCGTCATGGAAAGTGGTCGATCCATTGCCGGTTGAAGTAGAGGCGGCTCGCGAGCCGCCTCTACCGGATTCACCATGATAATCAAGGTAATGTGCAGGTGTAGATCGGATATACTATGAATTATGCAGGTCGATCGCAGCGAAGTACTGGATATCCTCCGGCAGTGTCATATTTTTCACCGTCTGACCGACGAGCAGCTCGAAACGGTAACGGACCGGGTCGAGGCATTTTTGTATGAGGAAAAGCAGGTCATCTTCGCACAGGGCAGCGCCGCAGACGGCTTTTTCTTCGTCGTCAGCGGGCGGGTGCGGCTGGAGCGAACGCATAAAAAAGCGGCAGACTACGCGGTTCTCGAATCGCGCGACTATTTTGGCGAAGAAACGCTGGCTGAGAAACCAGTGCACCGCCGTACGACCGCTACTGCACTCTCGGAAGTAATTGTGCTGCGGCTCACACCCAATGTATTGACCACACTGCGCCAGGAATTCCCCGAAATCGTGCTGCCGATGCGGGTGGTTTTAAACAGCTATCTGCTGTCTATGAACCTCAAGATGGACTGGCGCGCCCCGCGCGAGGTGGTCCATTTTATTGCCCGGCGGCATTGGCTGCTTTTGATCCTGAGACTGCTGCCTGCCCTGGCAATTGGAGCGTTGTTCACTGGCGTGTTGGTTTACCTGGCCATCGTCGTTCTACCCGATTCTTCGCTGCCTGTGATTCTGCTTGGTTTAACCTTATTCGGATTGTTGATCTGGCTGGGTTGGCTGGTGCTGGATTGGGCCAACGATTATGCCGTGGTCACCAACCGGCGGGTGGTCAAGCTGGAAAAGGTGCTGCTGGTTTATGAAAGTCGCCAGGAGGTGCCGTTGGATGCGGTGTTGGCTGACGATCTTAAAACCGATCAAATCGGGCGGCTGATCGATTACGGCAATATCCTGGTGCGTACCTACACCGGGATGATTGTGCTCAACCGGTTGGCGCATCCACAGCAGGTGATCAATTTGATCAATGAAATTCGCGGACGGAAGAGGTTCCACCGCCGCACCGAACAATTGGATCAAATCGACCGCACCATCCGTGAACGTATCGAACACCTGCCCGGTGAGAAAGGAATGCCAGCCGGTGTGGATGTACCAGTGCATGTCAAAGCCGGGGCGCTGCAGGAATGGATGTCTCAACTTTTCCTGCTTCGACTGGAAGAAGATGGCAACATCATCTACCGCACACATTGGTTTTTGTTGCTCAAAAAGATCGGTCTGCCGCTATTTTTATCCTTCGTCCTGCTCATCGGCGTGTTCCTCATTTGGCTGAACATCATCCCATTTGGTGCATCGACCGGCACGCTGCTGTTTTTGATCCTTGGGCCGGCATTGTTCCTGTGGCTGTTGTACCAATATGTTGACTGGCGCAATGACCGCTACATCATCACCCCGGAATTGATTATGGATGTCTTCAAAAAGCCGTTGGGTACTGAGGAGAAAAAATCGGCCCCACTGCGCAACATCCTCAGCATTGATTATGAACGGAAGAACCTGATTGCCCTGATCTTCAATTTTGGCACCGTTTATATTCGCGTCGGTGAATCCACCTTTACTTTTGATAATGTGGTCAACCCGGCTGAGGTGCAGCGCGAGTTGTTCCAAAGTTTCATGGAGCTCAAGCAGCGCGACGAAGCCAGGCTGGAGCAGGAACGCCATGACCAAATGGCAGATTGGATCGAGCGTTACCACAACTATGTTGGAGGGGCGACTTCCGAAAATCCGCTGGACGAGGTTCCGGAGGGTGAAGAGCCGGTAGAGGACGACCAACCTGAGGGGCCGGAACAGGCGCCCTGACTTTTTACGCGGTATAATTTGGGGATTATTGCGGTATGTTGGTAAACAATTAAAGGCAGGATGGAATGGCGTTACGAGAAATTGTCACAGTGCCGAACGACGTGCTGCGGCGAAAGGCCCGCAAGATCACCGAGTTCGATAAGGATTTGCAAAAAACGATCGACGACATGGTCGAAACCATGCGCGAAGCTCCCGGAGTCGGGTTGGCAGCGCCGCAGGTCGGGTTACTGGACCGGTTGGTGGTTGTCGAATACGAAGAGGATGATGAGAAAGAGGACAGCCCCAAGAAATTGTATGTGGTGGTCAACCCGGAGATCATCAGCGCCTCGGAGGAAACGGAATTGGGAATCGAGGGTTGCCTATCCGTCCCCGGGCTGGTCGGCGAAGTGGAACGCAGCCTGGAGGTTGTGGTGCGCGGACAAAATCGTCGCGGCCAGCCGGTAAAAATCAAGGCAGATGGCTGGCTGGCGCGCATTTTCCAGCACGAAATCGACCACCTGGATGGCATCCTTTACACCGACCGGGCTACCAAGGTCTGGAAGCCCGCCCCTGAAGAAGAAAGCATAGCCGCTGATTAGGTTAAGCCCCCAAATCCAGTTTTATGTACCTTACGCAGCTCTCTCTGACGAATTTTCGAGCTTTCACCCGCCTGGACATGGAAGTGCCCCGGCGGATTCTTTTATTGGTTGGAGATAACGCCCAGGGTAAAACTACGCTGTTGGAAGCGGTATATTTTCTGGCGACTTTTACCTCGTTCCACGCCGCCAATGATCGGCAACTCATCCAATTCACCAACAAGGATGAACCGCTGACGGTAGCGCGGTTGGTGGCGCAGTTCCAGCGCGGCGGTGAAGAGCACCGCATGGAAGTCCGATTGATTCGAGAGATCAATGGCGGAAACGGCGCGAGGCTGCGCAAAGAAATTCTGGTAGATGGGGTCAAACGCAGCATGCAGGAAGCCCTCGGGCAGTTCAATGCGGTCATTTTCCTGCCGCAAATGACCCGGGTGATCGAGGGCGGGCCGGAAGAGCGCCGCCGTTATCTCAATCTGGCGCTGGCGCAGGTGGTGCCGGGCTATGCCCAGGCTTTGAGCGAATACGCTCAAGCCTTAACCCAGCGGAATGCGCTGCTCAAACAGCTTGGCGAACGCGGCGGGGACCCCAGTCAACTGACCTATTGGGACAAACTACTCACGGGTCGGGGGGCGCTGTTAATCCAGGCGCGTATCGCTGCTACTCAGGAGTTGGAGCGCCTGGTCATGCGCTACCATGACCTATTAACTGGCGGCACTGAAGTGCTGCGCCTGCAATACCGTCCAGCCTATGATCCGCTTGCGCCGACCAATGGGCAAGTCCAACTGCCAGTTGAGGCGGGGGTGGACCGCACCGGGTTTACGCTGGAACAAATCCAGGAAGGATTCGCCCGGCGTTTGCAGTCGCTGCGTCGCGAGGAGATTGCCCGCGGCATCACCACGATCGGGCCGCACCGCGACGAACTGCGCTTCATGGGCAACGGCATTGATCTGGGAGATTATGGCTCGCGCGGCCAGGTGCGCAGCAGCCTGCTGGCGCTCAAACTGGCCGAAGTAGATTGGATGCGTGAAAAGACCGGGCATTGGCCGGTGCTGCTGTTGGACGAGATCCTGGCAGAATTAGACAACAGCCGCAGGACCCAGCTGATTGCTGCTTTGCAGGAAAGCGAGCAGGCCTTGTTGACCACCACCGATTTGAATTTGTTCGATCCCGACTTCGTCGCCCGCGGAACCGTCTGGCAGGTGCGCGCAGGTTATGCCGCTCAAGCAGAAAAACCGGCTTAGCTGATCGGCCGTTTGGCCGGCAAGCCAACCCGACGGGGATAACCGGGTGGCGTGGCGCTGACCTTGTCCACCACCACCAGAAAGCGTTCTTCGGTGACGCCCGGCAGCCGCACCGGAATGAGCTGCTTGATCCGCCCCCCCAGCACGTGAATAGCCCGGTCGGCTTTATGTGCTTCGGCAGGACCGGTCTCGCCTTTTTGCGCCAGCATCCCGCCGCCTACCCGCACCAACGGCAGCAAATATTCAGCCAGCACCGGTAAGTTGGCGACCGCCCGGGCGACCGCCCAGTCGTATTTTTCGCGGTGTTCGCGCGCCAGGCCTAATTCTTCAGCGCGCGCCTGCAGACAGGTAACATTCTCCAATCCGAGGACTTCCACCATGTGCCGGCAAAATTCCAGCTTTTTTCCCACCGATTCGACCAGGGTCAATTGCAGGCGTGGCATGATAATTTTGAGCGGAATGCCCGGGAATCCGGCGCCGGTGCCAATGTCGATCAAGCGTTCAGGGGGGCGATCGCGCCAGACCAGCATACAGGTGAGTGAATCGAGGAAGTGCTTACTGCGGATGCCCTCGCCATCCCGAATGGCGGTCAAATTAATATTTTTATTCCACTCGAGCAGGACCTCCTCATATTTTTTGAAGGCTGCGAGTTGCCGCGTTGTCAGTTGAATCCCAACCAGGGAGCGAAGGTCTTGTACCAGTTTATCCATTTCGATATAATTTGTATGCCTGATTTTCGAATTTAAAATGACTATACCGCATTATTGCGAATTTATCGCGGATTTTCGCATTCAGCTTGACAAGTTGACTTGTTTGCTTTACATTTATTTTTATCACAATTCCATGCTTCCAAAAGTAAATACAGGAGGTGGTAAGAGTCAGAAGACACGCCTTTTTCCTTACAAACAAATCGCCAATTATTTTTTAGGAGGAGAAATGAAATACCGATGGGTTTATGCGCTGTTAGCGCTGTTTGTCGTTGCCAGCATGGTGATCGCTGGTTGTCAACCGGCCCCTGTGGCTACTGAAGAACCGGCTGCTCAGCCGACGACTGCGGTTGTGGTACCCCCGGCCGAACCGACCGCGGAAACCCCGCCGGTCGAAGTTCCTGCCGGTCGTAATAACTACGTCGAAATGAAGGTCGAAGCTCCCGATTGCGAGTATGGCGGCGAGTTCAAATCGATCGAGACAGTCGACGAATTTACCGTTAAATTTACGTTGTGCTATCCAGATGCGGATTTCCCCTCAAAGGTAGCCTTCTCGGTCTTCTCGATTGCCGACAAGGAATATCTGGATGCTAACACTGGTGATTCGGTCAAGATGAGCGAAGCCCCCAACGGCACCGGCCCTTACAAGCTGAAGGAATGGGTACGCGGCGATCGCGTTATCTTCGAAGCCAATCCCAATTACTGGGGCACTGTCGCTGCCATCCCCAACCTGGTCTTCCGCTGGTCCGAACAGTCGGCTCAGCGCTTGCTCGAACTGCAATCCGGACAGGTTGACGGTATCGACAATCCTGCCCCGGAAGATTTCGCCACCATTGAAGGCGATGCGAACCTGGCGCTCTACCCCCGCCCGGCGCTGAACATCTTCTACATCGGCTTCAACCACAACGTAGCCCCCTTCGATGATGTCAAAGTTCGCCAGGCGATTGCCTATGCGATCGATCGCCAGCGCATCGTCGACCAGTACTACCCCGAAGGCTCACAGGTTGCCAAGGTTTTCGTTCCCCCGGCCCTGAAGCCTGGCTATAGTGATGCAGTCGATTGGTATCCGTATGATCCTGAAATGGCCAAGACGCTTCTTGCTGAAGCCGGCCAGGAAAACCTGGAAATTACGCTCTCGCTCCGCAATGTTGTTCGCGGTTACTTACCCACCCCCGATAAAGTTGCCCAGGAAATCCAGGCCCAGTTAGCCGAAGTCGGCATCACGGTGAAGATTAATGTGATGGAATCCACCGCCTTCATCGACGCTACTGCTGCCGGCACCGAAGGTTTCTACCTGTTGGGATGGGGCGCTGACTACCCTGGCGCCACCAACTTCTACGACTACCACTTTGCTGCCGATACCAACCTGCAATTTGGCGACTTGTATCCTGACCTGGTCGAAGAGATCCGCGCTGCCGGTAAGATTTCTGATCCAGTTGCCCGCCAGGTGCATTATGACAAAGTCAATCAACTGCTGAAAGACTATGTGGTCATGATCCCAGTAGCCCACGGCGCTTCTGCCACTGCCTTCAAAGCCAGCATCGGCGGCGCGCACGCCAGCCCGCTTAGCAATGAAGTCATGGGTGTTCTTACCTCCGACTCTGACCAGTTCGTCTGGATGCAGTCCGGTGAACCTGCCACTCTGTGGTGCATCGATGAAACCGATGGCGAGACCCTGCGCGCTTGCGAGCAGATCTTTGAGGCGCTGCTGTCCTTCAAGGTTGGCAGCACTGAGGTCGAACCAGGTCTGGCTGAAAGCTACGTAGCCAATGATGATGCTACCGAATGGACCTTCACCCTGCGCCAGGGCGTTCAATTCCATGACGGCGCACTGCTGGATGCCAGCGATGTGGTTGCTTCCTATGCAGCCGTTTGGGATGCTGCCAGCCCCAACCACGTTGGCCGCACTGGCAACTTTGAATACTTCACTGCGTTCTTCAACAAGTTCTTGAACGCGACCGAGTAAATTCACAACTTATATAAGGTTTGGGGGGTGTTTTTAGCGGTATGCGATAAAACACCCCCCAACAGTTTTATGGCATAATAAGGGAACAGACTGGCTGTCCGTCGGCTGGCCTGTTCCTGTTTTACAAAATTTTTGGTATGAGCAGCGCACGAACCTGTGGGCGTGCGGCTTGTTTTGAATCACCCTGAAACTCGTCCAGCAAAGGATTTAAGAGATCATGCTGCGTTTTATGGCCCGCCGGTTGGTCTTGTTAATACCCGTAGCCATTGGCATTCTACTGGTTACCTTTTTGATTGTGCGCTTAATCCCGGGCGATCCGTGTGTGGCGATGCTGGGAGAACGTGCCACCCCTACCAAGTGTGAAGAGTTTAAAGAGCGCTATGGTTTGAACGATAACGTTTTTGTTCAATTCGTGCGCTACATTGGCAATATGGCGCAGGGGGATTTTGGTGAATCGATCCGCTTTAGCCGGCCAGTATCCGATATCATAGCGGAACGCCTGCCGATGACCATCGAACTGACCCTGTTCGCCATGTTGTTTTCAACGACGGTCGGAATATTCCTGGGTATCATCTCAGCCTTAAAGCCGAACAGTTTTACGGACACTGTGACCATGGTTGTGGCCAATGTTGGCGTATCCATGCCGGTTTTCTGGCTTGGTTTGATGCTGGCGTATTTTTTCGCGCTGGTAATGAAGGATACGCCGTTTTTTATCCCACCATCCGGCCGTTTGGGCGCCAGCGTGACGTTGGTCAATCTGGCAAAAGAGTGGGGACTGACCGAACTAACCGGTATCCCCAAGTTTGCGGTTTATTTTCTTTCCAATTCAGCCATAGCAAACAGTATCATCACGGGTAACTGGGCGACATTAAAGGATGCCCTCTGGCATTTGATCCTGCCCTCCGTGGCAGTCGGCACCATTCCGCTGGCGATTATTGCGCGCATGACCCGCTCCACGCTGGTGGAAGTGATGCAGCAAGACTACGTCCGCACCGCGCGCGCCAAAGGGGTGAAAGAACGCAACGTGGTGTCCGGGCACGCCATGAGCAACGTTATGATCCCGGTCATTACGATCATCGGGATCGAAACGGGCGCGCTGCTTTCAGGAGCCGTGTTGACCGAAACGGTGTTTGCGCTGCCCGGTGTGGGCACCATGCTGGTTCAGTCCATCCTTTCGCGCGATTATCCGGTAGTGCAAGGATTTACGCTGATTATTGCCGTCATTTTTGTGTTGATTAATTTATTTGTCGATGTATCTTATGCGTATCTCGATCCCCGTGTACGGTTGGAGTAACAGGTAGAACATCATGACCTCAAACGTAGCCATTCTGGATGTCTCCAATATTAAATACACCTCGCCCGGGCGTGAAGCGGTGCGCCGGTTATTCCACCACCGGTCCGCGATTCTCGGGATGATTATTTTAGGCTTTCTGTTAATCCTGGCGATATTCGCAAAACAAATCGCTCCGTATGATCCGATTCAACTGCTGAGGGATGTTGACCGGCGCGAACCACCTTGCATTCACCTGCTTGGTTGCGCGGCTGACCAGCCGCAGCACCTCTTCGGCATTGACGGGAACAGCCGCGATTTGCTGTCGCGGGTCATTTATGGTTCGCGGCTTTCCCTGCAAGTCGGGTTGTCAACTGTCAGTTTTGCCATTTTGATTGGCGGCATCATTGGCGCCATTGCCGGGTTCGTTGGCGGTTGGATCGATGATGTGCTCATGCGTATCATGGACGTTTTGATGGCCTTTCCAAGCCTGCTGCTGGCTATTGCCATCGTTAGCTTCCTGGGCACCGGCTTGATCAATGCGCTGCTGGCCATTGGTATTGTCTCGATCCCGAGATTCGCGCGCCTGGTGCGCTCGACGGTGATTTCGGTCAAGGAATTGGAATATGTGGTTGCTGCCCGCTCGATTGGGGCCAATCAGGGACGCATCTTGTTTGGGCATATCATCCCCAACTCGCTGACGCCGTTGATCGTCCAGGCGACGCTTGGCATTGCGACTGCCATCCTGGATGCGGCTGCGCTGTCCTTCCTTGGGCTTGGCGCTGAACCGCCGCGCCCGGAATGGGGCTTGATGCTGGGTGAAGAACGCAACAGTATTTTCAATGCGCCGCACCTGGTGTTCTTCCCGGGCATTGCCATCATGCTGACTGTGCTGGGCTTCAATCTGCTGGGTGACGGGCTGCGGGATGCGCTCGACCCGCGCCTGCGCGGCACATCGGCCGGGTAATCATGTTTCCCTGTGTCAAGTGTCAGGTGCCAAGTGAATAAGCCTGCCAGCGTGGGGAACAATGGGTTAATAATTCCTCTCCCTCCCAAGGGAGGGAGAGGTTAGGTGAGGAAGGTATCGACCTTCTTCCAATTTTCTACTGTAAAAAGTCATGCACCGCTTTTTTCTGCCTCCCGTCGCCATTCAAACTGATTCTGTCCTATTCCCGCTTGAAACCGCGCACCAGATCCTGCGTGTGCTGAGGCTGCGGGTTGGCGACACCGTGATTGTGCTTGACAACCTTGGCGGACAGTATCGGGTCGAGTTGACGCTGGTCAGCAGCGAACAAGTCCGCGGGCGGGTTATAGACAAAACTTTGGCAGAGGGCGAGCCGCCGATTCATTTGAGCATGTATCTATGCCTGACCCAGCGCGAAAAATTCGAATGGATGCTACAAAAATGCACCGAGGTGGGCGCGACTGAGTTCACTCCGATTTTATCCAACCGCTCGCTGGTGCAGGATAAACACACCTACGAAAACAAACACTCCCGCTGGGAACGCATCATCCAGGAAGCTGCCGAGCAGAGCGGGCGCGGAAAGATCCCCAGGCTGAACCTGCCGTCGGATTACGCAGCCGCTGTGGAAACCGCCAGGGCAAAAAATGGCATTTGCCTGATTGCCTGGGAGGAGGAGACCACCTTGCGGCTGCCTAGCGCTCTGCAGGGCGTGTCAGCCGGTGCAAATCTGGCGCTATTGATCGGCCCGGAAGGGGGATTGAGCGCCGAGGAGGTCGATCAGGCGGTCCAGGCTGGTTGGAACGCCGTCAGTCTTGGGCCGCGCATCCTGCGCATGGAGACAGCCGCAATCGTTTCGGCCGCGTTGGTGATCGACTGGTTCGAAACCCGCGCTGGTTAGACCAGCCGACGCGGCAGAAGATTCTTGATTTTCCCGGCTTGCAGCCGTCCGCGTCCCAGGCAGCGTTCATCCGGGTCGTACAACACAACCATACCGCTGTGTAACTCACCGCCTGGTGCAAAGTCGAGGTCCTCGCCGCGCAGCCAGGGGGCTAAAAGGTCGTGGGGGATCACTACTCTGCCGGCAGTAAAGCTGCTGCCAAAGCGTGCCACCCAATCATGGGCAGGGGACAAGCCGTCCGGAGTTTCCTCCGCCAGTTTTAGCCCCAACAGGTGGCAGGGCAAGCCACCAAAATGCTGCAAGTAAGTGCTGGGAACCGCGAAAATACCCGCCGCACTATGCCACATCTCCAGGCCGTACGTTTCCAGGATGGGTTCAAGATCGTGCCCAAATTGGTTGCGGTAAAAGTCAAACAGGTCGCGTTTGGCAGCTCCGGCTAACGGCTTTTGACCCACCAGCGATAGCGGGCGGTCGGGCGGTTCTTCTCGCGGAAAATCGACCGGGCCGACCTTGCGAATCAACGCTGCGAAAAAGCCGGAGGTATGAAAGCGGTGCGGCCATAGACGTGCCGCGTGGATTACCTGGGGGTCGAAATTCCGACCGTAGGCTCCAGCAAGCCCCGGCGCCGGTGACGGCAGGCGCGACTCCAGACCTTCGACCACGATCGAGGATGAGAAGCGGCGTAAAATCTTGTCCAGAACGGCTTCATCCTCTTCGGGCGCTAGCGTGCAGGTGGAATAAACCACCTGGCCGCCCGGTTTAAGGGCGGCGATGGCGGCAACCAGAAGGGACGCCTGCCGCCGCGCCAGCGTGTCCTGCTCGCGACTGGTAATCGGCCGCATGGGGTGCGAATCGGTGGAACGCAACCCCTGCATGGAGCAGGGAGCATCCAGCAGAATACGGTCAAAGGTTTCGGGGTACCAGCGCCCGAATTTATCTCCGGGAAAGCGCGTCACGGCAACGTTGGCTGCTCCCCAGGCCTGCAACACCAGCCGCAACGCAGTAATGCGGTCGGAAGAGGAGTCGTTGGCAATCACCAAACCGTGGTCGAGCAGGCGGGCGGTCAGGTGGGTGGTTTTTCCGCCTGGCGAAGCTGCCATGTCCAGCACCAGCGGTCGGTCGAGTGGGTCGAGCTCAAATAATTCCACCGGCAGCATCGAGGCGGCATCCTGAATGTAGTAATGCCCCATACGGTGCTCCAGGGTCATCGAGACCGAGGTTTGCATCTCGGTCACGCGCCACCCGGTGGGGCAGAAGGAGACTGGTTCAAGCTGCCAGCCGTAGCGTTGCGCCCATTCCTGTTCCGCACCGGGTTTAGCCTTGAGCGGGTTGCTGCGGAAGGCCAGCGGCAGGGGTTGAGCCAACTCCTCCAGCATCACCTGGTAATCTGTAGGGGTGAGTAACGGTTTAAAACGCTCCAGCGCCGCATTCTGGGCGGCTTCTGGCAATATGGACTGAGGATTGCGTTTTTTCTTGCGGCTCATGCTTTACGAATGCAGAAAACCAGTTCGTTTCCGATCAATAGCTCTTGTACCGGCCAATTCAGTCCGGCGAGGATGGAATCCATCAAGCTGCGTTGGCGGTCGATCATCGAATGATGCCCGCTCAGATCAGCAGCAGGCAATGATACCAGCAACCAGCGCACATTCAAGGCTTCAAAAAAGGGTCGGTTGCAGCCTTTTTGGCGCTGCTCAAAGCGGTGGGCTTCTTTGAAGAACAGGGCGGCGTCTGCCTGAACTTTTGGCGGGCTGACCAGAATGTCCTGGACGATTGCCAGTGGTTCGCGCCCGAGCAGCCTGAAAAAATGGTTAATCAGTTCGATCCGCGGCGTGTGCAAATCGTAGGCGTGGTATTGCGTCTCCAAAGGCAATCCCATCCATGGCAAGCCAAAGGGATGCAGGCCGCAAGCCAGGTCAAGGATGCTGTCTGGCACACCGGTGACCGACCACAACCGTTGATAGAAGCTATCAAGCATGGGAATACGCTCGCGGGTGGAGGCGTGCGTTGCCAGGATTTCAAGACTGGCTGCCTGGATATTATTCTCGTCATGGCTGCGAACCGCCTCATCCAACATGAAAGCGGCTGCCTGGTAATCCGGGTCGCCCAGATAAGGCGCGACGATATTATGCAGTTTTTCGCGCACCGCCTGCAGCGCAGCGTTTCCACTGCGCCCTTTGGCCAACTCCTGCTCTAACAGATCGCGCAGCGTCTCCAGTGGGAGGTCCAGGCTGCGGTACTTACGTGAAGCTCGAATATCCGTACTCAGCTGCGCGAGCAGCAGTTCGATGTTGTCTGGCTCAGTCATTCCGGTAAATAGATCCTTTAACCCTGGCACAAATAGCTGCAGCGTTGCGGACAGCCTTCGTCACCCACAGCAACGATGGTATGTTACGCCAATCTACGCATTGCAGCGAGTTGCCAGACCAATCCTTCCCGTTTGAACTCGCCATGGTTAATAGGTTGTGGTGGTGGCGACGGGGATGAAAAACAGGACGGCAGCAATGATAGCGATTAGCAGGAGAAGCGAAAAGGCAATGCTGATCCAGCCCAGGGTAATGCCGGCCTGGGCCAAATTTTCGCCGCCGTAATGGTTGGGATTTTCTGCAATTTCACGCCGAGCAATTTTTCCAGCAATCACGGCTCCGATGGAACCGATGACCGGCAGAATGAGGGCGAGACCAAGGATGCCAAGCACCAGACTGACGATAGCCATGGAATGGTTGGGTTTTGTTACGGGGTAGGTGGGTTCGTTCATGAAAGTCCTTTCTGCCTGAGTTTATTTTACCGCCGGGCGATGCGAAGGATGAAAAACACCTCCAGTTGGTCGATTTACACCCGGGATAGACGGTAAACCAGCTCGCCGGGAAAATCGAAACGCGCAACCTGCCACGGCAGACCGGAGATCAGCTCCTGAAAATGTTGGTCGTAATTGACGCGCATGCCCTTGCCGCGCCCGCCCAGGCTGTGCACCGGGAAGGAGACTAGCATATGCTCCGCCTGGATCGAGCTTAAAAGCCGGCGCCCGATGGATTTATCCACCTGTTCCAGGCACGGGATGGTTTTAAGCAGCAGAGCCAGTTGAACCGGCTTTGCCGGAATGTCAGGCAAGTTATGGATCAGGTCGCAGGTGAAAGCGTGCCCGTTGACGCCGGTATGCGCGTAAAAGGCATTCAGGAAGCCGGTCATGTCGGTATAAATGTCACAGGCGAAGAGTTGTGCATTCGGCGCCAGCGGCAGCCACGGCAACGCCAGCGGGTTGAGCCCGCAAGCCAGGTCGATGAGCGAATGGATCGGGCCAAGCCCGGCTAAAGATTGGCTATAGAATTCCTCGAGGAAGCCCAGCCGCTCGCGGGTGGAGGTGTGTTCGCGCATGGCTTCCAGACAGAAGGTTTTGATCTCCGGGCTGTAGAGATCGTGGGACAGGGTTGTCAATCGTTGCAAAAGATGCGTATAGCCAATAGGTATTTCCTGGTAGGCGCTGCCCACCTGGTGCAGCTTATTGCGCACGGCTTTGATCGTCTCTTTGACGCTGCGGCCTTTGCCAAGCTCCTGTTCGACCAGTGCCTGCACCAGTCCCGCATCCATGGCCGCATACTTGGGCGCATTGCGCACCGCTTCCACCAGCGATTGAACGGCAGTCGGGTCTGTCATGCGCGGCGCATGCGAATGCGTTCGGTGAGTTGGGTCATGAAGCGCAAATTGTGCAGCGACGCCAACCGCAAATACAGGCTGTCGTTAAGTTTGAAGAGATGGTGCATATAGCCCAATGAATAATGGCTGCAAGCTGGGCAGTCGCAATACGGTGAGATGGGCAGGTTGGCTTTGATGTGGCGCTCGTCGTTGATGTACAGATACTTCAACCAATCCCCGGATAAGCCCCCGTCTTTTCCCAGTGGGGTGGCGAAAGTGTTCAGCCGTCCGTGGCGCGCATCCCGGGTTGGCATGGCGCAATCAAAAATCCCGTAGCCCAGGTCAGATCCGGCCAGCACATTGCGCGGGTGACCGATGCCCAGGGCGTGCAAGGGAAATTGGGATGGAATGAGCGAGCGGGTGAACTCCAGCACGTCGTACAGCAACTGGCCTTCGCCGTCAAGCGGCCAGCCGCCAAAGCCGAAACCGTCAAATCCGATTTCGAGCAGGGCCTCTGCGCAGCGTTTGCGCAAGTCGAGTTCACCGCCGCCCTGGATAACGCCAAAAATGCGCGGGCGCTGGTCAGCGGACAGCTTTTTCTGATCCACCAGCCGGTCGAACTCGCGGCGGGAACGCTTCGCCCAATCGATGGTGCGCTTTACGGATAGCTCCTGTTCGCTGCGCGGAGCGTCAACATGGGTGCAGTCATCCAGACAGATGACTACATCTGCGCCGTAACTGAACTGCAACTGGGTTCCTTTTTCGGGCGTCAGCAGGTATTTGCGGGTGCTGGCCTCGGGTTGAAAATGGATGCCGTTTTCGTCCATTTTGCCAAATTTTGGGTTCTGGCGGATGAGCGAGTAAGCCTGAAATCCGCCTGAATCGGTCACGATCGGCCGGTCCCAGGCGCTCATGCGGTGCAGTCCGCCCAGGGCCTGAATGGTGCTCGACCCCGGGCGCTGCATCAGGTGGTAGATGTTCATCACCACCGCTTCAATGCCAGCAGCAGCCAGATCGGCAGAATCAACCGTGCGCACAACGCCAAACGTCGCGTCCGGCATGAAAACCGGAAATTGGAGCGTGCCGTGGAGCAGTTTAAGTGAGGTTGGCGCAGCGGTCATAGGTTTTTTTAAAGAATTACGGAATATCCCCGTCAGTACCCACCATTGTAACCGGAAAAAAGGACTTCTGAAAATGGACGCGGCCGGTTAAATGATGTGTAGTGGCTGGCCGCCTGACAAAATGATGGGCTTATGCTATATTACAAAGCAGGAACCGAATTAAACCTTGGTCTGGTGCAACAGGAGAACTTATGGCCTTTGAACATATTAACAATGACAATTTTGAGCAGCAAGTATTGAAATCGGAACGGCCGTTTATACTGGAATTTGGCGCGGTCTGGTGCAGCCCGTGTAAGCGGCTCGAGCCGGAACTGGAAAAGTTAAAGGAAACCTGGGGCGATAAGGTGCGGCTTGGCAAGCTTGATGTGGATGAATCAACCGATGTAACCATGCAATTTTCCGTGATGAGCGTGCCGACCGTGATGTTGTTCGTTGGGGGCGAGATGCGCGAGCGGATTACCGGTTATCAACCGCTGCAGCGCCTGATTGACAAATTCGAGCCGCACCTATAACCGGTGCGTCCCTTGACAACTGCAGTTGGAAAACGCATGTCTGACGAAAAGACCATCCGACCCTATGGCCTGTGGCCCAGCCCGATATCAGCCTCTTCTCTGGCAGGCCGTCCGCGCCTGGAGGATGTCCAATGGACGCCGGACGGGAACGCCCTGGTTTGGCTGGAGAATCGTGGCGGCCAGGGTCAGCTGCTTTACCAGCCGCTGGGCGAGGCGCAGCGCGAGTTATTGGTCGATCACAGCACTCGCGGCGGTGTTGGGTACGGTGGGGGTGAATTTGGACTAAGCCATATCGCGGTGTATTTTGCAGAACACAGCGGGGCGTTGTACCGCCGCGATTTTATCAACAGCCAACCGCGTCCATTGACGCCTGTTTTTGGCGGATTGGCGTCGCCAAAAGTCTCGCCTGACGGACGTTGGGTGGTTTATGTCCACTCTGATGGCAACCAGGACGTGCTGGCGCTGGTCGATGCTGAGGGCAAGGACTGGCCAGTCAAGCTGGTCAGCGGGGCTGATTTCTACATGCAGCCCACCTGGAGCCCTTCGGGCGCAGAGTTAGCCTGGGTGGAGTGGGATCATCCGAACATGCCGTGGGACGCAACCCGGCTTAAGCTTGGCAAACTGAGCGACAGCCCACCGCGGATCACGTCTGTCCGGCTGATTGCCGGCGGGCACGGTGAGACGGTCACCCAGCCGCAGTTTTCGCCCGATGGCTGCTCTTTGAGCTATATCATCGGCCGCGGCGAGTGGGACTCGCTGGAAGTGCTCGATCTGGAGAGCGGTCAGCGCGCTACCTGGCTGGCAGGTGAATTCGATTTGTCTGTGCCGGCCTGGGTGCAGGGTCAGCATAGTTACGGCTGGAGTTCCTCTGGCAAGAAGATCTTTATTTTGCGGAATTCGGCTGGCAAGGCGGAATTGTGCGCCGTTGACGCTTCCGGTAAGTACCAATTGATCCCCACCGAGCCCTACACCTGGCTGGAACAGTTGAGCGTTTCGCCAGCGGCGGATGAACTGGCCCTGATCGCTTCCTCACCAAAACTGCCAACCCGGATTATCCGTTGGGATGGTGACCGCTGGCGCGCCGTGGCGTACAGCGATACCGACGATTTGCAACCCGGCGATCTACCTGACCCCCAGCCAGTGGAATGGGAATCGTTGGATAGGCAGAAAGTGCACGGCTTGTATTACCCTCCGGCCCACAGCTGGTATTCCGGTCAGGGCGCGCCACCGCTGATTGTGTACATCCACGGCGGACCGACCAGCCAATCCGTGCAAGATTTTCCGCGCGAAGCCCATTATTTCACCTCGCGCGGGTACGCCTGGCTGGCAGTCAATTACCGCGGCAGTTGCGGTTATGGCCGCTCCTACCGGGATGCGCTGCTCGGTGCGTGGGGTAAATTGGATACCGAAGATGCCGTCTCCGGGGCGCAAGCCATGGCTGCCCGCCGTCTGGCGGACGGGGATCACATGGCGATTTTTGGCGGCAGCGCGGGCGGTTTTACCGTGCTCAATGCCCTGGCACAGTTCCCCGGGGTATTCAAAGCCGGCATTGCTCTCTACCCGGTTTCGAACCTGTTCACGCTCAGTCTGGAAACGCACAAGTTTGAGCAGCATTATGACCAAAATCTGATCGGCAAGCTCCCTGAAGCAGCAGATATTTACCGCGAGCGTTCACCGCTTTTCCAGGCTGGGAGCATCAAGGATGCCCTGGCCATTTTTCACGGGCGAGACGACCGGGCTGTTCCCTTTAACCAATCCGAAGCGATTGTCGAGCGCCTCAGCGCCAACCGCGTGCCGCATCTTTTCCACGTGTACGAAGGCGAAGGCCACGGCTTTCGCAAGCCTGAAACGCTGAACGATCTGTACCCGCGCATCGAGCGGTTTTTGCTCGAACACATGTTGTTTGCCGCCGGTCACTCGCGGTAATCAACAGCTACAGCCGCACCTTGCAGTTCAGCGTGCAAGGATGCCAGAATACCTTGCGCGCGGGAAACGACTGTATCCACCGGGATGATTTCGCGTTCAGCGCGGCTGCGCAGTTTCAGCTCCACACCGCCATTCTCCAACGAGCGGCCCGAAACCGTCAGGCGCAGTGGAATGCCAATCAAATCGGCGTCGTTGAACTTCACGCCGGGACTTTCCTCGCGGTCGTCGTAGAGCACATCCAAACCTGCGGCTGTTAACTGGCTGTACAATGCCTCGGCGGCCTCCTGCGGCAACGTATTCTGCTTGCCGGGCAGCAACACCAGATGTACGCTGTAGGGGGCAATGGTTTCAGGCCATACCAAGCCATTGGCGTCGTGATGTTCCTCGGCGACGCAGCCCAGAAGCCGGCCCAGACCAATGCCGTAGGAACCCATAATCACCAGTTGATTCTCCCCATTCTCATCCTGGAAGGTGCAGCCCAGCGCCTTGGAGAACCAGGTACCCAGTTTGAATATATTACCAACCTCTACGCCGCGTTCAGCATGCAACAGCGACCCACACTCAGGGCAAGCGTCTCCGGCGCTGGCAGCCGTGATATCCGCCACCAGCGGAGTGGTGTAATCCCGCCCGTAATTGACATTCTTCAGGTGGTAATCCGTTTCGTTGGCTCCGGCAACCAGGTTGGGTGCGTTAGGAATCAGGTCGTCCACCACCACCAGCAAGTCGTGCAGTCCGCAGGGTGAGGCAAACCCGGGCACTGCTCCCGACGCCAGAATTTCTTCCTCGGTCGCCGGGCGTAGCTCCTTGGCGTTGACCGCATTACTCAGCTTGGTTTCATTCAGTTCCATATCGCCGCGCACGATTGCCATCACCAACCGGTCGGTCATTTCCTGGCCAGAGGGGATGGAGGCGGTCATGAACACCGCCTTGGCCGTCCGCGCTTCAGGAATCTGTAAAAATGCGGCTAAGTCCGCGATGGTTTTCGTCCCGGGAGTATGTACTTTTTCCAACGGCAGCGGCGCTTCGGTTGCCGGGGTTGGCTTGCGCACCCGGGCCACCTGGCGATTGGCGGTGTAGCCGCAAGCTTCGCACAGGATGATGGTGTCTTCGCCAATCGGGTTCAGGTACATGAACTCGTGCGCCAGGTTGCCGCCCATCATGCCAGTGTCGGCTTTGACGGAGATCACCGGCAGCCCGCAGCGGCGGAATATGTTGAAATACGCCTGGTAATGGGCGCGATACTGGCGGTCGAGACCTTCCCAACTGCTGTCGAGTGAATAGCTGTCCTTCATGCTGAACTCGCGCACCCGAATCAGCCCGGCGCGCGGGCGCGGGTCGTCGCGGAACTTGGTCTGGATATGGTAAATCAAACGCGGCAGCTGTTTGTAGGACTGTACTTCGCGCCGCACCAGGTCGCCAACGGCTTCCTCATGCGTCATGGCCAGCACCAGGTCGCGTTCATTGCGATCTTTCAGTCGCGCCAGTTCGGCGCCAACCGTATACCAGCGTCCGGTCTCTTTCCACAGATCGGCAGGCAGCACCACCGGCATGGATAGTTCCTGTCCGCCAATAGCGTTTATTTCTTCCCGCAGGACGGTTTCGATCTTGCGCAAGGCGCGCAATCCCAGCGGCAGGGTGGCAAAAATCCCCGCCGCGATTTGCCGGATAAACCCGGCGCGCACCAGCAGGGCAAATCCTTCAGACTGCGCATCAGCGGGGGCTTCCCGCAGCGTTTGAGAAAAAAGCTGAGACATGCGCATGGTGCTGCTCCTGATAAATTAATCGGTCCAATCGTCGGGTTCGAGGTGTACATACACCCGATCGACATCTGGCAAAGCCTGGAGTTTGGCAATCACCTGGTCGGTGATCTCGTGCGAGTCACGCAGCGGGGTGTCGCCGTTGACATTGACGTGCAAGTCAACTACCAGCCGCGGTCCTGAATAATCGGTCATCAAATGATGCACGCGCAGCACACCGGGCACTGATTCGGCCGTTTCGATGATTTTGTGTCTAAGCTCTTCTGATGCACCGCCGCCGGTAAGGAAATTGAGGTGTTCGCGGGCAGCATTATATGCTGAACGAAAGATCCACAATGCAACTAAAATACCGGCGATAGCGTCGAGCAGCGGGTGTATAAAACTGGAACCGATAGCGCCGATGAAAGCTGCCATGGAGGTGAAAACGTCGTTGAGGTTGTCCTGTGCGGTGGTGCGCAGCGTGGGGCTGTTTACCTGCTGTGAAATTTTCCGGATGGCGTAAAACATACCGACTTTAAGCAGGGCGCTGAATACCAAGGTCAACGTCGGCAGACCGGGTTCAACGGCGAGTCCACCTTCCACGAATCTTTCGATGGCAGTGCTTCCAGCCTCATACCCGGCAAACGCCATTGAAAAGGCCACCATCAATCCGACCAGAGGTTCGAAGCGGCTGTGACCCTGCGGATGGCCGATATCGGGCGGACGCAGCGCCATCCACAGCCCGATCACCATCATGATGGAATACAACACATCCGAGATCGAATTGGCGGCATCGGCGTATAACGCGACGGAACCCGAGAAATGGGCAGCCAGCCCTTTGAGCACTGCCAGCAGGACATTCCCTGCTATCGTGATGATCAGAGCAATTTTGAAAAGCCGGATGACATTGAGCTGAGGGCGGTAATCACGAACCCAACGCATGGTTTAGTATCCTTATACGAAAAACCATTCAAGGGAGCCCGATAAGGGCCGGTGAATGGCGACGGCAACCCACAGCTATATAGGTACTGCCGCTGTGGTCAGAGTAAGTGTACCACAAGCGGCAGTGCTCACCAGCTTGACTTGCGATTCAAATGGAATTTTCCGGGTCAGGAAGAATTTTCCCCGGATGTTTTATTTACCCCGGGCAGCTTCCAGAATCTGGGTGGTGAAGGCGCCGCTGATATCGTCTTCCACGGGCAGACCTTCGGTTTTGAGCATGTCTGCCAACGCCTGCCATTGCTCCTGCGTCTGCCAGCCCCAGCCGTTCTCAGCGGTCAGGTCGGATTGCGCATCTTTCAATTCAGCGTCCAGCATAAAACGCATATGCGCCGGGTCGGTCTCGGGGCCGGTATAAGTCAGGGTGATTTCGATGGCTTCATCCGGGTGTTCAGCGGCATACTGAATGCCGCGCAGCGCACCCCGCAGGAAGCGGGTTAATAATTCGGGCTGAGTCTTGAGAATTTCCTCGCTGGTGACGTAAGTCAGTCCCAGGCTGGGGACGCCGAAATCTTCCGCTGCCCAAAGGTTCAGGTCATAGCCCCAGGATTGGATCATGTAGGGTTCGTTGGATTTAAAAACGGGATAGACATCGACTTTGCCCTCCGTCAGCAGGCGCGGATCAAAGCCAACATTGACCAATTTGATCTTGTCCTTATCCGCGCCGGCTGCGGAAATCAGGGCAAATAAATCCGGCGGCGGAGTGCCCTTATATCCAACCGTATGTCCTTCCCAATCTTTGGGAGATTCGATGCCGGAAGATTTGAGCGCTGCATAAGCCTGCTGTCCTTTTTGCCCGAGGAGCGCAATAGCGACCAGGGGCAAACCGGGGTCAGCGCGGCGCTGCAGCAGGACGGCTGCATCCTGGTTGGTCACCTGGATGGTACCGGCGCTGAGCAGTTGCAAATGCTGTCCCTGTCCGGCGGAGTGCTCCACAGTGACATCCAGGCCTTCTTCCTCAAAAAACCCTTTGGCTTTGGCTACATACACGCCGACAAACGGCAGATTAGCCTGCGGCTTGTAGCCCGCCATAAAGGTCATTGGCAGCAATTCGGCAGGTGTGGGCGAGGGTTCTGTCACGACCGTGGTGGGGGACTGTTCGACGGCGGTTGGTTCAGCCAGCGGTGTGCTGACCGGCTCGGTCGCAGCCGGAGTGGCGGCAGTTGGCGTGCAAGCTGCCAGGACGAGCACAAAACTTACCAGTAACCAGAAGTTCTTACGCATTGTTGCTTACCTCGATGAAGGATTAGGATTCGCGACTGTCCGGTAGCCAGAACACGACCTTGCGTTCCAACCAGCCGAGCAATCGAAATAACGACATACCGCCTGCCGCAAGAATGAAGATTGCAGCGAAGAGATAGGGGAGATTTAAGTTGGTGTACGCCAGCCACATGGTGCGCCCCAACCCGCCGGAGGCGCCTGTCCACTCCGCCACCACCGCGCCAATCAGCGCTAATGGGGCAGAAATTTTCAGAGCGGCGAACAGAAAGGGCAGCGCTGTCGGCAGCCGCAAATGACGGAACACCTCCCAACGGCTGGCATTCCAGGAATGGAATAGATCCGTCAGAGCCGGATCAACGTGCTGCAGCCCGCTGAGCACATTGACCAGGACTGGAAAAAAGGTCATCAGAGCGGTGATGACAATTTTTGGCACCACGCCAAATCCCAGCCAGATGGTGAGCAGTGGGGCAATGGCCACCAGCGGGGTGGATTTCATCAGAATGGCCAGGGTCATGACGCCGCCTTCCAGTCCGGGCAGAAGGGTCAGCAATATGGCCAGCAGCCCGCCAGTCAGGACACCGATCAACAGCCCTGCCAGCGATTCGCCCAGGGTGAGTGCGGAGGCCTGCAGGTACATTTCAGGGTTGGTCGCCAGGGTCACGAATGTGCGCGAAGGGGAGGGCAAAATATAAACCGGCACCCCAAAGAACCGCACGGCAGCTTCCCAACTGGCAAAAAAGACCAGAACGAGCGCCAGCGCAACCAACCCGGATTTGCGGCTGCCATTCATTGTGCTACCTGTGCAGTGACCGTGCTCCCCAGCGCCGCCCGTAAAGCGGCCAGGGTCTGTTGGAACCTTGGGTCGGCTTCACTGCGTGGACGCGGCAGATCGATCGTCAAGTCGGCAGCAATCCGCCCCGGTGAAGGACTGAATACCAGGATGCGGTCTGCCAGACGCAGCGCTTCGTAGATGTTGTGGGTTACCCACAGTACGGTCGGGTGGAGAGGCTGCCATAAGTCGAGCAGCTCAGTAGTCAATCGTTCACGGGAGATCTCATCCAATGCGGCAAAGGGTTCATCCATCAGCCACAGGCTAGCCTCCAGCGCCAGGAGGCGCGCCAGCGCCAGCCGTTGCTGCATCCCGCCGGACAGGGTGAACGGAAATGCGCCAGCAGCATCGCTGAGCCCAACGCGTTCGAGCACCTGGTCAACTGTGAGGCGCGGATGGCGATTGGTCGGCATAAAACGCTGCGCCAGGGCGACATTCTGCCGGGCATCCAGCCAGGGTAACAGCGCCGGGCTTTGCGCCATCCAGGCAATTTCATGCGCTGCGCGCATTTCAGCCGGTTCGCGTCCGTCAAGGGCGATCCTTCCGCGGGTGGGTTGCAGCAGGTCACCCGCCAGCCGCAGCAGCGTGGATTTACCACAACCACTGGGGCCGATCAAAGCCACGAACTGACCTGATTTGACCTCGAAATTGATCTCCGCCAGAGCGGTGCGCTGCGGCTTGCTATTGGCGAAGATATGCGTCAGGGATTCAACCTGGATGTTCATCAGGACTGCCGTCCTGGTAGCGAAACCGAACCGGGGAGGCCCTGCCATCCGCGCAAGTAATCCGGTTCGATCTGGAACACCCGCAGCACGTTTTCAGCCTTCAATGTATTGGCTGAAGCGCCCAGGTAACGGCAAGCGAAGCGCTGGACTAACGCATCGATTTTGGCCAGCGAAGACTGTTCTGCCAGAGGGAACGCCGTCCCGCGCGCGGCAACGCGCCGCAGCGGCGGCCAGGGTTCGTCAATGGTCAATGAAACGGAGGGATTTTGCAGCAGATATTCCGCCCATTGCGAGCCCTGCCAGGCAATTACCGTGAAGTGGACGCCGTCCCAGGATTGCCAGACGGGGATGACATGCGGTTTGCCGTCGGGACGGATACACGCCAGGCGCGCGGTCCACGGGCCTTCCAAAAAGTCACGCAATTCCTCGGGCCCCAGACGCGACTCCGGATCCAGTTCAGTTTTTAGAACGCTATGATAGGGCGTGTACTGGGTTGCGCCCATACGATAGGAAAGGCGGGCAGCCATGGCGCGCAGCTCCGGCAGGCAAACCTGCAACAACGATTCTTGCGTCCAGCGGTAAGCTGGCGCTGAAAACAACAGCGCGGCTTGCGGCAGATTGCCGTCCGGACAAACCGGTAAGGCCAGCTCGAACAACTGCGGCGGCTGGGTCAGCGCGTACCCGTTGGCTTTCACCTCCACAGCTGGGGCCGATTGGAGAACGCTGCCGACCGCTGTGAGGGCATTGGAGACTTCGCCAATGGTATAAACGCTGCGCACTGCCTGGCTGGATTCAACCTGGCCGAGGGTCAGGATTCCCTCGGGCGCCGGGACGCACAGCAGCAGCGTTTCAGCCCAGCTTTGCCGGCTGGCTTCCTGGTAGAAGGCGGAAAGCAGGGTCTGCATTGAATCGGTTGGCGCGCTGCGCCAGGCTTGCAGGCGCGGCCCGCTATGATAGCGCCCGCGGCGTTCGTTCTGATCGATATACCCCAAAGTTTTCAACCGGCGCAATAAATTGAACAGGGAACTGCGGGAGGCGCCCAGCACCAGCAGCATTTCCTGCGGGGTGAGTCCATCCGGTTCGGACAGCAGTAATTCGACGAGGCGCAGCGTTCGTTCTGCGCTGGAGGTTAGCGGGTCAGCAGTCATATCGTCCATTATAGTAGATTATAGTCCAGAAATCAAGACGATTGACTCCATAAAGAGGGTCTGGATTTTTTAGTGACAACTACCTGGAAGGTTTGAACACCTGTCAGACAATTCTTGTGACATAAGTCCGCTTGAATGATTACACTGGTAAATTGTAAACTTCAAGCGGGTTTGATAAAATTTTAGGTGTTCCCTAATGTGCCAAAAAACTGTAAATTCCATTTTTAGACCGTACTTTGTAGTTTGACAAAGGCACTACAGTCGGGACAACCTTTATTTTGGGGGCCAGCACTTCATTATAAGTGCCTGGCTCGCGTCTGTTTTATCCCGTTTCACCCAACATTATTACCAAGGAGCTGTTTCGCATGAAATTACCTCTCCCAATCACCGCCAGCGTCGAAGAAATGAAAATCGATGTTGGTGAGATCGAAGGTCTGCTGCAGGGCTATTCGATGGATATGCCTGTTTGGCCGGAATCCTCGGTTGTGCTGCGCGACGGCCGCACCCTGTACCTGCGTGCCATGCGCGATGACGATATCGATATGCTGCTGCCTTTCATGGAAAAAGTCATGAAGATCGAGAAAGACTTCTATGACATCGTGGGCGTGCGCGTCTATGGCGAAATTTTGGCCGTGCGCCGCAAACGTCTGAAGGACCCCTTCACCATCCTCGGCTTGATCGACGGCGAGTTCGTCGGTTTCGCCAACGGCCGCGCCTGGGATCAGGATCGGGCCATCAGCCTGCACACCATGGCCTTCTCCCGCCGCGGGCGGGTAGGCTGGGCGATGTACTATGCCAAGACCTACTATGCCATGGAACTGCTCAAAGCCAAAGAATGGTGGACGACCTTCGAAAGCTACAATGGTTGGCGTATGGCCGGTTTGGCTATGGCGCAACCTACCAAAATGTGGCCTGAATACCAGCACGAGCTGGGTGGCGCCAAAGTCTTTGTTATCAGCCAGGAATCATGGCAGCGCCAGATCAAGAATCACCTGGTCAGCATGATGGGCACCGACCTGAACTTCAATGTGACCGATGAAGTCAAGAAGGCCAACGCAGTTCTGCGCGTTCAGGAAACCCCTGAAATTTAACAAATAAAACCTGTTCCAGGCCGCCAACATACCGGCAGCCTGGAAATTGATCGCCAGGGTAGGGGCACGGGGGCTTATCGCTGCCTCACCGCTTCCACGCCCCCCCGTGCCCTTACCCTGGTGAAGTTCCATACTTTGGGAGAGAAAACTGCGGAATCGCCAGAACGGTTCTCCCGGTAGCGCAGGACACCTGCTTTTCCGTGGTTGGTTGACGCTCATTTTTGAAAGTGTTATACTCAACCTAAAGTTGTCAAACAACCACTACCCGGGTAACAGACCTCGCACCGGTTTCCATTATTCTCTCTCATGCAGCCAGATGGTTGCAGTTAAAGTAAATATTTACATTCTGCAAGTCCCACTTTTCCTATCATTGACCAATTCATGATGTATGACCCGGAATTGAAGATTGGCATGGAACAAATTGACTTTTGGCAGTCAATTGTTCTATTTATCACGATTGAGTCAGGAGTATCAAAATGGCAGTGATTAAAACTCAAATCCGAACTGGCGTTTATTACGACTCGGCACGTCTGATGCAGCTGCAGCGCACACTGGCAAATTTGCCCGGCATTATAGATGCCGGTGTCATCATGGGCACGGAAACCAACAAGGAACTGCTGGCCCGCGTAGACCTGTTATCGCCTGAGGCTATCAACTCACGCGAAAACGACCTGGTTATCGTCGTCAGCTCTGACGATCCCAAGATTGCTGAAGAAGCCATCGCAAAAGTGGATGAACTGTTGACCGCCAGAAAAGACACCGCAGAAACCGCCGCCCGCCCCCGCACCCTTGAGGGCGCCAATGAAATTCTCCCTGAATCCAGCTGGGTGCTGATTTCTGTAGCAGGGCGTTACGCAGCGCGTGTCGCTCGCCAGACAATGGCAGCTGGCAAGCATGCTTTCCTCTTCAGTGACAATGTTTCCGTCGAAGATGAAATTTCCCTGAAGGCCGAAGCAGCCGAAAAAGGGTTGTTGGTCATGGGCCCCGACTGCGGCACCGCCATTATCAATGGTATCGGCCTGGGCTTCGCCAACAAAGTTCGCAAAGGCCCCATTGGCCTGATAGCTGCAGCCGGCACCGGTTTACAGCAGGTTTCTTCGCGCATTCAACAACTAGGCAGCGGCTTGACCTTCGGCATTGGTACCGGCGGCCGCGACCTGTCTGAAAAAATCGGCGGCGTGACCTTCCTAATGGCTCTGGACGCTTTGATCCGCGATCCCGAAACCAAGGTCATCGTACTGGTCTCCAAACCCCCATCCCCTGTCGTGGCCGAAGAAGTGCTGCGCCAGGCGCGCAAGGCCGGAAAACCCGTGGTCGTCAACTTCATCGGCCGCACCCCCATCTCGCGCCATTCTGGCAATTTGTATTTTGCCTCCGGCCTGGATGATGCAGCGGCGATTGCGGTTGACCTGGTAAAGAACCCACCGGCTCTCTACGTTGCCCCCGAGCTCGGTTTGAACCGCTTTGTCAAAGGGCAGAAATATTTGCGTGGTCTGTTCTCCGGTGGTACTCTGGCTTACGAAGCTCAGTACCTGCTGACCGAGTACGTTCCAAAAGTCTATGCCAACGCCCCTATCAATAAGGCCAATAAACTCATGGATGCCCTGACCAGTGTCGAGCATACCATTGTTGACCTGGGCGAAGACGAGTTCACAGTTGGCCGGCTGCACCCAATGATGGACAACGAACTGCGCATCCGCCGCCTGCTGGACGAGGCCAAGGACCCGGAAGTTGCTGTCATTATGCTGGACGTGGTTATTGGTTTCGGCTCCCACGAAGACCCGGCCAGCGAAATTGCCCCGGCAATTGTGAAGGCCAAGGACATCGCCAAAAAAGCCGGTCGTTACCTGGAAGTCGCAGTGGTCGTTACTGGTACCGAAGAAGATCCGCAAAAGTTGAGCGCTCAGATCGAACCGCTCAAGAAAGCCGGCGCCTGGGTCAGCACCAGCAATGAAGAGGTCGTTCGATATGTTGGCTCCATTCTTCAGGGTTTGAATAGCATAGCTGTCACCGAGAAGGTAAAAGCCGCTCCGGTGGACCTGGCCGTTCTCAAGAAACCGCTTGAAGCGATCAACATTGGCCTTGAATCCTTCTACGAGAACTTGAAGCTGCAGGGGACGCCCACGGTACAGCTTGACTGGCGGCCGACTGCTGGTGGCAATGAAAAACTGATCAATATTTTGGATCGTATGAAAAAATACGAATAGCCCGGATCGACTACGGAGAAAATGATGATCAATATTACCGAAGCGAATAAAAAAGTAGTAGCTGCCTTCATGGAAGCGCGACCCGTCGCCACTACCATGGCTAAAGCGATCGATGTAGTTCCTGGTATACACGAAAATATGCTTCTCCACGCCGGCCCGCCCGTAACCTATGAACGGTTGTCCGGCCCAACACGCGGCGCGATGATGGGCGCATTAATGTTCGAAGGCAAAGCCAAGACCCCAGAGGAAGCAGATAAATTGCTGAGGTCAGGAAAGATTGAATTCGCTCCCTGCAACGATCATATGTGCGCTGGTCCAATGGCCGGCGTGATTTCACCTTCAATGCTCGTTTATGTAATCGAGAACCAGACACATGGCATCAAAACCTTCTCGAATCTGAATGAAGGTCGCGGTAAAGTTCTGCGCATGGGCGCTTATAGCCAGGATGTGCTTGACAAATTGCGCTGGATGGAAACGGTCTTAGGACCGACCATCAAAGCTGCCCTGGAAGCAATGGGTGGAGTTGATATCCGCGCGATGATTGCGAAATCATTGCATATGGGCGACGATGGCCATAACCGCGAAGATGCAGCATCGATCCTTTGGTCGATGCAGTTAGCGCCGTATATTGCCAAGACAGCCAAAGACTCTCAGACTGCTTTTGATGTAATTAAATTCCTCGGCGAAAATGCTTTGAGCATCCTTAATCCAATCATGGCTAGCTGCAAATCCATGACCGCTGCGGGAGAAAATGTTGAAGGCAGCACAATCGTTACCATCATGGCCCGTAACGGTACCGATTTTGGCATCAAAGTTAGCGGTTTAGGCGATAAATGGTTTACCGCCCCATCACCAGTAGTAAAAGCACTCTACTTCCCCGGTTTCACTGAAAAAGATGCCTGCCGCGATATCGGCGACAGTGTAATCACTGAAACGGCAGGTATCGGCGGATTTGCCATGGCGGCTGCGCCTGCACTGGTAACTTTTATTGGTGGTGTTCCCAGAGACGCTATTAATACCACACTCGACATGTACGAAATCACTTTTGCTGAACACAAGATGTTCACAATTCCTTACCTCGATTTTCGGGGAACACCCACTGGTGTTGATATTCGCAAGGTAGTAGAAAAACAAATCGCTCCACGCGTGAATACCGGCGTTGCTCATAAAGATCCAGGAGTTGGACAGGTTGGTGCTGGTGTTGTTTCAGCTCCGTTAAGCATGTTCGAAGATGCACTTCAGGCTTTTGCTGAAAAGTACAACATCTAATTCATATATTCCATATACGGAGGGATCCATGGATCGCGAAAAGTTCATTAAGATGTTGGCGGATGCCAAGATGTATGACCTGACTCAGGGTTGTAGCATCTTTACCCCGCCTTTCCCCGGCGACAAGAGCCTGGAAGTGCATTTCTTCAAGCGTGTGACCGGCGCCTATGGCGGCGGCGCTGGCGCGAACGGCCAAATTTTGAATTGGAGCAACTCAGTTGGAACCCACCTGGTGGGTGAGACTTCATTCCATTCCGGCGGACGCCGCATCAGCGACATCCCTCTTTCTGACCTGACCGGCCAGGGCGTGGTGGTTGACATTTCTGACCAAATGTCGGATTATGCCTTGTACACACCAGAAATGATCATGAAGAAGGCCGAAGTCAAAAAAGGCGACATCCTGATCATCAACACCGGTTACCACCGTTATTCCTATGACCAGCCCGATATCAAGAACCCGAAAGCTCAGGGCGGCGTTGAGAATAAAGAATTCGGTTTCCTCGTTCGCCATCCAGGTCCCTCCCCTGAGTTTTTCCAGTGGGTGATCGACATGGACTTCAAATGGGTCGGGGTTGACTGCGGCTGCTTTGAGCATCCGATGAATACTCCCATCCGCCGCCTCCATGAGGTCGAGTTCAAGAAAGCCGAAGCCAAGCTCATCAAGGATTACGGCAAAACCTGGGACGAAATGTTCCCCCAGGATTGGTACTACGAAATGACTCACATTACCCTGCCGAAGAAGCACAAGGTCTTCGTCGAGGCAATTGTGGGCGATATCGAAAAGCTGAATGGCAAACGCGCCTGGCTGACCGTCATGCCGATCCCCTTCATGGAAGTGGAAGCGGCCTGGTCGCGCGTGGTCGGGTGGACTGCCCCGCGCGGTATGAGCGATGCTGAGTTCTTCAAAGAACTCGAAGCTTCCGAAATGGTTGACATGACCGTGCCGTTCTCGGTACAGTCACCCCAGTGGGCGAATTACGAACCGCTGTCGGTTCGGTATTTCAAACGCGGCGCAGGGTTCCATTACGGCATGGGACGAAACGGCTCGATTTGCAACGCTTCGATCCATTTGGGTTCCCACATGGATGGCGAGGTTCACTTCTACCCGGGTGGGCGCACAATCGGCCAGACTCCGCTCGAGGACTGGGTTGGCCCAGGCGTCATTGCCGATATCTCTGACAAGGTCAGCAACTCCAGCGTTTACACACCCGAAATGATCGAATCGGTAGTGGAAGTCAAAAAAGGCGACATCCTGATTATCAAGACCGGCTGGTACAAATTCGGCTGGATCAGCCCTGAATCGGATGAATTCCGCTATATGATCAAGCATCCAGGTCCGTCAGCCGACTTCGCTGCCTGGGCTGCTGAAAAAGAGATCAAGTGGATCGGCGTTGATTGCGTTGCTGCCGACCACCCGATGAATACCATCCAACGCCAGTGGCACCCCAAGACCTTCCAGGAAGCCAATGAAAAACTCAAGCGCGACTTTGGCAAGGACTGGGACGAAATGTTCCCGCTGGATAAATACTACCAGGACATGCATTACAACTTATTCCCCAAGCATATTGTGCATGCTGAAAACCTGGGCGGCCAGATTGGCAATGTTTCAAGCGGCCGTTACTATATTGGCTGTTTCCTGCAGAAGGTCATGGAAGTTGAGTCCATGTGGGCTCGCTTCGTAGCCTTCAAGGAAGCTTAATAATCGAATGATCGCAGCCCCCCTTCGTTTGCTTTTTTGGGGGGCTGCATCGATAATATCGAGGTTCGCTTGCCCTCCGAGCTAGAGAATTACCTTCAAAGGTTGGAAGACTTGCGCAATCAGATTAAAAACCTGATCACAGCAGTTGCGCCGGATCAGCTTAACTGGCAACCTTTTGAAGCAAGCGGAGAGCAGCAAGCGAATTCACTGGCTATTCTGGTAGCCCATACGTGTGGAGCGGAACACTTCTGGATAAGCGAAGTAATTGGGGGCAATCCACCCACCCGCAACCGTCAAGCAGAATTCAACACTCAAGCCAGAAGCCAGACTGATCTTTTCCATCTTTTGCAACAAACTTCAAATGAAACCAGAGAGGTCCTTCTGGCTTTACCTCCCGATGCGATGAATTCAAGTCGTGAGGTGGAGGCCAAAAAGGTACCGGTACGCTGGGCGCTTTTGCATGTGATCGACCACACTGCTTTGCACTTGGGTCACATGCAAATGACCTTCCAACTGTTGACCGGAGGAACGCCCCACCCTGCACCGCTCTGGAAACAGCGCCTACCCTAACTTTCCACGCCCCCGCTATCCATTTAGGCAAACATCTTGCCCTTGTAAGGAGGTAATAAGTTCATGAAGCCAGCTCCATTCGAGTACTATGCTCCAAAAACCACCGAAGAAGCGCTCCAGAATTTGACGGATCTGGGTTACTCCGGCAAGGTCCTTGCCGGCGGCCAAAGCCTGATTCCTGCCATGAACTTCCGCATGGCGCGCCCTTCGGCTCTGGTCGATCTGAACAATGTCGCGGAATTGGCTTATATCAAGCCAACCGCTGACGGCGGCATTGCCATTGGCACCATGACGCGCGACAGCGTCGTGGAACAGGATCCGTTCGTCAAACAGCGCATGTCAATCGTGGCTGAGACGATCGGGTATATTGCCCACCCGCAAATTCGCGCCCGCGGCACGTTCGGCGGGGCTATCGCGCACGCTGACCCGGCTGCGCAGCTGCCGGCGCTATCCCTTGCGCTTAATGCTAGATTACTGGTCAAGCGCAAAGGCGCTGAGCGTTGGGTGACTGCCGAGGAATTCATCGTTGGCCCTTTTATGACGGTGCTCGAACCTGAAGATATGCTCGCGGAAGTTGTCCTGCCGCCTTTGGCTCCGCGGACAGCAGGATCTTACAAACAGGTTTCCCGACAGCGCGGCGGCTACGCCCAGGCTGCGACCATCAGCATAGTTGGCCTGGATGACCGCAATCGCGTGAAGAATGTGCGCTGTGTGATCTTCAGCGTTGGGGAAACCCCCATCTTATCGAAATACGCTGCCAAGGTGCTGATTGGCAACGAACCTACCGAAGCTGCCATAGCTGATGTCGCTGCTTACGTTGCCAAGAACGAGTGCGATCCCGGCTCAGACCTGCACGGCACCACGGAATACCGCCGCCAGTTGGTAGAGGTTTTGGTTCGCCGCGCCCTCACTGAAGCGGTCCTGCGGGCGAAGAAGTAGGAGGCTGACATGACGCAACTTGTAAAAATCAATGTGACTGTAAACGGCGTTCCCTACGAACGGGAAGTTGAACCGCGCCTGCTTTTGAGCGATTTCATCCGTCATGATCTGAAATTAACGGGCACGCATGTCGGTTGTGAGCACGGTCTATGTGGCGCCTGCACCATCCTGTTCGACGGCCAGTCTGTGCGCTCCTGCATCATGTTTGCGGTGATGGCGGATGGGCACAAAATTGAAACCGTTGAATCGCTTGGCACGCCTGAACACCTGCACCCGCTGCAAGAAGCCTTCATGGAAAAACATGCGCTGCAATGCGGTTTCTGCACGCCTGGTTTCTTGATGACCCTGGTCGATTACCTGGGCGATAACAAGAATCCCACCGACGAAGAAATCCGTGAAGCGATCGATGGGAACTACTGCCGCTGCACTGGCTATGAAAACATCGTCGAAGCGGTGAAACTTGCGGCTAAGAAAATGGCTGCCCATTCATAACGGACAGAGAAACGAGGTGTATTGTGGCAGAACGAGTATTCCATAAGTCAATCCTTCGTAATGAGGACCCTCAGATATTGGCCGGCAAGGCGCAGTATCTGGACGATATCGAACTTCCCGGCATGCTGTACGCGGCCTTCAAGCGCAGCGATTATGCGCACGCCCGGCTCAAGAGCATCGATGTCAGCGAAGCAAAGGCACTGCCGGGTGTCATTGGCGTTTACACGGCTGAGGACTTTGGCGATCTGGTCAAACCCGGTCCGCTACAGGTCCCGCCGCCGACAGCGATCAAAGGCGCAACCTATTCATCCCGTACGCTCATGCCGATTGCCAAGGATAAAGTGCGCTATTCGGGCGAGCCGGTCGCGGTAGTCATTGCTGAATCCCGCTACATCGCCGAAGATGCCTGCGACTATATCTACCCTGATTTTGAACCACTGGACGCCGTAATTGATCTTGAGAAGGCGCTCCAACCCGGCGCTACGCTGGTGCATGAGGATTTGCCTTCCAACGAGGCAGCCCATGTGGTGCAGGAACGCGGTAATTACGCCGAAGCAGCTGCAAAGGCGGATGTGGTCATCAAGAAAAAGATCTATGTGGATCGCGTTGCGGCTGCAGCACTCGAAAATCGGGGTATCGTGATCAACTGGGACGAAAAGGCCCAGATGATGACGATCTGGTGCGGCACGCAGTCGCCCATCACGCTGCGTAATGCAACGGCTTCCCGCATGGGGCTGTTCGAAAACCAGGTGCGGGTGATCACCCCGTTCACTGGCGGTGGTTTTGGCCCAAAAATCAACACCTCCATGCCGGACGATGTGCTGCTGACCGAATTGGCCGTGCGCCTGAACCGGCCGATCAAATGGTACGAAGACCGCCGTGAAAATTTCCTGGCGACCACCTCCGAACGCGACCAGGTGCACTATGCCGAAATTGCCCTGACCAAAGACGGCAAGATCCTGGGTTTCAAGGACGTTTTCTATCACAACTCGGGTGCTTACGACCCCTACATGATGACCGTGCCACTCAATACCCAGACGCATACGGTCAGCAACTACAACATTCCCAACTTCTACACCGAGATCACCATGGTGTTTACCAATGAAATGGTGGTCACGCCGGTTCGCGGCGCGGGTCGTCCGCAGGGCGTGTTCGTAATGGAACGTATGATCGACGCGGCTGCGCGAGAGTTGAAAATGGATGTTGCGGAAATTCGCCGCGTCAATCTGATCCAGCCAGATGCCTACCCGGTTTCGACCGGCATCATCGGCCAGGACTTTGTCGAAGGCGTGCTCGATAGCGGCGATTACCCGACTGCGCTGGCCAAAGTCATGTCGATGATCGATTACAAGAAGTTCCGCGAAGAGATTCAACCGAAGGCTCGAGCGGAGGGCAAGCATCTTGGAATCGGCATCTGCACCTTTACCGAAGGGACGGGCGTCGGCCCGTACGAAGGCGCCAAAATCACGGTGGGCGGCAATGGCAAGGTGAGCGTTGCGACCGGCGTTGCCACGCAAGGTCAGGCGCACTACACGTCGTTCGCGCAGATTGCGGCTGAACAACTGGGTGTCGAAGTCAAGGATGTCAAGGTTATAACCGGCGATACGGGCGCCTTCGCCTGGGGCGCTGGCACTTTTGCCAGCCGCGGCGCAACCGTAGCCGGCACAGCTATTCACCTGGCAGCGGTCAAAGTCAAGGACAAAGCCCTGAAACTGGCCAGCAAAATTCTGGAAACCCCGGAATCAGAATTGGAACTTGTGGGTGGCTACGTTCAGGTTGCGGATATCCCGGGCAAGAAAATTTCCCTTGGCGAGCTGGCCAGCATGGCCAACCCCATGCGCGGTACCTTTCCCCCCGGCGCAGAGCCCGGCCTGGAAGCCGTCGCCTATTACGGGCCCCCATACGGCGCTACCGGTGCTGGCTGCATGGCGATGATCCTGGATGTTGACGCGGAAACTATGAAGCCGAAGATCGAACGCCTGGTCATCGTACACGACTGCGGCATCCCGATCAACCCGATGGTGGTTGAAGGCCAGGTGCACGGCGGCATTCAAATGGGCATCGGCAATGCGTTCTTCGAGAAGGTATTCTATGATGAGACCGGCCAGCTGTTGACTGCATCCTTCATGGATTATCTCTTCCCGCAGGCCACCGATATGCCGCCCAAGATCGAGATGGGCCATATTGAAACTCCGTCTCCGCTTAACCCGCTCGGCATCAAGGGTGTGGGCGAAGCCGGTGCGATCCCCACGCCGGCGGCCTTTACCCAGGCGCTGGAAGATGCCTTATATGACACGGGCGTTGAGATTATGGAATCAAATCTCTCTCCCAGTAAGGTGTATAGCTACGTGATGAAGGCAAAGGGTGCTTAGCGCCCTTTGCCATTCTCGACCGATATAAAAAATTGGTCACCAAATTTTTAATTCTTTTTTGGAGGAACACCTATAATGAAACTTGAAGGCGAGCACGTATTTAATGGTCCGCGCGAAGATGTCTGGAAAATGTTCTACGATCCTGCCATTTTAGCTAGCGCTGTCCCGGGAATGGACAAATTGGATGTCGTTGCGGAAAACGTGTACGAAGGCGTCATGAACGTTCGCATTGGCCCGGTCTCCGGTAAATTCCAGGGCAAACTCACCCTCACCGACGTTGTCGAACCGGAAAACCTCACGCTGACCGTGGATGGCAAAGGCGCTCCTGGCTACGGCAAAGGCGTTGGTAAGGTCAATTTCATCCAGAATCCGGATGGTACGACGACCTTGAAATACGACGGTGATATGAACATCGGCGGCGCATTGGCCTCGGTTGGCCAGCGCATGATCGACAGCGTAGCCAAAAGCATGATCCGCTCTGCCTTCGAAACGCTGGACAAAGCTTTGGAAGCCCGCCTCGCTGCCAAAAAGACTGGCACGGAGGTCAACTTCACCCCCCCCACTCAGGCCGAATTTGCAACTGACGTAGCGAAAGATATGGTCGGGGGTTTTACTAAAGTACCCGAACTTCGCTTGATTCTCTATATCCTGCCAGTGGTTACAATACTCGTGATCCTGGCGCTGGTCCTGGGTAAGTAAGCAAGCCTGCACAATAACCTTTTTTCTTGCCAGCGCAGCACTGCTTCCGAATCAGGACGGATATAAAGGGAAAGGAGGAAAGAAATCACAAGAGGACACCAAGAGAACGGCCCTAATCACTTCGATCGCGATTAATCAAGGCCAACGGCGGTAACTCAATCCCGCCTGCAGGCATGAAAGCGAGGAGATCGGATCGAAGGCAACCCCAGACCCCAATTCATTTTCAATTAATTTTCAAGGGAGGAAGACTTCTATGGCAACCGCAGCTCCAAAAGCTAAGGTAATGGGCTATTTGCCGAATGACACTCCGCCATTCGGACAGATGCTCCTGCTAGGTTTGCAGCACGTTCTGACCATGTTCCCGGCCACCGTTCTAGCCGCCATCTTGATGAAATTCCCCGTCAGCACCGTATTGACCATCACCGGTCTCGGCACTGTCGTGGCTCTGGTTGGCGCCAAATTGGCCATGGGCAAGTACATTCCGTTGTACTACGGCTCAAGCTTCAGCTATATCGCCGCTGTCTCGGCAGTTATGGCCGCCAAGGGCGTTACCGGCGCCGTTGCTCCCCCCGAGGTTATCTCGGTTGCGACCGCTGGCTTCATCGCCACGGGTGTGATCAATATTGTCGTCGGCATCATCATCCGCGCGTCGGGTGGCAAAGAAGCCGTCGATAAGGTTCTGCCCCCCGTCGTCACCGGCTCTGTGGCTGTTACGATCGGTATTGGTCTGGGCGCTGCCGCTCTGCAGATGGCAACTGGAGTTTTTACCCAACAATTTACGTTTGACCCGACTAAGGAAGTAAAAGACCTAGTAACTCTTGTCACGGCAGAAAACCTTAAAATATTGGCTGCCAGCTTCTCCACCCTGTTGGCCGCCTTCATCCTTTCGGTTTACCTGCAGGGCAAGGGTTTTATCGGGATGCTGCCAATTCTGCTGGCGGCTATCGTGGGCTATGTTGTGTCCATCCCGCTCGGCCTGGTTGACTTCTCCACTTTCGGCAAAGAAGCCTTGCTGCGCGCTCCGCAGATCAGCTTCCCGGTCTTCAATGATCCTCTGACCCTGACCGTTCTGGTCGGCGTCGGTATCATGGCGATTGCAACCATCCCGGAATCAACCGCTCACCTGTACCAGATCAGCCTGTACGTTGACCATCTAGCCGAAGAACAGGGCAAAGAGAAATACAACCTGTCCCGCTATATCGGCCTCAACCTGATGCTCGACGGTCTGAATGACTTGGTCAACGGCTTATTCGGTTCGACTGCCGGCACCAACTACGGCGAAAACAACTCGCTGATGGTGATCACCCGCAACTACTCAGGCCCGTCCCTGATCACAGCTGGTATCATCTCGATCCTCCTGGGCTTCATCGGCCCTCTAGCGGAAGCTGTACAGTCAATCCCGACGGCTGTCTCTGGCGGTCTGGCGATCTACCTGTTTGGCGTCATTGGCATGCAAGGTGTTGCATTGATGATGGCTGAGAAGGTCAATCTCTATGATCCCAAGCAACTGGCGATCGGCGCCACGGTGCTGGTCATCGGTATTGGCGGTAACATTGGCTTCAGTGGCGGCTTCCTGCCGATTCCGCTGTTTACAGGCGTCTTCCCTTACGGTTGGCCTGCCATCGCTACTGGCGCAGTTGTCGGTATCCTGATGAATCTGCTGACGCTATTCTGGAAACCCCCGATGGAACGCGCTGCAGCCACTAAGTAAGGTTTGCCTGGAATACCGTTCTGGCAGGACAGAAATAGATCGAGACCCTGCCCAGAGCAGCCCAACGGCTCCCGACGTCGCAGGTTGGCGTCGGGAGTTTGTTCAACAGGGAAGCTTTACCTTGTAAAAACCCCTGCATCGATTTTATAATTTTGATCTGTAAGAAACCCCGGTTGGAGAACAAGCATGATTTTGATTACAGGGGCTGCTGGTAAAACTGGCCTGGCCATCCTTAAAGCAGTTTTGTCAACAGGCGAGCCGGTGCGCACGTTGGCGCGGCGTGATTTTCAGGCGGCTGAATTGCGCGAATTAGGCGCCCAGGAGGTGGTTGTTGGTGATATGGAAGAACCTGACCTGCTCCAGCGCGCGTTTGATGACGTGCGGGCGGCCTACCATATTTGCCCGAACATGAATCCGAACGAAGTACGCATTGGGCAAAACGCCATTGCTGCTGCCCGCGAAGCCGGATTGGAACATTTTGTGTATCACTCAGTGCTGCACCCTCAGGTGCAGGAGATGGTGCACCACTGGAATAAACTGCTGGTCGAGGCGCTGTTATTCAAATCAAGACTCAACTACACGATCTTGCAACCCGCATCGTACATGCAAAATATTTCCGGGTATTGGAGCAAAATGCTGACCGCTGGCGAATATGCGGTTCCCTATTCCGTCGACGCCCGGTTCAGCATGGTTGACCTGGATGATGTAGCGCAGGCTGCAGCCAAGGTGATTCGCGAGGGAGAGCGCCATTACCGTGCAATCTATGAATTGTGTGGGTCGCAACTGCTTTCCAGCGCCGACATAGCTGAATTGGCCGGGGAGGCTGTTCACCGCCAGGTACAAGCGGTTACATTGGACCGCGACGCCTGGGAGCGCAGCGCCCGAGAAAATGGGATGAACGATTATGCCCGGAACACTTTGCTGAAGATGTTTGAGTATTATGACGGTTATGGCTTTGCGGGTAATGCAACCATGCTTGGCAACTTGCTTGGCCGTACTCCCACCCGGTTCGAAGAATACCTTAAGCGCACCACCCATCTTACGATCTCGGATTGAGGAATGATCCATTATGCTTAAAACCAGAAGCCAGCATTTCAACTTCGGGCACGAAGCCCTGCCCACCATTTTTCATACTCAAACCACAGACTTTTTTGAGTATTTGGAGCGGGACGGCCTGAAGTTCTTAAAGTTTTGGTGGAATCACGTCGCTGAGCGGTTAGACAATGACAAACTGACCCCGTTCGAAGGCATGGGTTATGAAGTGCGCGAAGTCCCCGAGAAAAAGTCAAAAATTGTGCTGGTGCGATTTCCGCACCCGACTGATTTTGATGAATTCCATTATGCCGCATTGGTTAAGACACCTGACAAACGCTCGCCATTCGTGTTTGTAAAATTCCCGAGTACGAGAGTGCTGGTGCTGGCGCATGTCCCTTTAAGCCAGAGCGAAACGGGCACCCAAATTTTTGAAATTACCCCGCGCGGTCGTTATTTGCCTGCTGGCCCGGGTACGCAGGTCAACAAGGAAGCTTTTTATCAAGCCGTTTTGAAACTCATCTGGAAAAAGTAAGCGGAGATTAACCATGGAATTTGGCATGTGGGTCACGATTATTGCATTTGGTCTTTTCTATCTACGGCTGGCACTCTTGCGCGGAAAAAAACGTCGCGATGTGCGCGAGCAGGCGTTAGCCGTAAAACGTCAGGGTAAGGGGGCTAAAATGACGGTGGACGAAGAACACCTGCCGGGGTACAAGATAACCAGTTGGGTGTTGGTGGCCTTTGCGGCAGTATTAATGCTGGCAGGGATGATGGCGCGCTATAACACCGGCTTCCCTGTTTGGGCGCAGGAATATTGGTGGATTGGCACCAGTCTCGGCGCCATATTATTTGCTTTTTGCTTTGAATAAAATTCAGGTATAATATTTATGAATTAAATAGTAATAAATTTTACTGGTAGACTATGTGGAGTGACATGGTTGAGACATCTGTAAAAACGGAAACGATTACCGTCGAGTTTACCAACCTGGCGCGCGTTGTGGCCGGTGTTCCGGACCTTGAAATGAAGATTACGCCAGCCGATACCTATGCGGATATCGTGCAGCGACTGGGCGAGAAGTACCCTGACCTGGTTGGTGTGTTGATCGACCATAATGGTAGTACGTTTCTCAGCTCTAATCTATTTATCATCAATAATGAAATGAGCGACCCGGTGATGGTGATGGACGAACATCCCCGACCGGGCGACAGGTTGACGCTGGTGGCGGTGGCCACTGGCGGATGAGATTAATCGGTATCGAATGTACTCATTCTGACAACTTCGCATTTCCCCCGTTCTCATAAAGCCTTCCTGGTCGGGGCACGGGGGGGTTCAATGTAGGTCGCATCGATCATAAAATCCGTGCCGCTACAAAAAATCCGCCTCGTCAGTAAAAGCGCGGGGATTAAGGTGCAGCACCAAGTCGTCAGTGACAACCCTTGCCCGTGTCATGATCATGCACATCGCATTAATCTGACCAGCGCGTTGGGTTGATCAGAGGTTGAAGCGGGTTTAACGCAGAAAGATCGACAGGGCAATCAAAATTACGAAGAAGGATCCGGCCAGAACGCCAATCCGTTTCAGGTCTTTGATTACATACGTGTAATCGGGTTTGAACTCCGCGGTGCTGGTTCGGCTGGGGGCCGCAACGGAGGGCTTCACCACGGTTTCAACTTTTGGTTGACTGACCGACACACTTCGTTTTTGTTTCTTTGCCATGATTCACTCCTGTTCGAATAATTCCTAACGTTCTTCTTTTAATTCAGCGGTCACCACAATGCGTTGATTATCTACCAGATAGGGATAACAGGATATCAATGTGACGACCGGTTCTTGTGTTCCTGCCATGACCTCTACTTGCGTTGGTTCAACGATCTGGGTTTGCTTCACGACGTACACGAACGCGCGCTGATTGGTGTACACGATAACCTCGTCCCCCTCCTGAAGCCGGTCGAGGTGCCGGAAAATTTCTCCGAACACATCATTGTGCGCTGAAAGCACAATGTTACCGTTCTGCCCGGGGTTGGGGGTACCCAGGTGCTGGGCGACGCCTTTTTTGAGCTGCTCCCACCCATCACCCTGAACAACCGGGGCATCGATGTCAATGGCGGGGATTTGGATGCGAACCGCCTGCTGCGGACTAGGGGTAGGCACCGGGAGGTTAGCCATGGTTTCCACCAGGGGGCGCAAGTGTTCCGGAACCTCCGCCTCGTTGAAGCGCACACCCTCGGGGGAATTAGGCGGGGTGTGTCCGGAAGGCAGGACCACAGCCTGAATGACGGCAGTGGGGGTCAGTGTTGGCTGAACCAGTACAGCGGTGACTTCTTTGTTAAGGTCTCGCAGCAGAGCAGCGCCGTTGTACAGCACATAGGCCAGTCCGATAACTGCTGCGATTTCAACGAAAAGTAAAAGGGTATCCAGCCAGGGCTTACGCCGCGGGCTGGAACCGGTTGCTGAAGGCATCTCAACCTGTGGCCGGAATAATCCATCCTCATCTAGGCTGGCTTGCTCGATGCCCACAACTCGGCCGGTTTTGCGGAAACGCTCCAGGCGGATTTGATGATCGGTGCGGCGCTTATCGACCAGCAGCCTGCGCAGTTCATCTGCACTCAGGTCGTCCATCGAGCGGCGGCGTGTCACTGACTCAGTCCGTTTCCCATTTTACAGACAGCATGCAGCCTGGATTATACCGCAATTTATATTCATCGGCTGGTGGCGAATAAATCAAGTTCTGGCTGGAGCGCCGTTCGTTCGAGCAAGGAAATGGGGGATATGGCGCATAGCGCTAAAGGGTAATTGTGGTAATATTGCCGTGAAATCAGGCCAAATTAAACGGGAGATTGGATTATGCGGCGTTTAATCGTTATTTTTGTCCTCTTAACTGGATTATTTATAACTGCGCCAGCTCAAGCGCAATCCGCTCCGGTGATCGAAACCATGGAAATTGGCCTGTGGCCTGAATATGACCGGACGGATGTGCTGGTTATTTACCGCATCACTCTTTCTCCTGAAGTGAATCTGCCGGTCCAAATGAGCATCCTCATCCCACGCGAGGTTGAGGCTCCTTACAACCTGGCCATGAAAGAAGTCGACGGATTGTTGTATAACCTGGCCTACACCAGCGAGGTTCAGGGGGAATGGCTGAAAGTAACTTTCACCACCCCTTCGGCTGAGCTGCAGCTCGAATACTACGATCCTGGATTGATTAAAGAAGTAACCCAGCGCTCGTTTGAATATATGTGGAATGGCGATTTTACGATCAATGACCTGGTGGTGGCGATTCAGCAGCCGGTTAATGCTACCGACATGCAAATCCTGCCAGACTTTGGGCAGAGCGCACAACACGAAGATGGACTGACCTACTTCACAAAACAGGTTGGCAGCGTTCCTGCTGGTACCCCTGTCACAGTGCGCTTTAGCTATGCCAAATCCGATGATTCCTTGAGCTTCGGCAGCCAATCAGTCCAGCCGGTGCAGGCTGCCAGCGGTGACGCCGCCGGGCGGGTGAATGCCGGCGATTTTCTTCCGTGGGTGTTGGGTGGGGTCGGACTGGTGCTGATTTTGGGAGGGGTGGTCTGGTTTATGGCCACTCGCAACCGCAGCGGTACTAGCAGCCAAGCCAAGAAGCGCCACCGCTCAGCCAGCCGGCAGGATGAGATGGTTGCGTCTCAACCAGATCAGATATTCTGCCCCAAATGCGGACGCCGGGCATCTGCAAGCGACCTGTTCTGCCGGGCGTGCGGCAATCGACTGCGCAGTGAGTAACCGACTGGCGTGATGATTGCACCGCAGGTATAAACTGGCGCTCTTTACCTTGGTTTAGAACCGGCCTATAATTCATTGAATGACTACCGGTATTGGAGGAATAATTGAGCGATTATCCATCGCCTGAGTTATATGAGACCAACCTGGAACAAGACCAGAAGGGGCCTGGCGCCTTTCGCATTTTGCTCGAGGTTGCGCAGACTCTGGCAATTGCAGTTGTTTTATATTTTCTAATCGATTTTGTAATCGCGCGGGTACGAGTGGAGAACATCAGTATGCTACCCACGTTGCAGCCCGGCGAGTTTGTGCTGGTCAACAAGATGGCCTATCAATTCGGCGATTTCGAGCGCGGTGATATTGTCGTTTTCCATTATTCGCCGCAGGAAGATTATATTAAACGCGTAATTGGCGTGCCGGGCGACAGAATCGAGGTTGAAAATGGCCAGGTGAAGGTAAACGGCCAGATCCTGAACGAGCCGTACATTGCCGCAGCTCCGCAATATGCTGGATCCTGGGAGGTGCCGCAAGGCAGCCTGTTCGTGTTGGGTGACAATCGAAACCAATCGTCCGATTCACACCGCTGGGGATTCGTTTTTGAAGAGAGCGTGGTTGGTGAGGCATTGGTGGTATACTGGCCATTAAATGAGGTAAAGCTCCTATCGCAACCCATGACGGTGAAAGCAAATAATTAACTGTATGAAAGACCGATTTAAACCTTCTGAATATTTACTCCCTTGCTCTGAGTGCCAGGCAGGCCAGATGCACCGGCACAATGTGGCCTATTACACCTGGATCGGGGATGATCTGATTACCGTCCCGGATTTTCCGGCCTGGGTGTGTGATTTTTGTGGGCGGCGTGAGTATGATATGTCCGCATTAAATCAACTCTCGCTGATCCTAAGCCCGAATGCCGGCAGTGCGACCAACCGGCATCGTCGGCTGCATCCGCGCCCGCGTCTGAAAACCAAAACGCCGCGAGCCAGCCAACCCGAATGATCAACAGCGCCAACCTTGGCGCTGTTTTTCTAAATGGGTAGATTTTATAAAACGGCGAATTTGTTGACGCCCGCGAGAGGTGGTGATAAAATACCGCTCACGGGCGCGTAGCTCAATGGTAGAGCAGTGGCCTTTTAAGCCATTGGTTAAGGGTTCGAGCCCCTTCGCGCTCACAAAGAATCCCCTTGTGGGATTTTTTGTTTCAGGGTCCCCACAGGGGGGATGGTATTCGAGCCCCTTCGCGCTCACAAGTGAGTATTTGTAGATCGGATAGAGGGCGTGGGAGAATTGTTAATAAAAACGCACCTTGGTAGCCCGAAATCCGATGTCGTAAATGGTTTACTGCGTGCTCAAAAAAAATTCGATTTACGGCGCAGTGATTCCCCTTCGTTAACGCGTGCCAGCCAGCGGCGAGTGGCGCGCGGCGACCTGAGGCGTACAACCGCAAGGTGTTGATTCTTGGGATCAGCAAACATCCTGGGATAGTCACGCCGCTGGCCTCTGTGTGATCGCAGCGCCTTGAGCACCCCTTTTGCCGCCGAGAGGAGCTGTTTCGGAAGCCCAGCCTTTTTGCCCGACTCAACGGCTTGCGCTTTGAGCACCGATGTACGCCATAGCGCCCGCTTCCCGAGCCTCCATAAGGATATCACCAGGGGATAGTCGAGCCAGATAATTGTATCCGCCCTGGGCCAGACAAGGTCGCGCACTGCGCTCTTGTTGCCGTCAGTGACCCAACGCTCACCGGCGATCGCGGCGCTTGTCCGTTCTCGCAACACGGGCAAGGGTACTGTACTGAAATTTGGCCCAAAATATAGCGCGTCGAGTTCCACATGAGGCACACCCATCGCCGCAGCGAGTTCACGCGCCAGAGTCGTCTTGCCCGAGCCGGTTCTGCCTAGAATTAAAATGCGCTGACACCCTTGCAGCGACATGGAAGGATCGCGCGGGTATGGCTTCGTTGCGGACTGCTCCATCGATTGTACTCCGTCTTTTTCGAAGGTCATCCGTTGCACTCCTCAAGCAGAATGGATGCAGCAAACACATAGCATCAAGTGCAGCAGCAAGTTTGGAACTATTCTACCGCGGATCAGGGTATGCCAGTTTTATTCCGCTGGCCGGTTGTCCTTCCGCTCGAATGTGAGTTTGTCCCGTTCCGCATCGAGCGCCGAGGCTTTTTCTGTCTGGCTGGCAAGCTCGTAAACCCGGGCAAGCTGCAAGTACAACTCACGTAAATCGGCCTCTTCCGGCATTTCAGGCAGCGACTTCTCCTGCACGAATTGGAGAGCGCGCTCAAAATGGACGATTGCTTCACTAACCGCAGAGAGGCGCAGGGCTTCCCGCCCGGCTGCCAGGCTGTGACGGAAAGCGTCCTGCATCAATCCAGCAGCCACCGCATGATGGGCTAGCACTGCAGCAGAGCTTCCTTCTGTCTCAAGGATTTCCAATGCACGCCGGTGGAAAAGTCGCCGCCGCGCTTCCCCCGCTTCTGTGTAAACCACGTCACGCAGCATATCGTTAACGAAGGTATATTCACTGGTCGTACCTGGTTCCCCTACCTCCAGCAAGAGCCTGCCACTGATTAATTCATCCAGCGCGGGTAAAGCTGCTTCTTCATTAACAGTAGAGATAGCCAACAAGTGCTCGAAGGTGAGCTGCTGCTCGAACACGGCCCCGCCGGCCAACAGGCTGAAGGCGCTGGGGCTAAGGCGGTTCAACCGCGAGCGGATTACCATATGGATGGTTGACGGAACGTGGATCGCCTGCCCAAAATCGCTCTCAGCGTTTACGGCAAACGCCCATTGCCCCTTTGCCTGCCGTTTGGGACGAAGCACGCGGCGCTCGAGAAAATCTTTTAAGGTCTCTATCAAGTAGTAAGGGTGCCCATGGGTTGCAGCGTACAGCTTTTGGGCAAATTCAGGGGAGGGCGGCGACAGGATGGACAACACCATTTGCTCCGTCTCATCTTCCCCGAGCGGATCCAACTCAAGGTGGACTGGCGTCACCTCACGTTCCACGCGGGACAACCATTGGATTAAGCCTGGCGGTTCATCACCTTGCTGAGGTTGTGTCATCGGATGTAACGCCTCTGAACGCAGGGAGACCAACAGCATGACCCGGGCATTGGTCGACACCGCTGCACTTTCTCGCCATCGGCGCACGGCATAATGCAAGAGATCCAACGTTGCACTGTCAGCCCATTGCAGGTCATCGACTAGCATCACCAGCGGCGCTCGTTTGGCCAGAGCCAAGGTGAGTTGGACAAGTGATTCGAAAAGCTGCGATTGGATTAATTCCGATTTGAGCGGGCGAGGTCCCTTGGCAGTCCGTGATATATCTGGATTATCTTGACGAAATTCCGGCAAAAACTGGCCAAGCGTGGAAAGCCAGCCTTCATCCAGCCAACCGTTGGAAGGGCTTTTTCCTTCAAGCCAAAGCCGGATTGCATCAACGAGCGGTTGATAGGGGAAATGACTTCTGCTCTCAAAAGCGCCTCCATGCAATAATTCAGCTCCCTGGGCATTGGCCCAGGCTAAGAATCGCTTTGCCAGGCGGGTTTTTCCGATGCCTGCCTCACCGCGCAGTATTACCAACTGCGGTTGACCTGCGGCAGCGAGTTCGTAACAATTGACCAGCGTCTGGGTCTCGCTTTTGCGGCCGGCGAACAGGCTTCCCAAAAAATCAACCGAGGTATCTGCCCGCTGCGGCAGGTCGGCGGTTTGTAATTTACGAGAGTGGACGGGAGAGATCTGTGTGCGAATACGATCTGCCAGCGCGTCTGTATCAGGTTCTGGCTCTATGCCCAATTCAGTTGCCAGCATAGCCCGGCAGGCATCATATGTTTCCAGCGCTTTCCCGCGTTCGCCAGCCGCGAAATGCACCCTCATCTTACGCCGATAGGCAGCTTCGTTGAGCGTATCCAAAGCAATCCAACGCGAGACAGTTTCACTGGCATCAGAAAACTCACCGCGCGCAAACTGATTTTCGGACAACCGGTCGAGGATCAAAATTAGGCGGCGGTGCCAGCTTTCACGTTGCATGGAAACCCAATCGTCAAAGCCAGGGGCGTCACCGAGTGAAAATCCGGCTAAAAACTCACCGCGCTGGCTGGCCACCGCTGATTGGAGAAGCGCGATTGTCACTGCGCCACCGGACAACGGCTGTTTCATAGGGTCGGTATTCGCCAGAGCGTAAGCGCGCTCGATTACATTCAGATCAAGATCGATGTTGCCATCTGGATTCAGCCCCAAGGTAGTGTTTGTGATGGAAAGGTAGGTTACCTGTGCCTGGCCGCTTGCCTGGCGCAAAGCAGTTTGTAGGCGGCTCAATGTGTTACGCAGCGATGCGTAACTGCGCTCAGGGCTTGATTCGGGCCAAAGCAAGCTGGCCAGATGCGCGCGGGTTTGCTGCCCGGCCCCGATGGCAAGATAGAACATCAACGCTTGCGTTTTGCGCGTTGGGAAGGTTACCAGGTCTTCACCCAGGCGAACTTCAGGCGGACCGAACGCCAGGATATGCAAAGCTTTGGGCTGGTCTGCGATTTCACGGCTCCTTGTTACGCTGTTGAGACGCTACTTCATTATATTGAACCTTAAGACAGATGTGAAGAAGGAATGAGTAGAAAAAGGTTCATACATGGAGAGGTTGGCTCTAACGAAGATTGTTCTCACATTTCCTATTCAGGCCGGTAAAGTGGAAGCCTGGCGAAGATTTTGTCAGGAATTGTCCGGCTCTCGCCAAAGACAATACGAAGCTTCACGCCAGCGATTGGGCATCACGCATGAAAGAATGGCATTGATGGAGAACTCGTTTGGAGCGACGGCTGTAACCACTCTGGAAGCTCCCGATGTTGCCCAGGCACTAGGACTGCTCATTTCCTCGGACCACGCTTTTGATATCTGGTATCGCGAGCGGTTGCACGAACTGCATGGCATCCATCTGGTTGGATATGAACGTTACTCCCAGCCCATGCCGCCGCAAGATCCAGATGTGCACTTCGACTGGGTAGCGGATTCCGCTATGGTTGAAGGCCCTTCGAGCACTTTCATGATGAAATCAAGAAAGGACAAAGAAGATGAACGGTAAACGATTTGACAGACGCATTAATCGGGATTTTGACAGGGCAAAAAGAGACCTGTCCGTATTAAAAGACGATGCCGTTACGGGATTGAACATGAAATTCGAGCAACTGGCAGAACGTCCGATAAAAACGGCAGAGGTTGCTGTGAAGACCCTGAATAAATCCATTGGGCAAGGTTTGCATCAATACAACGCGAAAGTCCAGGGCGTTGTAAGCAACGTTCCTGGCGACCTGAGCAAGAAGGTTTCAGGATACCCCTGGGTGGCAATCACGATGTCCATGGTTCTTGGCCTACTGTTGGGCGTTTTGCTCAAACCTGGCCGGCATGTTGTCAGCTAAACGCGCCGAGCAAGGTGTATACACGGTTACACCCAGCAACAACCTGACGATTAAGGAGAGAGAATAAAATGACTGAATATAAAGAGGTAAGAACGGAACATCATGAAGCAGGTCAGGCACAACGTGCCACCACCTTCAAAGCCACACAACTAATCTGGCTGCTGTTTGGCCTTCTCGAAGCTGCGATTGGACTGCGTATATTGTTTAAGTTGATCGCAGTCAATCCTGGCAACCCATTTGCAGTGTTACTTTACACTGTGACCAATCCTTTCCTGGCCCCCTTTGCGAGTCTGAAAGGGTCGCCATCTGCTGAGGGAATGGTGCTGGAAGTTTCGTCCATCATTGCCATGATTGTTTACGCGTTGATCGCCTGGGCTCTGGAAAGGCTGGTTTATGTGCTTTTCTACCGTCCGCGCGGGCACGTAAGCGTCAGACAGACGGTTGTAGAAGATCACATACCTCCACCACCGGACGACTCTATCCCACCAGAACGCCCCCGGTAACCGGTCGCTTCTGATCATGGATGTGACATTAATTACCGATGACTAACCAGTCTGAGTAGCCAGATGGCCAGTAGACATCCAAGGAACACCGCGGGATATGAAAAAATTGTTTTGTGGACAGGTTTAACTGGTCATCTGGCAGGCTGTTTTCCGGAAGGAAAGGATAAGACCTTATGCTCCCAATTGGTGATGATGATAGCACACGCAGAATCGTTCCTGTAGTCACTTACGCGTTGATCGCTCTGAATGTCCTGGTTTTCCTGATAGAGCTAAGCGCGGGTGATGCTTTTGTTATCAAGTGGGCTTTTGTACCCAGCCGTTTCCTTGCCAATCCATCCGGTGATTTTTTGACGCTTTTTACATCCATGTTTATGCATGGAGGGTGGTTACACCTGCTGAGTAACATGCTTTACCTGTGGATTTTCGGCGACAACGTGGAAGATCGTTTCGGACATACCAGGTTCACGATCTTTTATTTGCTTTGTGGCATTGCGGCAATTTTTGCCCAGTTGGCGTTTAGTATCGGATCGAACGTGCCGAATTTGGGAGCGTCTGGGGCAATTGCCGGTGTGCTGGGCGCCTATATCGTGATGTTCCCAAGAGGAAGAGTACATGTGTTGATGGGCAGAGGCGTGATTCCAATGTCTGCACTGACGGTTATTGGCTTATGGATTATTCTGCAGTTGTTTAGCGGCATTGGTTCGATTACCAGTACCGCAAATACGGGCGGTGTGGCATACATGGCGCACATCGGTGGATTTATAGCTGGGCTGGCATTGACCTATTTGTTTGGTGGGAAACGCTGGTTGCCGGCATTATCTGCATGATCGAAGGTGCATAAGGTTATATGGAGGTGAATGAAATGACTAATACCAGGCAGAAAGAAGCAGCGAAGGAAAATATTGCTAAGGCGCAGCAAAGATGGCAGGAAATGACATCTCGTGAACGCGCTTTGGCTCAACCTGAAGGAAGGAAGCGTGCGAAGCCAGGAACGAAGGGTGAAGGCGACTACTTCCGGATCGTTGTACGCTCGAAAGACGAATTCACCACGTTTCGCTACCATGATGTTGGCGAGAAAGGCCATATTCTACGTCTTGCCGGCAAAAGGAGCAGTGGATCCTGGGATACCCAGACGTGGCTCATCAGTAAAGGCGACGCCCACCTTGAAGGCGATACGCTGGTTGCTGATACCGGTGACGCCAGAGAACTGATCGAAGCGCTGGGAACAAAGCCCAGGCATGTTATAGGTGACATCTTTGAAGCGAAAGATAGACCCAACGTACCTGAAAAGAAAAAGCCGACGGAAGCGCAACAACGGGCCCGGCTTGAAAATATCAAAAAAGCCCAGCAAGCTCGTTGGGCAAACAAGACCAGGAAAGGCTAAGCCATTCGCGCGAATGTCTGCGCTGATGCTACCAAATAAGTATTTTGGAAGGCAGGCAGCTCAACACCGGTTGTTCGAGCTGCCTCTGGGGTACGTTGGTTATTTGATTCCTGCCAAACTCGTGCACAAACCTACAATTCTTGGCCAAGGGCATTTTCCAACAGGGCTATCGTTTCCGGAAGCAAGATTTTCCGAATTTGCTGAAATTTATGCGCTGGCAGCAACGAATTAAGATCTTCGTTGATGATGGTTTGATTTACATTCGATTGAATAAACACAAGCATTTCTTCAAAATATTCCTGGGGTTCGAGGCCGGATCTTTCTCGAATAACCTCGCGATTGTAGGCATATCCCTGGATAAAGAAATGGTGAATATCGTAAATATCCAGGCCAGCCACCAAGATGCGGTAACGCTTATGGTAGTTTTGGATTATGCTTCGCGCTATTCACCAAACCCATACACTTGGTACTGCCCCTGTTCGGTAAGCAGCATCAGGCCGTTTACTTCCAGTTCTCGCTCCACCAGCGGATAATCGCCGTAGGCGGTAGTATCCACCACAATATACGTTATCCTCAGCTCGTGCAGCAAATCAACCGCCTGTGGGGCCGGGAACTGGTCGAGCGTTGGTTTGATGTTTAGATATTGGGGCGGTTGATAGGCATTGAACAGGCCGCCGATGAAGGGTTTGCCATGTATTAAATTTGCAAAAACGTTGATCTGATCCTGCACCTGTTCGAACGGAAACATCGCTACCGCGCCGTCCCCTGGCTGGGACGCCAGCCAGGTATCCAGCGGACGCGGCTCGATTTTGGTCAACTGGCCGGTGTACGGACCAGGGTAGAAATCCAATAACACCAGCACCATCAACGCCATTGCGGCGCCAGCCCGCCAGCGTCCTTTGCCGCGCTGCAGCAAGGCAGCCGCGCCCAACCCGGCCAACAGGGTGGTAAATACGTTGGTGAACAGGCCAAAACGCGCAAGCGCCCGCATGCGGTCGAAGAAAGGCAAATGATTGAACAGCCAGTAGGTTGGCAAAAAGAGGGGCGTCTCGCTGCGCCCCAAAAGCGGCTGTAAAAATGCCGGCACAGCGACCGTTACCCGCTCGGCATTCCAGTGCAGATCCGTGCCCAACGCCAGGATGAAGGCGGCCAGCGCAGCGGTCAGCGCTGCCCACACCAGCGTGCTGGACCCGGTCGATTTTCGCTTCCAAACGGCAAAACCGATCAACACCAGGGTTACCAGGCCAATGTATAACGTCGCCTCAGGCCACAGGTCGCGGTTGAAGTGGCTGCCGACCCAGCGTCCGAATAAAAAGTGGTCGGTGGAGGGTAAAAAGAAATCGGTCGGGCTAGCCGAATACATGCTGGCATATTCCCAGTCGCGGCTGAGGATAGTACCGGTTGTAGCCAGGTTAAAGAAGTATTGTACAGATAGATAGAGCAGTGGCACAGCCAGTACGATAAAAATCCCCACCTGCTTCCAGAAAGCGGTTTTCGTCAAGACATCCAATCTACTGAATAGCAGGTAGGCCAGCACAAATACCAATGCGACCAGCAATACCATGTAAAGATAATACATCGAGGTGAAGCCAATGAGCCCCAGGCTGACCGCAGCCAGAACAGCCGGCTGCCACCAACCTCTGGCTTCGTTGCGAAGGATTCCCGTCAAACCCATGAAGAACAGCGGAAACCATTGAGTCGCTGCCAGGTTCAGGTGACCGATCAATAGCTTGGCCATGCGGAAGGGTAGAAAGGCGAATACCGCTCCTGCCAGCAGCGCCGCGCCTTCGGAACGGGTCAGGTGGCGCACCCAGCAGTACATTGCCCAGCCCGATAGCACGAAGGTGAGCAACATTGCCAGGTTATACCCGGCAATGGGGCCGAAGAAATGGCTAAAAAAGGCGCCGGGGAGAACAGCAGCCAGCGCGGTGTCGGTGGTGGAGAGGTTCCAGCCTTCCGGGTAATTCATCCACTGGCTGAAAAAGGGATGGCCGCCGCCGTCAAAAAAAGCATGCTCATACCAGCCGGTCAACCAGGCAAAGTACAGGTTATCACCGGTACCGCCAAGCACCGAATCGCTTAGGTGCAAAGCCAACGGGTAAGTGAGGGCCAGGGTTAAGACGGTATAAAAGAGTAGCACGCCCAGGTGCCGCAGGAGATTTCCCCGCAGTGTACGCATTAAATGGTTTCCTACGGTGATTCTAACACGGGCGATGGAAGAGCCCGGTGCTGTCGAACCCTCAACTTTCGAGGAATTCTTTTTATGCTTCGCGATAGCCGCACAACGCCAGGGCGCGCGGGCCGGTGTGCGCCCCCAGGATGGGAGAAGTCAGCGAGATAAATAGTTCAGCCGGGTTATATTCTATATTTACCCGTTCAGCCAGTTGCTCCGCTTCATCGGCAGCACCATTGTGCAGTACCACCAGATGCAGTTTGCCGTTGCCATCCAGCCGGTGAAAGAAGTCTTTGTAGAGTCCTTCGACTGCCCGACTTCGTGTCCGAGCCGGGATACCCGCCTCGACTTTGCCGGTATCATGGTTAACGTAAATGAGCGGCTTGATCTTTAGCAGGTTTCCGATGAATTGCGCGGCGCCGCCAATCCGCCCACCGCGGTCCAGGTACTCCAGCGTATCCAGGGTGATCAGGTACACCAGTCCCTCCCGCACTTTTTCGGCTGCGGCCAGCGCCGCCGCGGCATCTCTGCCGTTTCCCAGTTCGCGAGCGGCAGCCAGCACCTGCCAGCCAAGGCCCATTGAATTGCTTTTCGAGTCGACCACCGTGATCGGGACAGGCGAGTCAGTAGCAGCCTGGACAGCAGACGAGTAAGTACCGCTCATAGCGCTGCTTAAGGTAAATACTAAAATTGACTGGGCACCATCCGTTACTGCCTGATCGTAGGCTGCGCGGAAGTTTTGCGGCGCGGGCTGTGAAGTGGTCGGATGCAGATCGGACTGCGGTAACCGGGCATAAAATTCATCTGGCCGAATATCGACGCCATCCAAATATTGCTGGTCTCCCCAGACGATGGTGAGTGGAATGACCTGCAAGTTATACTGCGCCCGCCAGATACTGGGGATATCGCAGGTACTGTCGGTTATAATAGCGACTTTTTCGGGCAGGACAATGGGTTTCTGAAATGGGGAAGCACTGGGATGATATTCCATTGCGGTCTATTTTATTCCTTAATCAGCGCCAGGTAAAATGATTTATTCATTTTCAACCTGAACTCTTTTCCCACTTGTTTTTAGGTTTTACGGTATGAATGGTTACGTAGAATTAACTCAAATGGATTGTTTGCCAAACCATATCAGGCCCTGCCTCTCGACAAGACCTGCGTTGAGACAACGGATCGATTGCAATCAGAGTTGGGGGAATTAAGCAGGGGGCGGCGGAATGGGTGGAACAGCAGCCTGAGTCTCGCTGGCAGGCGGTTCGGGTTCACGCTCGGGGGCGGGCGGGTTCTTCAGCAGCTCGAGTTGACGAACGGCATCTTCGCGCTGCACCTTCTCTGCCTGGAGTGCTTTTTCAAGAATGTCGACCTTCTTCCGCTGAGAAGAAATGCGCCATTTGCTGCGAATGGAACCTGGCAGGATGGTCAGGATGCCGATTAGCACGCCAAGGATGACGGTCAGCAGCAGCACCAGAGCCAGAGATTCGTGGAACTGCCAGACGAAAAAAGAAACGGTGACAGCGGCGGTGTTTTGCAGCGCAAAGATAACCGCAATGATAGCAATGACAAGCGCCAGAACTAATAGAATTGACATCATAATTAAGTTCCTTCCTGAAGGTTGTTTAACCGGGATGATGGCCAATCCAGTCTTCCATCCCTATCATTATTGCATAATTCCGTGCGGCCGGTCATCTGAATTTTACCCTGAATAGATATGACACAAACAATGAATATTTTAAGGTTAAAAGTAGATTAAACTATTGACAAGTATTGTAAATATCTGTAAAATTGTTCTGTTATCCTAAAGAAAGGAGCACGCGAGAATGGCTAAAAACTTTGTTATCAGTTCCCTTTTCAGCGGACACACTGCCGTCGATGGCGGTGGTGTAGCTGCACCTTCTCGGAGTGCGCCTGTCTCTCGGTAACTTACTGATCAACGAATTTACCGGCAGCCGCGGGAGCACTCCAAACCCGTGGCTGTTTTGTTTTTGTTCAGCGAAATGAACATCAAGCTGCGGGGGAAGGAAGAACCCCGCGGCTTTTTTGTTGCGACCCGATTAACCCTTTGCGAGTGAACCTTATGACTGCTGCAACCCTTTCTCATGGCGAAGTTGTTGGGCGCCCGGAGCGCGATCGTAACCAAGCAGGACATTTTTCGCAGTCTGGCAAGACTCCTCAAATGGAGGACACCATGTTTGAAACCTTGATGAAATTTGGCGGATACCGCGTCGATTATTTGAATATGGACCGGGCTGGCTCGTCTGCGGCGATGGGTCTGTATGTGCTGGGTGATTTGCCCGCGCATCAGTCTTACAGCCGGATGGCCAAGCACAACCTGTTCACCGGGCTTTGCGTGATTCGCGAGCAGCACGAGGATCAAAATCTGGTTGCGATTTACCTCGACATCAATTCACCGGACGAAGCCCAGCGGCCAGCCTACCAGCAAATGAAACGTGACATGAAGGCGGGCATGTTCCGCCGGCTGTGCGTGCCGGTTGTTTATGACCTGGTCGGCAGCACCGAACAGTACTCGGACTTCTGGAACTTCTACCGCGAGCTGGAATGGATGGATATCCTTTCCACCGAAGCCGGCATGCTCTCGCCTGTCCGCTTCCCAAATCTGGTGCAATACCCCGTAGCTGGCGCTGCTTAATGGCGCCGGCTACGGCCGCCAGCCATCATTAATTCCAACCTCGAAATTATAAAAAATTCAAATCATAGCCAAGGAGGGACCATGACATTCACAACGCAATTGTTTCAATCTGAAAATCTGGTACTGGAGGCTTACGACCCTGAAAAAGATGCAGCTATTGAAGCAGCCTTTACTTACGACCCCAACTACGCGGCGGTGATCGACTGGGATGGCGTGCCACATCCGTTGACCGTTTTCGAGGTCAAGAAAAAACGAGAGGAGGAGTTGAAGAAGGGGGTCGAAAAGGACAATTTCTTCTTGTTCGCTTTGCGGCGCAAAGCGGACAGCCAATTTCTGGGGATTTTGACTTTACCGCATGTTTTCTGGTTCAACCGCCATGCTTTTTTCAAGGTGGTGATCGGAGAAGCTGAAATGCGGCAGGCCTATTTTGACGAGGCGCTGCAAATGGCGCTGCGCTATGGGCTGGAAGAACTGGGACTTTACTCCATGCACACCACGTCCGGAGAGTACGAACCGGATGTCAAGCAAGCCCTGGAAGCGGCTGGATTCAAGGCAGCGGTGCGGCAGCGGGAGAATGTTTACCGCTCCGAAAAGTTATGGGACCGAATATTTATGGAAATCTTGCAGGACGAATGGAAAATCCACAACGCAGGGGTGCAATCATGAACAACCCGATTTTCACTGGCCAACTGGTGCGTTTAATTATCATGAATTTGGACGAGGATCTTAAGTTAATCGAGGAATGGAATGTTGACAGCGAGTACCAGCGGCTGTTGGATGCCGGCGCAGCCAACCGCTACAATTTCAAGTTGACCAAGGAATTTTTTGAAAAAGAAATCGTAGGAATGCATGCTTTCATGATCCAAAAGCTGGATGACGACCGCAAGATTGGCATGATCGAACTGGAGGGCTTTAACTGGCAGGTCGGCAGCGCCTGGGTCGGGATTGGCATCGGCGTACGCGAGTTATGGGGCAAGGGTTACGGCACCGACGCCATGCGCATCATTCTGCGTTACGGTTTCACCATGCTGAATTTGAACCGCATCCAACTGGATGTATTCAGCATTAACCAGCGCGCCATGGCCTCGTATGAAAAAGCCGGATTCAAGCATGAAGGCCATCTCAATGGTAACCTGCTTAAAGCCGGTGTGCGCTACGACGAGGTGTTTATGGGCGTCCTGCGCCGGGAGTGGGAGCAGTTGCAAACCGCCAATTAATTTGCCGGAAAGGCGCGCGAATTCACGCATTTCCGGCAATCCATCCATACCAGGGAATTCATCATGGAAGAACAAATGACCCAGCTAAAAACCTTATCCCTGAATTCTGTTACGGAAGCCGATTATGCGGAAGTTGTGGAATTAATCAACGCCTCTGATCGTTCGTTCGCCGGGCATAATATCGTCACTCTGAACGAATTCATCACAGACTTGAATACACTGGACCTTAATCCGGCAACCGACACCAGCGTCGTCCGCACGGCCGATGGAAACGTGATAGGCTATTCAGATTTTTGGGCAGGCGCAGCGCCGCATGTGCGCATGTTCGGGTTTGTCAGAATACACCCGCGGCGCAAGTGTGAAGGGGTTGGAACTGCAATTACCCGTTGGCTGGAATCGCGGGCCGTGCAGGAATTGGGAAAAGCTCCCGAGGGCCTGCGGGTGACCCTTGGCATGTGGGCTTATGGCGTGCAGTCCGACGCGCAGGCTTTTTTGAACAGCTGCGGTTATAAGCATGTGCGTTCGAATTACCGCATGACGATCGAACTGAATGGCTCCATCCCGGAACCGGTATTTCCGGAGGGCATCGTCCTGCACACCATCCAGCCGGATGAAGCCGATCTACGCCGAGCGCTGCAGGCCGAACAGGAGGCTTTTCTGGATCATTACGGCGTCATCCCCGAGCCATTTGAAACTTACTTCGAACGGCGCAAAAACATGCTGCTGCATGACGAGACCGTTGACCTTTCGGCGTGTTTCATAGCGCTGGACGGCGAGCAGGTGGCCGGCGCGGATTTCAATGCCATTTCCCTGGCGGACGACCAGGAAACCGGCTGGGTGGGGTCACTCTCGGTGCGGCGCCCGTGGCGCAAGCAGGGTCTCGGGCTGGCGCTGCTGCGCAACGCTTTCCGCGAGATGCACCGGCGCGGACGAAAACGCGTTGGTTTGTACGTCGATGCTGAAAATCTTACCGGCGCGTTGGGGTTATACCAAAAGGCAGGTATGCATGTGCAATATGAGACGCGCTACTTTGAAAAAGAACTGCGCCCTGGAAAGGATGTCGCGAATAAAGGATAACCATCTTTGGCGCGGTGCAAACCCGCATAAATGGACATGTGATATACTTTTTCGAAGCAAAAATCGCTCGGGCTGAGGTCTGATTTATTTCCTTCTGCCCGAGTATGTAATATTTAAGACAGAGGTTTACGTTGTGATCAAAACAGTCATTTTTGATATGGGCGGTGTCCTGCTGCGCACCTTTGACTCGGCGCCGCGCGAGGCATTGGCGCAGCGCTATGGCGTCACGCTGCGGCAGTTGTTTGACATCATCTTTATCAGCGAGTCTTCGCAGCAGGCGGAGCGCGGCGAAAAATCAGATGCGGATCATTGGACTTGGGCGCTCGATCAGCTGGGGGTGGTGCCGGAAGATCGGCCGGATTTTATCCGTCAGTGGTGGGTTGGTGACCGGATGGATTATGACTTGTTGAAATTCATCAACAATCTGCGCCCGTCTGTCCGTACCGGGTTGCTCAGCAATGCTTGGTTAGGAACCCGTGCGAACATCACGAAACACTGGGGCAGCCTGGATCCCTATTTCGATGTCGTCATTTTTTCGGCTGAGACCGGGATGCGGAAACCCGCACCTGAACTCTTCCGCTGGGTGCTGGAAAAACTTGGAGCCAACCCTGAGGAAGCCATCTTCGTCGATGATTATGGTGAAAACATCAAAGCTGCGCAGGCTTTAGGTCTGCGTACCGTCAAATTTTGCAGCGCTGACCAGGCCAAACAAGAAGTCCTGGCAATGCTGAACCACACCCAGCAGGCCTAAGGGGTAAGAGTGTCGGAATTTGTCCCACTGCCTGAAGGTTTGAGCACGGTCCGCCGCCTGGGTGTGGTTGCGGATACCCATATCCCGGACCGGGTGCGCAGCCTGCACCCAGACCTGCTCCCCGGGCTAAGCGCGGCTAAGGTGGAAGCCATTCTGCATGCCGGCGATATTTGTTCTCCGGCTGTGCTCGCGGAACTCTCGCAGGTCGCTCCGGTAGTGGCCGTACGCGGCAACCGCGATTGGGCTTTTGCCGGCACGCTGCCCTGGGCGCGGTCATTTACCACGGGCGGCGTTCGCATCGCCATGCAACACGGCATGGGCAACTTTTGGCATTACTGGTTGGACAAGTTGAAGTACGCCACGGTGGGCTACCATTTCGCGCGTTATAAGCGCCTGCTGTTGCGCAGCATGCCCGGGCATGACGTAATGATCTTTGGGCATACGCACCATGCAGTCAACCTGGCTGAGGATGGAATCCTATTTTTCAACCCCGGTTCGGCGGCAGTGACACCGGCGACCTGGCCGGCGCCGTCTTTTGGGGTGCTCACCTTAGGCGGACATGGGGGCATGACCGGCGAGATTATTTCCATGCGCCGCATCCCGGTTCAGGCTGGGAATTGGGTGATCGAGTAGCATAGACGAAGGGACGACAGAAGATTTTGTCAATGTGCGCCGTGAAGTCGAAGGGTGCGTTCGGTTTTCGCGTGTTTTTGTGCCCTGTGGGTTGAACATACGTAAAAAAATTGTACCAGCCCACAAAAACGCGTTATAATGAATTATTCGGAAATCAAATCCAAATTCCTGTCACCAATATTCTCAATTTTCTTGACCTTCCATTGACGCTTTGATATAATTACTGTTTGCGTATTATGCCCTAGTACGCGCTGATGTCGTATCTAGCCACAATTTATCCTGCCAATTGCACGTCAGGAGCGAAAAATGCAGTCTTCTGTTTTACCTGTTAGGTCTTACGCTCGCATCCCGGTCGTTTTTGACCTGCCCAACCTGATCGAAGTTCAACTCGATTCCTTCGAGCGCTTGAAAAAAGAGGGTTTGGGTGACTTATTCAATGAAGTGTCCCCGATTGAGTCTTACAACAAGGGAATGAAACTTTATTTCCCCAGTAAGGCCGATGAATCGAAACAGTGGGATCTCAAGTTCTGGTTTGGCGATCCCAAGCATTCGATTGAGGAATGCGTCGAGCGCGACTTAACCTATGCCTGCCCATTGTATGTGTCGGTCCTCCTGGCTGGGCCGGATGTTCCCGAGCCGATTAAACAGGACATTTTCCTGGGGGATTTCCCTCAGATGACCGACAAGGGCACCTTCATTATTAATGGAACCGAGCGTGTGGTGGTTTCGCAGCTCATTCGTTCCCCAGGTGTCTACTTCGAAGCACCGGTTGACCGCACCAGCGGCCACCGCCTGGCCTCCGCCAAGCTCATCCCTGACCGCGGCGCCTGGATGGAATTTGAGACTCGCAAGAACGACTACCTGATTCTCAAGTTCAATCGCAAACGCACTGTTCCCATCACCATCTTCCTACGGGCTTTGGCTGCCATCACGGACGGCCTCGAGGATTCGCCCATCAAAACAGGTTCGGATGAGGAACTGATGGCGTTGTTCCAGGACGTTGACAACAACCCCGAGCGCCTGTTCATCCCTTCAACTTTCCGCCAGGAACCCCCATGGGACCTTACTGGCAACCAGACCATTGCCGAAGCAGCGCTGATCGAGTTTTTCAAGCGCATGCGCCCGGGTGACCCAGCCACCATCGAAAATGCCCGCCAGTTCCTGGAAGAACAGCTTTTTGATCAACGGCATTACGATCTGGAGCGGGTTGGGCGCTACAAGCTCAACCAGAAGCTGGATCTGATGGATAAAATCCCCATGTCACATCGCAATGTGACTCGCTGGGACATTGTCTATCTCATCCGTCGCATGATCATGATCAACAACGAAAAAGAAGACAAGGATGACATCGATCACCTTGGCAACCGCCGCGTCAAGACCGTCGGCGAACTGGTGCAGAACAAGCTGCGCATCGGCTTGCGCCGCATGGAGCGAGTGATCAAAGAACGCATGTCCATCCGCGACCAGGACCAGACCTCCCCGGTCAGCCTGATCAATATCCGTCCGGTGGTAGCCGCACTACGCGAATTCTTTGGCTCCAGCCAACTCTCGCAATTCATGGATCAGACCAACCCGCTGGCAGAGCTGCGCAATAAACGCACGCTATCTGCGCTGGGCCCCGGCGGTCTGCGCCGCGAGCGCGCCGGCTTCGATGTCCGCGACGTGCACCACTCCCATTACGGCCGTATTTGCCCGATCGAGACGCCGGAAGGCCCGAACATCGGCCTGATTGGCCGGTTGGCTAGTTTCGCCCGCGTCAACGAGTACGGTTTTATCGAAACGCCGTATCGCCGAGTGATCAAAGCTCTCTCACCGGATGATCCCCGCCTGGTCGGGCGCTCCGTTGCTGAAGATTTAAAAGACGCCGAATCGGGACAGATTATTGTCGTTTCAGGGGAGCGCATCACCAAGAAGATGCTTCCGGCCATCAAAAAGCTTGGCCAGACGACTATTTTTGTAGTTCCATTCGTGTCGGAGGAAGTGGTTTACCTTTCCGCCGATGCAGAAGATAAATTCGCCATCGCTCAGGCCAATACGCCTCTCAACGGGTACGATGAGTTCGACACCCAGCGTATCATGTCGCGGCACCATTCCGATTTTGTGGTGGCAACTCCTGACAAAGTCAATTATATGGACGTTGCCCCGCACCAGGTGGTCGGAATCAGCGCTTCGCTGATTCCCTTCCTGGAGCATGACGACGCCAACCGCGCATTGATGGGCTCGAACATGCAGGCGCAGGCGGTTCCGCTGATCAACCCCGACATCCCGCTGATTTCAACGGGGATGGAAGCCTATGCCGCGTTGTATTCCGGACAGGTGCTGGTGGCCGAAGAAGCCGGAGACGTGGTTTCTGTCTCTGGTAAACAAATCGTTGTTCGCGGCGAATCGGGTCTGCGCACCTATAACTTGCGCAAATACCAGCGCTCCAACCAGTCCACTTGCACGGACCAACGCCCGGCAGTTGTCAAAGGGCAGCATGTTCACAAAAGCGACGTGCTGGCGGACTCCTCCTCGACCGTCAACGGTAATCTGGCGCTCGGTCAGAACGTGGTGGTGGCCTTCCTCTCCTGGGAAGGCGGCAACTTCGAAGATGCCATTCTCATCTCCGAACGTCTGGTGCAGGATGACCGCTTCACCTCGGTGCACATCGAGAAATATGAAGTGGAAGCCCGTGACACCAAGCTGGGTCCTGAAGAAATCACCCGCGACATTCCCAATGTTGGCGAGGACGCCATCAAAGACCTGGACGAGCACGGTATCATCCGCATCGGCGCTGAAGTAGGCCCGAATGACATCCTGGTCGGCAAAATTACCCCAAAGGGTGAAAAAGAACTGACCCCCGAAGAACGCCTGCTGCGCGCCATCTTCGGCGAGAAATCGCGCGATGTGAAAGATACCTCGCTGCGTATGCCGCACGGCGAGCGCGGCAAAGTGGTGGACGTCAAAGTCTTCACCCGCGAGGATAACACTGACCTTTCTGCCGGCGTGGATATGATGGTGCGCGTTTCCGTTGCGCAGCGCCGCAAGATTACTGCTGGTGATAAAATGGCCGGTCGCCACGGGAACAAAGGTGTGGTCTCCCGCGTGGTTCCGGTTGAAAACATGCCTTTCCTGGAAGATGGTACTCCTGTCGATATCATCCTCAACCCCCTGGGCGTCCCTGGTCGTATGAACATCGGTCAGGTGCTGGAAACCCACCTGGGCTGGGCAGCGCTGCGACTTGGTTTCCGCGCTGTGAGCCCCGTCTTTGACGGCGCTAACGAGCAGGAAATTGAAGCTGAACTGGGCCGCGCCTGGATGATCGACGAGGCCTGGAAGGAAGCAGCCGATCAGGGTTGGGCCTGGTTGACCGAACAGACCTACGACCCGAACAATATCCGCGATGATGATGAAGTTCGCCTGCTTTATATGGAACAGATCCTGGCGGGGTCAGAGTACGACATGGACCGCATTGCCTACGATGAATCGTATGCCCGCTGGGCTGTGTTAGAAACCTGGCTGCGCAACAAAGGTTACAAACCCGAAGATTTGTTGGCCAAACGCGAAAAAGTGAATTCTGATCCCGATTTGGATATCAAGGATCAACGCGCCATCGATACCTGCACGCGCATGTGGCTCGACAAAAACGAGGCTGAGTACGATGCCAAGGCCACCAGCGCTGAAATTCGCAAGATTGCCGAGAACTTCACTGCCCGCACCGGCATTCCACTCCCGGTAATCGGCAAGATGCTCCTGCGCGATGGAAAATCCGGTTTGCCTTACGACAATCCGGTAACCGTCGGCGTGATGACGATGCTCAAGCTGCACCATTTGGTCGAGGATAAAGTCCACGCTCGCTCCACCGGCCCGTACTCGCTGGTAACCCAGCAGCCGCTGGGAGGTAAGGCTCAATTCGGCGGTCAGCGCTTTGGTGAAATGGAAGTATGGGCGCTGGAAGCTTATGGCGCTGCCTACACCCTGCAGGAAATGCTCACCGTCAAGTCGGATGATATCCAGGGACGCGTTTCCACCTACGAGTCGATCGTCAAGAGCGAGCCGATCGAAGAACCTAGCCTGCCGGCTTCCTTCCGCGTTCTGGTAAAGGAGCTGCAAAGTCTTGGCCTGGCGATGGAAGCCACCATGGACACGGGCGAAGTGATCAAGTTTGGCAAGGACGAAGAGCGCGTTCGCCCACCGCAGACCTCCACCGGATTGCTGGGTGTTGGCCAAGAGTTTGATGATTTGTTGTAAGGAGCAGGTGAAAGGTTGACGGTCGAAATTTGTAATGATATAATCGATCTTCGTGCCTTTCCTGTTCGCGAACGTTAACCGGACAATCATGAGGCCATCATTGCACTCGATGGCCTCCCTTGTTGAAAAGAAAGACAGAATTCATCTGGCGGAATACCGCCACAGGAACACTCGACTGGAGACAAACGAAAGTGCCAACCATTAACCAATTGATCCGCAAAGGTCGCCAGACCAAGAAGGCCAAGAGCAAAGCCCCGGCTCTGCAATACACCTTCAATTCGATGCATCAGCATCGCACGCGCCAGGACTCTGGCGCACCGCAGAAACGCGGCGTATGCACCGTCGTCCGCACCATGACCCCGAAGAAACCAAATTCGGCGCTGCGGAAGATTGCCCGCGTTCGGCTTTCGAACGGGATCGAAGTTACAGCCTACATCCCGGGCGAAGGTCACCAGTTGCAGGAGCACTCGGTGGTTTTAGTGCGCGGCGGTCGTGTCAAGGACCTGCCGGGTGTACGTTACCACATTGTGCGCGGCACTCTGGATACCACGGGTGTTGCCAAACGGTCTCAGAGCCGGTCAAAGTATGGCGCCAAAAAGGCCGCCAAGAAATAATTTAGTTCCCAGGACGGAGAAGGTTACATGCGTCGTACTAAACCCGAAAATCGCGTAATTATTCCAGACGTTCGCTATAACAGCGTCTATATTACAACCTTCATTCACCGCATTCTACGCAGCGGCAAGAAAAGCACTGCCACCAGTGTGGTTTATGAAGCACTCGACATGGTTCAGGAAAAGACTGGCCGCAACCCGGTTGAGATTTTTGAACAGGCGCTTAAGAATGTCGGCCCGGCGATGGAAGTTCGCCCCCGCCGTGTTGGCGGCGCCACCTATCAGGTGCCGATCGAAGTTCCCTCCGGCCGCCGTGTTGCGCTGGCCATGCGCTGGATTTCCGATGCCGCTCGCGCCCGCACCGGTAAATCGCTGGCTGAGAAACTCTCGGCTGAGTTGATGGATGCGGCCAACAACACGGGTACTTCGGTTCGCAAACGCGAAGAGTCCCACAAAATGGCCGAAGCCAACCGTGCGTTCTCCCATTATCGGGTTTAATTGATCTTTACGCTTTCATTATTGAGTATCGAATCATGCCTCGTACTTTTCCGTTAGATAAGTGTCGTAATATCGGGATTATCGCCCACATCGACGCCGGGAAAACCACGACGACCGAGCGAATCCTGTTCTACACCGGGCGGACTTACCGCATCGGCTCTGTAGACGACGGCACGACTGTGACGGACTGGATGGCGCAGGAACGCGAACGTGGGATTACCATTGTGTCGGCGGCAGTCACAGCCGAGTGGAAGGGGTATCAGATCAATGTGATCGACACCCCGGGCCACATCGATTTCACCGCCGAAGTACAACGCTCCTTGCGTGTTCTGGATGGTGGTGTGGTTATTTTCGATGCCGTTCAGGGCGTTGAACCTCAAAGCGAGACGGTCTGGCGTCAGGCGGACCGCTACCTGGTTCCGCGCATTTGCTTTGTTAATAAGATGGACCGCACGGGGGCTTCTTTCGAGCGGACGATCGAGTCGATTCGTTCGCGCCTGGGAGCAAATCCCATCCCCATGCAACTGCCAATCGGTGAGGAATCTGGATTCCGCGGCGTGGTCGATCTGCTGACCATGCGGGCGACTGTCTGGGATGACGAACTTGGCAAAGAACCGATTGAGAGCGATATTCCAGCGAACCTAAAAACCGGTGCCGAAGAAGCGCGTAATGTAATGGTTGAAAAAATCGCGGAATTTGATGATGACCTCATTATGAAATTCCTCGAAGGCCACTCCATTTCAATTGAAGAGCTTAAATCGGTACTGCGCAAAGCGGTCATTGAGAATAAAGCCACCCCGGTATTTGCAGGCTCATCGCTAAAAAACAAAGGCGTGCAGCCAGTGTTGGATGCTGTAATCGATTATCTGCCCTCGCCGTTGGAAATTCCTGCAGCAAAGGGTTACGCTCCGGATGACCCTGAAACCATACTGGAACGCCCGGTGGATGACAATGCGCCTCTGGCAGCCCTGGTTTTCAAGATCGTTGCTGATCCGTATGTTGGGCGGCTGGCCTATTTCCGCGTCTATTCCGGAAAAGTAGTCCAGGGCGAGGCGGTTTTAAATCCGGCGAAAGGCCGGCGTGAGCGCATTGGACGCATGGTACGCATGTACGCTGATCGCCGCGAAGATATTACCGAAGTCTATGCGGGTGATATTGGCGCGGTATTAGGGTTGAAAGACAGCTTCACCGGCGACACGTTGACCGACCCCAAAGATCCCATCATCCTGGAAAGCATCACCTTCCCCGAGCCGGTCATTTCGATTGCCGTGGAACCCAAGACCGCAGCCGACCAGGACCGGATGGCCGAAGCGCTGCGTCGATTGGCGGAAGAAGACCCAACTTTCAAGGTCCGCACCGATGAAAGCACCGCTCAGACCATTATTTCCGGCATGGGCGAGTTGCATCTGGATATTATTGTTGACCGCATGATGCGTGAATTCCGCGTTCAGGCCAATGTTGGACGACCGCGGGTTTCTTACCGCGAAACCATCTCACGCGCTGTCCCGGAAATCAATTACAAGTACGCCAAGCAAAGCGGCGGTCATGGCCAGTACGGGCATGTCGTCTTCAGCATGGAACCGCTGGAGCGCGGTAACGGCGTCAAGTTCGAGAACAAAATCATTGGCGGCTCCATCCCCAAGGAATATATTCCGGCAGTAGAAAAAGGCGTCAAGGAAGCTGCAGAATCGGGCATTATTGCCGGGTATCCAGTCACGGATATTCTGGTACGGTTGATAGACGGGTCTTACCACGAAGTGGACTCGAGCGAAATGGCCTTCAAAATGGCCTCCATTTTTGCCTTCAAAGAAGGAATGCAGCGCGGCGGTCCTACTTTGCTTGAACCGATTATGAAAGTGGAAGTTGTTGTCCCGGAAGAATATCTGGGCGATATTATTGGGCAGCTCAATGCACGCCGCGGCGAGATCCAGGGCATGGAAATTCGCCCAGGCAACGCCCAGGCCGTGCGGGCGCTGGTCCCTTTGGCCGAAATGTTCGGCTATACAACGGATTTGCGGTCAGCAACCCAGGGCCGCGGTGTTCAAACAATGGAATTTGACCATTACGCCTCGGTCCCCGAGAGCGTCAAAGCAAAAGTCACCAATTCCTAATCACATTTGCAGGATTTTTTCTTTCAAGGAGAGTCTAGTACCATGGCAAAGCAGAAATTCGATCGCAGCAAACCGCATTTGAACGTAGGGACGATGGGTCACATTGACCACGGCAAGACGACCCTGACTGCGGCCATCACCAAATACTGCTCATTTTTGGGCAACGCA